>NZ_JBYNWF010000001.1:4807500-6772500 GCF_057786075.1 Mesorhizobium sp. P171375
CCAGCATCAGCGCGCAGGCCGAATCGCAGTCGCCGTCGCCATCGACACTCAGTCCGGCATAGGCGCCGTCCTTGGCCAGGCAATTCCACTCTGCCGGGTCGCAGCCGACGAAATCAGTGCGGGCAACGGCAACGTCGAGTTTCTTTTCATGGATGATCCGACCCGCCGCCAGGGCGCCGGAGAGGTCGCCGCCTCGCGAGCTGATCACCACGGGCAGCCGCCGGTTGCCAAGTGTGGCGAGCAACTGGCTGAGCTTCTGCGGCGTCTGAGGCGTAATCGCGCCTTGCGCTGCAATCCATTCCGGGCAGTCGGGATTGCAGAGCGGGTTGCTGCCGCGAACCACGACAAAGCGCATGCCGTCATCGGTTTGGACGTTCTCCGGCTTCATCGGCGGCGGCGCTGCCTTTGCCACGGCCGACAGGCCGCCAGCTGGCTTGTTCGCCGGGATTTCGCGACAATTCTGAGCCGGAAGGTCCAGCGTGCACAGGCTTGCGCTGGTCAGCAAATCTGCAGCGTCCGCGCTGGTGACCAGCTTCATTGTCAGCATGTCGCTAAGGTCGATCTGCTGGATGTCGCTGGCTGGCGTGCTCTTCATCGTTTCGACCACACTGAGGTCGACACCCATCTCCTTGAAATAGGTGGCCAGCTTGCGCTCGACCTTCTTGCTCATTTCGTAGGTCTTGTAGCTGCCGGCATTCTTGCGGCTGACGATCTTCTTGCTGATGACCCGCTTCTTGCCTTTCACGACGCGATAGCGGACTTCATATTGCACGTTCATTTGCACGACCGTGGTCGTGATCTGGTGGACGCCGAGATAGGCCAGCGGCCCGACCAGGCGCCTGGTGCCGCCGGCCAGCATCATCGGGCAAGCGGACGCGCAATAGCTGCCGAGCACATAGGGGTTGCCGATATAGTGCGAGCCCTTGGCGTCGTTCTCCTTGCAGTTCTTCACCCCCGGCTCGCAGCCGACAAACCAGGTCCGGCCGACCGCGATGTCGAGCTTGTTCTTGCGGATCATACGGCCCATGGCGATGGCCGCATCGACATCGCCGCCGGGTGAGTTGACGACGATCGGCAGTTTGCGGCGGCCGAGCGTTTTCAGGGCGGCCTTGAGCAGCGCCGGCGACTTTGCCGATATCGCACCCTCGGCCGATATCCATTCCGGGCAGGTCGGCTCGCAGCCCGGCGCATTGCTGCGCACGACGACGAACCGCATCGGCGAATCCGGGTCCGGCTCGGAATTTTCTGTCTGGCCCGCGAAGGCGGCATTGCCCATGGCAAGCAGCGACACCAGGCAGATCAGCCCCAGTGCCCGGCACGCCCAACCCTGAAAACGGTGCCGTGGAACCATCCGACCAAGCCCCTCAATAGCAACCTATACTAGTATAGGCCCAGAGACTTGCACAGAGATTGGGACACCAAAACAGGCACATCTGGGCATCAGTCAACGAAAAAGGGCGGCCTTGAGGCCGCCCTTTCCTTGTCGATCCGGCGGATGCCGGGCTCGATTATTCTTTGATGGTGACGACGATGCCGGCACCGACGGTGCGGCCGCCTTCACGGATGGCGAAGCGCAGCTTCTCTTCCATGGCGATCGGCACGATCAGCTCGACATCGACCGTGATGTTGTCGCCGGGCATCACCATCTCCGTGCCTTCCGGCAGCGACATGATGCCGGTCACGTCGGTCGTGCGGAAGTAGAACTGCGGACGGTAGTTGGTGAAGAACGGCGTGTGACGGCCACCTTCGTCCTTGGTCAGGATGTAGGCTTCGGCCACGAACTTCTTGTGCGGCTTAACCGTACCGGGCTTGGCCAGGACCTGGCCGCGCTCGACACCTTCACGGTCAACGCCGCGCAGCAGCGCGCCGATGTTGTCGCCGGCCTGGCCCTGATCGAGCAGCTTGCGGAACATTTCAACGCCCGTGCAGGTCGTCTTGGTCGTCGGACGGATGCCGATGATCTCCAGTTCCTCGCCGACCTTGACCACGCCACGCTCGACGCGGCCGGTCACGACCGTGCCACGACCCGAGATCGAGAACACGTCTTCGATCGGCATCAGGAACGGCTTGTCCAGCGGACGAACCGGCGTCGGGATGTAGGCGTCGACCTGAGCCATCAGCTCGCGGATCGCGTCTTCACCGATGGTCTTGTTCGAATCTTCCAGAGCAGCCAGCGCCGAGCCCTTGACGATCGGAATGTCGTCGCCGGGGAACTCGTTCTTCGACAGAAGCTCGCGAACCTCGAGCTCGACCAGTTCGAGCAGTTCGGCGTCGTCGACCTGGTCGACCTTGTTCAGGAACACAACGATCGACGGCACGCCGACCTGACGGGCAAGCAGGATGTGCTCGCGGGTCTGCGGCATCGGGCCGTCGGCAGCCGAAACCACCAGGATCGCGCCGTCCATCTGCGCGGCACCGGTGATCATGTTCTTCACATAGTCGGCGTGGCCGGGGCAGTCGACGTGGGCATAGTGGCGGTTGGCCGTCTCGTATTCGACGTGAGCCGTCGAAATGGTGATGCCGCGGGCCTTCTCTTCGGGCGCCGCATCGATCTGGTCGTAGCGCTTGTATTCGCCAAAATACTTCGTGATCGCCGCCGTCAGCGACGTCTTGCCATGGTCAACGTGACCAATCGTGCCGATGTTCACATGAGGCTTAGTGCGCTCGAATTTACCTTTTGCCATAGTCTCTTTCCTTGGACGGCCTTGACCTTCAGTTCAGTCGAATGCGGGGCGATTAGCGACTACCGCCGAAAAACACAAGTGCCTTGTGGCCGGGTGCGCTGTCCACTCGGTCCGAACCGATGATCCGATTGCGGGGGATATGGCGCTGATATAGGAACGCGCGACGGGAAATGAAATGGCGCCGGCTTCAGCGCGTGTCTGCAACTCCCGGCTATGTCCTGGCTCTTCCTTGCTGGATTGGCAGCCCGCGCTTGGCCCATTGCCGCTGCGGCGCCGGTCTGATTTGGTCGCCCGATGCATTTCATCCCCACATCCATACGCGGCCCGCTGTTCATGATCGTCTCGACGGGGTCCTATCTCGTCAACGACACGATGATGAAGCTCGCCACCGCGGGCTTGCCGTCCTATGAGGTGCTGTTCCTGCGCGGGGTCGCGGCCACGCTGTGGGGCGTGCCGCTGCTATTCTTGCTCGGCTATGGCAGGCAGATCCCGCTGATCTTCGACAAGCGCGTGCTGCGCCGTAACCTGCTCGAGCTGGCGGCGATCCTTTGCTACGTGGTGGCGCTGGCCAACATGCAGATCGCCGATTCAACCGCGCTAGGGCAGATCACCCCGCTTTTGATGCTGGTCGGCTCCTCCATCCTGTTCGGCGAGCGGATCGGCGGCGTGCGCATGGCGCTGATCGGGCTCGGCTTCGTCGGCGCGGTCATGGTGGCGCAGCCGACCATGGAGGGCATCTCGGTCTATGCCTTGCTGGCGCTCGGCAACGCCGCCCTGTCGGCCGCGCGCGATCTCGCCGGCAGGCGAGTCCCGGCCGAGGTGCCGGGCATGATCGTCGCCATTTCCGCCGTCGTGGTGGTGCTGATCGGCGCCGGCGCCGCGCATCTGGCATCCGAGCGCTGGGAGATGCCGGAAGCCCGTCACCTGCTGTTGATGGCCGGCGCCGGGTTCTTCCTGATCTTCGGCCATTTCTTCATCTTCATGGCCTATCGCGTCGGGCCGACCGGCGTCGTGGCGCCGTTCTACTACTGCTTCACCGTCTGGGCGGTCATTTCAGGCGTGCTGGTGTTCGGGCAGTTCCCGAATGCCTTGGCCGTGTGCGGCATCCTGCTGGTGGTGGCGAGCGGACTCACGATCGTCTCGCTGGATGAACGCAAGCGCAGGCTGACCGTCGTCGCCTAGCCTTCACGGCAACGTATCGGCAGCCAGCCAGTTCGGCAGAACTGGCGCTTAAAGCGCCCGCCTGCCGCTGATCTGATGATAGGCCCACAGCACGACCACCGCGCCGATCACGGCGACGATCAGGCTCCAGATGTTGAGGCCGGTCACACCCGAAGCGCCGAAGGCGCTGAAGATCACACCGCCGACAATGGCGCCGACAATGCCGAGCACGATATCCATGATCAGGCCCTGGCCGGTCTTGTTGACGATCTTGCTGCCGATGAAGCCGGCGATGACGCCGAGGATGATCCAGCTTATGATGCCCATTTTTCCTCTCCATTCCCCCGCCGGCCGATCATGGTCACATGATTGTCAAAAGCTCAAGCCAACTTGAAATTCGGCCCCCGCGCTCCATTCTAGCGATGGGACGGGGCTTGGTCGCTACGGAGGATTGGACCTATGGGACTTTTTGACAACGCCGTACCCGGTGGCAACATCACCAAACCGCTGATGATCGCGCTCGGCGCGCTGCTGGTCGGAAAGATGCTGAGCGGCAGAAATGCCGAACAGCCTGACGTGCCTGCCCAGCCTCAAACGCCTGCCCCTACAGGAACCACCGCCTCCGGCGACGGCGGCCTGCTTGGCGGACTGGGCGGATTGCTCGACAAGTTGAAAGACGCCGGCCATGGCAATGTTGCCGATTCCTGGGTCGGCACCGGACAGAACCAGCCGATCAACGCCAATGATCTTGGCAAGGCGATCGGTCCTCAGGTCATTCGCGAGATCGCGCAAAGGACCGGGCTGGACGAGCAGGAACTGCTCAAGCAGCTGTCCACCGCCCTGCCCGGCATTGTCGACAAGCTGACGCCGAACGGCCAGGTGCCGCAGCAGCACCAAGTCGCGTCCGCTTTCAACAGCTAGGGCGCCGCTCCAGCATTTTCAGCCAAGACGCCCGGCATCGCCTTGCGGCTGTCGGGCATGGCTTCGACAGCGCCGCGAACTGCCTGGTGGTCGATGGATCGACCGGCGTGTAGACGGAAACCGAAAAGTCCCGACGGCAACATCGTGGAGGTATTCGCTGAAATCTGATGCGGATTGGGGAAAGTTTGGAGCGGGTAGCGGGAATCGAACCCGCATATTCAGCTTGGAAGGCTGCTGCTCTACCACTGAGCTATACCCGCTTCGCTTCAGGGCTGACGGGCTGGCAGTGGTGGAGAGGGTTGGATTCGAACCAACGTAGGCTAAGCCAACGGATTTACAGTCCGTCCCCTTTAACCACTCGGGCACCTCTCCAGCCTGCCGTCGAAGCCTTGCAACGAGGCATTCTCGCCGATCCGGTCGAAACCAAGGTTTTGTCCGAAATCAGCGAAGCGCCTTATGGCGGCAAGGCCAGTGGGTGTCAACCGCACGTCTCGGCAAAATGCGCTGATTTTGACAGCCCGCCCGGCAAGCCGGCTTTCTGCCTGTATCCATGCCCTTGCGACACAGCTATAGAAGCCGGCCATGAGCAATGACAACACGCCCAAGACCGCCAAAGACACCCACTACGCCAAGCTGCGCCGCGCCCACCGCGACGAGAAGGCCGGCGGTGCGCCCGCCTTCCGGCCGCGCCAGCCGGTGCCGCCGGGCGAGAACGCCGCAGACGGACTGGTGCGACTCTATGGCCTGCACACGGTGCGGGCCGCGCTCGACAATCCGCGGCGCAAGATCAAAAAAATGCTGGTGACTCGCAACGCCGCCGAGCGGCTTGCGATTGCCGACCTCGCCGCGCTGCCGTTCAAGGCGGAGCTGGTCGAGCCGAAGGAGATCGACAAGGTCACCGGTTCGGACGCCGTCCACCAGGGCGTGCTGATCGAGGCCGAGCCGCTGAAGCCGAAACGCCTCGACGCGCTCGGCGATACAAAACTGGTGCTGGTGCTCGACCAGGTCACCGACCCGCACAATGTCGGCGCCATCCTGCGTTCCTCGGTCGCCTTCGGCGCGGGCGCGCTGATCACGACCGCCCGCCATAGCCCGCAGGAATCCGGCGTGCTGGCCAAATCGGCCTCTGGCGCGCTTGAGCATATCGATCAGGTCGAGGTGAAGAATCTGGCCGACGCGCTGGGACAACTACATGAGGCCGGCTTCCAGACCATCGGCCTCGATTCGGACGGCCCGGCCGAACTCGAAACGAGTTTTTCAGGCGACAAGATCGCGCTGGTGCTCGGCGCCGAAGGCAAAGGCCTGCGCCAGAAGACGCGCGAGACGGTGACGACACTCGCCCGCCTCGACATGCCCGGCGCCATCAGATCGCTCAATGTGTCGAACGCCGCGGCGGTGAGTTTGTATGCAGCGCGGAAATTCCTGGGAAAGTGAATGGTGAATAGTCAATGGTGAATGGTTGAGTGGCTTGCCATTCACTATTCACCCACCTCATGTCCTGCCATCCGCTCCAGCGCCCGAACCAGCGCCGAGTGATCCTCCTTCGCCCCGCCATTGGCCGCACATGAGTTGAACAGCTGCTGCGTGGTCGAGGTGTTGGGCAGCGAAACACCAAGCGCCTTGGCGCCTTCCAGCGCCAGATTAAGGTCCTTCTGGTGCAGTTCGATGCGAAAGCCCGGCGCGAAGGTGCGCTTGACCATGCGCTCGCCATGCACTTCGAGGATGCGCGATGCCGCCAGTCCGCCCATCAGTGCTTGCCTGACCTTGGCCGGATCGGCGCCGGCTTTTGAGGCAAAGACCAGCGCCTCGGCGACGGCTTCGATGGTCAGCGCAACGACGATCTGGTTGGCGACCTTGGTGGTCTGGCCGACGCCGTTCGGACCGACAAGCGTGATGTTCTTGCCCATCTTCTCGAAGACAGGCTTTGCGCGCTCGAACGCCTTATCCTCACCGCCGACCATGATGGTCAGCGACGCCGCCTTGGCGCCGACCTCGCCGCCCGACACCGGCGCATCGAGATAGTCGCAGCCGAGATCGTTGATCTTTTTGGCAAAGGTCTTGGTCTCGATCGGCGAGATCGAACTCATGTCGATGACGAGCTTGCCTTTGCTGAGGCCGGATGCGACGCCATTGTCGCCGAACAGCACGTCGGCCACTTGCGGCGTGTCGGGCACCATGGTGATGACGATGTCGGCGGCTTTCGCCACGGCGGCATGGCCGCTGACAGTCTTCAGGCCCTTGGCGACGAGATCGGCCGGCGCCTTCGAGCGATGGTCGCTGGCAATGACAGTGTAGCCGGCATCGACCAGATGCCCCGCCATCGGTGCGCCCATGATGCCGAGGCCGATGAAGCCGATGGTTTCCATTGTTTCTCCTAAAAGTCTTGTCCAGACTGATTGAACGCTAGCGGCGCGCCCTCATCCGCCTGCCGGCACCTTCTCCCCGTATAGTGACGGGGAGAGGGGAAGCGCTCCGACGCCGGCGACCCCCTCTCCCCGTTCTTCACGGCGAGAGGGTAAGGGTGAGGGGCGGCACCAACGCCGAGTATTTGCCAACAGCTACGCCGCGGCACTCCCCTGCCCGTTGAGCTCCCGGAACCACCCCAGGCCAGCCTCCGTTCCCGCCTTCGGCTTGTATTCCGCCCCAACCCAGCCGGAATAGCCAATCCTGTCGATGTGCTCGTAGAGGAAGGGATGATTGATCTCGCCCGTCCCCGGCTCGTGACGGCCGGGATTGTCCGCAAGCTGGATATGCGCAATGCGGCCAAGGTTAGCCTCGATGGTACGGGCGAGATCCCCCTCCATGATCTGCATGTGATAGATGTCGTATTGCAGGAACAGGTTCTTCGAGCCGACGCGGTCGATCAACGCCAGCGCCTGGTCCGAATAGTTGAGGAAGAACCCTGGGATATCGCGGGTGTTTATCGGCTCGATAAGCAGCCGGATGCCGGCCTGCTCCAGTTTCTCCGCCGCGAACGCCAGGTTCTCGGCAAAGGTATTTTCCAGCACCGAACGATCCGCCCCTTGCGGCGCGATGCCGGCGAGGCAATTGACCTGCTCGCAGCCGAGTGCATGGGCGTAAGAGATCGCCTTGGCGATGCCTTGCCGGAACTCCGGTACGCGGTCGGGCAAAACGGCAATGCCCCGCTCGCCCTTGCCCCAGTCGCCGACCGGCAGGTTGAACAGCACCTGGCTGAGCCCGTTCTTCTTCAACCGCGCCGCGACCACGTCAGGCGCGTGATCATACGGGCCGATATATTCGACGCCCTTGAAGCCGGCGCGGGCGGCGGCGTCGAAGCGGTCGAGGAATTCGTGCTCGCCAAACAGCATCGACAGATTGGCTGAAAAACGCGGCATTCTTTTTCTCCTTCTTCCCGCCAAAGCTTAATCCAGGAGGACGATGGCCGTCGGCGCATCCTCATGGCTTTCGGCAAGGTCTTCGAATTCGGTGATCTTGTCGATTTCCGTGCCCATGGAAATGTTGGTGACGCGTTCGAGGATGAATTCGAGCACCACCGGCACCTGATGTTCCTTCATCAGCCGCTGCGCTTCCTCGAACGCGCCGGCGAACTCTTCCGGCTTGCGCACCCGCACCGCCTTGCAGCCCATCGCCTCGGCGACCGCGACATGGTCGACGCCGTAGCCGGCCTCGGGATCGTTAGCCCGGTTGACGTTCTCAAAGGCGAGGCTGACCTCGAAATCCATCGAAAAACCGCGCTGCGCCTGGCGGATCAGGCCGAGATAGGCATTGTTCACGACGACATGGATGTAGGGCAATTTGTGCTGCGCGCCGGCCGCCAGTTCCTCGATCATGAACTGGAAGTCGTAGTCGCCCGACAGCGCCACGATGGTGCGGTCCGGATCGGCGGCGCGCACGCCAAGCGCGGCCGGCAGCGTCCAGCCGAGCGGGCCGGCCTGGCCGCAATTGATCCAGTTGCGCGGCTTGTAGACATGCAGGAACTGCGCGCCGGCGATCTGCGACAGGCCGATCGTGGTGACATAGGTGGTGTCGCGGCCGAACGCCTTGTTCATCTCCTCATAGACGCGCTGCGGCTTCAACGGCACCTGCTCGAAATGCGTCTTGCGCTTCATCGTCTTCTTGCGGCTCTGGCATTTCTTCGCCCAGCTTGACCAGTCGCGCAGCCTGCCCGCCGTGCGCCATTCAGTGGCGACGTCGAGCAAAATCTTGAGTGCCGCACCCGCATCCGAGACGACGCCGAGATCCGGTGCGAAGACACGGCCGATCTGGGTGGGCTCGATGTCGACATGGATGAATTTTTTGCCCTTGGTGTAGACATCGACCGAACCGGTGTGGCGGTTGGCCCAGCGGTTGCCGATGCCGAAGACAAAATCGGCTTCCAGCATCGTCGCATTGCCGTAGCGGTGCGACGTCTGCAGCCCGCACATGCCGGCCATCAGCCGGTGATCGTCGGGGATCACGCCCCAGCCCATCAGCGTCGGGATGACCGGCACGCCGGTAATCTCGGCGAACTCGATCAACAGATCCGACGCGTCGGCATTGATGATGCCGCCGCCGGCAACGATCAGCGGCTTGTCCGCCGCGTTGAGCATCGCCAGCGCTTTCTCGGCCTGGGCGCGCGACATGGCCGGCTTGAACGGGACGAGCGGCTCATAGGCGTCGATGTCGAACTCGATCTCGGCCAGTTGCACGTCGACCGGCAGGTCGATCAGAACCGGACCCGGCCGCGACGAGCGCATCAGATGAAACGCCTTCTGCAACGCCATCGGCACCAGATAGGGCTCCATGACTGTAACCGCCCATTTGGCGACCGGTGCGGCGATGGCAGCAATGTCGACCGCTTGGAAGTCCTCCTTGTTCAGCCGTGCCCGCGGCGCCTGGCCGGTGATGCACAGGATTGGAATGGAATCCGCGGCCGCCGAGTAGAGGCCGGTGATCATATCGGTGCCGGCCGGGCCGGAAGTGCCGATGCAGAGGCCGATGTTGCCGGCCTTGGCCCGCGTATAGCCTTCGGCCATATGCGAGGCCGCCTCGACATGCCGCGCCAGTATGTGGCGGATCGAACCCCTGGCCTTCAGCGCCGAATAGAACGGATTGATCGCCGCGCCTGGCACGCCGAAACCGCAGGCAATGCCTTCCTTTTCGAGAACGAGAACCGCTGCGTCGACAGCGCGCATCCTGGCCATGTCAGCCTCCGCAAGATTGTTGGTTGGCTGACAATGCCAGCGCGCTGGCCATTTTTCAATTTTTTCAAAATAATTTTTCATTTCTAGAAAACCGCTACTACCGACTGATTTCGCTTACTTTTTCGTTTTCCATAAATCCGATTCAAAAAATCGGTGAAAAACTTTTTCATTGTGCTTTTGGAGAAATCGGCGACAATGCCCCCATGGAGACCAGCGAAAAACGCCAGCGCGGCCGTCCCCGCGCCTTCAACGGACCGACCGAGGCCGGCTCGGTGCAGTCGCTCGACCGCGCCTTGCGCATCCTGGCCATTGTTGCCGAAGGCAGCGGCCTGTCGTTGAGCGAAATATCGGCGCGCAGCGAGCTCGCCGCCTCCACCGCCTACCGCATGCTGACGACGTTGCAGAACCACGGCATGGTCGAGTTCGATACGTCGGACCAGCTATGGTCGATCGGCGTCGAGACCTACCGCATGGGCGCGGCCTTCCTGCGCCGGCGCAAGCTGGTCGACCGCGCCCGCGTCGTCATGCAGGAATTGATGGAAAAGACCGGTGAAACCGCCAATCTCGGCGTCGCCGAGGACGATTGCGTCGTTTTCGTCAGCCAGGTCGAGACGCATCAGGCGATCCGGGCCTTCTTCCGCCCGGGCACGCGCAGCTCCTTCCATGCCTCAGGCATCGGCAAGGCGGTGCTGGCGCAGCTCGAGCCGGAACGCGTTGCCGCCATCCTGCGCAAATCGGGCCTGCAGCAATTCACCGACAAGACGCTGTCGGATATCTCGGCGCTCGCCCATGATCTCGCTGTCATCAAGCATCGCGGCTGGTCGGTCGACGACGAGGAGCGCCATCCCGGCATGCGCTGCGTGGCCGCCGCCATCTTCAACGAGTTCGGCGAACCGATCGGCGGTGTTTCGGTCTCCGGCCCGACGGTGCGGGTGACGCCGGAGCGGCTGGGCGAGATCGGGCCGCTGGTGCGCGACGCGGCCGCGGAGGTGACGAAGATGATCGGCGGCGTCAGGCTGACCTGACTAAGCCCCGACCAGCGCGCTCCTCGCCGATACCTCGAAGACATCAAGCAGAATCGCCAGCCCGACGCCGCAGGCGGTCAGGATGATGCCGGCCATGAAGATGCGGTTCGCGCGTTCGTAGATTGGCCGGCGGAGCGAATCCAGGTCGAGCAGCAACGACAGCGCCCGCATCTGCAGGGCGATGCCAACCAGGATCGGCACCACGGCAAGCAAATGATGGAGTTGCCACGGTATCGGGTTGGCCGCCCAATGGGTGACGAAACCCAGCGAGAACGCCAGCAGGATGCCGACGGTGGTGACCGTGCCATTGCGGAAAACCGGCTCGATCAGGTCTTCCTTCGGGTCCTGCTCGTCCAAACCACCCTCCCCTCAATTGGCGCTCGGGTGGCAGACTAGACTTTCGCAAAATCGCTGTACATCGCCGGCCACATGGACGTTGGCCGTCTTGCCGCGGCTTTCGCAGGCATGCAAAAAGGCGAGCATGCGGAAAACGGTCCAGCTTTTGCTCTTCGCTTCGCTTTGCGGTTGCGTGGCGACGACCCCGCCGCGACCTGAACCCGCCGCGAGCCAGCGCGCCGATCCCATTGCGGTCTCGCTCGCCCTGGAGGAGACCATCACCATTGGCGTGCGCCAGCACTTGAAAAACCCGGTGGCTGCGAGGTTCGGACCCATACTGGCCGGCGAGCGCACGATGAACGGCCGCAAAGAGATCGTGATATGCGGCTCTGTCGATGACAAGAACGCTGCCGGCGGCTCTGCTGACTACCAGCCCTTCCTTGGCAGGATTTACCCGGATGCCGACAACAACTTCGAACTCGCCGCGATGGGCAACACGCAGCAAGGGGCGATTGCGGATGCCTGCCGCGCGGCGGGGTTGCCGATCGACACGCAGAAATCCTAGCGTGAATGAAAAAGGGGCAGTGGAGCCCCTTCTTCATTGCCTGAAGCCGACCTCTAGAGGTGGCAGTAGTGGCGATAGCCGTCATAGCCGACATAGGTGTCGGAGTACGGATCGTAGCTAGCGTAGCGGTTGGCGCAGCGGCGGACGTGCCAGGAACCACCCTCGTCGTCGACATAGACGGTACGCGGCTGCTGGCTGAGCAGGCTGCCGAGCACGAAGCCGCCAACGCCGGCGGCGATGCCGATGCCGATTTCGCGGTTGTGGTGATGGCTGTGGGCGGCCGAGGGCTGGACGGTGCCGACCAGCGAGGTGGCGGCGACGGTGCTGGCGATAAGGGCAGAAGCGATTTTGCGCGTGAACATGATGATCTCCTTGTTTCGTTGCTAGAGGCGATCCATCCGCCTCTTGATCATCTGTCGTTGCCGCGAAGAAAAAGGTTCGACGGGTTTTTGATTTTTTTCTCGAGCCGGCAAAAACGCTATTGAGGCAAGGATCTCGTCGCTCGGTGGATCTTAGCGCCACAGCGAAAGGTTCGAGGGTTTTGCGAGTAGTGAGTAGGCAGTAGGGATTAGGTTGGATCCTGCCCTAGCTCCTTAAGCCCCCTACTCACTACTGACTATTCCCCTACTCACTCTCTGTCACCCCATTCACGTGACATGCCGCAGCCAGAACGCCATCGCGATAAAGCCGACGATCGTTGCAATTCCGGTCCAGTCGATATTGGCGCTCTTCACGTCCCTGATGAGCTTCACCGCGAGAAACCAGGCGATGACGACGAGCGGGAGAATGACGACAAGTCTGATCATGCGAGCCCCCTAACCAGGCGATTGCACCTTGATGATATGTAGGAAAGGAATTGGCGGTTTTCAGCATGGCCCCCTTTGCCGGGCCGAGGGGTCCATTAGCAATCGAAAACGGAGTTTTGTCTTTACTGGCGCGGCAAATATGCTAACCGGAGCGCCGTGCCCTTGTAGCTCAGCTGGTAGAGCAGCGGTTTTGTAAACCGAAGGTCGGCGGTTCGATTCCGTCCGGGGGCACCAGTTCCGCTCGACGATCCATGGAAGAGCCATCCAGCTTTGTGAGCCTTGGCTGACCTAACTGGGAACCTAACGCGTCAACTCAACATGCCGCGGAAACGCCTGGTGCAGCAGGAGGAGCATCGTCTTGCGCAGCACGTTGGTGTCGCGGCTGGACGGGTTGAGATGATCCCAATACCAGGCGCCGTGAACCAGATAGTTCAGGCTCTCTGACAGCGTGTCTATGTCGACGCCGGTATAGCCGCCCCTGCGCGAAATCTCGATCAGCAGCTCTCGCGCTTCGGCGGTGTAGGCGAGATCGCTGGGCGCGCCGATTTCATTGTAGATCCGCATGCTTTTGCGGTCGCTGGAGAACACGACGAACACCGAGACGCCTGCCGGCGACCTGAAGAATATCCTCACCGACGATATCGACGGGCAGCTGCGGTTCTATCGGCGTTGGGCGTTAGGCTTCCGCAGCTTTGCACTGTCCATCAGAGCCCATCGCGCCAATCTCCCTTGCAACTCGAGCTACACTTTCCTGCAGACCGCCTTCATCCGACGTATCGATGCTTAATACGAACTTGCCACTGCCGAGAAGGATGCTTTTTACGCGGTCGATTATTGGGATCGATTGCAGGTTGGTTCTGCAATCCGCCTCGAACAGGCGCTCCATATAGGTCTGCCGAAGGAGTCGAGCACTCAGGCGCTGTGACAGCAATGGCTCGGCCGCGCTGGTAGCTATGGCAAGATGCGATGATGGGATCAGTTCCAAAGCAGATTTAAGTTTCTCTACGTCCGAAACGCCGCTGAACACGGCCAATGAAGAGACAAGCTGGATAAAACCTTGGTCGAAGATCACAATCTGACCAGCGTCGTACGGTTGATGCCAAACGTGGGAGAGAGCCATGAGATACTGACTGAACCTGATCAGCCAGATCGGATTTCTCGGCGCCAGAATCCTTATCAGCTTGCCGGTCAGTCTGAACCCTTCGGCGTTGTCGATAGGGTGACAAGCAAAGGCGGCAGTCCTGATCGTTGATATGGCAATACGGTGTAGTGCATAGCGGAACCCACTAGGGTCTAGCGGTGAACGATGGACACCGGGTTCATATGAAAGCACTACCTTGGCGACGTAGCCTTGTGCTTGCAGATGACGTTGAAGCGCATGTGCGAAAGTGGTCTTACCTGAGCCGGCCGGGCCAAATAGCTCGATGATCACTTTTCGGCCCCCGAAGGCGCTTGAAACTGGCAACCACTGTAAACCAGGAGCCCTTCCCGGATGATCGGAAGGGCAATAACGGCATTCACGCATGCGTCTGCATTGGTGGGTTCTTTTACCCCCCAAAGCGGCCGCCAAGAAAGCGTCCGTTGCCCGTCTAGGCCCAATGCGTGTGCGAGTCAGACTTTGGTCCCTCAAGGGAGTGCGGGACGAAGAAATGGGGTGGGGATCAATACCTTCCGATGACAAAGCGCTTTTCGACTTCCGACTTTGGTCCGTTGCACCGTAAGTCCGAAGGCCCTGGCAGGAACCATTGCTTAGCATGGAAGTTCAAGTCACACTTGGTGGTTCAGCTGAAGACCGCCACCGTTCAGTTGCTGGGGGAGTGGCACCATGCCCATTTCAGAAAAAATGATGGACGAGTACTTGAAATTCAAATGCCCCAACTGTTCCCACGTAATCGTGAAAAGGGGCTCGTGGGTGAAGGTTATATCTGCCTTCAATTGCGATCACTGCGACGCGAGGATCAGGATCGGCTATATGACCAAGCTCGCGCTTTTCGATCAAAAAATGCAGAGCATGCGCCTATCATAATCCAACGTGTCTGAGCGAGGGAAACTTCCAAGCGGCCCGACAGATCATTGGGGTAAATCCGTGAACTGTCGGGCCTGACCGGCCCGAGGGCTTGGGAGCCAGGCCGGCTGATCAAATCGTATATATTAGGGATTGCTCAAAAAAGCCCTTATTGACGATTTCCCCAACTGAGGGTGGCCCCAGCAACTCGGCCAAACCGGAGCAAGACGCTCAGATTATCATGGCTTTGCATGGTCACCAGAGAAAAACAAAAAATGCAAAGCGGAAATTTTAGCAGTTGCTAATTTTCATGAGATTGAGCGCTCGGGCGAAATAACAAATGGCGAGGTACGTTTGAGCGAATGCTTGATGCTCGGAACGTGCTGACCGGGAGCCTAGCGCATCAACTCAAAATGCCGCGGAAACGCCTGATGCAGCAGGAGGAGCATCGTCTTGCGCAGCACGTCGGTGTCGCGGCTGGACGGGTTGAGATGATCCCAATACCAGGCGCCGTGAACCAGATAGTTCAGGCTCTCCGATAACGTGTCTATGTCGACGCCGGTGTAGCCGCCGTCACGGGCGATTTCTATCAGCAGCTCTCGCGCCTCGGCGGTGTAGGCGAGATCGCTGGGCAGGCCGATTTCATTGTAGATCTGCATGCTCTTGCGGTCGCTGGAAAACACGACGAACACCGAAACCCATTTCGGATGCAGCCGGGCGAAGCGCTGTGCGCAATCGACCGCGCCCAAGGCCCGTTCCACCGGCGACAGGCCGGGCGCCCGCACCAACGTGATCCACAGCGCGTCATATTGATCGCTGAGATACTGCAGCACGGCCCGGAACAGGTTCTCCTTGCTGCGAAAATGAAACACCACCAGCGCGTTGGACGATCCGACATGCTCGGCGATGCGCTGCATGGTGACGCTCGCCAGTCCCTCCTCGGCGATGAGCTCGATGGTGGCATCGATGATACGCTGGATGCTCGCTTCGCCGCGTTCGCGCCGGCGGTCCTTGGGCGCGACGTCGTTCGCCGCACCCTTGGTCGCCTTGCTTTTTCCCGCCTCAGCGGTGGCTTTGCGTTGCGCCATTGTCGTCAGGCCTTTCCCCGGCGAAAACATCCCGCCACTGCTTTGGCACGCCGGCTCTTCGCGGACTCAGAGCGACGGGCGTGTCCCGGCATTCGTGTACCATTGACCCTGAGCCGTCTCATAGGCCATCGCCGCCCGGAAAACATCGGCGTCGCTATAGGTGCGGCCGACAATCTGGATGCCGGTCGGCACGCCATTGGCGGCACGGCCCGACGGCACGGACAGAACCGGGCAGCGGCTTAGCATGTTGAACGGCGTCGTCATCACCCAACCCAGCGACGGGTTTACGTGCTCGCCGTTGATCTCGACCGTGCCTTTGGTCTGATCGAATTCGGCCGGCACCGCCGGCAGCGCGTTGGTCGGGCAGATCAGCACATCGTATTTTTCCAGCAACGGCCCCAGCGTCTGGTACATCCCGGCCGCTACGTCCAGGGTCGCGACAAAATCCGTCGCCTTCGACTTCTGCCCATCCTGCGCAAACTGCCTGGCATAGCTGGTCATGTCCTTGCCGTGCTTGGCGAGCAGTGGCGCCAGCGAGGCGCCGAAGAGATGCTCCAGATAGGCCATGCCCGCCTTGAGCACCTCGTCGCCCCAGCCAAGGTCGACCTCCTCGACGGTAGCGCCGAGCGAGCGGAACACGTCGCAAGCAGCGAGCGTGTTCTTGCGCACGTCAGGGTGAACCTCGAACGATCCGAGATCCATCGAGAAAGCAATCTTCCAGCCTTTGATCGGCTTGTAGTCGAGCGGCAGGCGCAGTTTCGGGCGCAGCGTGGCGATGTCGAGCGGGCTCGGTCCGGCCATGACATTTTGCAGCAGGATCGTATCCCCGACATTTCGGGCCAGCGGCCCGGTGTGGCAGTAGAAGTCGAGGTTGAAGGGCGGCTCGTCGGGGTTGCGGCCGTAAGGCGGCTTGAAGCCGACCAGGCCGCAGGCCGAGGCAGGGATGCGGATCGAGCCGGCAATGTCCGAGCCGGTGGCGATCGACGATGTGCCCGAGGCCAGCGTCGCCGCCGAACCCGACGAACCGCCCGGCGTATAATCCGGATTCCAGGGGTTGCGCGTCACGCCCCAGCGCTTCGACCAGGTGTAACCGGCGCAGCTGAATTCGGGCGTCGCCGTGCGGGCATGCACTATGCCGCCGGCCTTCATGACACGCTCGTTCATCGTCGACGTGTGGCCACCAATGGCGTCCTTCGACAGCAGCGAGCCATGCGAGGTCGGCTTGCCCTTGATGTAGCTCTCATCCTTGATGCCGATCGGCAGACCCTCGAGCGCACCGGTCCTGGCGCCCTTGGCGTATTTCGCTTCGGCTTTTCTGGCGAGATTCATCGCCTCGTCGAAATGGGTGAAGGTGAAGCAGTTGATTGTCGCCTTGGTCGCTTCGGCGCGGCGGATGGTGGCCTGCATCAGGTCGACAGGCGACAGTTTCTTCGCCTTGAACAGCCGCAACGCCTCGCTGGCGGGCATGTAGCACAGGTCAAGATCGGACATCACAAATCTCCCGCGGCGGCTGGACCGCATCTGGCATGAAGAATGGCCGGGCCGCAGGGTGCGGCCCGAAGGATGTTGGTCAAGTTCGGTTGACGGCGCTGCTATTTCTGCAGATCGGTCCAGATCCTGGTGTAGAGCGCCTGGACGTCGGTCGGGCAGGCCGGCATGAACTGGCCCTTGTCGGCAAATTCGGCCGGAACATCCACTTCGGGCGCTCCCTTCATGTCGTCCGGCAGGAAGGGCTCGGAGCCCTTGATGCCATTGGCGTAGTGCGCGAAAGCCGAGATCAGCGCGGCATTCTTGGGGTCCATGATGAAATTCTGAAAAAGCTTGGCGTTCTCGACATTCTTGGCGTCCTTGAGCACCGCGACATTGTCCATCCAGATCGGAAAGCCTTCTTTGGGATAGCCGTAGACGATCTTGTCGTTTTGCAGCCGTTGGCGCAGCGATATGCCGTTCCAGTTGACACCGGCGGCAATGTCGCCTCGGCCCAGGCCGTCGACGGCCGCGTAATCGAGCGACAGCCATTTGCCCTTCGCCTCGACCAGCTTGTCATGCACCTTCTTCAGCAGCACCTTGTCGTCGGTGCAATACTTGCCGCCCTCATAGGCAATGGCGAGGAACATGATGTCCCCCATTTCGGGCACGACATTGATCTTGCCGACGAGTTCCGGCGGCGGATCGAGGAAAATCGCCGACGTGTTCGGGTCACCCGCATAGACTGATTTGTTGACCGAGATGCCGGTCGTACCCCATTGCCACGGCACTGAGTATTTGCGGCCGGGGTCGAACGGCACATCGACCCATCTCGGATCGACATTCTTGAAATTCTCCATCTGGTTGGGATCGGTTTCCAAGAGCAGGCCTTCACCGATCCAGATCGGCATGACGCTGGCCGAGGGCACGACGATGTCGTAGCCGGAGGCGCCCTGGCGGACCTTGGCCAAGGCGGTGTCATTGGAATCGTAGTCGGTGACGGTGACCTTGACCTTGTAGGTCTCCTCGAACTTCTTGATCAGGTCCGGGCTGGTGTAGTTGCCCCAATTGTAGATTTGGAGTTCGCCGTCGGCGCGGGCAATGCCGGTCATCGCCAGCAGCGACAGGCCGAGCACCGTCGCGGTGGATTTCAGCTGCATGCTTATTGTCTCCCATTGTCGGGACCGGCGGGATTGCCGCCTCGAGTCCGTATGTTCCCTTCGTCCTGGTGGTCATTCACCGGCGGATGCCGGCTGACCAACTCGATATGTTCACAACGGTATTAATTACTAAACATACAGTCAATATCTTTTTGGCATGGCGACGGTATGGCCCAGACGTCGACGACGCGTGGTCGATGCCGTCAAACCTACAGATTGTCAGGCAATGGGTGATGGATTGCCGCCGCGCCGTCGGCGGTCGCTTGCGGCTTCAGCCTACAATGCGTTCTGCGGGCATGGCATGCTGGCGTCGCCGCAGCGTGAGGCCGTCGGCCTCGGCCTGGAACTCATGTCCTCGGACTGCCGCACAAGTTCGGCGAAGAGAAGCGCGAAACTTCCCAGCATGAGGAAGACGATAATCAGGCGTGTCACCGGCAATAGACAGGTCTCAACTGGCTAGCCCCCCAGCCACCCATCCTCTGCCGGCTAACATGATCGATCGGGCTTTACGAGTGTTTAAGCTCGCTCTTAACCATCACATTCGCCTCTCCGGCGACATGAAGCGAGAGAAGCTGATTTTTGCTCCGGCGCAGTCGGGCAGGACCGGACGCTGCCTCCCTTTGCAGATGCGCCTGCCCATGCTACCCCACGAACCGCCGCCGACCGCCATCGGGAAGTCATGAGCAACGCCAGTCTCGCCTTCGTCTCGTCCGACACCGCCGATGCCAGGGCGGCGATGGAAAGCCTGTCGGCCCGCTATGGCCAGGCGTCGTTCGAGGACGCCGAGGTGGTGGTGGCGCTGGGCGGCGACGGCTTCCTGCTGCAGACCTTGCGTGACACGATGAGCACGGGAAAGAAGGTCTACGGCATGAACCGTGGCACCATCGGTTTCCTGATGAACGAATACCGCGTCGGCGGCCTCACCGAGCGCATCGCCGCTGCCGTCGCCGAAACGATCCGGCCGCTGGAGATGCTGGCGGTGACGCATGAGGGCGAGACGGTTTCAGCACTTGCCATCAACGAAGTGGCGCTGTGGCGCCAATCCTATCAGACCGCAAAAATCCGCATCACTGTCGACGAACAGGTCCGGATCGAGGAACTGAACTGCGACGGCGTGATGATCGCGACGCCGGCCGGCTCCACCGCCTACAATCTGTCGGCGCACGGGCCGATCCTGCCGCTCGACGCGCCGCTGCTCGCGTTGACCCCGGTCAGCCCGTTCCGGCCGCGCCGTTGGCGGGGTGCCCTGTTGTCCAACAAGGCGACCGTTCGCTTCGATATTCTGGAGCCGGAAAAGCGGCCGGTGAACGCCGCCGCCGACCACACCGAGGTCAAGGCGGTGACTTCCGTCACGGTTCGGGAATCACTGAGCGCGACGGCGACGCTGCTGTTTGACCCCAACCATTCGTGGAACGAACGCATTCTCGCCGAGCAGTTTCGCTATTGAGCCGGCACAAAAAGACACTACCTGATTAAGCATCGCGATTAAGCTTACGTTTCACAATCGCACCAATCCCGCCCGTTTCTGTTGACAAATCGCGGGCTTGCGCCTAATCGCAATACCAATCTTGCAGGCACGCTGTGCTTGCCGCGACGGATGCCGTTGCGCTTCCCCGAACCAGCCAAAGACAACAACACTTGTCCTCAGACACCACGACCGCTCCAGAAGCGTTGACCTTTTCAGACCTCGGCCTGTCGCCCAAGGTCCTTTCCGCAGTCACCGATGCCGGCTATAGCAAGCCGACGCCGATCCAGGCCGGCGCCATCCCGCATGCGCTGCTCGGCAAGGATATTCTGGGCATCGCTCAGACCGGCACCGGCAAAACCGCCTCCTTCGTGCTGCCGATGCTCACCCGCCTCGAAAAAGGCCGGGCCCGCGCCCGTATGCCGCGCACGCTGATCCTCGAGCCGACGCGCGAGCTCGCCGCACAGGTCGAAGAGAATTTCATCCGATACGGCAAGAACCACAAGCTCAACATCGCGCTGCTGATCGGCGGCGTCTCCTTCGACGAGCAGGACAAGAAGCTCGAGCGCGGCGCCGACGTGCTGATCGCCACGCCCGGCCGCCTGCTCGACCACCGCGAACGCGGCAAGCTGTTGCTCAACGGCGTCGAGATCCTCGTCATCGATGAAGCCGACCGCATGCTCGACATGGGCTTCATCCCCGACATCGAGCGCATCTGCGAGATGATCCCGTTCACCAGGCAGACGCTGTTCTTCTCGGCGACGATGCCGCCGGAGATCACCAAGCTCACCGAAAAATTCCTGCACGCGCCTATCCGCGTCGAGGTCTCCAAGGCCGCGTCCGCTGCCACCAATATCGTCCAGCGCCTGGTCAAGTCGGGCTCAAAGCCCTGGGACAAGCGCGAGACACTGCGCAACCTGATGAAGGCCGAAGACGCCGAGCTGAAGAACGCCATCATCTTCTGCAATCGCAAGGTTGAAGTGTCGGAACTGTTCCGCTCGCTCTTGAAATATGATTTCGACGCCGGTGCGCTGCATGGCGACATGGACCAGCGTGCGCGCATGCAGATGCTGGCCAATTTCCGCGATGGCAAGCTGCGCTACCTCGTCGCTTCCGACGTCGCCGCGCGTGGCCTCGACATCCCCGATGTCAGCCACGTCTTCAACTACGACGTGCCGATACACGCAGAAGACTATGTCCACCGCATCGGCCGCACCGGCCGTGCCGGACGCTCGGGCAAATCCTTCACCATCGCCACCAAGCCGGACACCAAATACATCGACGCCATCGAGCGGCTGATCGGCAACAAGATCGAGTGGCATGACGGCGACCTGTCGACGGTGGTCGCCAGCGAAGGCGGCGAGGACGAAGCGCCCCGCCGTGGCCGTGGCGCCCCGCGCCGCGCCGGACGCAAGGACGAAGACCGCAAGGCCCATGATCGCAAGGACAGCGGCGAGCGCAAGCCACGTGAGCGCCACGCCAAGCCTAGCGAAGTCGCCCCGGCGGATGCCGCGCGCGAGGAACAGCCGGTCGTGGCCGAAGCCGCGGTCGCCGACATCGGCGAACGGCGTCAGCGCAAGGAAGCGATCCGCTCCGAAAACAGCGAGCGCAAGGTTTCCGATCGCAACAACGAGAACCGTGCTCCCGAACGCGGCGACACCAGGCCACAGCGCGCCGGCAACAGCCGCCCTGCCCGCAACAACCGCGGCGGCGAAGACAATGACGGCACCGTCGGCTTCGGCGATGACATGCCGGCCTTCATGAAGATCGTCGCCAAGGTCTGATTTCCGGTTTTCGGTTTCGCGAGGCAAGCCGATCACCCGGCTTGCCTGCCGCGATCATTTCCGTCCCGTCACATCGGTCCGGGCATCATCTTGGTCGGCTTTTCCAGCATCGGAAACTCGGCCTTGCTGCACTTCACCTTCGGGTTCGTCGGGCTGAACATGCCGTTCGGATTGTCCCTGAACAGCCAGGCATGAAGGTCGTAGTGGACGAACTCCTTCGGAATGAGCGGATAGTGCCCTTCCATCGGTCCCATGAAGGTCTGGCCGAATAGCTTGGGGGCTTCCTTGACGTCCGGCGTCAGCGGCACCAGCCATTCCACGCCCACCAGCTTCAAGCCTTTTTTGGTCGGCTCGTAGATCAAGACATTGGGTTTCATTGGGTCGAGTTTCTGGCCGACGCTGGGAACATTGACGAAATGGATGCCCATAGCGCCCTTTGGATAGTCCATGGTGCCGGGTATCTTTTCGCCGCTGAAGTAGACGCAACCTTCGGTCGACAGATAGAGGTCGCGGATGGCGGCCGTGTAGTCCTCATATTTGGCGAGCGATTTCTTCAAGGCTTCGATGTCGGCCTTGTTGGCGTCCTCGGCTCGAGCCGTGACGCCCACGCACCAAACAGAGACCAGACCAGTCAAAACGAGGGCGCCGCAACGCCCGAGACGAGCCGTTCTTGTCATGCATTCCTCCCAGATTTCGTTATCTGGCCGTGCAGGACCGGGGCCGGCTAAGTGATGATTGCGCGGCCGTTTGTACCGCCCCATCCCCTCTGGAACGGCACCAATGCTAATCCTTTCCTAGGTGTCCGGAAAGAGATTATTAGAAAATTCTAATGCTTTAGATCGTTTGGCGGATCACAGGAGCCAAAATGAAAACGGCCCCTTGCGGGGCCGCCTTCGCATGTCGATGCCGACCTGATCAGGTGAGCGGCGAAAGCTGGATCTCGACGCGCCGGTTCTGCGCGCGGCCGGCCGACGTTGCGTTGGACGCGATCGGACGGGTCTTGCCGAAACCGGTGACGGCGAAGCGGCGCGAATCGACGCCCTGTCCCGACAGATAGTTGGCGACCGCCAATGCACGGCGCTGCGACAGATCGAAATTGTGCTCGTCGCCACCGGTCGAATCGGTGTGGCCGAACACATCGACCGTGGTCTGGCGGAACTTGTTCAGCACCAGCGCCACCGA
Source organism: Mesorhizobium sp. P171375 (assembly GCF_057786075.1). Classification (NCBI taxonomy): domain Bacteria; kingdom Pseudomonadati; phylum Pseudomonadota; class Alphaproteobacteria; order Hyphomicrobiales; family Phyllobacteriaceae; genus Mesorhizobium; species Mesorhizobium sp. P171375. Next base: position 4,830,315 of record NZ_JBYNWF010000001.1, read on the forward strand.
ATTCAGCACCTGATAGAAGCCGGGCTTCACCGCATCCTGGTCGACGTTGAAGGTGATGTCGGACGGCATGTTGAGGATGATCTGGTCACCGGTGCGGGTGACGCTGACGCCGGTGCCCTGCAGCTGGCGGCGCAATTCAGCCTCGTTCTGGTCCATCGTGGCGCCGATGGCGCCGCCGGCCAGCGCGCCGATACCGGCCCCGATCAGCGCATTGCGGCGGTCATTGCCGCCGGCAAGCAGACCAAGGCTGGCGCCGGCCAGGGCACCAAGGCCTGCACCCGCGGCGGTGTTGGAAATCTTCTGATCGCCGGTATATGGATCAGTGGTCGTGCAGGCGCTCACCAGCACAGCCGTCGCAACGGCGACGAGCACAGTCTTTTTCATGAGATAACGTCCCTCTCCAAACCGCGGCCTTTGCGGCCCGCGCATATCAGCCCTTCCACGGGTCTTGTACCATGAAATACGGCGAAAAGCGGAACGGCGAAAGCGGCTTTTCCCCCGCTTGCGCGGCTCTTCTGCTTCGGTGGTTGGGCCGACTACCAGAGATTCTTGCCGTCGATAACGACCACCTCGACCTTGTCGAGGTCGAAATCGTCGAACAGCCGCGAATTGACCGAGATCTTGGGGTTGTCGAAGTCGGGTTTGCCGGTCGACCAGTCGGGCGTCTCGGTGAAGGTGCCGCAGCCGCAAATGGCGCAAAACCCGTGTTTGACGGTCTTCGATCCCCATTGATAGACGGAGACGTTCTTTGCCGGGCTGGTGAGCTTGAATTGCGACGGAACGTAATAGGCCCACAGCGAGCCGCGCTTGGAGCAGAACGAGCAGGTGCATTGCGTTACTGTCTCGGGCGCTTGCGAAACCTCGAATGTCGTCGCCCTGCAGTGACAGCTGGCCTTGATGGTCATGAAAAGCTTTCCTCTCCGTTGCCCGCCGCCATGCGGTAAAGGCACCATAAAGGAAGGCTCCTGACAACCGTCTGTCAGTAGGCTCTGATCGACAGAGCCGAGCGGCGCTCTGGCTGAAGCGGGTCCGTCGTCACCTGCCAATATAGGCAGCTAGTTCGTCCGGCGTCCCATTTGGGAAAGCCTGTTTTAGAAAATCCAGGAACGCCGACACTCGCGCGCTGAGCAGCCGCCGAGATGGGTAGAGCGTCCATAGAGAGATCTCGGGGCCGTCAATATCCCCCCAATTCACCAATGTGCCGTCGGCCAAGTCGTGGGCCACCAACGAAATGGGAAGCCGTCCTGCGCCAACACCGGCTCGCACCGCATCCCGGACCATGATGAGCGTTGATAAAGCGAGGACAGGTTCGATTTTAATTGCTGACCGGCCACCTGGTGTCTTCACCTGCCATGTTTGCCGCTCGCCTGTCCCGCGAGCAACGCCAGGAGCGGCGAGCCCAGCGGTCGTGCGAGGAAGGTCGGGGCTCGCCACCACGACCAGGCGGTCGCGGAGAAACGCCCGCCCGACCAGGCTTTCATCGGGATCTGGATTGACCCGGATTACCAGATCGTAGCCCTCCTCGATCATGTCGACATGCCGGTCTTCGGTGGTCACTTCAAGCCTCACCTCCGGATACTTAAGGGCAAACCCCGCAGCGATCCTCCCCATTGCGGTCTGCGAAAAATGCAAAGGTGCGCTGATCCGTAATCTGCCCTTGGGCCTCTGACCGCCCGAGGCAATCGCCGAAGCCGTCTCGTCCAGCTCGGCGAGCAACGCCGCCGTCCGCTCGAAGAGCGCCCGTCCTTCTTCGGTCAGCTTCAGGTTACGCGCACCCCGTTCAAAAAGGCGCAAATCAAGACTGCTTTCCAATTCTCCAACGCGCCGGGACAGCGTTGCCTTGGGCCGACCAGTGGCCCTTGCCGCTTTGCCGAAGCCACCATGGCGGGCAACGAGATTGAAATCAGTGAGGGCAAGAAGATCCATGAAGTGTCCCGCCAGTGAGACGATGTGTCTAAAATTTCCGTCTACTGGACTCTTTGTGAGCCACACATATTGGCGCTGTCAAGCAACCCGACAGGAGAAATTCCATGACCATTCTCGTTACCGGCGCCACCGGCAATATTGGCCGCCAAGTCGTCGACCACCTCGTCAAGCGCGGCGCTGATGTGCGTACCCTCGTCCGCGATCCGTCGAAGGCGAGCTTCCCGGCAGGCGTATCCGTCGTGCAAGGCGACTTTCTCGACGTCGGCTCGCTGCGCAAAGCCATGTCTGGGGTTTCCACGCTGTTCCTCTTGAACGCCGTGGTACCGGATGAATTCACCCAAGCTTTGATCGCGCTGAACGTCGCCCGATCGGCCGGCATCGAGCGGATCGTCTATCTGTCGGTGATCCACGCTGACGCCTATGTGAACGTGCCGCATTTCGCGGGCAAGTTCGGCGTCGAGCGAATGATCGAGCAGATGGACTTCAAGGCTACGATCTTGCGCCCGGCTTACTTCATCCAGAACGATCTGATGATCGAAGACATCATCACCGGCTATGGCACCTACCCAATGCCGATCGGCGCCAAGGGTCTCGCCATGATCGACGCCCGTGATATCGCCGAGATCGCCGCTCTTGAGCTGCTGCGCCGCGAACAGTCCGAGGAGCCGCTTGCGCTCGACCGGATCAACCTCGTCGGTCCGCAGACACTGACCGGGACGGATATTGCCGCAATCTGGTCAGACGTGCTTGCCCGCCCGATCAGCTACAGTGGCGACAATACAGAGGGCTTTGAGCAAAATCTCAAGCAGTTCTTGCCCGCCTGGATGGCCTACGACATGCGCCTGATGGGCGAGCGCTTCTTCACCGACGGGATGCTGCCTGAGGCCGGCGACGTCGAGCGCCTGACGGCGCTTCTGGGCCGCCCACTGCGCCCATATCGCGACTTCGCCTCAGCAGTCGCTCCTTCCGTGTGACGGAAGCACAAAAACACCTAAGGCTGAGAAGCGCTTGCCAGTGCCATGGATGGCCTCACGTCACATGCCAGCCTTCTCAGCAAAAATGTTCTGGAACTACGGCCTGCCTTCCGATGAACTTTGTCAACAGCCGTCAGTAGGAACGCGGCGGTACGAACAGGCAGATCGTCTTGCCGGCGTCGAGACCAGCCTGGTGCGCGCACCAGTGGAAATCGCCGTCGGGTGAGTCCTTGACCCGCTTGTCGCTCATCGGAACGACCTCCCCCGTTCCGGCGATGACATAGCCCTCGGGCTTTTCCAGCACCTCGCCCGTATGGGTGGTGCGGCAGTCATAGTTGGCGCAGCAGGCGAAGGGATAACTCCAGCCTTGCGGCTTCGCCGCCGTCGGCTTGGCGTCATGGGCAAAGCCGGGTGCGGTCAGCACCGCGATCGCGCCGATCACGAACAGGGAAAACAGAAGTCGGCCAGCCGGTTGAACGGCTCTGGCCGATCGGACTATGGCAGCAGACATGGAAACGTTCCTTTCAAGCGAGCATCAAGCGTTTGCTTGCCCGTTCTTGGAACGTGTCTTCCCAGTGGCCGAACCGTCAGCTCGCAGATATGCCGCGCCCGGCCATAAATGCTTTTTCACTCTCAGCCCGGGATGCTGGGCTGATTCCTTGGTCGGCGCAAGAAGTGCATAGGTAACACAGTGCCGCACCCCGAGCGCCGAGATCTGCCATCCAAAAGGGTGCGCTGGCTTGGTTAACGAGAGGTTAACGACACGGTGCCCAAGAGGCGTTAGCCGTCGGAGGCATGCCCTTCATATTGCGGCAGGTTGTCGGCGATGGTGAACCACGGCGCCTTGGAGCCGACGAAAATATGCGCGGTCGGCCGGATGGTGGGATCGTCAACCAACGTGCCCATGGCGACATGGACATAGGCGCCGTTGCGGACCAGCGAATAGAGCAACGAGCCGCAGCGGCTGCAATGCGCATCGTGGCCGCTGTCGTCGCCGAAATGGATGAGCCCGTGATGCCCTTCGGCAAGGGCAAACTTGTCGCGTTCGATGCCGGCGAACGGCTTGAAAGCCGAACCTGTGGTGCGCCGGCAGTTCGAACAATGGCAATTCGCGGCATAAACGAATTCGTCCGCCACCTCATAGTGGACCGCGCCGCAAAAGCACTTTCCGCTGAGCTTGCGTGTCACCGGCTTCTCCTTTGCCCGACGCCTGAGGATATGGACGTATTTAGTCTAGATCGGCAACCGCTTCACCAGCCCCGCCTTCAATGCGCTGCGACAGCGAGGCTTCCATGAAGTCGTCGAGATCGCCGTCGAGCACGCTCGACGGGCTGGTGCTTTCGACGCCGGTGCGCAGGTCCTTAACCAGCTGGTAGGGCTGCAGCACATAGGAACGGATCTGGTGGCCCCAGCCAATGTCGCTCTTCGACGCCTCGGTGGCGTTGGCCACCGCTTCGCGCTTCTTCAGCTCTTCCTCGTAGAGGCGCGAGCGCAGCATTTCCCAGGCCTTGGCCTTGTTCTTGTGCTGCGAGCGTTCGGCCTGGCAGGCCACCGCAATGCCCGTGGCGATATGGGTGATGCGGACCGCCGAGTCCGTCGTGTTGACGTGCTGGCCGCCCGAACCGGACGAGCGATAGGTGTCGATACGCACGTCGGATTCAGAGACGTCGATCTCAATCCTGTCATCGACAACCGGATAGACCCAGATGCTGGAGAAGGACGTATGGCGGCGCGCATTGCTGTCATAGGGCGAAATGCGCACCAGGCGGTGGACGCCGGATTCGGTCTTCAGCCAGCCATAGGCGTTATGGCCCTTGATCAGCAGCGTGGCGGACTTGATGCCGGCCTCTTCGCCGTCATGGACTTCCAGCACTTCAACCTTAAAGCGGCGCCGTTCGGCCCAGCGCGTATACATGCGCAGAAGCATCGAGGCCCAATCCTGGCTCTCGGTGCCACCGGCGCCTGCATGGACTTCGAGATAGGTGTCGTTGGCGTCGGCTTCGCCCGACAGCAGCGTCTCGACCTGGCGGGCCTTGGCTTCGCCTTGCATCGATCGGATGGCGGCTTCGGCCTCGGCGACGACGCCCTCGTCGCCCTCTTCCTCGCCAAGCTCGATCAGGCCGATATTGTCATCCAGTGCCTGCGTCAGGCCCTTGACCGCGGCGATGCCCTCTTCGAGGCCCTGACGCTCGCGCATCAGCTTTTGCGCTTCCAGCGGTTCGTTCCAGAGGCTGGCGTCCTCAGCCCGCACATTCAGGTATTCAAGCCGCTTTATGGCCTGATCCCAGTCAAAGGTGCCTCCTCAGCAGGGTTATCGCCTGCCTGATCTCGTCGACAATGTTCTGCGTTTCCGCGCGCATGGCTGGTTGTTCTGTCCTGTTTTTGAAGTGGCGCTTGGGTCGGCGCGATACATAGGGACGGCATTGCTGCCTGTAAAGCGAAATGGGCCGGCTTATAACAAGCCAGCCCATTCAACATAAGAAATCAGATCGTCAGTAAAGCCCGCCGCCGGGTGCCTGGATGGCTTCCGTCGCCTGCGGCGACAGCGGTCCCCCGGCGCCGTTGGAGCCGTCGGCCCCCATGCCGATCACCCAATAGCTGTCGGCAGGGCCGGTGCCCGGCTTGAAGGCTTCGATGATGGTGCCGGCATCGCCCGCCGCGGCACGCATGCCGGTCTTGCGGTTGATGGCGACCAGGTTCATGCCTTCCGGCACCTTGAAGTCGACATTGGGCGTGCCGTCCAGCGCCACGCGCATGAAGTCCTTGAAGATGGGCGCCGCCAGACCACCACCGGTGGCGCCATGGCCAAGGCCGCGCGGGGTGTCGTAGCCCATGTAAAGGCCGACGACGAGGTTCGGCGTATAGCCGATGAACCAGGCATCCTTCTCGTCATTGGTCGTGCCGGTCTTGCCGGCAATATGGCGGCCAAGCTCGGCGATCGTGGCGCCGGTGCCGCGCTGGACGACACCTTCCATCATCGAGGTGATCTGGTAGGCGGTCATCGGATCGAGCACCTGCTCGGAATTGTCGACCAGATCCGGTTCGGGTTGGTTGTTCCATTCGGACGCATTGCAGCCTTCGCAGCCGCGCTCGTCCTGCTTGAACACCGTCTTGCCGTAGCGGTCCTGGATGCGGTCGATGAGCGAGGGTTTGATCGACTTGCCGCCGTTGGCCATGATCGAATAGGCCGACACCATGCGCATCACGGTCGTCTCTCCGGAGCCCAGCGCCATCGGCAGATACGGCGCCAGATGGTCGTAGACGCCGAAACGCTCGGCATATTCCACCACCAGCTTCATGCCCATGTCGTTGGCCAGCCGCACCGTCATCAAATTGCGCGACTTTTCGATGCCGGAGCGCAAGGTCGCGGGGCCGGCGACCGTGCCGTCATAGTTCTTCGGCGTCCAGGTCGTGTTGCCGCTCTGGATGGTGATCGGCCCGTCCATGATCACCGAGGCCGGCGTATAGCCATTGTCGAGCGCTGCCGAATAGACGATCGGCTTGAATGACGATCCCGGCTGGCGCATCGCCTGCGTGGCGCGGTTGAACTCCGACTGCGCATAGGAGAAGCCGCCGACCATGGCAAGCACGCGGCCGGTATGCGGATCCATGGCGATCAGGCCGCCCTCCACTTCCGGCACCTGGCGCAGCGTGTAGGCGCCTTCCGAACCTTCGTTTTTCTGCACGAAGATGACGTCGCCCGGCTGCAGCACGTCGGCCGGAGACTTGGCCTTGACCGTCTTGCCATCGACCACATGGCGCATGGCAAAGCTCATATCTTCCTTGCTGACGGTGCCTTCAACGCGTTCCTTGACAATGTCGCCTGAAATCTGCCGCGTCGGCTGCAGGCCGATGGAAAGGCCGGTCTCCGAACTGTCGAGCACGACGGCAAGCGACCATTCCGGCGCGTCTTCCAGCCCCTTGACGGCGCCAAGCGCCACGCCCCAGTCGCCGGAAGCATCGATATGCGTCACCGGTCCGCGATAGCCGCGCAACGTATCGTATTTGAGCAAGCCGTTCTGCATCGATTTGCGGGCGATGAGCTGGATCTTCGGATCGAGCGTCGTGCGCACCGACAGGCCGCCCTCATAGAGCGCGTTCTCGCCATAGCGGGAGATGATCTGGCGGCGCACTTCCTCGGTGAAGTATTCGCCCGCGAACAGATAGGAGCCGTTGCGGCGCGGCGTCACGCCCAGCGGCTCGGCCTTGGCCTTGTCGCCTTCCTCGCGCGTCACGTAGCCGTTCTCGACCATCTGGTCGATGACCCAGTTGCGGCGCTCGATGGCGCGGTCGGCATGCTTGAAGGGATGGTAGTTGTTGGGACCTTTCGGCAGCGACGCCAGATAGGCGGCTTCCGCGACGGTCAGTTCGTTGACCGACTTGTCGAAATAGGTCAGTGCCGCGCCCGCAACGCCATAGGCGCCGAAGCCGAAGAATATCTCGTTAAGGTAGAGCTCGAGGATGCGGTCCTTCGAATAGGCCTGCTCGATGCGGAAGGCCAGGATCATCTCCTTGATCTTGCGCTCATAGGTCTGGTCCGAGGACAGCAGGAAGTTCTTTGCCACCTGCTGGGTGATGGTCGAGGCGCCGACCTGGCGCCTGCCCGAGCCCACATTCTGCAGGTTGACGTAGATGGCGCGGCCAAGCCCGGTGATGTCGATGCCGGGATGGTTGTAGAAATTCTTGTCCTCGGCCGACAGGAACGCCGCCTTGACCCGGTCCGGAACCGCCTGGATCGGCAGATAGAGCCGCCGTTCGCGCGCATATTCCGCCATCAGCGAGCCGTCGGAGGCATGGATGCGGGTCGTCACCGGCGGCTCGTATTTGGCCAGCACTTCGTAGTCGGGCAGGTCCTTCGACAGATGGCTGATGTATATCGCCACGCCCGCGGCGACCAGAAGCGCCAGCGTCGTGCCGATACCAAAGAAATAGCCGATGAGACGAATCATGCCCGCTCCAGTCCGAGGTTCGGGAATTTCCTAGACGAAGCCGCCTTTCGCGCAAGCCTTCGCAACGGTCCCGATCCGTGATGGAAAACCCATGTCGCCACCATGTGGACAAAATGGGGCAGCGCCCGATTTCTGCATCCCCCACCGGAAATAAAAGCGCCCGGTGTTGTCGTCGTGCAACGCTGCCTCTGGTTGTAGGGCGGCGTCGGCCATCTCAGCCTCCGGTTCCCGTTTCCATCTTGGCGGAGGCAAACAAAGCGACGGCGTTGGTGATGCTCTGCGCCGCCTTGCCGCGCCAGTCGGCGTCGAGTAGCTGCGCCTCGTCCTTGGCGTTGGAGAGATAGCCGAGTTCGACCAGCACCGACGGCACATCGGGCGCCTTCAGCACCTTGAAGCCGGCCGAGCGCTGCGGATTGTTGATCAGGCCGACGCTGGTGGACAGCTGGCCGACCAGCGTGTGGGCAAAGCTCATCGAGAAATTATGCGTCTCGCGGCGGATCAGGTCGATCAGTATGTCGGTGACTTCCTTGTTGTCGTCCTTGATCACCATGCCGGCGAACTGGTCGGAAAGGTTTTCGCGATCGGCCAGCGCCTGCGCTTCCGGGTCGGATGCCTTGTCGGAGACAGTGTAGACGGTGGCGCCTCTGATGCCCTTGACGCCGATCGTATCGGCATGGATCGAGATCAACAGGTCTGCCTCGTGCTGGCGGGCGATGCGCACGCGGTCGTCGAGCCGCAGGAATTCGTCGGTCTCGCGCGTCATGAACACGTCGTAGTTGCCGACGGCGGCGAGCTTGTCTCGCAACTCGGTGGCGAAGGCGAGTGTAACGTTCTTCTCGATGGTGCCGTTGAGGCCTTCGGCGCCGCCGTCGATGCCGCCATGGCCGGGATCGATGACGACGGTGAAGCGGTGCCCCGGATTGGAGACCGGCCCGGTGCCGACCCTGGCGCCCTTGTCGGTGGAGACGGTCGAGCCGGTGGTCAGCGCCTGGTTGGCAAGGGCTTCATCGAACTCGCGATCCGAGGCCGCCGACATGTCGATGGCGATGCGGTAGCCGGTTCCGTCATCATTCTTGAGCACGTCGAGCTTGTCGACCGAGAACGGCCCCTTGCCGGTCAGGATCAGCCGCGATCCCTCGCCTTGATCGCCATAGCGCACCGCCTTGACCAGGCCGCGCGCCTTGGCGTCCTTCGCGCTGATGGCGAATCGTGTGCGCGGCAGGTCGACGACCAGCCGGTTGGGGCCGCGCAACAGGAACCATTTGATATCGGGTTCGCGGTCGAAATCGATGACGATGCGCATCTTGGTGGCGTCGCCCGCCATCTTGTAGGCGGTGGCGCCGAGCGGCGCATCAGCCGCGCGTGAACCCGGCGCAAAACCGAAGCAGAGCGCCAGCAGCAAAAGCACAATCGCAGCGCGCAGCAAAAGGCCTGCACGGCCATGGCCCTTGTCTGTGGTGTCCGCCAGTCCCATCTCTTCGCAGTCGCTCCCGGTTTGGCGCCTCGCGCCCGCGTGGTTGGTCGAAATGCCGGTCAGGCCGCAGACTCGATTAACGATTGGTATCCCAGAGAAGGTTAACCAAGCCTTTTCATTGAGGATTAAGGCCTGTGCTTCCGTTACGGCACTGCTTTTTGCCGGCATCCGAAATCGGGGTTGCCTTCCACCCCGTCAAATCATAAAAGCGATGGTGGATCACTGCAATCCTGGAACCGCTTCTCCCGCAGCTTCCCGCTACAGGTCAGATGAAAGGCGGCTCCTTTCGCTTCCAGCGAAAAGGCTTCAGGTGATCGCGACGAATTTCGCAGGTGTGCGCCCGTGGCGGGGGAATCGCCTGCGTGAGGAAAACGGCCGGGTTTGTTCCCGTGCCGGCTCTGTATGAGCAAACAAGCTGGTCCGGTTCGTCCGGGCTTTGGTTCAAAAGGTTCTGCTGGTGACGATGGCTTCAAGCGCAATCATGGAAAGGTCCGCATCAAACCGCGCCATTATGGCTGCGGGCGGCACCGCCATGGCGCTCAAGCGGCGGCCAGCAACCATCCAGACATCCGGCACCCACATCCCAGACACGCAGCAGCAGGCGTTGCCTCGCAAGCTGCGGCTGATGGCTGCCGGGAGGAAACGAAATAATGCCCAACAAAATGCTGATAGACGCCTCCCACCCGGAGGAAACACGCGTTGTCGTTATCCGCGGTAACCGTATTGAAGAATTCGACTTTGAATCCCAGGACAAGAAGCAGCTCAAAGGAAACATCTATCTCGCCCGCGTAACGCGCGTCGAACCTTCCCTTCAGGCAGCCTTTGTCGAATATGGCGGCAACCGTCACGGTTTCCTCGCCTTCAGTGAAATACACCCCGACTATTACCAGATCCCGGTCGCCGATCGTCAGGCTCTGCTGCGCGCCGAAGCGCAGGAAGCCGAGGACGAGGAGAACGAGGACAATGACGGCGACGACCGCCAGAGCCGCGATCGCGGCCGGCGCGGCCGCCGGCGCGGCGGCAAAGGCCGCGAGCGTGGCGAACACAAGCGCGACGCCGGCACCGATGATGAAAGCGGCGAAATTGGCGACATCGGCAGCGATGCCGTTGCCGAAGAGCCTGCTTCCGAGCATGCCGCGGCTGATACCGCCGGGCATGAAGATCACGCCGCGCATAGCGACAGCGAAACCTCCGAGACCGAGACATCCGAGACCGAACCGTCAGAAGGCGGCCCGACATCGATCGCGGCAAGCGTCGAGGCGGATGTGATCTCCGAAGCCGTCCCGCCGGCTGAGGCCGGCGACGAGGCGGCCTCCAGCGAGGCTAGCGGCGAAACTGTTTCGGCCGATCACAGCGGCGAATCCACCTCCAGCGACAATGATCGCGGCATGCTGGAAGAGGTGCAGTCCTCGCATCTCGACGACCACGAGATTGAATCGGTCGGCGCCGAGGATGCGCTGGAAGAGGTACGCAACCGCCGCAAGCCGGTGCGCCGCCAGTACAAGATCCAGGAAGTCATCAAGCGCCGGCAGATCCTGCTGGTGCAGGTGGTCAAGGAAGAGCGCGGCAATAAAGGCGCGGCTCTGACCACCTATCTGTCGCTTGCCGGCCGCTATTCGGTGCTGATGCCCAACACGGCGCGCGGCGGCGGCATTTCGCGCAAGATCACCAGCGCGGTCGACCGCAAGCGCCTCAAGGAAGTCGTTGCCGATCTCGAAGTGCCGCAGGGCATGGGCGTGATCCTGCGCACCGCCGGCGAAAGCCGCACCAAGGCCGAGATCAAGCGCGACTACGAATATCTGATGCGGCTTTGGGAAAACGTCCGCAATCTGACGCTGCAATCCACCGCCCCTGCCCTCGTCTACGAGGAAGGCAGCCTGATCAAGCGCTCGGTGCGCGACCTCTACAACAAGGATATCGACGAGATTCTTGTCTCCGGCGAGGAAGGCTATCGCGAGGCCAAGGACTTCATGCGCATGCTGATGCCGAGCCACGCCAAGGTGGTTCAGCCGTTCCGCGACACGACGCCGATCTTCGTGCGCAACGGCATCGAGGCGCAGCTCGACCGCATGCTGCAGCCGCAGGTGACGCTGAAGAGCGGCGGCTACATCATCATCAACCAGACCGAAGCGCTGGTCGCCATCGACGTCAATTCGGGCCGTTCCACCAAGGAGCACTCGATCGAGGACACCGCGCTCCACACCAACCTCGAAGCGGCGGAAGAAGTCGCCCGGCAGTTGAGGCTGCGCGATCTCGCCGGCCTGATCGTCATCGACTTCATCGACATGGAGGAGAACCGCAACAATCGCTCCGTCGAGAAGCGACTGAAGGATCACCTCAAGAACGACCGGGCACGCATCCAGGTCGGCCGCATCTCGCATTTCGGCCTGATGGAGATGTCACGCCAGCGCATCCGCGCCAGCGTGCTGGAATCGACCATGAAGCCCTGCCCGCATTGCGGCGGCACCGGCCATGTCCGCTCCGACTCGTCGGTGGCGTTGATGGTGGTGCGGGCGATCGAGGAATTCCTGCTCAAGGATTCGCGCAGCCACATCACGGTGCGGACGCCGGCGGCAACCGCGCTCTATGTGCTCAACCACAAGCGCGGCACCTTGGTGGAACTCGAAAGCCGCTTCGGCCTGACCATCACCATCGAGGCTGATGACACGGTCGGTGTGCAGCACTATGCGATCTTCCGCGGCGCTATTGCCGAAAAGCCGGAAGGCTTTGTCGAGCAGCGCAGCCTGCCCGCTTATGTCGAGCCGGAAGAGCCCGAGGACGAAATCGTCATCGAGGAGGAAGACGACGAGGTTGTGGTGCAGGTCGAGCAGCCGCGCCAGGCGCAGCCGCAGTCGCAGCAGCAGCCGAGATCGGCTGAGGACGGCGAAGGCCGCGACCGCAAGCGCCGCAAGCGCCGCAGGCGGCGTGGTGGCAAGGATCGCGACCGCGAGCACGGCGAGCGCGAGCATGGCCAGACCGCCGAAGGCGCTTCGGCCCCTGCGGCAAGCGCCGACTTTGCCTCTGAACCGGGCGGCGACGATGCTGCACCGCAAGACGAAGCCCCGGTTGGTGCCGTCGAAACGGTGGAAGCGTCTGATGACACCCAGGGCAAGAAGCGCCGGCGCGGCAAGCGTGGCGGCAAGCGCAATCGCCGTGAGGACGGCGAAGGCGGCACCGAGACCGAAGCCGGCGAAAGCGCCGACGCTTCGGTGGCCGATGCTGCTGAAGCCGAAACGGTCGCAAGCGAACCGGTCGCTGCGGTAGCGGTTGAAGAAGCCGCGGCTCCCGCCGCGGCGAACGACGACACGCCAGCCGAAAAGCCGAAGAAGAAGCGCGCCTCGAGGGCGAAGAAGGCCGCGGCCGAAATCCCCGCCGAGACGGTGGCCGAAGTGCCGGCCGCCGCCGCTGTGGAGGACATTGCACCGGTCGAGGCGCAGACGTCTGCGCCTGCCGCTGCCCCGGCGACTGAGGAAGAAGCACCCGCCAATGTCCGCCCGACTCGGCGCAAGCCTGTGGCGATCGATGCCCCTGTCGTGCCGGTGGTCTCCTCGACGGTCGCCGATGAGGCCAAGGCGGAGGAAAAGCCGAAGCGTGCCGGCTGGTGGCAGCGGAAGGGCTTTTTCTAAGCTTTTCAGCTAATTAGGATAGATTTCTGACAAAAAATCCCGCGTCGTTCGAACCACGACGCGGGATTTTTTCATTTGCGAATGACGGAAACCCTCACGGTGCGAAGATCGACCAGTTCATCACCCTGGCCAGCTTTTCCAGCGCGATCGACCCCAGCTTCGAATTGCCGTTGGCGTTGAGGCCTGGCGACCACACGGCGAGCGAGGCGACGCCCGGCACGATCCCCAATATGCCGCCGCCGACGCCGCTTTTGCCGGGAATGCCGACGCGGAAAGCAAAATCGCCGGAGCCGTCATAGTGGCCGCAGGTCAGCATCATGGCGCCGATGCGGCGTGCGCGCTCGGCCGACACCACGGAATGGCCGGTCGCTGGGTTCTTGCCGCCATTGGCGAGAAAACGGCCGGCCAGCGCCAGTTGCCGGCAGCTCATGGCGATGGCGCAATGATGGAAATAGACGCCCAGCGCCAGTTCCGGTGCATGGTGAAGATTGCCGAAGGATTTCATATAGTTGGCGAGCGCGAAGTTGCGGTAGCCGGTGGCGCGTTCGGACGCCGCGACCTCGCGGTCGATGATGATGGTCTCATCGTCGGCGAGGAACTGGATGAAGCGCAGGATCTCGCCGATCGCCTCGCGCGGCTGGTGGCCGGCGAGCAGGATGTCGGAGACGACAATGGCGCCGGCATTGATGAACGGATTGCGCGGAATGCCGTTCTCATGCTCGAGCTGGACGATCGAGTTGAACGGATTGCCCGACGGCTCACGCCCGACGCGCTGCCACAGCGCATCGCCGACATTGCCGAGCGCCAGCGTCAGGGTAAACACCTTCGAAATGCTCTGGATCGAGAACGCCTGGTCGGCGTCGCCGGCGACAAGCACGCGGCCGTCATTGGTCACCGCCGCAATGCCGAATTTCTTCGGATCGACTTTGCCGAGCTGCGGGATGTAGGTGGCGACGTCGCCACGATCGGTGCGTTCCGCCATCTCGGCGGCGACATCGGCCAGCGCTTGTTCGAGTTCCGGCATTGTCGTCCCCGCTATTTCAGCCAGCGCTCGATGCGCGCCATCGCCTCGACCATATCGTCATGGCTGCCGGCATAGGAAAAACGCATCGTTCGGTGTCCGGCCAGCGGATCGAAATCACGGCCGGGCGTCGCCGCCACATGCGCCTCGGCCAGCATTTTGCGCGCAAAGGCCATGCTGTCATTGGTATGCCAGGTGACATCGCAGAAAGCATAGAACGCGCCATCCATGGGGGCTGCCAGCGGAAATCCGAGCTCCGGCAGGCGCTGCATCAACAGCTCGCGATTCCAGGCGTAGCGCGCCTTCACCGCTTCCAGCTCTTCCGTCGCCTTGAAGGCTTCGATCGCCGCGATCTGCGACAGTTCCGGCGGCGAAATGTAGAGGCTCTGGGCGATGCGCTCGATGGGCCGCACCAGGGCGTCCGGCAGCACCATCCAGCCGATACGCCAGCCGGTCATGCAATAGTATTTTGAGAAGGAATTGATCACCGTTACGCCCGAGCCATAGGCCAGCGCCGTAGTGTCGGGCGCGGCATAGGCCAGCCGGTGATAGATCTCATCCGATATGACCGCGATGCCGAGTTCTTCGGCTGTCCTCACCAGCGCCGAGAGCTCATCGGCGGGAATGACGGCGCCGGTCGGATTGGCCGGGCTGGCGAACAGCACGCCCTTCAACGGGTTTTCCCGATGCGCCACCTTCAAATGGTCGGCATGCAGATAAGCGTCCAGGCCGAGCTCGATCTCGACGATCTCGATGCCGAGCGCGGCCATGATGTTGCGATAGGCGGGATAGCCGGGTGCCGCGATGGCGACGCGGTCGCCCGGATCGAACATCGCCAGGAAGGCCAGATTGAAGGCTGCCGACGATCCCGTCGTCACGGCGATGCGGTTCGGCGCGACATCGATTCCGTAGTGATCGCTATAATGCGCGGCGATCGCCTTGCGCAGATCCGCCAGGCCGAGCGCATCGGTGTAGCCGATGCGGCCGATCTTCAGCGCATTTACGGCGGCTTCCCTGACCCCCACCGGCGCCGGATCGGATGGTTGCCCGACGGCCATGGACACGACAGGCACGCCTGTCGCCTTCAGCCGGTTGGCTTCGGCCAGGATGTCCATGGCGTGAAACGGCTCGACTTCACCGCGGCGCGACAGCGAAACAACCATTTGACCTCACCTCTTCCGCCCAATCCTGCCGCTCCAGGCCAGCAACCCCGATGGCAGCGCCGCACAAATGCCCGATTGATGTGAGGATCACAAGTTAGCCTAGTTTCGGTGCCGACTCTTTTCATCGTTCGCCCGCTCGTTTACCAGTGGACCTCATGCTGAGCCGACCCAAATCGACGATTTCAAAATATTCCATCGGGAAGACAGCGCGCGGCTTCGCGACGCTTTTGCTTGCCGCCACTGTTGCGATCTCCGGCACGGTGACAGCATTCGCGCAGGCGGTGCCGGTGGTGCGCGATGCCGAGATCGAGGCGCTGGTGCGCGACTATGCGCGGCCGATCTTCAAGGCGGCTGGTCTCGCCAATGACGGCGTCGATATCGTCCTGGTCAACGATCAGAGTTTTAACGCCTTCGTCACCGGGCGCCGGCTGTTCATCAACACCGGCGCGCTTATGCAAGCCGAAACGCCCAATGAGATCATCGGCGTCATCGCCCACGAAGCCGGCCACATCGCCGGCGGCCATCAGCAGAAATTGCGCGACCAGCTCGAGCGCGCCAAGACGATGGCCATCATCGCTACGCTGCTTGGCGCCGGCGCCATCGTTGCCGGCGCCACCACCAACAGCCGCGGCCTTGCCGGTGCCGGCATGGGTGTCGCCGCCGGCGGCGGCGAGATGGCGCAGCGCAGCATTCTTGCCTACCAGCGCACCGAAGAGTCGACCGCCGACCGCTCGGCCATCACCTATCTCAATGCCACCGGCCAGTCCGGCATGGGCATGCTGAAGACCTTCGCTCGCTTCCAGAACGCGCTGTCTCTGTCCGGCACGCAGGTCGATCCCTACCGGATCAGCCATCCCATGCCGCAGGAGCGCATCGCCAATCTCGAAGTGCTGGTCAAGCAAAGCCCCAATGTCGACAAGGTCGATCCGCCCGCGCTGCAGCAGCGGCACGACATGATGCGCATCAAGATCGCCGCCTATATGGGCGGCCAGGCCGCCGCGACGCGGCTGATGCGCAAGGCCCCGGGCAGCCTCCCATCGCGCTATGGCGAGGCGCAGATGGCCTATCTCTACGGGAATCTGGGTGCGGCACTGACCAAGACCAACGCCTTGATCAAGGAACAGCCGAAGAACCCCTATTTCCAGGAATTGCGCGGCGACATCCTGATGAAGGCCAACAAGCCGAAGGACGCGGCGGATGCCTATGCCAAGGCGGTCAGCCTCGATCCGGTGAAGTCGGGCCTGTTGCCCGTGTCCCTCGGCCAGGCGCTGATGGCCATCGGCACGCCCAATTCACTGAAGAAGGCGGTGGTGCAGATCAACAACGGTCTCGGGCGCGACAAGGAAAACACCGCCGGGTACCGCTATCTGGCCCAGGCCTATGGCGAACTCGGCAACATCCCGGCCGCGGAGCTCGCCACCGCCGAGGGCCATTTCTATTCCGGCGACTACAGGAATGCGAAAATCTTTGCCATGCGCGCGCAAAAGGACTTGAAGCGCGGCGAGCCCGGCTGGATTCGCGCGCAGGACATCATAAACTACAACCCTTCAGGCAAACTCAAGAAATGAACCTTCCGGTCGCTCGCAGCGACTAAAATAGACCGGAACCGGTAAGAGGATCAGACGATGAACAAGGCAATATTGCTAGGCACGACGGGAGTGGCGGCCGCTCTTGCCATGCTGGCTTTCGGGTTCGTCGCCGGCAGTCCGCAGGTGGCTAAGGCCGATACGGCGCAGATCGTGCAGGTAGCGTCCTCGGACACCAAGATCGACCGCGCCGAGGTCGAGGGCATCATCCGCGACTATCTGTTGAAGAACCCGGAAGTGCTCCTCGAAGTGCAGGACGCGCTGGAGGCCAAGCAGAAGGAAGAGCAGCGCATTGCCGCACTGGGCGTCATCAAGAACGCCAAGGATGAGATCTTCAACTCGACCTTCGACGGCGTCGTCGGCAATCCGAAGGGCAAAGTCACCATCGTCGAGTTCTACGATTACAATTGCGGCTTCTGCAAACGCGCCATCGAGGACATGCGGGCACTGACCAAGTCCGATCCGGACCTGCGCTTCGTGCTCAAGGAATTCCCGATCCTCGGCCCGGATTCGCAAAAGGCCAGCGTCGTCTCGATGGCCTTCCACTTGATGAAGCCGGAAAAGTATGGCGAGTTCCACAATGCGCTGCTCGGCGGCCAGGGCCGCGCCACAGAGGCTGCGGCCATCAAGGTGGCGCTGTCGCTCGGCGCCGATGAGGCGGAGTTGCGCGAGAAGATGAAGGACCCGACCATCACCGAGGCTTTCTCCAAGACCTTCGACCTCGCCAACAAGCTGGCCATCACCGGAACGCCGTCCTACGTGGTCGGCAACGAGGTGGTGTTCGGTGCGCTTGGCCAGGAAGTGCTGGCCGAAAAGATCGCGGCGGCGAAAGCCGCCCTCTGATCTTGCGCGCGAGCCTATCTCTCACGGGCAAATTTCGGCCTGTTGTGGACAGTGAAAGATCGCACTTGCGCTCTTTCCGCAGGCGACTATGCCCATTATAGAAGGCCCTGCGCGCCGGCTTGAGGCAGGTGCTGGGAAAAGGTCGGCATTTTTGAAAACGATTTTCGTCCTGAACGGTCCCAACCTGAACGCGCTCGGCAAGCGCGAGCCCGGCATCTATGGCGGCAAGACGCTTGCCGCGATCGCCGACGACTGCAAGCAGGCAGGCGCCGCACTTGGCCTCGAGATCGATTTTCGCCAGTCGAACCATGAGGGCGACCTCGTCGACTGGATCCAGGAGGCCGGCGACAAGGCTGCCGGCATCGTCATCAATCCGGGTGCCTACAGCCACACCTCGGTCGCCATTCACGACGCCATCCGCGCTATCGCGCCGCTGCCCGTCGCCGAAGTTCACCTCTCCAACATCCACGCGCGGGAACCATTCCGCCACGTCTCCATGGTCGCGCCGGTCGCTGTCGGCATGATCTGCGGGTTCGGGCCGCTTGGCTACTCGCTGGCGCTGCAGGCGCTGGCGGCACGCCTATG
Source organism: Mesorhizobium sp. P171375 (assembly GCF_057786075.1). Taxonomy (NCBI): domain Bacteria; kingdom Pseudomonadati; phylum Pseudomonadota; class Alphaproteobacteria; order Hyphomicrobiales; family Phyllobacteriaceae; genus Mesorhizobium; species Mesorhizobium sp. P171375. The sequence goes on from NZ_JBYNWF010000001.1 coordinate 4,848,462, forward strand.
ACCGGCCCACAAACAGAAGGCTCGAAAATGTCGATAAAGAAGACCGGTGTTGACCAGCAACTGATCCGCGATCTGGCGGGCATACTGAACGACACCAATCTGACCGAGATCGAGGTCGAGCTCGGCGACCTGAAGGTGCGCGTATCGCGCCAGGCGCCGGCGGCCGTCCACGCCATTGCAGCACCTCAAGCAGGCTATGCGCCGGCAGCGCAGCCCGCGGCGAGCGCTGCTGCACCCGCGGCAGCCGATCCGTCCAAGAACGCAGTCCCCTCGCCGATGGTCGGCACCGCCTATCTCGCCCCCTCGCCCGACGCCAAGGCCTTCATCGAGATCGGCCAGAAGGTCAAGGAAGGCCAGACGCTGCTGATCATCGAGGCGATGAAGACAATGAACCAGATCCCGTCGCCCCGCGCCGGCATGGTGACGGCGATCCTGTTCGAGGACGGCCAGCCGGTCGAATACGGCATGCCGCTCGTCGTGATCGAGTAGAGCGGGCCGGATGTTCCAGAAGATCCTCATCGCCAATCGCGGCGAAATCGCGCTTCGGGTGCTGCGCGCCTGCAAGGAACTCGGTATCCAGACCGTGGTGGTGCATTCGACCGCCGATGCGGACGCCATGCATGTCAGGCTTGCCGACGAGAGCGTGTGCATCGGCCCGCCGCCGTCGCGCGACAGCTATCTCAACATCCACCAGATCGTCGCCGCCTGCGAGATCACCGGCGCCGACGCCGTGCATCCGGGCTATGGCTTCCTGTCGGAGAACGCCAAGTTCGCCGACATCCTGGCCGCCCACAACATCACCTTCATCGGCCCGTCCGGCGACCATATCCGCATCATGGGCGACAAGATCGAGGCCAAGCGCACCGCAAAACGTCTCGGCATTCCGGTGGTGCCCGGTTCGGACGGCGCCGTAACCGATCAGAAGGAAGCCAAGCGCATTGCCGCCGAGATCGGCTATCCCGTGATCATCAAGGCGTCGGCGGGCGGTGGTGGGCGCGGCATGAAAGTCGCTCTTACCGAGGCCGACCTTGAGATCGCCTTGCAGACAGCCTCCACGGAGGCGGGTGCGGCCTTCGGCGACGATGCCGTCTACATCGAAAAATACCTGCAAAAGCCGCGCCACATCGAGGTGCAGGTGTTCGGCGACGGCGCCGGCCGCGGCGTGCATTTCGGCGAGCGCGACTGTTCGCTGCAGCGCCGCCACCAGAAGGTCTGGGAAGAGGCGCCCTCGCCGGCCCTCAATGCCGAGGAGCGCGCCCGCATCGGCGGTATCTGCGCCAAGGCCATCGCCGACCTCGGCTATTCCGGCGCCGGCACCATCGAATTTCTCTACGAGAATGGCGAGTTCTACTTCATCGAGATGAACACCCGCCTGCAGGTCGAGCATCCGGTGACGGAAGCCATCACCGGCATCGATCTCGTCCACGAGCAGATCCGCGTCGCCTCCGGCGGCGGGCTTTCGGTTCGCCAGGAGGACATCAAGTTCAACGGCCACGCCATCGAATGCCGCATCAATGCCGAGGATCCGCGCACCTTCACGCCCTCGCCCGGCACGATCACGCATTTCCACACGCCTGGCGGCCTCGGCATCCGCGTCGATTCCGGTGTCTATTCCGGCTACAAGATCCCGCCCTATTACGACAGCCTGATCGGCAAGCTGATCGTGCATGGACGCAACCGCGTCGAATGCATGATGCGGCTGCGCCGGGCGCTCGACGAGTTCGTCGTCGACGGCATCAAGACGACGCTGCCGCTGTTTCGCGACCTTGTCGGCAATGCCGACATCGCCAATGGCGACTACGACATCCACTGGCTGGAAAAGTATCTGGCCAAAGAGGAATAGCGCCCAAATTGCCGCTATGATGCCGCAATGACCCGCCCCTACGCGCCCGGCTATCGCATTCCGACCGACCTTTTGCTCAAGGCCTATGCCTCGGGCGTCTTTCCGATGGCCGAGAGCGCTTCGGCCCCTGAGGTGTTCTGGGTGCGGCCGGAGACACGCGGCATCATTCCGCTCGACGGTTTCCACACGCCGAAGAGCTTGAAGAAGACGATCCGCAAGCACCCGTTCGACATCCGCTTCGACTTCGATTTCGAGGCGACGATTGACGGCTGCGCCGAAAAGCGCGAGGAGCGCCGCTCGACCTGGATCAACGCGCCAATCCGCGAAGCCTATATCGAGCTACACCGTCTCGGGCATTGCCATTCGGTCGAAGCATGGCGCGAAGAACGGCTGGTTGGCGGCCTCTATGGCGTGTCGCTGGGACGGGTGTTCTTCGGCGAAAGCATGTTCGCCAGGGAGACCGATGCGTCCAAGACCTGCCTTTATTATCTCGTCGAGCGGTTGAAGGCACGCGGCTTCGCGCTGCTCGACACGCAGTTCACCACCGAACACCTCAAGCGTTTCGGCGCGGTCGACGTGCCGCGTGGCAAATACGAGAAGATGCTGGCCGACGCGCTGAAGGGCGAAGCCGTTTTCTATCCCTGACCGGGAGACCGGACGTGCCCGGCCCACTCATCGACGGCTTTAGTGATCAGCTTTCGCCGCGGTCTCCATCGGTGTCTGCGAGTGGAACATCATCTTCCAGCCGTTGACGCGGTGGACATAGCCGGTGCTGACAAGCGCGGCGTAGGGCTCGCCGTTTTCCCGTGTCGCATGCGCCTCATAAGTCAGCATGATAATGTCGCTGCCGGGCTCGATGATGCCCTTGAGGTCGATCTGCAGATCGCGCCAGCGGTTGGGCTTGGTCGCGGTCTTGGCGAGGTCGGCATTGTCCATCGCCTTCGCCATCTCAGGAAATGCCACCAGGCATTCTGTGTCGGCGTTGGCCGCGTAATAGGCCGAGTCGCCCGTCCAGAAACCCTTTTCGAGCTCGAGCAGGTCTTTCTTGCTGGCCGTAATCCGCTTGCTGTCTGACATCGCAAAATCCTCCAAGCGCATAAATGCGCGGTCGTTCATGGCCAAACGCGTGGTGGCCATGACGGTTCCGGAGGGATCAGTTGGTGTCGGTCGCGTCAGGCTCCGCGGGATCTGGCTGTTCCACAGCCGGAGCAGCGGCGGGCTTCGGCTTGGAGGTATCGACTTTGGGCGTCTCGGCCTTGGCGGCGTCCGGCGGCGGCACGTCCGACTTCTGCTTGCAGCCCTTCAGCCAGACGTCATAGACGGCGTGCTCGACGGCGTTGAGGCCGGGGCTTTCGGCGAACATCCAGCCGGTGAAGATACGGCGGATCTTGCGGTCCAGCGTGATCTCGTCGACCTCGACGAAGGAATCGGTCTTCGGTTCCTCGTTCTCCGGCCGCGAATAGCAGATGCGCGGCGTCACCTGCAAAGCGCCGAACTGCACCGTTTCGTCGATATAGACATCGAAGGTGATGATGCGGCCGGTGATCTTGTCGATGCCGGCGAATTCGGCGACCGGGTTGGTGATGCGTTCCGAGATTGCCGGCGCCGCGGCGGGCTCCTGGGCTGCCGCAAACGCTGTCGGGCACATGGCAACAGCGGCAACTGCCGTCAGTCCGGCCATCGATGTCAGGCTGAAAATGTTCATGCTGATATACCGGTGGTTTGGGCCTGGGCGATTCTGTCACGCCCAAGGCTATTCGCCGTTGTCATACCGACAAGCAGCTAAACGCCAATTGTGGCGACAAAAGACCGGCCTGTGGTCAAGAACCAGGCGTCCACGCATCATAGTCGCCCGTCACCTGCGGACGGTGCTGATTGGTGAGCACGGAACCCTTCGGGCGATAGGCGGCCGGCGTTCCTGTTAGATTCGGCTCATGCGCCTTTTCCCATTCGCGCGGGCGATAGTCGTCGCTCGGCGGCGCGACATCGACGCGATGATGGATCCAGCCGTGCCAGCCCGGGGGGATCGCCGAGGCTTCCGAATAGTTGGCGTAGATGACCCAGCGGCGGGTGCGGCCTTCCGAATCGACGCCGCCCTCATAGTAGACATTGCCGGTTGCATCCTGGCCGACCTTGGTGCCGTGGCGCCAGGTGTGGAAACGCGTTCCCAGCGTCTGGCTGTTCCACCAGGTGAAAAACTGCGTAAGGAAGGTTTTCATCAAAAATCCTCGCGGCGCGCGCGGCGGTGCCTGCTTCCCTGCTTATGGCGTCAGGTCATCGCGAAGGCAAGGGTTTTGCGGCGGCTGCGGCACTGACGGCATGGGAAAGCCTCTGCTGTCTGCTGATCATTTCGCACCTGCGAACAGCACGCTTGCCAAGCAGGCTGCGTCTTCCTAAAGCTCTCATCGCCCGGCGCTGGTCAACGCTGGCCGCGGGAGGTGAGGAATGGCCACAGCTGTCGTCAGGATCAGCGCGGAGACTATACGCGCCCGCAAGGGCGGCGTGCCGATCGTCTGTCTGACCGCCTATACTTATCCCGTCGCCCGCCTGCTCGACGACCATGTCGACCTTCTCCTGGTCGGCGACAGCGTTGCCATGGTGCTGCATGGCCACAAGACCACGCTCGGCGCGTCGCTGGAGATGATGATCGCCCATGGCCAGGCGGTGATGCGCGGCTCGGCAAAGGCCTGCGTGGTGGTCGACATGCCGGCCGGCAGCTATGAAACGTCAGTCGCGCAAGCCGTTGCCTCGGCGCGCCGCATCGTTGAGGAAACCGGCTGCCAGGCGGTGAAGCTGGAAGGCGGCGTTGACGTGGCCGGTCAGATCGCGGCCATCGTCGCGTCCGGCATTCCGGTGATGGGCCATATCGGCCTGCAGCCGCAATCGGTGGAAAAGGAAGGCGGCTACAAGATCAAGGGCCGCACGCCGGAGAATGTCGCTGCCCTCATGCGCGACGCCGATGCGGTCGAAAAGGCCGGCGCGTTTTCGCTGGTTATCGAAGGTACCGTCGAGACTGTTGCCGCCGACCTGACCCGGCGCATCGCCATTCCGACCATCGGCATCGGCGCCAGCAGCGATTGCGACGGCCAGATCCTGGTCATCGACGACATGATCGGCCTGACCGTCGACCGGGTGCCGAAATTCGTCAAGGAATATGCCGATTTGCGCAGCGTGGTCGCCGATGCCGCCGCGCGCTATGCGGCAGAGGTGCGCAGTCGCACCTTTCCCGGACCAGGCCATGTCTTTTCAGCCAAAACGGGCAAGGATAACGCATGAACCAGCCTGTCGTTGTCGACACTGTGCTTGCCCTTCGCGCTGCAATCCGCGACTGGCGGCGCGACGGCCTCAGCGTCGCCATGGTGCCGACCATGGGCGCGCTGCATGACGGCCATATCTCGCTGGTCAGGGCCGCGCTTTCGACGACCGATCGCTGCATCGTCTCGATTTTCGTCAATCCGGCCCAGTTCGCCCCCAGCGAAGACCTCGACAAATATCCGCGCCAGCTGGCCCGCGACCTCGACCGGCTGACGCATGCCGGTGCGCATCTGGCCTTCACGCCGACGGTTTCCGAGATGTATCCGGAGGGTTTCGCCACGAAGATTTCGGTCGGCGGCCCGTCTTCGGGCCTGGAATCGGATTTCAGGCCGACCTTCTTCGAGGGCGTCGCCACCGTCGTGGCCAAGCTGTTTCTGCAAGCCCTACCCGACCGCGCCATCTTCGGCGAAAAGGACTACCAGCAGCTTTGCGTCGTCCGAAAACTCTGCCGCGATCTCGACCTGCCAGTGGACATTGTCGGCGCTCCGACCGTGCGCGACGCGCACGGCCTCGCGATGTCGTCGCGCAATGCCTATCTCAGCGCCGCCGAACTCGGTGTCGCACGCCAGCTCAACATCATCCTGCGCCAGGCGGCGGCAGCGCTTGCAGCGGGCACCGACGAAAGCAGCGTGACCGCCAAAGCCGCCGCCGCGCTTCTCGAGGCAGGCTTCGACCGCGTCGACTATGTTGCCGCGTGCGAGAGCCTGACCCTTGCCCCCTGGCGGCGTGACAGCAACGGCCGCCTTCTCGCTGCGGCCTGGCTTGGCAGGACCAGGCTGATCGACAATGTGGAAGTTTCCTCATTTATTCCCTGAAAAAACTTCAATTGCGTTCAATTTGATTTGTATCGCAAGGTCGTGTAAGCGCGCCTATAGCGGCCACTTACGTTGGATTTGTTTAATTTTTTGACGCGGCCTCAGCCCCCAAGCCGTTGTGATCCGCTTCACAGACGCTGTGAAGTCTATGTGAGACCTCAAGCAACATCACTGTGGAGCATGACACGATAGTGCGGCAGCAAACGAGGCACCATGAATTATCACGTCAACAGCATTGGCAGCGCATTGCCGAGGATCGTCGAGGCCATCTACGATTCGGTTGCCGATGTCGGCCGCTGGCAATCGACGCTTGAGTCAATCTGCAGGCTGGCAGTCGGCCGGCTTGCCATGCTGGCGGTCGTCGACACATCAAGCAATTCGGCGCGGTTTTCGATATGTTGCGGCGATCCCGCCCTGCTCGAGCCGCTGCAGCGCGACTACGCCTCCGAAGTGCCGTTCTTCAAGGCGCTGCCGAAGATGGATATCGATATGCCGTTCACCGTCGATAGCGTCTATGCGCTGCAAGGCCCCGACGCGCGCCAGAACTGGATCGAAAGCCGCATCGTGCGCGAGTGGGTGGAACCCAACCGTCTCGACGATTTCTTCTGGGTGGCGCTGATGAAGCAGCCGGCACGCACCGGCACGATGATGGTGGTGACCGACAAGGACAGGCCGCAGATTTCGGCCAGGGATCTCAACCTGATTTCGACGCTCGCACCTCACGTCCGGCGCGCAGTGACCATCGGCGACCTGTTCGAGGCCGAGCGGCGCAAGGCTGACATCTTCCGCTCGATCATCGAGAGCCTCGACCATCCGGTGCTGATCGTGGCCGACGACATGCAGATCATCTTCGCCAACCCGGCAGCGGAAGCGTTGCTCACGGAGAACACCTCGGTGTCCACGGTGCGCGGCCAGCTCGCCTTCGCCTACGCCAATGCCAACACCGCGATCGGCCGTGCCGTGCAGCTCGGCACCCGCAACGAATTCGCGCTCGGACCGTCAGGCATCAACATTCCCCTGGTCCGGTCCATGGCTCCGGCGGTGGCGCATGTCATGCCGCTGGCGCGACGCGACATTTCGGCCCGCATGTCGCAACGCGCCGCCGCCGCCATCTTCATCGCCGCCGCCGGCGCAGCACCCGTGCCGGCGCTGGAAGCGATCGCAGCGCTGTTCGGATTGACCGCGGCGGAAAAGCGCGTTGCCGGCCATGTCTTCGCTGGCCGGACACGGCGTGAAATCGCGGCTGCCAGCGGCGTCTCGGACGGCACCATCAAATCACAGCTGGCGACGATCTTCGACAAGACCGCCACCGGCGACCAGCGCGAGCTCCAACTCCTGATGCGCGAATTGACGCCGCCGCTGCGCTCGGCCTGACACGCGCCGTCAGCTATCTATCCCAGTGGCTTCTCAAAGATCAGCGCTGGCAATCCTGAGCCACCGCCGCAATCGGCAGTGCTGCCGGCTAGCACAAACCCTTTCGCCCGATAAAAGGCAATGGCCGGCTTGTTGGCCTCTTCCACCTCGACGCGCAAGGTGGTTGCCTCGGGAAAGCTGACCTCGACCTCGCCCAGCAAGGCCTGGCCGATGCCTTGCCGCTGGCAGGCGGGCAGGACATAGAGCTGGTTCAACAGCACGATCTTCGCATCCGTCGTAGCGGCGGCGAAAGCCATGCCGCCGATGCGCTTGCCGTCGTCGGCGATCAGGAATTCTGAATTCGGCCTTATCAGCCGCGCCTTGAGCGAGGCGATTGAATGCCAGTCGTCGGTGATCTCTCTCACCCGCTCAGTGCCGTAGATAGCGTCGTAGGTCGCATGCCAGGTTTCGACCAGCAGCGCGCGGATGGCGGCAAGGTCGCGCTCGCTGGCGGTGCGGACGAACATGGCCCTATTCGATGCCGAGCTTGGCCTTGACCAGATCGTTGACCGCCTGCGGGTTGGCCTTGCCGCCGGTGGCCTTCATCACCTGGCCGACGAACCAGCCGGCCATGGTCGGCTTGGCGCGCGCCTGTTCGGCCTTGTCTGGGTTGGCGGCGATGACCTCGTCGACCGCCTTCTCGATGGCGCCGGTATCGGTGACCTGCTTCATGCCGCGGCTTTCGACCAGCTGGCGCGGATCACCGCCCTCGTTCCAGACGATCTCAAACAGATCCTTGGCGATCTTGCCGGAGATGGTGCCTTCCTTGATCAGGTCGATGACGGCACCGAGCTGCTCCGGTGTGACAGGAGCATTTTCAATATCTTTGCCGGCCTTGTTGAGCTGGCCGAGCAGATCGTTGATGACCCAGTTGGCGGCAAGCTTGCCGTCGCGGCCGCTGGCCACCTGCTCGAAATAATCGGCGATCGGCTTTTCCGACACCAGGATCGAGGCGTCGTAGGTCGATAGCCCGAGCGAAGAGACCAGCCGCGCCTTCTTGTCGTCGGGCAGTTCCGGCAGGTCTTTGGCCAGCGCATCGACATAGGCCTGGTCGAATTCCAGCGGCAAGAGATCGGGATCGGGGAAATAGCGGTAGTCATGCGCCTCTTCCTTCGAACGCATGGAGCGCGTCTCGCCCTTGACCGCATCGTACAGCCGCGTTTCCTGCTCGATCTTGCCGCCGTCCTCCAGGATCGCGATCTGGCGGCGCGCCTCATAGTCGATGGCCTGGCCGATGAAGCGGATCGAGTTCATGTTCTTGATCTCGCAGCGCGTTCCGAACTCGCCACCGGGCCGGCGTACCGAGACGTTGACGTCGGCGCGCATAGAGCCTTCGTCCATATTGCCGTCGCAGGTGCCGAGATAGCGCATGATGGTGCGCAACTTGGTGACATAGGCTTTGGCCTCGTCACCGGAGCGCAGGTCAGGCTTGGAGACGATCTCCATCAGCGCCACGCCCGAACGGTTGAGGTCGACATAGGACATGGTCGCATGCTGGTCGTGCATCGACTTACCGGCATCCTGCTCGAGGTGCAGCCGCTCTATGCCGACCTCGATATCCTCGAATTCGCCCTGGCGGTCGGGCCCTACAGAAACGATCACCGTGCCCTCGCCGACGATAGGCTGCTTGAACTGCGAGATCTGATAGCCCTGCGGCAGATCCGGATAGAAATAGTTCTTCCGGTCGAAAACCGACTTGTGGTTGATCTGCGCCTTCAGCCCGAGACCGGTGCGGATCGCCTGCTTGACGCATTCCTCGTTGATCACCGGCAGCATGCCCGGCATGGCCGCATCGACCAGGCTGACATTGCCGTTGGGGGCCGCACCGAAAGCGGTCGAAGCGCCAGAAAACAATTTTGCTTCCGAGATGACCTGCGCGTGCACTTCGAGACCAATGATGATTTCCCAATCGCCGGTGGCACCGGAGATCAGGCGCTTGGCGTCGGGCGTGCGGGTATCGATGAGGGTCATGGTGGCCTGCGTACCTAGAATTCTCGGATATGCATGAGACGCATATTTGGATGTGAAACTTCGCTAGTGCAAACCGCCAAAAGAGACAAGGCCAAAGCCGCAGTCTGGCCGTTTCCGCCACTTTCGCCTAGAGGACGCCCATCCCAATGGAGAGTGGATGTCCGCTTACGCTCAGTCCCGGTAAGGCCCTGACCTCGTAGCGAGACAGGGCACTATCCAGGCGTCGATCTCGATCTGTTTCGAAAACTGAGGCGAAGGAAGGCGGTTTCATCTTGCGATGGCGGCCCCTACCGCATCACAAGGCGCGGACTGCAACTCGTCCGCTCCGAACTAGACAACCGATAGAGTAAAATACCGCCGGCCGGTCTTCCGGTCGGCGGATTCTTCGTCGAGTCAAGCCGTTGCGATATAGGCCCGGATCTCTTCAGCCTCGCGCTCGACATCCTCGATGCGGCGCTTGACCACGTCGCCGATCGATACGATGCCGTCGAGCATCCCGTCCTTTTCCACCGGCAGATGGCGGAAGCGGCCTTTGGTCATAATCTCCATCACCTCGTTGACCGTGTGGTTCTCGTTGCAGATCTTCACTTTCGGCGTCATCGCCGAGCGCACCGCAATATCAAGTGCGGCAGCGCCTTCCTTGGCAACCACCCGCACGATGTCGCGCTCGGAAAGGATACCGACGATCTTGCGATCGCCATTGGTGATGACCAGTGCACCGATCTTGTGGTCGACCAGGATTCGAATGGCTTCGCTCAGCTTTTCATTCGGCCCGAGCGTGAACACGTCATGGCCTTTTTTCTCGAGAATTGCCTTAACCGTCATGGCGTCCTCCTCCTCCTGCTTGCCTAGCCAGCTCCCGCCCTGACCGGCTTCACATAAGAGTGAACATCGTGCGCCGTGATCGGTTCCTTTTCAAGTGCGCCAGTGGGGTGCGCTAGTCGGGAGTGCTCTGGTCCTCGGGGATTTCCCATTCAGGCGCCTGCCAGCGCCGGTCGAACCAGCGCAATCCGAAGAAACCGGCGACAAGCCCGCCAATATGCGCCTCCCAGGCGATCTGGCCGGGCTCGCCGAGCCCGAGACCATAGAGGCCGGTGACGAGATTGATGATCATCCAGGCGCCGAGAAAATTGACGACGCCGCGCATGCGCAGAACGATTGCGATCGGCAGCACGGGACCGGCAAAGGCAGCCCTGCCGGACGAGTGGTCGGTACGGAACCCGAAACGCGCAGCAGCACCCATCATGCCCGATATCGCTCCGGAAGCGCCGACCAGTGGCGCTTCGCCGTATGGATGGACGGCCCAGAACAGCACCACCGCGGCCAAGCCGGTGGCGGCGAAAAACAATGCGAACCAGAACCAGCCGAGACGGTTGGCCAGCGGCGAACCGAAGGCGGCCAGCGCAACCATGTTGATGGCAATGTGGGCAAGGCCGCCATGCATGAAGGCATAGGTGAAAGGACGGGTGAAGAGGAACCAGTCGAAGCCGTACTGGCCGGTGTAGAGGACGGGAATGAAGGCCCCGTCGGTGAGCAATGTTATCTGCTGGTCTTCGGTCAGCACATATTGCTGCAGCAGGAACACGGCGACGCAAATGCCGATCACCGCCAGCACCACCGGTGGCAGGTTGAACACCGGCTCGCGGCGCGGCGGCGGCGGCTCTTCGGTCTGTTCGGTCTCGGCCGGGCTTGTCGGATCGCTCATTCACTTGGGTCCAGGATTCGTTCCGCGAGCTTTAGAGCAAGGATGCTTCGGTTGAAACTGCCCTGCATCCTCTGACATCTCGCATGACGCTTTCCAGCCCGGCGTCAGGTGATGACAGCACAGATCGCGCTGTCCCCGATGCCAGAGCCAGGGAGGCGGCAGATCTTCTCACCTTGGCCTCGACGGGTTTAGACTGAAAAAAATCGTTGGTCCTGTCGGCTAGGCCCGCGCTCCGCCGTCCTTGGTGAAAGCGACGCAATCGGGAGGAGAAAATGCCAGAAAAAATCCTCGTGCTCATCGGCACGAAAAAAGGCGCCTTCATCGCCGAGAGCGATGGCAAGCGCGGGTCGTGGAAGCTGCGCGGTCCGTTCTGCGAGCACTGGCCGATGAACCATGTAGTCGGCGACCCCGAGACCGGCGCGATCTACGGCACCGGCGGCAACGAATGGTTCGGTCCGGCGGTCTGGAAGTCGGACGACCTTGGCCAGACCTGGACGCATTCCAGCGAGGGCTTGGCCTATGCGGCTGGCGAGGAACCGATCAAGGCGGTGTGGAGCCTCGCCAGGCGCAACGGCAGCCTCTATGCCGGCGTGCAGCCGGCCGGCCTGTTTCGCTCCGACGACGGCGGGGCCACCTGGAGCCACATCGAAGGCCTGCAGCATCACCCGAGCCGCAAGGACTGGAACCCAGGTGGCGCGGGCCTCATCCTCCATTCCATCGTGACGCACCCCGCAGACGAGGAGCAGATCTGGGTGGGCATCTCGTCCGCAGGCGTGTTCTACACCTGGGACGGCGGCAAGACGTGGGAGCCGCGCAACCGTGGCACCCGCGCCGACTTCCTGCCCGAAGGACAAAACTATCCAGAATTCGGCCAGTGCGTACACTGTCTGGTGATGGCGCCCGGCAAGCCCGACCGGCTCTACCAGCAGAACCATTGCGGCATGTACCGCTCCGACGATGGCGGCAAGAACTGGCAGAGCATCGAGAAGGGCCTTCCCTCGACCTTCGGTTTTCCCGCGGCCACGCATCCGCGCGACCCCGACACGCTCTTCCTTCTGCCGCTCAACGGCGACAGCGCCGGCCGTTACGTGCCGGACGCGAAGGCGGCGGTCTGGAAGACGGAGGATGCGGGAGCCACATGGCTCGACGAGCGCAAGGGTCTGCCGCAGGAGAACTGCTATGCGGGCGTGTTGCGGCAGGCTATGGCGACCGACAGCCTCGAGCCGGCCGGAGTCTATTTCGGCACCAGCGGCGGCTCGCTCTTTGCCAGTGCCAACGAAGGCGAAAACTGGTCGGAGATCGCTCAGCATCTGCCCACGATTCTGTCCGTCGAGACGATGGTGGTGGGCGAGTAGGGCAAATGTCGAACAACTCCGCCCGCAGTGTGCACCATGTCATCGCGCGGCTCCCGGGCGTGCTCATCGACCTGTTTCCTGGCGCGCCGCGCCGGGTCGAACTGCCGGCCTCGACTGTGAAGGAAATGATCGACGGGTTGGACGCGCTCTGGCCTGGCATGCGCGACCGGATGTGCGATTCCCGCCCTGCCATCCGCCGCCATATGAACGTTTTTGTCGATGGCGAGAAGGCAACCCTGGAAACCGGGCTCACGCCCGGCACCGAGGTTTTTATCCTAACGGCAATCAGCGGCGGTTAGGCCAGGGAACAGGTACCCCACCTTCCCGACCATATCCCTGGCCGCAAGCGAGGGAGAAGGGATCAGTTGGAGGGATCCAGCTGGTGGCGGCGCGTTCATCGCTCGCCGACTGCAGGAAGCTTGGCGTCGAGACCCTCGACCGTTTTCGAAGCGCGCGAATCACCGGGCGCGAATCAAAAAGAAGCCGTCCAAGGTTTCCCTTGAACGGCCGGTCGAGCCCCTGCTCCCCCTAAAACTCTTGACTGAAGTGCTGCCGATCGTCGCGAAACGACCGCTTCTGGAGTGGTTTTTCTGTGCCATGGCGGCCTCGCCCGCGCAACGTAAACCACTTGTTAACCTTAACGTCCCCGACCCGTGAACAAGTGTTAACGACGCTGGCACGCATCCTGCGAGGCACCGCATGTAGGTCATCGGAGAGCGCCCTTTCTGTTCACCGATGGGACACCAAAAGACAGATCGCGCGGAGCCGCATAGCATGAACCAGAACGGATCAATCACGCTGTTCCAATATTGGAACCGGCTGCGTGATAGGCGCCCTGCCCCGAAACGATCGGAAGTCGAACCCGCCGACATCAAGGCGCTTTTGGCCGATACATTCATCCTGGAAAGAGACACGCGCGGCGAAGCGGTGTTCCGGCTTGCCGGCACCAGGCTTTGCGCCGGCTATGGCCGCGAACTCAAGGGCTTTTCCTTCCCGTCGCTGTGGCGCGACAAGGACCAGCGGCTGGTGTCGCGGCTCATTCACGGCGTCTTCGAGCAGAAATCCGTGGTGCTCATCACCTATGAGGGGTTCAGCCGCAACGGCCGTTCGAACCGCTTCGAACTGCTTGCCCTGCCGCTCGACGGCGGTGTCGAGAACCCGCGCTGCCTCGGCGTCGTCAGCGCCGTCGAAAAGCCGTTCTGGCTGGGCGCAGACCCGATTACCGACGCCTTGATCGATGCCATCCGTGTCATCGATCCCGACAAGGAACCGATGTTCCTGAAAAACCGGCCGGAAATACCGGTTCCTTCACTGGCTCCTACCGAGCTCGACGCCCCGGAGACCATCTCGGCGCTCGGTCGGTCGCGACGCATCCGCCACCTCGTCGTGTTCGAGGGAGGGCGTGGTGAATAATGCACGTCGCCTGAATCCGTTCAAACACGACGCGCTTTAGGCTCAAATCCAGGCCCCGACCTTAAGTATCGGCAGCCCGCTTTTCCCCTTTGTTAACCTGATTTGCTGTAGCGTTTCGGCGTGAAGTTCCACGCACGACGCGGGAATCCCAACGGGGTGTAGGCAGTCATGAGGTCAGCGGCGGTCGAATATGCGCCGTCCCGCGCCGAAAGGCGTAACTTTCAGCGCGTCCGGGTCAAGATCTACGGACGCTTCATGCTGGAGGACCGCACCGAACACCCCTGCCAGGTTGTCGACATGTCGCCGGGCAATGTCGCGCTGCGCACCGACCGTGTCGGCATGCCGGGCGAAAAAGTCATTGCCTATATCGATCATATCGGCCGCATCGAGGGCGTAGTGACGCGCACCTCGCAGGACGGCTTTGCCATGACCGTCATTGCCTCGGACCGCAAGAAGGACAAGCTTGCCGCGCAGCTGACCTGGCTTGCCAACAAGCATGAGCTCGACCTGCCGGAAGATCGCCGCCACGAACGCGTGGCGCCGCGCAACCCGACCAGCGTGCTGCAGCTCACCGATGGGCGCCAGTATCAGTGCCGCATTATCGACCTGTCCCTGTCGGGCGCGGCGGTCGAGATCGACGTCAAGCCAGCGATCGGCATCCAGGTGATGCTTGGAACCATGCGCGGCCAGGTGGTGCGTCATTTCGAGGACGGCGTCGCCATAGAATTCGCTGTCATCCAGCGCCCGGAAACGCTCGATTCCGAGTTCAACGCCCCGCGCGCCTGAACGAACACGCAGCAAGAAAACGAACCGGCCCTTCGCGGCCGGTTTTTTGTTGCCCGACATCCCGCGTCGGCACGCAAGGATGCGGGACCGCCGCCAACGCCTGAAATCCACGCCTGCGGCCAGCGACCGCATTGCAAAAGCTCCGACTTTTGCGCCCGTGTCTGAACGATTTTATATTAAAATAGATCAAATTTTACGCTTATTCTATTGGGGTTTTACTCAATGTCTACTTCGGGTTTTTGCGTGAAATAAATCGACCCGTGTCATTGTCTCCTCAAACGGGGAGACTGACCAAATGGCGAAGACGTGGGGCAAGCTGTTGCTCTTGGCAATGGCGATGCAGCTTTCCGCTTGGGGAACGGCGCAAGCAGCGGGACCGGCCTACATGCACACTGGCGGTCGCACCACACAGCCGGTCGGTCACTACGAATTCTGTCAGAAGCTGCCGCAGGAATGCGCGCAGCGCACACCCAAGGAGGCGCCGGTCGAACTGACCCGCAAGCTGTGGTCGTCGATCGTCAGCATCAACAATTCGGTCAACATCCGGATCGTGCCGCGCACCGACATGGAAATGTGGGGCAAGGAAGAGGTCTGGTCCTACCCCGACAGCGGCTTCGGCGACTGCGAGGACTATGCGCTGGAGAAGCGCCGCGAGTTGATGGCGCTCGGCGTTCCGGCCGGCAATCTGCTGATGACCGTAGCGCGCCAGCCGAACGGCGACGGCCATGCGGTGCTGACCGTGCGCACCAGCCTCGGCGAGTTCATCCTCGACAATCTGGAGTCCAAGGTGCTGTCCTGGACTGACACCGACTACACCTATCTGAAGCGCCAGTCCGACACGAATTCCGGCGTCTGGGTAACGATCAATGACGGCCGCGCCGACGCGGTTGCCAGCGTCCGCTAGGACGCCAAACAAGAATCACGTCCGCTCAGGACGCGACGAGAAAGCCCGGTCGAGTCCCCACCCTCCCCGTCCCCAACGACCGGGTTTTAGGAGCCGGCCCCGTCCCCGGGCCGGCTCCACCATTTCCACCGCAAGGCATAAGGGCAGCGGTTTTGGTCGAACCCGAGACAGGGGCATCACGCCCCAAACATAGGCGAGCTATTAATCCGCCGAAGGCTTGTCCACGAGCTTCTCAACCAACCGCCTGAGTTCGGAAGGTGTCGTTTGGCCGCCAACGATCTCGTGATAGCTAATGCCTGCTCGCCGCAATGCTTCCTTTTTGACCGCGTCCCGCGCTGCGGCCGCACCCTGATGATGAGCATAACCTTGGTATTCGACTGCATGTCGTGGCAGACAATTCTCATCTACAAGAAGAAGGTCCACCCGTTTCGAGTTGATGCAGCTGTAGGCGTCGGCATTCTTGCTTCGCAGAATTTCGCCCAATGACACTTGGGCCATCACCTGCCATCCCGGATTACAGCCGATCACCATGCGATCAAGTTCCTTGAAGACGCGCACTTCGCTCCTGTTGAGGAGCGGCTGAATAGTGAAGTTCGCCTCCATAACAATCCGCAACTGGTCGGCAGGATCAGTCGGTTTCGGTGGCGCGGAAACAGGCTTCGGGGCGACCCATAGGCCGCTAAGGATGTCGCCTCCACTGCGCTCTCTCGCCCAGCGCGCGCGATTCCTTTCCCTCCCTGCTTGCCGCCGCCTCCTCGATAAGAAACGCTCCACGAGTATGCCCGCAAGGACGCCGGCAACGAAAATGACGACTAGCAGAATAGGTTTCGCTGTCAGCTCGACAAGCTCAGGTGGCATGCAAGTAAGCTACCTCCACGACTTAGATTTACGTATTAACGGTCATGTCTCAGTTGCAACAATAAGCGACCAAGAGGTGCCCGATGTCAATTTGGGCACTAATGTTTGCCAAGAAGTGCACCACCAAAACGACGATGAACGCTTGATATCGAAAGGTCACTGACCTCATCGAGCCGTCAGGCGCACCTGAAGATCGCGACGCACCTTTTCAGACACAGAAGATCGAAGCACTATATGCCGTTGGTCTCACCCCTGGATCACGGCGATGTTGGAAATCCCGGAAGATCGATGCGAACGCCATCGCCTGTTCAAAGCGATCGACGATGCCTTCAAGGCCGGCGATTTCGAGGGGCTCGGCGTAGCATTGGGCGGCTCGCCCCGCTGGTTCGACGAGCACATGCCGTTCGAGCTCGGCCTCGGCCATCCGCTGGAGTATGCGATCTATTGGAGCCCGGCCGGGTTCATCTCGACCTTGCTGGATGCCGGCTCGGATCCGAATTATCACGATCACGGTGGGTTTCCGGCAATCATTGCCGCGCTGTCCACAGACCGAACCGATAGGCTGGAAATCGTCAGGATGCTGATCGACGGTGGCGCCGACCCCGACATGCGGGGCGTGAACGACTGGACGCCGCTTCACTATGCGGTGGCCATCCGCAGTGTCGATGCGATCCGCCTTCTTTTGGCCGCAGGCGCCGACCCGGCGCTCGAAACCCGGATTGATGACTATACGACGCCCCTCGAGGAAGCCGACAATTCCGGCTTTGAGGCCGGCGCTTCATTGCTGCGCGATGCAATGGCCGGGCCTGGCTCCAACAGACGGTAAGTTGGACTGCGATGGAACTGTCGGCGATACGGATTGTCCGGCTGGCCTTACGTCTCTTTCAGCCCGGCCTTGAACCGCTTGCCGTTGGCGACATAGTGCGCGGCCGAGGCGCGCAGCCTGGCGATCGCGGCGTCGTCCAGCGGCCTGATCACCCGCGCGGGCGAGCCGACGATCAGGCAATTATCGGGGAACTCCTTGCCTTCGGTGACCAGCGCGCCGGCGCCGACCAGTGAGTTCTTGCCGATCCTGGCGCCGTTGAGCACGATGGCACCCATGCCGATCAGGCTGTTGTCGCCGATCGTGCAGCCATGCAGCAGAGCGCGGTGGCCGATGGTGCAGCCATGGCCGATTGTC
The DNA here is from genome assembly GCF_057786075.1 of Mesorhizobium sp. P171375. NCBI lineage: Bacteria > Pseudomonadati > Pseudomonadota > Alphaproteobacteria > Hyphomicrobiales > Phyllobacteriaceae > Mesorhizobium > Mesorhizobium sp. P171375. The sequence goes on from NZ_JBYNWF010000001.1 coordinate 4,866,020, forward strand.
AGCGGAAAGCCGGGGTCTGTGTGCATCACCGTGTGCTCCTGGACATTGCTGTCGGCGCCGATGACGATCGGCTCATTATCACCGCGGATGACCGCGCCGAACCAGAAGCCGGCATTGCGGCCGACCTTGATGTCGCCGATCAACGTCGCGTCGGGCGCAATCCAGTTGCTGTCGGCATCCTCGAAACGAGGCGCCTTTCCGTCGATCGCATAGGTCGGCATTTTAGTCTCCGATTCGTCTCAGGCGGAACGAACCCTAAAACAATCCAAGGAAAACCGCGTGGCGGTTCTTCCTGGGGAAAATCGCGTAGTGGTTTTCCGTTCAAGACAAATATCGGGCCAGCGACTCCACCAGAAGCTGAACTGCTCCAGGTGAGCCGACGCCCCACGAGGCAATGGCGATCAGAACGATGCCCAGCGCCAGCGCCCAGGCCATCACGGTGCAGCCGCAGGACATCAGCATCAGCGTCGAAATGCGGCCTTCGCGCCGCGCATCGAGAGCATCGTTGGCGAGCATGAACGGCCCGGCGCAAGCGGTCGCTGCCAGCGAGCGCAGGATGTGCGCCGGCGATACATAAGGCTCGGCAAAGGCCAGCCGGCGGCCCGCGACCAGTTCCATCACGGATCCGGCAAGCCCGCAGCCGGTGAGGCCGACGGCAAAAGCGAACAGAACGGGCAGCAGCAGGCTCATCTTTACCTTCCGTTTACCATGAAATCGCACAGTCGCATCCGACAGCCGCGCTGCAAGAGCCATGCCGTGGCAAGTTGTGCCGTCCAAGGACAGAAGGCGGCGATTGTGGGGATTGCGATGAAGCAGGCAGCGACCGCCGAAGAATTCAACGTCGTCGATTCCGTGCTGATGAAGCGGGTGTTTTATGCCTTTGCGGCACTGGCTTTGTTGTCGCTGGCGATCAGCCTTGGCGGCAAATGGTTCGGCCGCTCGATCGCCATGGCCGGCTATACCGACGACACCACGGTCCATCGGGTGGTAATGGGCAACAATGTCATTGCCGTGCCGGCCAACGCCATCCGCTTCCTGCAGGCGCGCCGCGACGGCATCGCTTCGCGCCTCGACCTCTATCTGCGCTATCCCCAGATGGAAGGTTACAGCGAAGCCGCCCGCGACGACTTCAACCACACGGGAACGGCCAAAAACATCATCTTCCTGTCGTTCGAACCGCAGATGATGTCGCGCGACATGAGCGGCCGTTTCGCGCCAATCTACAGCGCGCTGATCGACCAGCCCGGAACGCCCGGCCCCGGCGGCACGATGATTTACGGCTTCAGCGAAAAATCAGGTTATCTCAACGAGGTGCTCGCGGTTGCCGGCCGCACCGGCAAGGATCCGTTCGTCGCCCGCTGCCTGAGCGGACCAAGTGCCGAGGAATCGCTGGCGCCCTGCGAGCGCGACATTCAGGTCGGCGACAGCCTCAGCCTGACCTACCGCTTTCCCCGGGAACTTCTGGGCAACTGGCCGACGCTTGACGCGGCAATCGTCGCCGAGGCCACGCGTGTCCTCAAGGCAGCGAGATAGCCCCATTCGTCATCCACGGGCGGAGCGGGCGCGAAGCGATCGCGCAGACCCGAGGATCCAGTCCGTGCCTTTTCAGGCGGCGAAGCGGTGCAGAATTCGCTATTGGAAGAGCAGAGAAGGCAGTTCTGGACCGCCGCGTTCCTGGCCGATGCCCCGGCATTGATCCCAGGGTCTCCGCGACGCCGCTGCGCGGCTGCTTTGCCCTGGGATGACGATGGTGCGGCTGGCTGCCGCCGATCGCTAAAGTCTGTAGCCTTCTGGGCTCAAGCCAGATCGATGTCGAGGATCGCCATCGAGAAATTATAGTCGCCGTCGTCCTCGTCCTTGAAGACGATGCCGAGGAACTCGTCGCCGACATAGACCTCGGCCGAATCTTCCTTGCGCGGCCGCGCCTTCACTTCGAGTTTGGGATTGTGGAAGACGCGCTTGAAATAGGCGTCCAGCTTTCTGATTTCGTCCGGCTTCAAAAGTCTTCTCCGATCGTCGGGCTTGCTCGTTGGAACGCGCTTCTGGCACGTCGACAATGGCGATGTAAAGGCAAGCCGGCTGGATAGAACGCGAAGTTAAGGGGCAACAGCGCCGGCAGCCGGACTTCAGCCCGGCACACCGGATCGTGCAAATCAGATGTCGAAGCTGACGACCTGGTCCATCGACTGCGACGGCAAAAGCTGGTCCATCTGGCGCGAAGGCTGGTCGCAGCCGGTCTCACCGACGACGCGGGCCGGTACGCCGGCAACCGTCTTGTTGTGCGGCACCGGCGACAGCACCACAGAGCCTGCCGCGATCTTCGAGCAATGGCCGACCTCGATGTTGCCGAGGATCTTGGCGCCGGCGCCGATCAGCACGCCGTACCGGATCTTGGGGTGACGGTCGCCGCCGGCCTTGCCGGTGCCGCCCAGCGTCACGCCGTGCAGGATCGACACGTCGTCCTCAATCACCGCCGTCTCGCCGACGACGAGGCCGGTGGCGTGGTCGATGAAGATGCCCTTGCCGATACGGGCGGCCGGGTTGATGTCGGTCTGGAACACCGAGGAGGAGCGGCTCTGCAGATAGAGCGCGAAATCCTTGCGGCCCTGATTCCACAGCCAATGCGCCAGCCTGTGCGTCTGGATGGCGTGGAAACCCTTGAAATAGAGCACCGGCATGATGAAGCGGTCGCAGGCCGGGTCGCGATCGTAATAGGCCTGGATGTCGACACGCACGATCGACGACCATTCCTTGTCGTCGGCCAGCATCGACTTGAAGGTCTGGCGGATGAGGTCGGAACCGATATCCTGATGCGCAAGCCGCTCGGCCAGCCGGTGGATGACCGCCTCTTCCAGGCTCTCCTGGTTGAGGATGGTCGAATAGAGGAACGCCGCCAGAAGCGGGTCGCGGTTGACCGCTTCCATCGCCTCGTCGCGGATCGAGCGCCAGATCGGATCGACCGGCTGCACCATTGTGGGGCGGGCTATCGTAATGCTGTTCATCGACGTCTCCGGCCTGCCGGCTTGTTGCACATATAGGCCAGATCATAGCACGATTGAACTCAATTTTCCTTAGTCACTGATCAAATGGATTTGGTTCACGCGGATTCAAGCCACCATGGAAAACGAACCCTTGATCACCGCCCGCCCAGGAAACGGGGCCAGCGGACCCGCCTGATGCCGAGCCTTTCAGGTCGGCAGCGGCTTTCCGGCCTGTTCCGCCACCATATATTCTGCATACCAGTCGGGCCAGTTCACATCGTGCTTCCCGCCGGTCCGCTTCTCGTGCTCGCCATGTGCCGCCGCCGCGCGTCGCAGTGCCGCGGCAAGTTCGCCCGACGAGGTGAATATCGTGTCGCTGGCGTCCACGCGGCCGGGCAAACGCTGGGTGATTTCCTGCACGATGAAGCTGTTGCCGTCGGGATCGCTGAACGTGACATAGGACGAATAGCTGCGCCCTTCCGGATGCCTGCCGCTGACCGGCGGCTGCCCAGGCCCCGCACGATGGAACACCTCGCTGGCCTCGACGCCGCGTGCCACGAGTTCGGCATGCGCCGCCACGATATCGGATACTACGAGATAAAGTCCCTTTGCCGAGCCTGGCGCGGCTGTCGTCAGGCCCTTGCCGAAATGGATCGAGCATGGCGAACCCGGTGGCGTGAACTGCACCACCCGGAACGCATCGCCGACGACGAAGTCGGCGTCGAGCCGCCAACCGAGGCCGCCATAAAAACGCTTGGAACGTTCTGCGTCCGCAACCGCGATGATGACGGCCTCCAGCTTCATGTCGATCGTCCCCGGCAAGGTATTCGTCATGGCAGCCTCCTGGTTGAATGGAATGGCAACATTCCCCAGAGCCCCTGCCCGCGCAAGGTTCGAAATGATTGGTTTTGACTCCGAGGGGCTGAGATCGGTTAACTGGACGCATGACAAACTTGAAAGACCAGCCCTTGATCGACGAACCGCTGAAGCGGCAACTCTCGGAGCTCTATCGGGCCGAAGACCGCCACTACCATAACCTTGGACATATCGAGGCGATGCTGGCGCTGGCCGAGAACTATCACGCATTGCTGCACGACCCCGAAGCCGTCGAAGCGGCAATCTGGTTCCACGACGCCATCTATGACAGCAAGGCCAAGGACAATGAGGCGCAAAGTGCGGCCCTTGCCGAGAAAGACCTGGCTGGACGCACCGATGCGGAACGCTTGAGCCGCATCGCTGCGATGATCCTCGCTACATCAACGCACCAGCTGCCGTCCTTCGACGATGCAGCGGCAATACGCGACGCCAGCCTCTTCCTCGACATGGATCTGTCGATCCTGGGCGCCGAGCCGGATGCGTTCGACGCCTATGAGCGCGCGGTCCGACAGGAATATGCCTGGGTCGAGGAGCCGATGTGGCGCGCCGGGCGCGGCGCTGTCTTGAAGACTTTCCTCGCTCGAGACCACATCTTCCACACCGATGAGTTCCGGCAGCGGTTTGAACCGCAGGCGAGGCAGAACATAGCGCGCTCGATCGAGGCACTCGCGGCTGACTGACCAGAAACTCTGCAGGGAAAGCCGGCTAGTCCGGAAAAGTTTCCATGCGTTGCTCATACGGCTTGAGACCTGCGCGGCTGTAGACCGATTGCGCGGCCGGATGGTCATAGGTGTCCGTATGAAGCCAGACCCTTTGCGGCGCATGCGACCAGACGGCGCGAAGCGCCTGGTCGAGCAGGAACGGCCCGAGCCTGCGACCCTGGAAGGCGGGAACCAGCCCAAAGTGAACCAGCTCGACGTCAGGCTGGCCGACGCCGTTGAATTCGCACAGGCCGGCTGCCTCGCCTCCAACGCGCAGCACGTAAATGTGTGTCGACGGCAGCGCCAGCAGGCGCTCGAGGTCCTCCGCCGCCATGCGCAGCCGCTGATCCCACTGCACAGGCTCGCCGACGGCGCGGTAGAGGCTGATGTAACTGGCGCTGTCCAGCCTCTCCAGCGCAACCGAGGCGCCGGCTGCCGGCTTGACGCGGGCAGGCGCCGGATTGGCCTGGCGCATTTCCATGTAGGTGACGAGAAGATCAACCAAAGCGGCACCAGTACCGCGAAAAGCAGCAAGGCGGCAGCTCGCGCGCAATCACGTGAAAGCGCCGATCGTCGATGCCATTGCCGCCAGCAGCGTCAGCCCACCCGCCACCGACAGCCCGTTCAGCACAATCCCCAGCAGCCCAAGCCCGCGACTGTCGTTGGAGCGCGCCAGCGCCATCACGCCGAAGACCACGCCGGCGACATGCGCCACCGGAGCTGCCAGCAGAAACACCAGCATGAAGAAGCCCGTCGCAACGCCCTGCGTAAGCTGCGATGCGTCGCTCGGCAACGCCACCATGATGGCGATCGCAACCGCTCCGGCAGCAAAGGCAGCCAGCGCCAGTATAACTGAACGTTTGCCGAGCTTTGTCTGCACGACCTCGCCTGGAACGGCGGCCGCGCCCCTTCCCCATTGCACCACATTGCCCCCTTGCGGTCCGCGTCAGAGCGGATTTTCGGCATAAAACTCCAACACGCGCTGCTTGAAGATCTTGTCGCCGACGGCCAGCATATGGTCGCGGCCATCGATGTGAAATGCCCTGGCGTTCGGCATCAGCGCGGCAAGTTCATCGGGCGAACCGCCGATATCGTCTGTCGTCCCCACCGCAATCAGCGTCGGTTGGGCAATGCGCGTCATGTCATCTTCGCTGAGCAGCTCCCGCGAGGTGACGATGCAGGCCGCCAGCGCCCGGCGGTCGCTGCGTGTCTGATCGGCAAAGGCGCGAAACGAGCGGCCGCGCGGATGGCTGGTGGCGGCCGGATCATCGGCCAGCAGCGCTTCAGCGATCGGGTCCCAGTCGCCGACGCCATCGACCATGCCGATGCCGAGGCCGCCGAAGACCAGCGTCGCCGCCTTGTCCGGATCGGACAGCGCCAGGAACGCCGAGATGCGCGCGCCCATCGAATAGCCCATGACATGCGCACGATCGATGCCGAGATGGTCGAGCAGCGCTGCCGCATCCGAGGCCATTTTGGCCGGCGTGTAGTCGGCCTCGTCATAGCTCTTCGACGACGAGCCATGGCCGCGATTGTCGAAGGCGATGGCGCGGTAGCCGGCGTCGTTCAGCGTCTTGAACCAGCCCGGCGATACCCAGTTGACATAATGGCTGGAGGCAAAGCCGTGGATCATCAGCACCGGATCGCCCTTACCCGACGCCGGCTGGCGGTCGAGGAAGGCGAGATCGAACCCGTCATGCGAAAAGAACTGCATCGACGCCGCTCAGCCGGCGCCGGGCGTGGGCGAATCGCCCTTGTCCGCCGGCGGCATGCCAGGCCCGGGCACCGTGCCAACGGCCGGATGGCGCAGCAGATCGCCATATTCGATGCCGTTTTTGGCGGCGGTGCCGGCCTTGAGCTCAAGCACGAAGCGCACCGGCACACCCGGTGAAATGACCGCGTCCGATTGAGGCTCGCCATGCTTGACCGCCCGGATCTTGCCGTCCTGGCCGACAAAGATCAGGTCCAGCGGCATCGGCGTGTTGCGCATCCAGAAGCCGACCTGCTTCTGCATCTCGAAGACGAACAGCATGCCATGATCGTCCGCCATGTCCTGGCGGAACATCAGGCCGGCCTCGCGCTCTGCTTCGGTGTTCGCGACTTCGATGGAGAAGGACTTGTCTCCGCCTTTCGTCGCCACGACCAGCGGCGTCGGGTCGACGGGAAGGATCATCGCCTGGCTGTCGCCGGCGGGAGCCTGCTGGGATGCGGTCGGCCGCCCCGAATAGAAGTAGGCGCCGGCGGCCACGGCAACGATGACGCAGAGCGCTCCCGCAGTCAGCCAGTTCCTGTGCGCCATCTGAAATCCTCAACCGGAAACCATGATCCCCAAAAGTGGTCTCAGGTATTCGGATAAGATCGTGGTGAAACCAAGAAAACAAGGAAAGAGACCGTCCCGAATTCGTCGGGATGGCTCGCGTCCTAATGCGCGACCGGCAAGGTGCCCATATCGGGGTGAATCTCGGCAGCCATAAGGCCTTTGTCACCGCGTCCGAAGCGCACCAGAACAACCTGCCCGGGCCTGAGTTCGGTGATTCCGTAGCGGCGCAGCGTCTCCATATGGACGAAGATATCCTCGGTGCCCTCGCCCCTGGTCAGGAAGCCGAAGCCCTTGGTGCGGTTGAACCACTTCACCAGCGCCCGTTCGAGACCGCTTTCCGGCGTCACCGACACATGGGTGCGCTGTTCCTGCATCTCGGCCGGATGGATCGCGGTGGTGGTGTCCATGGACAGCACCCGGAACGCCTGCAAGCCGCGGTCGCCGTGCTTGACGAGGCACACGACACGCGCGCCCTCCAATGCAGTCTGGAAACCGTCCTTTCGCAGACAGGTCACATGGAGGAGGATGTCGCCCGAAGAACCGTCATCGGGAAGGATGAAGCCGTAGCCCTTGGCCACGTCGAACCATTTGATGGCGCCGGCGATTTCGACCAGATCGGCGGTATCGCCGCCACTGTCGCGCTTCAGGGCGTCGTCAAGGTTCTCATCCCGCCTCGTGAAAGAGGCCCTATCCCCCATAAGAACGCCCCCTTTTTTCAAGAAAACCGCAAGTGATTCTTGACATCAGATTAACACCGCCGCTTCCCAGGTGTGCAAGACCTGCCGTGCCTTTTTTCACGGTTGGATACAAGAATAGCTGATTTGTTGTTTGCCGGCGTTGCTGGCGGCCGCAATGACGATCTGTCCAGGCCGTCAACCGGTCGGCAATTTGCGCAGGATTTTGCCGGAATCGGCAACCACTTGGTGTCCGACGCTTTTGTCAGAGCAATCTGACTTTTCCAAAACCGGCCACCGCTTTTTCGGTCCGGTGCTCGTTGCCCTTCGGCGGGGTGGACCCTATGTTGCCTCGCAACCCAAACATCCCCGAGGAAATCCTATGCGCTACCTCCACACAATGGTCCGTGTCGCCGACGTCGATGTCTCGCTCGATTTCTATGTCAACAAGCTCGGCCTGAAGGAAGTGCGCCGCTACGAAAACGAGCAGGGCCGCTTCACGCTGATCTTCCTCGCCGCCTCCGAGGACGTAGAGAGCGGCATCGCCGAAAAGGCACCGCTGATCGAACTGACCTACAATTGGGATCCGGAGGACTACAAGGGCGGCCGCAATTTCGGCCACCTCGCCTATGAGGTCGACGACATCTACGCCACCTGCCAGCATCTGATGGACAATGGCGTCACCATCAACCGGCCGCCGCGCGACGGCAACATGGCCTTCGTCAAGTCGCCGGATGGCATCTCGTTCGAGCTGCTGCAGAAGGGACCGGCCAAGCCCAAGGCCGAGCCGTGGGCGTCGATGCCCAACACCGGCACCTGGTAGCGATCACGCCATCTTGAGCGAGGCGGCCGCGCGACCAAGCCGGCCGCCTTTGCCATTTCGGGCGACCGCACCTATTTACCTGCCTGACGCGCGAGCCAGTCAAAGCCAGCGCTCCGTCCAGGAGAATTCATTCATGCCGACCAGCCGTGTCGATGTCACCACCGCTTATGCCAGCCGCTATCTGCAGCAGCTGTGCAAGCACTGGGCACACAAATTTCCCGTCGAGTTCGATCCGAACCATGGCACCATCGATCTGTCGCTCGGCCGCACGGTTCTCGATGCCGATGCGGCAGCGCTACATATCACGGTGTCGACGGATGAAGGCGGATCGCTGGAGCGCCTGGAAAGTGTGGTTGCCGATCACATCAAGCGTTTTGCTTTCCGCGAAGAACTGACCTTCGATTGGAAGCACGCGCCGGCATAACTCTATTTTGCGCCGGCCTGGCCGGCCATCTCCAGCAGCGCCAGCACCGAACGCCAGTTGCGCGCGGTGCCCGGTACTTTGAGCACGCGCGGAAGAATGTTGGCGAACGCCGATTTGCCGAGCCCGTCCGGCGCCTTGAGGTAGAGCACATCGCCCTTGACCTCAAAGCTTTCGGGGCCGGTGCACTTTTCGGCAAGCCTGGCAATTTCGTCCCCCGTCGGCTGGCGCTCAAGCGTATAGGCGTGAAGCTTGGTCGGGTCGCCGGCCACCTCCGGATAGGGATTTTCACTCACCAGCCGTTCGAACCAGCCGAGATCGCGCACCATGATGCGCGAATGAAAGCCCCATTTCTTCTCGAACGCTGCATCAAGCTGTTTGGTCAGCGTGACCGCATCTCCCTTCTTGGCGCGGAACACGACATTGCCGCTCTGCACATAGCTGGCGACATCGGTGAAGCCGAGTTCCTCGAAAAACGCCCGCAACTCCGCCATCTTGACGATGCGGTTGCCGCCGACATTGATGCCGGAAAACAGCGCAACAAAGACTGCGGCGCTCATATGATGAACCCCGCCAGGGTCTCGTTGTCGGTGATGTCCTGATAGTGGACGCCCTCGGCCTCGAAATTCGCCTTCAGCAGGTCGAAATTGCGCCGGTCCTTTGTTTCGATCCCGATCAGCACCGAACCAAAATTGCGCGCCGATTTCTTCAGATATTCGAAGCGGGCAATGTCGTCGTCGGGACCGAGCATTTCCAAGAAGTCGCGCAGCGCGCCGGGCCGCTGCGGGAAACGGATGATGAAGTATTTCTTCAGGCCCTCGAAGCGCAGCGCCCGCTCCTTCACGTCGGGCAGCCGCTCGAAATCGAAATTGCCGCCCGACACCACGGCGACGATGGTCTTGCCCCGGATCTCCTTCCGCGAAAAATCCTTCAGCGCATCGATCGCCAACGCGCCAGCCGGCTCCAGCACCACGCCTTCGATGTTGAGCATTTCGATCATGGTGGCGCAGAGCCGGTTCTCGGGGATCAGACGCACGGCGTCAGCGGCGAACTCCTTGAGGTGGCGCAACGGCTCGCGGCCGATCTCGGCCACCGCCGCGCCGTCGACGAAATTGTCGACATTGGCGAGCTTGATACGCTTTCCGCTGGCCAGGCTCTCATGCAGGCTCGGCGCCCCGGCAGGCTCGCAGAAGACGTAGCGGGCTTCGCGCTGCTGATCGGCGAAATAGTGCGTCACCCCGGCCGCCAGGCCGCCGCCGCCGACCGGCAGCATAATGATGTCGGGCATGCGCGCACCGGGCATCTGGTCCGCGATCTCATAGGCGACCGTCGCCTGCCCCTCGATGATGTCCTTGTGGTCGAAGGGCGGCACCATATGCGCGCCCGAACTTTCGGTGAATTCGAAGGCGGCGCGGTAGCAGTCGTCGAAGAAATCGCCGACCAGCCTGATTTCGACGAAATCGCCGCCGAACAGCCGCGTCTTGTCGATCTTCTGCTGCGGTGTCGTCACCGGCATGAAGACCACGCCTTTTTTGCCGAAATGGCGGCACACGAAGGCAAAGCCTTGCGCATGGTTTCCGGCCGAAGCACAGACGAAAAGCTCGGCCTCGTTGCCGGCGGCCAGCGCCTTGCGGAAGAAATTGAAGGCGCCGCGGATCTTGTAGGAGCGCACCGGCGAAAGATCCTCGCGCTTCAACAGCACCCGCGCCCCGGTCTTCTTCGACAGATAGTCGTTTTCCTGCAGCGGCGTTTCGGGAAAGATTTCGCGGATCGCTGCGGCAGCAATGGCGACGCGGGAGGAGAAACTGTTCATGGCGCCCGTGATCACGTGGTTGGAATGCCAAGCCTATTGCACAATTCGCCGTTTGCGGCCACCGATGCCGCGCGGCCGCTTTTGACGCGCCAGCAGGAAAATCCGATGGAGCCGTCCATGCCTGTTTCGGCTGTTGCCCTGAAGACCGTAGCGCTTCCCGAGTTCGGTGAGCCGACGGTGATGCCTGTGCTTCAACGCCGGACCTACGAGACGCGCATCGAGGCTCTGCTGGCGCGCGGCGCCGAGGCGGGGCTCGACGCCTTCGCCGTCTATGGCGACCGCGAGCATGCCGCCAATGTCGCCTACCTCAGTGGTTACGACCCGCGTTTCGAGGAGACGCTGCTGGTCATCGTTCCAGGCAACCAGCCAAAACTTCTCGTCGGCAATGAGGGCTGGGGCTATGCCGAAATCTGCGACGGACCCTATGAGCGCGTCCTCTACCAGACCTTCTCGCTGCCGGCGCAGCCACGCGACCGCTCCGCCTCCCTGTCCGACACGCTTGCCGCCTGCGGCCTGACGACCGGCCAGAAGATCGGCGCCATCGGCTGGAAGCCGTTCGGCCCCGGCGATGGCGGGTTTGGCGAGGCGACGCTCGACCTGCCGTCCTTCATCGCCGATACGCTGCGCACACTGGCCGGCGACAAGGGCGCGGTGGTCAATGCCGCCAACCATCTGATGAACCCAACGGATGGTCTGCGCGCCATCAACGAGACCGACCAGCTGGCATCCTTCGAATTCGCAGCGACCTTTTCCTCGCAAGGCCTGCGAAATGTGCTCAGGGATATCGAGCCCGGCATGAGCGAATTGCAGGCGGCGCGGCTGATGGGGATGAATGGCCTGCCTCTGTGCTGCCACCCGATGCTGTCCGCCGGCAAGCGTGCGCCCTACGGCCTGCCAAGCCCGCGCCTGGACATCATCAAGCGCGGCGATCCGATCACCATGGCCTATGGCATCCAGGGTTCGCTGAATGCCCGCGCCGGCTTCCTGGTCGAGAGTGCGCAGGAACTGCCGCGCGGGATAAACGACTATGTCGACAAACTGGTCGCGCCCTATTTCGCCGCCGTCGTCGACTGGTACGAGACCGTCGGCATAGGCGTTACTGGCGGCGTGCTGTGGAAAGCCGTGCATGACCGCATCGGCGATCCATTCTTCGGCGTCTCGCTTAATCCCGGCCATCTCGTCCATATCGACGAATGGATGCATTCGCCGGTGTTTTCCGGTTCGGACATCAAGCTGCAATCGGGCATGGCGCTGCAGGTCGACATCATCCCGGCGACCGGAACCAGCTATTTCACCACCAACATCGAGGACGGCATCGCGCTCGCAGACCAGGCCTTGCGCGAGGAGTTCGCGGCTCGCTATCCCGAGGCCTGGCGCCGCATCGAGGCGCGCCGTGCCTTCATGGTGGACGTGCTCGGCATAAGGCTGAAGCCCGAGGTGCTGCCCTTCTCCAACATCCCGGCGTTCCTGCCGCCATTTTGGCTTTCGCGCAACAGTGCGATGACCGTGGCTCGGCGCTGAACGCATTTAGGCTGGACACGACTTACTTCTGCCGCACTTGCCCTGTCCGGGAGGTGTCGCGGAGGGTGGATGGCCCTTTTGGGCTTAAGTGGAATTTTGACGTGCGTTTGAAGACGATTTGCATTCTTGCGCTTGCCTTGCTTGTGGCGGGCTGCGGCGGCCGCAAAACCGAGGAACTGCTCGGCAGCGCCGTCATGTCCACGCCGGTGACCGAAATCTCGGGCAATCACTCGATCTTCATCGCCACGACACGCAAGAAATCCGACGATCCCAACAAGGTTTTCGACGGCGAACGCTCCGCGACGCTGAACTATGCCCGCGTCAACGTCACCGTTCCCGGCGTCCACCAGATCGGCCAGATCGAGCGCCGCTCGCGCGGCAAGTCCAACGACCCGGCGAAGTATTTCATGGCGTCCGAGGTCGTCGGCTACGATGCGCAGCCGAAATTCTCCGCCGCGCTCAACGCCGATATCGCCGCGCGCGGCGGCCGCGTCATGGTCTTCGTGCATGGCTACAACACCGGCTTCGACGACGCCGTCTACCGCCTGACCCAGATCGTCCACGATTCCGGCTATCCCGGCACCCCGGTGCTGTTTTCCTGGGCATCGGGCGCCAAGACCACCGACTATGTCTATGACAAGGAAAGTGCGAGTGCTGCCCGCGACCAGCTCGAAGTGACCTTGCGCATGCTGCAGCAGTCCGGCGCGCGGCGCATCGACATCGTCGCCCATTCGCTCGGAACCTGGGTCACCATGGAAACGCTGCGCCAAATGGCCATCACCGGCGACCGCGATCTCGGTGGCAAGCTCGGCGATGTGGTGCTCGCCTCGCCCGACATCGATGTCGACGTGTTCAAGAGCCAGATGCGCCGCTACGGCAAGCCCGACAAGCCGTTCATCCTGCTGCTCTCCGACGATGACCGAGCGCTGCGGCTCTCCGGTCTGATCGCCGGCTCACGGCCGCGCGTCGGCGACTACAAGGATGCCGCGGACCTCGCCGCCTATGGCGTCACCGTGGTCGACCTCTCCAAGGTCAAGGGAACTGACAGCTTCAACCACACCAAATTCGCCGACAACCCCGAACTGGTGAAGATGATCGGCCAGCGGCTGCGCGAGGATGACGGCTTTGCCAGCGACCAGACGGTGACCGACCGCATTAGCGCGCTCGGACAATAAGGCTGTTGCCCTGCGGCTACTGTCGCCGCGTGAGTTCGCAAATGCCGCCCGGCCCGCTCATTTTCAACTGGACCGGGCCGGTCTCTGCCTCTATCGACAATAAAATCGGCGCCATGCGCCAGCGGGAGCCCGCGTGAACGTGCGTTGGAAGACCGTCCTCGTCCTTGCGTTCGCGCTCGCTGTCGCCGGCTGCGCCGGCCAGAACACGCATGACCTCTTGAACAAGACGACGGTGTCGGTGCCTGCTTCCGACATCGCGGCCACGCACGAAATCTTCGTCGCCACCACCCGCCAGCCGGCGACCAAGGATCCGCGCCAGGTGTTCGACGGCGACCGTTCGCTGACCACCAACTACGCCCGCGTCGACGTCACCGTGCCGAAGGTGCACCAGCTCGGCGCCATCGAGCGCGCCAAGGGTTCGGCCAACTCCAACCCGGCCAAGCAGTTCACCGCCACCGACGTCGTCCACTATGGCGACGCCTCGCAATTCGCCAAGGCTGTCGGCGCCAACATCGCCATAAACGGCGACCGCGCCCTGGTCTTCGTGCACGGTTTCAACAACGGTTTCGACGATGGCGTCTACCGGCTGACGCAAATCGCCCACGACACCAAATATCCGGGCACGCCGGTGCTGTTTTCCTGGGCTTCGAGCGGCAAGACCACGGGCTATATCTATGACAAGGAAAGCGCCAACGCCGCGCGCGACGACCTCGAGGCGACGCTCAGGATGCTCGCAAAGACCCGGGTGAAAAGCATCGACATCATCGCCCACTCGATGGGCACCTGGGTGACGATGGAGGCGCTGCGCCAGCTCGCCATCGCCGGCGACCGCGATCTCGGCGGCAAGCTCGGCTACGTCGTCCTCGCCTCGCCCGATATCGATGTCGACGTCTTCAAGAAACAGATGATCCGCTACGGCAAACCCGACAAGCCATTCGCCATCCTGCTCTCAGGAGACGACCGTGCGCTGAAGCTGTCGTCCATTATCTCCGGCGACAAGCCGCGCGTCGGCGACTACGGCAACGCGGCCGACCTCGCCAGCTATGGCGTGGTCGTGGCGGATCTCACCAAGACCAAGGGCGGTGACCGTTTGAACCACGCCAAGTTCGCGGACAATCCGATCCTGGTTCAATTGCTCGGTGACCGGCTGCGCACACCAGCCGCCCTGCGATCGAACGATCCGGGCGAGTTTGACGACATCGGCCAAGGGATCGGCAAGGCGGTCGGCTCCATGGCCGAAGTCGTCATCACCACCCCGTTCAAGGTGCTGACCATCGCCACCGGCGGATGACAGCCGGGTCTGTCAGATAAAAAGGTCGACCTTCTGGAACGTCGTCACGTCGATCAGGCCGACATCGGAAATCCTGAGCTCCGGAATGACGACCAGCGCCAAGAGCGAGTGCTGCATGTAGGCGTTGTTCAGGGAACAACCCATCTTGCGCATCGCCTCGGTCAGCTTTTCGGCCTTGGCGGCGACAATCTCGGCGCGTTCGTCCGACATCAGCCCGGCGATCGGCATTTCGACCAGCGCCAGTTCCTTGCCCTTTGAAAACAACACCACGCCGCCGCCGACCTCGCCCAGCCGGTTGACGGCCAGCGCCATGTCTTCCTTGTTGGTGCCGACGCAGATGATGTGGTGGGCGTCATGCGCCACGCTGGAGGCCAGGGCGCAGTCGCCCATATAGCCGAAGCCGGAGACGAAGGCGTTGGTGACGCCGCCCGTACCGCGATGGCGCTCGACCAGCGCGATCTGGCAGATGTCGTTGCGGCGATCCATGGCGACCAGCCCGTCCTCGACCGGCAGGTCGGCCTCAAGCGCTCGCGTCGGCGCCTGGTTCTCGATGACGCCGATGACCCGCACCCGCACCTCATTGGCGCCCTTGGGCGCTACAATATCGAAGTCGCCTGCCTTGAGCTTCTTGCCGAGCTTGACCGTGTTCTTGGCCGTCTTCGGATAGTCATAGGCCGGGATGTCGATCTCGAGCTTGCCGGCCTTGGCCAGCCTGACGCCGCGGCCATAGACCTCGTCGATGGTCATGGCGGCGAGATCGGAAACGACCAGCAGGTCGGCCAGCCGTCCCGGCGCGATCGAACCGATCTCGCGCTCCAGCTTGAAATGCTGGGCGGTGTTGAGCGTCGCCATCTGGATCGCCGTCACCGGCTTCAGGCCCTGTTGGATGGCGTGGCGCACCACCCGGTCCATATGGCCTTCATGCACCAGCGTACCGGAATGGCTGTCATCGGTGCACAGGATGAAGTTGCGCGGGTCGAGCCCGCTCTCCGTCACCGCCTTGATCTGCGAGGCGACATCGTACCAGGCCGAGCCGAGCCTGAGCATCGCCTTCATGCCCTGGCGCACACGCGCGATCGCATCCTCGGCGCGCGTGCCCTCATGGTCGTCCTCCGGACCGCCGGCGACATAGCCGTGGAACGGCAGGCCGAGATCACGCGAGGCGTAGTGGCCGCCAACAGTCTTGCCGGCCCTAACCGTGGCGGCGATCTCGCCCGACATCACCGGATCGTTGGCGGCGACACCGGGGAAATTCATCACCTCGCCGAGGCCGATGATGTTCTCCCAGGTCATCGCTTCGGTGACATCGGCAACCGTCAGTTCGGCGCCGGCATGCTCCAGCCCCGGCGCCGAAGGCACACAGGACGGCATCTGGACGTGGACGTTGATGGGCATGGCGACAGCTTCGTCATGCATCAGCCGCACACCGGGGAGCCCCAGCACATTGGCGATCTCATGCGGATCGATGAACATCGAGGTGGTGCCGTGCGGGATGACGGCACGGCAGAATTCGGTCACCGTCACCATGCCGCTCTCGACATGCATGTGCGCATCGCAAAGGCCGGGCACGAGATAGCGGCCCCCGGCGTCGACCACCTTGGTGCCCTGGCCGATGGCGTGGCTGGCATTCGGCCCGCAATAGGCAAAGCGACCGCCGGCAATGGCGATGTCGGTGCCTGCGATGATCTCGCCCGAATGCACATTCACCCAGCGGCCGTTGCGAATGACGAGATCGGCCGGCTTGCGCCCGGTCGCGACATCGACCAGATGGGTCGCCATCTCGGTCCAAGGCTTGGGTTTCGTCGCGTGCGCGGTCTTTGCCATAGGAGACTCCTGTTTGCCCCGACTGTGCCAAGCCGGCATGGCTTTGGCCAGCGATTGCGGGCGAAATCCGCTCGGCGAGGTTTATTTGTGCCGGCACTTATGCTATTGTTTTGTAGATGGTGCTGATTTGCGCCAATGACCCGCCCCGAGGCGGGTTTTTTGTTGCGATTGCCGTCACAGGCGGAACCGGACGCGTTGCGGCGGGCGGCACGGATTGAAATTTCAATTCACGCCGCCAGCCCGAAACCCGGTAGTGGGTCAGTTTGAAATCCAGTCTGTGACGTTCATTCCGAATCGATTGAGCCGGTACCCATCGGAGCAAAGAAGCACGTCCATCGGTATCTCTGGTAGGCTTCGAACTTCATATGGGGAATGATCGTTCGATAGAACGTCATCAGACGCTCGCAGATGTGGTATCGATCATCAGGCGCAGCCTGGACACGTTCTCTCGGGATGAACCACTCTGCTTCTTGTGACTCATTCAGGTAGGCAGGATGCAGCCTGACAAAATACCCGTCTTTAGTCATCCTGACGTCGTTGGAGTCGATGGGGCGGCAATCCTTGTTTCCGCAGCAGTCATAGTGAAGAACGGGATCAGTCTTTCCCGTATACCAATCACGAGCGTCCGCATCGCCGGGCAGCACAAGCCACGCCAACGCAAAGTGCCCGAGCAACTGTCTCATGGAACTAGCCCCTCACCATTTTGCCTATAGCATATTAGTGAGTGCTAATCATAGCGCTCGAGGTCGCTGGCTGCTGTTGCCCCGCAATTCGCTTTTTGTACTGGCCGCGAAACCCGCGTTCGTTGACTCCGCACACGGGAAGACTGTTAGATCGACCTTCGCAATCGTCCGAGGCCGAAACGACCCAAGGACGAAACCTCCTGAGGTGAAGTCATGACCCGGTTCCTGAAAGCGTTCGTCTTCGTCACCCTGTTCCTGATCTCGGCCGGCTTTGCATCCGCCGAGGAGCGCTGGCTGACGCTGCCGGAGCCGGCGGCGATGCCCAAACCGGATCAGAGCGGCTATGCGCCGGTCAACGGCATCCAGATGTACTATGCCGTTTTCGGCGCCGGGGATCCGATCCTCCTGATCCATGGCGGCCTTGGCCACGCCGATATCTGGGCGAGCCAGGTGGCGACTATGTCCAAGACCCACAAGGTGATCGTCGCCGACAGCCGCGGCCATGGCCGCTCCACCCGCACCGAGCAACCTTACGGCTACGACCTCATGGCGTCCGATTATCTGGCCCTGCTCGACTACCTCAAGATCGACAAGACCGCTCTTGTCGGCTGGAGCGACGGCGGCATTATCGGTATCGACATCGCGCTGCATCATCCCGAGCGGCTGACCAGGCTCTTTGCGCAGGCCGCCAATGTCACCACCGATGGCGTCGATCCGGCGTGATGACCAACAAGACCTTTGCCGCCTACATCGAACGCCCCGGCCGCGACTACAAGAAGATGTCGAAGACGCCGGACCAGTACGATGCCTTCGTTTCGCAGATCAGCCACATGTGGGAGTCGGAGCCTACCTGGACCAAGGAACAGCTCGCCAAGATCACCACGCCGACGGCGATCGTCGCCGGCGATCATGACGAGGCGATCAAGCGCGAACACACCGAATACATGGCCTCCGTCATTCCAGGCGCCAAGCTCATCATCCTGCCCAACGCCAGTCATTTCGCCATGCTGCAGGCGCCAGACGAATATAGCCAGGCGGCGCTGGACTTCATCGACGCCAAATAGAGAATAGCGCGCAGCAACAGGCGTATTTCGATTGTTGAACAATGGGTTCCGTTTTGCGGCGAATAGGGTTACCTTCCGAAAAGACGTCTTCTGAACCGCCATTTCGGAGAACTCAATGCGTCGCCTGACGTTCGCAAGTGCGCTGATTGTTCTGGCCGCGCCGGCTTTTGCCGCCGACCCGATGGCAGTGCCAATGACCGAACCGGGCTTCGACTGGACCGGCTACTACGCCGGCCTGCAGGCCGGCTATGGCTGGGGCCAGTCCGACATATCAGGAACAGAAGGCGCGCCGTTTTCCATCTCGCCCGACATTGACGGCGGTTTCGTCGGCGGCCATGTCGCTGGCCTCTGGCAGTTCGATCAGGCGGTTATCGGCGCCGAGGCGGAGCTCAACTATTCCTCGATCGATGGCACGGCGGAATTTGGCCTTGGAAGCATATTTGGCACCGACATCAAGTGGTTCGGATCAGTCAACGCCAAGGCGGGCTTCGCCATGGACCGCGTGCTGGTCTATGGCGTCGGCGGCGTCGCCTTTGCTGGCATCGAAACGTCGCAAGTCGCGGGGGCGTCGTTCGCCAGCACGCGCACGAACGTCGGCTGGACCGTGGGTGCCGGCGTCGACTACGCGCTGACCGACAAGTTCATCGTCGGCGCGCAGTATCGCTACTATGATTTCGGCTCCGAGCACTATGACGTGGCGCAACCCTTCAACGATCGCGATCAGGATGTGAAGCTGAACGCGGTCGGCATCAACCTGAGCTACAAGTTCTGATTGTCCTCAAGACTCTGATATCCTCGGCAACATCTTGTTTTGAATGGCGAACTCGTCGGTAGAGGCGCCGTGGTGATGTCCGATCGCCAACGCAGAAAACAACACCTGCATCGCTAATTCACCGTGATCGCGCCGTCGATGCGCCTGCCAAATACGTCGGCCATAGAGCGTGAATAGGTTGCGGTTAGGTGATCGGTGTCGCGCCACACAAAGACATTGCCGATAACCGCGGGACAATCGCCGCTTGGGCACACGATGTCATTGAAATTGACGAGTGCAACATGTGGATAGAGGCGCTGAGCGAGGACGAGAGGATCGGACCCCGCGACGAACTTATACGGAATGGAGCAGTGACGGTCCCGAGCCAGGCATAGCTCGGGCTTCACTCCCCAATATGGAGTATCGGCGATGACGATCACCTTGGCACCCGACGCCTCGACGTTGCGCCACAATTGCACCAACGTATCGCTGACGGGCACTTGCTTCCCGTCGTCGGGGTAAGCACGCAGATTGTCTCTCTGCCCCAGAATGACAACATCAGGCTTTTGCTGTTGAATAATTCGCAACACGTACTGCCCCCATTTCAGGCAATCCGGAAACGGACGATCGGTGTTCGCGAATAGGGTCATCGTCGGAAATAGTGGGCACCCGGGCTTGGTAAAGCTCTTTGCATTCCAGCCACGATCCGCCGCGGTCCTTTCAAACGCCGGCACCCACTGTTCAGCGTGGGAATCGCCCACCAGAAATACCTTGAGGCGCCCGTTTGGGTCGCCAAACTGGCAACCGACAGGCTCGCCACCATCAGAGGGCGGCCGGCAACCATCCGTTTGTGGGAGGTCCCGCTTTATCGTCGGCAAGGAGGGGGCATAGGCGTCCACCTTCGGCACGGGTTTGTTGGAGAACAACGATCTGGCGCCTGGATAATCGTCTGGGTTGCCCGAGATTAGTGCTTGCTGTCGCGCAATTGCTATCGAGACCGCACAGAACGCAATCAGAGACACGAGCGGGACAGGAGCAAAAAGAGCGGCCAATCCGACGAGCCGGCGACGTAACGTCGCCGACGGCTGCGGAAATCTGAAGCGGTCCTCGACATACACCTTCGAGATGGCGGCCAGACCGACGCTTGCGGCAAGAACGGCCAGGCCGCCCCAAAAGCTGATAGCCTCGCCAGTTTGCTGCGTGAAGAAGACGACTATCGGCCAATGCCAGAGATAGAGCGAGTAAGAAATATCGCCGAGGAACTGGAACGGCCGCATCTTCAGCAGGACAAACGCACTAAGCTGCGAAGTGCTTTGGCCCGAGACGATCACCAATACCGTCCCTACCGTTGGCAACAGCGCCGCATATCCCGGAAATGGCGTTTTGGTGGAGAACAGGAACGCTGCAGCCAATATCGCCGCAACGCCGGCAAACCCAAGAAACCGCCTAGCTCCTTCTTCAAACGCGGGCACACCCAGAGAAACCAGCCCCCCGAGGCCAAGTTCCCAGATTCGCGTATATGTGACGAAGTAAGCTGGCGCGGGGTCTGTGAAAGTGAGCCACACCGAGGAGGCGAGCGAGCCGGCGACGATGGCTCCGAATAGAATTCGAAGCAAGGTACGCGAGGACAAACGCAGCGCCCGCGAAGCCCAGAAAGCGCAAATGATCAGCCCAGGCCAGACAACGTAGAATTGTTCTTCGACGGACAGTGACCAGTAGTGCTGGACTGGGCTCGGAGCGTTGGTCGCAGCCAGGTAATCAATTGCCTTCGCGGCGAGACGCCAGTTCTCCAACTGGAAGGCGCTGTAGGCCAATTCGTTCGTACCGTCTCGCCAAAGGGCCGAGGGGAGCCAAAATGGAGTCAACAGGCCGACGAGCAACAGTACAAGCATGGCGGCGGGTAAAAGCCGTCGAGCGCGGCGAACATAAAAGGCGAGAAGGTCTATTTTTCCGGTTCGCTCCCCCTCGCGCAGCAGAACGCCCGTGATGAGATATCCGGAAATGACGAAAAACACATCGACGCCGACATAGCCGCCAGGAACCAGATGCGGCCAAACGTGGAATACCGCCACGAAACAGACAGCGATCGCGCGCAGCCCCTGAATCTCGGGTCGAAAATTAGAGGTGCTCAATACTTGTTACCAATTGCCCGCAGAATCGCGTTCAAACACTTTTGAAGAAATAGCATAAACACTGCATGGCATGTGCTGGTACAGTACGGTTCTCGGAAAAAAAGGCTCGATGCGCTATTATTTCGCGCGCTGACGGCGCGTTAAATTCAGGTCGTTGGCCTCAAACCTGCAAATACATTCGATCGCCTTCGATCAGCGCAACTGTAGCTGCGGGCGAAAGGTTGTTAGGGCTGAAGCCCGCATCTCGTTGCCGGCAGTTGATTGAGATTCCCGCCGACGACGCATTGCCGGGATATTTCTTCTGATTCCTGCGCAAAGAAAAAGCCCGTCGCGGTTTGCGACAGGCTCTCTATAGGGCCTTCAGAGGACTAGAATTTGTAGGCGATGCCGAAGCGAACCTCGTTGGTCTTCAGATCAACTTCCGAACCGAAATCCTCAAATGATTTGTTGCCGAAGTCAGTATAGCGATACTCGGCGCGCAGCAGCAGATTGTCGGTCATGGCATAATCCAAGCCCACGCCTATTGTCCATCCTGTGAATGTATCTCCGAACGAACCTGGACCGTTATCATTGCTTATGTCTATGTCGCCAAACGCAACGCCACCCGCGATATAAGGAAGAAAGCGATCAGCGGCATACCCCAAGCGAAGTCTTGCCGCCCCACTCCAATTGAGTTCTTCGGTGGCGGTGACGCCGGCTGGGACACCAGGAGCGAGGAATACTTGGCCGCTGCCATCAACATTCGCATAAACGATGTCCAATTCCGCACCAATCACGATGTTGTTCGACATCTGATAGTTGTAACCGGCGTAGACGCCTCCAAGGAACCCGTCAGGGTCTGTGTCGATAAAGCCCGGTCCACCGATCTGGTCTACGTTGCCATTACCCCAAGCATAGCCTGCCTGAAGCCCGATATACCCGCCTGTCCAGCTAAAAACCGGCGCGGCTTCTGCGATGATGGCATCGGCAGCATAGGCCGATGACGCCAGCAGAGACAACGACAAAGCAAGAAGCAGCTTCTTCATAGGTGATCTCCCGTAAACCCACCCTTTGGTAGCAGCGCGCACCGATACATGCAGTTGTATTTCCGCCACAGTTGACCGAATTCAAATTGCGAATAACGCGGCCTGGGTTAGCCGCCGAAGCCGAGCGGATCATTCTCGGAACAGTCGACGTCGGTGAAGACGTTGATTGCGAGCGCGCAACGGCCTGCCTCGCTTGGCTCGGATTGCCCGGTGCCTCATATGTTGGCGACGATGTCTTCGACCGCCACGAGGCTCGCCTGCGAGCGAAGGCGCGCTTGGCAGTTATCCAACACCGGGCAGCGATGAAACGCGTCGCGGCGGCTCTGGTAGAGCATGGAAGCTTAGCTGGCGATCAGGTCGACGCTCTCATTCGCTGAAATCGTCAAGCGCGCCCTTGCGGGGGCGAAGCTTGGGCGCGATGCTCCCGAGATGCTGATAAAAGCCCACCTCTTGAATCTTGATTCCGACACCAGGGCCTTCACGCTCGTCGGTGCGTTCATGGGATATTTTGCGCTCCTCGAAGTTGGCATTAATGAAGCGATCGGCCAGGTTATGGGCGTTCAAGGCGCGCGGCTTGCCATCGTCTGCCGGAACATGGGCTTTGACGACAAGGTCAAAACATTGCGAGCACTGGTCGACTTTTCATAAGCGACAAGGAAAAGGCAAAAGCTTTCGACGCGCTGGCAACGCGTGCCCGCAATGCGGTGAACTCCGAAATCGAGTGGCCCATACGCCATTTCGACACAGCGTGAAGTCGGATGGTGTCGAGTTTTTCCTGGTGTCAGCAACCAGTAAGTTGGAATTCCCTGAGATGGACTTGTCGATCGAGGACTTTCTCGAGCAGATCGACAACATCAACCAGATCGATAATGAACTCAGATCGATCGAAAACAGGATGTCCCTCCAGCGCATCGCCGAAGCCTTGATGAACCCCAACCTGACAAAGGAGGCTACAAAAATCTCAGGTTTGGACGGGCTTTTCTGCTCGGCTCCTCCCGGGAATAATTCGCGTCAAGCTAGGCATCGGCAATTGCCAGTCGACCCGACATGTAGGATTATAGTCCTCGTTGCGGCGAACCCCTTCAACGGAGATCGCCAATGGCCAGAACCAAACCTTCAAAACAGCTTTCGCAGGACGAAATCGAACGCTTCCTGGTGGCAGCAGAGGCGCTGCACAAGAGCATCATCGGTCCCCTCCTGGCGTACCACAGCGAGCACTACCAAGCGCTTCGTGAGGTCCACGGACCGCTGTTGAGGTCGATCGAGACCATCACCGGCAAGCGGGCGCCGTTCATCCAGCAGAACATGACAGGGCCAGCGCAGCCGCCTACGTCTGGGTAGACCGATCGGCTTAGTTGCGCAATTTCTAATATGTAAATACGTTGTTCAGCGCGGGGAGGAGATCTAATCAAACCCGCAGTGACCGGTGCGGCCTGTACCCCCAAGCGAGAGCCCCGGGTCGCACCGGCCATTCCCTGCGCTTGAAATCGTTGCGGTCCGCCAGTGCGGTTTCTCGAACACGCTGACGATGTAGGTTGGCAGCAGAATGTCAGAATGACCTGGGCGGCACGTACAGGCAGATCGTAATGTCAGGGTTGCCAGATGGGAATTCACGATGCCGGCCTACCGTTGATTTGTTGGCATGGCACCAATGGAAACGCATGTCGGGTGACTGACGCACCCTGCCGTCCCCGTAAGGCAGCAATTCACCGGACGGCACCTTGAAGCCCTTGCTTGTTTCGCGAACGGTGCCATCCGCCATTGGCTCGCAATGCTCGTCCTGGCAGCACTGTTTTTCGTACCAACTATGTGCCGATGCCGACGGCATTCCGAAAGCGGAGGCTGCGGCGATGATAGCGCCCAACCCGCATGCGCCGACGCAACCCCTCGATCCCCAGATCATGAATTACATTAGGCTTGTCTGATATGATGGCGCAAGCGCAGGTGCGCATCCGGCAGCGACCCAGAGCCTTCGCCAGGGCGCGTTTCGGCTGGCCGCTGTCCTACACCGCCGACCCCCCCGCGCGTCTTGGCGCCCCGCATGGGGCAGCGCTGGCGGCTATGTGTTTCTCGGGGAGATCAGGACCAGCCAGGCTTGCCGAACGAGTGCCTGCTTGTCGGCCGGCAGCTTTCGAAATTGCCGAACCGTCATGCCGCAACCGAAAGCTAGGGCGGCAACGTCGCGGTCGCTGCGCTTGATGCGCTTGATCCTATGTCGCTGCCACATGCTCGGCAAACGATAGACGCCGACGTCCTCGATCTCGATCTCGGTGAAGGGAGTTCGTGCCAGCATGCCGCGCCTCGCTTGGGAGAACGCCGGAATATCGCATAAGCCGCGGCTTATCGGCAAGCCGCGGCCTAGATCGCGTCCTTCGTTTGTATGTTTCGCCCATACCCGCTTGGGAGCGTTATAGATTCCAAGCCGGTTTTGAGGTCCATGCCCCGGCCAGGCCCGGCGCGTACTTGGCTTCCTCGGCCAAGGTGCCGGGCCGCCCTGGAATCGGCCGGCCTATCGGTTAGGGCGGGTCCGTAGCCATAGCTTTTAAAAGCAGCAAACACGCCAGCAGCGAAACGGCGCAGCCTAATATCCTTGCTCGCGCTCAACCGGCGCGATGCTGTCCGTCGGGCTGGGGAGGAGCGGAACTCTTTCCATGCCTTGGCCCGGCTACTTTGGCCTTGCCCTGGTGTTCGGCAGTCGGGCCGCTCTCACGTCCACTTGACTTCAATGGGGTGAGAGAGCCGCAAAGGACAGGGACAGCACCAGAGCAACGATGACGAGCGTTGCCAGAATCCCTGTAGCGATCCAGAACCTTTTCGATTTCGGCACGGTCATCCACCCTCGCCGCCGGCACGATTCTGCATCGCATCGAAGATGACGTCGAACACGCTGCCGACTTCTTCGCTGATCTCTTCCAGGCTGATGCCTTCTTTTTCCGCCGCCCGAATAGCCTGATCGGCAAGGTCGGTAATTGCCGCCGGATCGTCGGTGAAGGCGTTCGGCAGGTGCTCCGCCATCCATTTTTCTAGGAAGTCGATTCCGCGCTTGCTCATTGAAGGAACCAAAAAGCGACCAGAACGAAGGAGACAAGAAACAGCGCCGCGGCCGCTACCAATACCCCCTTGCTCACGCCCCGCCTTGGCTGAGGGGCGGGCACAAGTTTCTTACGGTTCGGCTGTTCGTCCATGCGAGATTAAGTTGCGGCAGCAAATTAGGTTCCGCTAATCCTTTGGAGTCAGCCCGTGCGTGTCTTGGCGCCTCGCTGTGGCCTGCAGGCAGCGCTTCTGGACCCGCTCTCGGAATAGGTCGAGCTCGCGCTGTTTCTGGCGCTCTGGCTCGAGCCGATAGCGCTCCGGCAATGGCTGCCAGTCGGCTCTAGCTTCATGCACCACTTCTCGCCGCGGTATCCCCAATTGGCGATGCCGACGACTACCGCGCGCTGGCGATGCTAAGGGCATCTGGCGAGTCTTTCGAACTGAGACAACGAAAAGAGCCGGCGCTATGAACACCGGCTCCCTCTAGGCCGATAGCCTGGCGCAGGGCGACCTCCAGCCACCCCATGCCATCTATCGCATGCGCACTGGTTAGGCGCGCGATATAGTCAAATTAGCTGCCCGCACCCGAAGCGCAAGAGCCGATGCCCGAGTTGTCCATGGCAGTGCAAAGGCCCGTGAAGCGGCCAGTGACCCAACCGCCAATGCCGATGATGAAGCCAATCGATGCGACGGCAATGATGCCGATGAGGATCGAATATTCGACCATGGCCGCGCCGTTTTCATCGTCGCGGAACTGCTTGAGAAGCTTAGTCATTGTCTACCCCTTTTTACCCATTACCCGGACAAAGGTGCCCCTGTAGGTGCTCATCCCCCGGTCCCGATGCTGATCGTCTTCCTCAAAACCGGGATGAGTCAACTATCGCTTAACGAACGGTTAACCTTTGAATGCTTTGGAGGCAGCTTTTTTTACAGCTAAGTATCTGTGAAACATAAGAGATTTCTGACTTAACCATAAGTCCAGTTGCCTTGCGACCAATGCGTAGGCCTTAAGTCCCAGATATATCCCGTTATTTAGAGGGCGCTAATTTGCAAAACCGGCCTAGGCCATCCCACCAATAATCCGGCAATGATCGCTAACGCCCGGAGCCCCAGTCACAGTCGGGTCACGCCCGTATCTATCGCGGACGGGGCGCACAAGAGGCGCGTGGAACATCAATGACCTTGTTGCCACTCTGCTGGGCGAAAACGCTTTGGCGAGCGAATTGATCTCTGCCCGTCCAACTGTCTGGTCCACTGAGCAGCCTCAGGGTGAAGTGTGTCCAGACGACAGGCAAGCCATACCCAATGTGTATGAATGAGTGCAGTCACAACTCGGAAGGCCTACGACTGATCGACTGAGATTTTCGCAACAACCAATTGTTTTAAAATCACGAACCACCTTTCATGAATTCGAGTGGCGACACTCGGCAAAAGATGGCTTGACGGGTTTTCACTGGCGTCTGAAAAGGGTTGGCCTGCGGACGTGGCGGAATTGGTAGACGCAAGGGACTTAAAATCCCTCGATCTCTGATCGTACGGGTTCGATTCCCGTCGTCCGCACCACACTGAAATCAATTGACAATTTCTCCCTAGTCGAATTTCTGGCTACCCTAATGACATTAGGCTAGGGTAACCGACAGAGCCAACTAGGCAGCTCCTCCGAGATCGATCGCTGCGAAATCCGGTGTTCGACCCATGTCAATCTCAAGCCGTAGAAGCCTTTCTGCAAGTACCTGAGCTTGGCCTATCGTGTCGATTTGATTTGGCAACGGTCCGACGACTGCCCCACGAACCACACGGCTCCTTATCGAGTAGAAGCTGCCTATGACCTTCGCCAGATCTTTGCGCTCATCATATGTCGACCCTAGCAACATTCAGGCCCTGACCTTTAGACGATGTGAGATTTCGGAACCGCTTTCCGGCGGTAACAGCAGCGCCTCCGCTGTGATGCTCGCTGGCGCCTTGTAGCGCTACCGGCAGCGCGAAATGATCGGCATGGCAGTTTACCTCCTGTGGCCGTCCTTGCGGTCGCAGTGCTGATGCTGCCGGCCAGCGACTGAGTTGCGCGATCGCACCATATTCGCCGCCACTGCCCCGCCTATGCTTCCAAGCGGTGGAACCCCACCCGCCCTGGCCGGCGCCAACCCACCCGAGTCCCCAACTCACACGACGCCGGCCATTTTCTCTGCAACTACTTGCTTTGTTTCCGCGTACCTTATGGGACGGTAGGCTGCGCTGGGTCATGGGTTTGGGGGCGCGGCCTGCCGTCACTACGGGGCGCCGGGTGGGGTTGCTCACTGCCTGTTTTTGACTGACGCCTGCCCCACCCGAGGTTCCCCAACCCCTGGCGTCGGCCACTTGCCTGTTCCAGCCAACCGTCGAGCTTTTGGCAATTCGGCCGGACAACTATGATGGTGGCCTGCGGTTTTCAAAGATTGCCATTTTGTACGAATAAGTCAGGCGGATCTCATTACCACAAGCCTCACATGTCAGAGACTTGGCGCTTTTGATCAGGCGCCCTTTGCGGATCATCATTCGCTTGCAGTTAGGACATTGGACGATCATATCGTCTTCGTTCCGATCTCGTGAAAGTATCATGTGGTTACCTCCTGCCGGTTCGAGGAAGCAAGCTGCATGCCGCACTAGCGTCTCTTTTCGAAACACTTCGCGCGCGAGACGTTGCATTCACCAAAGCGTTCAAACCTTCGAAGCAACTATCGCAGGCTGAAATCGACCGCTTTCTCGTGGCAGCAGAGGATGCACAACAGCATCGTCCGGCCGCTCCTGGCGTACCACAGCTGAGCACTACCGAGCGCTTCGTGAGGTCCACGGGCCGCTTATGAAATCGAGCGAGAAAATCACCGGGCAGAAAGCTAGGTTTATTCAATGGAACCTGAGAGGGCCGGCGCGGCCTCCTACGGCGGGGTAGTCCATACGGGTTAATTGCGCGATTGCTAATACACCCATAGGGTCATCCGCGCGGGGGACCAAACTCACCCGCAGTGGCCGGCATGACATTAGCCCCACAAGGCAACCCAACCCTGCCGGCCACTCATCTATGGCTGGGTAGCGCCTACTTGCGCACGATCCATTCGAGCATGTCTTGCGGGCTCAGGCACGGCTGGCATACTTCACCTTGCCCCACTGACTGCATTGAGGACACAAAGGATGGAGATAGGCCAACTTGTCGCCCGAAATATTTCCCGAACTAGTGATCGTCAGGCTGCTGCCCTCGAAACCCTCCAAGCTGTAGGATTCCCAGGTGCCGCTGAGGGGCTGAGCGTCTTCTCGTAGTTTCAAATACCCGGTGCGACCGCATTCGCAAACCAGCTTTTCCCGCAATACAGTTGAGAGCACTTAGGACAGCCTTCTGATAATGCGGCGAACTGGTCCGATGCTACCCATGGGACATTTGGTATTCGGGTTTCCCGCACTGCCCAAGCTACAGGCATATTAGCGATCGCTCAACTAAGACTGAAGTCCCCTAAGCCCCCTCTCGAAGGTCGGCCTCCGCTCAAAAACGCTTGTCAGCTGGTGTGCCATGTAGGATTATAATCCTCGTTGCGGCGATCTCCTCAAACCGAGTTCGCCAATGGCCAGAACCAAACCTTCAAAACAGCTTTCGCAGGACGAAATCGAGCGCTTCCTCGTGGCAGCAGAGGCGCTGCACAAGAGCATCATCGGTCCCCTCCTGGCGTACCACAGCGAGCACTGCCAAACGCTTCGTGAGGTCCACGGACCGTTGTTGAAGTCGATCGAGACCATCACCGGCAAGCGGGCGCCATTCATCCAGCCGAACATGACAGGGCCGGTGAAGCCCCCTGCGGCTGAGTAGCGCCGCACGTCTCCGAGAGGCAAAGCTAGCGGCTGGCCTCCGTGTGCGGCGCAAAGAAGCAGCGGATAGTCAAAGGCGGGGAGGACGTGCAGATGTGATACTGACTGTCTTCACTCTCCATGACGCGGTTCTTGGAGATGAAATAGGGGGATTTGGACCCCGTGCGAATATTGAAATCGCCGCCCGGCAACGGCTCGACGTGACGTGAGCTGATGACTCGACAGTCCTTCTTGTCATCGCAGCATTCATAGCCGGTGACCGGATCATGGTAGCCGGAATACCAGTTATGAGCGACGACAAGCGCGATCAAAACAAGCCTCATTTGTCGGAAACTTTGCGCCTCGGGTCGCATATTAGCAACCCCTTGACTAACCGGCAGGCCGCGCCAGAATCTTCAGCATGGCTCGGGGTAATATCAAAGTAGGCGATGAGGTCGCCGTCACGGCGATTGTGCGCGGTCGGGTGACACGCGATCGCATCAGTGTGACGATCCCCTCCTATGCCTTCCCGCATTCGGTTGTCGATTCCACTTCAAAGGCCGTGATCGGCCAGCATATGGAGCTAACCGGCCATGTCACTCGCATCGACGGCGATAAGGTAACCATCAGCCTCCGGCCGTTGGTGACGGTCGACGCCGAGCATGTCCGCCTGGTGGAAAGCTACGTCCCGCCGAAGCGAAAAACTCCGCTTATCGGCAACCTTTCCCGAAAATGACCAAGCTCTCTGATCTCGTGCCGCCTGCCCCGGCAAGAGACGGCGCCGAGCCAGCCGATCCGCTTGGACAATATCTTATCACGAAGGAGGAGCGGTGTAGGGCACAATCGCATCTCTCGCCACAGGAAGGTTCTACTCTGCCCAATCGCTTCCGCGACGCTGCATCATATCGAGAATGACTTTGAATACGCTGCCAACTTCCTCGCTAATCTCGTCGGCGCTTATACCCTGCTCTTTCGCCGCTTCAATCACCTGGTCAGCCAGGTCGACGGCCGTGGCTGGATCATCGTTGGTGACGTGCAGAAGGTGTTCTGCCATCCATTCGTCCAGGAAGTGAATGCCGCGATCGCTCATGAACGAATAGATGCCTAACGCACGTATCCGATGGAAGGCGCGAAACCTGCGGTTGCGTTTCCAAGTTTGGATACACAAGCACGCGCTGCGAGTTGGCGGAAGTCCCGCGATCTGTCCTGACCGCAGAAGGCCCCGCCGGTGCCTGTTTCGGTCAGCGTGTCTTGAGGTCAGGTGACGGATATATCCGAAGATCTTAGATATCCACGGATAGCGTTGTAATCACTCCAGCATCTTGCCCTTCAAATGCATGAACCTCTCGCCTTAAAGGTGGCTTAAAGTGGCGTCGAAAAAGGTTATGTTGCGTAGGGAGTGCTTGATATGAATTTGCCGAACTTTATCAAACGTTATGACAAAGTGGAAAAGGCTGCCGAGGAACTCCAGATAGAGCTAGCCGAGGCCTTGAACAACTCCCTGAGCCTCGACGATATGGCTCCATCGCAGGACGATAGTGTCCCGAAAGACGACCTCGCGATAGAGACCGATGCCCCTCAACTTGAGGGCGTTTCCGTTGAAGCTCCTCGACAGCTGACTTCGCATACGCAGAGCCGGCTCGATGCTTTGGGCTCTTTTGAGAGGCTGTTCGACGATGCTGAGGAGCATTTGGAGGAAGTCAAAGCGAAGCTTCTGGAGGTTGCAACCTCACACCACTACACACGCGAATTCTTCCACATCCTTCAAGCAGACTTCTTTCGCGCCAACGAACTGGAAATAGCAAACGCCAACCTGACTGCGGAACAGAAGGTCCTGTCCGAACAACTGCACGATGTGACGAGGAAGCAGCGCGAGCACGAGAGCGCGTTCGGTGCCATGCAGCAGCGTGAGGCGAGTCTGGTTCAGGACAGGGACGCTCTTCGCGGCGCACTGGCCGCAGTAAGGCTGGAACTGGTGGAGGCAGCCAATGCCAGCGCAAAGCGGGAAGCGGAATTCAGCGAGGTTGCCAAAGCTCTTTCGGTGAGAACGGCCGAGGCCGATAGGCGCTCACGGGAAAACGACACTTTGCGGGAAAAGCATGTGAGGCTTTCGATCGACCTCGACAAGGCACAAAAGCGCGAAGCTGAGGCGCGGCGCAGGCTCGATGAGCTATCGACCATCCATGCCAACGACGCGGCGCGGCATTCGGAACTGCTGGCTGCGCTTGGCAAGAGCGAGAAAGAGGAAACGCGGCTGCAGAAGTCGCTTGAGATCATGCAGGCGAAATTGTCGGAAATGACAGAAGCCGCACGCATCACGGAAGATGACAGGGAAGCCGAACGCGCACGCACTCTTGCGGAGATACGCGGCTTGCGTTCTGAAATTCAAAGCCTTCAATCGCGACTGGACGTGGCGCTGAGCAAGGCAAGCGAAGCATCCGGTGAGATCGCCAGGCTGACGGCTCAATGGAGCGATACCATGGCCGAAAAGCAGGTTGCAGATGAAAGGTATTCTGATCTCATGAAAGAGAGCGAAGCTGATAAGCTGAGCCTTTCGAGGTTGACTGCGGACCTCTCGCAGCTCTCTGTCCAGTACGCCTCCGAACAGATGCAGTCCGATGTCCAGAGGCAGGAATGCGAGGACATGCGGGGAGAAATCGCTGCGCTCAGTGCGCGCGTCAAAGGGTTGTTGCCATATGAGCGCTTGCACAAAGTAACGAGTGCAAGGGAACGTGAGGGCGCCATTGGTGTTGGCAGCGTGGCAGCGGAACCGGCCCGACCCAGGACCAGGCGACGTTCCCGCACAAGCCTGCGTGCAGCGTCATAGACGTGGCGACGGCGTTACTGATGTTGGCGGGTATAAAGTGATCAGTGGTAACGCGATCGGAACCCTCAACCACGGAAAACCGGTATAGGTTCCTCACAAGAAAAGCCCGCCAGGGAGCCAGCGGGCGTCACAGATTGACGAGGGTAAGGGTTTGAATTCTCGTCGCAAGATAATTTAGCCGAAGCTTACATCTGGGGCAACTGGTCCTTCGGGTGTCCGGCTAAGCCGCCTATGTCAGTCGTCACCGCCGCTGTCACCGCCGCCGTCGCCACCACCCTCGCCACCGCTGCCGCCGCCCTCGCCACCGGCATGCTCACCGCTCTGGTGCTCACCACTCTGATGCTCGCCACTCTGATGCTCGCCGGTCTGGTGCTCACCGATATCACCGCTGGCATCATCGGAATCCTCACCCTGGTCGTCACCACCCTTTTGCGGGCCGGCGGTGGCGCTATCGTCATTCTGGTGAAGCCGCCATCGACCCAGTCTTTTACCGACAGGCGTGCGCCAAGCATCAGGTTTGGAACGGCCTTCCTCACCGATTTGGCGATCTCAAGCAGAAAACGCATGCGGTTTTCCAGCGATCCGCCCCAGCGGTCGGTGCGCCGGTTGGAAAGCGGCGACAGGAACTGGAAGATCAGGTAGCCGTGCGCGGCGTGCAGCTCAAGGAAGTCGAAGCCGGCGCGCTCGGCCCGCCTTGCGGCCTCGGTGAACCGTTCGATGAGCTGCAGGATTTCCTCATCCTCCAGCGCATGCGGCACATTCCAGCCGGTGTCATAGGCGATGGCCGAGGCCGAGACGGTCTGCCAGGGATCCTCGCCCGGCCGCAGCGGCCCGCCGCCTTCCCAAGGCTTTCGGTTCGAGGCCTTGCGGCCGGCATGGGCAAGCTGAATGCCGAATTTCGTTCCCGGCGCGGCGACGCGCCTGGCCGCATCCAGCGTGCGCCGGGCGGCGGCCTCATTGTCGTCCGAGTAGAGACCAAGGCAGCCATGGGTGATGCGGCCGCGCCGCTCGACATCCGTCATCTCGACGGTGACCATGCCGGCGCCCGACATGGCCAGATTCATCCAGTGGTAGAGATGCCAATCGCTGGCCGAGCCGTCATCAGCGGAATATTGGCACATCGGCGCCACCGCGATGCGGTTCGGAAAGGTCAGGCCATCGAGAGTGATCGGCTGGAAAAGCGCTGCGGTCATCAGGAAACTCCGGGGAAGGGATTGCAGCTATTTAGGCGATGGCAGCTGATGGCACCAGACACGAGACGGTGAAGCTTTGCCGTCCTGGTTGCGCGAAAAACGGTTCGCGGTTACGCCATGGCGCCGACAGCATGGAGTTCATCATGGAAGATCGCATCCGTATCCGCTCGGAGGAAGTCCTGTCCGATGACTGGGCGGTCCTGAAGAAGACCATCCTCGACTATCGCCGGCGCGACGGGCAGTGGGAGACGCAGATTCGCCAGACCTACGATCGTGGCGACGGCGCGGTGATCCTGCCCTTCGATCCCGAGCGCCAGACGGTTCTTCTGGTGCGGCAGTTCCGCTATCCCGCCTATGTCACCGGCCACCGCGAACCGCTGATCGAGGCCTGCGCCGGTCTGCTCGACGAAAACGACCCGGAAACCGCCATCCTCAAGGAGGCCGAGGAAGAGCTCGGCTATCACTTAGAGAACATCGAGCGGCTGTTTGCGCCCTATATGAGCCCGGGCAGCGTGACCGAACGACTGTGGTTCTTCGTGGCGCGCTATTCACCTGCCGACCGCATCTCGGCCGGCGGCGGCGCACCGGAAGAGGGCGAGGACATCGAGGTGCTCGAAATGCCGCTCGACGAGGCGCTCGCCGGCATAGCCGACGGCCGCATCATAGACGCCAAGACGATCATCCTGATCCAGCACCTGAAACTGTACCCGCTGAAGGCTTAGCTCCGCGAAGCTCGGCGGGCCTCACTCGGTGGGCTGCGGACAGGGTGGCACGTCCACTTCGCGGATGAAGTTGCGCAATTCCTCCATGTCCCCGGATAGAGGCCGATCGTCGGCATAGTGCGCTATGTTGTCCCGGACCATGCGGTAGATGGCGTCGGTGCCGGGCGCGCGTGCACCGCGCTCGGCCAGAAAATCATGGGCCTGCGCGGCGGCCATGAGTTCGATTGCCAAAATGTATTCCGCGTTGTCGATAACGGCGAGCAGCTTGTTGGCTGCCACCGTTGGATGCGCCAGAAAATCCTCTTGCAGGCCGGATGTGACGCCACCGTCGGTCGCGGCCGGCGCGGCCAGGCGGCGATTGACGTTGCTCAGCGACGTGGCGGTGTATTGGGCAATCATGAAGCCGGAGTTGCTGCCGTCCTCATCGGCAAGGAAGGCCGGCAGATTGTTGACGAGTGGGTTGACGAGACGGTCGATGCGACGCTCGCTCATACCGGCCACCTGCGCCAAGGCGATCGTCAGGCCATCGGCGGCCTGTCCGAGCGCCGGCGCCACCGCATGCGCCTCCGAGACAACCTGAGGATCGTTCAACGACCCGAATACCGCGGGATTGTCCGTGACGGCAGCCAATTCACGGTCAACCAGCTCAGCGGACCGGTCCAACACCTCGCGGGCGGCGCCATGAACATGCGGCACGGCGCGAAGACTGAGAGCGTCCTGCGTGCGACTGCCGTGAGCAAGCGCGATGAGCTCGCTGCCGTGAAGCCAGCCGCGCAGCGCTTTGCCCACATCCTGAATGCCGGGTGAGGGCCGCATCGCCAGGATCTGCTCGCCGAAGGCCGGCATTTGTGCGCCTGCGGCTTCAAGCGTCAAAGCGGCCGCGGCGTCAGCCCATCCCAGCAAGCGCTCCGCGCGCTGCACGGCGATGCTGGTCAGGCCGGTCGCGCACGCCGTTCCATTGACGAGGCTCAAGCCTTCCTTCGCGCCAAGCTCCAGGGGCTCCAGACCCATTTCGGCAAGCGCTTCCAGTCCGCTCATCGAGCGACCTGCCACGGTTGCACTGCCTTCACCGATCAAGACCAGTGCCACATGAGCGTTGTGCGTCAGATACCCGGCCGATCCCCTGGATGGCACGTCGGGAATGCAGTCGCGCTCGATAAAGGTGAGCAAATTACGGACGATTGCGGGGCTTACACCGGAATGGCCATGCGCGAAATTTGCCACTTGAGCGGCAATGATGGCGCGCACGCCGCGTCTCGGCACCAGGTCACCGACACCGCATGCGTGGCTGCGAATGATGTTGCGCGACAGTTTCTTTTGCAGCGCAGGCGCCACCACCTTGCTTGCCAATGCGCCGACCCCGGTATTGACGCCATAGGCGCGAATGCCTTTTTCGACGATGGAAGCGACGATCTGGTTCGCAAAGGCGATCCTCTCCCACGCTGCCGGACTGAGCGCCAGGGATTCGCCTTCGCTCACCTGCGCGATGTCGCGCCAGCTGGCGTTGCCATCTATCGTTATTGTCATTGGTTGTTCCGAATTAGCGCTGCGGATGGGCAAACGCTGTTGGGTCGCACGAAAGGCTGGTGAGAACCTTGCCCTTGGCTCCGTAGCGCAGAACCGCGATGCATAGTGACGATGGAATCGGCGATTGATGCGACTGGAGCGACGTCGTGGGTAATAAAACTCTGATCCAGCACCTGAGACTCAATCCGCTTTCGGGCTGAACCACGGCTCCACTTCGGCGCGCGCATTATCGGGCTTGACCCGCGAATCCCGGTCGCCTAGTCGTCCGGAAGTTGCACTGGGCGCGCATTGGGATATTGGCGCCTCCGGCTACCTCAGCCGTGTGCCCAGCCGATTTGCCCGATGATACAAGGCTATGCTTGTCGCTGCCGGCTATCTCGACATTTGAGGCAACTGCTTCGGGTGACCTGCCCGTTTCAGATGTGGGGCGCTTGCCGATCTGTAGCGGTTGCTTTGGACAGCTTGGCCAGCTCGTCCTCGACCTGCCTTGCCGCAGAGTCGGTGCTTTCGAAGTGTTGCATCAACTGATGCCGGAGTAGCGCGAGTTGCGCCGGGCGATAGATGGGCCCACTTCTCGCGATTTCGGGGTTCAGGGTCGCGATCATCGGTCAATTTGCCTTGATGGGATCGATCTTCGTCAGCCGCCGCCTAGCCTCGACCACGCGCCGTTGCGCAGAGCGAATTCGGCAACACAAGGCGAGGTTCACGGCGACGCCGCCCTCTTCATCGAGCAAGTTTTCAGCGCGTTCGAGATCCAACTTTGCCCGACCGACGCTCTGTCGCGCTCTGGCCAGTTCCAAGTTCATCAGGTCCATTGTTCCGCGTCCTTTTGGTTGCGATCCCTTCGGAACACCAACCCCTGCCGAACGCTTTGGTTCCTGCGACGTATTGGCCGATCACCGCCAAGGGCTGCAAACAACCTCTCCCACATTATCCGCAGTGGAGTGCGATTATTG
This sequence comes from Mesorhizobium sp. P171375, assembly GCF_057786075.1. Taxonomy (NCBI): domain Bacteria; kingdom Pseudomonadati; phylum Pseudomonadota; class Alphaproteobacteria; order Hyphomicrobiales; family Phyllobacteriaceae; genus Mesorhizobium; species Mesorhizobium sp. P171375. Next base: position 4,902,166 of record NZ_JBYNWF010000001.1, read on the forward strand.
TGCGAACTGTTTCAGCGCTGTTGGGTCGATTGTCGTCAGACCGGATTTCACGACACGCCGCCGCGCAGATCGTATCCTGCTGGATGCGGCGAGGTTCTCAGCCACCATTTTCTCGCTGAGTACCAGCGCGAGTTCGGTCTGCTTGATGCGCTGCTCGGCATCGGCGACTCGCATCGTCAGAAGATCAACTGCCATTCTGGGTCCGGGGTCCGCAAAGTCCATAACTGCGTAACACATGGCGGGCGAAATTGTTCCCTATTGTCGGGCGAAACCGATGCGGCATCAAGGGGACTGAGGTTGAACCGACGAGATATCCCAACATCGACGTCGTGGGAGCTCACCTATCGGCACGACAGTTGCCCACGCTGGCGACTTGAAGTCCGCCGCCTCACGGTGGCCGGCAGTTTAGAATGGTCAGGCTCGCTACAGCCTTGACAGGTAAGGTCATGGCCTCATCAGCGGAGGTATCAATGGTCTCGGCGATTGGCAATCAACATCGGCAGGCACCGGAAACTCAACCGAAACCCGCAAAGACAGAACCGGGCGAAGTGTTTGCTCCAGGCAAAAGCGCGGATAGCGTAGGACATCGCGCCAAGGCTATGGTGGCAGAAAGTGGCGACACAGATCCTGGTGCGCAGGGGCGCGCCGCGTCGACAATCGCCAGAATGGATATTACCGTTTTGACTCCGCCGAGCGAAGAGCCGCCTTTGGAGTAGCTCGGGCGGCCGTGCCGGCTTCCTCACGGTGGCGGGCTTCAGTCTTTGTGCAGCACGATGTAGCGACTGCTCACCGCATTCGCGCCCTTGCCCCGCGTGACGACAACCGTCCTGTATCCCGCGGGAAGGGAACCTGTAGCGGATGGGTCGACCGGACTGCATCGCCCTACGATCTCCCCGTTGGGGGCGCCTGCGAGCCTGTTGGCCAACGCAACCCGGCATTCGTCAAGGGATACGAACATCTTGGCCGGTGACGGATCGAGCGGTTTGCAGACAGCCTGGCCTGGACTGCACGACAGCAGAACCATCATTGCTGCAGTTGCCGGATCCATTTGCGAGTTTCTCCCCTTTGTGGACGAAATCTCAACGCGGGAGCGGGGACTTTGTTTCGCTGCTGCTAAAATATCAGAGCGTGTGTGGGAACAAGAAGCGGCTATGTCGGTTCTTTGGGCATGCAGAGGAAGGCGCCAGTCCGTCCGGACAAGGACGCATCGCCGGAGCCTCAACATATCGACCCGCCACCGCGAGATGTGCGCGAGGCGCCGGCGCCAAATCCAAACGGCGATAAAGAATCTTGACGGCCAGTCGACCAAGAAGCCGTTTCTGAGGCGGCCACCAGCGAAGACGTAGGCAGCGTGTTCGAAGTCATGTTGGAGGCAATGAAGAACCGCCGGCGGATGGGCCTATATCTTCACGGCGGCGCCGAAGGGCAGCGGTAAGGTGCGCTCACGTGCAGCACGATTTGCAGATTAAGCAGGACCCGTGACCAGCGTCTGGGTCGCATACTGTTTGGTCGGTATCGTGGTGGCACTGGTGGTGTTATGGTCAATGAGGCTATAGCGGCTCCTCCAATTCTCTGATTGGCGCGCAGATGTGAGCCTGTGCCATTTCGAATGAGATTTGTCGGCATCAATCTTGCAGCGCAGGTTTGCCGGCTGACCCCGGTCCTGATCGCGTACTCTGATCAGGTTTGTGAGGCTCGCCGGGCTTGAGGTCGTGGGGGTCTTCGCCCGGCGAGTTTGCCACTTGCCGTCCTGCCAGGATGCGTGATGCCGTTTTGTACGTTTCCGTACCATCTTTTTTTATTGAAAGGCCGGTTTCGGCAGACTTATAAAACGCGACGTTGCCACTGCTTTCGTATGGAGGCTGCGATGGATAGCGTGGAGCCTGCCGGCAAGGTATCGCCGTGCATTGAAGTGGTCGAAGCCTGCGGCGAATGGTTCGTCCGCGTGGTCGAGGATGACCAAGAACTAACCCGATCCTTCGAACTGGAATCGTTCGCTCTAGCCTTCGCGGAAGGCCAGCGGATGCGCCTAGGGCTTGCCGACTTCAAGAGGTTGTAGTCGCTACCCAGAGAAGTATCAAACGTCGACGTGTCAACGAGCTGCGTGGTGCCTTGGGTCGACGAAACGTTTTCACGAGTTCGACCGTGACGGCATCGACCGTGTCGCCCGCAGAAGCCCAAAGTAGTGCGATCTAAGAGGTGGTATCGACACCAAGAGGGGATACAACACGTCCGTCAATCGGCCCAGCCGTTCTGCAATGGGTGGCATGAGTGTGACCGTCTTGAGTTCGGCTTTCATGGTGCGAAACAAATCGTGGATTAGCGGCTTCGTCATAGCCCTTGTATGGTGATTCCACGGGTTTGGGTAACGGATGTCGCGCCAAACTACCACCCCATCTGCTGCGAGCACGCGTGTTATTTCTGACGCGATCTTCTTTGACAGGGCGTGGTCAAGGATCGATGAAAAGACCGGACGCGATCGAGGTGGCCAAGGCGTTGAAAGCGCTGGGCATTGCCTATCTCTGCTGCTCGAGTGGCGGCAATTCTCCCTTGCAGAAGCTGCCGACCGGCCCCGGCTATCAGGTGCATCTGGCTGAAGCGGTGCGCAAGGGCGCCGGCATTCCAACGCGGGCCGTCGGCCTGATCGACGATCCGGGCCAAGCCGAGGCGATCGTCGCCGACGGCCGCGCCGATATGGTGGCGCTGGCCCGCGCCTTCCTCGCCGATCCGCGCTGGGGCTGGCGCGCTGCCGCCACATTCGCCGAGACGATTCATCCGGCGCCGCAGCTTGCCCGCTCGGTGACGACGATGCAGCACTGGATGAAGGTCTAAGCAGGCTGCACCGACGGATGCGCAAAAACGCATTCGCTGGACAGGCTGCAGCAGCTTCGCTTTAATCCACCCACACTGTTTCCGTGGGGTAAGGTCGCCTTTGCGGCCGGGTTGGGAGCAAAGTCATGGTATCAAGGGCACTCTATCCCGCGGCCGCCGCTCTGGTGGTCGCGCTGTCGTTCGCTGCATTATCTCCGGTTGGCGCGCAATATTGCGAAGGTACGGTGCATGGCCTGTCCAGGCACTACGATCTGGACTCAGGCAGCGGGTTTCTTGCCGTACGCGCGCGGCCGAACTCGTCGTCGCGCATGATCGGCCAACTGTTCAACGGCGACCACACCGAAATCTTCGACCGTCGCGGCAACTGGTACCAGATCGACTTCAAGGGCCGGACCGGCTGGGCCAACGCGCGCTGGCTGCGCAACGACTGCGGCTACTGAGAGGCCTATGAGACGTTTGGGCGCAGGCTGACTGCCACTTTTGCAACCAAATTGGCTGCTTTGCGTTGCGGCCATCATGGATAACAAACCTTTTGAAACGCCCGTCGTGGTCGAACTCGGCCACGTCGGCAAATATCGCCAGATCCGCAGCACCCAGGAAGCGGCGGAGTGTCTGATGACTGTCTGGCCGCTCAATCGCGGCCCGCGCCATCGTGATGCTCTCGACACTTGCCTCAAAGTGCTGGAAGGTTATCGTTCGACGGCCGATGCGCGCAGGGCTTTGATCGAAGCGGCCAAGGAATCGGAAGTGCTGGTTCCCGAAGACCGGTTGCCCGACGCCAAATTGCATTGAAGAACCGGCCGCATAGAACGAACGGACGAACCGGAGGATTTCATGGCGAAGCTGACTTACAAGATCGTCGAGCATGACGGGGGTTGGGCCTACAAGGTCGGTTCGACATTCTCGGAGACATTCCCCACCCACCAGGACGCTCTGCGCGCCGCCGAGATCGCCTCTGCCGAGCAGCAGGTCGCCGGCGCGACAGACGGCATCCAGTACGAGGATGCCGACGGCAAGTGGCACGACGAACTGGCCGACGGCCGCGATCGGCCACAGACCGAAGTTTCCGACTAATCCTTGGTTGTTTGATATCGTTGCCGGCCGTGGATGCCTGTTTCAGGCATCCTGCCGGTCAGTCGAGAGTCTGCGTCGATTATTTGCCGCAATACTGATCGTTCACGTTGGGCCTCACATTTCCGTAGGGTCCTGACGGGTCAGAGGCGCACGGCCCGGCAGGACCGATATAGCCCTGGCCGCCTGAGCTGTCGGCATTGATGCTGCCGGTGGTGCTCTGGTCGACGGTCGAGGACCGCTCGTTGCCGAACGGCCACCAGCTGCGATGGTTGGAGGAGGTTCCGTCAGATGATTGAGCCATCGCCGACGTGGCGAGACCGATCGTCAGAACAGATGGTGCGAAAAGTTTCCTGTACATTGAATTACTCCGTATCTGCCGCCTTGGGTGCGACACGGAGTAAATCTGGATATCCGCCGAATGGTTCAGTGAAATTGTCGTGAGGTCGTGGTGATGCCTATGGCAAAAATGCCCGCTCGGCGATGCGCTTGATGAAGGCGATGACGCGGTCCGGGTCGGCGAATTGCGGCATGTGGCCGAGGCCATCGACCGTCTCGGAATCGAGCCCGCCGATCCTATCCTTCATTGGCTCTCCGTGGATGCGCATTGCAATGACGCGGTCGGCGCTCCCGAAGAAAATACCGGCCGGCATGGCGATCTCGCCGTAACGCTGCTCAATGCGGCCAAGATCCTCTTCGACCGCCACGAAATCGGTGGAGGTCGCATGGAAATGGCTTGGCCTCAGCCCGAGCCATCCGCCGCCATGGACCATGTAGTCGGCGGGAACGGCCTGCGGCGCGAAGATGAACTCCAGGGTCTGCCGCGCATATCGGAGGCTCGTCGGTACAGCGACGGTATAAGCCATGATCCGGCGCCAAAGCCGCGAGCGGATATAGAGCAGGCCCGCCTGCTCGCGCACGCCGGCTTCCAGATGCGTCAGCGGCGCCAGCAAGGCGATGCCGGAAATCGCCTCGGGATGTTCCACCGCCAGGGTCAGCGTGACGGCGCCGCCCAGCGAATGGCCGACCACGAGCGGCCTTTCCAGCCCGAGCGTTTCGATGAAGCGCCTGACGATCTCGGCCTGTTCCGGCAATCGGCCGGTGGCTCCTCTCGCCCGCACCGAATGGCCCGATCCCGGCCGGTCGAGCGCGATCAGCCGGTAGCCCGGGCCAAAGCGGCTAAACAGCGTGTGCCGGAACTGGTGGAGCTGCGCGCCAAGTCCGTGCACGAACACGATCGGCCGCCCCTCGCCCGTTTCGACATAGTGGATGCGGTTGCCGTCGATCTCGACGAACTGTCCGCTGGCCGACACCAGTCTTTCGGCCTTGGCCGCAATCCAGAGCGTCGCCGCCACCAGGCAGGCGACGATGACGAGAGCCAGCACCAACAGGCCGACCAAGAGCCACAGCAGAATCGATACCAGCATGTTTCACCCGGGAGCGAACCGGCGCACACCATCACCCACCGCCGGACGCACGGCAAGGCAGCCTGCCGGCTTCTGACGGCATTGCCGCCCGCCCCATGTCGCGCTATCTCAGGCGATCTTGTCTGCCCAGGCGATCCGTCTGCCCTGAGGCACCTTCCACCGGAGCCTTCCATGCCCGAAATCGTCACTGCCGCCATGCTCGTCATCGGCGACGAGATTCTGTCCGGCCGCACCAAGGACAGGAACATCGGCCACCTCGCCGACATCATGACGGCCATCGGCATCGACCTGAAGGAAGTGCGCATCGTCCCCGACGAGGAGGACGAGATTGTCGCGGCGGTGAATGCCGTGCGCGCTCGATACACCTACGTCTTCACCACCGGCGGTATCGGCCCGACGCATGACGACATCACCGCCGATTCGATCTCCGAGGCCTTTGGTGTTCCATGCGAATACGACGCCAAGGCCTATGCCATGCTGGGCGAGAGCTATGCCGCGCGCGGCATCGAATACACCGAGGCGCGCAAGCGCATGGCACGCATGCCGCGCGGCGCCGACCATATCGACAACCCGGTCTCCGTCGCGCCCGGCTTTCGCATCGGCAATGTCCATGTCATGGCCGGCGTGCCGGCGATCTTCCAGGCCATGCTCGACAATGTCGTGCCGACGCTGAAGGCCGGCACCAAGATGCTGTCGGCCACCGTCCATTGCCCGTTCGGCGAAGGCCTGATCGGCGGTCCCTTGGGCGACATCCAGAAGGCGCATCCCGACACGATCATCGGTTCCTACCCGAAATATGGCGACGGCAAATTCTGGACGGAGCTGGTCGTCCGCGCCCGCAGCCAGGAGGCGCTGGATTCGGCGCGCAAGGACGTTGAGGCGATGGTGGCCGGCTTCACCGCCGCCAGCTGAGCTGGGTTCGCGGCCCGTCGCCGAGCCGGAACCAAGCGCCATACTCTGACGTTTTCCCTCGGGCGCATCTGGCGCCGGCAGATTTGAGGGATTTCCGATGCGCTTCAAGACCATCGTCGCCATATTGCAGAACGAACAGGATGCCGAGCGCGTGCTCGACTGTGCCATCCCGCTTGCCGAACGGTTCGAGAGCCACCTCATCGGCATTCATGCCGAAGCGCTGCCCGTGCCCTACACTTCCGCCACCGGCTTTCCCGACACCGAGTTCCTGCAGGTCTCCGCCGACATGAATCGCGAGCGCGCCGAAAAACTGCAGGCGCTTTTCCTCGGGCGGATCGAAAAAACGGGCCTTTCCTTCGAATGGCGCAGCCTCGAGAGCTTTTCGGGCGACAGTGCGCTGACCGGCATTTCCAGCGTACGCGCGGCCGATTTGATCATCGCCGCGCAGCGCGAGACCGGCGGCGATCCGAGCGCCGATGTCGACACGCTGGTCTATGATGCCGGCCGGCCGGTGCTGGTGGTGCCGCATGAGGGTCCACTCGTCACCACATTCAAACATGTGCTGCTGGCCTGGAACGGCAGCAAGGAAGCCGCACGCGCCGCCTTCGACGCCCTGCCCTTCATCATCGAAGCCGAAAAGACCGATATTCTTGTTATCGATCCGCCGGATACACTGGACGACAATCCGGAGGCAGCCGGCGCGGAGATCGCCGCGGCGCTCTCCCGGCATGGCGCCACCGTCAGTGTTTCGGTGCAGCAGTCGGGCAATGCCTCGATCGATGACGTCATCCAGACCCGGATCGCAGAAACCGGCGCCGACCTTCTGGTGCTCGGCGCCTACAGCCATTCCTGGCTGCGCCAGCTTCTGTTCGGCGGCGTGACACGCACCGTGTTGCGCACCGTGCCGGTGGCGGCTTTCCTGTCGCGCTAAACCTACAATCGATGCGGCCCTTGCCAAGACCAAGGCTTTCCAGCTAATTCCGCGCGCATTCCATCGTGACTGCGCGCGGCTTGCGCGCCCTGCGGAGTGCGCGACCATGTCTCTTCCTGAAAAAGCCTTTCCGGTCTCCTGGGACCAGTTCCACCGCGATGCCCGGGCGCTCGCCTGGCGGCTTGCCGGCGCCAACAAGGGTCAGTGGAAAGCCATTGTCTGCATCACCCGTGGCGGACTGGTTCCCGCCGCCATCATCTCGCGCGAACTTGGCATCCGCGTCATCGAGACGGTCTGCGTGGCCTCCTATCACGACTATACCAGCCAAGGGCAGTTGCAGGTGCTGAAGGAGATCACGCCCGCCCTGCTCACCGATGACGGCGTCGGCGTGCTGATCATCGACGACCTCACCGACACCGGCAAGACGGCCGGCATCGTGCGCGCCATGATGCCCAAGGCGCATTTCGCCACGGTTTATGCCAAGCCGAAAGGCCGGCCTTTGGTCGACACCTTTGTCACCGAAGTCAGCCAGGACACCTGGATCTACTTTCCCTGGGATATGGGTTTTACCTACCAGAAGCCGATCGCCGACGATCACGCCGGCTGATTCGCAGCACCCCTTTATCCGCCCAAGTGGCAAGGCCCGCGCGGTTTGCTGTGGAAACTGGCGCCGTAAGACACAATATTCTGTTGGATCGACACCTGTTGGCGGATTTTGACGGGTTGGTGTGACGTTTTTTACTTTTATGACTTACACTTCGCCGTAAGATTCGTGTGACGGCAAACGATTCTGAGGGCTGGGGTAGCTTCTCCGATGCTGACGAGACCAACGACGCACAGCCATATGGCCGAAAGGGTCCGGCGACTCTTCGGCACCGCGCCGTGCCGTCTTCAGGTTGCCGCGCTACCCTGGCGCACCACCGAAAACGGCATCGAAATCATGCTGATCACCAGCCGCGACACAGGCCGCTGGGTGCTGCCCAAGGGCTGGCCCGAGGCCAAGGAACCGCTCTGCGAGGCCGCGGCGCGCGAGGCCGGCGAGGAAGCCGGATTGCGCGGCAAGATCTCTCATTTCGAGGCTGGCCGTTACTTCTACGCCAAGGCATTGGCGTCCGGCGAGGAAGTGCCTTGCGAAGTGCTGGTGTTTCCAATGCAGGTCGAGCGTGTCTCCGACCGCTGGAAGGAAAAGCGCGCGCGCACCCGTAAATGGGTCAACGCGGCCGAGGCCGTGCGCATGATCAACGAGCCCGATCTTTGCCAGATCATCGCCCATTTCTGCGCCGATCCGGACAAATTCGTCGTTAAAACCTAGACACGGCGCTAGGGCTTCTAGCGGCACACTAACGCTTGCCGCCGGCCGCTACTTCATGCGTCGCCATCGTCTTCCGCGAATAGTGCGTCAATATCACGATGTCCCTCTATGATGTTGGCCACCTCGAGATAGTTTTCGCGATAGCGGAAGAAGATCACATAACCCCGGTACGGAACGCTTCGCACATCTGGCCGTAGTTCCGGGCGTGCCCGGCCGATGGTCGCCGGCAAGGTCGCCAGGTCGCGGCATTTCTGCCGCAGCGCGCTGACAAATCGCATAGCGATCTGCAGGTTGCCGCTTTCGTGGGTGATGTGCTCCAGCAAATGAACAAGGTCAGCCTGTGCCGACGGCAGCATTCGCAGGCGTGGCATGGCTTAGAAACCCGCCTTTGCCAGTTCCTCAGCCTTGGCTTCAAGAGCGGCATCGATGGCGTCTTCCGAAGCCTCACCGCCTTGAGAAAATGACCTGTCGAGCATGGCGCTCAGCGCCTTCAGTTTTTCCTCGCGCTCCTCGACCAGACGCAAGCCTTCGCGAACGACCTCACTCGCCGAACCATAGCGGCCGCGCTTAACGATTTCCGCGACGAACGCCTCCCAGCGATCTCCCAATGACACGTTCATAGCACATCTCCTGTCAGTAAGTACGATACGCCAATATCAAAAACTGCGCAATTAATGACATGACCATCTCTCATCCGGCACCGAAACGCCGGCTACCTCATTTCAGCCTAACATCGACAGCCGCGCTTGACATGCAGGTATTTACCTGCATATTGTATTGCAGGATGAGTGAGACCGATGGACGCCGACAAGGTTTTCAAAGCGCTGGGTGACCCGACACGCAGGAAGCTGCTCGATCTTCTGTGCGAGAAGAACGGACAGACGCTGGGCCAGCTTTGCGAAAACCTCGACATGGCGAGGCAATCCGCGACCCAGCACATCGACTTGTTGGAGGCGGCCAATCTGATCAGCACGGTCAAGCGTGGCCGCGAAAAGCTGCATTTCATCAACCCCGTGCCGCTGCATGAAGTCTACGAGCGGTGGGTGCGCAAATTCGAACGGCAGCGGCTGAGCCTGCTGCACGACTTGAAACAGGAACTCGAAGGAGACAACCAATGACCCGAGAAACCACCAGTTTTGTCTATGTGACCTACATCCGCTCGACGCCGCAAAAGGTGTTCGAGGCCATCACCAAGCCCGATATCGCCAAGCGCTATTGGGCCCACGAGAACGTCTCCGACTGGAAGCCCGGCTCGAAATGGGAACACATCCGCGCCAATGACGAGCGCACCGTCGAACTCGTCGGCAAGGTGGTCGAGATCTCGCCGCCGACCCGTCTGGTCATGACCTGGGCCAACGCGTCCCAAGCCGATGACCCGACCAAACAAAGCCGGGTGACCTTCGCCATCGAGGAATATGACGCCATGGTCAAGCTGACCGTCAGCCATGACGAACTCGAGGCCGGCAGCGGCATGGCCAAGGGCATCAGCCAGGGCTGGCCGGCCGTGCTGTCCAGCATGAAATCCTTCCTCGAAACCGGCAGCGGAATCGACCTGTTCGCCAAACCGAAATCGGCCTGAAGCAAGTTTCCAGCAGGAGAACCACAATGACCAGGCACTTTACCGGCGGCTGCGCCTGCGGCGCGATCCGCTATGAGGCGAGCGGCGAGCCGATCTTTCAGAATCACTGCCAATGCCTCGATTGCCAGAAGCGCAGCGGCACGGGTCATGGCTCTTATGTAACCTTCGGCAGGCGCGCTGACGTTGAGATCAGCGGCCAGCCGAGCACCTGGCGGATGATCGCAGACAGCGGAAACGAGAAAATCCAGGCCTTCTGCCCGACCTGCGGAACGCCGGTATACGTGACCTTCGTCGCCATGCCGGAGGTGACGGCGATCAACGCGACCAGCCTCGACGATCCCGGCCAGTTCAACCCGCAGGCGGTCACTTACACCGTTCGGGGCCACGCCTGGGACACGATCGATCCCGTGCTCCAACCATTCGAGAGAATGCCTGGATGAACCAAGCAGAGCCCTATCCCCTCGGACAGGGCTCTGCTTTCAGCTCAGACCACCAGGCCCTTGGTCAGTTCCAGTGCCTGGCGCTCGAACAGGCGGCGGTAGATGCCGCCCTTCAGCCGGATCAGCTCGTCATGCGAGCCCTCCTCGACGATCTTGCCGCGATCGAACACCAGCAGCCTGTCCAACGCTCGCACCGTCGACAACCGGTGCGCGATGACCAGCGTTGTACGGCCGACCATCAGCCTCTCCATCGCCTGCTGGATCAGCACTTCCGATTCTGAATCGAGGCTCGATGTCGCCTCGTCCAGGATCAGGATGCGTGCGTCCGCCAGGAAGGCACGCGCGATCGCCACGCGCTGACGCTCGCCGCCCGACAGTTTCACGCCGCGTTCACCGACCAGCGTCCCGTACCCCTTCGGCAGGCTGGTGATGAAGTCATGTGCGCTGGCGAGCTTCGCGGCATGCTCGATCTCGGCCTGCGTGGCGTTCGGACGGGCATAGGCGATGTTCTCGGCCAGCGAGCGGTGGAACAGGATCGGCTCCTGCTGGACGATGGCGATCTGGGCGCGCAGCGACGCCTGCGCCACCTGAGAGATGTCCTGGCCGTCGATCAGGATCCTGCCGCCGCTGACGTCATAGAGGCGCTGGATCAGCTTGACGAAGGTCGTCTTGCCTGAGCCCGAATGACCGACCAGCCCGACGCGTTCACCGGCCGCGATCTCCACCGAAAAGTCGCGGTAGAGCGGCAGCCGATGACTGCCATAGTGGAAGGTGACGTTGTCGAAGCGGATAGCGCCCTGCGTGATCCGGATCGGCGCAGCCCCGGGCCGGTCCTCGATGCCAAGCGGTTGCGACTGGAAATCGACCAGTTCCTCCATGTCGTTGATCGAACGCTGCAAATTGCGGATATGCGTGCCGATATCCCTGAGATAGCCCTGCAGCACGAAGAACGAGGTCAGCACGAAGGCGACATCGCCGGTGCTCGCCTGGCCCCAGGTCCACAGCATCAGGGACAGACCGATCACCGCCGTCCGCAGCACCAGCAACATGGCGCCTTGCGTGGTGCCGTTGATGGTGCCGCGCACCCAGGTGCGGCGCGTGCGCGCGCGCCATTTGGCAACGACCTTGGCAAGCCGCGTCTCCTCGCGCGTCTCGGCACCAAAACCCTTGACCACGGCGTTGCAGCTCACCGCATCGGCAAGCGAGCCGCCAAGCCGCGTATCCCAGCCATTGGCAAGCCGTGCCGCGGGCGCGACATAGCCGAGCGACAGCAGCGCCGTCACCATGATGAACAGCACCGAGCCGACTGCCACGACCAGCCCCATCAGCGGCCAGAACCAGCCGAGCAGCAGCGTCGAGCCGATCAGCATGGCGACCGACGGCAAAAGCGCGATCAGGATCGTGTCGTTGAGCAGGTCGAGCGCCCACATGCCGCGCGTGATCTTGCGCACCGTCGATCCGGCAAAGCTGTTGGCGTGCCAGTCGGTGGAGAAGCGCTGCACGCGGTGGAACGCGTCGGCGGCGATGTCGGCCATCATCTTGAGCGTCAGCTCGACAATGCCCATGAAGGCGAGGTTGCGCAGCACCACGCCGGTCAGCGCGAGACCGATGAGCGCGAAGAAGGCTGCCATCGCGGCATTCCACGCGACATTGTCGGCCGCCGCATTGCTGGCGACGGCATCGACCAGCCGGCCGGAATAGAGCGGCGTCAAGACGTCGGCCAGCGTCGACAGCAGGAAGCCGCCCATGATCAGCGAAAGCCGCCAGGGCTGGCGTCGCCAGTGGCTGAGCGTAAAGCCAAGAACACTGCGAAAGGCGCTAGCGCGCAGATCGATTCGAAAACGAGCCATGATGTCATCCGGGCGCAAACGTGCCCGGTCCCGGTAAAGTCGAAAATTGAAAACCGCGCTGGGCAATTCGCCCGGGGCTGCGGAGGTTCGGCATAGGTGGCGGCGCGCCCTGGATATCGGGTGGCGACCGGCATCGGCAGAAGCCTGTACTCGGCCCGGCATCGGCGCGAAGGGCAAACCTTCGCCGGACGCCGGGTGAGACCTAGGCTTCGCGGCCTCGCATTACCATGTGAAATACTGCCATTCGGACCTCCCGCAAGACAATTGCGGAGGGGTCCTTATAGAGACGCCATGACGGATCGCCAAGACGGGGCGCACGCGCAAAAGCGTAACTGGTCCAACCAGTGATGTTATTTTGCAACAACAGATATGGAGGACTGTCACGGCACCACCGAATAAGCCTTCTGGTCGGCGGTCGCGATCGTAACGTCGGTGCTGGATTTGAAGTCGACCAAATCGACTTCCATCAGGTCGCTGAAGTGATGCCGCCCCTGGTCTCCCCCAAGGTTCTCGAATGAAATCAGGATTTTAGCCGCGATCCCTGAAACGGTTGGTGATGGGATAACGGCGGTCGCGGCCAAAATTCTTCCGGGTGATCTTCACACCCGGCGCTGCCTGCCGGCGTTTGTATTCGGCAATGTAGAGCAAATGTTCGATGCGCGTCACCGTCGCCCGGTCGTGGCCGCGCGCGACAATGTCATCGACGCCCATCTCGTTTTCGACCAGGCACTCCAGAATATCGTCCAGCACCGGATAGGGCGGCAGCGAATCCTGGTCGGTCTGGTTCTCGCGCAATTCCGCCGACGGCGCCTTGTCGATGATGTTTTTCGGGATCACCTCGCCCGACGGCCCGAGCGCGCCCGGCGGCACATGGCTATTGCGCCAGCGCGACAGCGCATAGACCTGCATCTTGTAGAGGTCTTTTATCGGGTTGAAGCCGCCATTCATGTCGCCATAGAGCGTGGCATAGCCCACCGACATCTCGCTCTTGTTGCCGGTGGTGACGACCATCGAGCCGAACTTGTTAGAGATCGCCATCAGGATCGTGCCGCGCGCGCGGCTTTGCAGGTTTTCCTCGGTGATGCCTTCCTTGGTGCCCTCGAAAAGCTGCGTCAGAGCATGCAGAAACCCTTCGACCGGCTCGAAGATCGGCACGATGTCATAGCGGCAGCCGAGCGCGCGGGCGCAGTCCTCGGCATCCTTCAGCGAGTCCTTTGAGGTGTAGCGGTAGGGCATCATCACCGCGCGTAGCCGCTCCTCGCCGAGCGCATCAACGGCCAATGCGGCGCAGATCGCCGAATCGATACCGCCGGACAGGCCGAGCACGACGTTCTTGAAGCCGTTTTTGTTGACGTAATCGCGCAGGCCCAGCATGCAGGCGCGGTAGTCCGCTTCCTCGCGCTCGGGTATTTTCGACATCGGCCCTTCCGAGCAGACCCAGCCGGCATCCGTGCGCTTCCAAGTGGTGACGTCGACAGTCTCCTCGAACTGGCTCATCTGGAAAGCCAGCGACTTGTCGGCGCCGATCGCAAAAGAAGCGCCGTCGAAGATCAACTCATCCTGGCCGCCGATCTGATTGGCATAGATCATCGGCAAACCGGTTTCGATGACCTGGCGGATAACGACCTGATGGCGCACATCCATCTTGGCGCGGTAGTAGGGCGAGCCGTTCGGCACCAGCAGGATTTCGGCTCCGCTTTCAGCCAAGGTTTCACAGATGCCGACGTCTCCCCAGATGTCCTCGCAGATCGGAATTCCGATGCGCACACCACGGAAGTTGACCGGTCCCTGAGCCTCGGGTCCGGCCTGGAAGACGCGCTTCTCGTCGAACTCTCCATAGTTGGGCAAATCGAGCTTGTAGCGCTCGGCCAGGATCTTGCCACCATCGGCGAAGATGATCGAATTGTGGGTGCCGCTCTTACGCTTCAGCGGCGTCCCGATAATGACGCCCGGCCCACCATCGGCGGTGTCCGCAGCGAAGTCTTGCGCAGCCTTTTCGCAAACCTTGAGGAAGGCCGGCTTCAGCACCAGATCCTCGGGCGGATAACCGGCAAGGAAAAGCTCGGTGAAGAGCACGATGTCGGCGCCCTGGCGGGCCGCATCCGCTCTCGCCTCGCGCGCCTTGGCAAGATTGCCGGCGACATCGCCGACCGTGGGGTTGAGCTGGGCGACAGCGATGCGCAGAATATCGGGAGCGGTCTTCTTGGTCATGCCTGCGGTTTAGCGCGGCAAAATTGCCCCGGCAATGGCGTTCGTTTGGACCAATCCAGACCGATCGAGTTCGATCGTGTCCTGAGGGCGACAGCCCTACTCGCCCATATATTCGCGCAGCGCCTCCGGCGAATGGTTCTCGCCGATCGACATCGCCAGGATGCGCGAGATGTGCCGGCGCGGCAGGCCAGTTTCCTGTGCCCATTTGTTGATCTGCGCCTGGATCTTGTCGAGATCCCTCTTCGACGTCGGGCCTTCGGCGATGTCGAGGCCGGCGTAGCGCAGGGCGGCCGCCATATCGGCCGAAATGACGAAAGCATCCCATTCCAGCCAGCGGAGGAAATATTGGCCGGTGTTGCCGCCGAGCCGGCTGCCATGCTTGCCGAGATATGCCATCAGCCCGACCTGGTCGTCAGCAGGCCACTCGGCCAAGAACTTGCCGAAGCCGCCATGCTCCTTCGACACACGCTCGACGAAGGCGGCGTTGTCGCGCACCGACTTGATCTTCTGCGGGTTGCGCACGATGCGCTTGTCGGCCGTCAGATCGTGCCAGAAATCGTCGGGCTGGAACAACAGTCGCTTCGGCTCGAAATGCAGGAACGCTTCCTCGAAACCCGGCCATTTCTGTTCAATGACGCGCCAGACGAAGCCGGCAGCAAACACCCGCTCGGCCATCGTCGACAGGATGCGGTCGTCGGTGATCTTGGCCACGGCGGCGTTATCGGGCGAAGGCCCGAGCAGCGACGTCAGCACGGCGTCGCCGCCTTTGCGTTTTGCAGCACGGGCACGAATCTTCTGGAAGTCTGCCATTGCCGCCCTGCTTCAGTATGGATGGACGCGGCAATCTACCACTTCCCGTGCGCACCGGTAGCCTCTAGGTCTAGGCCAGACGCTGACCATGGAGGCGACCATGCATAAGACCGTGCCCGAACTGGCCGACCGCTGGCTGAGGCGAACGCCTGAGACCCTCAGCGAGCTTGAGCGGCGGGTCTTGCAAAGCACCGTCGATCGCAAGCCGATCTCGCAGGACATCAACGACAGTCTCGCCGGGCTTCAGGGGGCCGGCGACCGGATCGCCGATGCCATCGCCCGCATCGGCGGTTCGTGGACGTTCATCCTGTCCTTCATCGCCTTCCTGGTTCTCTGGATCGGCGCCAATTGGTGGCTGCTGGGGCGAGATTCGTTCGACCCCTACCCCTTCATCTTCCTCAATCTCGTCCTGTCGATGATTGCTGCCTTGCAGGCGCCGGTGATCATGATGTCGCAGAACCGGCAGGCCGCGCGCGACCGCATCGATGCCGCGCACGACTACGAGGTCAATCTCAAGGCCGAGATCGAGATCATGGCGCTGCATGAAAAGCTGGACGAACTGCGCCACAGCCAGATCATCGGCGTGCGCGAGGACATAGCGCGCCTGGCCGAACAGGTGAGCCGCATCGACGAAAGACTGTCAGGCCGGCAAACGTCTCAATGACCGGGATCGTCCATCACCTCATCGAGCAATACGGGCTGATCGCGGTTTTCCTGGGCTGTGTCGCCGAAGGCGAAAGCGCTGCCATCCTTGGCGGCTTCTTCGCCCACCAGCATGTCTTCGTCCCTTGGAAGGCTTTCCTCGCGGCCGCCATTGGCGCCTTCGTCGGCGACACGTTTTTCTTCGTCCTCGGCCGCAGCTTCGCCGATCATCCCAGGGTACTGAAACTGAAGGCGCGTCCCGGCTTCAACCACGCCTATCGCCTCGTCTCGTCGCATCCCAACATCTTCGTGCTGTCCAACCGCTACATTTACGGTCTGCGCCTGGTCGGCGGCATCGCGGCCGGCTTCGCCAGCATATCGGTGCCGCGCTTCGTCATCCTCAACGCCATCTCGTCGCTGGTCTGGGCAGCCTTGTTCTGCGGCATCGGCTATGTCTTCGGCCTCGGCGCCGAGCAGATGGTCGGCAAGGCACTGCTCCATCACGAAAGGTTGCTGATCGCCCTCGGCATTGGGCTCGCCGTCGCCATCCTTGCCTGGCTCATCGCCCGCACCGTCGCCGGCAAGGAGCGCGCCAAGGACGCTCGCGAGAGCGAAGCCGGCTGAAGCTCAGTCGTCGTCCTCGACCAAAGCGCGGTCGCCACGGTCGAGGATCAGCGGGATGATCAAATCCTCCTCGTCGGCAAGATGCCGTTTCAGCATGGCGATCAGCCGGCTGTTCTCGTCGGCATAGGCATCGGCGGCGAAGCGCTGTTTGTCCTCGCTCTCCTCGAGCGTGCGGATGAAGGCGTTCGCGGTCTCGGCATTGCGCTCCAGCCCGTCATGGATGGCATGGTGATCGGCATCGAGTATGTCAAAGCCCCGCTTCAGGCGCGGCTCGGCCTTGGCGAAAGCCGGGAAATATTGATAGTCCTCGACATTGTGGTGGCCGTCGAGATTGCCGAGGAAATGGTTGAGCCGCGGCGCGAACCAGCGCGCGAAATCCGGTGCCGTCAGCCTGCCCTCGCGATAGTCGCCAATGCCGTTAGTCAGCATGCCGCCGAGCTCGCGAAACATGTCGTGCCGCTGAAGCCACATATTGGCGAGGCCATGGATGTTGGTGTGACCCTGCCAGTTTTCGCGCGGGTATTTCTGCGCCAGCCAGCGCAAATCGTCCGGCAGGCCGGCACGTTCAAGCAAGAGGGAATTGGCGGCTTCGCTCAACGTCAGTCTCCTTTAGTGACTGACAGATAGGAACGCAGGTTCTAGATCGGTAGACCCGTGATGCGCTCGATGATGGCGATGCCCCAGACGCCGGCGACGATGATTACCGAAATCAGCACCGCCAGCGAGCCGCAATCCTTGGCAAGCTGGATTTCGACGTTGAACTCGCGGCTGAAGGCATCGCAGGCAGCCTCGATACCGGTGTTCAGCACCTCGACCATGATCAAAAGCAGCACGGCGCCGATCAGCAGCGCATAGCCCCGCCACGACACCGAGACGAACCAGCCGAGCGGCAAGGCGAGCACGAGCAGCATCAGCTCCTGCTGGAACGCCTTTTCGCTGGCTGCGAGCTTGCGAAAAGCCCGCACCGAATTGAAGAAAGCATCGATCAGCCGCTGCATTGCCCGCGCATCCCCTTCGAATCACCGGCAGGAGATATCGCAATGGCTGGATCAAGGGAATAAGGCAGCCATACCAAAAATCATTCGTCCGCGACCTTGATGGTCGGCGTCGACCTCTCGAACTGCGGCAGCCCATCGTCGATCGTATAGTAATCGCCCTTGTCGCCGACGAAGATATGGCATTCGCCCTCGAGCCCGGTCGGCCCATCGAACGACCCGGCCAGAACCGAGACGTAGGCATCCTGGCCCGGCTTCCAGAACAGCACCGAGCCACATGTCTTGCAAAAGCCGCGCCGGGCAAACGAAGATGCTTCGTACCAGGCGATATTCTCAGACCCTGTTACGGTGATGTTGTCATCGGCGACGTTGGTTGCGGCGTAAAAATGCCCGCTCTGCTTGCGGCACTGCGAGCAGTGGCAATAGATCACGCCGCGCAGCGGCCCTCGCGTCTGGAAACGCACCGCCCCGCACAGGCAAGATCCGCTGCTGATATCACTCATCCCTGCCCTCCACCGGCCATCGTTCACGGCTCCACCGCCACCGGAGAGGATTTCAGTTTTGCGGCGGCCAGGTACGAGCAAATGCGACACGAGATGGGCGTGTTCGCGCTTCTTCCCTGCAGCCTGAAGTAGAATAGTCGCGTCACCTAGCGGCACATTAAGGAAACTTTAGCGCCAGCGCATTTATGGTCGCTGCCAAGCGAAGGCCGCGATCGGGGACGCGTCCTTCGTAAGATGATCCGAAATACGGCTGGTTCTCCCCCGGTCGGCGACATCTCGCACGCGCAAGTCTGCGATGGTTCCCAGGGGTAGAGTGAACAGAACATGCAGCCGGCAGCCGCCCAGACCGACCGAAACAGCGACATTGCAACAGCTGTTGTGACGACCATGCGCCAGCTCGGCGTGCTTGGTCTGCCGCGCAATTACGAGATCTTCTACGAAGCGCTGAAAGGCACCAATCGCGAACTCAGCCTTGCCGTCGTGGCGCTCGGCAACCGGCCGACGCAGGACGAACTCGACCGCATCGGCCGCGCCTTCTTTGCCCAGCACCATGGTCCAGGCATTGTCGAGCAGGCGCGCGATGTGCTGGCCAGGGAACTCGAGGATATCGCCTTGCTGCTGCGAAGCGAACGCAGCCATATCGAGAAATACGGCAAGATCCTCGATGAGACGTCGAGCGGCCTCGCCAACCGCAGCCTGCTTTCACAGGATCTGCTGCAGAAGGTCGCCAACGCCATGGCGGTCGCCACCAATTCGACCCTCGACCATGGCAGGCAGGTTGCCACCACGCTCAGCGACAAGACGGCGGAACTGGAGAGCGTCAAGTCGAAGCTCGAGGAGTACAAGCGGCTCGCCGACACCGATCCCTTGACCCATATCTGGAACCGCCGCGCCTTCGACAAGCAAATCACCGGGATTTACACCTCCAACAGGGGCATCCTGTTCAACGCGTTGATTCTTGCCGACATCGACCATTTCAAGGACATCAACGACCGCTACGGCCACCCGGTCGGTGACAAGATCATCCAGATCATCGCCGAAATCTTCCAGACCAGCATCCGTGAAGACATGTTCGTTGCCCGCACCGGCGGCGAGGAATTCGCGCTGATCATCGAGGGCGCCAGCGAGGATACCACCTACGAGATCGCCGAACGCATCCGCGTGCTGATCGAACAGACGCCCTTCACCAGCAGCCAGACCGGCACCAATTACGGCACGGTGACCGTTTCCATGGGCATCTGCATGGCTTCCGAGGCCGAAAGCCCGGAAGATCTCTACACCAAGGCGGATCGGGCGCTCTACCGCTCCAAGGTCGGCGGGCGCAACCGCGTCACCAGGCATTCGACAATGGCCGGCCGCACTGGCAAGAACTGGCTGCTCTACAAGAAAGACTGACGCTTCGGCGCACAGCCAATTCGCGGACGTGGGCAAATTTATCGAGCATGGTCTCTTTCCATATGAATTTTCATGGCCTATATTTTCCATGGAAAGAGAGAGGCCATGTCTGTTTCACAACCCAATGCTGCCGCCAAGACGGCCGAAAACGCGGTTCTGACCAAGGCCACGCTGCGCGCCGCCGAGCTTATGGATATTACCGCCAGGACGCTGGCGTCGATCATCGGCGTCTCGGAAGCCACGGTTTCGCGCATGCGCAGGCAGGAATTCCTGCTCGAGCGCGGCACCAAGCCATTCGAACTCGCGGTGCTGTTCGTGCGGCTGTTCCGTTCGCTCGACGCCATTGTCGGCGGTGACGAGGCGATCGCCCGGGCATGGCTCAAGAACACCAACACGGCGTTCGACGGCAGCCCGCTTGAAAAGATCCTCACCATCACCGGGCTTGTCGATGTCATTGCCTATCTGGACTCCCGACGCGCTCTCGTCTGAAGCCGTACGGCTCGACGGCAAATACTGGCGCATGGTCGAGGCGCAGCACCGCGTCTCGACGCTGAAAATCGTCGACACGCTGGACGAACAGGCGCTGATCGAGGATCTGATCGAGGAGACCAAGCCGCAGACTCCCATGGAATGCCGGCATCTCCATTATCTCCTGGCGACGCCCTTTCGCTACGGCTCGATCTACCCTTACGGCTCGCGCTTCCGCCGCGCCGGCCGCACCCTGGGCGTCTATTACGCGGCGGAGACGATCATGACCGCCGTCGCCGAAATGGCCTTCTACCGCTTGCTGTTCTTTGCCGATTCGCCCGACACACCATGGCCGCATGACGCCGCCGAATACACCGCTTTCGCAGCCGCGATCCGCACCCACAAAGCTGTCGACTTAACGCGGCCACCGCTTGACCGCGACCAGGCTCAGTGGACGCATCCGACCGACTATGCCGCCTGCCAGGCAATTGCCGACGTTACGCGCGAGGCCGGGCTGGAAGCGATCCGCTACCGCTCGGCGCGTGATCCCAAAGGCGCCAACGTGGCGCTGCTGGCATGCCGCGGCTTCGCCAAGGCCAAGCCGCTGGAGCCGCATACCTGGCGCATCCGGCTCGGCTCGTTCGGCGTGCAGGCGATCTGTGAGTTTCCGGAAAGGCGCATCGAGTTTTCCAGAACCGCTTTCGCCAATGATCCCCGGCTCAACGGCCTGCTTTGGGAACGCGGCCGCTGATCAACAAAAAAGCGCCGGATTTCGCCGGCGCTTTTTCTCTTCAGCCTGCAAACAGGTTCAACCGTTGGCTACCTGCTTGTGCTGGACCGGATGGCTCTTCTTCAACAGGTCGGAGACCAGGAACGCCAGCTCGATCGCCTGGTCGGCGTTGAGGCGCGGGTCGCAATGGGTGTGGTAGCGGTCCTGCAACTCCTCGGCGGTGATGGCGCGGGCGCCGCCCGTGCATTCGGTAACATTCTTGCCGGTCATCTCGACATGGATGCCGCCTGGATGCGTGCCTTCGGCGCGATGCACCTCGAAGAAGGTCTGCACTTCCTTGAGGATGCGGTCGAACGGCCGCGTCTTGTAGCCGGCGGCCTCGATGGTGTTGCCGTGCATCGGATCGGATGACCACACCACGCTGCGGCCTTCCTTCTGCACCGCGCGCACCAGCTTCGGAAGATGGTCGGCGACCTTGTCGGAGCCGAAGCGGGCAATCAGCGTCAGCCGGCCCGGCTCGTTCTCCGGATTTAGCAGGTCGATCAGTTCCAGCAAGCCATCCGGCGTCAGCGACGGGCCGCATTTGAGGCCGAGCGGGTTCTTGATGCCGAGGCAATATTCGACATGGGCATGATCGGGCTGGCGCGTACGGTCGCCGATCCAGATCATGTGGCCGGAGGTTGCATACCAGTCGCCCGAGGTTGAATCGACGCGGGTCAGCGCCTCTTCGTAGCCGAGCAGCAGCGCTTCGTGACTGGTGTAGAAATCGGTCTCGCGCAAGGCATAGTTGGTTTCCGAGGTGATGCCGACGGCCTTCATGAAATCCATCGTCTCGGTGATGCGGTTGGCGAGCTTGCCATATTTCTCGCCCTGCGGGCTGTCGGAGACGAACCCCAGCATCCAGCTATGCACGTTCTCCAGGCTTGCATAGCCGCCCTGGGCGAAGGCGCGCAACAGGTTGAGCGTCGCCGCCGACTGGCGGTAAGCCATCTCCTGGCGGGCCGGGTCGGGAATGCGCGACTTTGGGTCGAACTCGATGCCGTTGATGATGTCGCCACGATAGCTCGGCAGCGTCACCTCGCCCTTGGTCTCGTTGTCGGACGAGCGCGGCTTGGCGAACTGGCCGGCAACGCGGCCGACCTTCACCACCGGCTGCGCGCCGGCGAAAGTCAGCACCACCGACATCTGCAGGAAGACGCGGAAGAAGTCGCGGATATTGTCCGCGCCATGCTCGGCGAAGCTCTCGGCGCAATCGCCGCCCTGGAGCAGGAATGCGTCACCGGCAGCGACAGCTGCAAGCTGCTTCTTCAGCTTGCGCGCCTCACCTGCAAAAACCAGCGGCGGAAAGGTGGCGAGCTGGGCTTCCGTGTTCTTCAGCGCGGCAAGGTCCGGATAGGCAGGAACCTGCTTGATCGGCTTTGCTCTCCAAGAATTCGGCGACCATTTCGTCATCGCTGCACCCAAACGCTCTTTCCAGCGAGCTGTTGCCCGCCATTCCCGCCCCATATGGGGATCGCGGCTCCATACACGAAGCCGATTTCCTATTCTAGACCGGAATTCAAGTGCTGGCGAATGGTGGCCGGCGGCTCACTCTGCTGCCTGTGACAAAGCGAGATAGAAAAGGCCCAGCCCCAACAGCAGGCATGACGGACTGTAGAACCAGCTGTCGTAGCTGGCAAAACGTGTGGTCCTGACCCGCTTGAACAGCCCGAAATACCGGGACCAGCTCAACGCTCGCGCGGTGAAGATAAGCGCCCACAAGATGATGCCGGCCTTCAGCAAGGATTGCGGTAATGGCAGGTGAACCGCACCGGCGAAGCCAAGAACCAGCAGCAGCACCAGCGCCAGGATCAACCCTACCGCCATCGCCCCAAAGGCCGTCTCCTTGATGGCGGGAGTGCCGTCCTCGCGTTGCGGCAACGCGACGCCGGCGCCAACGCGCCCACCGAAACCCCAATAGAGATGAATGCCCGCGCCGAGCAGCAGAATGGCCGAGCAGAAAGCGACGACCACGCTCGCCATGCCTATCGGGCGACCTCGTTCAACCGCCGGAGCTGGCGACCGAGCCCGCCGGTCAGATCGAGAGCAAGCATGCGCAGCAGCGCGATGGCGCTCCACAACGGCCGATCCGCGAACGGCTTGTTGCTGTTGTGCTCGAGGAAAGGGTGAGTGAGAAAAGCGGCGACATAGAAGAACGGAATGATGACCAGAAAGGCCCACCAGACGACCAGAAAGGATGCGGCGATCCCTGCGAGCGGCGCGAAAAACAGGCCGATATAGTGGATAAGCCGGGTCGAAGCTTTTGAATGGCCGGCAAGATAGCCGAGCCAGTATTCATCGAAGGTCTGCGGGTTCATGGATTTCCCCGTTCAGCGATGAGTTGCAGAATCCATCTGACGCCTTGGGCCCAAATACCTCAATGGCTCCAATCGTCGCAGACCTCCGGAGAGACCTTTGCTAGGCGAAGCCCCGCCCTAGGCGGCCTTCTCGACCAGCCGCGCCAGCTGCGTCATGACGACCGCCGAGCCCGCCAGACGCTTCTCCGCGGTCGGCCAGTCGCGGATGAAGACCACGCTGTGATCGGCCCTGATCTTGGCCAGCGAGCCCTGCTCGCCGATGTATTTGACCAGCGCGACCGGGTTGGAGAATTCGCGCTTGCGGAAATGGATGACGACGCCCTTTGGCCCGGCATCCAGCTTTTCGACATTGGCCTTGCGGCAGAGCGCCTTGATGAAGACGATCTTGAGCAGATGCTTCACCTCTTCCGGCAGCGGACCGAAGCGGTCGATCAGTTCGGCGCCGAACGCATCGATCTCCTCGGTATTTTCGAGATCGCCAAGGCGGCGATAGAGCGCCAGCCTGAGCTGCAGGTCCGGCACATAGCTTTCCGGGATCATGACTGCCGTGCCGACGGCGATCTGCGGCGACCAGCCGCCATCCTGGACCTCGCCGGAATCCTTCACCTCGGCGACAGCCTCTTCCAGCATCTGCTGGTAGAGCTCGAAGCCGACCTCCTTGATGTGGCCGGACTGTTCTTCGCCGAGAAGATTGCCGGCGCCGCGGATATCGAGGTCGTGGCTGGCCAATTGGAAGCCGGCGCCGAGCGTGTCCAGCGACTGCAGCACTTTCAGCCGCCGTTCCGCGGTGTCGGTCAGCTTGCGGTTGGCCGGCAGCGTGAACAGCGCATACGCCCGCACCTTGGAGCGGCCGACACGGCCGCGCAGCTGGTAAAGCTGCGACAGGCCGAACATGTCGGCGCGATGGATGATCAGCGTGTTGGCGGTCGGGATGTCGAGCCCGGATTCGACGATGGTGGTCGATAGCAGCACATCGTACTGGCCGTCATAGAAGGCGTTCATGATGTCGTCGAGTTCGCCCGGCGGCATCTGGCCATGGGCCACCGCCACTTTCAACTCGGGAACAGATTCCCGCAGGAAATCATGGATTTCAGCGAGATCGCTGATGCGCGGCACGACATAGAAGGAATGGCCGCCGCGATAGCGCTCGCGCAGCAGTGTTTCGCGGATCACCAACGGATCGAAGGGCGAGATGAAGGTGCGCACTGCCATGCGGTCGACCGGCGGCGTGGCGATCAGCGACAGCTCGCGCACGCCGGTCAAGGCGAGCTGCAAGGTGCGCGGGATCGGCGTCGCCGACAGCGTCAGCACATGGACATCGGTCTTGAGGTCCTTCAGCCGTTCCTTGTGCTTGACGCCAAAGTGCTGCTCCTCGTCGATGATCAAGAGGCCGAGATTCTTGAACGAGATCGCCGAGCCCAGCAGTGCGTGGGTGCCGATGACGATGTCGACCTGGCCCTCGGCGATGCCTTTCTTGGTTTCCGCCAGTTCCTTGGCGCCGACCAGCCGCGAGGCTTGGGCGACGCGGATCGGCAGGCCGGAGAAGCGCTGCGAAAACGTCTTGAAATGCTGGCGCGACAACAGCGTCGTCGGCACGACGACCGCGACCTGGAACCCTTCCATCGCCGCGATGAAGGCGGCGCGCAGCGCCACTTCGGTCTTGCCGAAGCCGACATCGCCGCAGATCAGCCGATCCATCGGCTTGCCGGCGCCGAGATCGTCCATGACGGAATCGATCGCGCCCTGCTGGTCGTCGGTCTCCTCATAGGGGAAGCGCGCCGAGAACTCGCCATAAAGCCCTTCCGCCGGCACCATGGTGGGGGCGGAGCGCATCTGCCGTTCGACGGCGATGCGGATCAGCTGCCCTGCCATGTCGAGCAGGCGCTTCTTCAGCCGTGCCTTGCGCGATTGCCAGGCGCCGCCACCGAGCTTGTCGAGCGAGGCTTCGGCCGAATCCGAACCATAGCGCGACAGAAGCTCGATGTTCTCCACCGGCAGGAACAGCCGGTCGTCGCCGGCATAGTGGATCTCCAGGCAGTCATGCGGCGCGCCGACCGCCTCGATGGTGCGCAGGCCGATGAAGCGGCCGATGCCGTGGTCGGTGTGGACGACGATATCGCCGGCCGACAGCGACGAAGCCTCGGCAATGAAGTCGGACGCGCGCTTCTTGCGCTTGGAACGGCGGATCAGCCGGTCGCCGAGAATGTCCTGCTCGGCGATGACGACCAGCTGTTCGGTCTCGAAGCCGGATTCCAATGGCAGCACCGCAAGTGCGGCCTGTCCGGGCTCGAGCTTTTCAACCTCGGCCAGCGTCGCCACCGACACGAGATTGCCGAGATGATGCTCGGCCAGGATCTGGCCCAGACGGTCAAGCGAACCTTCGGTCCAGCCGGCGACAATGACGCGGCGGCGCGCCGCGCGCTCGTCTGCAATGTGCTTCACGACAACGTCGAAGACATTGGCGTTGGGGTCGGCGCGCTCCTCGGCAAAGCTGCGGCCGTGGCGCGAACCGCCATGGAAGACCTTTTTGGCGCCGACGTCTGGCGCATCGAAGGCAGTGAAGTCGATGGCTTCGCGCGGTCCAAGCGACGCGACGAGGTTTTCCGGCGAGAGATAGAGCAAGTCCGGCGCCACCGGCTTGTAGGGCACGGCATCCTTCAAGGCGGCATCCGCTTGTTTGCGGCGCGCTTCGTAGTGATCCAGGATCAGCGTATGGCGCTCGGCCAGCGCCTCATGCGCCAGATGGTCGAAGATGACGGGCGCATTCGGCAGATAGTCGAACACGGTCTCCAGCCGCTCATAGAAGAGCGGCAGCCAATGCTCCATGCCGGCAAAGCGCCGCCCCTCGCTCACCGCCGCATAAAGCCCGTCGTCGCGCTGCGGCGCGCCAAAGGCTTCGATATAGGAGCGGCGGAAGCGGCTAATGGTTTCAGGCGTCAGCGCCACTTCGCTCATCGCCTGCAGCGCCATCGACTTGCGCTGGCCGGTGGTGCGCTGGGTGGCGGCGTCGAAGACGCGGATCGATTCCAGCGTGTCGCCGAAGAAGTCGAGCCGAAGAGCCTCGGTCCAGCCGGGCGCGTAGAGGTCGAGGATGCCGCCGCGCACCGCGAACTCGCCGACGCCGCGCACCGTCGGCACTCGCTCGAAGCCGGAAATCTCCAGCCGCGACACCAGCGCGTTCATGTCGATCTGGTTGCCGGGCCTGGCGTGAAAGGTCTGTGCCTCGACAAGGTCGGCCGGCGGAATGCGCTGCAGCAGCGCATTGGCCGTGGTCAGGATCACCGCGCGATGCGGCTTTTTCGCCAGCGCGATCATCGCCGTCAGCGCATCGAGCCGCTTGGCGGCGGCGTCCGAACCGGGCGAGACGCGGTCGTAAGGCAGACAGTCCCAGGCCGGCAGCTCCAGCACCGGCAGGCCGGGCGAAGCGAAAGTCAGTGCTTCCGTGATCGCCGGCAGGCGCTGGCCGTCGCGCGCCACGAACAGCACAGGCTTGTCGGGCGCGATCTCATGGATCGCCTGCACCAGCGCAAAGGCTTCGTAGCCGTCGGCGACGCCATCGACGATGAACTGGCCGGCGCGGCCTTTCGGCAGACCGATTTTGGGGATGAGGCTCATGATTGCACGGTCTTGGTTGTCGCAATTCCGGACGGAAAACCGCTTCGCACGTTTCCTGGAATTGCTTGTGTTTAGAATGTCATGGTCCGGCGCGATGCCAGGATCTTTTGCAGGACGGCACAGTCGATATCCCCGGGAACCGGGCGCTCGCCGGTGACCATGGACAGGAATTCGGTGTCGGGAATGTCGAGGAGCCTTTCATATTGGTCGATTTCGTCGCCGGTCAAGGCGCCGATCTCGGCATCGGCAAAGGTGCCGAGGATAAGGTCCATCTCGCGCATGCCGCGATGCCAGGAGCGGAACAGCAGCTTGCGGCGCCTGATATCCAGCCCCTCGCTCGATCGTTTCGTCCCGGTCATCGTGCCGCATCCTCGCTTGGTGCGGCGCATATAGCGTGGATAGAGGGCGGTGTCAGCCTTGCAACAGCCGGGTGGGCGTCTAAACATCCGCACGTGGCCAACGCTCCTGACAACACCTCCCTCTGTCCTGGCGGATATCGCCGGCGCACCACCCTCCCCGTTGTGGGGAGGGTCGGCGAGCACGCTTCGCAAGGCGAAGCGGGTGAGACGGGATGGGGGTACGGCGCTGACCTACCGACCTCCTCGAAAGTTAGACGCGCACCGACCCCCACCCCGCTCCGCTTCGCGGATCGACTTGCCGGGGCGAGCCACGCGTCTCGCCCGTCCTACGGACCCCCACAAGGGGGA
This sequence comes from Mesorhizobium sp. P171375, assembly GCF_057786075.1. NCBI lineage: Bacteria > Pseudomonadati > Pseudomonadota > Alphaproteobacteria > Hyphomicrobiales > Phyllobacteriaceae > Mesorhizobium > Mesorhizobium sp. P171375. The sequence goes on from NZ_JBYNWF010000001.1 coordinate 4,929,577, forward strand.
GGGTAAGGCATGCGACCTTCCCTCCTCGACCCTATGTTCGTTCCGATCACTTCGCTTGCCGGCGTCGGGCCGAAGGTCGGCGCGCTGATCGAGAAGGTCGTGGCGGCCGATCTCGGCGACCGCGCCGCGCGCGCCGGCGATCTTCTCTTCGTGCTGCCAAACTCGGTCATCGACCGCCGCAACCGGCCGGGCATCGCGCTCGCGCCGGCAGGCGCCATCGTCACGCTCGACGTGCGCATCGACCGTCACCAGCCGCCGCCGCGCGGCAACCGCTCGGTGCCCTACCGCGTCTATGCCCATGACGACACCGGCGAGATCGGGCTGACCTTCTTCCACGCCCATGCCGCCTATCTCGAAAAGGCGATGCCGGTGGGCGAGCACGTCGTCGTCTCCGGCCGCATGGAGTGGTTCAACGGCCGCCCGACCATGGTCCATCCCGACCATATCGCCCTGGTCAGCGAAGCGGAAACCCTGCCCCTGGTCGAGCCGGTCTATCCGCTCACCGCCGGCCTTTCGGGCAAGGTGCTGCGCCGCGCCATCGGCCAGGCGCTGGGAAGGCTGCCGGAGTTGCCGGAATGGCAGGACGGTGCCTTCATGCGCAAGCAGACTTTTCCGGCCTTTGGCGACGCACTCGCCCGCATCCATCATCCCTCGGACCCGATCGATGTCGCCATCGAGGGGTCGGCATGGCGGCGCCTCGCCTATGACGAATTTCTCGCTGGCCAAGTGTCGCTGGCGCTGGTGCGGGCAAAAGTGCGCCGCCTGTCGGGCCGACCGCTGATCGGCGACGGCCGCATTGTCGAGAAACTGCGTGCAGCCTTGCCCTATTCATTGACCGGCAGCCAGGAATTCGCACTCGCCGAAATCAACGCCGATCTCGCCGATCCCGAACGCATGCTGCGCCTGCTGCAGGGCGATGTCGGCTCAGGCAAGACGGTGGTGGCGCTGCTTGCCATGGCGCGCGCCGTCGAGGCCGGCGGACAGGCAGCGCTGATGGCGCCGACCGAAATCCTGGCGCGCCAGCATCTGGCAACGATCACGCCGCTGGCCGAACAGGCCGGCCTGCGTGTCGCCATCCTGACCGGCCGGGAGAAGGGCCGCGAGCGCACCGAAACGCTGGCAGGTCTTGCCAGCGGCGACATCGACATCGTCGTCGGCACCCATGCGCTGTTTCAGGAAACGGTGACCTATCACGACCTCGTCTTTGCCGTCGTCGACGAGCAACACCGCTTCGGTGTCCACCAGCGGCTTGCCATCACCGCCAAGGGCGACGCGCCCGACATGCTGGTGATGACGGCGACTCCGATCCCGCGCACTCTGGTGCTGACCGCTTTCGGCGACATGGACGTCTCCAAGCTGACGGAAAAACCGGTCGGCCGCCAGCCGATCCGTACCGTCACCCTGCCGCTGGAGCGGCTGGACGAACTGGTCGGCCGCATGCTCGACGCCGTTGCCGATGGTCAGAAAATCTACTGGATCTGCCCGCTGGTCGAGGAATCCGAAGAGATCAAGCTGATGTCGGCCGAGGACCGTTTTGCCTCGCTGCAACCTTTGTTCGGCGACCGCATCGGCCTCGTCCATGGCCGCATGAAGGGCGCCGAAAAGGACGAGGCGATGCGCGCCTTCAAGGTCGGCGAGACCCGCATCCTGATCGCCACCACGGTGATCGAAGTCGGCGTCGACGTGCCGGATGCCACGATCATGGTCATCGAGCATGCCGAGCGTTTTGGTCTGGCGCAACTGCACCAGTTGCGCGGCCGCGTCGGGCGCGGCGACAAGCCCTCCTCTTGCGTATTGCTCTACAAGGACCCGCTCGGCGAGACGGCCAAACGCCGGCTGTCGGTGATGCGCGAGACCGAAGACGGTTTCCTGATCGCCGAGGAGGATCTGAAACTGCGCGGCGAAGGCGAGTTGTTGGGCACCCGCCAATCCGGCACGCCGGGCTTCCAGGTGGCGCGCATCGAGGCGCATGCGGACCTGCTCGAAGCCGCCCGCGACGATGCAAGGCTGGTCCTGTCGCGCGACCCGGAACTGCAATCCGAGCGTGGCGACGCGCTGCGCCTGTTGCTCTATTTGTTCGGCCGCGACGAGGCTGTTCGGCTTTTGCGCGCCGGCTGAGCCAGGGCGCCAAGCGGCGGATTGGCGAGATCTCCTTCGATCGGCTCACCGTTCACCGTCATCATTTTCGGCTTGACCTCGGGCGCCACCAGCCCGGCCGAAACGATCAGCCTGGCGCCGTCCTCGATCGTCATGTCGAGCAGCACAATGTCGGATTTCAGCACATACATCAGGAAGCCGGTGGTCGGGTTCGGTGTGCACGGCATGAACACGGCGATCATCGGGTCGCCCTCCTGGTCGAGCTTCCGGTTGATCTCGGTCTCCTTCTCGCTGGCGACGAAGACAAGCGACCAGACGCCCTTGCGCGGATATTCGACCAGCCCGACCTGGCGGAACATGTCGCCCTTGTTCGACAGCACCGTCTGGAAAATCTGCTTCAGCGAACCATAGATGCCGCGCACCAGCGGCATGCGGCCCAGCAGTCGCTCACCGAAATTGACGATGGCTCGGCCGACAATGTTGGCGGTCATGAAGCCGATCAGCGTGATCAGGATCAGCGCCACGATCAGGCCGAAACCCGGAACCGGAAACGGCAGATAGGTGTCGGGGCTGTAGCGTGCCGGAATGTACGGCTTTACCCACGAATCGACCCAGCCGATGAACGACCAGGCGATATAGGCGGTGATCGCCAGCGGCGCGCAGACGATGAAGCCTGTGAGAAAATAGTTCCTCAACCGGGTCATGCCTGAAGTTCTGGGAGCATCGGACATGGTTCACCGGGGGGCGCGGGTTGCAGCGCAACATTAGTGAACCCGAAGTCGCTTTGAAACTACGAAGTTTTTAAAGAACCGATTAAGCCGCCGCTTCGAGCGGTTCGATCTTCTCAAGTTCCGGCGCCAGTTTCTCGGCCTCGGTTTCCAGTTCATAGGCCTGTTGAAAATTCATCCAGAACTGAGGCGTCGTGTTGAAAAAACGGGCGAGGCGCAAGGCTGTGTCGGGGGTCAGACCGATCTCCTCCTTGGCAATGCGCTCGATACGGGTGCGCGGGAGGTTGAGCTTCTTCGCGAGCGCACCGGCACTCATGCCGAGTGGAACAAGATACTCTTCCCGCAGGAATTCTCCGGGGTGAATGGGGCGTGCGAACTTGGGCATCAATATCCTCAAAGGGTTAGGGCGAGTGCCCGCTCAATGGTAGTCAACGATCTCCACGTCTTCGGCACCTGCAGTGGTCCACCTGAAACAGATGCGCCATTGGTCGTTGATGCGTATCGAATGCTGTCCGGCACGACCTCCTTTCAGAGGTTCGAGGTGGTTTCCGGGCGGCGATCGAAGGTCGTTCAGCTGGACGGCATTGTCGATTGCTCGAAGACGACGCTCAGCGCGAGCGACCAAATCTGACGGAAAGCCTTTCGGTGCCTTACCCGCTGCAACCGCTTCGACCGCCCTGCCTTTGAACGAAACGATCAAAGTTGCACCCCTCACCTTGTATCATACTCTGATACAAGGTGACTTGCAACATGAAGTATCAATGACTGATACGAGTTCGTGCCAGGAACCTACTCCACCGTCACCGATTTCGCCAGATTGCGCGGCTGGTCGACGTCGGTGCCCATGAAGACGGCGGCGTAGTACGCCAGCATCTGGATCGGCAGCGCGTAGATGATCGGCGAGATGATTTCCGGCACGTCGGGCAGGATGATGGTCTCCATCGTCTTGACGCTGACCTGCGCCGCGCCCTTGGCATCGGTGATCAGGATGATCTTGCCGCCGCGCGCCGCCACTTCCTGCATGTTCGACACGGTCTTTTCGAAGATGCGGTCATGCGGGGCGATGACGATCACCGGCATGTTCTCGTCGATCAGCGCGATCGGGCCGTGCTTCAGCTCGCCGGCGGCGTAGCCCTCAGCATGGATGTAGGAGATTTCCTTGAGTTTTAGCGCGCCTTCCATGGCCAGCGGGAAATTGGTGTCGCGGCCGAGATAGAGCACGTCCTTGTAGCGCGAGATTTCGCGCGCGATGCGCTCGATCTGCTCCTCGAGCTTCAGCACCTGGTTGGCGTAGCGCGGCGCTTCCGAAAGCGCGCGCACCAGCGTCTTCTCCTCGTCCTTGGAGATCGTGCCGCGCGCCACGCCGGCGCGCACCGCCAACGACGCCAGCACCGACAGCTGGCAGGTGAAAGCCTTGGTCGAGGCGACGCCGATCTCCGGCCCGGCAAGCGTCGGCAGCACGACATCGGATTCGCGCGCCATGGTCGATTCGCGCACATTGACGATGGCGCCGATCTTCATGCCGGCCTTGCGGCAGTAGCGCAGCGAGGCAAGCGTGTCGGCGGTCTCGCCCGATTGCGAGATGAAGAAGGCGGCGTCATCAGCCGACAGCGGCATTTCGCGGTAGCGGAATTCGGAGGCAACATCGATGTCGACCGGCAGCCGCGCATAGCGCTCGAACCAGTATTTTGAGATCAGGCCGGCGAGATAGGCGGTACCGCAGGCCGAGATCGCCAACCGGCCGATCTTGGCGAAGTCGAACGGCAGCTCCAGCGGTCTCGACACGCCGGAGACGAAATCGACATAATGCGCCAGCGTGTGCGAGATCACTTCCGGCTGTTCATGGATTTCCTTTTCCATGAAATGGCGGCGGTTGCCCTTGTCGACCATGAAGGAGGTCGACAGCGATTGCTGGCGCTTGCGGTCGACCTTTTTGCCATCGATGTCGAAGATGGTGACGCCCTCGCGGCGCACCACCGCCCAGTCGCCGTCTTCGAGATAGGTGATCGAATTGGTGAACGGCGCCAGCGCGATGGCATCCGAGCCCAAAAACATCTCGCCGTCGCCATGGCCGACAGCCAGAGGCGGGCCGTTGCGGGCGCCAACGATCAGGTCCTCATCGCCCGTGAACATGATGGCCAGCGCAAAGGCGCCTTCCAGCCGCTTCAGCGCCTGGTGCGCGGCCTCGACCGGCTTCAGCCCTTTGGCCAGTTCCCGCGCCACCAGATGCGCCACGACCTCGGTGTCGGTCTGCGAGGAGAACGAATAGCCATCGCGGATTAATTCGTCGCGCAACTCGGCGAAATTCTCGATGATGCCGTTGTGGACGATGGCGACGCCGTCGGAAAAATGCGGATGCGCGTTGGTCTCGTTGGGCACGCCGTGCGTCGCCCAGCGTGTGTGGCCGATGCCGATCGTGCCGTCGAGCGGCTCGTCCTTCAGCCGGCGTTCGAGGTTGATCAGCTTGCCTTCGGCGCGGCGGCGCCCGAGCGCGCCTTTCTCGACGGTGGCGACACCGGCCGAGTCATAGCCGCGATATTCGAGCCGCTTCAGCGCGTCGACGATGAGCGGCGCCACCTGCTGTTGGCCGACAATTCCGACGATGCCGCACATGGCCGTTACCCCGATTCCCTGCAGAAACCCAGCGCTATCTAGGGATTGCCGGCCTGCCGTGAAAGTCAATTTGCGTTTCGTTCCGTGTCAGCGGAACGGGTCTTGCTCGCAATGCACCATGACAGACCGCTATTGCAATCCGGTTACTGCAATCGTTCGGCTTTTCAAGCGCTTGGTTCTGGGCCAGCGGCTCCGGTTTTGTGACCCGGTTCGACGTGCTGAAGGATTTTCTCGACCGGTACCGGGTCGAACACGCCGGCAGCAAGGCGCATCTGGAATACTGGATCCCTGCCGAAGACCTGCCTGAGTTCTACAAATCGATCGTCGGCAGGATCGAAGTGACCCCGCTTTCGGCGAGGATACGGAGCCTGCCGGCTGACCGGTAGGGTCAGAACCAATCACTCTGAGCCACGGAATTCGACCATCGCAGACCCAGCCGAGCACCCATCCATGTGACGCTGTGACCCGGGTTCCAATTGTGATATTAGTTTCTGCTTAAGGAACAGGCCCAGTCGACCACGATTGCGGTCGATTGCTCTCGGCCAACCCGCCTCGGAGGAGCCTCTGATTGCGATGGCGCGCTTTGCCCACCTTGCCCTCCTCGCCTTCGCCCTGGGATTGTTGCCTGGAATTGCACTGGCTGGGGAGCCTTTCGTCCCGAGCTGGATCAAAAACGATCCCGCGGCCAAGGCGGTGGCCATAGGATTGTTGCCGATTGGAACCAAATCGAGCGGTACCGCAGGGACAACATCCGGACCGACATTATCGACTTCAATGGCTACTGGGGCGGCAATCTCTCGATCATCGTGCCAGAGCAATGGTCGGTACAGATCGAATTCATTAACGGCTCCTCGAATTTCTGGCACGGCCTGATGGTGACCAGGGTCTATGCTCAGTCAGAGATGCCAGTGAAGTTGAAGGCTTCGGACGCGATCTGGGGAGCGTACACCACTCCGCTGGATGGGATCAAAATTAATGAGCGGAGACAACTCAACTTTGTTGCGCAGCAGGCCGGGAGCTATTTCCTCGCCTGCCCGAGACAAACGCACCTGATGGATGGCCACTGGATCGGTTTCGAGGTGAGAGGCAACCTTGAGCGGGCCGTGGCAATCGTCCATGAAGACAAGTTTCCGCAAGAGCAGCCCCCAGGACGCCCATAGGCCTGCGCGAGCAAGCGCGCGTCATAGCGCCGTCCTTGATCCGCAATGGTCGCCCTGTTGGCAGATGAGGCTACTTAGGCCGTCCCCGCGCGCGACCATTTTCCACCATCTCGCCCGTTGGCGGCAACCGGCTGATTGGTTTTGACCCTAGTGGTCGGCAGCGGCTTTCTTTTTCGCCGCAGCCGAAGCAAAGCGCTCGCGCAATTCCTTGCCCTTGCCGGGGATCGTCTTCTGGCGGGCGCGGCCAAAAGCCAGCGCATCGTCGGGCACGCTTTGGGTGATCACGCTGCCCGAGGCGATGTAGCCGCCTTTGCCGATGGTCACCGGCGCCACCAGCGACGAGTTTGAGCCGATGAAGGCGCCCTCGCCAATGTCGGTGAAGAATTTCGAGTAGCCATCATAGTTGCAGGTGATGGTGCCGGCGCCGATATTGGCGCCCGCACCCACTCGTGCGTCGCCGATATAAGTCAGATGGTTGACCTTGGCGCCTTCCTCGATAACTGCCTGCTTGACCTCGCAGAAATTGCCGACCTTGGCCTTGTTGCGGAGATCGGCGCCCGGCCGCAACCGCGCGAACGGCCCGACGTCACAGTTGGAGGCAATGGTTGCGCCCTCGATGTGACTGAAGGCGTGGATTTTCGCGCCGCCAGCGATCTTCACGCCCGGGCCGAACCAGACATTGGGTTCGACGATGGTGTCGGCGCCGATTTCCGTGTCATACGAGAAATACACGCTTTCGGGCGCAATCAGCGTAACGCCGGACAGCATAACCTCGTGCCGCCGACGCTGTTGCCAGATGCCTTCTGCCTGCGCCAGCTCGGCCCGATTGTTGATGCCGAGCGCGCTCTCGAAGCTGGCTTCGGTGGCAACGACATCGAGGCCTTTCGCGCCGGCGATCTCGACGATGTCGGTCAGATAATACTCGTCCTTGGCGTTCTTGTTTCCGACCCGGTCGAGCAGATCGAGCGCATGCTTGCCGGCCACCGCCATCATGCCGGCATTGCAAAAGCCGATCTTTTTCTCCTCGGCGCTGCAATCCTTCTCCTCGCGGATGGCGTTGAGCTTGCCGCCTGTTTCGATCAGCCGGCCATAGCCGGTCGGGTTGGGCGGACGGAACCCGATCACCACCACAGCGGCTCCTTCGGCCAGCTTTTGCCGCGCGTTCGCGAGCGCCTCGGCCTCGATCAGCGGCGTGTCGCCGAACATCACGAGAATATCGTCATAACCCTTTGATATCGCATCGCGCGCGGCCAGCACGGCATGCGCGGTGCCCAAGCGCTTCTCCTGCACGAAGGTCTCGGCCTTGGGCGCGAATTTCGCCGTCGCCTTGCGCATCTCATCGGCGCCATGGCCGATCACCAGCGCCTGGCTGCCGGCGCCGGCGGCTTCCGCTGCCTTCACCACATGCGCGACCATCGGAAGCCCGGCGATCTGGTGCAACACCTTAGGCAGCGCGCTCTTCATGCGCGTGCCTTCGCCGGCGGCGAGGATGACGGACAGGCAGGATCTCTGGCTCATGGAAGGACAACCGTATGAAAGGGATCAGGAATCGCAGAGTGGTAGCATCTGGCGCCATGCTGCACCAATGCGGTTAAATTCCGGTGAGACCATAGAGCAGCTGACTCTTAATCAGCGGGTTTGCGGTGCAGTTTGGCAGGCGACCTATCCCAGCTGTCCCAGCACCGGAAAATTCTCGAGCAGCCAGTAGGACACGGTCTGCACCCCACCGGTGAGGAAGAACACGCCGGCGACGACCAGCAGGGCGCCGATGGCTTTTTCGACGCGGCCGAGATGGACACGAAATTTGCCGAGAAAGCGCATGAAAGCGCCGGAAAACAGGGCGGCGATCAGGAACGGGATGCCAAGGCCGAGCGAATAGGCGGCGAGCAGCAGCGCGCCTTCGCCCACCGTCTCGCGGCCGCCGGCCAGCGTCAGGATCGGCCCCAGCACCGGGCCGATGCAGGGTGTCCAGCCGAAGGCGAAGGCCAAACCCATGACGTAGGCCGCGACAGCGTTCGCCGGCTTGCCCTGCGACTGGAAGCGCGCCTCGCGCGACAGGAGCGGAATGCGCAATATGCCGAGGAAATTCAGCCCCATCAGGATGATGAGCACGCCGGCGGCCATCGCCAGCGGTTCCTGCCAGACGCGCAGCCAATGGCCGATGGTCGAGGCGCCGGCGCCGAGTGCCACGAACACCGTGGAGAAGCCGAGAACGAAGGCGATCGAGGAATAAATGAGCGCGCCGCGTGCGCCGGCCTTGGCCGTAACACCGGCATTGTCCCCGCGAAAGTCGTCGACCGACACGCCGGCCATGTAGCAGAGGTAGGGCGGCACCAGCGGCAGCACGCAAGGCGACAGGAACGAGATTGCCCCCGCTCCGACCGCGCTGACATAGCCGATATCCAATGCCATCCCGAAACTCCAAATTCGCTGGCGCCGATATAGCGATGCAAAACTATGTTCGCCAATCACCATCGTGTGGCATTTGGCTACAGGTACGGCTCGGCCGGAGGAATTGTTACCGGCCCATCGTCAGATGACCAAGCCAGGGAAGAAACGCCCCTCGCCAAGCGTTCACAGAGCGAAGCCGCGATTTCTGCGCGCTTCTTCGGATACCCAGGGAGATTTCTATGAAAACGATAACTGTTGGCCTGGCCGCGCTTTTGCTCAGCACCGCTGCATCCTTCGCCGCCGAAGCCTGGAAGGAAGCCGAAGTCAACGGCACCAAGATCTACACCGATGCCAACGGCATGACGCTCTATACCTACGACAAGGACGAGAAGGGCAAGAGCAATTGCTACGATAAATGCGCCACCAACTGGCCGCCGCTGAAGGCCGACGACGGCGCCAAGGCGGACGACGAATGGACCATCGTCGACCGCACCGACGGCACCAAGATGTGGGCCTATGACGGCAAGCCGGTCTACACCTTCATCAAGGACAAGAAGGCTGGTGACGTCACCGGCGACGGCGTCGGCGAAGTCTGGCACATCGTCAAGGCCGACTGATCTTCGAACCTCTATCCCCGCCGATCGGCGGGACCCAACTGGCTGCCGGCTCCAAGCGACCCGGTGGCCAGTTTCGTTTTTCGGCAGCTCGAAGGACGGACCGGCCGCAGCTTCTGAGTCGTTTGTTCAAGACTTGACGCCCAAACCGGACGTCCCCGAATTCTGTGATTTTCTCCATACACTCTTAGAGTGTATTGCGTCAGACGTGCCGGCAATTTGGCCGCCTCCCCTTGACCGGATGCAAAAGGGCGGCCATGTGAGCGACAAATAGAACGAGATTTCGTCGCGCGCAGCGGAATCCTTCTGCCGCACCACAGCTGATATGAGAACTCATGGACGTCGTCGTCGTCGAATCGCCGGCCAAGGCAAAGACAATCAACAAATACCTCGGCAAGAACTATAAGGTTCTGGCCTCGTTCGGCCATGTCCGCGATCTGCCGGCCAAGGATGGCTCGGTGCGCCCGGACGAGGATTTCGCCATGTCCTGGGCGGTCGATACCGCGTCGGGCAAGCGCCTCGCCGACATCGCCAAGGCGGTCAAGGATGCCGATGGCCTGATCCTCGCCACCGATCCGGATCGCGAGGGCGAAGCCATTTCCTGGCATGTGCTGGAAGTGCTGAAGCAGAAGCGCGCACTGAAGGACAAGCCGGTCAGCCGCGTCGTCTTCAATGCCATCACCAAATCGTCGGTGCTGGAAGCGATGGCCAATCCGCGCCAGATCGATGGACCGCTGGTCGATGCCTATCTCGCCCGCCGGGCGCTCGACTATCTCGTCGGCTTCACGCTGTCGCCGGTGCTGTGGCGCAAGCTGCCGGGCGCTCGCTCGGCCGGCCGTGTCCAGTCGGTGGCGCTGCGTCTGGTCTGCGACCGCGAATCCGAAATCGAGCGCTTCATCCGCGAGGAATACTGGCAGATCGCCGCTCTGCTGGGCACACCGCGCAACGAGAATTTCGAGGCGCGGCTGACCGCTTTCGAGCGCAAGAAGCTGCAGAAGCTCGATATCGCCAACAAGGCGCAGGCCGACGACATCAAGGGCATGCTCGAGGGCGCAACCTTCAAGGCGCTGTCGGTGGAAGCCAAGCCGACCCGGCGCAATCCCGGCCCGCCCTTCACCACCTCGACGCTGCAGCAGGCGGCCTCGTCGGGCCTCGGCTTTTCGGCCACACGCACCATGCAGGTGGCACAGCGGCTTTATGAAGGCATGGAGATCGGCGGCGAGACCACCGGCCTGATCACCTATATGCGAACCGACGGCGTGCAGATGGCGCCCGAGGCGATCGATGCCGCACGTGACGCCATCGCCAAGGAATTCGGCCCCAAATATCTGCCGGAAAAGCCGCGTCAGTACACGACCAAGGCCAAGAACGCCCAGGAAGCGCACGAGGCGATCCGCCCGACCGATTTCATGCGCACCCCGGCTTCGGTCAGGCAGTATCTCGATTCCGATCAGCTGCGGCTTTACGAGCTGATCTGGAAGCGCGCCATCGCCAGCCAGATGCAGTCGGCCGAGATCGAGCGCACCACGGTCGAAATCGAGGCGGTCAACGGCGCGCGCACGGCGGAGCTTCGCGCCGTCGGTTCGGTCGTCCGCTTCGACGGCTTCATTGCCGCCTACACCGACCAGAAGGACGATGACGCGGAGGACGAGGAAAACCGCCGCCTGCCCGAGATTCGCGCCGGCGAGCAGCTTGCGCGCCAGGCCATCAACGCCACCCAGCACACCACCGAGCCGCCGCCGCGTTACTCCGAGGCGTCGCTGATCAAGAAGCTGGAAGAGCTCGGCATCGGCCGTCCCTCGACCTACACCGCGATCCTGAAGACGCTGGAAGACCGCGACTACGTCACCATCGACAAGCGCCGGCTGGTGCCGCAGGCCAAAGGCCGCCTGCTGTCGGCGTTCCTTGAAAGCTTCTTCGAACGCTATGTCGAATATGACTTCACGGCCTCGCTGGAGGAAAAGCTCGACGAGATTTCCGACGGCAAGCTCGCCTGGAAGGACGTGCTGCGCGACTTCTGGAAGGATTTTTCCGGCGCGGTCGCCGACATCAAGGAACTGCGCGTCACCGACGTGCTCGACGCGCTGAACGAGGAACTGGCGCCGCTGGTATTCCCCGCCCGCGAAGACGGTTCCAATCCGCGCATCTGCCCGAAATGCGGCACCGGCAACCTGTCTCTGAAGCTCGGCAAGTTCGGCGCCTTCGTCGGCTGCTCGAACTATCCGGAATGCTCGTTCACCCGCCAGCTCGGCGACGCCGCCAACCCGAATGGCGAGAATGGCGGCGGCGAGGACGGCACCAAGGTACTGGGCAAGGACCCCTACACATCAGAGGAAATCACGCTGCGCTCAGGCCGCTTCGGCCCCTACATCCAGCGCGGCGACGGCAAGGAAGCCAAGCGCTCCAGCCTGCCCAAGGGTTGGACGCCGGATACAATCGACCATGAGAAGGCGCTCGCTTTGCTCTCTTTGCCGCGCGATGTCGGCAAGCATCCGGAGTCCGGCAAGATGATCTCGGCCGGGCTTGGCCGCTACGGTCCGTTCGTGCTGCATGACGGCACCTATGCCAATGTAGACAGCATCGAGGACGTCTTCTCGATCGGCCTCAACCGCGCCGTGTCGGTCATCGCCGAGAAGCAGTTGAAGGGCAAAGGCGGCCGCAATGGCGCCACTGCCGCGGCACTCAAGGAACTGGGCGACCATCCCGACGGCGGCGGCAAGATCGTCGTGCGCGACGGCAAATACGGGCCTTATGTCAATTACGGCAAGGTCAATGCGACGTTGCCCAAGGGCAAGGATCCGCAGTCGGTGACCGTCGAGGATGCACTGGCGCTGATCGCCGAGAAGGAAGCCAAGGGCGGTGGCGGCAAGAAGCCGTTCCGCAAGGCGGCAGCCGCCAAGGCGCCTGCAGCCAAGAAAACCACTGCCAAGAAGTCGGCGACCAAGAAGCCGGCGGCGAAGAAAAAGGGATAGCAGCGTGGCGCGCAGGATCACCGGTAGAAGCCACGGCGATCCGCGCACCGCCGACACCAGGGCCAAGGTCAAGGATGACTACCGGCCCTCGCGTGACGAAATCCTGCGCTACATCGCCGAAAATCCCGACCGCGCGGGAAAGCGCGAAATCGCCAAGGCGTTCGCGCTGCGCGGTGACGACCGCATCTGGTTGAAGGACATTCTGCGCGACCTGCAGGACGAAGGCGTGCTGACCAAGGAGCGCAAGCGGCTGGCCCGTGTCGGCGCCCTGCCGCATGTCGCCATACTCGACATTTTTGGCCGCGACGGCGACGGCATCTTGCTGGCGCATCCGGCCGAGGCCGTGGGCCCGGGCGAACCGCCCGTCGTCTCGATCCGCGTCTCGCGCGGCGGCAACGGCCCGGCGCCCGGAATTGGCGACCGCGTGCTGGCCAAAACCTTCCCGACCGATGAACCGACCGGCCCCGCCTATACCGGGCGGGTGATGAAGATTTTCGAGAAGCGGACCGATGCTGTGCTCGGCGTCTTCCGCATCCTTAAGGACGGCACTTTCCGCATCGAGCCGGTGGAACGGCGCCAACCTGAGCTGATCGTCGACAAGGAATTCCAGAACGGCGCCAGGAACGGCGACCTGGTCGAGGTCGAGCCGGCGCGCGCGTCACGCTACGGCCTGCCGCGCGCAAAAGTGCTGGCGGTGCTGGGTTCGCTGACCAGTGAAAAGGCGGTCTCGATGATCGCCATCCATGCGCATGACATTCCGCATATTTTCCCGGCCGACGTCATCGCCGAATCCGAAGCGGTCAAGCCGGCGACGTTTGCTCACCGCGAGGACTGGCGCGACCTGCCGCTGGTCACCATCGACCCAGCCGACGCCAAGGACCATGACGATGCGGTGTTCGCCACGCCGGACCTCGACGAGAAGAACCCGGGCGGCGTGATTGCCACCGTGGCGATCGCCGATGTGGCGGCCTATGTCCGCTATGGCACCGCACTCGACCGCGAGGCGCTGAAGCGCGGAAATTCGGTCTATTTCCCCGATCGTGTCGTGCCGATGCTGCCCGAGCGCATCTCCAACGACCTCTGTTCGCTGCGCGAAGGCCAGGGCCGGCCGGCGCTCGCCGTGCGGATGATTTTTGCGGCCGACGGCCGCAAGCTCCGCCACACCTTCCACCGCGTCATGATGAAGTCGGCGGCCAAGCTCGCCTACCCGCAGGCTCAGGCCGCGATAGACGGCGTGCCGGACGACAAGACCGGGCCGATCCTCGACACGGTGCTGAAGCCGCTGTGGGACGCCTACGCCATCCTCAAGCGCGGCCGCGATGGCCGCCAGCCGCTGGAACTCGATTTGCCCGAGCGCAAGATCATGCTCAAGCCGGACGGCACGGTCGACCGCGTCATCGTCCCGGAACGGCTGGACGCGCACAAGCTCATCGAAGAATTCATGATCCAGGCCAATGTCGCCGCGGCTGAAACGCTGGAGGCGAAGAAGCAGGCGCTGGCCTACCGCGTGCATGACGCGCCGTCACTGGCCAAGCAGGAATCGCTGCGCGAGTTCCTGCAGACGCTCGGCCTGTCGCTGGCGCGCGGCGCACAGATGCGGCCCGCCCAGTTCAACGGCATCCTCGAGCGCGTGCGTGGCGCCGACAATGAAGGGCTGGTCAACGAAGTGGTGCTGCGCTCGCAGAGCCAGGCCGAATACTCGCCCAAGAACATCGGCCATTTCGGCCTCAACCTGAAGCGCTACGCGCATTTCACCTCGCCGATCCGCCGCTATGCCGATCTGATCGTGCATCGTGGACTGATTGCCGCACTCGGGCTTGGCCCGGGCGGTTTGACGCAGGATGAGGAGGCGCGGCTGGAAGACGTGGCGGTGTTGATCTCCGGTACCGAGCGTCGCGCCATGGCGGCAGAGCGCGACACGGTCGACCGGCTGATCGCCGCCTATCTCGCCGAGCGCATCGATGACTGCTTCGACGCGCGCATCTCCGGCGTCACCAAGGCAGGACTATTTGTCCAATTGCCGCAGTTTGGCGCGGATGGTTTCATCCCGGTGTCAAGTCTGAACGGCGATTACTATATATACGACGAAACCGCGCGATCGCTGTTCGGAGAACGCACCGGCAAGGGTTATCAGCTTGCCGACCGCGTCGAGGTTCGCCTGATCGAGGTGGCGCCGATGGCTGGCGCGATGCGGTTCGAAATGCTGACCGACCCGAAGCCCCTGCCCGGCTCCAAGAGGTCGTTTCACAAGGCAAAAGGCCGCGCCCGTGCGTCGCAATCGCGCCCGGGGTCGCGCGGCAGGAGGCGGTAAATGCCGAAAGAATTAGGGATGGCAAGCGAACTGGGGATCCAGGAACAGGTTTTCGGCGGCGAACATCATTCGGGCCGGGTCGCCCGCCCGCTATGGACGGCGATGAAGCGCGGCGCGCTTGGCCGCTGCCCGCATTGCGGCGAAGGCAAACTGTTTGCCGGCTTCACCAAGAGCGTCGACAAATGTGCTGTCTGCGGCGAGGAGCTTTATCACCACCGCGCCGACGACCTGCCCGCCTATCTCGTCATCGTCATTGTCGGCCACATCGTTCTCGGCGCCTTTATGGCTGTCGAGGCGACCTCGGCGCTCTCCACGTGGCAGCACATCGCCATCTGGGTACCGCTGACCATCGCGCTGTCGGTCGCTCTGCTGCAACCGGTCAAGGGCGCCGTTATCGGACTGCAATGGGCGCTCTATATGCACGGCTTCGGCGGCGAAAAGGACGCGACAGAGCCACGTCCCGGAACCTGACCCGCATCGGGCAATGTCGCCTGGCGCAACATGCCGACCGTGAAAGGCCACTTTCGTTTGCCAGAAGTTTCCGCTAGGTCCTGCGCATGGAAGGTATGACCAAGGCGGAAGTCGACAGGATGGAGCGGGGCACGATCGCCCATAGCAGCCAGCCCATGCGTCCCCGCGACGCCGCGACCCTGATCCTGCTGGAACGCCAGGGCGACGAGGTGCTGGTGCTGATGGGCCGGCGCCATGCCGGCCACGCTTTCATGCCCGGCAAATTCGTCTTTCCCGGCGGCCGCACCGATCCGGCCGACAGCCGCATTGCCGTTGCCACAGTGCTTCATCCCGAGGAAGAAGCCAAGCTCACCGCCAGCGTAGGCCGCATCAGCCGGTCGCGGGCCCGCGCCATCGCGCTCTCGGCCATCCGCGAGACCTATGAGGAAGCCGGCCTGCTCATCGGCCGCAAGGCCGCCTTCGCAACGGACAAACGCGACTGGCAGGGCTTTGTCGAGCACGGCGTCCAGCCTTCGTTGGCGCCGCTGCGCTTCGTCGCCCGCGCCATCACCCCGCCCAATCGCGTGCGTCGTTTCGACACAAGGTTCTTCAGCGCCTGGCGCAGCGACGTCGCCGTCGAGCTGCCGAGTGGCGGTCCGACCAATGAGCTGGAAGAACTGGTCTGGTTGCCGCTGGCCAAGGCGAGAGAGGCTGATATCCCCGACATAACCCGGACGATCCTGCAGGAGCTGGAAAAGCGGCTTGCCGACGATCCGCTGCTGCGCCCCGGTGGCTCCGCGCCGTTCTACCGGCTTGTCCGCAACCGCTTCGTTCGCGAAATTCTTTAGCCCCCCGAAATTTACTAGCATCGAGTAATTAGGCATCCCATGACGGTCGATACCCAGCAAGAGGGCGACGAACGCGTACACTGGCTACCGATGGTGGCTGCGATCTCGTCCATCAGCGTCGTCGGCATCGCCATCGGCCTCGGCATGCCGCTGCTCAGCGTCATTCTGGAGACGCGCGGCCATTCGGCTTCGATGATCGGCCTCAACACGGCGGTCGCCGGCCTCGCCTCGATCGCCGGCGCCCCGCTCGCCACGCCGCTGGCGATGCGCTTCGGCGTCGCCTGGACGATGGTTGCCATGATCGTCGCCGGCGCTCTCGCCTTTGTCGGTTTCCATTTCGCCCCGGACTTCTGGATGTGGTTCCCGCTGCGCATCGTCCTGCACATCGCGCTCACGGTGCTGTTCATCCTGTCGGAATTCTGGATCAGCACATCGGCGCCGCCGCGCCGGCGTGGCCTGGTGCTCGGCATCTACGCCACCGTGCTGTCGCTCGGCTTTGCCGCCGGACCTTGGATCTTCGCTCATATCGGCAGCACCGGCTTCAGGCCGTTCGGCGTCATCATCGTCCTGGTGGCACTGGCCGCGATACCCGTGCTGGCCGCGCGCAACGAAAGCCCCACCATTGTGGTCGACGGCGAGACCAGCCACTTCCTGCGCTATATCTGGCTGGTACCCACGGCGACTGCCGCCGTGCTCGTGTTCGGTGCCGTCGAGACCGGCGGCTTTGCGCTGTTCCCGGTCTATGGCAACCGCATCGGCTATTCCGAAGCGGATGCAGCCCTTCTCCTCACCATGATCGGTCTCGGCAACGTGCTGCTGCAGATTCCGATCGGCATGATCAGCGACCGCGTCAGCGACCGCCGCTATCTGCTTTTGGCTTGCGCCGCGGTCGGGCTTGCCGGCACCATCTTCATGCCGTTTTTCGCTCAGAATTGGCACCTGATGGCGGCGCTTCTGTTCGTCTGGGGCGGTGTGGTGGCCGCCATGTACACGATCGGCCTTGCCCATCTCGGCTCCCAGCTTTCCGGCCATGAACTGGCCTCGGCCAACGCCGCCTTCGTGCTCTGCTACGGTGTCGGCATGGTGCTCGGCCCGCAGGCGATCGGCATCGGCATGGATGCGTTCGGCCCATCCGGATTTGGCTGGTCGCTCGGCCTGTTCTTCGGCGCTTACATCGCCTTGGTCAGCGTCAGGCTGATCCGCAAGCTCCTGTTGTAGCCCGCCGCGGCAAGCCCTTTTCCACAACGCAAAGACATGGCTGCTGACAGAACCGTGTCAGGAGGCCTCAGCTAAAAGGGTGTCCCAAAACACCCGAGTTTGAGGATACTGCGATGATCGACAGCGGCTTTGAAACCACATCGTTACGCATGACGCTTCTGCTGCTTGTCAGCTTCCAGGCCCCGGCAGCCGATGTCGACCGCATCATGGACGCCGTGGTCGCGATCGCCCCGCTCGCCATGGGCAAATACGATCGTAACGCCTATCAAACGGCGCACGGCATCGAACGCTACAGGCCACTTGAAGGTGCTGCCGCCGGCGCCGAAACCGAATTGCGCCGCCGCCCCGGCACGGTCGAGGTCTCGTTCGAACTGCCCGATGACCAGATGCTCGCCGCCCGCGTCGTCGAGGCGATTTTCCAGGCGCATTCCTGTCAGGAGCCGGTGATCCGCATTCAGCCGATCCTCGCCAGCCGCTCCAAGGGCCTGGACGATCGCGCCAATCCGAATCGCTGGTGGAACACCACCGGCGACTGGAAGAAAGCGGCAGCGCCGATAGCGCAACGCGCGTGATTTCAAGCCAAAGGGCGGCTTGCCTCGGTCACAGCTGGTGCGCCGGGCTTGACTTTCCGGGCACGTTCTTTATGTGTCGCGCCAAGTTTCCCGCGTCCGGGTGTTTTCCCCCGCTCCAGCGGCCAAAACCCCACGAACATAACGGACTGATACAATGGCCAAAGCCGCAAACATTAAGATCAAGCTTCTGTCGACCGCCGACACCGGTTTCTTCTACGTGACCAGCAAGAACAGCCGTACCAAGACGGACAAGCTGTCCTTCCGCAAGTACGATCCGGTCGCCAAGAAGCACGTCGAGTTCAAGGAAACCAAGATCAAGTAATCTGGTTTTCCACACGTCTTTAAAACGCCGTCCCTTGGGGCGGCGTTTTTGTTTTGTAGGCTCAGAAAAGCCAGAAATCTCGGCAGCCTGACGCGGAGGGTTCAAGTAATTTTTGGCAAAAAAGGGGGCCGGTCGGCGTATGGCAGCGGTACGAGGAGGCCACTATGTGCCAAGGCCGGCCGGCCGACCCCACGGACCCAGGAGATGCGGCGGACCTGAGCATCATGGGGTATTCGGAGCAATGCGGCTGTCTACCCTCGTGCCCGCATCGCCTTAGTTCTTGCAGTGCACATTTGCGCAACAACGTATGAAAATCAACAGTTTCTTAACCAAGGCTCGGGAATCGCTTGGATTAAGGTAAATTCCTAACCCTATCGGGTTGACTGGATAATTCGGCGTCGGATCTACGCGGCCTTGGCGACGACGCGGTTGCGGCCACCGCTCTTGGCTTCGTAAAGCGCCACGTCGGCGCGCTTCATCAACGCCGCGACCGTGTCAGCGCCGTTCAGCACCGACGACACGCCGACGCTGACCGTGACCTCGATGGTCTTGCCTTCTTGACCGATGGCAAACGGCAACTGGGCGATTTCGGCGCGAATGCGCTCCGCAACCTTTTCCGCAACCGCGCCGTCCGTGTCCGGCATCACCACGACGAATTCCTCGCCGCCGAAGCGGCAGGCAAGATCGATGCCCCTGACATTCTTGCGCAGCCGCCGGGCGAATTCGCGCAACACGTCGTCGCCGCCATCATGGCCATGCGCGTCGTTGACGGTCTTGAAGCGGTCGAGATCGGTGATCATCACCGACAGAGGCCGCCGCCGCGCCACGGCGCGGTCGAACAGCGTCTGCAGATGGCTGTCGAGGTAGCGCCGGTTGTGCAGCCCGGTCAGCCCGTCGGTCACCGCCATCTCGATGGTCTGGGTGACGCTGGCGCGCAGCTGGTCGTTATAGCGCTTGCGGCGCACCTGCGTGCGCAGCCGCGCCATCAGCTCCTGCTGATCGATCGGCCGCATCAGATAGTCGTTGATGCCGAGTTCGAGGCCGCGGATGATGCGACCCTCCTCGCCTTCCTCGGCAAGCAGGATGATCGGCAGGAAGCGGGTGCGATCGAGCGAACGCAATTGCGAGCATAGCCGCAGCGGATCGAAATCGGCAAAACCGGTCGAGATCAGCACGCATTCGTATGGCGCCTCGGCAGCCTGGAAGAAACCGGCATGCGGGTCGGTGGCAATGTCGAGCTCGGCGCTGCCCCGCAGCATTTTCTGGACGCGTTCGAAGGAGGATTTGCGCTCGTCGATCAACAACACCTTCGGCGTCGCGTCCTCGGACGTGAAGCTGCGGCTCAACAGCCCCTCGATGCCGATGTTGCGGGTGGTCGAGGCGCGCAGACGCAACTCGTCGGTCAGCGACTTCAGCCTGACCAGGCTCTTGACCCGCGTCATCAGCTGCAAATCGTTGACCGGCTTGGTCAGGAAATCGTCGGCGCCAGCCTCAAGGCCGCGCACCCGGTCCGAAACCTGGTCGAGCGCGGTGATCATGACCACCGGGATATGCGACGTGGCCGGATCGCTCTTCAACCGCTTGCAGACCTCGAACCCGTCTATGTCGGGCATCATCACGTCCAGCAGCACGACATCGACCTTGCCGTTTTCGCAGGTCTCGATCGCATCCAGCCCGTTGGAGGCGGTCAGCACCTCGAAATATTCGGCCAGCAGCCGAACCTCCAGTAGCCGCACATTGGCAGGGATGTCGTCGACGACGAGAATCCGCGCAGTCATTTCACAAGGCTCCGGCTGGAATGGGTGCTGGCATCAGGCGTCACCCAGATAGGATTTGATGGTTTCGATGAAACGCGGCACCGAGATCGGCTTGGAAATGTAGGCCTCGCAGCCCCCTTGGCGAATACGTTCCTCGTCGCCCTTCATGGCGAAGGCGGTGACGGCAATCACCGGAATGGAACGGAGGTCGTCATCCTCCTTCAGCCATTTCGTCACTTCCAGGCCTGACACTTCCGGCAGCTGGATATCCATCAGGATCAGGTCCGGCCGGTGCTGGCGCGCCAGATCGAGCGCCTCGAGGCCGTTGCGCGTGCGCACCGTCTCGTAACCGCTGGCTTCGATGAGGTCCCGAAAGAGCTTCATATTGAGCTCATTGTCCTCGACGATCATCACCTTCTTAGGCATCGATTTCCCGTCCCGGCCGGGCTTCTGCCTGAAACCCGCCGTCATGCGCCCTTGTCGGAGCACACCAAACCCTCCTTCACTCTACGACAATATGATTGACGAAACGGAAACCCGCAGCTGTAAAAGCCCTTCGGATTCCACCTCGAAAACCACACTGGATTGGGGCGGTGGCTTGCCGCAAGCGACGCTTGCCATTACTGCGGAAAAGAGACTCATTTCCGCAAACCAGAAGGTAATGATGGCAAACGCAGCGTCAATGCGCGAGGAGGCGGAAACCATTGCCGTGAAGGCACTGGGCTTCGTCGCCGCCGACCCCGAACTCCTGCCGCGCTTCCTGGCAATCACCGGCATCGAGGCGCATTCCATCCGCCGGGCGGCCAGCGAACCGGGTTTTCTGGCTGGCGTCCTGCAGTTCATCCTTGCCCATGAACCCACTTTGCTTCGCTTTGCCGAGGAAACCGGCACCCCACCGGCTGCCGTCGGCAAGGCGTTGCGCGCGCTGCCGCTTGGCGGCGATGACCATGAGCATTCGATATGAGCGACGATCCCGAGACGGCACGCCAGATCGCCGAACTTGCAGCCGACGACCGGCCTCTGCTGATCCTCGACGTCGATGATGTCGTGCTCGAATTCATCCGACCGTTTCCACATTTCCTGAAATCGCGCGGCTTTGGGCTCACGCTGGCCTCCTTCCGCCTCACCGGCAACATCGCCGAAACGGCGAGCGGCCGGCTGATCGAACAGCCGAAGGTGACGGCACTGCTTGGCGATTTCTTCGACGCGCAGGCCGACTGGCAAAGCGTCACCGACGGCGCTGAACAAGCCCTTGCCAGTCTCGGCGACCGCGCCGAAATCGTCCTTTTGACCGCCATGCCGCACCGCCATCGCGCGGCGCGCCGCGCCCATCTGGACGCGCTCGGACTGCCCTATCCACTTTTGACCACCGAGATGGCCAAGGGACCGGCGGTGGCCAAGTTGCGCGGCAGCAAAGGCCGGCCGGTGGCCTTTGTCGACGACCAGCCCGCCAACCTCATCTCGGCGCGCAATTCAGTCGCCGATGCCCATCTCTTCCATCTGATGGCCGACAATTCGCTGCGCGCCTACCTGCCGCCGGTGCCCGACGACATCGTCTCGGTCGAGGACTGGCGCGAGGCGGCGCCAAAGATCGCCAGCGCGCTGGGACTCTGAGTAGCCGCCTCTGAGTCCAGCGCTCAGGGCTTCTTCGCTGTCCCAGGGGTTGCACCCGGATCGGCGTTGTCTTCGACGACGGGATCGGAGCCTTTCAGCATGGCGCCATTGACCGTCACCGACCCGTCGTGCCTGGCGTTAATCACCCATTCGATACGGCCGTCCGGCAGGGTCTTGGCAAATCCCTTGATGGCCAGCGCCCCGGTGAAAGCCTGCGACGCCTGCGGATCTGTCTTCGCCGCCTCTTGCAAGGCCGCCACGATTTTGTCGTAGCCGGTGACGTCGATGGTTACGTTGGCATCGGGCTTCCCGCCATCGGGAAACGTCATGTCGCCTTCCAGCGCGATTTCGGCACCGCCGCCCTTGACCGTGCTGTGGCCGATGACGATCTTCGGGCCGTTCGCCAGGAACTCTTTCTTCAGTCCGTCACCAAACTCCTGCGAAAGCGGCGGGTTCTTGTTGAGATCGAAAGCCTCGATCGCCTTTTTGGCCATCGTGTCGAGATCGATGTTGGCGCCACCGAAATCGAGGTCGAGATCCGTGGGAAGCAGCGCGATGGCCCAGCTTGGAATAAGATTTTTCGGCATCGAAAGACCCGACGCCTTTATCGCGTAGTTGATGGTTCCGTTGCGGGCTATGCCGTCCATGCCGAAAGCGATGCCGACCTCGGCCGCGCCGAAATTACCGGTCGGGCTCACGACACGCACATCCTTGAAGTTGTACGCCCCATCGATCCGCTCCCAAAGCGGCAGCGCGGCCAGCAGATGCGACTTGAGCTCCGCCTGGTTGGCCTTCAGTTTCGCCTCGTCCTCATTGGCTACGGCAAATGCCAGCAGGTCCAAGAGAGGCTTCGTACGCACCCCCTTGCCTTTTGCATCCACCGACAATTCCGGCGACTTCAGCGTCAGCGGGATTTTTTGCCCGCTGCCTGGGCTGCCGATCGTGACCGTCTCGTTAAAATCCGCAACCGTCTGACCCATGGTGAAATCGACACCGCCATTCTGGCCCTTGGTGGCGCCTATGGTCGCGGTTCCAGCGCCTGTGCTCAAATCCGTGCGCTGCGTGGGGTCTTGCGACGTCATCGTCATACCTTCCAGCGACGACGTCGCGGAGCTGAAAGCCGCGAGTTTAGGATCGTAGATGCCAACGAGCCTATGACCCTTGAACGACATCTTCGCGCTTTGCGGACCCCGATCACCGTTGAACTCCATCGAGCCTTGCGCAGTGAAATTGGCCGATACATCCCAAGCGCCGTCGCTGCGCGGCTTGGTCAAAAGCGCGTAGGGGCTGAAATCGAACTTGAAGCCGTCTTGTTTGCCGATCATTTCCACGAGCGGCTTGAAGTCGAATGCAAGCTTGTAGGCATCGCCTTCGACCGAGACTTTTACAAATCCAATGTCGAAAGGCTTCTTGCCGAAATAGTGCGCCAGATTGTCGGTGAGCTGCTTGGCGCCCTGGCTGTCGACCGTCTGGCCAAACGCCGGTGCGCTGCAGGCAAGAAGCAAAACAAATGGCAAAACGCGCTTCATATCGATCCTCCACTCTATTGCGGCCGTCAAAACCGTTTCTGCCACTGGTAGGGAAATACCATCACAGCCGCAAGACAAGACCCATGGGATTGCTGGCCGCCTGCTACAACACCAGCCGCATCAGCGGCCGGCCGGCTTTGCGTTCGACAAGCCGCTCGAAGCCGGCCTTTTCAAACACACGCGACGAGCCGACGAACAGGCCGATCGAACGCGAATCGCGCGACACATCGATCGGACAGGCCTCGACCAGCCGCGCCTTGTTCTGGCGGGCAAAGGCGATGCCGCCCTCGACCAGGCGATGGCTGATGCCCCTGCCGCGCGCACTGGCGCGAATGAAGAAGCAGGAGATCGCCCACACGCCGGGATCGGCGGCGTCTGCCGGATCGACCGGCGCCGAACCCCTGCCCCGATTGTTCCATTCGGGCACGTCGGCGCGTGGGCCGATCTGCATCCAGCCGACCGCCACCCCATCCTCGAAAGCCAAGAGCCCCGGCGGCGGCCCGACCTCGATGCGCGCCTTGATAAGATCTTTGTTGCGCTGCTTGTCGCTGGCGCGCCGCGCCGCCGGCGCCTGTCTGAAATAGGTGCACCAGCAGCCGTAGCAGGCGCCCTGCTTGCCGAAAAGATCCTCGAAATCCGCCCATAGGTCGGGCTTCAGCGGCGCTATGGTCGTGCTCATGAGTTCTCTCCCGGCTAACCGCTTGTGGCGGCTCCCGTCCTGACGTACCATTGCATTTGTTCTCTTTATGTTCGCAGCGATGGCGGCCCCTGTCAACAATCCCGAGCACGGTTTTTGCCGCGACTGCCTGACCCTTCAGCGCAGCGATGTCAGACGCTGCGAGCGCTGCGGCAGTCCCCGGCTCGCCCGTCATCCCGAGCTCTACCGTCTGCATCTCGCCCATATCGATTGCGACGCCTTCTATGCGGCGATCGAAAAGCGCGACAACCCGGCGCTAAAGGACAAGCCGCTGATCATCGGCGGCGGCAAGCGCGGCGTCGTCTCCACCGCCTGCTACATCGCCCGCATCAAGGGCGTGCGCTCGGCAATGCCGATGTTCAAGGCGCTCGAGGCCTGTCCGGAGGCGGTCGTCATCCCGCCCAACATGGAAAAATATGTCCGCGTCGGCCGCGAGGTGCGCGCGCTGATGCAGGCCCTGACGCCGCTGGTCGAACCGCTCTCGATTGACGAGGCGTTTCTCGACCTTGCCGGCACCGAGCGCCTGCACGGCATGCCGCCGGCAGTGGTGCTGGCGCGCTTTTCGCTGACCGTCGAAAAGGAAATCGGCATCACCGTTTCGGCCGGCCTCTCCTACTGCAAGTTCCTGGCCAAGGTCGCCTCCGACTTCCGCAAGCCGCGCGGCTTTTCGGTGATCGGCGAGGCCGAGGCGCTGGGTTTCCTGGCCGAGCAGCCGGTGACGCTGATCTGGGGCGTCGGCAAGGCGTTTGCCGCAACGCTCGAACGCGACGGCATCCGCACCATCGCCCAGCTGCAGCGCATGGAGCGCGTCGATCTGATGCGCCGCTATGGTGTGATGGGCACCCGGCTCTACCATCTGTCGCGCGGCCAGGATGACCGCCGTGTCGACCCCGATCAGGATGCAAAAAGCGTCTCGGCCGAAACCACTTTCGACACTGATATAGCTGAAATGGACGAGCTGGTCCCGGTGCTGCGAGGGCTGTCTGAAAAGGTTTCGGCGCGGCTGAAAAAGTCAGGCATTGCAGGGCGCACCGTGGTGCTGAAGCTGAAGACGCAGGACTTCAAGCTGCGCACCCGCAACCGCCAGCTCGGCGACCCGACAAGGCTGGCCGATCGCATTTTCCAGACCGGGCTTGATCTGTTGCGCAAGGAAGCCGACGGCACGAAATACCGGCTGCTCGGCATCGGCGTCAGCGATCTCTCGGATGACGGGAAGGCCGACCCGCCCGATCTCGTCGATGTCGGCTCGCGCAAGCGAGCCATGGCCGAAAGCGCCATCGACACGCTGCGCGACAAGTTCGGCAAGAAGGCGGTGGAAACCGGCTACACCTTCGGCAAGGGCCGCAACGCCAACCCGCCGGAGCCGATCGAAGAGTAATCGGCTTAGATGCGCTGCAGATCGATGCGACTCGTCACCACGCTCTTGCCGGTTTTCGGATCGACGTCGGTAACGGTCAACCGCATTCCGTCGCCGCTGGTTTTCTCGACCGTCAACCGCGCCTTGCGGTCGCCATTGACCTCCGTCGCCCAGCTGATACCGAGATTGATCGCGTTGCCGGAACGACTGCCGGCGAGTTGCGCGGGCCCGGTGCGCGATCCGACATAGACGCCGGTGTATTTCGCTCCGCTGGCCTTCAGATCCGCGCTGATCGCGCGCGTCACCACGATCAGACCGCGGCAGTTGCCGTCAAGCGACAATGATGTCGACGTCGCGTCGGAATTGAAAGTGCACGAGACGTTCACCGTCGGTGCTTCGGTCGTGACCTTGACTGTCCCTTTGCCGGAGAAATTGCCCTGCAGGGAACTGAGAAAATCCGCCTCGTCGGCATGGGCCGCCCCGCTCGCAGTTATCAGGCAGCCGGATAGCAGAAATCGCGCGAATGATTTCATTGGTATCTCTCCCCCGTTGATGTTGAAGAACAATGCGCCCAGGAATTGGCCAATATCGGGAACCAACGCCTGCCGTCGTGTCAGGTTCCACTTCCTGCTTGGCTGTTTTGCAACGGGTCTGGCCCAGTCGAATGCGTCGCCTAGCGGTTGCGATAGAAGTCCCGGCTTGCGACATAGCGCGCATGGCCCCTGCTCCCTCGATCCCCAAAGCCGCGTGCTGGATGGCGCTGTCGATCGCTTCGTTCCTGACGATGTCGGTCGCCGGCCGCGCCACCACCGCGGAGCTCAACGTCTTCCAGGTGCTCGAACTGCGCTCGATGATCGGCTTTTTCATCCTGTTGCCGCTGGTGATGATGAGCGGCGGTTTCGCCGCGATGCGCACGCGGCGACCGCTGGCTCATATCGCCCGCAACGTCATCCATTATACCGGCCAGGCGGCCTGGCTCTATGCGCTGACACTGATCCCGCTTGCGGTGCTGATCTCGATCGAATTCACCACACCGATCTGGACCGCGATCCTGGCCGTCAGCTTCCTTGGCGAAAAACTGTCGCGGCCAAGATTGGCGGCGATCGTGCTCGGCCTGGTCGGCGTGGTGGTCATCGTGCGCCCCGGCGTCGGCTCCATTGATCCGGGCCACCTCGTGGTTCTCGGCGCAGCCGTCTGCTTCGGCATTTCGCTGGTGCTGGTCAAGTCTCTGACGCGCACCGACAGCGTCGTGCGCATCATCTTCTGGATGCTGGTCATCCAGTCGGCGGTCGGCCTCGTGCCGGCGCTCTATGAGTGGCGCAATCCCTCGCTGGCACTCTGGCCGTGGATTTTCGTCATCGCCTTCACCGGCATGTCATCGCATTTCTGCCTGGCCCGCGCGCTCGTCTATGCCGACGCCACCATCATCTCGCCGATGGACTTCCTGCGCGTGCCGCTGTCGGCGCTGGTCGGCTGGCTGCTCTACAGCGAGCAGATCGACATTTTTACCGCCGGCGGCGCCCTGCTGATCCTGATGGGCAACCTGCTCAACCTGCAGCGCAAGGCGCCAAAACCGGCCGAAATGGCGGCGTCGTAGCGATCCACCCGGTCAGTTCCCCTCATCAGGTATGTTGAGCAAGTGGCCGCAGGCTTTGCAATGAACGGCGTCCGGCTCGTGCCGCTGCAGGCCGCATTGCGGACAGGGAAAGAACACCTTGGCGGGGCGGAAGATCGCCGTCGCCAGCCTGACGAACAGCGATATTCCGATGATCATGGTGACGATTGCGGTCAGCTTGCCGGCGATCCCCGGCAGCACGATGTCGCCGAAACCGGTGGTCGTCACCGTGGCGACGGTGAAATACAGCTCGTCGATATAGTTCTCGAGGCCCGCGCTGGCCGACGTCCATGTGATTGCCGTCGGCATCGCCTGAGCATCAGCGCAGCCTAGACGAGCTCGACCTCGACCACGCCAGGCACAGCACGCATCGCCGAGGCGATCTGTGGCGAGACGCGGTAGCCACCCTGTAAGGCAATCTCGACCTCGCCCTGCGCCTCTTCCTTGATAACGATGATGCTCACCTGGCTTTCGCCGCGCTGGGCGAGCTGGGATTGGATCATCGAGGCAGGTCCATCGTTCCTGACGAAAATGCGCAGCGCCTTCTGGATACGGCTTGCCTCATCCTCCAGCGACTGCACCGTCTGGATGCGCAGATTGACGCCTTCTGGCCGGTCCTCCG
Organism: Mesorhizobium sp. P171375; assembly: GCF_057786075.1. NCBI lineage: Bacteria > Pseudomonadati > Pseudomonadota > Alphaproteobacteria > Hyphomicrobiales > Phyllobacteriaceae > Mesorhizobium > Mesorhizobium sp. P171375. The sequence continues at coordinate 4,957,064 of NZ_JBYNWF010000001.1, forward strand.
CCGAAACGGTGATTACCACCGAACGGCCGGGCTCGAGCAGATCGCGATATTGCGCCAGCCCCTCTGAAAACAGAACAGCTTCATACTGGCCCGACGTGTCGGAAAAGGCGATGACGCCCATCTTGTTGCCGGTTCGGGTCTTGCGCTCCTGCTTGGTGGTGACCGTGCCAGCCAGCCGCCCGGCGGCGGCACCGCGTTTGACCGCGGCCGAGAACTCGCCCCAGTTCTGCACCCGCATTTTCTGCAAAGCCGCCTTGTACTCGTCGAGCGGATGCGCCGAGAGATAGAAGCCGACCACCTGGAATTCGCGGTGCAGCCGGTCGGCGGCCAGCCACGGATCGGTCTGCGGCAAATTGAGCGCCTGTTGCTGCGCGCCAAGTGACGCGCCGAAAATGTCGTGCTGGCCCGAAATCGCGTTCTGCTGGGCCAGCGAGGCCAGCCCCATCATCCGCTCGACGCCGGCCATCATCTGGGCGCGGTCATGGCCGAAACAATCGAGCGCGCCGGCCATGATCAGGCTTTCGAAGACCCGCTTGCCGACGATCTTCGGGTCGACCCGTTCGCAGAAATCGGCGAGGTTTTTGAACGGCTTTTCGCCGCGCATCGCGACGATGTGCTCGACCGCCGCATCGCCAACGCCCTTCAGCGCGGCAAGAGAATAGTAGATGCGGTTCTCGCCGACCTCAAAATTGCGGAAGCTGGTCATCACCGACGGCGCCACCACCTCGATGCCGAGGCGCAGCGCATCCTGGCGGAAATCGGCGAGCTTGTCGGTGTTGCCCATGTCGAGCGTCATCGACGCCGCCAGGAATTCGACCGGGTAATGCGCCTTGAGATAGGCGGTCTGGTAGGAAACCACGGCATAAGCCGCGGCGTGCGATTTGTTGAAGCCGTAGTCGGCGAACTTGGCCAGAAGATCGAAGATGAAGTCTGCCTGCGGCTTGCCGACGCCGCGCTCGACGGCGCCCGTGACGAAGCGCTCGCGCTGCTTGTCCATCTCGGCACGGATCTTCTTGCCCATGGCGCGGCGCAGAAGGTCGGCTTCGCCGAGCGAATAGCCCGACAGCTCCTGCGCGATCTGCATCACCTGTTCCTGGTAGACGATGACGCCTTGCGTCTCCTTCACCAGATGGTCGATCTTGGGGTGGATCGATGCCATCTCTTCTTCGCCATGCTTTCTGGCGTTGTAGGTTGGGATGTTCTCCATCGGACCGGGGCGGTAGAGCGCGACCAGCGCGATGATGTCCTCGATGCAGTCGGGCCGCATGCCGATCAGCGCCTTGCGCATGCCGGCACTTTCCACCTGGAACACGCCGACCACTTCGCCGCGCGACAGCATGGCGTAGGTGTCGGGATCGTCGAGCGGGATCGTCGCCTGGTCGATCTCGATGCCGCGGCGGCGGATCAGCTTCACCGCCGTCTCCAGCACCGTCAGCGTCTTCAGGCCGAGGAAGTCGAACTTCACCAGCCCGGCCTGCTCGACATATTTCATGTTGAACTGGGTGACCGGCATGTCCGAACGCGGATCACGGTACATCGGAACCAGCTCCGACAACGGCCTGTCGCCGATGACGATGCCGGCGGCATGCGTCGAGGCGTGGCGGTAGAGGCCTTCCAGTTTCTGCGCCATATCGAGCAGCGTCTGGACGATCGGCTCTTTCTCGGCCTCTTCGGCAAAGCGCGGCTCGTTGGCGATGGCGTCGGCGAGCTTTACCGGATTGGCCGGGTTCTGCGGCACCATTTTGGACAGCTTGTCGACCTGGCCGTAAGGCATCTGCAGCACACGACCGACGTCGCGCAGCACGGCACGCGCCTGCAGCGTACCGAAGGTGATGATCTGCCCCACCTGATCGCGGCCGTATTTCTGCTGGACGTAGCGGATAACCTCCTCGCGCCGGTCCTGGCAGAAGTCGATGTCGAAGTCGGGCATCGACACACGGTCGGGATTGAGGAAGCGCTCGAACAGCAAGGAGAAGCGCAGCGGGTCGATGTCGGTGATGGTCGTCGAATAGGCAACCAGCGATCCGGCGCCCGAACCGCGGCCCGGCCCAACCGGAATGCCTTGCGCCTTCGCCCATTTGATGAAGTCGGCAACGATCAGGAAGTAGCCGGGGAATTTCATCTTCTCGATGATGGAAAGCTCGAAATCGAGCCGCTGGCGATACTGCTCGACAGTATAGCCGGCAGTGGGTCCATGCGCCGCCAGCCGCGCATCGAGCCCTTCATGGGCCTGGCGGCGCAGTTCGTCGGCCTCGGCCTTCAGCGCCACCTCATTGTCGGCGACATCGCCCCCGGTAAAACGCGGCAGGATCGGGTTGCGGGTCTTGGGATAATAGGAGCAGCGCAGCGCGATCTCGACGGTGTTGTCGATCGCTTCCGGCAGGTCGGCGAACAGTCGTGCCATATCTGCCTGGCTGCGCAGGAAATTGTCCGGCGATAGGCGGCGGCGGTTGTCGGCGGCAACGACCGAACCCTCGGCAATGGCGATCAGCGCGTCATGCGCGTCATAGTCGTCGCGGGCGGAGAAGAACGCCTCATTGGTGGCGACAAGCGGCAGACCATGGATATAGGCAAGATCGACCGATGATTTCTCGATGGCGCGGTCATAGCCGGAAACCCGGTCCAACTCGACATAGAGCCGGTCGCCAAACAGCGCCTTGAGCGCCAGCAGCCTTACTTCGGCGAGGTCGCGGCGATCTTCCTTCAGCGCCCGGCCGATCGGACCGCGCGGCCCGCCGCTGAGGCAGATCAGGCCATCGCTATGGCCCTCCAACATCATGGTCGTCAAATGAACCGCCTCGCCCGGCGGCGTCTCCAGATAGACCTGGCTGACCAGCCTGACCAGATTGCCATAGCCGGCCTCGGTGGCGGCGAGCAGCAGCACGGCATGCATCTCCGGCCCATGACGGCGGCGGTCGCGCTGCGCGTCGCTGGTCTCCCCGGAAAAGGCGAGATCGATCTGGCAGCCGATGATCGGCTGGATGCCCTCCTTCACCGCCTTCTGGGCGAATTCCAGTGCACCGAACAGATTGTTGGTGTCGGTGACGGCGATGGCCGGGCACTCGTCCTTGACGGCATGACCGACAACGGCGCCGACCTGCAAGGCGCCTTCGAGCAGCGAGTACGCCGAATGCACGCGCAGATGGATGAACGGCCGCGCCGGTGCCTCCGGGCGCGAAGCGGCGATCGCTGCTTCGCGCTTCAGGGGATCGCGTGGAAGTCTGTCATCCGCCATGATTTCTCGCGCTGCCTAAGGCTTTGAGTCGATGGAGATGTATTGTCCGGGACCGCGCGATACCAGTCCAGCACAAACGACCGCCGACCACAGCATTCCAGCCTGCTCAGGCGAACTCCATGATCACCGCGTCGACGGCAAGGCTATCGCCAGGTTTGGCGTTGAGCTTCGACACGACAAGATCACGGTCGGCGCGTAGAACGTTTTCCATCTTCATCGCCTCGACCACGGCCAGCGTTTCACCCGCCTTGACCTCCTGCCCTTCGGCAACCGCAATCGACACGACCAGGCCAGGCATCGGGCAAAGCAGCATCTTGGACGTGTCCGGCGCCACCTTTTCCGGCATCAGCCGTTCCAGCTCCGCTATGCGCGGCAGCATGGCGCGTGCGTTCACCGACATGCCTTTCCAGGCGATGCGCAAGCCATTCGGCAGCGGCCTGATCTGCGCGGTGACCCTGCGGGCGCCGACATGACCGCGCCAGATCAGATCGCCCGGCCGCCAATCGGAAGTCACCGTCAGCGCCTTGCCACCATTGACCGACAGGTCGATTTCCATCGGGATGGAGACCATGCCTTCCAGGATCGAGGCGGAAAGATAATCCTCGCCGATCTTCACCACCCAGTCGCGTTTGAGCGCACCCGAATGCGGCGCCAGCCGGCCGCCTAGCCGGTCGAGCCGGTCGCGGCGCAGAAGCTCGACCGCGGTGGCGATTGCCGCCAGCACGGCTTTTTCGTCAGCGTCGGGGACGATCGGCGCAAAACCATCCGGATATTCCTCCGCGATGAAGCCCGTCGATATCCGGCCTTCGCGCCAGCGCGGATGCTGCATGAGCGCTGCCAGGAATGGAATGTTGTGCTCGATGCCGTCGACGACGAAACTGTCCAGCGCCTCCGACATGGCATCGATCGCCTCGATACGCGTCGGCGCCCAGGTGCAGAGCTTTGCCACCATCGGGTCATAGAACATCGAAATCTCGGAGCCCTCGGTGACGCCTGTGTCGTTTCGGATGATGACATCGCCGAACGTGCCCTCCTCCGGCGGCCGATAGCGCGTCAGTCGGCCGATCGACGGCAGGAAGTTGCGGTAGGGATCCTCGGCATAGAGCCGGCTTTCCACCGCCCAGCCGTTCAGCTTGACGTCGCTCTGCTTCAAAGCCAGCCTCTCGCCGGCAGCGACGCGGATCATCTGCTCGACCAGATCAATGCCGGTGACGAGCTCCGTCACCGGATGCTCGACCTGCAATCGTGTATTCATTTCAAGGAAATAGAAGTTCTTTTCAGCATCGACGATGAACTCGACGGTGCCGGCGCTCTGATAGTCGACCGCCTTGGCGAGAGCCACGGCCTGCTCGCCCATCGCTTTTCTGGTTTTGGCATCGAGGAAAGGCGACGGCGCCTCTTCCGCCACCTTCTGATTACGGCGCTGGATCGAGCATTCGCGCTCGCCGAGATAGAGCGCATTGCCTTGCGCGTCGGCCAACACCTGGATCTCGATATGGCGCGGATCGACGACGAATTTCTCGATGAAGACACGGTCGTCGCCGAACGAGCTTTTGGCTTCCGAACGCGCCCGGTCGAAGCCGTCGCGCACTTCCGACTGGCTCCAGGCGATGCGCATGCCCTTGCCGCCGCCGCCGGCCGAGGCCTTGATCATCACGGGATAGCCGATCTCGCCGGCGATCTTTTCGGCATGGTCGGCATTTTCGATGACGCCAAGCCAGCCGGGCACCGTCGAAACCTTGGCCGCATTGGCGAACTTCTTCGATTCGATCTTGTCGCCCATCGCCTTGATCGCTTTGGGTTTCGGGCCGATGAAGACAATGCCCTCGGCCTCTAGCGCTTCGCAGAAGGCGGCCCGCTCCGACAGGAACCCGTAGCCGGGATGCACGGCCTGCGCGCCTGTTTCCTTGCAGGCAGCGATGATTTTCTCAGGCAGGAGGTAGCTTTGCGCGGCGGGCGACGGCCCGATATGCACGGCTTCGTCGGCCATTTCGACATGCACGGCGTCGCGATCGGCGTCGGAGTAGACTGCAACCGTGGCGATGCCCATCTTGCGCGCCGTCTTGATGACGCGGCAAGCGATCTCGCCGCGATTGGCGATCAGGATTTTCGTGAACATGCAGACGTCGTTCCTCCGGCGAAGCCGTCCTGTTCTATGGACTATCCGGTTGTGGCTCAAGTGGCGGCATACGCATGCCAAAAGCATGCTCCAAGGCGCCTGTTTCAAAAATGCTTGTCGCGCTCGAACGGACCGAAGCGAATGCCTGATGTGACGAGATAGGCGGCCGACCAGCCCATGATCAGGAAGCCGGTGATGCCTTCCATTGCCGCCAGCAGCCGCCACTCGGCCAGCGGCGCCACGTCGGTGAAGCCGATCGTGGCGAAGGCCGATGCAGAGAAATAGAAGGCAGTGTCGAACTCTGCGAAGGCGCCGACGGCCACCATTCCGGTGGCCCAAAGCGCCAGTTCGACGCAGACAAGCACGAACATGCCGAGCGCCAGCACCACCAGCGCAACCACCTTTTCCACCTGGCTGCCGTCCAGCAACGGATGGGCCAGCAGATAGGCGATGAGCTGCGTGAGCATGATCAGCCCGGCAGCATGGACCAGAAATGTCAGCACATCGAGGAGTGCCGCAAGCAGCAGATTGGCATGCATAACCGATCCTTTCCCGACCCGGTCAGCTTATTGGCCGATGGTGTGCTATCTGCGTCAAGAAAGCGGGCATTTTGCCTCATCTGGCAGTTGCTGGAGCGGCCAAAACCTGAAACCTTGGAGCCAAAATCGCATGGGAGGAATTGTCCGATGAAAACCCGCGCCGCAGTCGCTGTCGCCGCCGGAAAGCCGCTGGAGATCATGGAGGTCGACCTCGACGGACCGCGCGAGGGCGAGGTGCTGGTCGAGATCAAAGCGACCGGTATTTGCCATACCGATGAATTCACACTCTCGGGCGCCGATCCGGAAGGCCTGTTCCCGGCGATCCTCGGTCACGAGGGCGCCGGCATCGTCGTCGATGTCGGCAAGGGCGTGACGTCGGTCAAGAAGGGCGACCACGTCATTCCGCTCTACACGCCGGAATGCCGGCAGTGCCCGTCCTGCCTGTCCAGGAAGACAAATTTGTGCACCGCCATCCGCGCCACCCAGGGCCAGGGCCTGATGCCCGATGGCTCGTCGCGCTTCTCGGTCGGCAAGGACAAGATCTTCCACTATATGGGCTGCTCGACCTTCTCGAACTTCACCGTGCTGCCCGAGATCGCGGTCGCCAAGGTCAATCCGGACGCTCCCTTCGACAAGATCTGCTACATCGGCTGCGGCGTCACCACCGGCATCGGCGCTGTCATCAACACCGCCAAGGTCGAGCAAGGCGCGACGGCCGTCGTCTTCGGCCTCGGCGGCATCGGCCTCAACGTCATCCAGGGCCTGAAGCTCGCCGGCGCCGACATGATCATCGGCGTTGATTTGAACAACGACAAAAAGGCCTGGGGCGAGCGCTTCGGCATGACGCATTTCGTCAATCCGAAGGAAATCGACGGCGACGTCGTCCCGCACCTCGTCAACATGACCAAGCGAGGCGCCGACCAGATTGGCGGCGCCGACTACACATTCGACTGCACCGGCAACACCAAGGTGATGCGCCAGGCGCTGGAAGCCTCGCATCGCGGCTGGGGCAAGTCGGTCATCATCGGCGTCGCCGGCGCCGGCCAGGAGATTTCGACCAGACCCTTCCAATTGGTCACCGGCCGCACCTGGATGGGCACCGCCTTCGGCGGCGCGCGCGGCCGCACCGACGTGCCGAAGATCGTCGACTGGTACATGGACGGCAAGATCCAGATCGACCCAATGATCACGCATTTGCTGAAGCTGGAAGACATCAACAAGGGCTTCGACCTCATGCATGAGGGCAAGTCGATCCGGAGCGTCGTCGTTTACTGAGGAGAAGAGCCGCCGACCGAAGGGCCAGCGACTGAAGTTGCACGGGTTCAACAAGGGAGGAAGAAAATGCCTGAAAAACTGCATCCGAAAATCGACAATGGCTTGCCCAAGGAAAGCGCGAGCTTTGCCGGCGGCACGCTGGTCTGCGCCTGCACCAGCAAGCCGGTGAAGGTAAAGGTCAAGGGTCAGATCGCCCATAACCATGCCTGCGGCTGCACGAAGTGCTGGAAACCAGAAGGCGCCGTGTTCTCGGTCGTGGCGGTCGCCGGCACCGGCGACGTCACCGTCACCGAGAACGGCGACAAGCTGAAGGTGGTTGATCCCTCAGCGCTCATCCAGCGCTATGCCTGCACCGGCTGTGGCGTCCACATGCATGGCCCAGTCGAGCGCGATCATCCGTTCAAGGGCCTGACCTTCATCCATCCGGAGCGTTTCGAGGAGGACGGCTGGTCACCGCCCGGCTTCACCGCTTTCGTGTCGTCGATCATCGAATCCGGTGTCGACCCCAAGCGGATGGACGGTATCCGCGGCCAGCTGAAGTCGATCGGGCTCGAGCCTTATGACTGCCTCAACCCCGGTCTGATGGACTATATCGCCACCTGGACGGCGAAGAAATCCGGCGCGCTGCCGGCCTGAATGAAACGAGAGGGCTGGCTTGCGACGCCAGCCCTTCTCCCCAGGCCACCGCGTATTGCTACCGGGTAGTTGATGAATCTCAGGGGCTTCAAAAACTGGAAGTTGAAGCTCCGCTATGGGCGGGTGAGAACCGACTTTCATCACTACACGCTGCTGGCCGACGGCGAAGTGGTGTCTCCAAACGCGGAGTACGGAACTGCCGACGCGGGACCCGCTTTCTTTGGCATGAGCGTCTGGGCTTATAACTCCGATCAAGCGACCGATATGATCCGCACCATCGGCCAACATGTCGGATTTGCTTGTACTGGGAAAATCTACGTCTATGACACCGAGGCCGAGGAACCGCCCGGCGCCGAGCCGCGCGGTTATAATTTGAAGTTCACACGCTATGAACGCGACTAGCGTCGACCCTCCCCAGATCTACGTCGACGCCGACGCCTGCCCGGTGAAAGCCGAGATCGAAAAGGTCGCCGAGCGCCATGGCGTCGTCGTCACTTACGTCTCCAATGGCGGGCTTCGTCCCTCGCGCGATCCGATGATCCGCAACGTCGTCGTTTCCAAGGGTGCTGACGCCGCCGACGACTGGATCGTCGACAACGCGAAATCCAACGACATCGTGATCACCGCCGACATTCCGCTTGCCGCCCGCGCCGTGGCGCTGGGCGCCCATGTGCTTGGGCCAACCGGTCGCCCTTTCACGCCCGAAACCATCGGCATGGCGGTGGCGATGCGCGATTTGAAGCAGCATTTGCGCGAGACCGGCGAGAGCAAGGGCTACAATGCCAGCTTTGCGCCGCAGGACCGCTCGCGCTTCCTGGGTGAACTCGACCGTATCTTGCGGCGGGCGCTGAAATCCGTCACACCGGAATAGAAACGGCACCCGAGGCCGGCCCATGGCAACAGACATCCCCATCACGAACCCGCTGCACCGACACAAGCAATTCCTGGTGTCGGCATGCGTCGGTCTGCCGGCATTGGTTATCGCGCTGATCGCGGGCTTGCCGCTTGCCTATTCCGTCTCGATCGCTGCCGACGCCTTCTTCGTCGTCTTCATCGCACTCGTCCTCGCCAAGATGCCGCTGCTGTCCGGTCGCTATCTCAGCAAGAATGCGCGCGAGGTCGACCTGCCGGTGCTGGGCATCTTTGCCATTACGCTGGGTGTCGTCAGCATCGCCATCGTCCTTTTGTTCCTGCTGATCAACCACAAGGACCGCGACCCGACCGAACTCGGTATTGCTATGTTGTCGATCCCGCTTGGCTGGTTCACCATCCACTCCCTGGCGGCGCTTCACTATGCTCATGTCTACTGGATGGACGGCGACGCAATCGATGCCGAAACAAAGAAGAAGATGCCGGTCGGCGGCCTCGATTTTCCCGGCAGCAAACGGCCGGATGGCTGGGATTTCCTCTATTTCGCGACAGTGATCGGCATGACCGCGCAGACTGCCGACACGGCGATAACCACCTCGCATATGCGCCGCGTCGTGCTTGTCCATTCGATCCTGTCGTTCTTCTTCAACACGGTCATCGTCGCTGCCGTCGTCAATCTCGCGGTCAGCCTTGGCAATTCGGGCCCGTAATGAGAATCTGCCCGTAATAAAAACGTGATCGCATGAAACATCGCTTTCGATAGCGACGTATTGGGAGGAGAACGACTTGCGCGGCCATGCCAGGATCGCGCAGCCAGAAGGCAAGGAAAAAGATGAATACCGTTGCCATGAGCCAGCCTGACGCCGGGGCCGATGCCGCCGCGACGAAGGATAAGACGCTAATCTACCGGCAATCGCGCTGGACCCGTCTGACGCATTGGCTGTGGGCGATTTCGCTATTCTTCATGCTGTTGTCCGGTCTGCAGATCTTCAACGCCCGCCCGCAGCTCTACATCGGCAAGCAATCCGGCTTCGAGTACAACAACACTGTCTTTGCCATCGGCGCCGAAAACACCACGACCGGTCCGCGCGGCTATACCGAGATCTTCGGCCATCGCTTCGACACCACCGGCGTGCTCGGCTGGTCGGGCCCGGCCGGTCAGGAAACTTCGCGCGCCTTCCCGTCCTGGGCGACGATCCCGTCCTACTACGACCTCGGCACCGCCCGCGTCGTGCATTTCTTCTTTGCCTGGATACTGACTACCACCCTGGTCGTCTGGCTGGTCGCCAGCCTGGTCAACGGCCACCTGCGCCGTGATCTGGCTCCGCGCCTGGACGACCTCAAGCGCTTGCCGCAGGACATTATCGACCACGCCAAGCTCAGGTTTCACCACACCCGTGAATACAACACGCTGCAGAAAATGGCTTATGGCGGCGTGCTGTTCGTGCTGTTGCCGCTGATGATCATCACCGGCCTTGCCATGTCGCCGAGCATGAATTCGGTGTTGCCCTGGCTCAACGAGGTGCTCGGCGGCCGGCAGACGGCTCGCACCATCCATTTCACGGTGATGGTGTTGCTGGTCGGGTTTTTCATCATCCACATGCTGATGATCCTTGCTGCCGGCCCGATCAACGAACTGCGCTCGATCATCACCGGCTGGTACCGCACCGATCCTCCCGCGCATGACGACAAACCCGCCGAGAGGAGCGTCTGACATGGCCAAGTTCCAGATCAGCCGCCGCAAATTCCTGACCGGTGCCAGCCTCGGTGTTTCCGGCATCATGCTGTCGGGCTGCGATGCCTTCGACAGCCAGCTCGGCATGGGCGACGGCCTGCGCAGCTTCCTCGAAAACGCCAACGGCCTAACCTATCGCGCGCAGCGCTGGCTTGCCGGCCGCGACGCGCTGGCGCCGGAATTTTCCGAGGCCGACATCCGCCAGCCGCAGCGGCCGAACGGCGTGACCGCGCCCGACGACGACACCTACAAAGGCCTGCTCGCCAACAATTTCGCCGATTGGCGGCTGGAAGTGACGGGCCTGGTCGAAAAGCCGCTGTCGCTCAGCCGCGAGCAGCTGCAGAACATGCCGAGCCGCACCCAGATCACCCGGCATGACTGCGTCGAAGGCTGGAGTTGCATCGCCAAATGGACCGGAACGCCGCTGTCGCTGGTGCTGGATCAGGCTGTGGTCAAGCCGCAGGCGCGCTACGTCATGTTCCACTGCCTCGACACGATCGACCGCAGCCTCTCCGGCGAGATCAAATATTACGGCAGCATCGACCTGATCGATGCCCGTCATCCGCAAACGATCCTGGCCTACGGCGTCAACGGCAAGCCGCTACCAGTCGAAAACGGCGCGCCGCTGCGCGTGCGCGTCGAGCGCCAGCTCGGCTACAAGATGCCGAAATACCTCTACAGAATAGAACTCGTCGACAGTTTTGCCGCTGTCGGCGGCGGCCGCGGCGGCTATTGGGAAGACAATGGCTACGACTGGTATGGCGGGATTTGATTGAGCCTGCCGATCGAGTTCACGCCACCTTGTCGAGCAGTGGCTTGAGCGCCGGGTGAATCTCCGGCGAGGCGTGCTTGATCAGCGTCAGCAGCGCGCGTTCATTGTCGTGCAGCGGGCGGTGGGTGCCGATACGCTCGGCCAGCCATTTTGCCTCGCCGGCATCGATCGTTTCGGCACGGCGCGCGAGCGCTTCGGCAGCCCGGTTCTTCGATTCCCACTCGGCCTCGATATCGCCGGGCGAACGATAGGCTTCCATGATGCCGGCGAGCCCGCCCGACACCATCCGGCTGAAAAAGCCGCCAATCTCAGGCTCGGCCTGTTCGAAGAAGCTGTCACGGCGCAAGGCAGCCTCGCGCGTCGGCGCTTCGTAGCCGGCCGAACACATGACGAAATTGGCGAGCGCCTTGACGAACAGTTCGTTCCAGGACGGATCATTGCCGGCGGCGGAAGTCTGCTCGTTGATCCTGAACAGGACTTCGGCCTCGGTGCGGGTGATGGCGATGTTACCGTCGCCGCCATAGGCATAGAGGATGCGGCGCAACAGATCGACTTCGGCCTTGGCGACCAGCCCGGGAACCAGCGTGCCGCCAAGCATCAGCGGCCCCTTACCGTCGACCACCGCATGGGCGACCTGCTCCAGCGCATAGGCGGACAGCCGGCCGGGCGATGATTTCGCCCTCTCCAGCACATGCACCAGGAGCTCCAGCTCGGTGCGACTATCGACCATCCCGTCACGCGAGATCGTCCTGATGAGCCAGTCGGCATTGTCCTCGGAAATGTAGCCCGCCGGCTTTTCCTGGTGGACGATATAATCCGTGACGGCCTCGACGAAGAATTCAGGCCATTCCGGGGATTTGTCCCTGGCCGTGGCGTCAAGCGCGAACAGCGCCTCGGCCTCACCACGGCTCACCACGCCATCGGCGAACACTTCGCGGCGCAACATGACGACATCTTCCGCCGTGATGCGATCTTTCGAAGTCAGCCCCGCCACCGGTGCGCTCCCGATCCGTTCGCCCATCTGTCAGTCCCCGTCCGTCGTGCTAACCCAACTACCGGCCAAACTATCAGCAGTGTCTTGAAAAACCGGCAAACGGCGTGGTTAGCGAAGACTTGTCAGGAAGATGTCGCTGGCAGGTGACAACGTGTCGCCGACAAGCTATGGATGGCGCGTCGAGGGCTCAGGTCTGAGTCCTACCTGTTTGCGGGAGAGAGCAGCGCGAGCTGCCGCCGAAGGGGAAATCGCCCGAAATCTCTCAGGCAAAAGAACCGTAGACGGGAAAGACACTCTGGAAAGTCGGGGCTTGCCCCCGCGCCGAAGGTGTAAGCGCCGCTGACAGAGTTCCGGTTGCGCGAGTCTCTCAGGCTTCAGACAGAGGGGCACGGACTGGTCGCCAGCAGCGGCCGATTGCGTGCGACTCTGGAGATGACATGACGGGCGACGATACCAAACACCTTCCCCTCGAGGACCTACACACCGCCGCCGGCGCGCGCTTTGGCGCCTTTGCCGGCTGGTCGATGCCGCTGACCTATCCGGCCGGCGTGATGAAGGAGCACCTCCACACCCGCGAACATGCCGGCCTGTTTGACATTTCGCATATGAAGCTGTTCGAAGTCGGCGGCCCTGGCGCCGGCGCCCTGCTCAACCGCGCCTGCCCGCTCGATGCCGGCGCGCTCGACATTTCGCAGTCCAAATACACCTTTTTCCTCAATGAGGCCGCCGGGATCATCGACGACCTGATCGTCACCCGGCTCGGCGATACCAGGTTCATGGTGGTCGCCAATGCCGGCAATGCTGTTGAGGACGAGAAGCATTTGCGCGCGCTGGCGGCGGATTTCGATGTGAAGGTCGAGGCGCTTGACCGCGTCTTTCTCGCCATCCAGGGACCCGAAGCGTGGGCTGCCTTGTCCCGCGCCGGCATTGAGACCGGCTCGCTGCTGTTCATGCACGGCATCGAGCCGAAGCAGAACTGGTTCATGAGCCGCTCCGGCTATACCGGCGAGGACGGATTCGAGATCGGCCTGCCGGAAGCGGATGCGCGGGCTTTGGTTGCGAAATTGCTTGAGGACGAGCGCGTGTTGTGGATCGGCCTTGCTGCACGCGACTCGCTGCGGCTGGAGGCCGGCCTCTGCCTGCATGGCCAGGACATCACGCCGGAAATCGATCCGGCCAGTGCCGGCCTGATGTGGGCGATCCCCAAGGATCTCCGTGCCAGCGGATCCTTCATCGGTGCCGACGCCTTGCGGGCGATCCTGGAGCGTGGCGCGGCGCAAAAGCGCGTCGGCCTGAAGCCGGACGGCCGCCAACCGGTGCGCGCCGGTGCTGCCCTGTTCGACGCCGACGGCAATGCGGCCGGCCATGTCACATCAGGCGGCTTCGGCCCTTCGGCCGGCCACCCCGTCGCCATGGGATACGCGTCAACGCCCCTGGCCAAGCCAGGGACAAAACTCTTCGCCGACGTTCGCGGGACGAAAATCCCGATCGATATCAGTTCCTTGCCCTTCACTCCTCATCGCTACCGCAAAGGATAAATCCCGATGGCAAAAACCTATTTCACACAAGATCACGAATGGCTGAGCGTCGAGGGCGGCATCGCCACCGTCGGGATCACCGACTATGCGCAGGAACAGCTTGGCGATCTTGTCTTTGTCGAACTGCCTCAAATCGGCACGAAGCTGAGCAAGGGCGATACGGCCGTGGTTGTCGAATCCGTCAAGGCGGCCTCCGACGTCTATGCGCCGGTCGATGGCGAGATCACCGACGCCAATGGCGCACTGTCCTCGGACCCTTCGCTGGTCAACTCGGCGGCGACCGGCGACGGCTGGCTGTGGAAGATGAAGCTTGCCGACGAAGGCCAGCTCGCCGGCCTCATGGATGACGCCGCCTACAAAGCCCATATCGGCTGATAACAGGACTTAAAAACGATGAGCGCAGCACTTACCCCCTTCTCGGCCCGCCATATCGGCCCTGATGTCAATGATGTCAGAGCCATGCTTGCCGTGATCGGCGTTCCCTCCGTCGAGACGCTGATCAGCCAGGCCGTGCCGCAGTCGATCCGCCTCGACCTGCCGCTGACGCTGCCCGCACCGGCGAGCGAAGCCGAGGCGTTGGCCGAATTGTCGGCGACCATGGCGAAGAACACGGTGCTGAAGAGCTTCATTGGCGCCGGCTATCACGGCGTCCATGTGCCGCCGGTCATCCAGCGCAACCTGTTTGAGAACCCGGCCTGGTACACCGCCTATACGCCCTACCAGGCCGAGATCAGCCAGGGCCGCCTGGAAATGCTGTTCAATTTCCAGACCCTGGTCACCGAGCTGACCGGGCTGCCCGTGGCCTCGGCCTCACTGCTCGATGAGGCGACGGCGGTGGCCGAAGCCGTCGGCATCGCCTTGCGCCATCATCGCGACAAGCGCACCAAGGTGGCGCTGGCCGGTACGCCACATCCGCAGACGCTGGACGTCGTGCGCACCCGCGCCGAACCGCTCGGCATCGAGATCGACGGCGAGACCATCGACGACAACACCGCCGCTCTGCTCGTTTCCTGGCCGGACACGTTTGGTGTCTATGGCGACCACAAGGCGGCGATCGACAAGGCCCGCGCCACCGGTGCGGTCGTCGTCTTCATCGCCGATCCGCTCGCGCTCACGCTGACCGATGCCCCGTCCAAGCTCGGCGCCGACATCGCCGTCGGCCCGATGCAGCGCTTTGGCGTGCCGATGGGCTTTGGCGGCCCGCACGCCGCCTACTGCGCCGTCTCCGACAAACTGACCCGGCTGATGCCCGGCCGCCTCGTCGGCCAGTCCACCGACAGCAAAGGCCGCCCGGGCTATCGTCTCGCCCTGCAGACACGCGAACAGCACATCCGCCGCGACAAGGCGACCTCCAACATCTGCACCGCGCAGGCGCTGCTTGCCAACATGGCGACGGCCTATGCGATCTGGCATGGCCCCGCCGGACTGCAGGCGATTGCAGCGCGCATCCATGAGCTCGTCAATCGCCTCGCGGCAGGCCTGAAGGCATCAGGCGTTTCGGTGCTCGGCTTACGCCGTTTCGACACAGTGACGGCCGAAGTGAAAGGCAAGGCTGCTTCGATTGCGGCTGCCGCTGAAAAGGGTGGCCGGCTGCTGCGCATCATCGATGCCGACCGCATCAGCATCGCCTTCGACGAAACCTCGACCGAAGCCGATCTCGAGGCGATCGCCGCCCTGTTCGGCGCCAAGCCAGGCACCGCCGAAGCCGGCGCAATGCCCGGCAAGCCGCGTGGCAAGGAGTTTTTGACCCAGCCGGTCTTCCGCGAGAACCACTCCGAGACCGACATGATGCGCTTGCTGCGCCGGCTGGCCGACAAGGATCTGGCGCTCGACCGCACCATGATCCCGCTGGGCTCCTGCACCATGAAGCTCAACGCGGCGGCCGAAATGATGCCGGTCAGCTGGCCGAGCGTCGCCAATCTGCACCCCTTCGCGCCGGCCAGCCATTCGCAGGGGTATCGCGCGATGGTCGGCGAACTGGAGGGCTGGCTGTCTGAGATTACCGGCTTCGACGCCGTCAGCCTGCAGCCCAATGCCGGCAGCCAGGGCGAATATGCCGGCTTGCTCGCCATCCGCGCCTATCACCGCGCGCGCGGTGAAGGCCATCGCACCATCTGCCTGATCCCCTCCTCCGCGCATGGCACCAATCCGGCGAGTGCGGCCATGGCCGGCATGAGCGTCGTCGTCGTGCGCTGCCTGGAAGACGGCAATATCGACATGGACGATATGCGGGCCAAGGCCAACGAGCATTCCAAGAATCTCGCAGCGCTGATGTTCACCTATCCTTCGACGCACGGCGTCTACGAAGAAGGCGCGCGCCACCTCTGCGCCCTGATCCATGAGCATGGCGGCCAGGTCTATTTCGACGGGGCCAACCTCAACGCGCTGGTCGCCCTGGCGCGACCCGCCGACATCGGCGCCGATGTCTGCCATATGAACCTGCACAAGACCTTCTGCATTCCGCATGGCGGCGGCGGTCCGGGCGTCGGCCCGATCGGCGTCAGGGCGCATCTCAAGCCCTATCTGCCGGGTCATGTCACCGAAGGCTCGGCGCATGCCGTGTCGGCTGCCCCGTTCGGCAGCGCTTCCATCCTGCCGATCACCTGGATGTACATCCGCATGATGGGCGCCGGCGGGCTGAAGCAGGCGACGGAGACGGCAATCATCTCAGCCAACTATGTGGCGACGCGGCTCGCGCCGTACTTCCCGCTTCTCTACAAGGGCAGGCACGATCGCATCGCGCATGAATGCATCCTCGACACCCGCGTGCTCAAGGAAAGCGCCGGCATCAGTGTCGACGACATCGCCAAGCGCCTGATCGACTACGGTTTTCACGCGCCGACCATGTCGTTCCCGGTCGCCGGCACGCTGATGGTCGAGCCGACCGAGTCCGAGCCCAAGCGCGAGCTCGACCGGTTCTGCGAGGCGATGATCGCCATTGCCGGCGAGGCCGCCAAAGTGGCGAAGGGTGAATGGCCGCTCGAGGACAACCCGCTGGTCAACGCGCCGCACACGGCGGCCGAAATGCTTGCCGGCCAGTGGACGCATCCTTATTCACGGCTGGAAGCGGCTTACCCCGCCGGAGACGTCGATACCGCGGCCAAATACTGGCCGCCGGTGTCGCGCATCGACAATGTCGCCGGCGACCGCAACCTCGTCTGTTCCTGCCCGCCGCTGTCGGAATATCTCGGCGCCGCCGAGTAGAGGCTACAGGCAATTCCCGGGAAAATGCGACGCGGTTTTCCCGGGAAAAGCGCGCAGCGCTTTCCCTTGGGAATTGCGGAAAAGCAAATGGATCAAGCAGAACGCAAGGCCGGCCCGTCGGCCTTGCTCGTCTTGTCCAGGATCAGCACGCGGTTTCGCCCGGCGTGCTTGGCCGCGTAGAGCGCCTTGTCGGCCTCGGCCAGCACCTCGTCGAGGCTGCTGCCGCCCTCCGCGCCGAAGCCGATGCCGCCGCTGACGCTGCTGCGCAGCGGACCGCGCGGCGTCGGCACCACTTCCGTACCGAAGGCGACGCCGATCTTGCTGGCGAGATCGTAGGCCTTGTCCTCGGTCATCCGCGACATGACCAGCGCGAACTCCTCGCCGCCCAGCCGGAAGGCGTGGACGCCGGCCCTGTCATACTTCTTGATGATTGCGGCGAAGCGGCACAGCACCCGGTCGCCGACCGGATGGCCATAGACATCGTTGGTCCGCTTGAAATGATCGAGGTCGAACATGGCGACCGACATGAACGGACCGAAGACGCGCTCGCCATAGAGTGAATTCAAAGCCCGCCGGTTCATCAGGCCGGTCAGCGGGTCGGTCAAGGTCTCGGCCTTCAGTTCGATCTGCGCCTGCAAATGGTGCAGCGACAGCGTCAGCGCGCCGAGCGCCGTCATGCATGCGACCGCGACGACGGAATTCAGCCGCTCGGCCCAATTGTCGGGCGCGACGCCAAGCACCCACTGGCCCTTGACCAGAAGCACCGCGCCGCAGAGCCCGAAGGACAGACCACAGACGCCGCTCAAGGCCGAGACGACCAGAAGAATGCCGCGATCATGACCGCCGCCCTTTACCCAGAACATCACCCCGATCGAGGCGAGCAGCACCGTTACCGTCGTATAGGTGAGGATGAAACCGACACCGTCGAAACCGAGATAGGTCACGCCGGCGCAGATCGCCATCGCAAGCAGGGTCGGCAGGACGGCTCGACTGTGGTCGCGCACACCGAGATACTGCATGGCCGAAAGCGAGAGGGCCAGGAAACCGAGGCTGAGCAGCGCCAGAGCTGCCTGGGAAAGCCAGGGATTGGGCTCCCTTGTGTAGCGCCAGAACACGATGACATGGGCGACAAGGACCAGGATGCCGCACGCCACCGTCAGCACAAAGCGCGCACGCGGCGCCGTGAACCAGATCGCAAACATGGTAACGCTGAGGCATGTGCCCGACAGCGCAGCCGCCAGCAGGAGGGAACTGAAATCCAGCATGGGTGAACGACAGCCTTCAGGGATCGTCGGTTACACCGCATCATAGGCGAGCGGCCGCTTCGAGATACCGTTTTTGACCGGGCTTGCAGTGCAAATTTCCGACAGGGTTTACAAACCGTCGATAGATCGCGGCAGATACCGCAAACGACGGTTGCGAAGCCTCACCCCTTGTTGAGCAGCGCCAGATTGGCGTTGACCACGGTCGGGTCGGCCATGCCTGCCCTTGCTTCCATCAGCAGGGCTCTTGCCTTCTGCTTGTTGCCGCGCAGCAGCTGCGAATAGCCCATATTGTTGACGATCTGCGGCTTGCGCCCGGCAACCTTCAACAGCTGGTCATAGGCGCGGTCGGCGAAGTCGAAGCGGCCGAGCTCGTCGTAGGACGCCGCCAGCCCCATCCATCCCTCGGCACTATCGGCCTTCAGCTCCACGGCCTTGCGGAAATGCTGTTCGGCAAGACCGTAATTGGCGTCGCGGAACTGCGCCTTGCCCTGCGCCAGGTCGGACGTGCTGACGTCCTTTGCCGCCGGTTGGATCGATGTGGTCTTGGTCTTGTCGACATTCTCAGTCGTACAACCGCTGACCGCCAAGACGGCCGCTAGCGCGGCCATTGCAGTGAGACTTCTGTGACGCATGCCCCTGCCCCAATCGCCCGATTTATCGGGTCATTCTCTGGGGATCATGTGTACAGGAGAGCGATTAAGCTTCAGTGCTGAAATGCGCTGAAAATTTGGTTTCCGGCACACCGTCCGTTAACCACGAGGCGCAGCCTTCGATCGGCATCGACGCCACCGGCCTCAAGGTTCCAAGGCGTTGAGCGCCGCCGGAACCGGATAGCGGCTGCCGTCATAACGCAGCCGATAGGTATGGCCTGTGGACTTGCCGGGATGGGACTGGCACTCCCCGTTCGCATCAGGAAATGGATTATCGGTATCCGATCGCTCGACCACATGAATGTCGTGATAGCCGTGATGTATCGCCCGGCCCATGGTCAGCGTCACCTGAGTGGAATGAAACGATCCTGCGCAGTTGGTATCGCCCTCGCCGCCACTGCCTGCCACGATCATGCCAGCGAGCACCACCCGCAGGCCGTTGCCGTCAACCGCATAGAGCCGCAGATCGGTCTCGCTAAAAGGATTCGGCTGCGAATGGTTTGCCATCTCGATGCGCAGGCCGAAGGCGGTGATACCAGGGGCCAGCCCATAGCGGCCGGTGTCGAACTCGATCTCGCGGATTGCGATGGCGTCATCCGTCATCAGATCAGGCTGGAGCAGCCGCTGGCGCACCTGCAGGCTGTTCCGGTCGACCACCAGCAACTCGATATCGCCGACGTGTCGGTCGTCGCTGGATTGGGAGCTGTCAATCAGCGGCACCGCGACCAGCAACAATTCGTCATGGGCGGGCCAGACCTTGCAGACCAAACCGAACGGCGTATCGCCGTCCCGGAGGGTTTGAGCGATGCTGGTATGGGGCTCGAGTGTGAACGAGGTGCCGTCAGCACTCTTTCGAGCCTTGGGATAGGCCTGCTGCACGAGAGCGGCAGCATCGCCGCAGTTGCCGGCCGCAGCCTGGGCAGGCGACAAGCCAGCCGTGGCAAGGCAGAGGAAGACGGTGCACAAGATTATTCGCATTGGCTGATCACTCATCTGCAGGTTTTGCCGAAGCGGCCACACTGGCCGGGTCCCGCGAAATCCAGGCAGGGCTAATTGAAGAGAGTAACCGCAGGAAGTCGCCGGGCGGCTCCGACGTATCTACTGCGCGGCAGTCATTTTGACGATGATCGGAATGACGGCGATCATCAGCACCACCGGCAGGATGCACACCACCACCGGCACCGACATCTTGGCCGGCAAGGCATGTGCCTTTTCCTCGGCCAGCGACATGCGCTTGTGGCGCATTTCGTCGGAGAACACACGCAGCGCCCCGGCGAGGCTGGTGCCGAGTTCCTTGGACTGCTGCAGGAGCGTGGCGAAGGAGCGCACCTCGTCAAGGCTGAGGCGGTCGGCGAGCGCCTTCAGGGCATCGTCGAGGCTGCGGCCAGCCCTCAGTTCCAGCGACACCAACTGCAGGTTCTGGCTGAGCGACGGATAGGTCTTGGCCAGTTCCTTCGAGACGCGCTCGATGCCGGCTTCCATGCTCATGCCGGCATCGGAGCAGACGATCATCAAATCCATGAAGTCGGGAAAGCCGTTGCGGTATTCGCGCATTTTTTCCCGCACCTTCTGGCTGAGCACCAGGCCGGGCACGAAATAGCCGGCGGCTCCCGACAGGATGATGAAGGTCCAGCGGCTGGTCGCGGTGGAATCGGCGCTCGCCATCCACTGATTGACCAGGAACGCGCCGATCGCTGTGCCCACGAGACAGCCGAAGCGGATCAGGAAGAACGTGCCGACCGCGCGCGGCTCCATATAGCCCGCCTGGATCAGCTTCATGCGCAGCCGGGCGACATTTTCCGGATCGCTCTTGGCGTAGAATTCCTGCGCCCGCTTCACCGCCTTCTCGCGCACGACGCTCTGGCTCTTCTTCGGCGCCGCCTCGACCTGTTCGGGAGCCTTCCTGTCGTCGACCTTGAGCCGGCGCTTGAGATCGTTGCGGTCGCCTTTGGCCAACACCAGCGGCCATGCCACCGCGCCGCCGCCCAATGCCAGCAGCAGCGCGGCCACCGGCATCATCGAGGTCGGCGCCAGCGAGGCGAGGAACTGGATCATCTGTTCCATCTCAGAACCGGAAGTTCGACATCTTGAACATGATGATGTTGCCCAGCATCAGCCATGACACCGAGCCGCCCAGCAGGTACCAGGTCTTCGGCACATCCCAGACCTGGCTGTAAAATTGCGGCATCAGCACCATGATGGCGGCGAACAGCAGCGCGGGCACCGCAGTCAGGATATAGGCCGACATGCGGCCTTCCGTCGAAATGGCGCGCACCTTGCGGCGCAGCTTGCCGCGTTCGCGGATCGTCGTCGACAGCCCGTCGAGGATCTCGCGCAGATTGCCGCCCGAACTCGTCTGGATCGACACCGCGGTAACGAACAGCGGCAGATCCTCCTGGCCGACCCGGTCGAACAGTGAGTTCAACGCCGAGACCAGGTCGGAACCATAGGTCACCTCGTCGGAGATAACGCCGAACTCGGTGCCGATCGGATCGGGCATCTCGCGCGACACCATGGAGATCGCCACCGGAACCGGATGCCCGGCCTTAAGGCCGCGCGTGATCAACTCCAGCGCTTCCGGCAGTTGCACGCCGAACCGCTTGACCCGGCGGCTGCGCTTGGTACGCAGCACCAGCACCGGCAGCAGTGGCGCGAGCATCACAAACAGCAAGATGGCGAGCAGCAGCGGCAGACCGTACCAGAGTGCGGTGAGCATCATCGCCAGTGCCACGCCCGTCGTGATCATCAGGAATTTCGGCAACGGCATCACCATGCCCGACTGCGTGCGCAAGGCGCGAAAACGATCGGGCGAGAACAGCGAGGTGCCGGCGTCCAGGCCGCGCTCCTTGCGCAGCTGGATCAGCACCTGTTCCTGGCTGATCTTGTTTTCCTGCAGCTTCATGCGCCGGTTGATGGCCAGGCGCTTGTCGCTACGGCCGGCAAAAAGCAGATAGCAGCCTTCGGCGATCATGATGCCGGTCAGCGCTGCCGCGGCATAGACGACATAGATCGGGCTGAAACTCTCGAACACCAGCCTACTCCTGCGGTCGGCCGGGTTCGAAATATTTACCGGGGAATTCGATGCCCATATTGCGCAGATCCTCAAGAAAGCGCGGGCGAATGCCGGTCGCCTCGTAGTGACCGAGGATGGTGCCGTCGGCTTCCATGCCGGTGCGCACGAAGCGGAATATCTCCTGCATCTGGATGACGTCGCCTTCCATGCCGGTCACCTCGGCGACGCTGGTCACCTTGCGCTTGCCGTCGGAGAGGCGCGTCAGCTGGACGATAAGGTCGAGCGCGCTGGCGATCTGGCTGCGGATCGATTGCACCGTCATCGGCATGCCGGTCATACCCAGCATCTGCTCCAGGCGTGAAATGGCGTCGCGCGGCGTGTTGGCGTGGATGGTCGCCATCGAACCTTCATGGCCCGTGTTCATCGCCTGCAGCATGTCGAAGGCCTCCTCGCCGCGGCACTCGCCGAGGATGACGCGGTCGGGGCGCATGCGCAGCGCGTTCTTGACCAGGTCGCGCTGCTTCAGTTCGCCATGACCTTCAATGTTGGCGGGGCGCGTTTCCATGCGCGCGACATGCGGCTGCTGCAGTTGCAGTTCGGCCGCGTCTTCGATGGTGATCAGCCGCTCGTCTTCCGGAATGAAGGCCGACAGCGCGTTGAGCATCGTCGTCTTGCCGGTGCCGGTGCCGCCCGAGATGATGGTGGTCTTGCGGGCATGCACGGCGGCGGCCAGCACCTCGGCCATATTCTGGGTGATGGCGCCGAACTCGACCAGTTTGTGCAGGCCGAGCTTGTTCTTGGAAAACTTGCGGATCGACACCAGCGGCCCGTCGACGCCCACCGGCCGGATGGCGGCGTTGAAGCGCGAGCCGTCGAGCATGCGGGCGTCAACCATCGGCTGCGATTCGTCGACCCGGCGACCGACGGCGGCGACGATCTTGTTGATGATGCGCAACAGGTGCGCCTCATCCTTGAACGGGATGTGGACCTGCTGCAGCTTGCCGCGTTTTTCGACAAAGCAGTTCTGGTGGCCGTTGATCAGGATGTCGTTGATGTCGGGGTCCTTGAGCAGCGGCTCCAGCGGACCGAGGCCGACCATCTCGTCGACGATGTCGTCGACCAGCGACTCGAGCTCGACGGTGTTGATCGCCATCCGCTCCTGACGGGTCTTTTCCGATACGAATTCCTGCACTTGCCGACGCATCTCTTCCTTGGGCAGGCGCTCCAGCGCGACAAGGTTGATTTCCTCGAGCAACAGACGGTGAATGCGCACGCGGGCGTCGAGCACCTTGTTGGCGCTTTTTCCCGGCGTTGTATCTGGCTTCGGCGGCGAGGCCTTGCGGATCGTCGGAATGACCACCGCATGATGCGCGACCGGCGCGGCATCGGCCGGCTTCAGCGGGCGGACGTCACGGTTCTGCAGGGTCGAGAAGCGACTGGTCATCCCGCTTTCCTCTTCAGGAGTCCCCTGCCGATGCCGAACAGCGAGCGTGATTTCTCCGGCGTCGCCACGGCTTCTTCCGGCAGGATGATCTTCTTCAGATCGTTGACGACATTGGCGTTCGGGTCGATCTCGTGCAGCGGCACGCCGCGGTCGACCGCTTCGCGCACCAGCCGGTAATTGTTGGAGATGCCGCCGACGAAATGCTCGCCGAGGATTTCCTGCACATCCGCCTGCTTGATACCGTTGTCGAACATCTTCTGCTCGAACCGGTTGACGATGACATTGGGCTTCACTTCCTTGCCGGCCGTCTCGTAGACTGCCTGGATCAGCCGCTGTGTGTGGCGCAGGCACGGCACCGTCATTTCGGCGACGATGTAGAGCTTGTTGGAGCCGAGCAGCACCGTCTCCGTCCACGGAAACCAGGTGCGCGGCATGTCGATGACGACATTGTCGAAATAGGCCGAGACGAGATCGAGCATGCGCACCACGACATCGGTCTTGAACGAGCGCATTTCGGATGGATGTGTGGGGGCGGCCAGCACGCAGAGCCCGCTGGCATGCTTGGACAGCATCACATCCAGCAGCTGCCGGTCGAGGCGCTCGGGCTGGTTCTCGATTTCGGTGATGTCGAAGCGCGGCTCAAGGTCGAGATATTCGGCGCAGGCGCCCTGCTGGAAATTGAGGTCGACCACGCAGGTCGACGCGCCGCGCGTCACCGAATGATGCAGCTGGAAGGCGGTTTGCAACGCCAGCGTCGTGGTGCCGACGCCACCGGCGGCCGGCATGAAGGTGTAGATCTGCGACTCGGTGTTTTCCTCGCGTCCCGGCCCTTGCAGCGCGCGGATGGCGGAGCGCACCAGGTCTGCGGTGGTGATCGGCTTGACCAGGAAATCGGCGACCTGCAGCTGCACCAGGATGCGCACCGCGGCGGCGTTGAACTCCTGGGTGACGACGACGACCGGAACCCGGCCTTCGAGCCGGCGCATGATGCGCTGCAGCGACTCGATCTCTTCCAGCTTCGCC
This sequence comes from Mesorhizobium sp. P171375, assembly GCF_057786075.1. Taxonomy (NCBI): domain Bacteria; kingdom Pseudomonadati; phylum Pseudomonadota; class Alphaproteobacteria; order Hyphomicrobiales; family Phyllobacteriaceae; genus Mesorhizobium; species Mesorhizobium sp. P171375. Next base: position 4,981,376 of record NZ_JBYNWF010000001.1, read on the forward strand.
GCATCCATGTCGACGATGAGCGCGCCGAAATCGGCTTCCTGGACCTCGCCGCGCAGTTCGGAAATGTTCTTCTCGACGGTCGAAAGCTGGATCACCTCCGAGGCCGCGAACGCGGTGCGCGTATCCTGCACAAAGGTCCGGTCGCTGGACACCAGCAGGATTTTCTTGGTTTTGATGCCGCTTGCCATTTTGTCAGCCTGTCAGGTCATTCCCGGTAAAATCGCCAGGAAGATCAATCGGTTGTCGACGTTGGTTGCACTGCCTTGGCGCCCGCCGCCTGATCGGCGGCGTTGACCGCCGCCTCACTGCGCTGCGCCGGCACCAGCAGCCTGGTGTTCTGGACGCCGTACTTCCAGGGATCGACCATCTGCATGGCCGTATTGGCAGCCTGCGCGTTGCCGGCGGCCGTCGTCGGCCCCTCGCTGCGGATATAGTCGTCGCTGGTGCAGCCGCTGGCGAGGCCGGCGAACAGCAGGGCGATGCATGGTCCCATGCGCATGGCTTCAATCCTTCGGCAGGTCGAGGAAATGCCCGACCGTGGTGACCGGGGCCGGCTGTGCCGTGCTGCCGCTGGCCATTGCCATTGCGCGGTTGGCGTCGGACGCCTTCACTTCTTCGGTGTTGTTGAGGAAATAGTCGACATTGCTGGCCGGCTGCGTGCCGTCGGTCGGCTCGAGCAACTTCTTCGACGGATCGACCGGCTTGACCAGATAGGGGGTGACGATGATCACCAGATCGGTCTCGCGCCGCTGATAGGATTTCGAGGAGAACAGCGGGCCGAGCACCGGCAGCTTGCCGAGGCCGGGAAGACGCGACGTGGTGATGTCGTTCTGCGATTGAAGTAGACCGGCGATCATGAAGCTCTGGCCGTTCTTCAGGTCGACCGATGTCCTGGCGCGACGCACGATAAAGCCCGGCACCGAAATCTCACCGATATTGTAGGAGGCCGAGGCATCGATCGAAGACACTTCCGGCGCGATGTCGAGGCTGACCAGTCCGTCCTTCAGCACGGTCGGCGTGAAATCCAGGCTGACGCCGTATTTCTTGTAGCTGACCGAGATCTTGCCATTGTCCTCGGAAACCGGGATCGGGAACTCGCCGCCGGCGAGGAAGCTTGCCGTCTGCCCCGAACGGGCGATCAGGTTGGGCTCGGCCAACCGCCTGGCAAGGCCGCGCTCCTCCAGTGCCTTGATGGCAACGTCGATCGACAGGCCGTTTGACAGCAGCCGGCCGATGATCTCGCCATTGCCCGCCGCCGGCAACGAGCCCGGCTCGATGGTGACGTCTCGCCCGCCAAGGCCGTAAGCGAAATTGGCGCTGTATTTGGCGCCAAGATCCTGTCCGGCCTGGCGGTTGATCTCGACGAAGCGGACGTTGAGCTGAACCTGCTGCGAGGACGAGATGTTGACCGAATTGATCACTTCCTCATTGCCGGAGAAGCGGCTGGCGATCTTGCTCGCCTTCTCGGCGGCGACTGCGTCGTCCGCCTCGCCCGACAGCACGACGCGGCCATTGGCCGAGCCGACCTTGATCTTGGCGTCCGGCACGCTGGCGCGGATGGTGCTGGCCAGTTGGTCGGTGTCCAACGTCACCTCGATGTCAACGGTGCCGACCAGCTGCTTGTTCTCGTCGAACAGCGCGATTCCGGTGGTGCCGAGATTGTTGCCCAGCACATAGAAGGATTTGTCGGTCAGCGGATTGACGTTGGCGATCTCCGGATCGCCGATGACGATCTGGTAGAAGGCGGCATTGGTCATGATCGTCTTCGGCTTGCCCTTGGCCACCTTGATCGACGCATTCTTGGTCGACGACACATAGACGATGTCGTTGTCGGCCCTGGCCGGCGCGCTGAGGCCGAGCATTGCGGCCGCGGCGAGGCAAGCCGCCATCGCAAACGCCCGCATTGGGCGCAGCCCTTTCGTCATCCGATATGCATGAAGTCCCGACATCTGTCCCGTCCCTCGCCCGGTCCCCACCGGCAGTTATGGCTGGTCCCGCGCAGGAACCTGGTATTCCTCGACCTGCGTGCCGCGCGTCACGATGATCGTCTTGAATTTCGGCCTCTCAGGCTCCTTGGTCGCGGCCGTGAACAGCGCGCCGGCAGCGGCCTGAACGCTGGACGCGACCGACCCGCCGAAGGATGAGATGGTGGTGACGCCGTCCTTTGCGGCACCGCCGTCGGCGGAGGAGCGGAGCGACAGCGACAAGGTGCCGACGGTGCGGGCAAGCGCCACTTTCTGCGCGCCGTCCGTTGTTACCTCGATGGTTACGGAATTGGCGATCTGCGGCGTGGTCTGGCGCTCGTCGGCGCCCTGCCCGACGGTCAGCACCCTGGCGTCGGAGACGACGATTTCGGAGGTAACGGTCGAACCGGCCGCGCCTTGCGCATTCTTGGCCACTTCCTGGATTTCACCGGCATCGCGAGTCAGCACCACGTCGACGCGGTCACCCGGCATCACGAAGCCGCCGACCCCGGCGATCTCGTCGGTGCGGATGGTCACCGCCCGCATGCCGGGCGTCATCATGTTAGACAGCGTCGCGCGGCCGTTCGGCCCCGACAGCTTGCTGAGCAGCACCGGCTCGTTGATCTCGATCGGCGACAGCACAACACGGCTGCCTTCGGCAAGCAATGCGTTGATGGTGGTGAAGGCGCCCTGCGGCACGGACTCTTCCGACCATGGGATTTCAGTGAGCTGTGCGCGGTCGAGTTCCATGCCGTAACGCAGCGGTGCGTTGGCCACCACAATGGTCTTGAACTCAACTTTTGGGGTCACGGGCGCCGGGATCGCCGCCGTCTTTTCCTCGGCATCGGTCCTGGCCTGGCTCTTGACCCAGAAATCCGCGGCAAAGATCGAGATCGCGCCGAAGACGGCGGCGATTCCGATCATGGTTATGGCCTTGCCCCTCACAACTAACCCCTGACACCCTGATGGTCTTTTGTTTATTGAGGCCCACACTAGGCCGCTTGGTTAAAGATTCAGGAATCCCGGCCGGTCCGCACGGACCTATTTCCGCCGGCTTGGTTATCGAAAGGTTTTAGGATAAGAAGGGGTTAAATCCCCGAACGTAACAGGAACTTCCGTCGCTTGGCGCTGAAAAGCGTGGCAGTATCGACGGGTGATTCGCGGCACCGGATTCTATGGCAGGCATGGACGACAACAACGATCTTTTCGGCAATCTGGAAAAGCAGCCCCAACCGACCCGGACAACGGCGCGCCCAGCTGATCCGCTGGTGCAGGCCGCGAAGCGTCCCGTTGCGACCAAGGATGGCAGCGAAGGCTACAGCGCTGCCGACATCGAGGTGCTGGAAGGGCTGGAGCCGGTGCGGCGCCGTCCCGGCATGTATATTGGCGGCACCGATGACAAGGCGATGCACCATCTGTTCGCCGAGGTCATCGACAATTCGATGGACGAGGCGGTCGCCGGCCATGCCACCTTCATCGACGTCGAGCTTTCGGCCGACGGGTTTCTGACCGTTACCGACAATGGCCGCGGCATCCCGGTCGATCCGCATCCTAAATTCAAGAAGCCGGCGCTCGAAGTCATCATGACGACGCTGCATTCGGGCGGCAAATTCGACTCCAAGGTCTATGAGACCTCGGGCGGCCTGCACGGCGTCGGCGTCTCCGTCGTCAATGCGCTGTCGGACCATCTCGAAGTCGAAGTGGCGCGAGGCCGCCAGCTCTACCGCCAAAGATTCTCTCGTGGCGTTCCGGTGAGCGGGCTGGAGCAGCTCGGCGAAGTGCACAACCGCCGCGGCACCAAGATCCGCTTCCATCCCGACGAGCAGATCTTCGGCAAGGGCGCAGCCTTCGAGCCGGCACGGCTCTATCGCATGACGCGCTCGAAAGCCTACCTGTTCGGCGGTGTCGAGATCCGCTGGAGCTGCGATCCGTCGCTGATCAAGGAAAAGGACCAGACGCCGGCCAAGGCGGAGTTCCATTTCCCCGGCGGCCTGAAGGACTACCTCAAGGCATCGCTCGGCGACGACTTCCAGGTGACGCGGGAAATCTTCGCCGGCAAGAGCGAGAAGCAGGGCGGCCACGGCTCGCTGGAATGGGCGGTGACCTGGTTCGGCGGCGACGGCTTCATCAACTCCTACTGCAACACCATCCCGACCGGCGAAGGCGGCACGCACGAAGCCGGCTTCCGCAATGTGCTGACACGCGGGCTTCGCGCCTATGCCGATCTCGTCGGCAACAAGCGCGCCTCGATCGTCACCTCCGAAGACGTCATGATCTCGGCGGCAGGCATGCTTTCGGTGTTCATCCGCGAGCCGGAATTCGTCGGCCAGACCAAGGATCGGCTGGCAACGATCGAGGCCATTCGCATTGTCGAGACCGCCATCCGCGATCCCTTCGACCATTGGCTGGCCGACAATCCGCAGGAAGCCTCCAAGCTCTTGGAATGGGTGATCGCGCGCGCCGACGAGCGGGTGCGCCGGCGTCAGGAAAAGGAAGTGTCGCGCAAGAGCGCGGTGCGCAAGCTCAGGCTACCCGGCAAGCTCGCCGACTGCACGCAGAATGCCGCAGCCGGCGCCGAGCTGTTCATCGTCGAAGGCGACTCGGCCGGCGGCTCGGCCAAGCAGGCGCGCGACCGCGCCAGCCAGGCCGTCCTGCCGCTGCGCGGAAAAATCCTCAACGTCGCCAGCGCCGGCAACGACAAGCTGGCCGCCAACCAGCAGATTTCGGATCTGATCCAGGCGCTCGGTTGCGGCACGCGCTCGAAATACCGCGACGAGGATCTGCGCTACGACCGCGTCATCATCATGACCGACGCCGACGTTGACGGCGCCCATATCGCGTCGCTGCTGATCACCTTCTTCTACCAGGAAATGCCGGGCCTGGTGCGCGACGGCCATCTCTATCTGGCGGTGCCGCCGCTCTATTCGATCCGGCAAGGCGGCAAGGTCGCCTATGCCCGTGACGATGCGCACAAGGACGAGCTGTTGCGCACCGAATTCACTGGCCGTGCCAAGGTCGAAATCGGCCGCTTCAAGGGCCTGGGCGAGATGATGGCCGCGCAGCTTAAGGAGACCACCATGGACCCGAAGAAGCGCACTTTGCTCAGGGTCGATGTGAACGAAATCGATTCAGCCACCAAGGACAGGGTCGATGAGCTGATGGGCACCAAGCCTGAGGCCCGCTTCCGCTTCATCCAGGAACGCGCCGAATTCGCCGCGACGGAAGTGCTGGATATCTAAGCGTCAGCCGGTCTAGCCTGCGCTTCCGATACGGAGACCAGCTTGTGATCTGGGCGCGGCTGAAGAGCTATTTCGAAGCCAGTTTGGCGGGGCTGGCTCAGCCGACACGCTCGGACTGGATTTTCGCGCTACGCACCGTTTCGGCCGGCCTGATCGCGCTTCTCCTTGCCTACGCGCTAAAACTCGAACACCCGCAATGGGCGATGATGACAGTCTTCATCGTCGCCCAGCCGGTCGCCGGTATGGTGCTGGCGAAAGGCTTTTACCGGCTGCTCGGCACACTGGCCGGTGGGCTTGCGGCGATCGGCATCACCTCCGTTTTCGGCACCAACCCCTGGCTGCTGGTCACGGCGTTGTCCGTCTGGATTGGCCTGTGCACGCTGGCTTCGTCGCTGCTGCGCAACCCGGAAGCCTATGGCGCCGCACTTGCCGGCTATACCGCGATGATCATCGGGCTGCCGGCTTTTGGCCAGCCGCATGTGATCGTCGATCTCGCTGTCGCGCGCTGCGCCGAGATCGTGCTCGGCATTGTCTGTGCCGGGCTGACGAGCCGTCTGATCCTGCCCAAGCTGGCGGCCGACGCCATCATCTCCAGGCTGAAGCGCAGCATCCTCGACCTTGCCATTTATGCAGGCGGCGCTTTTTCCGGCGGCGACCCGGCGACGCTAGCCGGCCTGCACCGCAAGCTTATTGCTGACGCCCAGACGCTGGCCGAGATGCGCACCTATGCCCGGCTCGAAGCGCCGAGCTTCGCCACCCGCGCCCATCCGGTCCGGCGCACTATCGGCCAGCTCCTGTCGGCGCTGTCGGCGGCGCGCGCGCTGCATTCGCACGCCGCGCCGAAAAACGCAGCACTCATCCCGGTGCGCTCCGAACTGCAGTCGCTGGTCAGCGAACTTGCAGCCACGTCCGAGGCGCTGGACGACACGTCGCCCTGGGTGACGCGGCTTGACGCGATCGCCGGCAAGGCCCGGCAAATGCCCGACGCCTCGACCGATCAGGGCGACGACAGGGTCGGCACCATAACGCGCCTCACCATCGCCGCCGATTTCGCCGAAGCCTTCAGGCAGGTGCTGCGCGGTCTGGATGCCCTGCGCGCACCGGTGACCCGTCCTGGTCAAGGCAACAGGCAGCAGCCCGCGCTGGTGGTGCACCGCGACTACCCCGGCGCTTTTCGCAATGCCATACGCGCGGCCCTCGCCACGCTGGCGGTCGCCGCCTTCTGGCTGACGACGAAATGGTCCGATGCCGCCGGCACCGTCATTCTCGTGGCCGTCGTCTCCAGTCTTTTCGCCGCCCGGCCTGACCCGGTTCAGGTGTCATGGGGGTTCTTCAGGGGAACGCTGCTGGCTTTGCCCTTTGCCTTCCTTGTCGGCCAGGTCGCGCTGCCCGCCCTGCCCGGCTTCGGCTGGTTCACGCTATTTGTCGTGCCGATCCTGATTCCGACGGCGCTGGGCATGGCCAATCCGCGCACCGTCGGCGTGGCGACCGCCTTTGCCATCAACTTCCTCGCCTTCCTCAGCCCGCATCAGGCGATGACCTATGCTCCGGGCCCGTTCTTCGCCGGCTCGGCGTCGGTGCTGGTCGGCATCCTGCTGGCGATCGGCGTCTTCATCGTTGTGTTGCCCGCCGACCCGTGGCTTGCGGCCAACCGCATCGTGCGCGCCATGCGAGAGGACCTGGCCCGGCTTTGCCTGCATGAGCGTATGCCGCGGCGTTCGGCTTTTGAGAGCCTGGCCTATGACCGTATCAACCAGCTGATGCCACTCTTGCAGAATGCCGGCAGGAAAGGCGATGCCGTCCTCGGCGGCAGCGTTGCCGCCGTCACCGTCGGTCTCGAGATCCTGCGGCTGCGCACCGCGCAGCAGAGCCCGGCCACGCCTTCCGAAACCGCGCTTTCGATCGGCAATTTCCTGCGCGGTCTGGCGCGTGAACTGCTCTTTCGCGCACCCGGCGATCCGCAGACGGCAACCATCGCCGTCGCCCGGCAATATGCGACCGGCCTTTCAGAGCGCAGCGGCAGTGCCGACACGCTGCAGATCGCAGCCTCGCTGCGCATCATCGCCGCAGCGATCGAGGATTTCCCGGATTTCTTCGCCAAGGATCGGGGCTAGGACGTCAAGCTGCGGCAATTGCCAGTGCGTGACCACGCGCATTTTCGCGCAGCGCGTCGAGATGGATCGACTTGACGAGGCCGGCGAGATCGCCCTCCGTGGACTGGCCGCCGAGTTCCTTCAGCATCAGCCAGCTGACTTCCTGCACGCCGGCGACGCGCTTGCCGTTGGCGACTTCGCGCCAGATCTTGAGCGCGCGCAGGATGATGGCGTGGGTCGGAGCGGCAAGACCGGCGCCGCGAAACAGCGCCTGCAGCGCAACGTCTTGTCCGCCGGCAAGCAGCGCCCGCACCCGTTGCTCCGACTGTTGGCTGAGCGCGACCAGGGTCGAGCCGAAAAAGTCGACCTTGCCATGGGCAATGGTGCGTATGATGAAACTTGCGGTCAGGTCGCCGCGCAGGCGCAGATGTTCGATGAGTGCGCCATGTTCCTCCGTGCGCGTGCATTCGACCAACCGCACCGAAGCCTTGACGCAGGCATCGCGCGTGACGCGCTCGGCTCTGGCTGCCCCCATCAGCGCCATGACCAGCGGTGAACCCTTCAGCGTTTCGCCGAGCTTGACCAGCAGCATGTGCCGGCAGTCGGCGGGCAGCCTGATATCGGTGACCATGGCCTCGCGCAAATGAGCGATATGCCCATGCCGCTCGGCCATGCGGCGAAAGCTGAGCGATGCAATATCGGCACCGTCATTGGCGAGCAGCGCGGCGCATGCTTCCGGTTCGCCGATCTCGGCAATGGCCGCGGCAACCGCCATCGAGACGACCGGCCGGTCGGCGATCAGTTTTTGCGTCGCCTTGTGACCGGCCGCAACGCGGTCAATCAGATCGGCATCCGTGAGCAGCGGCGAGCGCGCCAGCACCAGGGCTGCCACTTCCGGCTGATCGGAGGCGAGCGCGCTGATGATCTGCAGCGGCGCGTGATGGCTCATCGACAGTGCCTCGGCCAGCGCCAGCCGCACCTTCGACGAGGCATCGTCGAGCAGCAGCGTCAGCGCCGCCTCGGCGGCGCAGCGGTCCTCGAACGGCAGGTCGGAATTGATATAGGCGCGGGCGAGCGCGCTCGCCGCCGCGGCACGCTCCGAAACCCTCGCCGTGTAGATCCATTTGAGAAAATGCGAGACAACCATACTGCCTGCTTATGCCCCTTGCCGGAAAGCTTCCGGCCCCAGGAATGACCCTAGGCAGAAAAGGTTTACGAACGGTTCACCATGTTTATTAACTGGCTTGCGGGAGGCATGGGCAGCGCCTATCACCCGTCAGGCAGCAGAGGAGAATGATAATGGCCGGGCTTTATCTCGAAGAGTTCGTCGTCGGCCATGTCTTCAGGCACACTCTGCGCAAGACCGTCACCGAAAGCGACAACATGCTGTTTTCGGTGATGACGCTGAACCCGCAGCCGCTGCATATCGACTTCGACTTCGCCGCCAAAAGCGAATGGGGAAAGCCGCTGGTCAATTCACTGTTCACGCTCGGCCTGATGATCGGCATTTCCGTCAATGACATCACCGTCGGCACGACGGTTGCCAATCTCGGTATGAAGGAGACGGTGTTTCCGCACCCGGTTTTCCACGGCGACACCATCCGTGTCGAGACGACGGTGCTCTCGGTCCGGGAATCGAAATCGAAGCCGGACCGCGGCATCGTCGAGTTCGAGCATCGCGCCTACAATCAGAGCGATGTGCTTGTCGCCAAATGCACGCGCCAAGCGATGATGATGAAAAAGGCGATCTGATGCGCTCGCTGCTGTTTGTGCCCGGCGATTCCGAAAAGAAGCTGGAGAAAGGCTTTGGCGCCGGCGCCGACGTGGTCATCGTCGACCTCGAGGATTCCGTCGCGCCACAAAACAAGGTGGCGGCGCGCGAGATCGCGGCACGCTTCATTGCCGGCAACAGGCAGCAGACAAGCTCCGCCATCTATATCAGAGTCAACGATCTCTCGACCGGATTGACCGACGATGATCTTGCAGCGCTGGTGGCAGTCAAACCCGACGGCATCATGCTGCCGAAGTCGAACAGCGGCCAGGATGTTCAGCAGCTCTCCGCAAAGCTCCGCGTCCACGAAGCCGAAAACGGATTGCCGGACGGCGGCATAAAAATCCTGCCGATCATCACCGAGACCGCTGCCGGCGTGCTTGCCGCCGCGAGCTATGCGGGGGCAAGCGCCCGGCTTGCCGGCCTCACCTGGGGTGCGGAAGATCTGTCGGCTGCGATCGGTGCGCGCGCCGCGCGCGACGACAACGGCCGCTATACCGATGTCTTCCGTCTTGCCCGCTCCATGACCATCCTCGCTGCCGGCGCGGCCGAAGTCGCGGCGATCGACACGGTCTTCCCCGCCTTTCGTGACATGGCTGCCTTCGAAGCCGAATGCGCCGGGGCCGAGCGTGACGGCTTTACCGGCAAGATGGCGATCCATCCGGCGCAAGTGCCGATCATCAACGCCGCCTTCACGCCATCGGCCGAGGCGGTGGAACGCTCGCAGGCCATCGTCGCAGCGTTCGAAGCTGCCGGAAATCCCGGCGTGGTCGGCATTGACGGCAAGATGTATGACCGGCCGCATCTGCGGCTGGCCGAACGGCTCCTGGCCCGGGCCGGCGCTGCGGGCGTTTCTACTTAGTCCCGTTGAGTGTAACGCCGCCCAACGGCCGCTCGTCGGCACGGATGCGCCGGCTCACGACGGCACGCGTTCAAGCCTTCCACGGCCCCGTATAGTCGGCATAGAGCTTTGCCGGATCGGGCCGCGGCCGTTCCGGCGCCGGCCCCTGGTAGGAGCCGATATGGACGAAGCCGACGACGCGTTCCTGCGGCGCCAGCCCCAGCAGTGCCCTGCCCTCGGCCACGTCGGAATACCAGTTGCTGATCATGTTGGTGCCGTAGCCCAGCGCATTGGCCGCGATCATCAGGTTCATCGCCGCCATGCCGCCGGACAGGAACATTTCCCATTGCGGGATTTTTGGGTTGTCCTTCGGAACCGACACCACGCCGATCACCAGCGGCGCACGCGAAAACCGCGCCAGCTCCTGGTTGTGGCGGTTTTCCAGCAACGGCCCTTCGCGCTGTTCGGCAAGGGCGGCCAGCTTCCTGCCGATCTCGACGCGCGCTTCGCCACGATAGAGGATGAAGCGCCAGGGCTCCAGCCGGCCGTGATCGGGCACACGGCTTGCAGCCGCGATCATGGTCGCAATATCGGCATCGCTGGGCGCCGGCTCCTTCAATTCAGGAATCGGTGCGGAATTTCGGGTCAGCAGGAAGTCGATGATCGGCGACGCCATGGGGCCTGGTCTCCTAAAGCACTCGATTTTGAGCTGAAGCGCGCCATTTGCGGATCGGGGCGGCTCGGGCAATTGGCGCGGACGCGCCGGACGAAAGAGCCTGTTGCCAAGGCGGATCGGACTCTTAAGCCTTGAAATTGCCACCGCCTTGGGCTTCAACGCAAGGCATGTTTGAGGGGACATTGCGCCTTTTCCTGATTTGGCTCGCCGCCGCGCTGTTGATGGTGCCGGCTTCAATGGCCATGGCGCAGAATGCCGACGGCATCTTCAATCTGAAACTCCCCGATATTTCGAGCTATACATCGCCCAAGAGCGGGACGTCGCTGGCGCTTAGTGGCGGTGGCGCCATAACGCTCTCGGCCCAACTTACCGACAAGGGCGCCGATATCACGCGCGGCATCGTCTGGCGCGTGTTCAAGCCGGAGGCGGCCAGCGACGGCAAGCTACCGATGGTGGCGTCCGCGCATGGCGGCACCGCGGTGTTCCAGCTCGAACCGGGCAGCTATCTGGTGCACGCCTCCTACGGACGCGCCGGCGCCACCAAGCGCATCACCGTCGGCAAGGACGCCAAGCGCGAAAGCCTGGTGCTCGATGCCGGCGGCCTCAAGCTCGACGCGGTGCTGTCGGGCGGCGTGCGCATTCCACCGAAAAAGCTGCGCTTTTCCATCTATGAGGGCACCGCGGAAACCAATGGCGACCGCGCTTTGATCATCCCCGATGTCGAGCCGAACAGCGTCGTGCGGCTCAACGCCGGCGTCTACCATGTCGTCTCCACCTATGGCGCGGTGAATGCCGTCATTCGCTCCGACATACGCGTCGAGGCCGGCAAGCTGACCGAAGCCACGGTCGAGCATCGTGCGGCTGAAATGACCATGAAGCTGGTGCGCGAGACTGGCGGCGAAGCTATCGCCGATACATCCTGGTCGCTGCTCAACGAATCCGGCGATCCGATCAAGGAAGCCGTCGGCGCCTTCGCCTCGATGGTGCTGGCCGAAGGCCAATACACCATCATCGCCAAGAACCGCGACCGCATCTACCAGAAGGATTTTACCGTCGTTGCCGGACAGAACCAGGAGATCGAGGTCCTGGCCACCGAGGCCTCGGCGATCGATCCCGAGGAAGGCGCCGACTAGTTAGCGTTTCTCAGGCGGCCTTTGCGCAGGCGGCGCGGCAGGAAATGGACGCCGCCACCCGGTGCATCGGGCGCCAGATCGAAGACGCCGCGATGAAGGCGGTCGAGCAAGGTCTTGCGATCGCGCAGCGGCTCCAGTTCGGCCCAGTTCAGCACATTGCCGACGCGCACGTCGATCGCCTTGCCGGACAGCCGCGCGAATTCGCGGATGAGCATCGAAAGGCGCAGCGTCAGCGACGCCTTGCCGACGAATTTCGCCACCCTTCCCTCGCGCTCGGCCATGTTCATGGGGCCGCTGACCAGATGGAACAGCCGGCCGTTCTGTCCGGAAAAATGCATCGGCACCACCGACGCCTTGGCATCCTGTACGAGGCGCGCCGGAAACATCTTCCACGGCAGATCACGCGCCCGGCCAAAGCCTTTCGGCGCGGTGGCGACGCCTCCGGCCGGAAACACGACGATGGTGACGCCCTCTTTCAACAGCCGAACCGCCTCGTGGCGCACCGCCATGTTGTTCTTCACGGCGTCCTTGGTCTCGGAAAAGTCGATCGGCAGCGAGTACGGTTCCATCTCGCGGATCTTGAGCAGATCCTTGTGGATCATGACGCGGAACGGACGTCCGAGCTGCTCGACCAGCGACAGCACGGCAATGCCGTCGCCGATGCCGAACGGATGGTTGGCGACGATCACCAGCGGTGTGTCCGGCAGTTTCGCCGGCGGCCACTGATCGGCGCTGCGCACCTTGACGTCGATCAGCTCCAGCATGCGGCTGAACACGCGTTCGCCGGTCGGCACCACCTGTCGGCGCCAAAAATCGTAGAGCGCAGCATAGCGGTCACGTCCCGACAGGCCTTCAATGGAATGGATGAACCAGCGCGTCAGCGCGGGCTGGCTCGCATTGGCGTAGGACAGCTCGGGAAACGGTCTTTCCCGCATTTTCAGCTTGAGCATGTGGGCTCGTTACAGGGTTGGCGTGACAGGCATGTGAAAATGGCGGTGGATCGCTCCACCGCCATTCCTGCAGATATTGATGCTTCAGGCCGCGTTTCGTCTGCGGTCGGGCGACGTGGCTTCGTCGGACAGCGACTTGAGCGCATCGGCCAGCGTCAGCGATTCCTGGTCGCGGGAGCCGAGCCGGCGGATGTTGACCGTCTCCTCCTCCGCCTCGCGCTTGCCGCAGACGAGGATCACCGGAACCTTGGCCAGCGAATGCTCGCGGACCTTGTAGTTGATCTTCTCGTTGCGCAGGTCCACTTCGGCCAAAAGCCCTGCCGCCTTCAATTGCGCGACAACCTTGCGGGCATAGTCGTCGGCATCGGACGTGATGGTCGCCACCACCACCTGCAGTGGCGCGAACCACAGCGGGAAATGGCCGGAATAGTGCTCGGTCAGGATGCCGAGGAAGCGCTCCATCGAGCCGCAGATGGCGCGATGCACCATCACCGGCTGCTTCTTTTCCGAATCCGAACCGATGTAGAAAGCGCCGAAACGCTCCGGCAGGTTGAAGTCGACCTGCGTGGTGCCGCACTGCCATTCGCGGCCGATGGCGTCCTTCAGCACATACTCGAACTTCGGCCCATAGAAGGCGCCCTCGCCCGGATTGATCGAGGTCTTGATGCGGTTGCCCGACCGCGTCCTGATCGTATCCAGCACGCTGTTCATGATCGCTTCGGCGTGGTCCCAGGCCTCGTCGGTGCCGACGCGCTTGTCAGGTCGCGTCGACAGCTTCACGCTGACCTCGTCGAACCCGAAATCAGCATAGGTCGACAGGATCAGGTCATTGATGCGCAAGCACTCGGCGGCGAGTTGATCCTCGGTGCAGAAGATATGCGCATCATCTTGCGTGAAACCGCGCACGCGCATCAGCCCGTGCAGCGCGCCGGACGGTTCGTAGCGATGCACATTGCCGAATTCTGCAAGTTTTACGGGCATATCGCGGTAGGATTTCAACCCATGCTTGAAGATTTGCACGTGGCCCGGACAGTTCATCGGCTTCAGCGCGAACACGCGGTCGTCATCGGTGTCGTCGCCGGCCACCGTCACCTTGAACATGGCGTCGCGATACCAGCCCCAGTGACCCGACGTCTCCCACAGGCTCTTGTCCAGAACCTGCGGCGCGTTGACCTCCTGGTAGCCCTGTTCGTCGAGGCGGCGGCGCATGTAGTTGACCAGGTTCTGGAACATCTTCCAGCCCTTGGCGTGCCAGAAGACGACGCCCGGCCCCTCTTCCTGGAAATGGAACAGATCCATTTCGCGGCCGAGTTTGCGGTGGTCGCGCTTCTCCGCCTCCTCCAGCATCGTCTGGTAGGCATCGAGCTCAGCCTGGTCGGCCCACGCCGTGCCGTAGATGCGGGTCAGCATCGGGTTGTTCGAATCGCCGCGCCAATAGGCACCGGCCACCTTCATCAGCTTGAAGGCGTTGCCGATCTGCCCGGTCGAGGCCATGTGCGGGCCGCGGCAGAGGTCGAACCAGTCGCCCTGGGCATAGATCTTGAGATCCTGGTCCTCGGGAATGGCATCGATCAGCTCGAGCTTGTAGCGCTCGCCCTTCTCGGCAAAGACCTTTTTCGCTTTGTCGCGCGACCAGACTTCCTTGGTGAACGACTTGTTGCGCGCAATGATCTCGCGCATCTTCTTTTCGATCACCGGGAAATCGTCCGGCGTAAACGGCTCGTTGCGGGCGAAGTCGTAATAGAATCCGTTCTCGATCACCGGCCCGATGGTCACCTGCGTTCCCGGCCACAGCTCCTGCACGGCCTCCGCCAGCACGTGCGCCGCATCGTGGCGGATGAGCTCCAGTGCGCGCGGATCGGTGCGGGTGATGATCTCGACCTTGCCGGGCTTGCCGAGCGGGTCGGAAAGATCACGCACAGTGCCGTCGATGGCATAGGCGACGGCTTTCTTGGCCAGCGACTTCGAGATCGATTCGGCCAGCCCAGCACCGGTCATCGCCGCGTCGTAGTCGCGGACGGAGCCATCGGGAAATGTCAGGGAAACGGAATTCAGCATCAGGTATCTCCTATCCAGTCCCGCAAACGAGCGCGGGTGGTCGTGGTGTGAAGCCGGAGGCATCCGGCAGCGGGCGGGTTTTAGAGGCAGCACGGTAAGAGGTAAAGAGCCGTCGTTGGCGCAGCCGTCAGGAATTGGCGCGACAGATGTCGCAGGCCAGTCGCACAGGCTTGCGAATTTCCCCGACACGAGGTTGGAATCCCCGGCATGGAAGACGCAAAACCCAACCGGACCGCCTTCGGCGTCGCGCGCATGCGGGCCCTCCAGCAGTTCTCACCGCAGGCGGCGCTGTTTCGCGACCCATATGCGAGTGCGATTCTGGGCGATGCCGCACCGACGGCAAAGGAGCTCGACCAGGAAGATGAGCGCAGCCGGCGCATGCGCCTGTTCGTGGCTTCGCGTGCCCGTCTCGCCGAGGACCGGCTGGCTGCGGCGGTGCGCCGGGGCGTCCGGCAAGTGGTGGTGCTCGGCGCCGGTCTCGACACTTTCTCGCTGCGCAATCCGTACCCGGATGTCGCGGTGTTCGAAGTCGATCATCCGGCAACGCAGGCCTGGAAACGCAAATGCCTCGCCGATGCTGGCCTTGCCGAACCGCCGGCGACCACGTTCGTGCCAGTCAATTTCGAGCGGCAGAACCCGGCGGACGAACTGGCATTAGCCGGCTTGAGGCCAGCCGAGCCCAGTTTCTTCATCTGGCTGGGTGTTGTCCCTTATCTGACCCAAGACGCAATCTTCAGCACCCTGTCCTGGATTGCCGGAATGCCCGGTTCGGAGGTCGTCTTCGACTATAGCGAGCCGGCCGAGAACCGCGATGCGGCGGGACAGGCTGCCCTCTCCTTCCATGCAGCGCGCGTCGCCGCTGTCGGCGAGCCCTGGATCAGCTTCTTCGTCCCCGCCGCGCTGGCGCGATCGCTGCGCGAACTCGGCTTCGATGAGATCGAAGATCTGGAAAGCAGCGAGATCGCCGCCCAATTCTCCAGGGCGCCAAAGGCAGAGGCAAGGAATTCCGGCGGCCATCTCATCTGTGCCCGCCGGAGCGCTTAAGCCACGCAAGGTCACTTCACCAGCTGCGGCAAATCCTTCAGGAACGCCGTGCGCGTCGCAGGGCCTTTCGGCGTGTCGACCGGCTTGGTGTCGACCACCAGCCGGGCAAAGACGATCCGGCGGCCGCCCTTTTCGGCCCAGCCGACGAACCAGCCCAGCGAGCGCTTGTCCTTGCTGTTGCCGAGCCTTGTGCTGCCGGTCTTGCCCTGCACCGTCCAGTCGCCGGCCTGAAAACTCGGCAGGATGGCTTGGGTCATCTCATGCGCGTTGGCCGTAACAGGCATCTTGCCGGCAAGCAGCTGACGCAGGAAGGCTGTCTGTTCGACCGGCGATATCTGCAGTGAGGAATTTATCCAGGATTGCGTGAGCCCGTTGTCCTTGCCGGCATCGCCCGACACATCCATGTTGCCGTAGCCGAATTTCGAGACGTAGCCGGCAAAGCTTTTCGCGCCGAGCCGGCGCACGATCTCGCGCGAATACCACACGATCGAGTCGCGCTCCCAGATCGTCGGATCGACGGTTTTGTGGTCGCGCTTCACGGCCTTGAATTCAGGCTTGTAGTCCCAGCTCGGCGTATGCGCGTCACTCAGGATGCCGCTGTCGTAACCGATCAGCGCCAGTGGCACCTTGAAGGTGGAAGCCGGGCTGACGCGTTGGTCGCAGACGCCGTTCTGATAGAGCGTCTCGCCGCTCGCCGCGTCCTGGATCAGCGTGCATGCGACATCGCCGAGCGGCGCCGAGTGCGCCCGCATCGGAAACCCCAAAAACCAGGCCAGCAGGAACAGGACCGCGGCAATGATAAAGGGATGGGTTTCGATCCGACGCATGTGAGCTCTCCTGGGAATGACAGGAGGCGCTTAGCGAGTTGTCTTGGCTCGATTTTGACTCAAATGCGCAGTCTTTGTGCAGGCCGTTGTTAACCCTACCGGACCGTAAAGAAATGCGGCCTTGGCGATCTGAATCAAGGGCCAAGAGCGTCGCCGTCAGGCCTCGCCGCGCTTCTTGCCGATCCGCCAATAACGCCAAGGTGTGAACCAGACATAGCGTGGGGCGAGCACCTCCGGAACACGGTCTATGCCATGCGTTCCGAACGGCCCGCAGCGCAGCACGCGAAACAACCCCATCCAGCTGCCGGCCCACAAGCCGTGCCGGGCAATCGCCTCATGCGCGTATTCGGAACAGGTCGGCAGATGCCGGCAGGAGTTGCCGACAAAGCCGGACAGCGTCAGCTGGTACAGCCGCACCAGCGACGTGCCGAAAATGCGGCCGGGCGTCCTGCGCCAGGGACCGGGCCAGTTGCGCCCGCGCTGGGTCTGTCCGGTGGCATGCACATGCCGGTGCTGGTCGCCCACGGCGATCTCTTTCTGAACGTGATCCGAACCCGTTTTTCGGGATCGGCTTGCGCTTCCAAGCCGATAGATGTGAGCTTCGGCAGGCAAACGCAATCCCGTTCACTCACTTGCTTCCCTGTCGGCATCAGGGTCGCGAGCGACGAAAGGGATGCCGCTCCGTTGGACTCGCCCAGCGGGTGGCCGGCCGTTCCTCAATGCGCGGGGCGTGATGCCGCCTGTCGCCACGCCATTGAAACGTCGCGATCCGCATCACATCGCCAAAGATTTCCAGAAACTGGATCATGTCCGTGTCTCCTTTGAGACGGATTAGACGCCCACTGGTCTTCGCATTCAAACGAGTATAATTTCCGCTTCGGATAACTTTGGGTTATGCGAATGAAGCGCGGCCGGCTGCCCCTGACAGCGTTGCGAAGTTTCGAGGCAGCCGGCCGGCATTTGAGTTTCAGCCGGGCCGCCGAGGAGCTGTTCGTCTCGCAGGCCGCGATCAGCCGGCAGATCCGCGAGCTCGAGCAGTTCCTACGGCAACCC
Organism: Mesorhizobium sp. P171375; assembly: GCF_057786075.1. Lineage (NCBI taxonomy): Bacteria > Pseudomonadati > Pseudomonadota > Alphaproteobacteria > Hyphomicrobiales > Phyllobacteriaceae > Mesorhizobium > Mesorhizobium sp. P171375. The sequence goes on from NZ_JBYNWF010000001.1 coordinate 4,999,025, forward strand.
CTGTTTCACCGTCATCATCGCCGGGTCGAACTGACCGAGGCGGGCCAGCGCCTGCTCGATCAGCTGGTCAGAAGTTTCGACGACATCGACAGGCTGCTTTCGGACCTGGTGGCGGCCCCGGCTCAGTCGGTGGTCCGCGTCAGCGTCGAGCCATCGCTGGCCTCGGTATGGCTGTTGCCGCGGCTCAACCGCTTCAGCAAGTTGCGGCCCGATATCGACGTTTCCCTCGAAGTTGACCCAAGGCCGATCGAGTTCCGCAGCGATCAGCCCGAACTTGCCTTGCGCTTCAGCGCGCACGCCACCTCATGGCCGCGCAGCGAGGCCGAATGGCTCGCTTCGACTGTCGATTCACCGGTCGTGTCGCCGGCCTTGCTGGCGTCGGGCCCTCCTCTCGAAAAGCCGCTCGACCTCGCCCGCTACACGCTGTTGCACGAGGAAAACCGTCAAGGCTGGGCGCGCTGGTTCGAGGCAGCCGGCGTGGCCGCCGACGCCATTCCGGCGCGCGGCCCGATGTTGGCGGATGTGTCGCTGTCGAAGCAGGCGGCCCTGCTCGGACACGGCGTGGCGCTGGGCGACCTTTTGCAGATCGGTGAGGAGATCGCGTCCGGCGCGCTGATCAAGCCGTTCGACATCGATGTCGCATCCGGCGCCTACTGGCTGGTGGCCAGGAGTTTGAACGACCTGCCGGAGCCGGCCAAAGCCTTTGCAGACTGGGTGAGAAGCGAATTTGCCGAAAGCAGACGCGCGCAGGAAACGAAGGCTGTAGCCACCGGGTAGTTAGCGAGCCAGCAGGGCTCGAAGCAAAAACACCAGGCTCTGGCGGTCAAACAGCAAGGTCAGGCGGCTTCTTCGGCGCGTTTCTTCTCGATCTGGCCGATGGCATCGACTACGGCATCGAAGGTCAGCATGGTCGAGGCATGGCGCGCCTTGTAGTCGCGCACCGGCTCCAGATATTTCAGATCGGCGAAACGACCTTCTGGCGGCGCCCCGTTTTCCTTGAGCATCTTCAGCATGGTGTCGCGCACAGCCCGCAATTCGTCAGCGCTGGCGCCGATGACATGCTGAGCCATGATCGAGGATGAGGCTTGGCCAAGCGCGCAGGCCTTCACGTCATGGGCGAAATCGGTGACGACGCCATCGTCCATCTTGAGGTCGACAGTCACCGTCGAGCCGCACAATTTGGAATGGGCACGTGCCGTCGCGTCCGGATCATCGAGCCGGCCGATGCGTGCGATGTTTCCGGCAAAACCCAGAATTTTCGCATTGTAGACGTCGTCAATCATATTTTTCCAATCCGTCGCCGCCAAGCGAACAGCGATTGCCGCTATGGCGTCTTTCATTCGCTGGGCACGACCATATATAATGCTGGCAGTCGGGTATCGACAAGGCAACGCAAAGCCGCCGTCCTTGCCCATTCGTTCACGCCGCTTGCGGGCTGGAAGCCGGGCGAATTTCCAGCACCCGAAAGGTCGTGGTCCGTTCAACTCGTTCCTCCTGAGAGAGGAACTACGGGAGACGCCTTTATGGATGCCGTCATCAAGAAGATCATGCCCCCCTCCGACTATCTGGACAAGCCGGTCACCGACAGACCGAGCGAAGCCGAGGTCGAGGCCGCCGTGCGCACGCTGTTGCGCTGGACCGGCGACAATCCGAACCGCGAAGGCCTGATCGACACGCCCAAGCGCGTCACCAAGGCCTACCTCGAAATGTTCAACGGCTACGACATGTGCCCGGCCGAAGAACTTGGCCGCACCTTCGAGGAAGTCGCCGGCTATGACGATCTCGTCATCGTCAGGGACATCCAGTTCCATTCGCATTGCGAGCATCACATGGTGCCAATTATCGGCAAGGCGCATGTCGGCTATCTGCCGGACGGCAAGGTCGTCGGCCTGTCCAAGATCGCCCGCGTCGTCGATATCTTTGCCCATCGCCTGCAGACGCAGGAGGCCATGACCGCGCAGATCGCCGGCGTCATCCAGGACGTGCTCAATCCGCGCGGTGTCGCCGTCATGATCGAGGCCGAGCATATGTGCATGGCCATGCGCGGCATCCGCAAGCAAGGCTCCACCACGCTGACCTCGACCTTCACCGGCGTGTTCAAGGACACGCCCGAGGAACAGGTCCGTTTCGTCACCATGGTGCGCGGCCTCGAGGCCCCTCGTCGGCATCGCTAGATCAAGGACCGGCGATGTCGGCACTGGAATTCCCCAAAGCTCCATCGGACAAGAAGGCTCTGGAAGAAGGCGCGGTGTTTTCACCGCGCTTTGACGCCGGCGGTCTCGTCACCGTCGTGGTCACCGACGCCGAAGACGGCATGCTTTTGATGGTCGCGCATATGAATGCCGAGGCGCTGGCGCTGACGCTGGAAACCGGTATCGCCCATTACTGGTCGCGCTCGCGCAATGCGCTGTGGAAAAAGGGCGAAACCTCCGGCAATTTTCAGCAGGTCGTCGAGATGCGGACCGACTGCGACCAGGACGCCCTATGGCTTCGCGTGAATGTGTTGGGCCACGACGCAACCTGTCACACCGGCCGGCGTTCATGCTTTTATCGGACGGTGGGGCTCAACGACGGCAAGGCGACGCTTGCCGACGATGGCAGCAAACCGCTGTTCGATGCGGACCAAACGTATCGGAAGTGAACCATTCAACAGTCACAAACCACCCATATTCACTATTTTCAAACGTCCTTCCTTTAGAACGGACACGGGACATGGGAGATCATGATGCTCGAATGGGCGTCATTGCGTAGCAGACCAGACGCGCGGGAGGCCAATGGCCCCTCATCGTCCGGCGGCGTGCCTGACCCGCAACCTGCGGGGAAGACAGGCATTTCGCTCGCGCTGGGCGGCGGCTGCGCACGCGGCTGGGCGCATATCGGAGTGCTGCGCGCGCTCGACGAGGCTGGCATCGAAGTCTCGATGATCGCCGGCACCTCGATCGGCGCGCTGGTCGGCGGCTGCTACATCGCCGGCAAGCTGGATGAGCTCGAGGAATTCGCACGCAGCCTGACCAAGCGCCGCATCTTCGGCCTGCTCGATCTCAATCTGCGCGGCAGCGGCCTGTTCGGCGGCATGAAGCTGGACGCCAGGCTGCGCGAGCACATGGCCGGCATCCGTTTCGAAGACCTGACAAAGCCTTTCGTCGCCGTTGGCGCGGAAATCCGCACCGGCCATGAGATCTGGCTGTCGAGCGGCTCGCTGATCACCGCCATGCGGGCCTCCTATGCGTTGCCCGGCGTGTTCGAACCGGTGAATTGCAACGGCCGCGTGCTGGTCGACGGCGCACTGGTCAACCCGGTGCCGGTCTCGGTCTGTCGCGCCTACGAGCAGCCGTTGGTCGTCGCGGTCAACCTTCACTACGATCTGTTCGGCCGCGCCGCCGTCATCAAGCACAGCGCCGGCGAACTGCTCATCGAGAAGGACGCGCCTCGGCCGGGCCAGGCCGACCCCGACCACCAGGCGCACCAGACGCGCCTCGGCATCACCGGCGTCATGGTCGAGGCCTTTAACATCATCCAGGACCGGATTTCGCGCGCGAGGCTGGCCGGCGATCCGCCCGACATGTCGCTGCAGCCGAAGCTCAGCCATATCGGCCTGACCGAATTCCACCGCGCCGACGAGGCCATCAGCCTCGGCTACCACGCGACGATGGCGCAGATCGGCGAGTTGAAGCGGCTGCAGACGGTTCTGGCCTAAACCAATCCAGTAATCTCAGGCCTTGGCCGCATCGCTGATGCGAAACTGCACCGAGCGGTTGCCGTTCCAGTAATTGCCCGACAACGAACCGGCGACATGGATCGTCTTGCCCCGGTTCTTGAACAGGAATTCGCCGAGCGCGGTATCGACCGCGCGAAAGGCGATCGCCTGGATGCGGCCGCCGCTCTCCGACTGCAGGTCGGCGCGGATGTGGTTGGTGCCGACTGCGCGCGCGTCGGCCAGCCGGTGGCGTGGCAGCGCGAACACCGGCGCGACATGGCCGGCCCCGAACGGACCGGCCTTCTCCAGGGCATCGAGCAGGCTCAATGTCGCCCCTTCGGCGGCGAGCGCACCGTCTATGGCCAGGCTTTCCTCGTCCTGCAGGCGGAACACCTCGGCCGCCGCGCGCTCCTCGAAGAAGGCCCGGAGTTCACCGAGTTTTGCGCGCTCCACCGTGATGCCGGCCGCCATGCCATGGCCGCCGCCCTTGACGATCAGCCCGGCATCGGCAGCTTCGCGCACCAGCCGTCCGAGGTCGAAGCCCGACACCGAACGGCCCGACCCGGTGCCGATGCCATTGGCGTTGAAGGCGATAGCAAAGGCCGGCCGGCGCGCATGATCCTTCAGCCGCGAAGCGATCAGCCCGACGATGCCGGGATGCCAATTGGTGCTGGCGGTGACAATGACTGCCGGGCCATTGCCGCCGGCAAGCTCGGCGTCGGCCTCGGCGCGCGCTGCGGCCAGCATCTCCAGCTCCATCTGCTGGCGTTCCTGGTTGAGCCGGTCGAGCGTCTCGGCAATGGTGCCTGCCTCGACCGGATCGTCGGTGGCGAGCAGCCGGCTGCCAAGGGCTGCGTCGCCGATGCGGCCGCCGGCATTGATGCGCGGCCCGATCAGATAGGCGAGATGAAAGGTGCTGATCGGCTCGCCGATGCGCGACACCCGCGCCAGGGCGGCCAGCCCCTCATTCTTCTGCTGACGCGCCATCTGCAGCCCTTTGACCACGAAGGCGCGGTTGACGCCGACGAGCGGGACGACGTCGCAGACGGTCGCCAGCGCCGCCAGGTCGAGCAGCGACAGCAGGTCCGGCTGCGCGGCATCGGGCAAGCGGCTGCGCAGGATCCTGGCTGTCTGCACCAGGGCGAGGAAGACGACGCCGGCGGCGCAAAGGTGGCCTTGCCCGGAAAGATCGTCCTCGCGGTTGGGATTGACGACCGCGGTCGCTTCCGGCAGCGCGCCACCGACCTGATGGTGGTCGAGCACCACCACATCGGCGCCGGCCGCCTTTGCCGCGTCGATGGAAACGGCGCTGTTGGTGCCGCAATCGACGGTGACGATCAGCGTCGCGCCGCGCGAGACCAGTTCGCGCATGGCCTCCGGATTGGGGCCATATCCCTCGAAGATGCGGTCCGGAATGTAGATTTCAGACGGCACCGAGAAATGCGTCAGGAAGCGCCTGAGCAGTGCCGACGAGGCGGCGCCGTCGACATCGTAGTCGCCGAAGATCGCCACCTTTTCCTTGGCCATGACCGCTTCGGCAATACGGGTGGCAGCCTTGTCCATGTCGGTCAGCGAGGCTGGGTCGGGCAACAGGTCGCGGATCGTCGGATCGAGGAAGCGCTCAGCCTGGTCGGCGGTGACGCCGCGCCCAGCCAACACGCGCGCGACAATGTCGGGCACGCCGTGGCCCTGCGCGATGGCAAGCGCCGTCATGTCCTGCCGCTCGCTCAACCGGTGTTCCCATGAAACACCGGTCGCGGACTGCCTGACATCGAGGAAAAGGCGTTTGTCGCCCGTCATAGGAGGGGTCGTCTGCAGATTGTCATTTCCGGCAATATGCGACGGCCAAACAGGAAAGTCTCAAAACTTTTCCAGATCCTGGTGACGCGCCTTGATCTCGCGCACGGTGCGCGAAGACGAGCGCAGCACGATGGTGTGCGTGGTGATGTAATTGCTGCCGAACTTCACGCCGGCCAGCATGTTGCCGTCGGTGACGCCGGTCGCCGCAAACAGCACGTCGCCACGCGCCATGTCCTCGGCGCGATAGACCCGCTTCGGATCGGCAATGCCCATTTTTGCCGCGCGCGCCACTTTTTCCGCTGTGTCGAGGATCAACCGGCCCTGCATCTGGCCGCCGGTGCAGCGCAGCGCTGCCGCGGCCAGCACGCCTTCCGGCGCACCGCCGGTCCCGAGATAGATGTCGATGCCGGTCGCTTCCGGATCGGTGGTGTGGATGACGCCGGCGACATCGCCGTCGCCGATCAGCCGGATCGCAGCACCCGTGGCACGCACCGCTTCGATCAGCCTTTCATGGCGGGGACGGTCGAGGATGCAAGCAGTGATTTCGGAGACCGCGACGCCTTTGGCCTTGGCCAGGCTGGCGATGTTTTCGGCCGGCGACGCGTCGATGTCGATGACGCCTTCGGCATAGCCCGGGCCGATGGCGATCTTGTCCATGTAGACATCGGGGGCAAACAACAGGCTGCCCTTTTCGGCAATGGCGATGACGGCCAGTGCGTTGGGCAGGTTCTTGGCGCAGATCGTCGTGCCTTCGAGCGGATCGAGCGCGATATCGACCGCCGGACCGATGCCGCTGCCGACTTCTTCACCGATATAGAGCATCGGCGCCTCGTCGCGTTCGCCCTCGCCGATCACCACCGTGCCACCGCGGCCTGGTCGGCGGCCTTTCATCGCCGCGCCCACGCAGTCTGGCGGCCGCGACCGCGGCGCGCTCGGTGACGCGCACGACTTCCATGGTGAGTATCCGGTCGAGACCGGCGACAATGTTCTGGGCCACATTCATCGGGAGAAATCCTCGTTCACAACGTGCCGCCGCTGGAGCCGGATGATATCAGGTCTGTTCGACCTGAAATCTGAATCCGGCTCTAAGTCAAAGAGATAGAGCATGATGTCATCCGAAAACCGCTTCACACTTTTCGGCTTCATGCTCTAGGGGCGCGCTTCTTGTGTCAAAGCTCCATGACAAGGGCAAGACTTGCCGCGTCAATTTTTCGAAATCGCAGCAATATCAATCGATTAAAGGGAAAATATGACTCCCCTTCACCCAGCCCGCTCGATGCGGATGACCTGCGGCTTGTCAGTCAGATGGCCGTCCTTGGTGATGCCGTCGACAGCCTTGCGCACCGCCGCTTCGGTCGTCTCGTGGGTGACTAGAATCACTGTCTTCTGCGCATCGGTTTCCGGCCCGGCCGCGTGCTGGACGATCGATTCCAGCGAAATGTCGTTATCGGCCATGCGCTTGGCGATTGCGGCAAAGACGCCGATGCGGTCATGCACGGTCAGCCGGATGAAATAGCCGCCGGCATGGCTACGCATCTGCGCCTTCTTGTAGGGGCGCAATTCCTTGGCCGGCAGGCCGAAAACCGGACCGTGCTGGAAGCCCGGCCGGCTCTTGGCAATGTCGGCGATGTCGCCGACCACCGCCGAGGCGGTGGCATTGCCGCCGGCGCCGGGGCCGGAGAGCAGGAGTTCGCCTAGAATGTCGGTTTCGATCGCCACCGCATTGGTCACGCCGTGCACCTGCGCGATCACCGAGGCGGTCGGCACCATGGTCGGGTGCACGCGCTGCTCGATCCCGCTGTCGGTGCGCTGCGCTACGCCAAGCAGTTTTATCCGGTAGCCGAGATCGCCGGCGGCGCGGATATCGGCCTGGCTGATGTTGGAAATGCCTTCCATGTAGATGTCGTTGGCGGCGATCCTGGTGCCGAAGGCCAGGCTGGTCAGGATCGACAGTTTGTGCGCCGTGTCATGGCCCTCGATGTCGAAGGTCGGATCGGCCTCGGCATAGCCCAGCCGCTGCGCGTCCTTCAGGCAGGCGTCGAAGGAAATGCCCTCGGCCTCCATGCGGGTCAGGATGTAGTTGCAGGTGCCGTTGAGGATGCCGAAGACGCGGGTAACCGAATTGCCGGCCATCGCCTCGCGCATCGTCTTGATGACCGGGATGCCACCGGCGACCGCCGCCTCGTAGTTGAGCAGCACGCCCTTCTTCTCGGCGATTTCGGCCAACGCGACGCCGTGCTTGGCCAGCAGCGCCTTGTTGGCGGTGACGACATGGCGCCCGGCCTCAAGCGCTGCCTTGACCGACGAGCGCGCCGGCCCTTCGTCGCCGCCGATCAGTTCGACGAAGACGTCGATGTCGGCGGTCTGCGCCATCTTGACCGGATCGTCGAACCATTTGGCGGCGCCGAGATCGACGCCGCGATCGCGCTTGGCATCGCGGGCCGAAACGGCTGATACAACGACGTCGCGGCCGCACTGGCGCGTCAGTTCGGCCGCCTTGTCGCGCAGCACGCGCGCCACCGAAGCGCCGACGGTGCCGAGACCCGCAATTCCAACACGCAACGCTTCAGCCATGTCCGGCGACGCCCCTCAAACTCTGCTCAATTAAGATGTGCGACGACCTTAGCGATGCGCGGCGAGCGGCACCACATTGTTCGGCTGCTTGGCGCTAGACGCCAGAAAGCGCTTGATGTTGCGCGCCGCCTGACGGATCCGGTGCTCGTTTTCGACCAGTGCGATGCGCACATGATCGTCGCCATGTTCGCCGAAGCCGATGCCCGGCGCCACAGCCACGTCGGCGTGCTCGATCAGAAGCTTGGAGAATTCGAGCGAGCCGAGATGCTTGAACGGCTCCGGGATCGGCGCCCAGGCAAACATCGAGGCCGCTGGTGCGGGAATGGTCCAGCCGGCGCGGCTGAAGGCGTCGACCATGACGTCGCGGCGCTTCAGATAGACCTCGCGCACTTCGGCGATGTCGGCGCCGTCGCCATTGAGCGCATATGCCGCCGCCACCTGGATCGGCGTGAAGGCGCCGTAGTCGAGATAAGACTTCACCCGCGTCAGCGCCGAAATCAGCCGCTCATTGCCGACGGCAAAGCCCATCCGCCATCCGGGCATGGAGAAGGTCTTCGACATCGAAGTGAACTCGACGCAGACATCGATGGCGCCCGGCACCTGCAACACCGAAGGCGGCGGATTGCCGTCGAAGTAGATCTCCGAATAGGCAAGATCCGAGAGGATGATGATGTCGTTCTTCTTGGCGAAGGCGACGACGTCCTTGTAGAAATCGAGCGAGGCGACCAGCGCCGTCGGGTTCGACGGATAGTTGAGGATCAGCGCCAGCGGCTTCGGGATCGAATGGCGGACACCGCGCTCGAGCGCCGGAATGAAGCCGTCATCCGGCTCGACCTGCAGTGAGCGGATGACGCCACCAGACATGATGAAGCCGAAAGCGTGGATCGGATAGGTCGGGTTGGGGCACAGGATCACGTCGCCGGGCGCGGTGATCGCCTGAGCCATGTTGGCGAAGCCTTCCTTCGAGCCGAGCGTGGCCACCACCTGCGTGTCGGGATTGAGCTTCACGCCGAAGCGGCGCTGATAGTAGGCGGCCTGGGCGCGGCGCAGACCGGGAATGCCGCGCGAGGAGGAATAGCGATGCGTGCGCGGATCGCGCACCACTTCGCACAATTTGTCGACGATCGCCTTCGGCGTCGGCAGGTCCGGATTGCCCATGCCAAGGTCGATAATGTCGGCGCCGCGCGAACGGGCGCTGGCCTTCAGCCGGTTGACCTGCTCGAACACGTAGGGCGGAAGCCGGCGGACCTTGTGAAATTCTTCCATGTCAGTTCCAGACGATTAGAATTGGCTTTGGCAGAGTTGGCTTGGCAAAGCGGACCTTGGCAAAGATGGGCTTTCGGCGCGCCATATAGCCCTATTTGCAGGTAGGGTCGAGGGCGGGATCGCATTTGGCTTCGATCTGCTTCAGCGTATCCTTGCCGTGGTTCTTCGCCAGCGAGTTCAGCGCCGCCGGGCTGGTGGACGGAACACCGCCGCCGCCCTTGCCCGCCTGCGCCTGCTGCTCGGCTTTCAGCTGGTCAAGCTTGGCCTTGCTTTCCTCGGGCGTGAGCTGCTTTGCCGCCACCTGCGGCGGGATGTTGAGATTGGGATAGGAGCCGGTGTCCTGCGCGCCCTGTGTCAGGCCTACATTCATCCCGTTGCCGGTGTTGGCGCTGGTGCAGCCGCCTGCTGCCAACAGCCCTGGCGCCAGAAAAGCTGTCGCAACAGCGATGCGGCAAAAGCGGCCTGCCCCCGAAAAAATGGTCTTGCCGGTGTTAATCGTCATATTGTTTTCCTGGCAGCCGGGGTACAGCGCATTGGACCCGGTCAGATGTCCCATGATAATATGTCAAGAAAACGCCTCGGGAGGAACCCCGCGAGCCATGTCCAAAACACCTGATTCGAGCAAAGCGGAAGATGATCAATCTTCGACCGTCGAGCAATATCTGGTGAAAGACCCGGAACGCTTCGCGTTGAACATGGCGCGCATGGTCGAGCAGGCCGGCAAGGCGGCCTCCGCCTGGGCCGAGCCGCGTGAAACAGGTGAGGTGCGCGATCACGTCGCCGAGCCCGTAGTCGACATGGTCAAAACCTTCTCCAAGCTCAGCGAATACTGGCTTGCCGATCCGCAGCGCGCGCTGGAAGCGCAGACGCGGCTGTTCGCCGGCTACATGACCGTCTGGGGAAACGCCATCCAGCGCATCAGCCCGAATACCGAAGCGCCCGACGATGCGGTCAAGCCGGAGCGCGGCGACAAGCGCTTCCAGGACCCTGAGTGGGGCCGCAACGCGTTCTTCGATTTCCTCAAACAGGCCTATCTCGTCACCTCGCGCTGGGCGGCCGACCTCGTCGAGCACGCCGAAGGCCTCGACGACCACACCCGCCACAAGGCGAGCTTCTACGTCAAGCAGGTGTCCAACGCCATCTCGCCGTCGAACTTCATCCTGACCAATCCGGAGCTGTTTCGCGAAACCGTCGCCTCCAACGGCGAAAACCTGGTGCGCGGCATGAAGATGCTGGCCGAGGACATAGCCGCCGGCAAGGGCGACTTGAAGCTGAGACAAGCCGACTATTCGCCCTTCGAGATCGGCAAGAATGTCGCGACCTCACCCGGCAAGGTGGTCGGGCGCAGCGATGTCGCCGAGATCATCCAATACGATCCGACGACCGAAACGGTGCTCAAGCGGCCGCTGCTGATCTGTCCGCCGTGGATCAACAAATACTACATCCTCGATCTCAACCCGCAAAAATCCTTCATCCGCTGGGCGATCGAGCAGGGCCACACCGTCTTCGTCATTTCCTGGATCAATCCCGACGAGCGCCACGGCGCCAAGGGCTGGGAAGCCTATATCCGCGAAGGCCTGCAATACGGGCTCGACACGATCGAGAAGGCGACCGGCGAGAAGGAGGTCAACGCCATCGGCTATTGCGTCGGCGGCACGCTTTTGGCGGCCGCACTCGCGCTCCTGGCGCAGGAAGGCTACAACCGCATCAAGTCGGCGACCTTCTTCACCACGCAGGTCGACTTCACCCATGCCGGCGACCTGAAAGTGTTCGTCGACGAGGACCAGGTGGCGGCGGTCGAAAAGTCGATGAACGAAAAGGGTTACCTCGACGGCACCAAGATGGCGACCGCCTTCAACATGCTGCGCTCGGGCGACCTGATCTGGCCCTATGTCATCAACAACTACATGCGCGGCAAGGATCCCCTGCCCTTCGACCTGCTCTACTGGAACGCCGATTCCACCCGCATGGCGGCGGCCAACCATTCCTTCTATCTGCGCAACTGCTATCTCGAGAACAATCTCACACGAGGCGTGATGGAACTCGCCGGCCGCATTGTCTCGCTCGCCGACGTCACCATCCCGGTCTACAATCTGGCATCGAAGGAAGATCACATCGCGCCGGCGCTTTCGGTATTCCTCGGCTCGCAATATTTCGGCGGCGACGTCGAGTATGTAATGGCCGGCTCCGGCCACATCGCTGGTGTCGTCAATCCGCCGGCGGCCAAGAAGTATCAGTACTGGACCGGCGGCAAGCCGGTGGGCGATTTTGGCCAGTGGTTCGCCAATGCAGTGGAGCATCCCGGCTCCTGGTGGACGCACTGGCAGCACTGGATCGAGACCCAGGACGACACCCTCGTTCCGGCCCGCAAACCGGGCAACCATATGAAAACCCTGGGTGATGCCCCCGGCACCTATGTCAAGGTGCGTGTGTAACAGACTGTAATGTCTGGTGAGTTGACGGACCGGCAAAACGGGGCGAAATGGTGTCGTCAACCATCAAGTAGCCTCAATTCGCCTCCAACGAGCGATTAATTCAGAGGCTTGCAGAATTGACACAAGTCTCGTTTCCGGTTTGGGAACATAGGGTTATTGGACGTGAACGTTTCGACGCCGCACCAATAGCAGGCCGACCGGACACCGAGGGGGAATTTAGTTTTGAAATCAGTAGGATCGCGTCTCGCGGGGAGAGAGGGTCGCACAATAGCGGCAGCACTTTTCTCCGTGCTTCTGGCGTCCTGCACCTCCGCCGGCGACCCTACAATGTCGGTCGGCATGCCCGGCTACAACGCCACTGCTTCTGACATCGCCGCGGCTTCCGGCACCAGCCCTGCGGCGCCGGGCGATTCGACCGTGCAGGTCACATCGACCGCGCAGATCACGTCGACGGGGCCACAGATGATGATGACGGCCGCGGGCGATGCGACGCTGCCCGAGCAGGTCGCCTATGTGCCGCTGGCCAAGCCCGGAACCGGCTTCCCGGTCACTGTCCCCGCGGGCGCCGAAGCCATCGTCGGCCAGACGCCGCAGCCGCTGCAGCAGCCGGCACAGACTGCGGCCGCAACGGACGACGCGGCGCAGAAGATTGCCGCTGCCGATGCCGGCGAGACCGCACCGAAGCCGACGGCCGCGGCACCCGCGACCCCCGCGACCAATGAAGTCTACGTGACGGCCGCCGCACCCCAACAGGTCGATGCGCCGAAGAAGGGTTTCTTCGCTTCGCTGTTCAGCACGGCACCAGCCTCGGCTGCACCCGCTCCGCTGATCAACTCCCGCTCGGGCGAACAGCCTGCGGTTGCTGCCCAGTCCAAGGAAGCGCCCGCCAAGCCCATTGTCACGCTGGCTTCTGCCACCTCGGCCGACAAGCCGGTTCAGTTGGCCTCGCTCGGCGACGACAGCAGCAGCCATATCACCGGCGCCGATGCGCTGCCCGGCGTGCGCCAGACGGCGCTGTTCGAGATCAAGCGCAAATCCGGCATCGACGACGAAAGCGACGTCGATCTGAACGAGGACGAAGGCTCGGGCGGCAGCTATCAGGTGGCCTCGGCCGCCGGTCTAGCCCGGCTGGCGCCCAACGGCCTGCTGAAGCAGAACGAAAGCGTCGACGTCGCCTGCCTGAAGCCGTCGCTGGTGCGCGTGCTGAAGACCATCGAAGGCCACTACGGGCGCAAGATGATGGTCACCTCCGGCTACCGCGACCCGGCCCGCAACCGCCGCGCCAACGGCGCCAAGAATTCGCTGCACATGTATTGCGCCGCCGCCGACATCCAGGTTCCCGGCGTCTCCAAATGGGAGCTGGCGAGCTATATCAGGACCATGCCCGGCCGCGGCGGCGTCGGCACCTACTGCCACACCGAATCCGTCCACGTCGACGTCGGCCCCGAGCGCGACTGGAACTGGCGCTGCCGCCGGCGGGGCTAAGCCCACATACGGCAAACGGGTTGAGGGCTGCCAGCAGCCCACCGTTCCTTCCGGCTAGCTATGAGCAACGTTCGAGATTAGCCGAAGCCTCCGCGACTTCGTCATCCTTGGGCGCAGCGACGCGAAGCGGAGCGCAGACCCAAGGATCCATGCCAGGACTCCAGCCGCAGAACGCAGCGGTGCAGAATTCTGCACCGTGGCGACGCTCAAACGTCGCGGCATGGATCCTCGGGTCTGCGCTGCGTCGCTACGCTCCTTGCTCCGCCCGTGGATGACCGTGAGGAACGCTTCGGCCAATCTCCACAGACATGCAATCTCCGCGCGACTACGGAGCCCGCCTGCCTCACCGAACAGCCGTTCTTGCCCTTCTTGAAAAAAGTTGTCGCATCTGGCGGCTGATGGGTTGCCGGTTGGCAACAACGCAATTATAAGCCGCTTCGTCTGAGCGCGCCCATCGTCTAGCGGTTAGGACACCGCCCTTTCACGGCGGTAACAGGGGTTCGATTCCCCTTGGGCGTACCAGATATTTCAAGGACTTGATTGTGATCTGATGTCTGCGGACCCGATAGGGGGCCCGAAATGCATCTCCGCGTCGGTGAGTCTCCGCACCAAGGTAGGCTTGGCGAAGCAGGGGCTCGTTAGTTCAGGTCGATTATTTTGAATGGCTGGACCGTCACGACTGTTTTAGCGCCGCTTACCAATCCCCGTCGGCCGCTCGCGGTTAACCAATGTCCTAAGCCAGCATTCCTTTTTGCTCTGAACGAACGAAAAAGCGGCACAACTAGTGGCGCAGGTGTGGCCTTAAGTCGCAAACTATTGGCTTCAAAAGCAGGGCGTCGGGCTTCATTGACGGTGCGACCAGCACCATATGGTGATCCAAAGCCGTCCAAATCGAGAGAAGCTCGCCCGACGGGTCGCACTGCGGCTGTCAGCCAGAAATGGCTATGAACCAAGGAACCTGAAAACCATCATGCCTGAAAATACCAGACTAACTTCGAGAGACATTCCCCTCATTCAGCTCGGCGTCTATCAGTGCCGCTTCCCGGTGAGCGAAGACCCGTCAGTACCTGGCGGCTACCGTTTTTGTGCCGGGCCAACTTCGCCAGATCGTGTCTACTGCGATCACCACCACAACATTGTGACCGCCGTGGACCCTCGTCGAGCCCGTTCGGGTCTCCATATCCCCCAACGGCGCGCCGCTTAGGTTACGAGGCCCACAAGCCACACCCGCCGGCAGCGGCGCGTCACATCCCGGCGGAAACGCGCTGTTAACGTCGTTCGCGGGTGACGGTATGTCGGCCCCGGTTCGAAAGTATAAGTTCCATTCGCTCTCAGCCGTGGAGGTCGGGAATGAACTTGCTGCGAACAGCGCTTTTGTGCGCGGCCATGATCGGCCTGGCAGGCGTGGTGTCGGTTCGCGCCGAAGATCAGCCTGTGTCGCCGAACGCCGCAGCGGTACCAGAGCAGCCGCCGGTTCATTGCGAGGGGCAAAATTGCTTGCCGCCGGCCGAGGACCACGTCGAGGAGTGCAAGGGGCAAGATTGCACGCCGGTGCCATCGACCGACCAAGCGCCTGCTCCTGAGGTCGAACAAGTCAACTAAGCACCATCGGCCGGTATCCTCCCAGCGAAACCGGCGACGATTATGAGGTCCAGTATTTCGCCAAGAAGGTCGGGATCACGCCCCAGCAGGTGAAAGACCTGATCGCCAAGCACGGGAACAATCGCGCGACGCTGGAGCGGGAAGCGAAGGCAATGGGAAGCGACAGGTAGGCCAGCATGCCAGAATACCAAGTGGAAGAGTGGCATGGAGACGAGCGTGTCTCGTCCCATGCCACAAACGCCGATGATCCGATATCAGCGGTAGAGAAAGTCACTGGGCAACGAGTGTCGCCTCGAACTCTTCAGGAACACTGGTTTCGTGTGGTCGATGAGGATGCGAGAAGCACGCATGAATTCAGTCTTGAGGATGGCGTGCCCCGGGACTTTGCCAAATGACGAGAATTGCGGACCTTGGACCACCTAAGCCCGGCAAGCCCCACGAGCCGAAGGCAGACGGCCACGACCATTTTCACACATGCCCGATCTGCGGCCAGAAGGTCGACCGGCGCGACTTTCGCCAGGTGATGTGGCACGAGCAGCCGGATCACGAGCCGCTTGAAATGAACAACTAGGAGCGGGGCGGTTGCCGAAGACCCTCAACCAACCATGCCGTCGACCTCGATCAGCAAGTTCGACTATGACCCAAACACCCGGGTTCTCTCAGTCTGGTTTGTAGCCAGCGGGAAGCACTACGAGTTCTTGGACGTACCGGTTGAGGCCTTTGCCGCGTTTCAATCTGCGTTTGCTAAGGGCCGCTATTTCAACAACCACATCCGTAACAACTACGCATTCCGGCTCGCGCAAGGGAAGGCAGGAAGCTCATCGGGCGGTTGACATAAGCGGCAAGAGAGAAAGCCCGACCTGCTGGCTCGCGCCGCGGGCATGAAAACGGCTCGCATCGCTGCAAAACGGCCCTGCAGAACCAAGGCAAAGACCATTGCAACTTTGGAGAGTGAGTGGGCCTGCACCGCTGGGGGCGATGCGGGCCCGGCCAAGGGTTGGGGCCCTCGGCCAGCAGCGGGGGGCCGCTGCCGTATCTGAAACCAGGCGCAAAATATCAGGTTCCGCTTATATAGCAAAAAGCCGGCCGAGCTCCTTTGACCGGCAGCCGCATCAGCTAGATAGTGCCAGTCCGTATGATCCATTCCAGCAAGTTGGAATCTACGTCATCACTATCCGTATAGTCTCGGATCAACAGGGCAGCCTCATCACGCCATCGGTCCTCTGGGATGTTCTTTTCGATGACGCATTTTAGGAAGGCGCCACGCAAGACATTGCAGTCGGAAGCCGATATCCTTGGCTGGGTCATGATGCCCACCTCTAATCCCGGGGCGAAAGCGCAACGAACTCCAAGCACCGATGTCCATACATCGCCGGTGACCTTGGGGATTTAATGCGCTCAGAGGTGGCTTCAACCAGGACTCACTGTACATCCTTAACCAATCGTTACCGATCGTTCGGAGAGCGCTAATTTCCGTGGGCGGTTCCCGTATTCCGCGGTGGCCGGCGCGGATTTCACTGTTCTCACCGGCCAAGATCGCGTCGGCCACCTTCAGGCTCTATAAGCATCGCTTAATGAACGATTCCACCAAACCGGCTTGGCCCCCGGGCCGGTCAGGCCCGACGTTCAACCCGCCACCCCAACGCACTGCCGGCCCGCTTGAACTCTCACCGTACAGACAGGTTCCTGCTTCGCTTTTTTGTTCAAAAAGTGTGAGCTTGTCCGGATAGCCAAGCCTTATCCTCGCGTCGCATTGGTCGCAGTTGAAGCTCGATATAACCTTGAACCACGAGCCCTTTTTCACCATTACATGGGAACAGTTGGGGCACTCAAATTCCAGGTACTCGTCCTTCAACTCATTCGAAATTGGCGTTAAGCCACCTCCCCAATACAACGACGCGAATGACACTGCCGAGCGTAGCGCTTCAGCAAACGTTCCGCGTTCCGACGTCAGGCGCATTGCACATGGGACCTAGGTCCGATTACGTTGTCTCGGGCGCGATCGGCGATTTTTTGATCGACTTGATGACCCTTGCATTCGTCACAGAAGTCTTTGGCAATCACCTCGCAGATACGGCTCGCAAACTCGCTCGGCGAAGGCTCTCAAAAGTCAGGCTGCTGACTAAGACCTGACGGCGGGCTTAATGTCTCATTGTCTGGTTCGGCTCCGTAGCTGTCTCTTATGTAAGCGAGATGGAACATTCGCTGTCAGCCGCTGTTCTTTGCCAGGAGGAACGGTCATGGCCGACGACATTAGGAACCACGGCGTCAGCCAGCAGGACGGCAGGGGCGAAAGCACTTCGACCCTGGTGATGACACCAGAGCAGTCACGGGCGGCACGGGCGCTATTGAACTGGTCTCAGGTGCGGCTCGCTTCCAAGAGCGGTTTGAGCGAAGGGACAATACGCGACTTTGAAAACGGGCGGAGGATTCCGCGTCCCACGAAGCTCGCCGCCCTACTTCATGCGTTTGAGGTGGCTGGTGTAGTATTCACCGCTGCGGGGCCGTCACGAACTAACTTCTCTGAAGGGGAGTCGGGTGTGATCGGCTCCAATGAGATGTACCGCTACGCTAAGCTGGATCCAAGAAAATCAAGGGCGGGTTAACGACTAGCCGCCTTCGCCAGCGCGCGTTCACCCTTGCCCAGCACCGTGTGCGACCCATGCGTGATGCCCATGATCTCGGACCCTTCGAACCAAGTCGAGACGTTCAATTTCGGAAAATGCAGCACGCGAGCCGCCCACCAGACCTTTTCAATGTCGTGATCGCCTAGCCCCTTCGCCCCAGGCGCCAATCTCCTCTCTCGGGCTTCCGCGATCACACCATAGGCTAACGCGATCCCGGCAGTTCACAATACATCTACAAGCGGTCGATTCCTTAGGGATGTAGCCGCTCCCATCAGAGGTCCGTCGCGTGGGGGCACGCGGCGGACTGCTGGTGGCCCATCCGGCTGATATAGCGCGGCGCCTGGACCATCGCCAAGCGACGGCGGGTTTGTTTAGCCTTCCCTTACGTAAAGGAACGTCTCCTGCACGGTTCGGGAACGGAAGGAGCCCATTCTACAACACGTTATGTCGGCGTATGATCCCTTGCCAGCCGGCGCCCTCACGCCGGTTAGGCCCGGTGGTCAAACCCCAAGCCCCCCGCCCTTGACCGCTGGGCCGCTACTAGCCCCACCAGCGAGCGTTTCCGCGGGCCGCCATCCTACCGCCGGCGAAGAGCCTCGCCCGTCCTGGCGCCCGCCTGTGGCTCGACGCCGACGCTGCGCAGCCAGTCCACCCAGCCGGTCGGGCGCTCGTTGTGGATGAGTGAAGCGCCGAGCAGGTCGGCGGGGGTGCGCAGCGCGCCGGCCAATTCCTTCGTCGCGACAGGCGACAGAAAATCCCTGGCGATCAGCAAACTCTCGCAGCCTTCCGGGGGCGCATCGGCGTAGGGGCTGGAGTAAAGCGCGGCATTCGAGTCCGTGATGCATCCATCATCCGAATGGCAACGCCGTCTTTACCGGGTGATGTCAGGATCCAGCTGTCATTGTGCCTTCATCGATGACGGCAGATTGTGGCAGACGCCACGGGCGGGATCGGCAGGATGCTGGCTTGGGAGACATCGCATACGGACCGGTGGCAGGCCGGCGGCTGGAATGGTCTGCAAGCCTGCTTTGCCTTCCTCGCCTTGACGGCGGCCTTGGTACAGCCGGCAGAGGCAGGCGACCGTATCTCGCATGTGCTTGATCGCACCAGCACAGCCTCGGCCTATGCGGCCGAATCGGACCTTGTAACTGCCTACACGTCGGGCATGGCGCGCAGCCGCCTGAACCTTGCCGGGCGCATCGGTGAGACCAATCTGGCGGTCCCGCTCGAGCCATGGTCGTTGCGCGCGGAATTCAGGGCGCGGACATGGCGTGCGGCGGACGGCAGCCTGCTGCAGGGTTTTGCAGGCACTGGCGGCTTCCGGGTGACCGTCGGAAATTGCCTTGCCCGCTTTTGCGCCGCCAGCGAATGCAGCGATGTCGGTTGGCCGCTCTACAGCTGCAGCGACGGCCGCAAACGAAAGATGTCGGCCACCGACTTTGTGACGGCAAGTTTCGATGGCGTCTCCTACCGGCGATTGAGCGCCGCCAAGGAGTAACGCTGCAGGCACTGCGAAAAATCCTCACCCCTGGTCGTGCGCCACCTGCGGCCAGCGCTGCAGGGCGGCGTGGCCACCTTCGGTCAGCGCATAGACCCCACGCTCGGCCCGAGCGAACCAGCCATAGACATTGTCCAGAAGGATGCTGGCCGCCCGTGGCGAAATCGCCTTCAGATCGCGCGGGCGCTTCGGGCCGTCGGTCATGGCGGCGGCGCAGGCCAGCGCATCCTGCCGGTAGGCGGTCATAACAGGCGCGCGCGAGCCGCCACCGACCACCGGATCGCCGCGCCGGCGCCGGTGTTCCTCCATCAGCCGCGAGCGCCGCTTCGGGTCGCGGCGCGGCAGCAGAGCGGCCGGGCTGAGCAGCAATTCGACCTCGCCCTTGCTGCTGACAGCCAGAAGCCCGAAGCCGAGCCGCCGGCAGAGCGCGCGAAAACGGCGGTCGTGCTCGCGGCCCTTGCCACGCGCCGACATCCGCGCCGCCAACCATACCTCGTCGCAGGCGGCGGCCCGATCGACGCCTTGCAGGACAAGTTCCAGGTTGAACTGCAGTTTCAATTCGCAAATGACCAGCACCGGCGGCTCGCCATCGCGCACCGCCACGATATCGCAATTGCCGATTTCGCCCTTGACCGTGAATTCCAGGCTCTCGAGAAACCGCTTCACCGGGACGTAGAGAGACGTTTCCTGCATGGCGCAGGCATAGCCGATTCGGACCGCGCCGGCACCGGGATCGCCGAGGAGTCTGGCCGCGCGCTAAACCGCCTCAAACCCAACCGTCTGCAAAAGCCCGCCGCCCGGCAGGTTTTCCAGCGTGATGGTTCCACCATAGCGTTCGACGATTTCCTTGGCGATGGCCAAGCCCAGACCGGCGCCGGGGATGGATTGCCAGCGGGCGGGGTTGACGCGGAAGAATGGTTCGAACGCCTTGTTTAGCAATTCCGGCGGGATGCCGGGGCCATGGTCGGCGATTGCCAAGACGGCGCGGCCGTCGGCAGCGGTGAGCGAAACGCTGCAACCCTTGCCGTGCGTGGCGGCGTTGACGATCAGATTGCGCAAGGCCCGGCGCAGACCGAGTGCCCCTGCCCGCACCGAGACCTTGTCGAGGTGGTCGGCCGACACCTGGTGTCCCAGCGACCGCATCTCGGCGGCGATGTCGCGCACCAGCCTTTCCAGGTCGACTGGTTCCACCGCGTCCTGGTTGACCTCCTCGCGCACCAGCCGGATGGCGCTGTCGGCGATGCGGTCGAGCTCGTCGAGGTCGTGCAGCCATTTATCGCGGTCGTCGTCGAGGAATTCGGCGCGCAGCCGCATGCGTGTCATCGGGGTTCTAAGATCATGACCGGCGGCAGCGACCAGCCGCATGCGACTTTCCATCGCCGTCTTCAGCCGGGCGGAGAGCTGGTTCAGCGCATGCGCGGTCGCCTTGACTTCGGCCGAGCCCACTTCCGGCACCGACGCCAGCACACCGTCCGACCCGATCTTGGAGACAGCGGCCTCCAGCATTTCCAGCGGCCGGATCAACACCGACGTGAAATAGACGGACACCGCCGTGGCGCCGGCCACGATCAGCGAGATCCAGCCGGCCAGAACCAGCCATTCTCGCCTTGGCGGCTTGACGTGCGGCACCTCCATGATCGCCCAGCGGCCGTCGGGCAGTTGCACCGATGCGATTTGTCCGGGTTCGTCCGCCTTGTCGCTGACGATGGCCCGGAGGTCGAAGCCCCGGCGGCGCAGTATGTCGTTGAGCATCGCCGTTTCGGCACGGGCGACCTTGCCGCCGGCGGGATGATCGGTGAGTTGCACGTTCAGCACATCAGGGACAGGGCCGGGCTGCAGCCGCACCACGAGTTCCATCTGTTGCGCAATCCAGGGCACGGTCAGTTCCGGCGGCGGCCCGCCGCCGCGCACGCTGATCACGGCGGCGGTGGCCAGGCCGACCACACCGACGATCGAAGCGACCAGCAACAAAATGAGCCGCCGGCGCAGCGAGTTCATATCTCGGCCTCCACGGCCTCGACACGCGCGGTCAACTGGTAGCCGCCATTGCGCACTGTCTTGAACAGCGGCCCCTCGCCGGTCTCGCCGAACTTGCGGCGCAGCCGGCTCATCAAAACGTCGACCGAGCGATCAAGCGGTTCGCGCTCGCGGCCTTGGGTGAGATCGAGCAGCTGGTCGCGCGACAAGAGCCGGCCGGGCCGGTCGAGAAACACCTGCAACAGGTCGAATTCGGCGCCGGTCAGATCGACAGGAACCCCTTCCGCATCCGTGACTCTACGGGTGTCGGGCTCCAGCGTGTAGCTGGCGAAGCGGTAGATGCGCGCGCGTGGTGCCGCAAACTCCTCCGGCGCCGCGCGCCGCAGCACGGCGCGGATGCGGGCGGTGAGCTCACGCGGATTGAACGGCTTGCCGATATAATCGTCGGCGCCGAGTTCCAGTCCGATGATGCGGTCGACATCCTCTTTCAGGGCCGTCAGCAGGATGATCGGTATATGCGGTTTGCGGTCGCGCAAGCCCCGGCAGATATCCAGCCCCGAGCCATCGGGCAGCATGACGTCGAGCACGATCAGGTCGAACTGGCCGGCGCCGAGCTTCTGCTCGCATTCGCGCCGGTCCGCCGCCATCGAAACGCGAAAGCCCTGGCCGTCGAGGTAGCGCCCGAGAAGCGTCCTGATCTCGCGGTCATCGTCGACGACGAGGATATGGGGTTGCGATTGCATTGCCTGCGACATGCCCTTTGCCGGTTACCGCGCCGATTATAGGCAAGCCGCTGGCGCACAGCAGATAAAATTGCAACCGAATGTTGCCAGCAATCCGCCAGAAACGTTCCGAAACAAATCTCCCTTTGCTGGAAACCTTCGGCAACACACCGAAGCAAAGCGGAAAAAAAGGCCCCCTATCCTGCTGCCATCCGATGCATGTGGGAAAGGATTACGTCATGCAAAGCAGACTTCTGGCGCTCGGCCTGTTCTCCGCGGTCGCCATTCATCCCGCCCTTGCGCAGCACGTCGATTTTGTCGCGCCGCCCGGCGAGCCACCGCAAATTGTTGCAATGCAAGGCGGTCCCGACCAGGGTCCGCCGGATCAAGGCTCACCGGATCAAGGTCCCTGGCCGCACCGGCCTGCCTGGCACGGACCGGAGGGCTTCGATTCGCATCGCATGGGTCCGCCGCCGCAATTCAGGCTCGCAGCTCGGCTCGCCGCGCTTGAAACCCGCATCGGGGTACGAAGCGAACAGCTCGATGCCTGGCGCGACTACACCAGCGCGCTGCAGGCGGTGCTGGCGCCGCCCGGTCCCGATCATGGCCCCGGTGGTTCCGGCAATCGTGGTCCTGGAGCCGCAGATGGCTCCGGCGGCAAAGCCGACCAAGGTCCCCGCGATCCCTTCGCCTTCCAGGAAAGGCTGGCCGACGATGTTACTGAGCGCGCGGTCGCAGCCACCAAGTTGAAGGACGCCATCGCAGCCCTTCGCACCAAACTGACGCCCGAACAGCTTGAAATTCTTGCCTCGGCGGAACCCCATGGACCACCCCCCGGTCCCTGGGGCCATCCGCCGGACGCAGCCGGTCCAGGAGGTCTGCCTGGCCATGACAGACACGCTCCCAATGCCCTACCCCGGACTGACGAGCAACTCTGACCGGCTGCGCCGGCCGGCCCGCTGACGCCCGTGTCGGGCCGGCCGGTTCCCTCTCCCGTGGAGCAATTCCAGGAAAAGTGTGAAGCGGTTTTCCCGGGAAAAGCGCACAGCGCTTTCCCTTGGGAATTGCGTAAAAACTATGTCGCCGGTTCCGGCCGCCATCAAGCAACGAAAGCACGACAATGTGGGAAGCCCTGATGATGCTGCGGCTGATCGCGGCGTATGGCCCAGCCGGCTCGACCGGCCATGGCGCGCGAGCCGCGCAGCCGGTCCTGCCGGCGGACACACTCAAAGGTGCGATCCGGCTAAGCTTCGCCGCCTGGCGCCTGTCGCTGCCGTTTTCGACACGGTCGAGCGCCGCCCTTGATGACAAGAAAATTGCGTAAGGACCGCCCGTTGCCGATCACGGGCAAAGCGCTTGGCGAAACGCTGTCTATTGGCCTATTGGTGATGCTGGGCATCGCGGCCAAGACTTCATTCTGCCAAAAACTTCATTCTGCTTGTCGAACACGCCCTGGCCGCCGAGAAGGAGCGCAGGATGAGCCGCTTCGAGGAATTGCTCGACGCCGCACGCAAGCGGGCAGCGCCGATTGCCGCCACCTTCCGATCGCCATGACCTTCGACCGCAACTCCAGCGAAAGATGACCGACGCCATGCCACTCCCGTCCAGCCAGTCCTTTCTGCCGTTGCGTCGATCCGCATCCTGGGCCGCCCTTTGCGCCACGCTCTTTCTCGCAGCCTGCTCGCGGGAGGGAGCCCAGGCTCCGGCAGGCATGGGCGCTGCCGGCCGGCCCGAGGTCGGTGTCGTCACCCTGCATCCGCAGTCGGTGGCCATCACCGCCGAACTGTCGGGACGCACCAGCGCTTCGCTGACCGCCGATGTCCGCCCGCAGGTGAACGGCATTATCCAGGCCCGGCTTTTCCAGGAAGGCAGCGAGGTCGTGGTCGGCCAGCCGCTCTATCTCATCAACCCCGCGAGCTACCAGGCAGCCCTGGATAGCGCGAAAGCTTCGCAGCAGAAGGCTGAATCAGCAGTGCCGACCGCACAGGCCAAGTTCGACCGCTATGCCGGGCTGCTGGCGCAGAAGGTGGTCTCGCAGCAGGACTACGACGATGCCGCCGCGACGCTGGCGCAGGCACAGGCGGATGTAGCGTCGGCCAAGGCAAGTGTCGAAGCCGCGCGCATCAATCTTGACTACACCAAGATCACCGCGCCGATCGCCGGCCGCATCGACAAGTCGTCACTGACGCCGGGAGCGTTGGTCACCGCCAACCAGGACACCGTGCTCACCACCATCCGCGCGCTCGATCCGATCAACGTCGATGTCACGCAGTCGAGCACCAACCTGCTCAATTTGCGCCAGGCGATCAATGAAGGCCGGCTGAAGTTCAGCGGCCCCAATGTCAGCGTCAAGCTGAAGCTCGACAACGGCACCGTCTATACGCAGACCGGCAAGATGGAATTCGCCGGCGCCAATGTCGACCAGTCCACCGGCACTTTTGCGCTGCGGGCTCAGTTCCCCAACCCGGATCGCCTGCTTTTGCCCGGCATGTATGTGCGCGCGCTGGTCGAAGAAGGCGTCGCCCAGAACAGTTTCCTGGTGCCGCAGCGCGCCGTCAGCCGCAATACCAAGGGTGAAGCGACCGCCATGGTCATCAATGCTGCCGGCAAGGTCGAGCAGCGTGTGCTCGCCGTGCGCAACACCGTCGGCAACAGCTGGCTGGTGGATTCCGGTGTGGGCGACGGCGACCGCGTCATCGTCGAGGGCGTGCAACTGGTGCGCCCGGGCGGTGATGCGACCGGCGTCGAGGTGACGATCGACGAGGCAACCGGCGAGGTCAAGGACCGCGCGCAGACCTCCTCGGCCGTACCTGCGACCTCCGAGGTGGCCGCCAACGCCCAGAAGACCGGGAACTGAGCCGATGTCCGCATTCTTCATCAACCGGCCGATATTCGCCTGGGTGATCGCCATCGTGATCATGCTGGGCGGCCTGCTCGCCCTCACCACGCTGCCGATCTCGCAGTACCCGCAGATCGCGCCGACCACGGTCAACATCAGCGCCACCTATCCCGGCGCTGATGCCCAGACAGTGGAAAACTCGGTGACCAAGGTCATCGAGCAAGGCATGACCGGCATCGACAATCTCGACTATATGACGGCGACGTCGACCTCGACCGGTGCGGCCTCGATCACGCTGACCTTCACCACCGCGGCCGATCCCGATACCGCGCAGGTGCAGACGCAGAACAAGCTGCAGCTGGTTCAGTCGCAGCTGCCTCAAGTGGTGCAGAGCAACGGCATCACTGTCTCCAAATCCTCGACCGGCTTCCTGATGGTCATCGGCTTCGTCTCCAGCGACGGCAAGATGAACTCGACCGATCTCGCCGACTATGTCGACTCCACCATCAACGACACGCTGAAGCGTGTCGCGGGTGTCGGCTCGACGCAGCTTTTCGGGTCCGGCTATGCCATGCGCATCTGGCTCGACCCCGACCAGCTCGCCAAATACGCCCTGATGCCAAGCGACGTGGCCGCCGCGATCGAGGCGCAGAACACGCAGGTGTCGGCCGGCCAGCTCGGCGGCCTGCCGCAACGCAAGGGCCAGCAGCTCAATGCAACGGTAACCGCCAAGAGCCGGCTGCAGACCGCCGAACAGTTCCGCAACATCATCCTGAAGAGCCAGACCGACGGCTCGCTGGTCCGCCTCAACGATGTCGCCACCGTCGCGCTCGGCGCCGAAAGCTATACGACGCAAGCCAATTACAACGGCAAGCCGGCAGCCGGCGTCGCCATCAATCTGGCGACCGGGGCCAACGCCATCAGCACGGCGGAAGCGGTGCGTTCGACGATCAACCGGCTGAGTTCGACCTTCCCGCAAGGCGTCGAGGTCGTCTACCCCTACGACACCTCGCCCTTCGTCCGGCTGTCCATCGAGGAGGTGGTGAAGACGCTGTTCGAGGCGATCGTGCTGGTCTTCCTGGTGATGTTCGTCTTCTTGCAGAATTTGCGCGCCACCATCATCCCGACCATCGCCGTGCCGGTGGTGCTGCTCGGCACATTCGGCGTGCTGTCCTTCTTCGGCTATTCGATCAACACCCTGACCATGTTCGCCATGGTGCTGGCCATCGGCCTGCTCGTCGACGACGCTATCGTCGTGGTCGAGAATGTTGAGCGCGTCATGCAGGAGGAAGACCTGTCGCCGAAAGAGGCGACGCGCAAATCGATGAACGAGATCACCGGCGCGCTGGTCGGCATCGCCACGGTGCTCTCGGCGGTGTTCGTGCCGATGGCTTTCTTCGGCGGGTCGACCGGTATCATCTACCGGCAGTTCTCGGTGACCATCGTCTCGGCGATGATCCTGTCCGTACTGGTCGCACTTGTGCTGACGCCGGCGCTCTGCGCCACCATCCTGCGGCGGCCCAAGGACCATGCGACACAGACCGGTCCGTTCGGCTGGTTCAACCGCGTCTTCGACCGCGGCACGACGGCCTATCGTGACGGCTCGCACGGCATCATCAACCGCTCCTGGCGTTTCCTCGCCGTCTTCCTCGCCATCGTCATCGCCATGGGCTGGATGTTTGCCCGGCTGCCGAGCTCCTTCCTGCCGGAAGAGGACCAGGGCATCCTGATCACAAGCGTGTCGCTGCCGGTCGGCGCGACGCAGGACCGCACTGAGCGCGTTCTGAAGCAAGTCACGGACCACTATCTCAACGATGAAAAGGATGCCATCGCAGGGGTGTTCACCGCCTCCGGCTTCGGCTTCGGCGGCGCCGGGCAGAATGTCGGCATTGCTTTCGTGCCGTTGAAGGAGTTCAGCCAGCGCAAATCGCCGGCCTTGGCGGCGCAAGCGGTCGCCGGCCGCGCCATGGGCGCCTTCCGCAAGATCAGGGACGCCCAGGTCTTCGCGCTCGCCCCGCCCGCCATCCAGGGCTTTGGCAACACCAACGGCTTCGATTTTTACCTGCAGGACGTCAATGGCGCCGGCCATGACGCGCTGATCCAGACCCGCAACCAACTGCTGGGTCTTGCCGCGCAGAGCAAGGTGCTCACCGCCACAAGGCCCAACGGCCAGGAAGACCAGCCGCAATTCTCGGTCGACATCGACCAGGAGAAAGCCAGCGCGCTCGGCGTCAACCTTGCCGACATCAACAACACGCTGTCGGCGGCCTGGGGCAGCGACTACGTCAACGACTTCATCGATCGCGGACGGGTGAAGCCGGTCTACCTGCAGTCGGACCCGAACTTCCGCATGCAGCCGGAGGATCTGGACAAATGGCAGGTCCGCAATTCCGCCGGCACCATGGTGCCGTTCTCCTCCTTCGCCTCAAGCCACTGGACATTCGGCTCGCCGCGGCTTGAACGCTACAATGGTTCGGCCGCGGTCGAGATCCAGGGCGCTGCGGCCGCCGGCATCAGCTCGGGCGCGGCGATGGACGAGATCGACCGGCTGGTGGCGCAGCTGCCGCCCGGCTACTCCCATGAATGGACCGGGCTGTCGCACCAGGAACGGCTTTCCGGCAACCAGGCGCTGTCGCTTTATGCGATCTCGGCCCTGGTCGTGTTCCTCTGCCTGGCAGCGCTTTATGAGAGCTGGTCGATCCCGTTCGCGGTCATGCTATCGGTGCCGATCGGCATCTTCGGCGCGCTGCTTGCGGCAAGCCTGTTCGGCCAGACCAACGACGTCTATTTCAAGGTCGGCCTGCTGACCACGATTGGCCTTGCCGCCAAGAACGCCATCCTGATCGTCGAGTTCGCCATCGAGCGGCAGACGGCCGGCATGGGTCTGGTCGAGGCGACGCTGGAGGCGGCGCGACAACGATTGCGACCGATCCTGATGACGTCGCTGGCCTTCATTCTCGGCGTCACGCCGCTTGCGATCGCCAACGGCGCCGGCTCCGGCGCGCAGAACTCCGTCGGCATCGGCGTCATGGGCGGCATGATCGCGGCGACGGTGATCGGCGTGTTCCTGGTGCCGCTGCTGTTCGTCACGGTGCGGCGCATCTTCAAGGGCGGGGCGGCTAAACAGGGCGAAGCGACAGCAGCAGCCAACCAGCAATAAGGGTTTTCGTATGACAGGTTTTGAACGTGGCTCGCGGGCCGCGAGGCGGACGCTTGCGCCTATACTTACCGCCGCCGTGCTCTCCGGCTGTGTCGTCGGGCCGGACTATCAGAAGCCGTTCCTGGCGATGCCGGCAGCATGGAGCAACCAGAAGTCGTCCAAACCGGCCAGGCCGCAACTGTCGCAATGGTGGCAGCGCCTGCGCGATCCGCAGTTGAACAGCCTTGTCGAGGAAGCGGTTGCCGGTAATCTCGATGTCGCCACCGCCAAGGCCAAGATCCGCCAGGCACGCGCCAGCTACCGCCAGAGCGCCGGGACCTTGTTTCCCACGGTCGACGGCAGTGGCTCCGCCACCCGCAGCAAGACCGCCGCGACCACGGAAGGCGGAAGCGCCGGCGATGCCTACAGCTATTACCAGGCCGGCTTCGACGCCAGTTGGGAGCTCGACCTGTTCGGCGCCAACCGCAGGGGCGTCGAGGTCGCCCGCTATGGGGTGGACGCTTCCGAGCAGGAGCTGCGTTCGACCCTGCTGACCCTGGTTGGCGACGTCGCATCCTATTATGCCCAGGCACGCGGCTACCAGGCGCGCATCCAGCTCGCACGGCGCACGACTGCCTCGCAACAGCAGACCGCGGCGCTGACCCGCACCATGCTTTTGGCCGGCACGGGGACGGCCGCCGACGTCGCCAAAGCCCAGGGACAGGCAAGCGCCACGGCGGCCGATGTCCCCTCGCTCGAGGCCAGTTACGCCCAAGCCGTACACCGACTTTCCGTTCTAACCGGCCGCCCGCCGGCGGCGCTGAACGAGCGGTTGAAGCGCGGCGCGCCGATCCCGGCTCCGCGCCTGCCGCTGCCGACCGGCATTCCGGCCGACATTTTGCTGACCCGGCCGGACGTGCGCATGGCCGAGCGGCAGTACGCCCAGTACACTGCCAAGGTCGGCCAGGCCGAGGCGGCCCGCTATCCCTCGGTCAGCCTCACCGGCAACATCGACACCTCGGCCTTCAAACTCGGCGACCTCGGCAAGAATTCCACCATCGGCTGGTCGTTCGGGCCGACGCTCAGCGTGCCGATCTTCAACGCCGGGCAGTTGAAGGCTGCGGTCGACGTCGCCAGGGCCGAGCGCGACCAGTATTTCATTGCCTACAAGGCGTCCGTGCTGACGGCGCTGGAAGATGTCGAAAACGCCATCGTTGCGCTGCGCCAGGAGCGCATCCGCAACGGCAAGCTTGCCGCTTCCGTAAAATCCTATGGCGAGGCCGCCAATCTCGAGCGCACGCTGTTCAAGTCCGGCGAAAGTAGCCTTCTCGACGTGCTCGATGCCGAGCGTTCGCTCTATTCGGCCGAGGACAGTCTGCTGCTAAGCCGCATCGCCATTGCCACCGACTATGTCGCGCTCAACAAGGCGCTCGGCGGCGGCTGGGATGGCATGATCGACAGTACAAAACCTGAAATTATCGACGCCAAGACCGGGCCACGGCTGGCATCAGCGCCTGTGAGCCAGTGATGTCGGGCGGCGGGCTTGTTTGCGCAGGTTTAGAAGCGGGTGCGCGTCTGGCGCTGCCCCGGTGCGGCATCGTCCGCCTTAAAATGCATCTCGTCCTGGACGGCGGCAAAAAACCGGCGGACATCGTTGGCGGCGGAAGCCGCGTCGCTGCCGGCCGCAATCGCCTTGTCGAGGAGTTCGCGCGCGGTGGCCTTCCAGAAGGAGGTGGCCGTGTCGCCATGTAGCCTGCCCAGCCTGGCCGCCACCTCGCGTACCAGCATGGTCTGCCGGTCTAGCGGAAAGGCGCGCACATTTGCTGAGGACATATTCTGCACCATGACACTGACGCAACGAATCAGACGCTGCTCTATGCGTCATGCCTAGCTCTGAAGTCGGAAACGGAACCTTAACGCTGCGGAGTCCGCGTCGATCTGAGCGAGTCGGTTGGCATGCCTCCAGATCAAAGGGCTCTAGAACCGCAGGCCCCTCGCCTCGCCGCCGCTTCGCTTGGCCGTAATCATCATGTCCCTGGCCAGCAGGCCACTCACCCGGCAGAACGCCATGAAGGCGCGGCAGGCGTCCTCGGTCTTGACCACATCCACCGTGGCACCAAAGCAGGCATTGAACGCCGCTTCATAGACCTTGCCCTGTCGCTTCTTTGGCCACTCATGCAGGACATCCAGCGCCTGTTCGACGCTGTAGATCTCCTCTACCGGCAGCCCGGGCGCGGGCGCGATACGCACCGGCACTTCGAATTGCAATCTGTCCATTTCCAAGTCTCCCGAACTGGCGTCGACCACAGCAACGCCGTTCGTTCCGAAAAGTTGCTTCGACCGCCTTTCGCCCAAAAATGTGTCGTCAGTGCGGTCTCGGCATTCGGGGAGCGCTTGGCCCTATTGGTTCGCCGGATCGGTCTCGGCCTCATAGGCCATACGCACGGCGATGAAGAGCACATAGGCCGAGGGCAAAGCGAAGATCGCGGCAAGCACCAGTGCGGCCGTTCCCGCCATGCCGAGCGTCTCGGCGATCGCCCAGTAGAGCGTGCCGATGCAGATGAGCGCCTGCACCGAAAGGAACAAGGCGGCCGAGACCGCGCGGGTGAGCGTTTTGACTGTTTTTATGCGTTGCATGGAAGACTCCGAAAAACGGCGCGTCACGCGAATCCATGGTCGGCCTGCGGCCGCCGCGGAATCGCGACGCGAAAACAATGGGATGATTGAAAGATGCGGCTTTAAGCCGCGCTCAGCCTAAACGGATGGCGGCGCCCGTGGCTGGTTGGCATGGACGCGCGGCGCCGAGATAAACGCCGATGGCGCCGCTGCCGGGACCGGCCAAGCCTGGTCCAGCAGGAACAAGCCGGTAGCAGGCGCGATCGCCGCTGCATTGCCGCTGACGGCCTTGGCCGGCACCGGCCGGCCGGCGCGGATTTCGAGCCCTTGCGCCTTGGCTGTGACGCGCAGCAGCGCCACGGCATCGCCCTGGCGCGCAGTACTGATGCTCGGTCCGCCCAAATTTGCGGTCGCCGATGCCGTTGCTTCCACCTGGAACAGGCTGAGCAGCGACAGCAGCAGCAACGCCATCAGGCCCGAGCAGGTTGCCCTGATCGGCGTCATGACTGATTTTGCGCGCTTGACCGCCATTGGAAGGCAAGATCTCCTGATATCTCCACCGACCTAGCCGACCGAGCCCCAAAAGAAAAGCTTCGGTCGCCCGAGCAGAACAAGGAACAACACCGCCGAAAGGCATGAATATCGCCGGCGCAAGCCCCTCGCCGGCAGTTCTTCCTTGAACCTTGCGGCTTCCAATGCCAAATCTGGAGAGATTTTCGAACGGGCTGATATGCATCGCCCGCTTACAGGCAAAACGGACACTATGGTCACTTATCTCGACGCCGCCACGGCACCCCTCAGGAACACCGGCCAGATCCGCCTCTACGGCGAGGAAGGCTTTGCCGGCATGCGCAAGGCCTGCGACCTCACCGCGCGCTGCCTCGACGAGCTGGTGCCGATGGTCCAGCCGGGCGTCACCACCGAGACCATCGACCGTTTCGTTTTCGAGTACGGCATGGACCATGGCGCGCTGCCGGCGACGCTGAACTATCGCGGTTACACCAAATCGTCGTGCACCTCGATCAATCATGTCGTCTGCCACGGCATTCCCGACAACAAGCCCTTGAAGGATGGCGACATCGTCAACATCGACGTCACCTACATCCTTGACGGCTGGCACGGTGATTCCTCGCGCATGTATCCGGTCGGCACCATCAAGCGCGCTGCCGAGCGCCTGCTTGAAGTCACCCATGAATGCCTGATGCGCGGCATCGCGGCGGTCCGGTCCGGCGCCCGCACCGGCGCCATCGGCGCCGCCATCCAGACCTATGCCGAGGCCGAGCGCTGCTCGGTGGTGCGCGACTTCTGCGGCCACGGCGTCGGCCAACTGTTTCACGACGCGCCCAACATCCTGCACTACGGCACCTCAAGCGAAGGCGTCGAGATGCGGCCGGGCATGATCTTCACCATCGAGCCGATGATCAATCTTGGCCGCCCGCATGTGAAAGTGCTGTCGGACGGTTGGACGGCGGTGACCCGCGACCGCTCGCTGTCGGCGCAGTACGAACACACGATCGGCGTCACTGACACCGGCTGCGAGATCTTTACCCTGTCGCCGAACAAACTCGACCGCCCCGGCCTGCCGGCCTGAGCGGTCGATATTTGTCGGGCCGGTTGACGACCCGCTAACACACACCCCGTTGCCTCAGCCGACAACAGCCGGGTGCAGCAGGTCTTCGAGGCCGATGTTGCGGTAGATTTCCCGGCGCATGCGGTCGGCAACGCAGTTGACGATCTCCGCACCATCCTGCGACGGGTCGACATGGACGCGGAACGGCCGCTTGCCGAACGGCATATCCACGATGCGAACGATCTCGCGCGCCACTTCCGACGGGTCGGCATCGGCGGGCTCGAGGCCGGCCAGCCCCTTCAACGCCCGATCGGCGATACCGGCATAGGGCCCGGCTTCATATTCGGCGGCCCGCGCCGCATCGGACGGCTTGCCGGAATGCGCAAAGTGATTGGTGCCCTTGGTGAAGGCGCCGGGAACCATGATGGTGGTTTCGATCCCCCATAGCGCGAGCTCGGTGGAGTAGGACACGGCCAGCGCATCCATCGCCGCCTTGGCCGCGAAATAGGGCGCCAGGAACGGCGGAGTGCCGCCGCGCGTCGAGGACGAGCCGACCCAGACCAGCAGGCCTTTGCCTTGTCCGCGCAGGTGCGGAAGTGCAGCGCGGTTGACCCGCTGAGCCCCCAGAACATTGACGTCGTATTGCTGGATGAACTGGTCGGGGGTAAAGGCCTCGGCCGGGCCGAACACCATGTGACCGGCATTGTGGACGATGACATCGAGCCCTGCATCGGCGATGATGTGGGCGATGCCAGCCTCGGCCGAGGCGTCCGATTGCACATCGAGTTCGGCGGTGCGCAGATCGGCCTTGTGCTCGGCGGCCCAGGCGGCGACGGCAGCGACCTGGGGTGCATTGCGCCCGGTCGTCTCGCGCACGGTGGCGTAGACGGTGTGGCCGGCTTCGGCCAGCGACTTGGCGGTCATCAGGCCGAAACCCGAGGACGCGCCGGTGACGAGGATGACGAATTTGGACATGACGATGGTTCCTTGATTGAGGTTTTGAGGGATTGAAGCGGTTGCGGGATCAGATGATCCCGCCATTGGCGCGCAGGGTCTGACCGTTGATCCAGGCGCCGTCCGGGCCGGCCAGGAAGGCGACGGCGTCGGCGATATCCTTGGGCTGACCGAGGCGTTCGAGAGGCGCCAATTTGGCCAGGCGATCGACGAGATCCTGCGGCTTGCCGTCGAGGAAAAGCTTGGTTGCCGTCGGCCCCGGGGCGATGGCGTTGACAGTGATGTTGCGGCCGCGCAATTCCTTGGCCAGCACGCTGGTCATCGCTTCCACGGCAGCCTTTGTGGCGGCATAGACGCCATAGGTCGGCTGCAGCAGGCCGACGACGCTGGACGAAAAATTCACGATCCGGCCGCCGTCGCGCAGGCGCTTTGCCGCCTCCCGCAACGTGTTGAAGGTGCCCTTGAGATTGACGGCGATCGTGCGGTCGAACAGCGCATCGTCGCTGTCGGCGATGGTGGCGAGGTTCATGATGCCGGCGTTGTTGATCAGCACGTCGATGCCGCCGAAAGCGGTTTCGACCGTGTCGAACATACGCGTCACCGCGGCAGCGTCCGAAATGTCGGCCTTCGCCGCCACCGCCTTGCCGCCGGCCGCTTCGATCCTGGCGACGACCGCCTCTGCAGCAGCCGCATTGCCGGCATAGTTCACGACGACGGTGAAGCCGTCCTTGGCGAGGCGCGCGGCGACGGCAGCACCTATGCCGCCCGAGGCGCCGGTGACGAGGGCGATCTTGCCGGCCTGGTTGATCTGGTTGGTCATGGTCTGTCTCCTTGTTGAGTGCCGTTGATCGGCTGCCAACAAGATGCGCCTTCCCGCCTAGCGGATAATCAGGCATAATCCGACATCATCATTCGAGATTTCGAACAATGGATCGCTTCGACGCCATGCGCGTCTTCATCCGTATCGTCGAACGGCGCAGCTTCACCAAGGCCGCCGACGACCTGGGCCTGCCCCGCTCATCCGTCACCGATGCGGTCAAGAGTTTGGAGGCACGGCTGGGCGTGCGGCTTTTGCAGCGCACGACCCGTCAGGTCAGCCCGACACTGGACGGCGAAGCCTATTATCAGCGCTGCGTCAGCCTGGTCGCCGACCTGGAAGACGCCGAGGGCGCCTTTGTCGGCGCCAAGCCATCAGGCCTGGTCCGCGTCGACATGCACGGCACCCAGGCGCGGTATTTCCTGCTGCCGGGCCTGCCCCGCTTCCGCGAGCTGTATCCGGACATCCGGCTGCACATCAGCGAGATGCACCAGCCTCTGGATATGATCCGTGAGGGGTTCGACTGCCTGCTGCGCGCCGGCGAACTGTCCGACAGTCCGCTGATCAAGCGACGCCTGGCGACGCTGGAAAGGGGCACCTTCGCCAGCCCCGACTACCTCAGCCGCTTCGGCACGCCGCAGACGCCCGACGATCTTGCGGGACACGAAATGGTCGGGCTGATGTCGCCCGAGGCAGCCGAGATCATTCCGCTCGTCTTCAGCGTCGACGGCAAGCCCCGCCGGATCACCTTGCCTGCCAATGTGACTGTGACCGGCCCCGAGACCAATGTCGCTTCCGCATGCCTTGGTCTTGGGCTGATCCAGGTGCCACGCTACCGGGTCGTCTCGGAGCTGGCCAGCGGCGCGCTGGTCGAGGTGCTCACAGGCTTTCCGCCGTCGCCCTTGCCGGTTCACGTTCTTTATTCACCCACGCGTCAACTATCGCCGCGCCTGCGCGTATTCATCGACTGGATGGCACAGCAGTTTCGCAATCGAACCGCGCCGGCCGAATGAAGCGCCGGACCACAGCAGCTGCCTGATCCTCTGAGGCCTCAGCTTGGCCAGGCGCAGGCCGTTCACCCCCGGCCTTACGCTCGTCGCCGAAAAGCACTCGACCGCTGCCAGCCTGTCGCTCTAGTCTCATGCGGAAGCCTTCGGGGGGATGGATGGGGAAGAGTGGCGACGACGAAAGAGGGTTCTTCTCCGAGCGGTGGATTGAACCGCCGGCGAAGGACAAGGCGCCAAAAGACAAACCGACGGAGAAGCCGCATTATCACGGCCATCGTGATCGCTTGCGCGAGCGCTTCGTTGCGGGCGGCGCGGACGCCCTGCCCGACTACGAGCTTCTCGAGCTGCTGCTGTTTCGCCTGATCCCGCGCGTCGACACCAAGCCGATCGCCAAGGCGCTTTTGGCGCGCTTCGGTACATTCGGCGAAGTGCTTGGCGCACCGGTGGCACTGCTGAAGGAGGTGAAGGGCATCGGCCCCGCAGTGGCCGTCGACCTGAAGGTGATTGCCGCTGCCGCGCAGCGCATGGCACGCACCGAAGTCCGCGACCGCGAGGTGCTGTCCAATTGGACGCAGCTTCTTGCCTATTGCCGCTCGGCCATGGCGTTCGAGAACCGCGAACAGTTCCGCATCCTCTTCCTCGACAAGAAGAACGTTCTGATCGCCGACGAGGTGCAGCAGGTCGGCACCGTCGACCACACGCCGGTCTATCCGCGCGAAGTGATCAAGCGCGCGCTGGAACTGTCGGCCAGCGCCGTCATCCTGGTGCACAACCACCCCTCAGGCGACCCGACGCCGTCGCGCGCCGACATCGAGATGACCAAGCAGATTATCGACAGCGCCAAGCCGCTCGGCATCGCCGTCCACGATCACATCATCATCGGCAAGAAGGGCAATGCCTCGATGAAGGGCCTGCTGCTGATCTAAGCCAGGCAAGCCGCAGTCCACTTGCTTTCTGCGGGTCGCGGCACCGCAGAAAGATCAAATTCGGCTGTATTTCGAAGCAAAAACTTGCCAGCCACCTTCCAACTTGAATTTTCCGCCTATCTGGGTTTCATAAGTCGGCAAATAACCTAGGGAGGAATTCAACATGATAAAAAGGGCGATTCTCGGCGCCGGTATCCTTGCCGCCGGCATGTGGGGCGCGTTGTCATCGGCGTCCGCCGAAAGCCTGACCATGTATTGCGGCGTCGACGAGGTCTGGTGTCAGCAGACGGCGCGGGCCTTCGAGGAAAAGACCGGCATCACCGTCGACATGACCCGCAAGAGCGCTGGCGAAATCTATGCCCAGCTGCGCGCCGAGGCGGCCAATCCCAAGGGCGACATCTGGTGGGGCGGCACCGGTGATCCACACCTGCAGGCGGCCGAGGAAGGTCTGACCGAGGAGTACAAATCGCCCCTGCTCGACCAGTTGCAGCCCTGGGCGATCAAGCAGGCTGAAACATCCGGCCACCGCACGGTCGGCATCTACTCCGGCGCGCTGGGCTTCGGCTACAACAAGGATCTGCTCGCCAAGAACAATCTGCCCGAGCCGAAATGCTGGGCCGATCTGACCAAGCCGGAGTACAAGGGGCATATCCAGGTCGCCAACCCGAATTCCTCAGGTACAGCTTACAACATGCTGGCGACCATCGTTCAGCTGTTCGGCGAGGACAAGGGTTTCGAGTACCTGAAAGCCCTGCACAAGAACGTCAACCAATACACCAAGTCGGGCTCGGCACCGATCAAGGCCGCCGGGCTTGGCGAGACCACGATCGGCATCGTCTTCATCCACGACGCCGTGTCGCAGGTCGTCGCCGGATTCCCGATCGTTCCGGTCACTCCTTGCGAGGGAACCGGCTACGAGATTGGCTCGGAATCGATCATCAAGGGCGCCCGCAACATGGAGGCCGCGAAAAAATTCTACGACTGGGCGCTCGAGGCCGATGTCCAGTCCACGGCGCAGGATGCGGGGTCGTTCCAAGTTCCGTCGAACAAGGCGGCAAAAACCTCCGACAAGGCGCCTGACCTCGCTGCCATCAAGCTGATCGACTACGACTTCAAGAAGTATGGATCGAGCGAAGAGCGCAAGCGCCTGCTGAAAAAATGGGACGAAGAGGTCGCGTCGCTGCCCCAATAGCAGATGCGCTTTCGCCAAACCCGCGGGCCGCTCGAACCGATCGTCGTCCTCTGGATGGCGATCGGCTGGGTGGGGTTTGCCCTGCTGCCCTGGTACGGCATCGAAGACGGGTTCTTCGGTTTTTCCTGGCTGTTCGACGGCTACCCGTTCGATAGCAAATTCGCTCCAGCGCTGGTTCTGGCCCTCAAGGGCGAAAAACTGTGGCTGGCGCCGCTCGGCTTCCTGCTGGCGGCGCCGCTGCTGCTGTGGGGTCGCAACAAATCCGATCCGTTTTTCGGTCGGCTGCTGGTCATTGTCGGCGCTGCCGGTTTTGGCTGGCTTTTGTTCCAGGGCTTTGCCATCGGGTTGCACGGCTGGCAGTTCAGCTGGCTAACCAGCCTGTTCGGCGATCTTGGCGACCGCCAGTTCGGCATGGGCTACGGCGCCCTGCTGGTCAGTGGCGCCTTTCTGTTTCTGCTCACCCTTGGCATTGCCGCGCGCGGTGCCGTCGGTGGCGACGTATTCGTCGTCAGCTCGATCGGCTTCGTGGTCGCGGTGGTTTCCATCTTCATATTCATGCCGATCCTGATGATGCTGGCCAACGCCATGCAGACCGACGACGGTGGCTATTCGCTTGTCGCGTTCCTGGCCAAGCTGTTCAGTTCGCGCTTGTGGAGCCTGGACTGTCTCGCCGGCGGCAGCCGGTGCGGCGTTGCCTGGAACTCGCTGCTGCTCGCCGTGCTCGTCGGCCTGCTGACCATGTTTCTAGGGTTGGTGTTCGCGCTTGTCGTGACACGCACCGGTTTCCGCTATGGCAAGCTGCTGCGTGCGCTGACTGTGTTGCCGATCATCACCCCGGCCTTCGTCATCGGCCTTGCCATCATCCTGTTGTTCGGGCTGTCGGGCGCGGTGACCCAGAGCGTGGCCGGCGTCTTCGGCATCCAGCCGACGCGCTGGGTCTATGGCCTTCCCGGCCTGCTTATCGCCCAGGTTCTCGCTTTCACCCCGATCGCCTTCCTGGTTCTGATCGGCGTTGTCGAAGGCGTCAGCCCATCCATGGAAGAGGCCTCGCAGACGCTCCGCGCCAGCCGCTGGCAGACCTTCTGGACCGTGTCCCTGCCGCTGATGCGGCCAGGCCTCGCCAACGCCTTCCTGCTCGGCTTCATCGAAAGCATGGCCGATTTTGGCAATCCGCTGGTGCTGAGCGGCAACTACGACGTCCTGTCGACGGAAATCTTCTTCGCCATTGTCGGCGCGCAGAACGATGCCGCACTTGCTGCGATCCTGGCGCTGGTGCTGCTGGGCTTCACGCTTGGCGCCTTCTATGCGCAGCGTTTCTGGATCGGCAGGCGTTCCTATACCACCGTCACCGGTAAGGGCGACGCCGGCGTCCATCCGCGCCTGCCGGACGGGCTGACACGTGCGCTCTATGTCATCGCCGGCCTGTGGACGGCGTTCACCGTGCTGGTCTACGCGGTTATCTTCTACGGCAGCTTTGTCAGGCTGTGGGGGGTCGATCAGAGCCTGACACTGCAGCACTACAAGAAAGCGTTCGCCGTCAGCTGGAATGAATTCGGCATCCATTGGTCGGGGTCGGCGTGGAGTTCGTTCTGGACGACGATGGAGATCGCGCTGATATCGGCGCCGCTGACCGCCGGCATCGGGCTTCTGACCGCCTATCTCCTCGTCCGCCAGAATTTCCGCGGCAAGAATGCCTTCGAATTCGCCACCATGCTGTCTTTCGCGATTCCGGGAACCGTCATCGGCGTTAGCTACATCATAGCC
This sequence comes from Mesorhizobium sp. P171375, assembly GCF_057786075.1. Taxonomy (NCBI): domain Bacteria; kingdom Pseudomonadati; phylum Pseudomonadota; class Alphaproteobacteria; order Hyphomicrobiales; family Phyllobacteriaceae; genus Mesorhizobium; species Mesorhizobium sp. P171375. The sequence goes on from NZ_JBYNWF010000001.1 coordinate 5,037,532, forward strand.
TTCAACGTGCCGCCGATCGAACTGACCGGCACCGGCATCATCCTCGTGCTGTCGTTCATCTTCCGCAACATGCCGGTCGGCGTGCGCGCCGGTGTCGCCTCGATGTCGCAGATCGACCGCAGCCTGGATGAATCCTCGCTGACGCTTGGCGCCAACTCCTGGCAGACCTTCAGACGCGTCATCCTGCCCTTGCTGAGATCGGCAATGCTGGCGGCGCTTGTCTATTCCTTCGTGCGCGCCATGACCGCGATCAGCGCCGTCATCTTCCTGGTCAGCGCGCGTTACGATCTTTCGACCAGCTACATCGTCGGCCGTGTCGAGAACAATGAATACGGCATTGCCATCGCCTATTCGACGGTTCTGATCGTCGTCATGCTGGTGGTTATCGGCCTGATGCAACTGGTCGTCGGCAGCCGCAATATCGGCCGGCGCGGCATCCAGAAGGGCGACGGCGGCTGGAGCGTGCGCACCAATGTCAGCCTGCCGGGAACGGCAAGTGGCCCGACAACAATAGCAGGAGCCGGGTGATGGCCGAAATTCGCGGCAACGCTGCCTCGGTGACCTTCGAAAATGTCACCAAGACTTATCCAGGCGCCAACACGCCGGCGGTCGACGACATTTCGCTTGCGATCGAGGCCGGCAAGCTTGTGACGCTTCTGGGACCTTCGGGCTGCGGCAAGACGACGACGCTGCGCATAATCGCCGGCCTGGAGATGCCGTCCAGCGGCCGTATCCTCATCGGCGGCAACGACGTAACGCGCTTGCCGGCCACCGACCGCGACGTGTCAATGGTGTTCCAGTCCTATGCACTGTTCCCGCATATGACGGTGATGGAAAATGTCTCCTACGGCCTGCGCTTCTCCGGCCACGACAAGAAGGAGGCCGCGTCCCGCGCCCGCGCCGGGCTGGAGCTAGTCGGCCTGACCGGTTTCGGGGCGCGCCTGCCCAGCGAACTGTCGGGTGGTCAGCAGCAACGCGTGGCGGTCGCGCGGGCGCTGGTGCTCGAACCGCAGGTGTTGCTGTTCGACGAGCCGCTCTCCAACCTCGACGCCAAGCTGCGCCGGCATGTGCGCGAGGAGATCAGGGAGATCCAGACCAAACTCGGGCTGACCGTGGTTTATGTCACGCACGACCAGGAAGAGGCGCTTGCGGTTTCGGACCGCATCATCGTCATGAACAAGGCGGTGGTCGCGCAGGACGGTACGCCGCGCGAACTATACGACGCGCCAGCCAACGCGTTCGTTGCCGACTTCATCGGTGAGGCCAACATCCTGGATTGCGAGGTGGTCGCGGTGCAAAGGGACGAAGCTACCGTCCGGCTAGGCACGCTTGCCTTGAAACTGCCGGCGCGTGGCCACCAGGCCGGCCCTGCGCAGCTGGCCGTCCGTCCAAGCCGCATCGAGATCGGTCCTGCCGGCGCGCCGCAGACGATCGCAGGCACGCTCGCAAAGGTCACCTATGCCGGCAGCCATCTCGAACTGGTCGTTGCCACGGCGCTTGGCGACGTGTTCGTGCTGTCGCGAAACGTCGATGCACCGTTTCAGGCCGGCGACGCCGTCGGAATCGGCTTTCCGGAGCGCGGACCGGTCCTGATCAAAGCTTGAAGGGTTCGACGCAGAGGTCGCGAATCTGGGCGAACACACCGTTGCCGGCACTGATAACCAGCGTGCCTTTTTCCAAAACGGTTCTCGGGTCCGGCTTGACGATTGTGCCGCCGGCTTCTTCCACCAAAAGCATGCCGGCCAGGCAATCCCAAGCGTTCATGTGCTCCTCGACATAGCCCAGCAACCTGCCGGCAGCGACATAGGCGAGCATGAGCGCACCCGAAGCGTTGCGGAAAAACACGCCGCCTTCGGCAGTCAGCGAGCGGATGAGCGTAACGATATTTTGCATCTCGGCGCGATTGGAGAAGCCGGTGCCGACCGAACCTTCGGTCAGGCTGGTGGCGGCACTTGCCCTGATCGGCTTGCCGTTGAGAAACGCGCCACCGCCCTTGCGGCAATGGAAGGTCTCGCCGGTCGAGGGCTCGTGGATGACGCCGACGACGGTATCGCCGTCCTTGGCGCAGGCGATGACCACGCACCAGGCGGGAATGCCGCGCACGAAATTCGCAGTGCCGTCGATCGGATCGATTACCCAGACATGCCCGGTCGACCCGGTGACCGAGGCATGTTCCTCGCCGACGATGCCGTCGCCCGGGTAGGCAGCTTTCATCGCCGCGCGGATGAACAGCTCGACCTCGCGGTCGGCCTGCGAAACCATATCCTGATGGCCCTTGCTCTCGATGGTGAGATTGTCGAGATCGCGAAAATACTTCAGGCCGAGCTCGCCGGCGCGCTGCGCGAGATCGATGGCGAAATGTTCACGCGCTTTGTTATCGGATGTCATGAGGTTCCTGGCACGGCGAATGCGGTCTGAAGCTAGAGATGGGTTAGGCCGAGGAGCTTAGCGTTCAAGGCGAGGATGTAAATGACACGGTGCCTGTTTGTCGGGCCACGGGGTCATAAGACGCCTCGCCAGGCAGGTCACCCGGCGAGGCCGCCACCATGCCGCTCCAGATTCGGCCAATCGCGCTAGCTGAGCGATCCGGCCGCTTGCGAGATGAGCCCTGCGATCACGTCGGGGTGAGAGATCAGCGACAAATGGCTTGCCTTCACTTCGATGGTCTTTGCATTCATGCGCTTTGCCATGAAGCGTTCGAGATCCGGATTGATCGTGCGATCCTCGGTCGAGACCGCATACCAGCTTGGCTTCAAGCGCCAGGCCGCTTGCGTTGTCTTTCCAGTGAAAAGCCTGTCAGAGATCGGCCCCTGGACGGCGCAGAGGATGCGCGCCTTCTCGCTAGGAATGTCGCCGGCGAAATCCCGCAGGAAAGCCTCCTCGCTGAGCTTGCCATAGCCTTCGGACCAGACGAGCCCGGCGGAGGCGGGCGGCGCCGCAAAAGTCTTGGCGAGCGCCGTGTAATCTTCGCCCGCATCCGGCGCGCGCGCGGCGACATAGACGAGCGAGGAAACCTTTGGATCCATCCCTGCCTCGGTGACGATCATGCCGGCAAAAGAGTGTCCGACAAGGACCGTCGGTCCATCCTGGAGGGCGATCGCACGGCGCGTTGCTTCGACACCAGCCTCCAGCGTGGTCAGCGGATGCTGGACGACGGTTGCGCTGAGGCCGGCCTGTTGCAGCAGGCCAACCACCTCCGACCAGCACGAGCCATCCGCATAGGCGCCATGGACAAGGACGACATTGCGAACCTTGGGGGCCGTCTGCGCCCGCGTCGTGTGGGAGCCGGCCAATAGGCTCGTCGCCACCCCGGCGACGAGCGCGGTGGAGAAAGTACGGCGATTTATCATGATCGTGGATTCCTTGAGAGGTTGGCGGATCGCGCCCAGACTTCGGCTGGGACGCGCCGCAAATGCTTCGCCCGGCGCCTTCATCCAGTCTTCGGAGCCTGCCGAGCCTTCGTTACGGCCGTCACCGCTTCGTGATCGCGCGCCTTGGCTCTCGCCAAAGCTCTGGGGCTTTTTGCTGGGCCCGAACGCACGCGCTTCAGTTGGCGTCCACGTCACGCACGCCGCCGAGCCTGCCTTCCAGAAGATCGCGCCGCTGCTGCAATTCGCCGGAGACGAATTTGGTAAAGGCATGCACGCGCGCCGTGCGGCGCAGATCGTCATGCACCAGCACCCACAGCGCCGAGCCTATCTCCTCGATCAGCCCGCCGACCCGTACAAGCCCGGGCAGGCTGTCGCCGAGATAACAGGGCAGTGCGGCGATCCCCATGCCGGCGCCGGCGGCGTGGGACATCGTCACCAGGGAATCCGCGCGCATGGCTATCTCGGCATCCGGCAGTGACGACCGCATCCAGCGAGCAACACCTGTGTTGGCCAGGCTGTCATCGGGCGCGATCCAGCGCAGCGAACCGAATTTCGGCTCCGCTGGCAGCGTCTCGGCATAGGCGCGCGCCGCGTAGGCGGCGAAGGCGACGCCCGAGATGCGCCTGCCGACCAGGATTTCCAGCGGCTGCGACACCGGCCGGATCGCCACGTCGGCATCGCGATGCGTCAAATTGGCGATGGAGTTTTGCGTCATCGCCTCGACCCGTATGCCGGGATGGAGCTCACGAAACGCAGTCAGGATCGGCGGCAGCACCGACACCATCAGCGTGTCCGTGGTCGTGACCCGCAACGTGCCTTCGAACCTGAGATCCTGCCCCGACAGTTTGCGCGCCAGCTCATTGACCGTCTCAGCCATTGTGCGCGCCGCACCCAGCAGCTCTTCGCCGCCGGCGGTGAGCGCATAGCCCGTCGGCAGCCGATCGAAAAGACGGATGCCAAGCCGCGCCTCGAACGCATTGACGCGCCTCAGCACAGTGGTGTGGTTCACGCCCAGGATCCGCGCTGCCGCCGCCAGCGAAGCGCCCTCCGCGACGGCCAGCACCATACGCAAATCTTCCCAGTCGATTTGGTCGCGTGAGCTGTGCATTTCCGCAGATAGATAGAGGAGAGCGCTGCGATCTGCGAGCCGAAAGAAGTGTTTCCTGTGCGAAAACGCAGAGCGAATAGGCAAATCGGCAGATCGATCTGCGCCGGCGCGCACGCCATATGGAGCCGACGACGAAAGACAGTCGCGGAGACAGCCATGACGCCGATAGAACTTTACACCTACCAGACACCCAACGGGCACAAGGCTTCGATCATGCTGGAAGAGGTCGGCCTGCCCTATTCCGTCCGCCTGATCGATATCGAAAAGGGCGACCAGACCAGGCCCGATTTCCTGGCGCTCAACCCCAACAACAAGATTCCGGTGATCGTCGACCGGGATGCCGGCCGTACCGTCTTTGAATCCGGCGCGATCCTGCACTATCTGGCGCGCCGATCAGGCAAGCTTCAGCCGACCAGCGCGCAGGAAGCGGACGATACGTTGACCTGGACATTGTTCCAGGCCGCCCATGTCGGCCCGACGCTTGGGCAATTGTGGAACTACAAGGTCTTCGCGCCGGACAAGATGCCTTACGTGATCGGCCGTTTCGAGCGCGAGACCGGACGCGTCTTTCGTGTGTTGGAGAGCCGGCTAAATAACCATGAGAACCTCGTTGGTAAAAGCTACGGCATTGCCGATGTGATGACTTGGCCATGGATCCATGCGGGCGTCATCAAGCTCGGCCTCAGCCTCGATGACACACCAAACCTGGCGCGGTGGTATGCGGCCATCGGCCGGCGCCCGGCTGTCATCCGAGGCATTGCCGTTCCCGCCCTGCCCGAAGCGTCGGCCGCCGCTTAGCCGACTGGCCAGTCGGCGCCACAACGCTCACACGCCCCAAAAATTCAGGAAACAAAATGGAAATCCTCTTCATACCCCTGGCGCTTGTTGCCGGCAGTCTGCTCGCGGTGCAGGCCGGCGCCAACGCCCAACTGTCAAAGGCGGTCGGCTCGCCCTTTGCCGCGACGACGCTTCAGCTCGCCGTCGGCGCAATCGTGCTGCTGTCGGTCACGGCCCTTACAGGAACGGCGCCCGCGCTGCTGGCCGTTCGCAACGCCGAATGGTGGCACGCGATTGGCGGCATGGCTTCGGCCTTCTACGTCGTGTCAACCATTCTTCTGTTCCCTCGCCTCGGCGCCGTCGTATCGGTCGGCCTCTTCATCGCCGGGCAAATGCTTGCGTCCTTCGCCCTCGACACATTCGGCTGGCTCGGCATTCCGGAGGCCGGCCTGCGCGCCGGGCCTGCCTTTGGCATGCTTGTCGTGCTTGCAGGCGCGGCCCTCATCGTTCTCGGACAGAAGGGCGCGGCCGACAATGTCGCGCCGTCGAAACTGGGCTGGATCGGCCTGGCGCTGCTGGCCGGCGCCGTGCTGCCGGTGCAAGGCGCGGTGAACGCTTTGCTTCGGCACGATCTTGGCGGCGCGCCGTTTGCTGTCGGCACCATTTCGTTCCTAGTGGCGATGCTGGCCATGGCCGCGGTGCTTCTGGCCACGCTGGCCCTGAGCAAGGCGCCCCGCCCCCGCCTCGCAGGCCTGTCGTCGATGCCCTGGTGGGGTTGGCTCGGCGGGTTCGCCGGCGCCACCTATGTCACGACCGTGTTCACCGCCATCCCTGTCATTGGCGCAGCGGCTGCCGTCAGCCTGACGGTGGCCGGCCAGCAGGTCGCCAGCATTTTCGTCGACACGTTCGGCTGGTTCCGCCTGCCGCAGCGCTGGTGTCAGGCATGCGGCTCGCCGGCGTCGTGCTGCTGTTGGCCGGTTGCATTGTCATCAAGGCGCTTTGATCCGGTGCCGAGCCCCGGCCGCCGCCGCAAAAGCGATTTTTCGCCCCTTCCACAGCCGGCTCTAGAATTTCCATCGCAAATCACGCATGATGCACTTTGGTATTTCCAGCGACGGCTTCACGCCCCTGGAATACCGGGAGGAACGGGACATGCCCATCGTGGTTGTACTCGTTTTGATCGTCTTGGGCTCGGTGTTGTTCCACTTCCTGAGCCCATGGTGGTGGACTCCGATTGCCTCGAACTGGGACTATATCGACAACACCATCATCATCACCTTTTGGATCACCGGCGTCGTCTTCGCCGCCGTGGTGCTGTTCATGGCCTATTGCGTTTTCCGCTTCCGTCATCGCGAGGGGAGCCGGGCTGCCTACGAACCTGAGAACAGGCGGCTCGAATGGTGGTTGACGATCGTCACCGGCGTGGGTGTTACCGCCATGCTGGTCCCCGGGCTGTTCGTCTGGAGCCGGTTCGTCAACGTTCCAAGCGACGCAACCGTGGTCGAAGTCGTTGGCCAGCAATGGCAGTGGAGTTTCCGCTTGCCCGGCAAGGACGGCAAGCTCGGCACATCCGACACCCGTGACGTTACCGCTGAAAATCCGCTGGGCGTGATCGCCAAGGATCCCAACGGCCAGGATGATGTCGTGGTCGAAGCGGCCGACCTGCATCTGCCGGTCGGCAAGCCGGTCAAGATGCTGCTGCGCTCGATCGATGTGCTGCATGATTTCTATGTCCCGGAATTCCGCGCCAAGATGGACATGATCCCGGGCTCGGTCACTTACTTCTGGTTCACCCCGACCAAGACCGGAACCTTCCAGGTTCTGTGCGCCGAACTGTGCGGCCAGGGGCATCCGATGATGCATGGCATCGTCATGGTCGACACCCAGGAAGACTATGTGGCCTGGCTCGACCAGCAGCAGACGTTCGCGCAATTATCGGCGCCCCAGCAGACGGGCTCGGCGGAACAGGCGCCGGGCAATGCCACGGTGTCAGCTTTGAAAGTTGCGGCAAAACTCGAAACTGTCGGGTCCCGCTGAAGGGCACGGAGGTGCTCCCATGGTCGATGTCACGCCTGCAGATGCCGTCCCGCCCGCCGAAGTGGCGGAAATGGAACTCTACCATCCGCACAGCTGGTGGACGAAGTATGTCTTCTCGCAGGACGCCAAGGTCATCGCGATCCAGTATTCGGGGACCGCAACGGCTATCGGCCTGGTCGCCCTGGTCTTGTCATGGCTGATGCGCCTGCAACTCGGCTTCCCCGGCACGTTCGACTTCATCACCCCGGAAGCCTACTACCAGTTCATCACCATGCACGGCATGATCATGGTGATCTACCTGCTCACGGCACTCTTCCTCGGCGGCTTCGGCAACTATCTGATCCCGCTGATGGTCGGCGCCCGCGACATGGTCTTCCCCTATGTCAACATGCTGAGCTACTGGATTTACCTGCTTGCAGTGCTGGTTCTGGTGTCGAGCTTCTTTGCGCCTGGCGGACCCACCGGTGCCGGCTGGACGCTCTATCCGCCGCAAGCCATCATGACCGGCACGCCTGGCGGCCAGGAATGGGGCATCATTCTGATGCTCGTCTCGCTGATCCTGTTCATCATCGGCTTCACCATGGGCGGCCTGAACTACGTCGTGACGGTGCTGCAGGCCCGCACGCGCGGCATGACAATGATGCGCCTGCCGTTGACCGTGTGGGGCATCTTCACCGCGACTGTCATGGCGTTGCTGGCCTTCCCGGCGCTGTTCGTCGCTTGCGTGATGATGCTGCTCGACCGCGCGCTCGGCACCTCCTTCTTCATGCCCGCAGTCGTCGAGATGGGCGAACAGCTGCAGCACAATGGCGGCAGCCCGATCCTGTTCCAGCATCTGTTCTGGTTCTTCGGCCACCCCGAAGTCTACATCGTAGCGCTTCCAGCCTTCGGCATCGTTTCCGATCTGATCAGCACGCATGCGCGCAAGAACATTTTTGGCTACCGCATGATGGTCTGGGCCATCGTTGGCATCGGCGCGCTGAGCTTCGTGGTCTGGGCGCACCACATGTATGTCAGCGGCATGCACCCCTATTTCGGCTTCTTCTTCGCCACCACGACATTGATCATCGCCATCCCGACCGCAATTAAGGTCTACAATTGGGTGCTGACGCTGTGGCGCGGCGACATCCACCTCACCATACCGATGCTTTTTGCCATGGCTTTCATCGTCACCTTCGTCAATGGCGGGTTGACCGGACTGTTTCTTGGCAACGTCGTCGTCGACGTCCCGCTATCGGACACGATGTTCGTCGTCGCCCACTTCCATATGGTCATGGGAGTTGCCCCCATCCTCGTTATCTTCGGCGCGATCTACCACTGGTATCCGAAGGTCACCGGCCGGATGCTCGACGAGACGCTCGGCCGGTTCCATTTCTGGGTCACCTTCCTCGGCGCCTACCTGATCTTCTTTCCCATGCACTATATCGGCCTGATGGGCGTGCCGCGGCGCTATGCCGAGATGACCGATGTGACGGTCATGACGGAATCGGCTCACCACCTGAACTCGTTCATCAGCATCATGGCGTTCATCGTCGGCTTTGCCCAGATCGTGTTCCTATTCAATCTGATCTGGAGCATCCGCCATGGCCGCGAGGCCGGTGGCAATCCATGGCGGGCCACGACACTCGAATGGCAGACGCCGCAGACGCCGCCGGCGCACGGCAATTTCGGCAAGGAGCTGCCGATCGTCTATCGCTGGGCCTATGACTACAGCGTGCCGGGCGCCAAGGAGGACTTCATTCCGCAAAACGTGCCGGGCACCTTCGGCCCCTCCAGGGAGCCGGCATGAGCGTCATCCTGGTCTTCCTGCTCGTGATCGCCGGCTTTGCCGGCTGGTGGCTCTCGCATCAGCGGCTGATGACGAAACCATGGCTCGAGCAAGGTGTGGCGGAAGACTTTGTCCCCTTCGACCGGTCGGGCCTACCGACCGCCAAGATCGGTCTCGGCGTCTTCCTCGCCGTCGTCGGTTGCCTGTTCGCGCTGTTCACCAGCGCCTACTTTATGCGTATGGCGCTGTCGGACTGGCAGCCGCTACCCATGCCACGCCTGCTCTGGCTCAACACCGGCATGCTGGTCCTGAGCAGCATCGCGCTGCAATGCGCCTCGGTCGCGGCGCGTAAGCGCCAGATGGACACGGTCAGGCTCGGCCTTGCCGCAGCTGGGCTCACCGCGATCGCCTTCCTCGTCGGGCAGCTCATGGCATGGCGGGACCTGACCGCCGATGGTTATTTTCTGGCCTCCAATCCGGCCAACAGCTTTTTCTACCTGATAACCGGGATGCACGGCCTGCACATAGTGGGAGGGCTGGTGGGCCTGGGCAGAACAACCGCGGGCGCCTGGAACGGAGCACGACCGGAACGGCTTCGCCTCAGCGTCGAATTGTGCGCCATGTACTGGCATTTCCTGCTTTTCGTCTGGCTCGCCATCTTCGCTCTTTTGGCCGGCTGGGCCGCGACGTTCATCGATATTTGCCGGCAGTTGCTGACCTAGGAGGTCGAGGAGCATGGCAGAAACGACGCTGACGCATACCGGCCAAACGGAGTCGCGGCCCGCAGGCTGGCAAGGCATTGCCGCCGACTGGTCCTCGGATCAGCGCGCGTTCAAGAACGTGTCCTGGGGCAAGGCCATGATGTGGATCTTCCTGCTCAGCGACACCTTCATCTTCGGCTGCTTCCTGCTCTCCTACATGACCGCGCGCGCCTCCACGCGCGTGCCGTGGCCCAACCCGAGCGAGGTCTTTGCGCTTCGTATCGGCGGTTCGGACATTCCACTGATCCTGATCGCCATCATGACCTTCGTGCTGATCTCGAGCAGCGGAACGATGGCCATGGCGGTCAATTTCGGCTATCGCCGCGACCGCCGCAAAACGGCAATCCTCATGCTTTTGACGGCAGCGCTGGGAGCCACCTTTGTCGGCATGCAAGCCTTCGAATGGACCAAGCTGATCACCGAAGGGGTACGGCCCTGGGGCAATCCGTGGGGCGCGGCGCAGTTCGGTTCGACTTTCTTCATGATCACCGGCTTCCACGGCACGCATGTGACGATCGGGGTGATCTTCCTCATCATCGTGGCGCGAAAGGTCTGGCGTGGAGACTACGACGTCGGACGTCCCGGCTTCTTCACCAGCCGCCGGGGTCGATACGAGAACGTCGAAATCATGGGGCTATACTGGCATTTCGTCGATCTGGTCTGGGTGTTCATTTTCGCATTCTTCTATCTTTGGTGAGAGGCTGACATGGCTGAAGCAACCGCAAACGGCCTGGGGCAACACGCACTTCACGCTGGTCATGCGCATGACGCGCCAGCGACTGGCGTCGCCCAGGCGGAGGTTCATCAGGAACACCCGATCAAGCTCTATCTGGTGGTCTGGGCATGGCTGTTCATCCTCAGCACCTGTTCCTATCTGGTCGATTATTTCGGCCTCCACGGCTATCTCAGATGGTCGCTGATCCTCATCTTCATGATCCTCAAGGCGGGGCTGATTGTCGCCGTGTTCATGCACATGGCCTGGGAGCGGCTGGCACTGACCTATGCGATCATCCTGCCGCCGGTTCTGATACTGGTGTTCGTGGCGATGATGCTCTTCGAAGCGGATTACACGCTTTTCACCCGGATGGTGTTTTTCGGGCCGGGGCCCTGACGCGCAATCCGGATTTGAGGCTTCGCCCGCGGCATTTCCAGTCAGGAACCGCAGGATCCTGACTGCGGTCCGGGTCGACATGCTGCTGCCTTGAAACAAGCGGCGGCTGATCCATCTTGCTATTATTGGAAACGATCGGAGGGGAATGATTGCCTTCGTTTCCAATGCGCCGCGAACTCCAGCAGGGAGGCCGAAGATGACGATCGCAAACAGACTGAAGGACTACATTGACGGGAGAGGAATCTCCTACGACACCGTCGCCCATCATCGCACATCGACGAGCAGGCAGTCCGCCATTGCCGCGCATGTGCCCGGCAGCATGATGGCTAAATCGGTGGTCGTTCACCACGAACTCGGTTATGCGCTGGCCGTGGTCCCAAGCACGCACAGAATCGAGTTCGGTACACTGCAGGACGTCATGGACAGGCGTCTTGGACTCGCCTCCGAAGACGAGGTGGTCTCCCTCTTCGGCGATTGTGACGCCGGCGCCATTCCGCCGATCGGCGCGGCCTATGATGTCCCGGTGATCCTCGACGACAGCCTCGGCGAAGCCGCCGACGTCTATTTCGAGGGCGGCGACCACAGGACGCTGGTGCATGTGAGCGGCAAGGATTTCCGCAACCTGACCATGGACGCGCGTCACGCCCGCTTCAGCCACGCTGCCTACTGAAAAATCAACCGTCTGCACCGGCACTCTCGCCGGTGCAGACCAGCCGGATATCGTCAACTCGTCGGCCTGACCGGCGACGGCGGTTCCACAACCTTGCGGTAGACATGCCATGTGGCGTGACCGAGGATCGGCAGCACGACCGCCAGCCCGGCAAACACCGGCAGCGAGCCGATGATCAGGGCGACGGCGACGATCAGTCCCCAGACAGCCATGGTGATCGGATTTGCCAGCACCGCTCGCACCGAGGTGTGGATGGCTTCGTAGGCGCCGACATCGCGGTCGAGCAACAATGGGAAGGCGACGACTGTCGTGCACAACACCACCACCGCGAAGACGAAGCCGATGGCGTGCCCCAGGATAATCAGAGTCCAACCGCGCCCGGTGGCAAATATCTCATTGATGAAGCCGGATATCGATTCCGGCGGAGCCGGGCCGAAGAGATATTGATAGAACATCTGCGCTGTCAAAAGCCAGGTGATGAAGATGGCAAACAGCATGATCCCGACTGCCGCGATGGCCGGCACGGCCGGAGAATTCCTGACCTCGAAAGCGTGCCTCCAGGAGGTGTCGAGCCCGGCTTCTCGTCTGCGGCTGATCTCATAGAGCCCGATCGCTGCGAATGGACCGATCAGCGCAAAGCCGGATACCAGCGGAAACAGCAACGGCAACGCATTGGCGCCCGAAGTCCAGGCAGCAAGCACGACGCCGACAAGCGGATAGAGCAGGCAGAGAAAGACGATGTGCGACGGTTTGACCATGAAATCGTCAACACCGCGCTTGAGCGCATCGAAAAGATCGGAAATACCGATTTTTCGAATTTTGGTGTGTTCCAGCGTTTCGCTGGCGCCTGCAATGACGTGAAAACTTGCCATGCCCGTTCCTCCAGACCAGGTCCGGTACGGTCGCGGTTTCACGGTGCTGCCGTTCTGCATGACTGGCCACGCAAAACCGCGACCTGCACCGAAATCAACATACTCCATTGCCTGGAACTTGTCGCCCTTTTGTCACGAAGGAGCGGAAGGTCATGCGCTGGCTCTTGCGGCCCTTCTTCGATATCCTCTCAATCGAAGGTGTAGGTCATGGACGGAAAAACCATTCTGCTGCTCGGCCTTGGCGTCGTCGCTCTGCTGATCCTGGGATTCTGTGCTCTGCCAGCGTGAGCCGATCCCGATGTGCAACGCTGTCAACCTCCGGCTGACATGAACGCGCGCAGCGCGATGGTGTCGGCAAGCAGCATGGCAAAGATCGCGAAAAGATAGAAAATCGAATAGGCAAACAGCGCCTTTGCCGGCTTCATCTCCTTGTCGAGGATGACCAGAACCTTCCAGGCGTACCAGATGAAACCCGCGCCCAACGCAGCCGAAACAATCCCATAGAACCCGCTCGCGAATCCGAACGCCCAGGGCAGCACGCCGATTGGCGCCAGGAGCAGTGAATAGGCGAAGATCTGCCTTCTGGTCGAGGCCTGGCCGGCGGCGTTCGGCATCATCGGGATGCCGGCAGCGGCGTAGTCGCCTGCCTTGAACAGCGCGAGCGCCCAGAAATGCGGCGGCGTCCACAGGAAAATGATCAGGAACAGAATGAGGCTTTCAATGCCGATGGCGCCAGTGGCCGCCGCCCAGCCAATCATCGGCGGAAGGGCACCCGCCGCGCCGCCGATGACGATGTTCTGCGGCGTCGAGCGCTTCAGCCACATCGTATAGATGACGACGTAGAAAAAGATGGTGAAGGCCAGCAGCGACGCGGCAAGCCATCCCACCAGCACACCGAGCGTCATGACCGAAAACGCGGAAAGCACCAAGCCGAAGCCGAGAGCTTCGCCGGGCGTGACACGGCCTGACGGAACCGGCCGCTTTGATGTGCGTGACATCAGCGCGTCGATGTCCGCATCGTACCACATGTTGAGCGACCCGGCCGCTCCCGCTCCAACCGCAATCGCACCGATTGCGATCACGGCGATGACCGGGTTCATCGCGCCGGGCGCCACCATCAGACCGACGAAAGCGGTAAAGACGGCAAGCGCCATGACCCGCGGCTTCAAGAGCGCAAAGAAATCGCCGGCCGTCGCTTCCGAGAAGCGGACGCCGGTATCCTTGAGGCTTTCCTTGACCGACATTTGAGACGACCATCAATGGAAAACGGGCAGCCTGGCCGACCGAAGAGCCAAGCTACTGGGAAAATTGCTTCAGATAGGCGATGACGTTGGCGACATCCTCGTCCTTCTTGAGGCCGGGAAACGCCATCTTCGTACCTTTGACCATGGCCTTGGGATCGTGAAGGTAGGTGGTCAGCGTCGGTTCATCCCATTTGACGCCGGATGCGCCGGCCGCGATCATGGCCTCGGAATATTTGAAATCCGGATGCGTGCCGGCCGTCCGGCCGATAACGCCGTGCAACGACGGGCCGATCTTGTTCGTGTCTTGGTCTGCGACGTGGCAGACCTTGCATTTGGTGAAGACCTTCTCGCCCGCCGCAGCATCCTGTGCCCGCGATGGATTGGCGATGAAGGTTGCAACAGACACGACAGCGAAAAACGCAACCAAGCGCATGGCATTTCCTCCCTGGTCGTCAAATTTGCCCGAGACGATCTGCGCATGCCGATACCGCCAGCATGCGCCTTGCACGGCAGAACGGATTCTCCGCTTCTCCCCCAAATGGAATTGCGGCACCTGTGTACCACAGAATCTGGCCGGCAGGTAGAACAGGTCGACCGTACAAAGGTTTAGGTGGTCTGCCGTGGCTCGAGCCGCCACAACGAAAAAGGCCGCCTCGAGGGCGGCCTTTTCTGATCTTGTCGTCGAGCGCTTATTCGGCGTCCTTGGCGGCCTTCTTCTTCGGCGCGGCCTTCTTCTTGGGCTCTTCCGCGTCGTCGGCCTTTTCAGCCTTGTCGGCCTTCTTGGCAGCGGCCTTCTTGGCCGGCTTGGCCTTGGCGGTGTCGGCCTCCTCGTCGTCTGCCATCAGCTCTTCCTTGCTGACCTTGACGTCGGTGACCGAGATCTGGCCGAGCAGATGGTCGACGACCTTCTCCTCGAACATCGGCGCGCGCAGCGTGTTCAGCGCTTCCGGGTTGCTGCGGTAGAACTCGAAGGCTTCCTGCTGCTGGTTGGCCGGGTAGCGGCGCACCTGCTCGAACAGGCCACGCTGCAATTCCTCGTCCGAAACGGTGACGCCGGCCTTCTCGCCGATCTCAGCCAGAACCAGGCCGAGGCGCACGCGGCGCTCGGCAAGGCGCAGATATTCGGCGCGTGCCTCTTCTTCCGTCGTTTCTTCGTCGGCGAAGGTACGGCCGGCAGCTTCGAGATCGCGGTTCACCTGGGTCCAGATGTTGTTGAATTCGGCATCGACGAGCTTCGACGGCGCTTCGAACGAATAGGCTGCGTCAAGCTGGTCGAGCAGCTGGCGCTTGACCTTCTGGCGGGTCATCGAACCGAACTGGTTCTCGATCTGGCCGCGCACCACGTCGCGCAGGCGCTCCAGCGATTCCAGGCCGAGATTCTTGGCCATCTCGTCATTGATTTCCAGCGCGCCGGGCTTGGACACTTCCTTGACGGTGACGTCGAAGGTGGCTTCCTTGCCGGCCAGATGCGCCGCCTGATAGTTTTCCGGGAAAGTGACCGTGACCTGCTTCTCGTCGCCGGCCTTGGAGCCGATCAGCTGGTCCTCGAAGCCCGGGATGAATTCCTTGGAGCCCAGCACCAGCGGCTGGTCGG
This sequence comes from Mesorhizobium sp. P171375, assembly GCF_057786075.1. Classification (NCBI taxonomy): domain Bacteria; kingdom Pseudomonadati; phylum Pseudomonadota; class Alphaproteobacteria; order Hyphomicrobiales; family Phyllobacteriaceae; genus Mesorhizobium; species Mesorhizobium sp. P171375. The sequence continues at coordinate 5,052,845 of NZ_JBYNWF010000001.1, forward strand.
TGCCGGCACCGCCGGAGAAGGCCTCGCCGTCGATCTTGCCGACATAGTCGATCGAAACGCGGTCGCCTTCGGCGGCCTTGCCGGTCTTCGGCTCGAAGCTGCGTGCCGATTCGGCGACGCGCTGGACCTGCTCGTCGATCTCGCTGTCCGGCACTTCGAACACCTGGCGCGTCACCTTGATGTCGGAGAAATCCTTGATCTCGATCGCCGGGATGACCTCGTAGTTGAGGCGGAATTCGAAGTCGGCGCCGCCGGCCAGGATCTTCTCGGCCTCTTTCTCGTCCTCGGTCATGATCACTTCGGGCTGCATGGCGGCCTTTTCGCCGCGCCCGGTGATGATCGAACGGGTCGAATCGTTGAGGATCTCGTTGACCACTTCGGCCATGAACGACTTGCCGTAGACCTTGCGCAGGTGCTGGACCGGCACTTTGCCGGGACGGAAGCCGTTGATGCGGACCTTGTTGCGGGCGTCGGACAGCCGCGCCATCAGCTTGGCTTCCATATCACCGGCCGGCACGGTGATCTTGATCTCGCGCTTGAGACCGGAGTTGAGCGTTTCGGTGACCTGCATCGTAAAACCTTTATCTTCACCAAAGAGACTGCCACGGCCTTCTGCCGTTCACAGCCTGCCGGTACAATCTTGCCGGGAATGGCTTTTGGTACGGAACCTGGCGATTTGACCGAAATTACGGCTCAAATTCTTCCAAACTGCGTTCCAAGATGTGAATAAGTTCTTGTTTTTCCTACTTCTTATCACATTCTGCAGAAGCGGATCGGCGCGTCCCGTCACATTTGACACGCCTTTTGTCACAGGCGAGGCTAATTTTCAACCATCTTCGCGTTGCAGCGAATGACCGCCATTTTCGCCCCGACATTGACAGAATGATGGCTACATGGGATTGCCGGGCCACGCGGGTATGGCGGAATTGGTAGACGCACCAGATTTAGGTTCTGGCGTGAAAGCGTGGGGGTTCGAGTCCCTCTACCCGCACCACCCTTCGCTCTATCGAGCTTCGGGTGGCAGGCCACCTGAGGCTCGTCAGAGCAAAGGGTGTCCTCCGAAGCCTTGGCGTAGGAGGACTGGCGCGACGCCCTACACTTCAAACGCTTGGCTCGTGAACCACTCCGCCAGCTTCGCCAGTTCCGGCCCCAGCACCCGGTCAGCATCGACCGGCGGCACGATCTTCCTGATATCCGTGACATAGTCCTGCAGCGCCGGCGGCGCGGTGCGTTCGGTGACGTGCAGCGCCTGTGAGGCGATCATCGCCAGCATCGCCATCGCGGCGTCGAGGCAGCGGCCAGCGGTCGCCTCCTTGGTCCAGGCAAAGAACGCTGTCGTGGCGACGTCGTCCTGGCCGGCGCCTGCCGATTCGGTGCCCGGGATGAACGTGCGCTGCGCTGCCAGCTTGGCCTGTTCGAGATAGCCGGTGATTGCCATCGGCACATAGCCGACATTGCCGTGGCCGTCGCTGTCGGCCCAGTGCCGCCCGGTCATCAGCAGGTCCGGTAGCAGCGACACCTTGCCGTTGAGCAGCTTTGAGGCATGGCGGTCGCAGAGCAGGCAGAGATCGGCCCAGATCGCCGCCAGATCGTCCAATGCCGGCGTCGCCATGGCATTATGATAGCCGCCGGTGGAGATGCAGCGTCCCAGCGGATGTGCCGCGTCGGGTGGAATGTAGACCGGGTTGTCCGATATCGAAGCCAGCGAAACGGTGGCCGCCTGCTCGGCGCCTGCCAGCGCGCGATGCGCATGGCCGAGCACACGCGGCACGATGCGATAGCTGACCGGCGCCTGGTAGTTGCGCCGCCTGTCGCCGGCGCCGACTAGGAACTGCCGCAACCCGCGCAAGGCCGCCGCCTCGTGTTCATCGCCCCAGAGCCCGTCGAGCGCGGCATCATAATGCTCGAGCGGGGCGCGAAACGCTTCGATCGACAGCGCAAACACCTTGTGCGCCATGGCGATGCGGCGCCGCGCCGCCAGCGCCGCATCGGCCACCAGTGCCGCCGCGCAAGGCGAGCCGTTGATCAGCGAACCCCGTTCCTTCACTTCGAGCTCCAGGCCAGCGGTAAGCTCGGCAAACAGCGGATAGAGGGCCAGAATCTCGCCGGCGCCGCCCTGCCCTTGCGACGGCACCATTGGCATCGGTCCGCCGTCGAGCATTGCGGCAACGGCCAGCGCAATGCGTGGCGTGGTGGCGGCATTGCCTTCGATGAAATTGGTCAGCCGTGCCAGCACGATCGCTCTGACCACGCGCTCGGGCAGCGGATCGCCAAAGGAGGTGGCAGCGGCAAAGGCCTTGATGCGCGCATGACGGTCCCGCTCGTCAGGTTCGAGCTTGCGGCTCGCCAGCTCGCCCATGGCAGTGGTGACGCCATAGATGACCGGCGGAGGATCGGACTCGATGAGTTTAAGGAACGAGGCGCGGCATTCGGCAATGCGTTGCACGGCCTTGTCGCTGATTTCGACTCGGTCGTTTTTCCATGCGACACGAAACACAGAGTCGAGATTGATGTCTTCGCGTGTCGTCAGCGCAACTGGCATGGTTTCCCGCCCGTCTGGTTTACGTCTGGGCGAAGCGATCGATGTCTACCGAAATCCAGGCCCTGGAATGAGTTTAATAGAGCGGTTCCTCGAACAATGTCTTGTCGCCGTCCATCAGCGCCTTGATCTGCGCCTCGCCACTGGCGGCGAGCGCGATGCGCACCCCGAATGGCCGCACTCGCATGTCGTTCTGGATAGCGATGCCCTGTCCCTCAGGCAGGTAGAAACGGTCGATGCCATATTGCGGTGCGATTGTGGATTCGGGATCAAGCGTCCAGCCCGGCGCGACCTGGCCGACAATATCGGCTTCGTCGGCGGCCGGCGGCGTCGGCGCCTTGCCGAACCAGGCAGTGGTCGCATGCCAATAGCCGTCGGCGCCCGGCTTCAGCCGGAGCACGATCGGTGTGTTCTCGGTGCTGAGCTGTCCGGCCGGAATGTTGGCGATCAGCTTCACCGGCAGGCGCGATATCTCGTAGCCGAGGATAATATAGTCGCCGCGCAACAGGTCGCGCGGATCGACCGGCTCGATCTTCAGCAAGACCTCCGTGCCGTTGCGCAGGATCGCGGCGCGGCCGACGATGATCCAGCTCAGGAAGCCGATCTGCGCCAGCGCCAGGATCAGCGCCGAGATGACAAGTTTCTTTCCCGACATCATGCTGCCGCTCCTTCCGGGGCCTTCATGCGTTTTTCGACGCGGATGATGACGAGGGCCAGGATGCCGAACAGCACAGCTGCGGCCAGGAAGAAGCCGGCCGTGTCGAGCATCGACTGCAGTGTCACCACGTAGATGACGGCGAGTTCGAAGGCAAAGCCGGCATAGGCGACCCAGCGCAGCCCCCTGCTCTCGCGCCCGCCCAGCATGACCGCCGCGGCAATGCCGGCCAGCGCCACGACCGAGGCGATGGCAAAGCCGCCGTTGAAGGTGCTGTGATCGCCAAGCTCGAACTGAATCATTGACAAGCCTGTCAGAAAGCCGATCAAGGCATGCAATGGCAGCCGCCCGCCGAGTTGCAGAACCCGGTCGACCGGCTCAGCGGCGAAGATTGCCACGGCAAACAGCAACACCGACACCACGACCAGCGGGATGGCCAGCAGCAGCGTGTTGTGGTCCATGCCGCGCACCGCGATATAGAAGATGACCGAGAGAATAATCAGATGCCGGGCCGGCTGGCTGCGCGTCCAGAACGAGACGACAAAAAGCACCGGCGCCATGATGACGAAGAAATTCAGGAATTCGGTGCGGTTGTAGAAGTCAAACTCGCGCACGAACAGCCAGGCCACGGATATGCCCACGGCAGCGACGGTCAGCGGGTTCGAGCGCAACGCCACCGCGGCAAGTGCTGTGCCGATGCCCCAGGTGACGATGGCCGAGGCCTCGTCACCCGTGAGATGGTACATCTGGCCGATCAGCGCGATCGATCCACCGAACGCCGCTGCAGCCACGATCCACAGTGCCTCGCCCATCGCCGCCTGGTCGCGCGTCTTCAGCACCGCGCCGCCGACATAGCCGGCGAGAATGACGGCAAAGAGTGCCGCGACCCGTATTAGCCGCGGGATTGCCTCCCAATTGGCGGCAACGAAGAGCAGGATCGCGGCGCCGAACAACAGCGCCGCCATCATCGCCATGATGGTGCCGAAGCTCAGCGACTTGCGTTCGTTTGCGTCGACGTCCCGCGTCAGCGCATCGGCCGTCTTCGCGTCGATCAGGCCGGCCTGCAGCCAACGCCCGATATCCGTCCTCACCCGTGACGAATAGCTCGCCATGCCGCTTCTCCCCCCAGTTTTGGCCTTTTGTCAGCCGATGCGTCAAACCGCTGACGCCAGAGCATGATGCCGAAAAGTGTGACGCGGTTTTCGGGCGACATCATGCTCTATCTCTTAGTTTAGAGGCGGATTCAGATTTCAGGTCGAACAGACCTGAAATCATCCGACTCTAGGCATTTTTCGATTCGGGTTTCTTTATGTCGAAGCCGTGAACGCGCGTTAATGTTGCATTGCACAATTTGCATTGCTGCCATGCGTCAATGGCACTTTTAAATCGATATAGTCCCACCTATTTTCCATTCGTACACAAACGGAATGATCCGAAGAAAGACGAAACGAGTACTACCATGAACCTGATCCGCAACTACCGCAACTGGCGCCGCTACCGGGACACCGTCTCCGAGCTGAGCCGCCTGTCGAACCGTGAACTGACCGACCTCGGCATCAGCCGCAGCGACATCCACTACGTCGCCCGCAAGGCGGTCTAATCCTCTTCGGATCGCAAATGATCCGAACCAGTTTTGAAAAAGAGAACGACAATGAACCTGATCCGCAACTACCGTAACTGGCGCGTTTATCGCGACACCGTTACCGAGCTGGGTCGCCTTTCGAACCGCCAGCTCCATGATCTCGGTATCGTCCGCGACGAGATCAAGATCGTCGCCCGCAAGGCGACCTTCTAACGGCAAGAATTTCGCCAGGGTCGACCTCCTCCCCGACCCTGACGGATACGGCCAACCCTTACCTCCTCCCGAGGGTTGACCACCAAAACGGCGCCCGCCGCACCTCCTCCCGCGGCGGGCGTTGTTTCCTAGGGATTTCGCCTCCCTCGATCCGGCGAAAAGAATTTCGTCAAAGCCGACCTCCTCCCCGGCGATGACGAATACGGCCGATCCCCACCTCCTCCCGAGGATCGGCCCCCAAAACGACACCCGCCGGATCCTCCCCCGGCGGGTGTTGTCGTTTCAGGGCAGGTTTTTCAGCAGTGCATGCGGTCGATCAAGGGGCTTTTACGCTGCCATCAGAGCGTCGCCGCGAACAGACTGGATAAGAAAGTCGAGCACCGTCGTCACACGCAACGGCATGTTCTTGCGGGATGGGTAGACGACGTTGATCGGCAGCCGCGTCGGCGGAAAATCCGGCATCACCTTGACCAGCCTGCCTGCTTCGACGTCCGGCCCGGCCAGGATATGAGAGAGCACCGCAAGTCCTGCTCCGGCCAGCGTCGCCCGATGGACAGCCATTGAATTGTTGGCGACCAGACGAGGCTCAACGCGCATGACCACTTCATCCAATCCATTGGAGAACGACCATGACCGGCCATCGCCGGCGCGGCTGTAGCAAATGCAGCTGTGACCTTTGATGTCTTGCGGCGCTTGCGGTGTACCGCGCGCCTCGAGATAGCTGGGCGAGGCCACGAGAAACGCCGTCGTCCAGCCGATCCGGCGGCAGATCAGGCTGCTGTCCCCGACCGGCCCGAGGCGTACCTCGAGATCGATGGCATCGGCGACCAGATCCGAGGCTTCCTCCCGCAAGATCAGTTCGACGGCAAGCGATGGATGATCGTCCAGCAGCCTTGCGAGGCGGTCGCTAATGGAGAGCCCGAGCGGCGCCGGCAGGCTGAGCCGCACTTTTCCAGACACCGTTGCACCCTCAGTGCCGCTCGCTTCGCTCAACGCTTCGACCGCTTCCACCACACGCAGCGCCATCGGCAGCATCTGTTCACCCTCGGCCGTCAGGGCAAGCGCGCTCGTCGTGCGATGCAGAAGGCGAGTCTTCAGATGCGCTTCCAGCGCCGAGACCTGCCGGGATACCGCCGGCTGCGTCAGATTGAGGTCGATCGCGGCCGCGGAGAAGGACCTTGTCTGCGCCACCCGCAGGAACGTTCGCAACGCCGATACAACGTCCATCCTCATCGCCATTACTTTTCGACATAAGCCTTATGTCCGCATCCTAGGCGGCAGGCGCTTTACTGTCCAGCTATTATGGATATTAATTGTCCTTAAGGACATAAAATATCCTCAAAACCCAAAGGACAAGCCATGACACAGCGCCTGAACGCCGCCCAACAATCGCCCGAGCTGTTCAAAAAGCTTTCCGACCTCAGCATGGCCGAGGCGCATAGCGCGATCGAGGAGACGATCCGCGACCTGGTCCACATCCGGGCATCGCAGATCAATGGCTGCACCTTCTGTCTCGACATGCATGTCAAGGAAGCCAAGATCCACGGCGAGAGCGAGCTGCGGCTCTATCACGTCGCCGTCTGGCGGGAATCGACCCTGTTCATTCCGCGTGAACGCGCCGCCCTCGCCTGGACCGAAGCCGTCACCAAACTTCCCGAAGGCGGCATTCCCGACGACCTGTATGAGCGTGTGCGTGGGCAGCTTTCGGAAAAGGAAATCTCCGATCTGACCTTCTCGATCATGGCCATCAATGCCTGGAACCGCGTCAGTGTCGCCTTCAAGGCCGTGCCCGGTTCCGCCGACAAGTTCTACGGCCTCGACAAGGCCGGCCTGAACTAACCCCCTTTCCCAGAGCAAACCCATCAATCGACGTGGCGCGACAGCGCGACAGCAAATGGAGAGCATCATGAAAATCGTCATCATCGGCGGCACCGGCCTCATCGGTTCCAAAACCACTGAGCGACTGCGCAAGCAGGGCCACGAGGTGATCGCCGCCGCCCCGAACACAGGCGTCAACACCATCACCGGCGAAGGTGTGAAAGAGGCGCTCGCCGGCGCCGAGGTCGTGATCGATCTCGCCAACTCACCCTCCTTCGAGGACAAGGCCGCGATGGAGTTCTTCGAGATTTCAGGGCGCAACCTGCTCGCGGCGGACAAGGCTGCCGGTGTCAGGCACCATATCGCGCTCTCGGTTGTCGGAACCGAACGCCTGCAGGATGCCGGCTATTTCCGCGCCAAGCTCGCCCAGGAAAAGCTGATCAAGGCCTCCGGCATTCCCTACACCATCGTTCATTCCACGCAGTTCATGGAATTCCTGCCCGCCATCGCCAAATCCGGCGCTGTCGGCGAGGCCGTGCATCTGTCGCCGGCCTATGTGCAGCCCATCGCATCCGATGATGTCGCCGACGCCATGGCCAATGTCGCGCTCGCCGCGCCGATCAACGGCACGATCGAGATTTCCGGTCCGGAGCGTGTGCGTATGAGCGAGCTCGTCGCTCGCTACCTCAAGGCTTCCGGCGACCCCCGCAAGGTCGTCACCGATCCGGGGGCGCTCTATTTCGGCGCCAGGCTGAACGACAATTCGCTCGTCTCCGACAACAATCCCCGCCTTGGCCACATCAGCTTCGAGCAGTGGTTCGCCACCGCGGCGCGGAGATGACCGCCAAGGCTGCGCCGCAGCGCAGCGCATTGCCAACACAAGAAAAGGAGCTTCGAAATGATCAAGTCAATCGCCGCGGCCGTCATCCTGACGGCAGCCCTGGCCAGCCCGGCCGCAGCCAAGGATGCTCACGCCGGCGAAAAAGCCGCCAAAGTCACGCTTGTCTATGAACATGAATTGCCGAATGTGCCGGGCAAGAGCATCAAGGGCATACTGGTTGAATATGGTCCCGGCGGCTTCTCCGAGGCCCACACCCATCCGAGCTCGGCCTTCATCTACGCAACGGTTCTGGAAGGCTCCATCCGCAGCCAGGTCAACGACGATCCGGCCAAGGTCTACAAGGCCGGCGAGAGCTTTTCGGAGATGCCGGGCGACCGCCACAGCGTGAGCGAGAACGGCAGCAAGACCAAGCCGGCAAAACTGCTGGCCGTCTTCGTGGTCGATACCGCCCAGAAAGAATTGACCTATCCGGTCACGAAGTAGGCCGAAAAGGCCGGACGCCATCCTGGCGCCCGGCCTAGCCTGTGAGCTGTATCCTATCGGGGACCCATGTTCGGCGATCATCTGCCTCTGGTCTTGATCAATCTTCTCGGGCTTGCCGGCATTGTCGTTTGGTATTTCCAGGGCCGTGGGCGTCCGATGGCACGCCTGGTCGTCCAGATTCTGTTCTTCGCCGGCATGACCGCGGTGCTCGGCTTCAGCGGTATCCTGCCGCATTGGGTGGCTGAGACAGATCTCACAGATATCCAAGGCGCGGGCGCGTATCTGGCGAAGTCGGCGCGCATCCTCTGGTGGATACACCTTGCCTGGACGCTTATCGGCTTTGTGCGCCTGTACATTGCCGTGGAACATCGGCCGCGAGAAGCGCGCCTGCTCCAGGAACTGGTCGTCGCTGTCATCTATTTGGGCGTGGCGCTGTCGATAACGGGTTTCGTCTTCGGCGTTCCCATAGCGACGCTGGCGGCAACGTCGGGCGCGGTTGCCATCATTGTCGGCCTTGCGCTGCAGAACACGCTTGGTGACGTCTTTTCCGGCGTCGCGTTGACGCTGGGGCGTCCCTACACGCTCGGTGACTGGATCATGCTGGGCGACGGCACGGAAGGACGCATCGTCGAAACAACCTGGCGCTCCACCCACCTGCTCACCGGCGCCAACAACATCGTCGTCCTGCCCAACAGCGTGCTGGCGAAACTAAGCCTGACCAATCTAAGCCGTCCCGACGAGAGGCAGCTGATGACGCTGACCATGCGGATTGCGGCGACGCACGCGCCGCACATCATCGAGGAGCCCATGCACGCGGTTCTCCAGAAGTGCCAACGGATCGTCAAGGAGCCGGCACCGCTCGTCGCGCTCAAGGACATCGATGCGGTCGCAATCGGGATGGATCTGTTCTTCTGCGTGGCTGGTCCGGCCGACCGCTTGCTTGCCAGGAATGAAGTGATCGACACTATCCATCGCCATTGCGAGGCGAACGGTCTTTCCCTTGCAATGTCGCCGCAGAGCTATGCCGTCGTCTTGCCGGCGACGGCTGACCAGCCGCAAGCGAGGGTCATGCGCTCATCCGACGCGCTCTAGCACCCATTCGAAACTGTTCTTCCAAAGCTCCGACGGAATCTCCTGCGCCAGCGCTTCGGTGAGGTCGGAAAGCCTGACGCTGCGCAATTTTGCCCGCCAGGCCTCGTCGGCTTCCCACATGATGCGAGACACTGCGCAAGGGCCGCTTTCGCAATAGCCCTGCGGACGGCACGGATTGTTTTCGCGGATATTGGTGCATACAAACGTCCGCGACTTGCCCTCCACCGCTTCCACGATCTCAAGGAAAGTCAGCTCGGCCGGCGCCCGCGCCAGCCGGTACCCGCCCGACGGACCGAGCGTCGTATCCACGAGGCCGGCTTGCGACAGGCTTTGCAGCGCCTTGGAGAGATACTCCTTGGGAAGGCCGTGGAATTCGGCGAGCGCTTTTGTGGAGAGGTAGCGCCCTGCAGGCAGGCCCGCGAGAATGGCGCAGCAGTGCAGCGCCCATTCGACTTGGCTTTTCAGGATCATCAATGGGTTTCCGGGTCGATACCGATCAAGCTTATATTAAGGACATGAAATATCCCTATTTTCCTGTTGTGTAAACAGACACCCTTGCGCAGTGGTTGCGAGGGACAGCAACGGCCCACGCGCGCAGCCGACCAATTGCAAACCGCGCGCCAAGCGATTATTCCGGCGCTCATGAGCAAAAATCCAATCCACATCGTCGGCGGCGGCCTCGCCGGCTCCGAAGCCGCCTGGCAGGCAGCGCAAGCCGGCGTTCCCGTCATCTTGCACGAGATGCGCCCGGTGCGCGGCACCGATGCGCACAAGACCGACGGTCTGGCCGAACTCGTCTGTTCCAACTCCTTCCGTTCCGACGATGCCGAAAACAACGCCGTCGGCCTGCTGCATGCCGAAATGCGGCTGGCCGGCTCGCTGATCATGAGCGCCGGCGACGCCAACCAGGTGCCGGCCGGCGGCGCCCTGGCCGTCGACCGCGACGGTTTCTCCGACGCGGTTACGAAAAAACTCGAAGCGCACCCGCTGATCACCATTGAGCGCGAGGAAGTGCCGGGCTTGCCGCCGGCGGAGTGGGACCAGGCGATCATCGCCACCGGCCCGCTGACAGCACCTTCGCTCGCCCAGTCGATCGCCGAGGCGACCGGCGCCGATGCGCTGGCTTTCTTCGACGCCATTGCCCCGATCATCCATTTCGACACGATCGACATGGACACCTGCTGGTTCCAGTCGCGCTACGACAAGGTCGGCCCCGGCGGCACCGGCAAGGACTACATCAACTGCCCAATGGACAAGGAGCAGTATCTCGCCTTCGTGCAGGCACTAATCGACGGCCAGAAGACCGAATTCAAGCAATGGGAAGGCACGCCCTATTTCGACGGCTGCCTGCCGATCGAGATCATGGCCGAACGCGGCGTCGAGACGTTGCGCTACGGGCCGATGAAGCCGATGGGGCTGACCAATGCGCACAATCCGACGGTCAAAGCCTATGCCGTCGTGCAGCTGCGTCAGGACAATGCGCTGGGCACGCTCTACAACATGGTCGGTTTCCAGACCAAGCTGAAGCATGCCGAGCAGGTGCGCGTGTTCCGCACCATTCCGGGCCTGGAAAACGCCGACTTCGCTCGGCTGGGCGGCCTGCACCGCAACACCTACATCAATTCGCCGACCTTGCTCGACGGCTCGCTGCAGTTGAAGTCGCGGCCGGGCCTGCGCTTTGCCGGCCAGATCACCGGTTGCGAGGGCTATGTCGAGAGCGCGGCAATCGGCCTGCTCGCCGGCCGCTTCGCCGCCGCCGAGCGGCTCGGCCACGCACCGTCGCTGCCGCCGCTCACCACCGCTTTCGGCGCCCTGCTCAACCACATCACCGGCGGCCACATCGTCTCCGACGATGAGCCGGGCAAACGCTCCTTCCAGCCGATGAACGTCAATTTCGGCCTGTTCCCGCCGGTAGAGGCGCCGAAAACCGAAGGCAAGCGCCTGCGCGGCAAGGACAAAACGGTTGCCAAGCGCCACGCGATCACGTCGCGTGCGCGGGCTGATTGCCGAGAGTGGCTGGGATTGCCGGCGCAACCAGAAACTGCCGAAGCTGCGGAGTAACCCCTACTCCGCCAGCTCAGCCCTCACCATCGGCAGCCCCGGCTTGCCCGCCTCGCCCGGGTTCCTCCTGACATGGGCCGCCTTCAAACTCTCTGAAGTCTCGCGCGAACCGTCATGGCTCCAGCCCGGCGGCTTGATCAGGTAGTTGATGCGATCGCTGAGCGTTAGCCCCGGCGCGAACACATCCCTGAACATGCCGATCCATTCGTGGAACGCCACTTTCAGCGGATTGAAGGTGCCGAGATTTTTCACGATGCCGTAGCGCGGCCGGTCCTCCTCCAACTCCTCGACGAAGGTGCCGAACATGCGGTCCCAGATGATCAGCGTGCCGGCATAGTTGGCGTCGAGATAGCGCGGATTGGTGGCGTGGTGGACGCGGTGGTGCGAGGGCGTGTTGAAGATGAATTCGAACCAGCCCCACATCTTGCCGATCGCCTCGGTGTGGATCCAGAACTGCCAGACCAGGTTGAAACCGAAGGTGAAGGCGATCACCGCCGGATGGAAGCCGAGCAGCACCAACGGCGCCTGCAGCACGAACATGAAGGTGAACAGCCCGGTCCAGCTTTGCCGGAGCGCCGTCGACAGATTGTAGTGCTGGCTGGAATGGTGGTTGACGTGCTCGGCCCACACCCAGCGCACCCGGTGCGCGATGCGGTGGTAGACGTAGTAGCGCAGATCATCGAGCAGGAAGGCGGCCAGGAACACCCATACCGACAGGCCGAGATTGAAGAAGCGGAACTGCCAGAGCCACAACAACGCCCAGTAGGACACGACGCCGAGCAGCAGGCCGGCGACGACATTGCCGGTGCCCATCATCAGGCTGGTCAGCGTGTCGCGCGTCTCGAACGATCCCTTGGCGCGGCCGGTCCGCACCAGCCACAATTCGATCAGGATGGCGGCGACGAAGAACGGAATGGCAAGCTGGGTCACTTTAGGGAAATTGTAGTCGTCCATCACGCGGCCTCCTTCGCCAGGCTCGGATTGTGCGGCCCAAGCGCTGCCGCGACAGCCTTGGCATCAGCCTTGTCGGCGAAGGCGAAGCGTCCGCCTTTCCAGGTGAAGTCGGCCAGTCTGAGCGAAATCGTGCCGGCTTCATCGACGTCCAAGGCCTGGATGTCGTGCCGCGTGACGATGCGCGTCAAAAAACAGTCGCCGACGCTGTGGACGAAGCCGCAGCGCCCTTGCCCGAGATCGAGGAACGCCGTCCGCCCATCAGCTGTCAGCCGCACCGTCGCCACCTTCTCGTCGGGAAAATCATCGGCAAATCGGCTGAGCGCATGATCGGCGCCGGCCAGCGTCGCAATCTTACTGCCGCCGGTGAAGTGCACGGCGAGCACCGACAGCGCAATGCCGACAGTGACGAGGGCCACCAGAACGGGCAGGCTCATGGACAGAAATCTCCTCCGGACCGGTCGCGTCTTTTGGCGACGATTTCGGGCCGAAGAATCTCTAGCACGATTGACGTTTACGTCAAATGGCTGGCCAGCCCCGCATTGCGCGCCTGAGCAACAGCCAGTGCCGGCGCAAGGCCGAAAGCCGCATCGCTCCGGCCAGAGGCGAGCGCCGGCCGTCCTTCATCTTGCCGAGATAGGCGCTGGTCAGGGCCAGTGGCAAAAAGGCCGGACGCAGCGTGTCCGGCAGGGCCGACGCGCCTTGCTCGAAAGCGCTGAGATGCTCCTGCGCCAGCGCGATCATTGCAGCCACCGCCCGCGCCGCGCCGGGTCCGCCATCGCCTTTGACAAACTCCTCAGGCGACGAGCCCGCCGCCGCCAGGATATCCGCAGGCACGAAACATTGGCCGCGCCGGCGATGCAGCGGCAATAGCAGCAACAGGCCGGTCATTGCCTGCGCACAGCCCGCCCTGCCCGCCAGTTCGGCAAAGCGCGGCGCCTCAATGGGATCGAGCACCATCGCCGCAAGCTGGATCAGCGCTGCCGCCGTCTCGCCGCAATAGCCTTCAAGATCGGTACGCGACGGCATCGGATCGTCGTAGAGGTCGAAGATGCGGGCTTCGAGCATGTTGTCGAAGGCAGCTTTCGGCAGGCCGCGATCGGCAATCGTCGCCTTCAGCGCGTCGGCGAGCGGGTTGCCGGAGACTGCGGCCTCAGTGGCGATGACATCGCGCCACCATTGCAACCTCACCTCGCCAGGCAGCGCCTCGTGAATACGATCGCGGACAGACGCGATCTCGGCATTGAAGGCGTAGAGCGAGAACAAGGTCTGGCGCTTGTCGGCAGGTGCATAGAGCGCGCTGACATAGCGGTCATGGTCGCCGGCGCGCACCGCCTCCCTGACGATGTTGGCGGTATCGGTCACGTCAGTCGACGGCGATAAGGGCTGCGGCCACCGCGCGGTCTTCGGCAAGCAGCACATTGTAGGTCCGCACCGCCGCTCCCGTCGACATCGGGTCGGAGGCAATGCCCGCCGCTTTCAATGCCGCGCGCAGTGCCGCCGGCAACGGTCGCAAATCCTTGCCGGTGCCGACCAGCAGGATTTCGACCTTGCCGGCCTCGGCCAAAAGTAGGCTGAAATCCGCCGCCGTCAGCGCCAGCGGATCGGCCGGTTCCCAGCCATGGATGCCCGAGGGCAGGCACAGCAGCGAGCCGCGATGCGACATATCGGCGAAGCGGAAGCCGCCATTGCCATAGGCCTCGATCGGCGCGCGGCCGGGGAAATGCGCCTCGCGGATGACGATGCCTTTTGCCACCGGGGTGGCCGTCAGGTCGCCACGGCCTTGCCGCCACCCACCGGCTTCTCCTCGTCCGCCGTCGCCTGCGGCCTTAGCCTGAACAGGATCAGCAAGGGTGCTGCGATGAAGATCGACGAATAGGTGCCGAAGACAACGCCGAACAGCATCGCCATGGTGAACGACCGGATCACTTCACCGCCGAACAGCACCAGCGCCAACAGCGCCAGGATCGTCGTCACCGAGGTCAGCGTCGTTCTCGACAGGGTCTCGTTGATGGCGTTGTTCAGCAATTGCGGCAGCGGCATCTTTTTGTATTTTCGCAGATCCTCGCGGACGCGATCATAAACGACGATCGTATCGTTCAACGAATAGCCGATGATGGTCAGGATCGCCGCCAACGACGACTGGTTGAACTCAAGCCCGGTGATGACGAAGAAGCCCAGCGTCATCACCACATCGTGCACCGTCGCCACGATGGCGCCGACGGCGAACTGCCATTCGAAGCGGAACCAGACATAGACCAGGATGCCTATCAGCGCGACCAGCATGGCAATGGTGCCTTGCTTGGCCAGTTCGCCCGAAACCGTGGGACCCACCACTTCGACGCGGCGGAAATCATAATTATCCTGCAGCTCACCGCGCACCTTGTCGATGACGGTCTGCTCGGCATTCTCGCCACCCTCCTGGGTGCCGACGCGGATCAGCACGTCGTTGGGGGCGCCGAACTGCTGCACCTGCACTTCACCGATGTTGAGCTCCGACAGCCGGCTTCTGATATCGCCGATATCGGCGTCGCCTTGCTTGGACTGCACCTCGATGATCGAGCCGCCCTTGAAATCGATGCCGTAATTGATGTCGATGGTCAGGAATCCAATAACCGACAGGACCGACAGCAGGCTGGACAGCGCGAAGGTCCAGCGGCGGATGCCCATGAACGGGATTTTTGTGCCCGGCGGAATGAAGGTCACCGGCGCACGCGGCAATTCCTTCGGGCGCGCGCGGCGCAGCCAGATCGACACCAGCAGACGGGTGAAGGTGAAGGCGGTGAACACCGTGGTCAGGATGCCGATGGCATAGGTGATGGCGAAGCCCTTGACCGGGCCGGTGCCGAGATAAAACAGCACCACGGTGGCGATCAGCGACGTCACGTTGGAATCGACGATGGTCGCCAACGCCTTCGAGAAGCCGGTATCGATCGCCTGGATCACGGAGCGGCCAAGCCGTCGCTCCTCGCGGATGCGCTCATAAATCAGCACGTTGGAATCGACCGCCATGCCGATGGTCAGCACGATACCGGCAATGCCGGGCAAGGTCAGCGTCGCACCAAGCAACGACAACAGACCGACGATCATCGCCACGTGCACGGCAAGCGCAATGTTGGCGAGGAAGCCGAGGAAGCCGTAGGCGACGAACATGAAGGCGACGACAAGGATGGAGCCGATAATGCCGGCGACCTTGCCGGCATGGATCGAATCCTGGCCAAGGCCCGGGCCTACCGTGCGTTCTTCGATCACGGTCAGCTTCGCCGGCAGCGCGCCGGCGCGCAGCAGCACGGCGAGATCATTGGCGCTTTCAGCGGTGAAATTGCCCGAAATCTGGCCGCTGCCGCCAAGGATCGGTTCGCGAATGACCGGCGCCGAGATTACCTGATTGTCGAGGATGATGGCGAATGGCTTGCCGACATTCTGCTGGGTCGCCTGGCCGAACCGGGTGGCGCCGCGCGAATTGAAGGTGAACGAAACCACCGGCTCGTTGGTCTGCGAGTTGTAGGTTGCCGTCGCCTTGGCGAGATCCTCGCCCGAAACGATGACGCGGTTTTCGACCAGATACGGAACAGGCGGATCGTCCTGCGAATAAAGCACCGACGAGCCTGCGGGCGGGCGGCCATTCAGGGCATCCTGCACCGACATAGACGTATCGACCATCTGGAAGGTCATCTTGGCGGTCTGGCCGATGATCTCCTTCAGTCTTTGCGGATCCTGCAGACCGGGCACCTGGACGAGCACACGGTCGTCGCCCTGCCGCTGCACGATCGGCTCGGTGGTGCCGAGTTCGTTGACGCGGCGCTCGACGACTTCGATCGACTGCGCCAGTGCAGCCGAGGTGCGGTATTTGATGCCGGCGTCGGTGACGGTGAATTTCAACAGGCCGGCTTCGGAATCATCCAGCGACATTTCCTGGATGGAGCCGCCGGTGAACAGGCCGGCAGCGACCGGATCGGTCAGCGGCTTCAGCGCCTTCTTCGCGGCGTCGATCTGATTTGGGTCGGTGATGCGCACCTGCACGGTCCTGCCGGTGCCGCCAAGGCCGGTATAGCCCACCTTGGCGTCGCGCAGCAGCGTGCGGATTTCGTCGCGCGTCGTCTCCAGCTGCGCCTTGACCAGATCGTTCTGGTCCATCTGCAAAAGGATGTGCGAGCCGCCCTGCAGATCGAGACCGAGGGTCATCTGCCGCTTCGGCACCCAACTGGGCAACTGAGCCAATGTGCTGGCGGGGAAAAGGTTGGGCGCGGCAAGGATGAACGTGGCGGCCACGGCCAGCCAGATCAGGATCATCTTCAGGCGCGAAAAATACAGCATATGGCGTCGTCCGTCAGGGCATACTGGCGGATCGTTCCGCCGACAATTCGGTTATTTCTTGGCGTTGTTATTTGCCACCGGCTCGCCCTTACCCTGCACATCGTCGATTGTCGAGCGCGCTAAGGTCAATTCGGCGCTGCCGCTGGCAGCGGTTTCAGCGTCAATCGCCTCTGTCGGTTTCCATTCTAATTCTGAACGCCGCCGGGCGCTATCGTGCGCACGTCGACTATTTTCAGCTTTGCCGGCATCGGGCCCGAACGCAGGAGTAGAGCAAGGTCGTCGGCGCTCTCCTTGGTGAAGTTGCCTGATATCTGACCGGTACCGCCAAGGATCGGCTCGCGGATGATGGGCGCCGAAAGCACCTGATTGTCGAGGATTATCGCAAAGGGTCTGCCGACATTCTGTGAGGTCGCCTGGGCAAAACGCGTCTTACCCTTGGAATCGAAGGCGAACGATACAACCGGCTCGTTCATGGCCGAGTTATAGGTTGCCTGGGCATTGACGATGTTGTCGCCGGAAACAATGACGCGATTTTCGACCAGATACGGAACCGGCGGATCGTCCTGCGAATAAAGCACCGAGGAGCCTGCCGGCGGACGGCCATTGAGAGCGTCCTGTACCGGCATCGTCGTATCGACCATCTGCAAGGTCAAATTGCCGGGCTGCCCCAGAATGTCGGTAAGCCGAGCTGGCGTCTGCAAGCCAGGCACCTGAACAAGGATGCGGTCATTGCCTTGCGGCTTTACGATCGGTTCGACACCGATGCCGTCGCTGACCCGGCGTTCGACGACTTCCAGCGATTGCGCCAGCGCCATCGACGTCCGCAGCTTCAAGCCGTCATCCGTCAGCGTGAACCTGAGCAGTCCTGGTTCCGGCTCATCAAGCAGCATCTCCTTGACCGGATTATCCCCGGCGACTGGATCGGTAAATATCTTCAGGGCTTTCTTGGCGGCATCGACTTGTGCTGGATCTCTAATCTCGAGATGTGCCTCGCGGCCCGACTGACCAAGCCCCTTATAGCCAACTCGAGCGTCGCGCAGCAGCGTGCGAATGTCGGCAAGCACCGTCTCGAGACGAGACTTGATCAGATCGTCCTTGTCCACCTCGAGCAGCAACTGCGAGCTGCCCAGCTGCTCGAAGCTCGCGTGCCGCTTAGGCAGCCAGGCAAGAAGATCGTCGAGCGTGCCGTCCGGCTTCAGGGAGCGCGCGCCGAGCAGCACGCCGAACACCACCACGACCGCAACCGCCAGCCAGATCAGGATCTTCGTAAGGCGCGAAAACCGCATATGGCGTTGCCCGTTGCTGGTTTACCCTGCCCTAAAATCCGGTTCTGTTCTGGACTTACTTCTTCGCGTTCTGGTTGGCCACCGGCTCGCCCTTGACCCGCACATCGGCGATCGTCGAGCGCAGTGCCGTCACCTTGGTGCCGCCGCCGAGGTCGATCTCAAGCTCATGGTCGTCGATCACCTTGGTCACCTTGCCGACGAACCCGCCGCCGGTGATGACCGTGTCGCCACGGCGCACCGCCGAGAGCATCTCCTGGCGTTTCTTCAGCTGCGCGCGCTGGGGCCGGATGATGAGGAAATACATGATCACGAAGATCAGCACGAACGGGAGTATCATGCCGATATCCCCGAACGGGCCAAGCGGAGTTCCGGTGGCTTGGGCGTATGCCGGTGTGACGAACATCAAGAACTCCTGGTTACGAAGAAGGCCATAAGGCGGCCTCGCCAAATTTGGCCGGAATATAGTGGGTAAAGTTGCCAATGCAACTGGACGTGCCGGCTTTCGGCTGCTTTTCCAGCCCGGTGACCCGTGTTAGAGCATGCTCCCGGATAACGGGCGTGGTTTGCACAAAAGATCACGCTCAAACAAAAGCTTGGAACCAGTTCCTATCTCGCCCGGACCAGGACGATTTCCGCCCGCTACGCACGTTTGCAGAACAACAAAAGACCGAGACATGACCGACAGCACCATCGAGGCCCTGAACCAAAAGCTCGACCGCCTGATTGAGGCTGTCACCCGCCTCGCCCGGCCGCCGGTGACGCAGACCGATCTTGCCGTGGCCGACTGCTTCGTCTGGCAGGCCGATCCCGGCTATCTCGAACCGGTGCGCAAGGTCAATCGCGTCGACATCGGCCTGATCCGCGGCGTCGACCGCGTACGCGACATACTGGTCGAAAACACCGAGCGCTTCGCCGCCGGCTACGCTGCCAACAATGTGCTGTTGTGGGGCGCGCGCGGCATGGGCAAATCCTCGCTGGTCAAGGCCGTGCATGCCGAGATCAACGCCAAAGCCAAATCGGACCTGCCGCTGAAACTGATCGAGATCCATCGCGAGGACATCGACACGCTGCCCAGGCTGATGGGCCAATTGAAGGCGGCGCCCTTTCGCATCATCCTGTTTTGCGACGATCTGTCGTTCGACCATGACGACACGTCCTACAAGTCGCTGAAGGCAGCCCTTGAAGGCGGCGTCGAGGGTCGCCCGGCCAATGTCATCTTCTATGCCACGTCGAACCGCCGGCACCTGCTGCCGCGCGACATGATCGACAATGAGCGCTCGACGGCCATCAACCCGTCCGAGGCTGTCGAGGAAAAGGTCTCGCTGTCCGATCGTTTCGGCCTGTGGCTCGGCTTCCACAAATGTTCGCAGGACGAGTATCTCGACATGATCAACGGCTATGCCAGCCATCACAAGCTGGACATCGACCCGGAGCAGCTGCGCGCCGAAGCGTTGGAATGGGCAACGACGCGCGGCAGCCGCTCCGGCCGCGTCGCCTGGCAGTTCACGCAGGATCTCGCCGGCCGGCTTGGCAAGCCGCTGAAGGATTGAATGTCACTTGGGCGGCTGCGCCCGTCGCAAGTCGCGCGGCGTCTGGCCGATCTCGCGGCGCATCCAATACGCCAGGTGTGATTGGTGCGCGAAGCCGGTCAACGCCGCTATCTCGCTCGTGCTGAGATCGCCGCGCCGCAGCAGGACGCACGCCCTTTCCACGCGGCGTCGCAACACATAGCGATGCAAGGTGACGCCCATCGCCGCCTTGAACCATGTGCGCAGATGCGAACTGCTCGCGCCGGCCACCCGGCTCAAGCGATCGATCGAAAGCGGCTCGTCGAGAGCGGCCTCGATGTGTTCGAGGACACGCTTGAGCTGGGCGTCAGACAACCGGTTCGCTCGAACCATGTCAGGGCCATCGAGGCCGAGCAGCCTCACCGCAAGCGCGGCGCCGATGCTTTCCGCAAATAAAGGGCCACTCGGCGCGCCTGCGGCGAGATCGCTCTGCAGCGCTCGAGCCAGATGCTCGATCCGCTGGTCACGCAGCAAATGTCGTGTGTCCAGCCGCGATGCTCGCGCCTTGCCGCCAAGTTCCGCGGCGACCCTTTCCATCAAGGCCGGCTGCAAGACGATCTCCATCGTGTCGAACGGGGTTTCGGCCACGAAACCGCCCTCCTCGCCGGCCGGCACAAGGTCGATGTCGCCGGCGCGCCTGACGAAATATCGCCCGGCCTGATTGCAGTAGGAACGCGTCGCCGCGCTTGCATGCACCATGATGCGATGGTGCGCCGCGCGGGGCAGCCGATGGACGCCTGCCTCGATATGCCGGCAAACCATCGTGACGTCGGACGAGGCCGGAGCGAATTGCGGAAGCATGCTCTCTCGATTCATGGCGAAACCTGTTCAAGATTTGGCAATTCCCGCGCGATTTTCAACGCCGCGAACCTGTACTCCCGCCTCTCCTTTAAACACGGAAGAGAGGTTGCGATGAGTTCGTATGTTGTTGTCGGCGCGGGCCCGGTTGGTCGCGAGACGGCTCGCCTTCTTGGCGAGGAAGGCCATGATGTCATCCTGACCAGCCGAAGTATCGGTTCGAACGTGTTGCGGAATGTGCGGTCGATACAGGCCGACGCCACGGACGCCTCGGCGCTGTCGCGTGTGTGCCAGGGCGCCGATGCCGTTTTCATGTGTGCCATGGCCACATATCATCGCTGGCCAACAGACTTTTTCCCCATAATCGACGGCACCGTGCGCGCCGCGGAAGCAGTAGGCGCCAAGCTCATCGTGCTTGGAAACCTCTATGGTTACGGCAGGAATTGCGAAAACCCGCTGCGCTCCGACATGCCGCTGGACCCGAATTCGAAGAAGGGAACCGCCAGGACGATCATGTGGCAGCGGGCGGCCCGCGCCAGCGTGCCGGCGATCGAAATCCGGTCCAGCGACTATCTCGGGCACGGCGCGATCAGCTACTTCTCGCTGATCGCGCTGCCCTCCATCATCGAGAGCAAGCCAACCGCTTTCATTGGTGACCTCGACGCCACTCATGCCTGGAGCTTCACCAAGGACGTCGCCAGGACGCTCGTCGCCGCCTCCCGCTACACCGGCGAATGGGGACGGGCATTTCATGTCCCCTCGCAATACGCCTCGCCCAACGAGCTTATCCGCAAAACCGCGGCGATGCTTGGCCGGGATATTGCCGAGACGCACTCCTACTCCATCCCCGAGATGGAAGCGCTCGGCATGCATGAGCTGATCGAGATGAGGTACCTCTTCGAGACCCCCTTGCTGATTGATTCCTCCGACGCGGAGACGCTTCTGGGCGTTAAGGCCAGCAGTCTCGAGGAGATGATCGCCGACACCCTCCAGGATTATCGGTAAGTCCGGTCGTCAGGCAATCTTCCGCAACTGAAAAAGCCCGCCCCTTGCGGAGCGGGCTGAGCCGGCGGGCCGGACTGGAGGTCAGACGGCCTGCAATCGTTTATTGTTCTATTCGAGACAGCCCGACTATTCGAGATAGCCGGACGGATCGACCGGGGCCGAGTTCTTGCGCACTTCGAAGTGCAGTTTCGGCGAGTCGGTGGTGCCGCTCATGCCCGACAGCGCGATTTCCTGGCCACGCTTGACCTTCTGGCCGCGCTGCACCTCGATCGAACTGGCGTGGCCATAGACGGTGACCAGCCCGTTCTCGTGGCGCACCAGCACCGTGTTGCCGAATTCCTTGAGGCCGTCGCCGGCGTAGATGACCACGCCGTTCTCGGCCGCCTTGACCGGCGTCCCCTCCGGCACGGCGATGTCGACACCGTCCTTGCCGCCACCAAAGCTGGAGATGACACGGCCACGCACCGGCCAACGCATCTTGCCAATGCCGGTGGCGTCCGGGGCGACAGCGTCGTCGTCCTCGGCCTGCTGGATGACCTTGGCGTCCTTCTTCGGCGGCGTGTAGGTGGCGAGCGTCTCCGTCGGCTTTGCCGCCGGCTGGGTGGTCGCCGTCGTCACCGGATCGACCTTTGCCGGCTTGGCGCTGGCGACCGTTGCCGTGCCACCTGCCGGAACCTTCAGCGTCTGGCCGATCTTGAGCAGACCGTCCTGCATGCCGTTGGCCTGCTTCAGTGCCACGACGCCGACGCCGGTCTTCCTGGCGATGGAGGACAGGCTATCGCCCGACTGGACTGTATAGGTGCCTGCGCCGGCCTTTGGTGCAGCCGCGGCAACCTGCGCCGGCTGGTCGGTCTTCGGCTTGTTCGCAGCCGAAGCGTCGACCTGCGCGGCGGATTTGCCGTCCTTGAGTTTTGGCTGCTGCGGCAGCACGGCGACCTTCTCCGGCGCCGGCGCCTTGGGGCTGTTCGCCGGCTTGCCGTCGGCGACCTTCGGCTCGGTGCCCTTGCTCGAATAGGCATAGGCCGGGATGACCAGCTTCTGGCCGGTCTTCAGGCCCTTGGTGGCGCTCAAGCCGTTGACCTTCATGATCACGTCGGCCGGCACATGATAGCGCTGGGCGATGCCGGAAATGGTCTCGCCGTCCCTGACGACGATCTCGGTGGCATGCGGCGTGCCTGCAGCGGCCGGCTTCGGTGCATAAGGCTCGTCAGCGTTCTTGAACGGCCTTGCCGGCTGAACGGTGCCGGTCGTCGTCGTCCTGTCGACATGCGGTGCCGGTGCAAGCGCCGGCGCGGAAGCGGTGCGCATCGGCGCCGCCGCCGCCGGCTGGCTTGGCGGCGGCAGCTGCTGGACGGTGACCGGCTCCAGGCTGGAGCGGCTGACCGACTGGCTATGGCTGCCATCGACAGGTGCTGCAGCGATGGGTGCTGCCGCCACATCGCCCGGATAGGGCTGCGCGGCGCTCTGCTTGTCGATGATGGCGCGCTGATTGTTGGTCGAGGAGGTGAAGACGTCGTCGACACCGTTGAACCGCGAGGCCTGGGAGCTACATCCCGCTGCCACTCCGGCTAGCATGAGGACGGCGCAACCCCGCGACAGAGTACGCCCGTTTGCCTTCAAAACACTGAATTGCATCGCACTAACCCGCACAGACCCGGTACACACTGGTCATGATTAAAGCGCGTTAATGTTACTGGCGGGTTAACCCATTAGAATCCGACGCAAATTTTCTTAAAACATTTTCGAAGGCGCCGAAGGTGCGTTGAGATTCAGGTCAGGCCGAGTCGAAAATGACAGATTCCGAGAACCGGAGCGGAGCGTACTCAGGTACGTGAGCACCGGAAGCGCAGGAAGCTGGCATTTGCAGGCCGGCCTCACCTGAATATCAATGCACCTAGATGACGGCCGCGACGCTGCGCAGGATCGGCTGCAGGCGCACGGTGCCAATGTCCTCGCGCTCGAAACGGCTGCCGACCTTGGTCAGCTTGGCCAGCACCTGCTCGCCCTCTTCCGGTCCGATCGGCGCAATGACGATGCCGCCGCTCGACAGCTGGTCGAGCAGGAAGCGCGGCAGACTGTCGAAAGCCGCCCAGGCGACGATGCGGTCGAACGGCCCTTCATTGGCGAGCCCGTTTGAACCGTCTGCCTGGCGGACGACGACATTGCCGATGCCGAGCGCCTCGAAGCGCTGCCTCGCCTGCTCGGCCAGCGTCTTGTAGCGATCGACGCTGACGATGCGTGCTGCCAGCCGAGACATCACCGCCGCCGTATAGCCGGACCCCGTGCCGATCTCGAGCACCCGGTTGCCAGAACTCTATCGCCAACGATGCGATCACCGCCGCCTGCAGGTCGGCGCCCTCGATCGCCTCGCCGCATTCGATCGGCAGCATGCCGTCCGACCACGCAATCGAGTGGTACTGGCCGTTGAGGAAGCCGCGCCTCGGCGTCGCCTCGAAGGCGGCGATCAGCGCCTTCGGCACCGCGCCCTGGCCGCGCAGG
Source organism: Mesorhizobium sp. P171375 (assembly GCF_057786075.1). Classification (NCBI taxonomy): domain Bacteria; kingdom Pseudomonadati; phylum Pseudomonadota; class Alphaproteobacteria; order Hyphomicrobiales; family Phyllobacteriaceae; genus Mesorhizobium; species Mesorhizobium sp. P171375. The sequence continues at coordinate 5,076,553 of NZ_JBYNWF010000001.1, forward strand.
CGCAGCAGGAAAGCAGCAAAACCCTCGCGGTCGTCGAGCGGCAGGTTCATGCCAACACCTTGTTCATGCCAAAACCCTATTCAGCCAGAGCCTTGGTCAGTTGATCACGGATTTCATGCGCAGTGAGGTCGAGCTGCAGCGGCGTCACCGACACCAACCGATTGCGTAGAGCGTAGAGATCGGTGCCTTGCCTGCCCTCGACCGGCTCGCGGCCGAAGCGCAGCCAGTAGTAAGGCAGGCCGCGCCCGTCGCGGCGCTCGTCGACCCACAGGCTATGCACCAGTTTGCCTTGTGAGGTGACGACCGTGCCGGCGACCTCATCGGGCAAACAGTTGGGAAAATTGACGTTGAGCAGCACGCCGTCCGGCAGCGGCATGGCGACGAGCTTCTTCAGCAGCGCCGGCGCCAGGGCCTCGGTGGTCTCGTAGGGGACGACGCGATCCTCGCCGACATAGGAATAGCCCTGACTGAGCGCGATCGAGCGGATGCCGAGCAGCGCGCCTTCCATGGCGCCGGCGACCGTGCCGGAATAGGTGACGTCGTCGGCGATGTTGGCGCCGGAATTGACGCCTGACAGGATCAGGTCGGGAGCGCCGGGCAGGATCTTCTTGACGCCCATGATGACGCAGTCGGTCGGCGTGCCGCGCACGGCATAATGTTTTTCGCCAATCTTCCTCAGGCGCAGCGGCTCCGAGATCGACAGCGAATGCGCATAGCCGGACTGGTCCTGCTCAGGCGCCACCACCCAGACATCGTCCGACAGCGTGCGGGCGATGCGTTCGAGCGACGCCAGGCCCTCGGCGTGGATGCCGTCATCATTGGTCAGAAGAATGCGCATTATTTCGATTCGATCTTCGCCAGGCCGCCCATATAAGGCCGCAGCACTTCAGGAATGGTTACGCTGCCATCCTCATTCTGGTAGTTTTCGATGACAGCTATGAGAGCGCGGCCAACGGCGGTGCCCGAACCGTTGAGAGTGTGCACGAAGCGATTGCCCTTGCCGTCCCGGTCCTTGTAGCGGGCATCCATGCGCCGGGCCTGGAAATCGCCGCAGACCGAGCACGACGAGATCTCGCGATAGGCGTTCTGGCCAGGCAGCCAGACTTCGATGTCGTAGGTCTTGCGCGCGCCGAAGCCCATGTCGCCGGTGCACAGCGTCATGGTGCGGAACGGCAGGCCGAGCCGCTTCAGCACTTCCTCGGCGCATTGCGTCATCCGCTCATGCTCGGCGAGCGACGATTCCTGATCGGTGATCGACACCAGTTCGACTTTGTAGAACTGGTGCTGGCGCAGCATGCCGCGCGTGTCGCGTCCAGCCGATCCGGCTTCAGAGCGGAAACATGGCGTCAGCGCGGTGTAGCGCAGCGGCAGTTTTTCATGCGCGGTGATTTCTTCGCGCACCAGATTGGTGAGCGGCACTTCGGCGGTCGGGATCAGCCCCAGCCGGCCATCTCCATGCGGCGTGAAGAACAGATCGTCCTCGAATTTCGGCAACTGGTTGGTGCCGAACAGGACCTCGTCCTTGACCATTAGAGGCGGGATGATTTCCTCATAGCCGTGCTCGGTCGTGTGCAGGTCGAGCATGAATTGGCCGATGGCGCGCTCCATCCGCGCCAGCCCGCTCTTCAGCACGGTGAAGCGCGACCCCGACAGCTTTGCCGCCCGCTCGAAATCCATCATGCCGAGCGCTTCGCCGATCTCGAAATGCTCCTTCACCCAGTTCGGCCGCGTCGGCACCTTGCCGACAATGTGTTTGACAACATTGTCGTGCTCGTCCTTGCCGACCGGAACGTCATCGAGCGGCACGTTAGGCAGCACCGCCAGCGCATCGTTCAGCGCCTTGTCAAGTTCGCGCTCGCGCGCCTCGCCATTCTGGATGAAGGTCTTGATGTCGCCGACTTCGGCCTTGAGCTTTTCGGCAAGGGCTGCGTCGCCCGAGCGCATGGCGTTGCCGATCTCCTTCGAGGCGGCGTTGCGACGCTCCTGCTTCGTCTGCAACTCGGTGACGTGCTCGCGCCGCGCCTCGTCCCTGGCGATCAGATCATCGACCGTGGACTGCGCCTCGTCAGCCGACCACGAGCGCTTTGCCAGCGCCTCGACAAGGGCCTTCGGGTTGTCGCGAATCCATTTGATATCAAGCATGGGTAGTACGCTCCTGAGCTAGGCCAGAGGGCGTAAACCGCATCCTTGATCGATGCAAGACGAGCGTTCAGCGACCGTCGCGTTTTTCCGCAGACGCGGACACCAGAACGGTGCGGCTAGGAGGGAGCCTGCGTCGAAGACGCTTTCGCTGCCTTTTCGGCCACGGCTTCGGCAGCTTCCTGCTTCTCGCGCGCCAGCTTCTGCTTGACCTGATCGCGCTCGATGAACCGGGCCGCCCAGATCGACACTTCGTAAAGCAGAATGGTCGGGATGGCCAAACCGATCTGGCTCATCGGATCGGGCGGCGTCAGCACGGCCGCGACGACGAAGGCGATGACGATCGCCCATTTGCGCTTTTCGGCCAGCGCCTTCGACGACAGCATGCCGACGCGCGTCATCAGGCTGGTCACCACCGGCAGCTGGAACACTAGGCCGAAGGAGAAGATCAGCGTCATGATCAGGCTGAGATATTCCGACACTTTCGGCAGCAGCGAAATCTGCACCTGGTCGTCAGTGCCGGCCTGCTGCATGGCGAGGAAGAACCACATCACCATCGGCGTGAAGAAGAAATAGACCAGCGACGCGCCCATCAGGAACAGGATCGGCGAAGCGATCAGGAATGGCAGGAAGGCGTTGCGTTCGTTCTTGTAGAGGCCGGGCGCGATGAATTTGTAGATCTGGGTGGCGATTAGCGGAAAGGCGATCACCATGCCGCCGAACATGGCGAGCTTGACCTGTGTGAAGAAGAATTCCTGCGGCGCCGTGTAGATCAGCTCGACCTTGTGCGGATCGAGCCCGGCCCATTGCGTCGCCCATTTGAACGGGATGACCAAAAGGTTGAACAGCTTCTTGGCAAAGAAGAAGCAGACGAGGAAAGCGGCGAAGAAGCCGCCGATCGACCAGATCAGCCGCCGCCGCAGTTCGATCAGATGCTCCATCAGCGGAGCCGACGACTTCTCGATCTCGTCCTTTTCGCTGTCCGTAATGCTCACTTGGCGGCTCCGGCCGTCTTCTTAGGCGCAGGCTTTTTGGCCGGCGCAGGCTTCGGGTCAGCCTTTGTAGCTGCCTTTGGTGCAGCAGCTGATTTACTGGCTTTTGCCGGTGCCACCTTGGCGACCGCTGCTGACGCCTTGGCCGAAGCTTTGGCGGCAGGTGCCGACTTTGCCGGTGCTGCCTTGGTTGCCGCCGTCTTGGCTGCCGGGGCGTTCGCTTGCTTCGGTGCCGCGGCGTTCTTTGCAGGCGCTTTTTGCGGCGCTGTCGTTGCAGCGGCCGCTGTTACCACGGACTCGTCGGTCATGGCCGGGAAAATCGGCGCTGGCGGGGCAGCGTCCGGTCCGTTGACACCGGGCATCACCGTCGCGCCGTTCTTGAGCGGCTCCGCTGCCTGCGGTGTCTCTGCCGCCGGCGTTGAGGGATCGACGGCGGGCTTCGGCTTCATCACCGCATCGACGCCGGAGCGAACATCGGCTGCCGCCTGTTCGAACGGATTGAGCTGCTTGCGGATCTCGGCTGCCGGATTGAGGCCCCTGAGCGTATCGACCGACTTCTTGACGTCGTCGAGTTCGGCTTCCTTCAGCGCCTCATTGAACTGCTTCTGGAAGTCGGCGGCCATCGCGCGCAGCTTCGCCGTCGTGCGGCCGAAGGTGCGCAGCATATTGGGCAAATCCTTGGGCCCGACGACCACGATCATGACGATCGCGATCACCAGCATTTCGGTCCAGCCGACTTCAAACATGGCAATCTGTTCCGACTAGAACCTTGGGCTCAGCTCTTGCTGGCCTTTTCCTTCACGGCCGAAACGGTCTCGTCGGGGCGGTGCTCGACGGTGCGCTTGTCATCGGCGGTGTCGTCGTCGGCCATGCCCTTCTTGAAGCTCTTGATGCCCTTGGCCATGTCGCCCATCAGCTCGGGAATCTTGCCGCGGCCGAACACCAGCAGCACGATCACCAGCACGATCATCCAGTGCCAAATCGAAAATGAACCCATTGTAACTCTCTCTCGAATGTTTTCCCTGGCGATGATCTATGCGTTTTCGCGTTGGGATTCAAACACAACCGCGACAAAGTTTATGAAGGCGCGGCTTATGTCACGCATTTTCGGCAAAGCTGCCCGCTACCAATCGGCGCATCTACAGCCGCAATGCAGCTTTTTGACAGCGGCCCGCGGTCAATCTTCCGTGACGCGTGGCGTCAACAGGCCGAGTTCCTCGAGGTCGATGTCGGTCAGCGCGTCCTCATCCTCGGTCAGCGCATCCGGATCGGCCGGCGGCAGCGGGATGGCGAAATTCGACGGCATGCGGCCGGAAAGCAGCCCCGCCCCCTTCAACTCGTCCATGCCGGGAAGATCGCGGATTTCCTCCAGCGCGAAATGATCGAGGAAGCTGTCCGTCGTGCCGTAGGTGACCGGACGGCCGGGCGTGCGGCGACGGCCGCGCATCCGCACCCATTCCGTCTCCAGAAGCGTGTCCAGCGTGCCCTTAGACGTCTCGACGCCTCTGATGTCCTCGATCTCGGCGCGCGTCACCGGCTGGTGGTAGGCGATGATCGCCAGCACTTCGAGCGCCGCGCGTGAGAGCTTCCTTTGCTGAACCGTATCCCTGCTCATCAGGAAGGCGAGATCGCCGGCGGTGCGGAATGCCCAGGCGTCGCCGACCCGGACCAGATTGACGCCGCGCCGCGCATAGATTTGCTGCAGATCGGCCATGGCAGCGGCGATGTTGATGCCGTCGGGCAGTCTGGCTGCGAGCTGTTTTTCACTGACCGGCTCGGCGCTGGCGAACACGATCGCCTCGGCCATGCGCACGGCTTCCGCCATATGCAGCCGTTCGCCGGGGTTCATGGGCGAGTTTTGGGACGAATTGTGGGTCTCGGTCGGGTCCTGGGCGATAATGCCCTCCTCCGTCTCTTCTTCGACCTTGAACGGAATGACCGAAGCGTTGGCGCGTTCGCTCATGATGCCACCTCAACTGCCTTGATTGCCGATGCCCGGTGGTCGCGCAGATAGATCGGCGCAAATGCCTGGTCCTGCCGCACATCGATCTGGCGCTCGCGCACCAGTTCCAGTGTCGCGGCGAACGAACTGGCGATCGCCGTGCGCCGCTCTTCCGGGCTCGTCATATATTCTATCAGGAAGCTGTCGAGCGTCGTCCAGTCACGCATCGAACCGATCAGCCGGGCCAGGATGTCACGCGCATCCTTGAGCGACCAGACGCCGCGCCTGGCGATCGTCACATTGGTGATCGCCTGCTTCTGGCGCTGCTGGGCATAGGCGGTGAGCAGATCGTAGAGCGAGGCCGAATAGGCGTTGCGCTTTTCGACGATGACCATTTCGGGCATGCCGCGCGCAAACACGTCGCGGCCGAGCCGGTTGCGGTTGACCAGCCGCGCCGAGGCATCGCGCATGGCCTCCAGCCGTTTCAGCCGGAATTGCAGCACCGCCGCCAGTTCCTCGCCGCTCTCGCCTTCCTCGCCGGGCTGCTTGGGGATCAAAAGCTTCGACTTGAGGAAGGCCAGCCATGCCGCCATCACCAAATAGTCGGCGGCAAGCTCGAGCCGCAGCGCCCTCGCCGTCTCGACAAAGGTCAGATATTGCTCGACCAGCGCCAGGATCGAAATGCGCGCCAGATCGACCTTCTGGGTGCGGGCGAGGTGCAGCAGGAGGTCGAGCGGACCTTCGAAACCGGCGACATCGACGACCAGCGACGGATCGCCGGTGACGCGTAAATCGTCGTTCTCGGCCCACAGACGGTCCATCGGTGCGGCCTTCGCAGCCTTGCTATCCAATGTTTCCGCCACTTGCCCCTTTGTCTCCTGTCTAGGCCACTGCGTCAAAATAGGTGGCAAACTCGGCGCGTATCTCGGTTTCGTCGGCCCGGTCACGATCCCTTATATAGGTCAGCGCCCGCTTGGCGCGTTCCAGCGACGTGCCTTCAAGTCCTGTGGTTCGCGATGCGATGCCCGCCATCTCCTCGAAAACGCCATTGCAGTGAAGGACCAGATCGCAGCCAGCCGCAAGGATCGCGGCCGCCTTTGTCGGGAAATCCCCAGAAAGTGCCTTCATCGAAGTGTCGTCGCTCATCAGAAGCCCGTCGAAGCCGATCTCGCGGCGGATGATCTCGTCGATGACCTTGCCCGACGTCGTCGCCGGGTTGTTTGGATCGATGGCGCTGTAGACGACATGCGCCGTCATCGCCATCGGCAGATGGCTAAGCTCCCGGAACGGGGCGAAATCATGCCGCTGAAGGTCACTCAGCGAGGCATCGACCACAGGCAGTTCGAAATGCGTGTCGGCAAAGGCGCGCCCATGGCCCGGAATGTGCTTCATGACCGGCAGCACGCCGCCCGACATCAGCCCTTCCGCCGCCGCGCGGCCAAGCTCGATGACCGGGCGTGGCTCCTTGCCGTAGGCGCGCGCGCCGATAACGTCGCTGGCGCCCTCGATCGGCACATCCAGCACCGGCAGGCAATCGGCCGAGATGCCGTAGCGCAACAGGTCGAAAGCATGCAGCCGCGCCATCAGCCAGGCGGCACGCGTGCCGGCATCATGGTCCTTGCGCCACAATGCGCCGAGCGCACCGCCGGCCGGATAGTTCGGCGCCAGCGGCGGCCGCAGGCGCTGCACCCTTCCACCTTCCTGGTCGATGAACACCAGCGCATCGGGGCGCCCGATGCAGTCGCGCATTTCGGCGACCAGATCGCGGATCTGCTCGGTCTCGCCGATGTTGCGCGCAAACAGGATGAAGCCCCACGGGCATTCATTGCGATAGAAGCGGATTTCGTCGCGAGTGAGCGATTTCCCGGCACAGCCGAGGATCATGGATTTTGATTCGGTCATCCCAAGAGTTTAGGGCTTCGCGCCGTCAAAGGGAATCACCCAGGATGGCAAGCGCCTGAACCGCTTGCTCATCCACATGAAAAAGCCGGCGCGACCCCTTGGGACGCGCCGGCTCTGATAATTGGATCAGATCTTAGCGCGACACGAAGCAGTTGCCGCCGGCAGCCTTGTAGCTGGTGCACAGATTGATCGCATCATTGCGCGACTGCGCCGGGACGCGGACGCGGTAGAAAGTACCCTTGCCGGCGATCTCGGCCTTGACGATGTTGGCGGTGCGGCCGGCCAGCACGCTGCCGTAGCGGCGCTGCAGGTCGGCATAGTTGGCCTGGGCGCTTTCGACCGTCGGCTGCGAAGCAATCTGCATCGACCACGAACCGCCTGATGTCGAAGCCGTCGCCGGAATGGAGGCAACCTGGTCGGGCTTGACCTCGCCGACCACGTCGACCGGCTGGTCGGACGGGCGCTGCGGCGCCACGGCAACCGTCTCCGGCGTGTTGGCGGACTGGGTCTCAACCTTCGGCGCGGCCGCCGGCTTCACCGGCTTGACCGGCTTGGCGGTCACGGCACTGGCCTGGTCGCTGTTTGCCTGATCGGTGGCAGGCGCCACGGTGCCGGTCTGCTCGGCATCGGCTGAAGGGGCGACGTGCTGCGGCGCCGGGTCAAGCGGCTCGGCAGCCGCAATTTGCGGCGCGGCCGGCGCCGGATCCTCGCGTGCCACCAGCGAGCCGTCAGGCTTGACCACCATGGTCCGCACCTTGCGCGGAGCAACGGCGACCGTATCGGGGTTTTTGTCGGCTTCCTGCAGAACCTGCGCGATGCGGTCCTCGGATTTGGGCGCGGGGGCTGCAGCCGCATCGGGATTGCCGGCAGCGTCGGGGTTTCCGGCGGCATCGGTGCCCGGGGCAGCGTCGGTCTCGTCGGGCGACAGATCGACAACGCGGCTTTCCGGCTCCTTTGCCTTCACATCGACCGGCTCTTCGGTTGATGTGACCAGCTTCTCCTGCACCGGCTCGGCCGGCTTGGTGCCCTTGGCGACCGCGTCATAAACCTTGTTGTCCTGGTTCGGCACGACAGCGCCGCCCGGATTTTCCGGCTTGACTTTGATCGGGGTGTTATCAGCCTTGACGATCACGGGAGCGTCGCTGCCGCCCTTGCCGCCAAAGGACAGGGCAAAGGCGCCGAGGCCACCGATAACGGCCACCGCGCCGACGACCGCGGCGATAAACAGGCCGCTCCGGCGCGGCTTTGCGGCTTCCTGTTCGGCAAGGCCCGGCACCGCCATCGCCTCGTCCAGGTCCGGATCGTAGTCGAGTTCGTCGACCGAGAAATCGTCGGCCTGCGAAACCGGCTGACTGCCGGGCAAATCGCCCATGTCGAAGCCACCGGCTGCATAGGCAGTTTGCGCTGCGGCGGCAGGCGCAGCGGCGGGCTGCGCCGCATAAGCGCGCTGGTCGAGCTCATGGCCCGAACTGAAGCCTGAGCTGTATGATTCGTCGTCATAGGCGGCGCTGCGCGTGGCCGCAGGCGGCGGCGGCACTTCCACTGCATTCATATCGGTGAGCAGGTCGGCGAATTCGGCGTCGATATCGTCATAAGCCGCCGGCTCGTCTTCCTGGAAGCTGAGCTCGGGAATATCGAGGTCGTCGGCGATCGCCACCACGCGCTCCGGCACATCGACCGTCTCGACGTCCGGCATCTCGTCATAAGCCTGAGGCGGCGCTTGGCGCGCCGGCGCCGGCGCCGGCGCCACATAGGCGGCCGCCGCGACCGGCTGGTCGCGATAGGTTGGCGCGGCTGCCGCAGGCATGGAAGGCTCTTCTGCAAAAGAAGCTTGGGGCTGCGCTGCAAAAGAAGGTTGCGGCTGCGCTGCAAAGGAAGGCTGGGCAGGGGTCGGGGTCACGCGGCTCCACGAACGCGCCGGCTCCGGCGGCGTCGAGCGCCAATCGCCAGCGACCGGTGCGGCTGTGTCGTCATTACCGAGATCGATGCCCTTGGCCAAGGCCGCGTCGAAGGCATGATCGTCGAACTCGATCTCGGGCTCATGGCCCTCGAGTTCACCGGCAAGCAGATCGTCGAAATCGGTATCGTTCTGGACCGCGGCCGCTTGAGGAACCTGCGCAGGCGCCTGTTCGTCCAGGTCCCAGTCGAGATTGTCGGCAGGAGCCGCCGGCGCCGCAGCGGACCGCTGCACCGGGACGACAGGCTCATAGGCCCGTGTGGGCTCGATGACTGGCGCCGGCCGTGGTGTGGTCATCGCGCCAAGCAGCGCGTTGAGTTCATCTTCCAAAGTCCGTTCGTCAGCAGCCGGCGCGGCCGGGGTCGCCACAACGGTGGGCGCCACAACAGCGGGCGCTACATAAGCGGGTGCGATTGGGGCTGGCTGGACCGGGGCGGCGGCGACCTCGGCAGCCGGCTCATGGTCGGCAACCGCGTCGTCGATGCTCAGGTCGAAATCGTCGAACGCTTCGTGCGCGGCCTCATGAGAGGGGCTTGCCTCCGCAGTCCACGCCGGCGTCTCGTCGACTTCCGGCGCATCCATCTCAACCGGGGCGCTGGCCTCCAGATCGCTGACATCCAGATCGCGCTCTTCCGGAGCCTCGGCTTCAACAGGCTGAGCTTCGAAAGCCTCAGGCTCGAAATCCTGGCCAGCGAAATCCCGGGCAGCGAAATCCATGTCGACATCGGCCATTGCGTCGTCGAAATGGTCGGAAAAATCCTCATCGGCAACAGCGTGGTCGCCGGCGTCGACGACCGGCGCCTCTGTTGCCGGAGCGGCATACTGGTCCTGCGCCGGCACATTTCTGTCCAGCGTCAGTTCGTCTTCCAGCGACAGCGAGACGGCATTGTCGAAATCATCGTCGAATGCGACATCGTCAGCAGGCGCGGCAGCAACCTCGGCGACACCGGCGCTATGGGCGACGTCATCGGTCGCATCGTCATCGAGCAGCAATCCCTGCTCGAGCGAGGCGGCAAGCTCATCGTCCACCGGCAGGTCGTCTTCGAGCGGCGACACGTTTTCTAGCGAACTGGCGACAGCCATGTCGAAATCGTCATTGAATGCAGGTTCGTCGAATGCGGGCTCGGCAAACGAAGGCTCGGCGGCTGGCGCCACGGCTTGCGGGCGAGTGCCAAAATCATGATCGGCGGCGTCGTCGAACACGAAATCATGGTCCAGCGAAGCGGCAAGCGCATCGTCCATCGCGGCATCGGCGGTTTCGAAAGCCGGCTCGCGACTCTCGGCGGCAGGTTGGTGAACCTCGGGAGTTGGCTGGCTAACCTCCATGGAGACGAGGTCGTCGCCGAGTTCGCCCATCAACTCCTTCTCGAGGTCGATGTCAAAATCGCCCTCGTCCGCAACCTTCTGGACGACCGGCGCCTTTGGTTTGACCGGCTGGCGTGGATCGAAACCCATGATCCTGGTCAGTTCCGCGAACGGATCATCCTCGGCGATGTCGTTGTTGTCGGCTGCTCTCAGCTGGGTTCTGTCTGCCATTATTGTTCCCGAACTCGCACTCATTCGGACGCCATGGACGTCGCGCAGGGTTGGCCCTTACCAGCGCAATGTGGGCAAATGGTGACAGGTTTTTTAGTCAAACCTAACGCATTTCAGTGGGCGCATCAGCCCCAATCAGCGTCAGGCCGGAGGTCAAAACATCCGAAACAGCCTGCACCAGCCCTAGTCTGGCATGTGTCAATTGTCGGTCGTTAACCTTAACAAAACGTAAGTCGGGATTATCGGTGCCCCGATTCCAGTGGCCATGAAAGCTGGAGGCCAAGTCGTAGAGGTAGAATGCCAGCCGATGCGGCTCCAGCGCAAGGGCTGCGGATTCGATCAGCCGGGGATATTCAGCCAGCTTCCGGATCAGGCCGATCTCGCCCTCATCGGTCAGCGACGCCGAGGCGGCCGCCAGGCTTTTGCGGTCGAAATTGGCTTCGCCCAATTGCTCGCTCGCTTGCCGGAACACCGAATGGCATCGCGCCGAGGCGTACTGCACGTAGAACACCGGATTGTCCTTGGATTGTTCGGTCACCTTGGCGAAGTCGAAGTCGAGCGGCGCGTCATTCTTGCGGAACAGCATCATGAAGCGCACCGCGTCACGGCCGACCTCTTCAATGACTTCCCGCGCCGTGATGAAATTCCCAGCCCTTTTTCCCATCCGGACCGGCTCGCCGTCGCGAAACAGCTTGACCAGATTGCTAAGCAGAACCGTGAGCTTCACGTCGTCGCCGGCAATCGCCCGCGCCAGCGCTTCCAACCGCTTGACGTAACCGCCATGGTCGGCGCCCAGCACATAGATCAGATCGACAAAGCCGCGGTCGACCTTGTCCTTGAGATAGGCGACATCGGCGGCGAAATAGGTGAACGAGCCGTCGGACTTGACCAGAGCCCGGTCCATGTCGTCGCCAACCGCGGTCGAGCGGAACAAAGTCTGCTCGCGGTCTTCCCAGTCGTCCGGCTTTTCGCCCTTGGGCGGCGGCAGCTTGCCCTTGTAGATGTGGCCCTTCAGCGTCAGATCGTTGATCGCCGAGCGGATCTTCTTGGCGTTGTCGGCATGCAGCGTGCGCTCGGAGAAGAACACGTCATGATGCACGTTGAGCAGCGCCAGATCCTCGCGGATCATCACCATCATCGCATCTATGGCGCGGTCCTTGACGATGGCCAGCGCCTCGTCATCCGGCATTTGCAGCAGACTGCGGCCGAACTCTGTCGCCAGCGCCTGGCCAAGAGGGACCAAATAGTCGCCGGGATAAAGGCCAGGCGGAATTTCGCCGATCTCGTCGCCGAGCGCCTCCCGATACCGCAATATGACCGAGCGGCCGAGCACGTCGATCTGACCGCCGGCGTCGTTGATGATGTATTCCTTGGTCACGTCATAGCCGGCGAAGCCCATCAGATTGGCCAGCGTGTCGCCGACCACCGCACCCCGGCAATGGCCGACATGCATCGGTCCGGTCGGGTTGGCCGACACATATTCGACATTGGTCTTCTTGCCGCCGCCGATGGTCGAGCGGCCATAGTTGCGTCCCTGCCCGAGCAGCGCGGTCAGATGCGCCTGCCAGAAGGTGTCCTTGAGCCTGAGATTGACGAAGCCCGGGCCGGCGACCTCGGCCGCGGCGACATCGGCATCGTTGCGCAGCGCCTGCACCAGCCGTTCGGCCAGCGCGCGCGGGTTCTGCCCGGTCGGCTTGGCCAGCACCATCGCCGCATTGGTGGCGAGATCGCCATGGCTGGCGTCGCGCGGCGGCTCCACGGCGATGCGCGACAGGTCAGGCGAAACGCCATTACTGTCTTTCAAATCAAGCGCTTCGACGGCTTTTGTGATTCGCGCGCTGAAATCGGCGAAGATGTTCATGGGTCTTGCTCTGGCGGACTGTGCAGGAGAACCGGCTCATTGGCCGGCAAATCGCGCCCGCCCTAGCTTAAATCGGGCGTATGGTCAAACAGACGGCGGTGTTCCTTCAAGGCGTAGGTGTCCGTCATCCCCGCCAGGAAATCGGCGACGCTGCGCGCCTTGATGCGATCCTCGGCCCGATCGAGCCCTTCGCGCCAGCCATCCGGCATGGCGCGCGGATCGGCGAAATAGACATCGAACAGGTCGCGCACGATCTGCTCGGCGTCGCCACGCACACGCATCACCTCATCGTGCCGGTAGAGGTGCTTGTAGAGAAACGCCTTCAATTCCTTCTCGGTCGCCGCCATCCCGGCGGAAAACGTCACCATCGTCTCGCCCGCCGCCCGCACCGCTTCGGCGCTGTCAGGTTTTACACGCGCCAAGTTGGCGGTGGTCGAAACGATGACATCCTCGACCATCATGGTGATCTGCCGGCGCATCAGTTCATGGCCGGTGCGCACGTCGTCGAGGCCGGGATAGCGTGCGCGCACGCTTTCGAGGATCGATCCCGGCAGCGCAACCGTCTCCAGCATGTCCAGCGTCAGGAAGCCGGAGCGCAGGCCGTCATCTATGTCGTGGGTGTTGTAGGCGATGTCGTCGGCGATCGCCGCGCATTGCGCTTCGATCCCGGCGAAACGGTCGAGTTCGAGGTCGTGCAGTTCGGAATAGTCGCGGATCGCCTGCGGCACCGGACCCTTGAGGCCTTTTCCCTTGGCGTCGGTCAGTGGGCCATTGTGCTTGACCAGGCCTTCCAGCGTCTCCCACGTCAGGTTCAGCCCGTCGAACTCGGCATAGCGCCGCTCCAGCCGCGTCACCACGCGCAGCGACTGCGCATTATGGTCGAAGCCGCCCCATTGGGACATCCGCTCGTTCAGTGCGTCCTCGCCGGTATGACCGAACGGCGTATGGCCGAAATCGTGGACCAGAGCGACCGCCTCGGCCAGATCCTCGTCGCCGCGCAGCGCCCGCGCCAGAGCCCGCGCGATCTGCGCCACCTCGATCGAATGTGTCAGCCGGGTGCGGTAGTGGTCGCCCTCATGGGCGACGAACACCTGCGTCTTGTGCTTCAGCCGGCGGAAGGCGGTGGAATGGATGATACGGTCGCGGTCGCGCTGGAACGGCGTGCGGGTCGGGCTTTCGACCTCGTCATAGAGCCGCCCACGCGACTTGGCGGGATCACTGGCATAGTCCGCGCGCGGCCGATAGCCGAAGCCGATGTCGCCAAGCTCATTTGTCATGGCTGATGCCGCCGCAGTTGACTTGCCCCTTCCCGCTTCATACCTATCATGTGAAACCGAAAGCAAGGTGACGCCCATGGGCGCTGATGCCAAGACTGCCATGAAAGTCGAGATGACCGACTCCGCCGCCAGGCGGATCGCCAAAATCGTGTCTGGCGAAGCCGGCAAGACGGCGCTGCGCGTCTCCGTCGAAGGCGGCGGTTGCTCCGGCTTTTCCTACAAGTTCGACCTGGTCGATACCCGCAACGACGACGACGTCGCCATCGAAAAGGACGGTGCCACCGTGCTGATCGACGACCTTTCGCTGGTCTATATGGGTGGCTCGGTGATCGACTTCGTCGACGATCTGATGGGTCAGTCGTTCCAGATCCGCAACCCGAATGCAGTCGCCTCCTGCGGCTGCGGCACCAGTTTCTCCATTTAATCACATGCCTGCGATCGGCGCGGTCCGTCAGGTCGCGCTGTCGGCCGGGCGCGATCTGGATGTCACGCTGGCCTTCTGGCGCGACGTGCTCGGCCTGGGTGTTCACGCCCGCTACGATCCGCCCGGCATGGCCTTCATCATGGCCGGCGATATCAGGCTGCTGTTCACCGACGGCGTGCCGGCCGGCACTGTCTATCTCGACATCGCTGGGCTCGAAGCCTTCCATGCCGAGGCGAAAGCCGAAGGCGTTCCCTTCACCGCACCGCCAGCGCTTGTTCATCGCGACAGCGAAGGCACGTTCGGTCCAGCGGGGGAAAGCGAGTGGATGGCCTTTCTAAAGGACCCGGCAGGCAATACGATCGGGCTTGTCGAACGTCTCCCGCCCGAACATCCCTGAGGCCGCCCATGAAAATCGTCACCTGGAACATCAACGGCGTTCGCGCCCGCATCGGCAACCTCACCCATTGGCTGACCGAAAGCCAGCCCGACATCGTCTGCCTGCAGGAGATCAAGACAGTCGACGAACAGTTCCCGCGCGCCGAGATCGAGGCCCTGGGCTACAATGTCGAAACCCACGGCCAGAAGGGTTTCAATGGCGTCGCCTTGCTGTCGAAGCTGCCCTTTGATGAGGTTATCCGAGGCCTGCCGGGCGACGACACGGATGAGCAGGCGCGCTTCATCGAGGGCGTGTTCTCGACCGATCAGGGCGCGTTGCGCGTCGCCTCGCTCTATCTGCCCAACGGCAATCCGATCGATGACGACAAGAAGTTCCCCTACAAGCTGTCCTGGATGGAGCGGCTGCATCGCTGGGCCGAGCAGCGCCTGCTTTTGGAAGAGGCGCTGGTGCTCGCCGGCGACTACAATGTCATCCCCGAGCCGATCGACGCGCGCTTCCCCGAGAACTGGCTTGGCGATGCGCTGTTCCAGCCGCAGACCCGACAGGCCTTCCGGCGGCTGAAGAATCTCGGCTTCACCGAGGCGGTGCGCGCCGTCACCGACGCTGCCGACGTCTACACCTTCTGGGATTACCAGGCCGGCGCCTGGCAGAAGAACAACGGCATTCGCATCGACCATCTGCTGTTGTCGCCCGAAGCCGCCAACCGCTTTTCCTCGGCGTCGATCGAAAAGCACGTGCGCGCCTGGGAAAAACCGTCCGACCATGTGCCGGTGGCGATCGATCTGGCCTTGCTGCCGGCCTGATAGCTGCCGAACCCTGATATCGCCGCAATCGCGCTCTTCATTCGGAAATCAGCATGGCGGCTGGGGTTCCATGACCATACGATTCCTTCTTTGTCCGATCGGCCTGGCATTTGCCATGGCTGCACCCGCAGCGGCATTCGCCGACCAGCAGTGCCTGGCCAATGGCAAGTCGTACCAGGTCGGCCAGGTCGCTTGCCTGACGGTTTCCGACCAGAGCCACATGGCCCGCTGCGACCTCGTGCTCAACAACACCTCATGGACGAAGATCGGCGACACCTGCCCCGACAACACGATGAAGCCTCACCTGAAGGTCACGCCCATCTCGATGCCGGCGCACAACGCGGTGCCGACGGAACCGATCGCGAACTGACAAGTCGAGAGCTGATCTCCTCCCTTGCGGGGGAGATCAGCGCAGGACCCTTACTGGTCGCCGCCGCCCTTGGTGAGAATATCGTCGGCCAGCGATATGGCGGTGCGGCGGTCGGCTTCGCCGGCGGCGGCAAACGCCTCTTCCTGCATGCCGCGGATCCATGGCTGGTCGGCCGGCGAGGCGCGTTCGAGCGCGGCCGTCATCATTGCCAGCCCGCGCACGATCTTGCCGCTCTGGAACAGAAGATTGCCCAGCGTCGCCTGGGCACCGGCATGGCCCTTTTCGGCGGCAAGCTGGAACCAGCGGCCGGCCTGCTTGACGCTGGCCTTCACGCCGCCCTCGCCCTTCAGGAACATCTGGCCCATCTCGAACTGGGCGTTCGGATTGCGGTAATTGGCGGCTGCGCGCATGTAGTATTCCTGCGCCGCGACCTCGTTCTCCTCGACCGGGCTGCCGGGAATGCCTGTCCTGAGATAGTCGCCCAGCGCCACCAGCGCGTCGGAGACATAGCTTTCCTCCGGCGATCCCGGCTCGACATCCTGATCGACGATCTCGGAGAAGAATTTGAAGGCCGCATAGTCGTCGCGGGTCACGCCGTCGCCTTCGGCATACATGCGCGCGAGCTTCCAGGTGGCGCCGATCTGGCCGTTTTCGGCGGCGTATTTATAGGCCTCGACCGCCTGTTCCTTGTGGCCGCTCTTGTAAGCGGAGAAGCCGAACTGGAACACGGCCCACGGGCTCGATTGCGGCTTCACGCCGGTCTTGTCGTCGAACACCTTGTCGTCGAAGGCCATGGCCTGGCCCACGGCGCCAAAGATCGCGACAGCGACCAGTGCCGGAAGGACAGATGACCTCAACAACTCAGATATCCGCATAGCAATGTGTTTCTTTGGCACCGCCGGGATGGGTGACCGCGCCGTCGCGGGCAGGCCCTACCGTCTGTGCATATTTCCAGATCGCGCCCGACTGGTAGTCGGTCGTGCGCGCCTTCCAGGCCTTCGCCCTCCTTGCCAGTTCAGCCTCGGACAGGTCGACCTCGATCGTGCCTTTGGTTGCATCGATCGAGATCACATCGCCGTCCTTCAGCAGTCCGATCGGTCCGCCAACGGCAGCTTCGGGCCCGACATGGCCGATGCAGAACCCGCGCGTCGCGCCCGAAAAACGGCCGTCAGTGATAAGGGCCACCTTGCCGCCCATGCCCTGGCCGTAGAGCGCCGCCGTCGTCGACAACATCTCGCGCATGCCGGGGCCGCCGCGCGGACCTTCGTAGCGGATGACGAGAACCTCGCCTTCCCGGTAATTGCGGTGCGTGACCGCCTCGAAACATTCCTCTTCCGAATCGAAACAGCGTGCCGGGCCAGAGAATTTCAGCTCCGTCATGCCCGCGACCTTCACGATCGCGCCTTCGGGGGCAAGGTTGCCCTTCAAGCCCACGACACCGCCGGTTTGGGTGATTGGTCGGTTGGCGGGACGGACCACATCCTGGCTATCATTCCAGGCAACATGCTCCATGTTTTCGGCCAAAGTACGGCCAGTCACGGTCAGGCAGTCGCCATGCAGATAGCCGTGGTCGAGCAGCGTCTTCATCAGCAGCGGAATGCCGCCGGCCTCGAACATGTCCTTGGCGACATATTTGCCGCCCGGCTTGAGATCGGCGATGTAGGGGGTCTTTTCGAAAATCGCGGCGACGTCGAACAGGTCGAACTTGATTCCGGCCTCATGCGCGATCGCCGGCAGGTGTAAAGCCGCATTGGTCGAGCCGCCGGTGGCCGACACCACCGTCGCCGCGTTCTCCAGCGCCTTCAGCGTGATGATGTCGCGCGGCCGGATGTTCTTGGCGATCAGCTCCATGATCTTTTCGCCGGAGGCGAAGTTGAAGCGGTCACGCATCTCGTAAGGCGCCGGCGCGCCGCAGGAATAGGGCAGCGCCAGGCCGATCGCCTCGGCGACGGTGGCCATGGTGTTGGCGGTGAACTGGGCGCCGCAGGAGCCGGCTGACGGACAGGCGGCCTGCTCGATCTCGAGCAGCTCGGCATCGCTGACCGTGCCGACCGAATGCTGGCCGACCGCCTCGAATACATCCTGCACGGTGATCTGGCGGCCGCGATAGCTGCCGGGCAGGATCGAGCCGCCATAGATGAAGATCGACGGCACGTTGAGCCGCACCATGGCCATCATCATGCCGGGCAGCGACTTGTCGCAGCCGGCAAGGCCGACCAGCGCATCGTAGCAATGGCCGCGCATGGTGAGTTCGACCGAATCGGCGATCACGTCGCGCGACACCAGCGACGACTTCATGCCCTGGTGGCCCATTGCGATGCCGTCGGTGACGGTGATGGTGCAGAACTCGCGCGGCGTGCCGTTGGCGGCCGCGACGCCCTTCTTGACCACCTGCGCCTGACGCATCAGCGAGATGTTGCAAGGTGCGGCTTCGTTCCAGCAGGAGGCGACGCCGACCAGCGGCTGCGCGATCTCGGCCGCCGACAGGCCCATGGCATAGAGATACGAGCGATGCGGCGCACGCGCCGGACCGACGGTCACATGGCGGCTAGGCAGCTTGGCCTTGGAAATGACTTTGGCGTCCATACTCTTCCTTGCCGCGGGCGGTGCGGCCTGCCCCATCGCCGAGCCTTCTGGCGCGTGTCCCGAGACGAATTCGAGGTGCGCCGGGTTTATGGCGGGAAATGGGCAATTTCTTCGGCCGGGGCCGCAGCGCGGGGGTTGGCCGGGAACTGTTGCCAAAACGTCACAATCGCGAGAGGCGAAAGTGATGAGACGGATTTGCAACGCCGGCGCGTGGCGGCACGGCTCGACACCGTGCCTCAAACGAAAAAGGCCGGGCAAGTGCCCGGCCTTTTGTGTGAATTTTCAGAGGCTTAGAACTTGATCTTGACGCCGCCAGAAATGGCCGTGACCAGATCGTTGCCGAAATCGTAGCTGACGTCGGTGCCGGCTTGGTAACCGTTGTCGCCATTCACGACCCCTGAATGACCGCTGGTCAGGACGCCGACCGCGCCGGCCAGACGAACTTCGATATTGCGCGAAGGCGTGTAGGCGACGCCGCCGCCCAACGTCCAGGTGTCGGTCTGCGAGCCGTAGCCGTGTGATGTGCCACGATCCCAGGAAAGCTGGCCGGCCGCGCTCCACTCATCGTTGAACTTGTGGCCGATGCCGCCCGTAACCGTCCAGCCGTCGCGATACATCAGGTCCAGCGAGGTAATCTGGCCTGAATGCAGAGCATCACCCGTAACGCATGCCGCAGCGGGAGTACCTACGACGCAAATCGGAACACTCTGCAGCAGGCTCCAGTTGACCCACTTGAGCGAACCGAAGGCGAGCCAGCCGGGCGCAATGCCTGACTGCAACTTCAATTCGACCGTATCCGGCATGTACTGCGTCGCACCATAGATCGGCAGCACGACAAGGCCAACATGCGTCAAGTCCAGCGTGCCCGAGATGTTGTCGAGCTTGACCCGCGAATTGTAGACGAGGCTGGCGCGCAGCGCGATTTCTGGGATTTCATAGGCAAGGCCGGCGCGCCAGCCCCAGCCCGTGCCCTTGAGATCAACACGACCGGTTCCCTGGAAACCCGGCACCAGCGGCGACACCAGGTCTTCCTTGAAGCCATAGACTTCCTGGTAATAGACGCCGCCGATGAAGCGAACCTGGCCTTTGCCGGCATCCATCTTGTAAGAACAAGTGCCGGCGTAGTTGTTGCTCTTGATGTCGGTTTCTATGTTGGACTCGGCACCGGCCCACAGACCCGGATTTGTGTGCGCGCCCCACGGCTGGGAATAGTCGAACATGCAGTCGACGCCCTTGACGACCTCGGCCTTGACGCCGATGCGCGGCACCCAGTAGCTCTTGCTGTCTTTCGCCGTGCTGCCCAGGAATGTAAGATTGCCGTCACTCGGATCGGTATCGACCGCGTTCTTGAGCTTGCGCTGTGGCATCACATAAGTCGCCTCGGCTTCCGTGGCGAACGGAGCTGGGTCGAACAGAAGGTCGATGTCGTAGCCACCGCGCTCGATGCCGCCGGCATGCGCGGAACCGATCAAGCCCAGCGAAAAACACCCCGCCCCCAGCAGTGTTTTCAAACGCAAATTGCTCATGGATGTCCTCCCCGAAATACTAGTGGGTGAAGCTAGAACCAATTCAGGTTAACGGTGCAACAATGAAATCACATAGCGTACACGTACACTCTTGCGGACCTGATTTCGAACACAGTGGCGGCCTGGCCAGCAGGTCCAAAAATGGCCATTTGGGAGGCACATTAGGAAAAAAATCAGAAAGAAACGCTTAAAACGGCGCGAAATCCGGCTGTTTTGCCGGCATTCCGCCCGATTGTTACATTATGGCAACAATGGGGCTGAAACTTTCCGTTTACGTCAATATTAACGCAACGGAATGCCTGTTTTTTGGGCAAAAGAGCTGTCGAGAAGCGCTAGTCGGGGCCTCGCGAACCGGGTGTTCAACCGGCGTCGCGCACCCTGGTCAACGCCACCGAAAGCTTCTCCTGCTGATCGCGGTATTCGTCGAGTTTTTCGCGCTCGGCTGCAACGATCTCTTCCGGCGCGCTGGCGACGAATCTTTCGTTCGAAAGCTTCTTGTGCAGCCGTGCGATTTCCTCGGTCACCTTGGCCAGTTCCTTCTGCAGCCGCGCCGCCTCGGCGGAGAGATCGATCAGGCTGCCGAGCGGCAGACAGATGGTCGCTTCGTTGAGCACGATCTGGGCCGAACCCTTGGGCGCTGCGTCCTGCAGCGAGATGTCGCCGACCCGTGCCAGCCGCTTGATGGCGGAAGCATGGCGTTCCAGCCTCTGATGGGTCTCGGCGCTGGCGCCGACCACCACCAGCGGCGCGATCGCTGCCGGCGGCACGTTCATTTCCGAGCGCACTGAGCGTATGCCGGAGACCAGATCGACCAGCCAGTTGATGTCGGCGGCCGCATCCGCGTCCTCGAAGTCTGGTGATGGCCAGGCGGCGTGGCAAAGCAGCGTTGCGCGCGTCCTGCCCTCGCCTGCCGTCTGCGCCCACAATTCCTCGGTCATGAACGGCATCATCGGATGCAGGAGCTTGTAGATCTCGTCGAGCACGAAGGCGACGCAGGCGCGGCTTTCCGCCTTGGCCGCCTCGTCAGTGCCCATGAACACCGGCTTCAGAAGTTCCAGATACCAGTCGCAGAACAGGTTCCAGACAAAGCGGTAGGCAGCGCCCGCCGCCTCGTTGAAGCGGTAGCTGGTGATGCCCTCGGTGATCGCGTGCGACGCCCTGGTCAGCTCGGTCAGGATCCAGCGGTTGACCGGCAGCTTGGCGTCGTTCAACCAGAAATCGTCATTGCGCGCGACCTCGTTCATCTCGGCAAAGCGCGTCGCGTTCCACAGCTTGGTGCCGAAATTGCGGTAGCCGGCGATGCGCGCCGGGTCGAGCTTCACATCGCGCCCCTGCGCCGCCATCACCGTCAGCGTGAAGCGCAGCGCGTCGGCGCCAAACTCGTCGATGAGGTCGAGCGGATCGATGACGTTGCCTTTCGACTTCGACATCTTCTGCCCGTTCTTGTCGCGCACCAGCGCATGCACATAGACTGTGTGGAACGGCTCCTCGTGCATGAAGTGCAGGCCCATCATCATCATCCGGGCGACCCAGAAGAAGATGATGTCGAAGCCGGTCACCAGCACGTCGGTCTGGTAATAGGTCTTCAGCTCCGGCGTGTGATCCGGCCAGCCCAGCGTCGAGAACGGCCAAAGTGCCGAGGAGAACCAGGTGTCGAGCACATCCTCGTCACGGGTCAGGATCTCGCCCGGCTTGAAATTCTCGAGCTTGTCCTCGACCCAGGCCTTCCACGGCCCTTCCAGCGCCAGATAATATTCGATGGCAGCGGCCAGCGCCTCTTCCTCGGTCTTCTCGACAAAGACGCGCCCGTCAGGCCCGTACCAGGCCGGGATCTGGTGGCCCCACCACAACTGGCGCGAAATGCACCAGGGCTGGATGTTCTCCATCCAGTCGAAATAGGTCTTTTCCCAGTTCTTCGGCACGAAGTTGGTACGGCCTTCGCGCACCGAGGCGATTGCCGGTTTGGCGAGTTCGGCGGCATTGGCATACCACTGCTCGGTCAGGAACGGCTCGATCGGCACGCCGCCGCGGTCGCCATGCGGCACGGCATGACGGTGCGGCTCGACCTTTTCGAGGAAGCCGCCGGCCTCCATCAGGTCGACGATCTTCTTGCGCGCGACGAAACGGTCGAGACCGTCGAGTTCGTCCCAGACGGCCTGACGCTCCGGCGTGATCTCAAGGCCAGCGAGGAAGTCCTCGTTGTCCTTCAGTTTGATGGCTGCCTCGATGGTCAGGATGTTGATGGCCGGCAGCTTGTGGCGCTTGCCGACCTCGAAATCGTTGAAGTCGTGCGCCGGCGTGATCTTGACCGCGCCGGAGCCTTTTTCCGGATCGGAATACTCGTCAGCCACAACAGGGATCTTCCGGCCGACGATAGGCAGGACGACATTCTTGCCGACCAGATGCCGGTAGCGCTCGTCGTCCGGGTGCACGGCGACCGCCGTATCGCCCAGCATCGTCTCCGGGCGGGTCGTCGCCACGGTGATGAAGGTTTTCGGATTTTCCGGATCGAACGCCTCGCCCTCGATCGGATAGCGGAAGTGCCACAGATTGCCGTTGACCTCCTGCGGCTCGACCTCGAGGTCGGAGATCGCCGTCAACAACTTCGGGTCCCAGTTCACAAGGCGATTGTCCTTGTAGATCAGCCCCTCCTTGTACAGGCCGACGAAGACTTCGAGCACGGCCTTGGACAGGCCCTCATCCATGGTGAAGCGTTCGCGCGACCAGTCGGCCGAGGCGCCGAGCCGCTTCAGCTGGTTGAAGATGGCGCCGCCGGATTCGGCCTTCCACTCCCAGACCTTCTCGATGAATTGTTCGCGGGTGAGGTCGCGGCGATGGATCTGTTTTTCCATCAGCTGGCGTTCGACCACCATCTGCGTGGCGATGCCGGCATGGTCCATGCCGGGCTGCCACAGCACATTCTTGCCGCGCATGCGCTCGAAGCGCACGAGGATGTCCTGCAGCGTGTTGTTGAGCGCATGGCCCATATGCAGCGAGCCGGTGACGTTGGGCGGCGGGATGACGATGGTGAAGGCCTCGGCACCCTCCTCCGCGCCGGCGCCGGCGCGAAAGGCGTCCGCCTCTTCCCAGATTTTGGCGATCTTGGGCTCGACGGTCTTGGCGTCGTAGGTCTTTTCAAGCATGGGAAAATGGTCCGCGCTATCGGGAGTTTTGCTGACCCGGTGTAAATCGGAAGGTTTTGGCCAAGTCAACCGCAGGGCGGCCTGGTCCTTCACCGGCAAATAGGCGTCGCCCCGGTCATTTCAACGGGAAGGCCATGCCCGTGGTTTCATTGCCGCGGATATCGACGGCAACCTGATCGCTTTTGCCACAGCAGCCAAGGGAAGCTGAAGCTCAGAAAAAGCTCAAGGCCGCGCTTTTCCTCTTCGGATCGGCGGAATTACTGCGCGCCGCGCGCGACGCGCTCGATTTCCTCGCGCACCAGGCGCTCGACCAGCGTCGGCAGATTGTTGTCCAGCCAATCCTGCAGCATCGGCCGAAGCATCTCCTCGGCCATCTCGTCGAAGGTCTTCTTGCTGCGGCTGGCAAAGGCGTCGGAGAGCTCGCCGAAGGCCGCTGCGACCTGCCGTCCGGTGTGTTCCGAAACGATCGCCGAGCGAACCGGTGTTGCATCGGCCTGGCGCGCCTGCTCGCTGCTCGACGGGCCTGACTCGAAAGCCGGCTCGGCCGCGAGATCGTCCTCGAAAGCCTCGATCTCCGCGGCAGCAGCCTGCCGCTTCTCGGTCTCTTCCTGCCTCATCTCTTGCGGCCTGATCTCTGGCGGCCTGACGTCTAGCGGCTTGGCCACATCGGCGGGCTTTGTCTGGCTGCCCACGGCTGCAATTTCGCGCCGCCAATCGGTGACGATGGAATCGGTGGTCTCCGCCTTTGGCCGGGCTGGCGCTTCCGCCCTGGCTGCCGGGGCAGACTCGCTGGCTATTCTGGCGCTCACTTCCGCCAGGGTCATCGGCGCATGCGTGGGGGGCGCGACGGTTGTAGCAGCAGGATTTGCCAGCGTGGCCGGCTTCACCGAAGCCGGCTCGGAGCGCGGCTCCAGCCGCGCCGCGACAGGTTCGGCCAGTTGCGCCTGCACCTCGGCTAGCGTCACCGGCTTCTTGCTTTCGGCCGCGCTGTGCGGCTCGCTGCGGAAGGCGTCGACATCCGAGGCCGGCCCGGCGGCAGGTACAAGGTCCTGACGCAACTCATCGGCGTCACCCGGCTGCTTGCGGCCGGTGTCGCTGTCTTCGATGATCCTTCTGATGGAAGCCAGTATTTCTTCCATGGAAGGTTCGCGCTGCGCGCTGCTTGCCGTCGCCATCGTCACATCCGCCGCCCCGCGCATGACCCCGAAAATCGGTTCGATTTTCGGACAGGATCATGCGCAAAATCCAAGTGCTACAGCGTCCTTGCGCGTCCAATCGGACGCGCGGCGCTGTAGTGACCCGTTCTAAGATTCTCTGTCCGTCAAAGCCGGACACGAATCATGGCGACAGCGTAGCCGACGGATCGCCATCGGAGAATCCCCAATCTCGGGAGATGCGGGATTTCAACAATTTAGACATGGCTGCGAACCGAAAACCTTCTTCGGAAAAGATCCTGTCGGTACAAAAGGATAGCGCCGCGAATCCGTGGAATGCGCGGCGCTCTAACACTCCAATCCTGGCGGGACTTGAAACCGCCTGGGCGCGATCAGCGGCCGTCCGGTGTGCGCAGACCGATCCACTTGTCCTTGACGGCTCTGTAGTGCTCTTCAGGCTTGTACTTCACCACATTCAACGCCAGGCTCTCGACCGACAGGCGGCCCATGGCCGAGAGGATAGCATAGCTCGCCACCACCACATCGCGCTCGGAGGTGGCAAGGTTGATCTTGGCGCTGATGACATCGTTCTGGGCGTTCAGCACATCGAGCGTCGTGCGCTGGCCGACATTGCGCTCTTCGATAACGCCGTTCAAAGCCAACTGCGCGGCGGCGATCACCTGCCGGTTGGCCGCGACGCTCTCCTGTGCAGCGGTGTATTGCGTCCATGCCGATGTCACCGCCTGACGCACCTGGTCGCGGCTGACATCGACCTCGATGCGAGCCTGGCTAAGCGATTCCTTCGACTGGCGGACCAGGGCCGAGGTGCGGCCACCCGAATAGATCGGAATGGTCAGTGTCGCACCGATGTTGGCGGAACGGGTGGTGCCATTCTGCGACGTCAAGGTTTCCGGCGAGTTTTTGGAGTAGTCGTCCGAAACGCCGGCGGAAGCGGAAAGCTGCGGCAGCAGCGCACCTTCGTGCGACTTCACTTGAAATGCGGCCGCGTCGACCAGATGCTCGGTAGAAAGAATGGCCGGATGTTCGGTCGCCGCGATGTCGATCGCCGCATCGAGGCTCCTCGGCAAAAGCTTCGCCAATGGCGACGCCGCCTTGAGCTTGCCCGGCTCGTCACCGACGATCTGGCGATAGGTTGCGGCACTGGCCAGCGCCTGCGCGCGGGCCGCACTCAACTGCGCCACCGCCTCCGAGCGCGAGGCGTCGGCCTGCGCCACGTCGGTACGCGTGCCTTCGCCGACCTCAAAGCGCGAGCGCGCCGCGCGCGCCTGCTCGGTCAGGAACTGCAAATTCTGTTCGGTCAGCACCGCCACCTGACGGTCATGGATGACATCCATATAGGCGCTTGCCGCGTTGAACAGCGTATTCTCTTCGGTGTTGCGCAGGCTCTCGACCGACGCCTTGACCTGCGCCTCGGCTGCCGCGACGTTGTTCTTGGTCTGAAACCCGTCAAACAGCATCTGATTGATGGCGACGCCGAAGCTCCCGGTTGTCAGACGAGTGCCGGCGTTTGAACCGTTGAGGTGCCGGCTGGCGTAGCCGACGTCCGCATTCCCGGTAATGACCGGCCTGTATCCCGACTTGGCGATCGCCACGCCCTCATCGGTGACGCGCACGCCCGCACGGGCCGAATTCAGCGACGAATTGTTCTGGTAGGCCTTGGAAAGCGCGCCGAGAATGGTTTCCGCCGAGGCGGCTATCGGCGAAAGCGCTGTCGCGGAAATAAGGACGGTAGCAAACAAGCTTTTGGCTAAGGACGGCACTTTAAATCCCTCATTCGTTTTGCACGGGAACCACGCCACGCCAGCCAATCCCGAGGGATCAGCCAGCGCCGCGTCGATTATCGTTCCCCCGCTGACGGCCTCCCGAAACACCGGTTAACCAAATCAGCAACGATTGTCCAATCGCAAGCCAACATGACAGCGCCTTTGCTGCAAGGCAAAATCACTTAGAATTCGAACGCATGAATACGTTCAAATCCCGGTAGTGGCTTAATTGCCGCATTAAATGCCCTTCTTCCGGTTACAACCCCCCCTGCTTTAAAAAACAACCGGGCCACACCCGCATTGCCCTGCCCTTCAACGGCGACCAGACGGCCACCTTCGGCGAGTTGGCCGAGCAGCGCCGCCGGCACTTCCTCGACGCTGCCGCCGATCAGAATCACATTGTAGGGCGCCTTGGCGGCATGGCCTTGCGGCAGCGGCCCGGTGACCACGGTGACATTGTCGCAGCCCTGCGCCGAGAGTGCGGCCTCGGCCGTTTCTGCCAGTCCGGCATCGCTTTCCAGCGCAATGACGGATTTTGCCAGCCTGGACAGGAGTGCTGCGCAATAGCCGGTGCCGCAGCCGACATCGAGTACCGAATCGCCGGCGTCGATCTCGGCCAGTTGCAAAAGCTTGGCCAGCGGCGACGGCTCCATGAGGTAGCGCGCTCCGTTGCCGTCGGCGCCGTCGGCGATGCGGATATCCTCGTCAATATAGGCAAGAGCCTGCTGCTCGGCCCCTACAAAGGCCTCGCGCGGCACGGCAAGCATGGCATCGAGCAATGCTGCGTCGGTCACATCGGTGGTGCGGACCTGGCCGTCAACCATCTTGACTCGAAGCTCGGAGAAATCAGCGCTCATGTCCCAACCAATCCGTCAAAAACCAATGCGCCGAGATGCGCTTGCCGCGCCAACACTGCGGCGCATTCGACCGGAACTCAAGCCCCCGCCGCGCGGGAGCTGAAGCAACTGGAGGCCTCGCCCGGAATCGAACCGGGGTGCAAGGATTTGCAGTCCTCTGCGTAACCACTCCGCCACGAGGCCTCGTCGCTCCCGGCGAGCGAACTCAATATGGTGGCGACGAAAGGTCGTCAAGCGTCCGCGCAGCATTCCGGCGCGCTTTCCGCGTCAGCCTCCGCAACGTGGTTCCCGAGCGGCTAATCGCTTGGCACGCCAGCATATTAGCCGGTCATTAAGCATGACCGAGCGCCGGACGAAACTCGAACCCATGGCTCTGCGTAGCGGGAGATGGAGGTAATCCATGCGTCGGCCCGCGGCAGACAGGGTATCCAGCACATCGGGCAGATTGTCGCTGCTGCGCTGCGAACAGCTTGTGCGCTACGCGATCGACCGCCTCGCCATCGAGGGCGCAAGCCGGCTCTCGCCGCACGATCGCGCGCGGCTGGCTTCAGCGGCTGCCGTCCTCAAGGAAATCTGCGAGGGGCTGGAAAAGCGCAGCGACGGCTGAGCCGGGACCGTGCGCCCATCGCTTTCAACCCGGCCGCCGGCGTCGTTCCCACCAGACGACGAACCGCCGCCGCTGGCGGCGCACCGCGGCAAATTCGTAGGAAAGCACCAAAAGGCCGAGCGGAATCATCCAGAAACCGAGAATCGGCAAGAAGCCGAGAATGCCGAAAAACACCAGCACGACGCCGATGGCGATCCTGAGGACGCGTGAGCGCGGCATGGTGAACTCGCGGCCGAACACCGCAATTTTCCGCGCCGGTGCCTGGTTTTCGCCTGCTGCAGTCATGTCGAACGTCGATCCGGTTGCCACCAGTTAAAGCCATATATCGTAAAGGCTGCAATCGCCCTTTCGGTTCCGCCGACCAGGGCCGGACGGCGTCCAAGACCGCTCATATGTGGTTTCATCGGGCGATTGCCAGAAACCATTGCATGAAAAAGCGCTAAAAAATGCGAAATGCTTCTTTGCAAAGCCGAAACGGGTTTGCTATAGGCTGCGCCACTCACATGAGAGCCTCTGTTCCCCGGTAGCTCAGTGGTAGAGCAACCGGCTGTTAACCGGTTGGTCGCTGGTTCGAATCCGGCCCGGGGAGCCAACATTTCCATAGGTTTCAGAGTTGCAGGAACAGCCGAAAATTGGCTGGTCTACAGCATATCTACACAACTCGACTTCGCTAGGCGCCGATCGGCATGAGATCGCCCGAAGGAGAGAAAATGGCCATGGAACACGTTTTGACGATTTGATCGGCCTGCAACGGACACGGCCGAGACGGAATTGGCGCGCCTTTGCTGCAGCATTGGCAATTCGCCTCGCCCTCGCCGCTCTGATGCTCTCCAGCCGGGTCAGCCTGAGATAATTTCGTAGCTAAGGATCTGAGCGTCGCTGAGGGACGACCTCCGCCCAGGCGAGATGACGCCGGAGCCGAACAGGAGAACTGCTTCACGGCGAACGAACACTTCATGGTCGGGCCCAGTCGACACAAATGTGCCCGACGAGCTTCGCTCAACAAGCCCCGCCCTGCCGTTCGAAATGGTGAAGGTCGCGTGGTGCCTTGAGACCCAGGGCCGCGGGACGACGATATTGCATTCAGGAGATCGGCCGATGGTCACGAATTCGTTGTTGCGGCAAGATCGCAACTGATCTCCATAGCGGATGACCAGATTGATGTGCCTTGGCGGGGCGAACCGCCTATCGATAATGGTGCCCCGGCTGGCGATCTGCGTAGTGAGTGCCCCATCATCGCCACCCAGGGTATAGACGTCGAACGGCTCTTCCTTCCCCTTGAAGGGCATTTTGTCGATGAGCCGCAAGGAACTGCGGCCCTCTGAGGAAAGGGCTTCGAAGAAGCTCTGGCTGATCAGCACCTCCCCCGGGTTGGCCGTGGTGGACAACCTTGCGGTGACATTGACAACGTCGCCGAATACTTCGCCCCGCGTGCGAATAACCGCCCCGAAGTGCAATCCGATCCGGGTGGTCAGCGACCCTCTTGTCAGCTGGCTAACAATTTGACGGACGGCCCTCAGTGCCCCCTCTGGCCTCTCGAACAGGCTAAGCACGTCATCGCCCTTCGAGTGAATGAAATCACCGCCGTGCCGGGCGGCGATCTCGCGTATCGCGTCTAGGCAATCCGAGACCTGCTGCAGAGCGGCATCGTCGCCGATGCGCTCATAGAGCGGCGTGCTGCCCACCACATCGGCTAAGAGGACTGCGGCTAGAACTCTTTCCTGATCCATCGTCCTAAAACTCCGGCACCGGCCTATGCTTGCGTTGTAGAATGCACGGCAGCGCAGTGTGGCGCTACCGTCAGCACGACATGGTGGGCATGGCCCGCCTGCCTCTGATAGCCGTCCGGGCGGTTGCGGTGCTGATGCTGCCGGCCACCGGCTGACTTAGGCGATCACACCATTAAGGGCACGCAGGCGACTCAGTTACGCTTCTCAAGCGGCGGACCTTACCCGCCTTTGGCCGGCGCCTGCCCACCCAACCCCCTATCGCCACTACCGAGCTACCCGTCTCCTGCAGGAGGTGCTCTTGAACGCCGTGCGGCTATCACTGGGAAGGAAGTGCAGTTCCTCCAATGGAACGGGACAGGGCCGGCGCAGCCGCCAAGCTAGGGGTCGAAAGGTGTCCCGTCGCCTTTTCGAACGAACGAAGGGCGGCGGGACAAAAACCGGCGATAAGGGATGTTAATCGTCGGTCCAAGCGTTCTATCTCCGCAACGAAACAGCATCATGTCTGCTCGCGGAAATCCTGTAACGAGGCGTGCCGCAAGTCCTCCTCGCCGCGAAGATGCGTGCCCTCTTCGTCGATCACTATCTGCGATCGATACCCATCGAATTTGACTTCGTGAATCCAGGCATCGCCCTCGGGAGGCTTCTCCACAAGGGTCGGCATCAACGGCTCGACAAACTTCAAACGCATGCGCCAGCCCCCAACCGGCAATTCAATTAGCATGCGCTTTATTAGTTCCGGAAAATTTTAACGAATCATTGACCGCGCTGTCCCAAAATAGGACGGCGCGGTCAAATCCCAACCGACTGCGCAGGCGGCTCCGGCAAACGCGCCCTACCCAGCCCAGTGTGCCGGAGCCGCTCCCACACCCGTCTTATTACCAGCAACGGTTGAATCAACGGTTACGACAAGGCCCAAGCACGCTCCCGAAATAGGTCTCGCGCTGCTTCTCCGCCTCTCGGGCCAACCTGTAATTTTGGCGACGGGCACTATAGGCACGGCAGACCTGATTGCTTGGCGGAATCGCTTGCCGCCGTCGGTTGGCGGCCCAGTTTTGATCTCTCCTGCTCAAACGCATGACGAAGGTACGGCGAAAGTCGGCTAGGTCCTATAGCGGTGGGTCAATTCCGCCCGGCCGGCGCTTAGGCAGGTAAAGCCCCAAACCCGACTGCCTGGGCGCCGGTTTGATTTCGTGCATCTTGTGCTTGCAACCAAAGTCTCGCGTTTGGGTAGCTATCTCCCATTGTGAACCGGAACTCGCCGGATGTTGGCCCCAACCCCAACTCCCGACGAGCCCATCCCGATTTGTCACACAAATCAGGGCCGGGATTAGCCGGCAATTCCAGACTTTGCACAAAAGGTGCCAAGTCTTCCCCGATCAAATCAGAGGCCGTTCTGCCAATCTGTTAACCAATTCACTTTGACGGCCCTCACGTGTCGACGATGTCGGACATCGAACCGCCGAATTGTCATGTCGGGCGGGAAGGCTTCACCAGACTGCTTTCAAAGCCAGCGATTGTGCCCATCACAGGACGGCATGACGTTACGTCAAGAATCAGCTACCGCTGCAGCTGCGGCGGACCCGATTCCCGCTTGGCCGGCGCTGATCAGGCAACCTCCATTGCGGCGCCGGCCCCTTTACATCATCGACCAACTTGAAGATGGCATTGCGTTGCCAAGAAGCGCTTGGCTGAACTACCGCCGGCCGAATCATTGCCCCCAGGATGTCACGCCCAGCATCGCGTAATCGCGTTGCGCAGTGCTCTGCCGCCAACCGACAATTCAATTAGTATGCACTTAATTAGATCCGGAGAAATTAGATCCGGAGAATTTTAACGAATCATTGACCGCGCTGTCCCAGAATAGGACGGCGCGGTCAAATCCCAACCGGCTGCGCAGGCGGCTCCGGCAACCCAACCCCCGCCGCACTGTCGGAGCCGCTCCCACACAACCCATTAGTACCAGCAATGGTTGAATCAACGGTTACGACAAGTGCTTTCCAATGCGCTTTTCCAGTCGTTAGATTTTGATGGAAAAAAGGGAATAGTCGTGCTGGGATCCAGCAGCCGGTGATGGCCCACGCTGGATTCGGGACGTGGGCGTTTAGTTTCCCGCGCCAGTACGGCGACAAGCACCGAGCAGTCGAGTTCCTCGTTGAATGAAACGCACGGATCCGCCTCCAGCAAAATTTGCGCCAGGCGAAGCGATTTCAATCTCGCCGTCTTGGCTACACGTTCAGCGCATTCGACCTCGATGACCGCTTTCGCGGACCGCGCACCTGGGCGATCTCCCAGCCAACACATTCCTGCAACCTCGAACTCCCGATGCTGTTCCATCCATCGGTTCCATACATTCGTGAACCATGTCGCCGTTCATTTTGATGAAGCCTTGCCCACGCTTAGCAGGGATTCACATCGAATTCAGTTCGATCTGGGATCGGCCTATGGAAACGATCCTTTGAGATGCGCGACATGCCATCGGCGCGGAAGAAACTAGCTCTGTGCAAACCCCGAAGCGGTGTCCAGAGGTGCGGCGATAGGACGGCAGGGACAACATCTGGACTCCAATTGGCATGAACCGCATTGTACTCGCGGGAGAAGTCAAAATGGACAAACTGAACATAGGGGCTGATCAGGCCAAACGCTGGAGAGACCAGGCCGTGCGCGGTCGCCGGAGGCGCCTTTCGCGTAACGTCGCCGCGTGGGTGCTGATCCTGATGGCGATAATCGTCTTCTCTGGTCTGATTGCCTTCAAGGCGTACAGATAGCCAAGGCTCGCCAGCTCGCGTTCATCCCTGCCGCGGGACGGTGAAGGCAGAACCTGGAGGAACCATGCGAAAGATTCTGGCATCGGCACTGCTGCTCGCGGCCGCGCTATCTGCAAACCCTGCCGCGGCGCTGGACAGTTCCAGCCCGCCGGTCGTCGTCACACCGCTTGCCGATCGCACCCAGACGGCTTCGGGCCAGCCGATCGTGCTGCCGCAGAAAAATGTCCAGGTGCTGGTCTCGACCTACGATATTGCGGTGGGCGCCACGCTGCCGGTGCATAAGCACCCGTTTGCCCGCTACGCCTATGTCGAGGCTGGAACGCTCAAGGTGACGAATGTCGAGACCGGCAACAGCAACACCTACAAGACTGGCGATTTCATCGTCGAGATGATCGGCCAGTGGCACCAGGCGACCAATATCGGCGACGGCCCGGTCAAGCTCCTGGTCATCGACCAGGTCGAGCAAGGCGCCAAGAACACGGTGCTGCGCCAATAACAGCGGCCGGGTTGCCGGCTGGCCCAAGCAGCGATTGGCTGTTCCGCTTTCCCGGCAACCGAGCCAATGCTAGGGCTGGCCGTCTGCAATCACGAAGGATCGCCCCTTGGCCGGAAATGCTCGCCCCCTGATCGAAATCTGCGTCGAAGGCATCGACGGATTGCTGGCGGCGCAGGCCGCCGGCGCCGACCGGGTCGAGCTCTGCGCCAGCCTGGTCGAAGGCGGCATCACGCCCAGCTTCGGCACGGTGCGCGCTGCACTCGAGAGCGCGACCATTCCCTTCCATGTCATCGTGCGGCCGCGCGGCGGCGATTTCCTCTACAGCGAGGCCGAATACCGCTCGATGCTCGCCGATGTTGCAGCACTTCGCGATCTCGGCGTCGCCGGTGTCGTCGTCGGCTGCCTCAATGCGGATGGCACCATCGACGAGGCGCGCATGGGCGCACTGGTCGAGGCGGCCGGTCCGCTCGCCGTCACCTGCCACCGCGCCTTCGATATGACTCGCGACCCCGCCGAGGCGCTGGAAGCGCTGATCCGCTCCAAGGTCGGCCGCGTGCTGACCAGCGGCCAGAGGGACACAGCGGTGGAAGGCGCCGGCCTGCTGGCGGATCTCGTCCGCCAGGCCGGCAGCCGCATCAACATTCTCGGCTGCGGCGCTCTCGATCCCGGAAACATCGCTGGGGTACTGGCAGCCACCGGGCTGACGGAAATGCATTTCGCCGCGCTCAAGGACTTGCCGAGCGCAATGGCCTACCGCAACCCGCAAGTCGGCATGGGCGGCACCGATCTCGACCGCGAGTACCGCACCACGGTGACCGACGCGGCGCTGGTGGCGGCGACGATTGCGGCGGCCAGGACATGACGGCCGCGCCGATCAGCCGCGTCTCGCGCCAGGACGAAGCGGCGATCCTCGCACTCAACAATGAGCATGCGGCCGAACTGTCATGGCTCGAACCCGAACGGCTATCCTTCCTGCTTAGCGAAGCGTTTTACATCAGGCGCATCGGCTCCCTCGAAGCCTTCATCATGACCTTTGACCAGGATGCGCGCTACGATAGCCCGAACTTCCTCTGGTTCCGCGAGCGCTATCCACGCTTCGTCTATGTCGACCGCGTCGTCGTTGCCGGCGAGGCCCGGGGCCGCGGCCATGCCCGCCGGCTCTATGAGGATCTGTTCGCAGAGGTCGCCCGCGCCGGCCACAGCATCGTCACCTGCGAGGTCAATGCCGACCCGCCCAATCCGGTTTCGGACGCCTTCCACGCCGCGCTCGGCTTTGCCGAGGTCGGCGACGCGGTGATCCATGGCGGCAAGAAGGCGGTGCGCTACTACCTCAGGCAGATCGCTGACTGACCCGGGCGGCTCTGGCGCCACAAACAAGCCAAGGCTAATGTACCCGCTTCCAGCAACCAGGGCGAAACACCAATGCCGAGCAACGTCTTCCGCTTCGACGAAAGCTGGGACATTCCCGAGGCGACGCCGCAACAGGTCTGGGACGTGCTCTCCGATGCCGAATTGCTGCCGCTGTGGTGGAGCGACGTCTACAAGAAGGTCGTGCCGCTCGACCGCAAGGGCAAGGGCGTCGTCGGCTCGCGCGCCAAAGCTCGGGCGCGCGGCGCCCTGCCCTATGAATTGAACTTCATCATCGAGGCGGCCGAGCTCGAGCCCGGTCGGCTGGTGGTGGTCAAGACATTCGGCGATTTCGACGGGCTGTGGCGGGCGGAACTGTCGCCTTCGGGAACCGGCACCCACGTCGATCTCGTCTGGCAGGTGACGGTCGAGAGGCCGATCCTCAAATTCCTGGCGCCGTTGCTCAGGCCGGCCTTTGCCTGGAACCATCGCTGGACGACGCCGCGCGGCGAAGCCGGACTGCGCCGCTATCTCGCGGCGCAGAAGAAGAGCGAAGCAGCCTGATGCCGCCTCGCTGAGCGCTACTGGAACAGCGCCATGGCGCTGTTGACGGTCATCCAGAACCCGACAGCAGCGGAAAGCCGACGAGCAGCCAGGCGAGCGTAAGCTTGAGCGTATAAAAAGGGGCCACGAAGGCCCCTTTTCCATCACTCATGTCAGAAAAATTCAGGCGTTGGCGGCCGCCACCGCGCGTTTTGCCATCACTGCGATCAGGCTGGCGCGGTAGTCGGCTGAGGCGTGGAGGTCGGTCATCAAATTCTTCGCCGAAACCTTGATGACGTCGAGCGCCGATGCGGCAAAGTTCTTCGCCAGTGCCGCCTCGATCTCTTTCGAACGGAACACGCCGTCATCGCCGGCGCCGGTGACGGCGACGCTGACCCCGTCCTTGCCCTTGGCCACGAACACACCGACGATCGCATAGCGCGATGCCGGATTGCGGAACTTTTCGTAAGCCGCCTTGGCCGGCGCGGTGAAGCTGACCGCGGTGATGATCTCGCCATCCTTCAGCGCCGTCTCGAACAGGCCGGTGAAGAACTTGGCCGCCGCAATCTCGCGCTTGTTGGTGACGATGGTGGCGCCCAGCGCCAGCAGTGCCGCCGGATAGTCGGCGGCCGGATCGTTGTTGGCGACCGAGCCGCCGATCGTGCCCTTGTAACGCACGGCAGGGTCGCCGATCAGCGACGCCAAATGCGCAAATGCCGGGCAGGCCTTCCTGAGCTTCTCGTCATTGGCGACGTCGTAGTGAGTGGTAGCGGCGCCGATGGTGACGGTCTTGCCCGACACTTTGACGCCTTGCAGCTCCTTGATCCGCGACAGGTCGACCAGGTCGGAAGGTGCGGCAAGCCGCGTCTTCATCGCCGGGATCAGCGTCATGCCACCCGACAAAAGCTTGGCGTCGCCGCTCTTCACCAGCTTGGCGGCGTCAGCGACCGAGGCGGCGCGATGGTAGTTGACCGAATACATCTTCGTTCCTCCTCAATGCTTCTTCGCCGCGCGGATCGCCGCCCAGACGGTGGACGGCGAGGCCGGCATGGCAATGTCGACAATCCCGATGGCGTCGGTGATGGCGTTGATCACCGCCGGCGGCGAGCCGATGGCGCCGGCCTCGCCGCAACCCTTGATGCCGAGCGGATTGCTCGGGCACGGCGTGTTGGAGGTCGAGACCTTGAATGACGGCAGGTCGCCCGCGCGAGGCATCGTATAATCCATGTAGCTCGCCGTCAGCAGTTGCCCGCTGGCGTCGTAGTGCGCGCCTTCCAGCAGCGCCTGGCCGATGCCCTGGGCAATGCCGCCATGCACCTGTCCTTCGACGATCATCGGGTTGATGATGTTGCCGAAATCATCCGCCGCGACGAACTGGACGATCTCGGTCGTGCCGGTCTCCGGATCGATCTCGACCTCGCAGATGTAGCAGCCTGCCGGGAAGGTGAAGTTCGCCGGATCGTAGAAGGCGGTTTCCTTCAATCCGGGCTCCATGCCGGCCGGCAGATTGTGGGCGGTGTAGGCCGCAAGCGCCACCTGGAACCAGGGCAGGCTCTTGTCGGTGCCGGCAACCTTGACCTCGCCATTCTCGATGACGATGTCGCCCTCGTCGGCCTCGAGCAGGTGGGCGGCGATCTTCTTGGCCTTGGCCTCGACTTTGTCGAGCGCCTTTGATATGGCCGACATGCCGACGGCGCCCGAGCGCGAGCCGTAGGTACCCATGCCCATCTGCACCTTGTCGGTGTCGCCATGGACGATCGAGACCGAGTCGATCGGCACGCCGAAGCGCTGGTTGACCAGTTGCGCGAAGGTCGTCTCATGGCCCTGGCCGTGACTGTGCGAACCGGTCAGCACTTCGATCGTGCCGACGGCGTTGACCCGCACCTCGGCCGATTCCCACAGGCCGACGCCGGCGCCGAGCGAGCCGACCGCCGCCGACGGCGCGATGCCGCAGGCCTCGATGTAGCAGCTCATGCCGATGCCACGCAGCTTGCCTTGCTTGGCGGCGGCTGCCTTGCGCTTGGCAAAGCCGGCATAGTCGGACGCCTTTGTCGCCGCATCGAGCGAAGCGCCGTAGTCGCCAGCGTCGTAATTCATGATCACCGGCGTCTGATGCGGAAACTCGGTGATGAAGTTGGTGCGCCGCAGTTCGGCCGGCGACACACCAAGTTCGCGCGCCGCCGTCTCCATGGTGCGCTCCAGCAGGTAGGTCGCTTCCGGCCGCCCTGCCCCGCGATAGGCATCAACGGGTGCGGTGTTGGTGTAGACGGTGCGCACATTGGCGTGGATGGCCGGGATGTTGTACTGGCCCGACAGCAGCGTCGCGTAGAGATAGGTCGGCACGCAAGACGAGAACAGCGACATGTAAGCGCCGAGATTGGCAATGGTGTCGACCTTGAAGCCGGTGATCCGGTTGTTCTTGTCGAACGCCATTTCGACCGTCGAGACATGGTCGCGGCCATGCGCATCGGTAAGGAAGCTTTCGGTGCGGTCGGCGACCCATTTGACCGGCACGCCGGTTTTCTTCGACGCCCACAGGCAGACGATTTCTTCCGGGTAGATGTAGATCTTCGAGCCGAAGCCGCCGCCGACATCGGGCGCAATGACGCGCAGCTTGTTTTCCGGCGCGACATTGTAGAAGGCGCTCATCACCAGCCGCGCGACATGCGGGTTCTGCGAGGTGGTCCAGCAGGTGAAATGGTCTTCGGCCTTGTCGTAATGGCCAAGCGCCGCACGTGGCTCCATGGCGTTGGGCACCAGCCGGTTGTTGACGATCTTCATGCGGGTGACGTGGGCGGCGGCCTTGATCGCCGCGTCGGTCGCCTTGGCATCGCCGATCTCCCAGTCGAAGATCAGGTTGTCCTCGGCTTCGGCATGGATCTGCGGCGCGCCCTTTTGCAGCGCCTTGGTGGCATCGACCACCGCCTTCAATTCCTTGTAGGTGATCTCGACGGCTTCTGCCGCGTCGCGTGCCTGGCCCTTGGTTTCGGCCACCACGATGACGATGGCGTCACCGACATAGCGCACCTTGTCGACGGCGAGCGGCGACCACGCGCCCATCTTCATCGGCGAGCCGTCCTTGGAATGGATCATCCAGCCGCAGATCAGGTTGCCGATGCCGTCGGCCTTGAGTTCCTTGCCGGTCAAGACGCCGATGACGCCGGGCATGCCTTGAGCCTTTTTGACGTCGATCTTCTTGATCTGCGCATGGGCGTGCGGGCTGCGCACGAAAGCGGCATGCTTCATGCCGGGCACCACCATGTCGTCGACATAACGGCCGGCGCCGGTGATGAACCTTTTGTCTTCCTTGCGCGCCACGCGTGCGCCAATACCTTCAATGCCCATAAGAAAATTCCTCCGGAATTTAGGGGAGTAGGTGAGTAGGGCAGTACGGCAGTAGGGAAATTAGCTCGTGTCCCCCTACTGCCTTATTGCCCTACTGCCCTATTGCCTTACTCACGCCGCCTGTTTCGCCCTGCCCTTCGATGCCTTCGCCATCGTCTTCGATGCGGCGAGGATCGCCTTGACGATGTTGTGGTAGCCGGTGCAGCGGCAGATGTTGCCTTCGAGCTCGGTGCGAACCGTCGCCTCGTCGAGGCCTTCGGGATGGCGCGCGATCATGTCGGTCGCCGTCATGATCATGCCTGGCGTGCAGAAGCCGCATTGCAGCCCATGATGTTCCTTGAACGCGGCCTGCACCGGATGCAGGTCGGCGCCGTTGGCCAGCCCTTCGATCGTCACCACGGTCGACCCGGAGGCCTGCACGGCCAGCATCGAACAGGACTTCACCGCTTTGCCGTCGACATGCACGACGCAGGCGCCGCATTGCGAGGTGTCGCAGCCGACATGCGTTCCAGTGAGACCAAGATTTTCGCGCAGGAAATGAACCAGAAGCGTTCGGTCCTCGGCAGCGCCGCTGACCCGTTTTCCGTTCACGACAAACGAAACGTCCGACATGCATCCTCCCTGGGTATAACCTCGGTAATCATGCTGCCGATGCGGCTTTGGCGCTCGGCCAGGCGCTATTCGTACACCGCACAACGCGCAAAAAACACACGGTGCTCATTGTACTTTCGGTCATGGAGAAACGAAAATCATCGGCTCGTCCGCCCCATTGCCAAAGTGCGGATTGAAGGCAACAATGTCATCGACGCTGGCGCCAAAAGACATAAAAACAGGCGCACACAAAAATGCGTCGGAGGAATGCGGAGAAAGCTGCTGGCCAGTTCACGGACGAGCTATGCATCCGGTCTGTCGGCGCTCACCACAGACGAGCCTGACATGGATGCATTCGCCCGGGCGGTCGCCACCGAGGCCGCTGCCATCAACGCAGGCTTTGCGCTGCTGTTCTTCTCGCAGAGCCTGGTCGACGCCACCGCCCTGTCGCAAGCGCTGAAGACCCATGCGCCGACGCTGGCCTATGCCGCCTGTTCGACTGCCGGCGAGATCACCCCGGAGGGGCTGGAGGAAGGCCATGTGCTGGCTCTTCTGCTTCCTTCGGCCTCATTCTGCGCGGTCAGCGCCATGGTCGACAATCTCTCCTCGTCGGGCATGGACAGGATCACCGGTGAAGTCGAGGCCTTGCGGCGCCTGCTGCGCGGGCGCATCGGCAGTTGCCAATCCAACAGCACCTTTGCGCTCTGCTTCATCGACGGCCTGTCCTTTGCCGAGGAAGCTGTGACCTCGGCCATCCATTGGGGGCTGGACGACATCCCGCTGATCGGCGGTTCGGCGGGCGACGATTTGAAATTCGAAACCACCAGGCTGATCTCGAACGGCAAGGTGGCCTCCGACAGCGCCATCATCGTGCTGATATCAACCGAAATTCCCTTCCATGTCTTCAAGACCGACAATTTCGTTCCCACCGACGAGAAGCTGGTGGTGACGGCATCCGATCCCGACCACCGCACCGTGCGCGAATTCAACGCCACCAATGCGGCCGAGGAATATGCCGCCTCGGTCGGCATCGTCGCGCAGACCCTGACGCCGATGAGCTTCGCCTCGCATCCGGTGGTGGTGAAGGTGGGTGGCGAATATTACTGCCGCTCGATCCAGAAGATGCATCCCGACGGCTCGCTGTCGTTCTTCTGCGCCATCGACGACGGCGTCGTGCTGTCGATCGCCCAGCCCAAGGACATGGTGGAATCGACACGCGCCGCACTGCGCGACGTCGAGGAGCGGCTGGGTGGCATCGACATGATCCTCGGTTTCGATTGCGTGCTGCGCCGGCTCGATGCGCGCAACCGCCAGGTTTTCCGCGACATTTCGGAGCTTTACCGGGTCAACAACGTCATCGGTTTCGGCACCTATGGCGAGCAGTATCGCTCGATGCATCTCAACCAGACTTTCACCGGCATCGCTTTCGGCGAGCGCCAGGCGGCGGAATAGGCCCATGCCGCTCAGGGATATCGACGACGTCGACAGGCTGAAGAAGATCAACGCCGCCCTGGTCAGCCGCGTCGAGCGCTCGATGGACCAGCAAGGCAATGCCTTCTCGCTGTTCCAGACCGCGATTTCGCTGGAAAACCGGGTGCGCATCCGCACCGAAGAACTGCATTCGACGCTGCGCCGGCTGGAGCAATCGAACGTCGACCTCAGCGCCGCCAAGGAAAACGCCGAACTGGCGAACCTGTCCAAGACCCGGTTCCTGGCCGCCGCCAGCCATGACGTGCTGCAGCCGCTCAACGCCGCCCACCTCTCCGTCTCGGCACTGGCCGAAGTGCAGACCAGCGACGAGGGCAAGAAACTCGTCCGTCAGGTCGAGCGCTCGCTGGAGACCATGGAAGACCTGTTGCGCACGCTGCTCGACATTTCCAAGCTCGATGCCGGCGTGGTCCAACCCGACATTGGCGACGTCAATCTGGAGACGTTGTTTTCCTCGCTACGCTCGGATTTCCAGCCGGTTGCCAAGCTGAAGGGGCTGACACTGAAATTCCGCCCGGTCAGCGCCGTGGTGCGTTCGGACCGCACGCTGTTGCGCCGCATCCTGCAGAACATCCTGTCCAATGCGCTGCGCTAT
The DNA here is from genome assembly GCF_057786075.1 of Mesorhizobium sp. P171375. NCBI lineage: Bacteria > Pseudomonadati > Pseudomonadota > Alphaproteobacteria > Hyphomicrobiales > Phyllobacteriaceae > Mesorhizobium > Mesorhizobium sp. P171375. Next base: position 5,116,710 of record NZ_JBYNWF010000001.1, read on the forward strand.
ACCCGTTCGGGCGGCGTGCTGGTCGGCACAAGGCATCGCGGCGACACCATCCGCATCGACGTCGCCGACACCGGCTGCGGCATTCCCGACGACCAGCGCGAGGCGGTGTTCGAGGAGTTCCATCGCGGCTCCGCCATTCCGGCCGATGCCGGAATCTCCGGCGGCGGGCTGGGGCTCGGCCTTGCCATCGTGCGGCGCATGGCCGCCGCGCTTGGCCATCCCGTGACGTTCTCCTCGAAGGTCGGACGCGGCACGATCTTCCACATCGATGTTCCGGTCGGCATAGGCGCCAGCGCCGACGCCATCGCCAGCCTTGCCGAGATGGAGCGTCCGCGCGGCTACGGCCTGTTCGGCACCAAGGTGCTGCTGGTCGAAAACGACGCCGATGTACTGCAGGCGATGACATCCCTGCTCGAGCGCTGGCAATGCCTGGTGCGCGCCGCGACCTCGACTGAGGACGCACTCAGCCTGCTCGGCGACACCGACTGGGTGCCCGACATCGTCATTGCCGACCAGCATCTCGACGATGGCGATCTCGGCACCGCGACAATAGCCGAAGTCCGCGATTATCTCGGCCGCGCCGTGCCGGCCCTGATCGTCACCGCCGACAGTTCCGAAGCGGTCGTCAAAGCTGCCCGCGCCGCCGGCATCGAGCTGATGCGCAAGCCGCTGAAACCGGCGCAATTACGGGCGCTGCTGGCGCATCTGCTGGCGTAAGAGTGGCCGATGCACCTTCTTGAAAACCTGGGAAAGCTGGCGACAGCGCGCTGCCATTTAAAGATTGGGATTTTGCAAGATCTATTGATGATCACAACCAAAAGACGCAAAAGAAATTATTTCACTGTCACCGTAATTCAATATTAGGATCATACTCTGTATGAGCGTTTGGAAAAAAATTACAACCTATGTAGTCCTGATAGGATTAATCGGATATACGATTTGTAAATCTATATTCGCCTTGTCGACCGGAGAGATGAGAGGTAGGTTCGGCTGGATTAAATTTGACAGTTCTCCAACATTGTTTATAGTTTCATTAATTGGGATGATTGCAGCAACTATAATTTTAATTATTATTTTATATCTTTTATATTACCATGAACGATACATAATATTCATCGCCAATCGTATCTGGGATAGCTATAAGAAATTGAATAATCCTCGCCTGTGATTATGCTTTTTTGGATTTACGGCGACAGTGCACTTCTCCCTTCGCTTCCAATCCTCTGAAACCGCCATGGCCCGCCTCGCCCGCATCGTCATCCCCGAATTACGGCGACGGTGCACTTTCAGCCCACCCTCAAAACCCCGCCTGATCCCGGAAAAGCTCCGCATTGTCTAGCTTCGACACCTCGATCACCGCTTGCGTCCGGCTGTAGACGTTGAGCTTGCGCAGGATCTCCGAGACATGCGCCTTCACCGTGGTCTCGCCGACCTGCAACTCGTAGGCTATCTGTTTGTTGAGCAGGCCCTGGCGCAGCATCTGCAGCACGCGTAGCTGCTGCGGCGTCAGCTTGGCCAGGCGCTGCACCATGTCGGCGCGGTCGGTGCTGTCGGCGTCCGGCGGCTGTCCCTCGTAGTTTTCCGGCACATAGATCGCGCCCTCCATCACCGAGCGGATGGCGGCGGCGAGATCGCTTTTGCGCGCCGATTTCGGGATGAAGCCGGCCGCACCATAGGACAGCGCCTCGGAGATGATCTTCGGCTCCTCATAGCCCGAGACGACAACCACCGGCAGGCGCGGATGGCGGGTCCTGAGCTGCAGCAGCCCGTCGAAGCCATGGACATCGGGCATGTTGAGATCGAGCAGTGCCAGATCGAACGGTTTTATACCACCCAGAAGGTCCAGCGCTTCGGCGATCGAGCGCGCCTCCACCGTGTCGACTTCCGGGTAGGCCATCTGCACGGCGCTGTGCAACGCCTCGCGAAACAGCGGATGGTCGTCGATGATCAGGAAGCGGGCGCGATCGTTGATTGCGGTCATGGGGTTCGTTTCAGTCCTCCCTGGACAGGATACTCCCCTGACCATGGGCAGCTTATTGGCAAATAGTCTATCGCCATCTTAACCCCGGAGGCGAAGCCGACTTCTTCCAAGCAATCAAGGCGGCGCCGATGCTTTTGCGGACGCTCATGCCTTGCCCGGCGGTCGAAATCGGTCAAATGTGCCGGCAGCTGAAGCAGAAAGACCGCGCATGACAGACTTCGTCCTCCCGTTGCCCGCGATCCCATCGGTCGCCATCGCCGGTTCGGCCGAACGTTTTGCGGTGCGCCGCATCTTCTGCGTCGGCCGCAACTACGCCGCGCATGCCCGCGAACTCGGCAATGACGAACGCGACCCGCCCTTCTTCTTCACCAAGCCGGCCGATGCGGTGGTCGACAGCGGCAGCACGATCCCCTACCCGCCGCTGACCAAAAACTTGCACCACGAGATCGAGCTGGTCGCGGCGATCGGCAAGGCCGGCTTCCGCATCCCGCGCGCGCAAGCGCTCGACCATGTCTGGGGCTACGGCGTCGGCATCGACCTCACCCGCCGCGACCTGCAGGACGAGGCAAAGAAAGCGGCGCGGCCCTGGGACTGGTCGAAGGCTTTTGATCGCTCGGCGCCGTGTGGCCCGCTGGTCCCTGCCGCACAATCCGGCCACCCGCAAAAGGGCCGCATCTGGCTCGCCATCGACGGCGCGGTGAAACAGGACGGCGACCTCGCCGAACTCATTTGGCCTATCGCCGATATCGTTTCGATCTGCAGCGAGTCGGTTGCACTACAACCGGGCGACCTGATATTTACCGGCACGCCGGCAGGCGTCGGCGCCGTGGCGCCGGGCCAGACGATGACCGGCGGTGTCGACGGCATCGGCACCATCGAGATCACCATTGGCCAGCCGTGATCCGATGAGCGACCTCGTCCTCCACAACTACTACCGCTCCTCCACCTCCTACCGCGCGCGCATCGCGCTGGAGATGAAGGGGCTGACCTACGAGTACGTGCCGCATCATCTACGTCATGGCGACCATTTGGAACCGGCTTACCTAGCGGTCAATCCGCAGGGGCTGGTACCGGCGCTGATCCTCGGCGACGGCACGCTTTTGACGCAGTCCCTGGCGATCATCGAGTATCTCGATGAGACCAATCCCGAACCGCCGCTGCTGCCCAAGGACGCGCTCGGCCGGGCGCGCGTGCGAATGCTGGCGCAGATGATCGCTTGCGATATCCACCCGGTGAACAATCTGCGCGTGCTGACCTCACTGCGCACCTTGTTCGGCGCCGGCGATCAGGACGTCGTCAACTGGTTCCGCCACTGGGTGAACGAAGGTTTCCAGCCGCTTGAAAAGATTCTGGCTTCGTCGCCAGAGACCGGCACCTTCTGCCACGGCGACGCGCCGGGCCTCGCCGACATCTGTCTGGTCGCCCAGATCGCCAGCAACGCCCGCTTCGGCGTCGACCTGACGCCCTACCCCACAATATCGCGCATCCACGCCGCCTGCATGGCACTGCCGGCCTTTCAGAAGGCAGCGCCGGAGAATCAGATAGATGCGGAATAGGCGCACAATGCCGGAGCAGAGCACGGAGAGTTGCCGATGAAAGCCATCGTCTTCGAAAAATTCGGTGAGGCGCCGAGAATCCAGACCGTTCCGGATCCAAAACCGGCCGCCGACGGCGTCGTCATCAAGGTCGAGGCGACCGGGCTCTGCCGTAGCGACTGGCATGGCTGGATGGGCCATGATGACGGCATCACCCTGCCGCATGTGCCGGGCCATGAACTGGCCGGCATCGTCGTCGCCGTCGGCAAGCAGGTCACCCGCTGGAAGGCCGGCGAGCGCGTCACCGTGCCGTTCTGCGTTGGCTGCGGCCGCTGCTTCGAATGCACTTCGGGCAATCATCAGGTCTGCGAGCACCAGACGCAGCCCGGCTTCACTGCCTGGGGCTCGTTTGCCGAATATGTCGCCATCGAGCATGCCGACACCAATCTGGTGCGCCTGCCCGAGGAGATGGAATTCGCCACCGCCGCCAGCCTCGGCTGCCGCTTCGTCACCTCGTTTCGCGCCATTGTCGACCAGGGCCGGGTGACGCCGGGCGAATGGGTGGCGGTGCATGGCTGCGGCGGTGTCGGCCTGTCGGCGATCATGATCGCCAGTTCCATGGGCGCCAATGTCATTGCCATCGACCTCACCGACGAGAAGCTGGATTTCGCCAAAAAGATCGGCGCGGTGGCGACCATCAACGCCTCGACGACGCCGAATGTCGTCAAGGCGGTCAAGCAGATCACCAATGGCGGCGCGCATATGTCGATGGATGCGCTCGGCCACCCCACCACGTCGTTCAACTCGATTTCCAATCTGCGCCGGCGCGGCCGCCACGTGCAGGTCGGCCTGATGCTGGGCGAACATGCCCGGCCGCAAGTGCCGATGGACAAGGTGATTGCCTTCGAGCTCGAAATCCTCGGCAGCCATGGCATGCAGGCCTACCGCTATCCCGCAATGATGGAGATGATCCGCACCGGCAAGCTCAAGCCCGAGCTGCTAGTGGGCAAGAAGATCAGCCTCGACGAGGCGCCGGCAGCACTGATGGCGATGGGTGGCTTCGAGGGGATTGGCATCGGGGTTGTGACGAAGTTTTAGGCGCGGAGCCGCCCTCTACCGCGCGAACTTCTTCGCCCCGAACACACAGGCGACCACGCCGAGCGTGACGACCACCATCAGCGGGCTGACCTGCTCGTGCAGCAGCGTCGCCGCCAAAGCGAGGCCGAAGAAAGGCTGCAGCAGCTGCAATTGTCCCACGGCGGCGATTCCGCCTTGCGCAAGGCCGCGGTACCAGAACACGAAGCCGATCAGCATGCTGAACAGCGAGACATAGGCGAGCCTGCCCAAGCGCCGGAGCCGATGGCGGCAAAGGATTGCGGCAGCGTCGCGAACGTCAGCACCAGCATGATCGGCAGCGAGATCGCCAACGCCCAGCAAATGACCTGCCAGCCGCCGAGCCGGCGCGACAGCGCGGCTCCTTCCGCGTAGCCCAGTCCGCAGACGATGATGGCGGCCAGCATCAGGCCGTCACCGACCGGTGACGCCGTCACGCCTTGCATCAGGGCAAAGCCCGCAACCAGCGCGCTGCCGATGCACGAGAACAGCCAGAAGGCAGGCCGAGGACGCTCACCACCGCGCAGCACACCGAAGATCGCGGTGGCCAGCGGCAGCAGGCCGACGAAGATGATGGAATGGGCAGAGGTAACGTGCTTGAGCGCCAGCGCGGTGAGCAAGGGAAAGCCAACAACCACGCCAAGGGCCACGATCACCAGCGACAGAAAATCGCTGCGCTCAGGGCGTTTCTGCCGGAACAGGACGAGCATCGCCAGACCGAGCAGTCCGGCAATCGCCGCGCGGGCCGAGGTCAAAGGTCGGATCGAAATCCGCCACAGCCACACGCGTTGCCGGCAGCGAACCGCTGAAAATCAGCACGCCGACGAATCCGTTCACCCAGCCGCTCGCGCTCTTGTCCATTCCAGGCTCCATTGCTTTCACCCTCTATCGGCCGGAGGGTATGGAACTGCCAGAGACAATGAGGTACAATTTCGCGAAACTGTAATGGCCGATTGAGCAATACAGATGACCGAACTGGCTTTCAAAACAGACGCTGCGCCCACCCTTGCTGGTACCACGCTTGTCGAAACTGTCATGGCGACCATCCGCCAGCGGATTGCCGCCCGCAGCCTGACACCCGGCGCTCGGCTGCCCTCGATCCGCGCCTTCGCCAAAGCCATGCAAGTGTCGAAATCCACCGTGGTCGAAGCCTATGAGCGGCTTGCCGCCGAAGGCGCGATCCGGTCCCGGCCGGGTTCGGGCTTTTATGCCGCCGGCTCGCTGGCGCCGTTGTCGCTGGCCGAGATCGGCCCCCGGCTCGACCGTGAAGTCGACCCGCTGTGGGTCTCGCGCCAGTCGCTGGAGGCGGGGGGCGAGATGCTCAAACCCGGCTGCGGCTGGATGCCGGCCTCGTGGATGCCCCAATCCGCTCTGCGCCGGGCGCTGCGGACAGTGGCGCGCGCCGACGACGTCGCGCTGGCCGACTACGGCACGCCGCTCGGCCTGCCGCCGCTCAGGCAATTGCTGGCACGGCGCATGGCCGGGCATGGCATCGAGGTCTCGCCGGACCAGATCATGCTGACGGAATCCGGCACGCAGGCGATCGATCTGCTGTGCCGCTTCCTGATCGAACCCGGCGATACCGTGCTGGTCGACGACCCCTGCTATTTCAATTTTCACGCGCTGCTGCGCGCCCACCGTGCCAAGGTCGTCAGCGTTCCCTACACGCAAACGGGGCCTGACATCGAGCTGTTCGCGCAGGCGCTTACCGAGCACAGACCGCGCCTCTACATCACCAATTCCGCCATCCACAATCCGACCGGCGCGATCCTGTCGCCGGTCACCGCGCATCGGCTGCTGAAGCTCGCCGACCAGTCGGACCTGACCATCGTCGAGGACGATATTTTCGCCGATTTCGAACATGCGCCGGCGCCCCGGCTGGCGGCATTCGACGGCCTCAACCGCGTCGTTCATATCGGCAGCTTTTCCAAGACGCTGTCGGCCTCGGTGCGCTGCGGCTTCATCGCAGCACCGCGCGACTGGGTCGAACAGCTCACCGACCTCAAGATCGCCACCACCTTCGGCGGCGGCCGGCTGGCGGCCGAACTGGTGCTGGCGCTGCTCAGGGATGGCAGCTATCGCAAGCACATGGATCTGCTGCGCGCCAAGCTTGCCCGCGCCATGAGCGAAACCGGCACGCGCCTGAAGGCGATCGGCATCACACCATGGATCGACCAGCCCGCCGGACTGTTCCTGTGGTGCAGCCTGCCCGATGGCGTCGATGCCGCCGACGTCGCCCGCCGCGCACTGGCCGACAACATCGTGCTGGCGCCCGGCAACGCGTTCAGCCTGTCGGGAACCGCCGGCCGCTTCCTGCGCTTCAACGTTGCCCAGAGCCAGGACGAGCGGATTTTCAGGGTGCTCGAGGCGGCAATGGCGCGCTGACGTCGCAGACTATCGAGCTGCACAGACCTCCCGCACGCAATCGCGCAGCCAGCGCTGCGCCGGATCGGCGTCGAGCCGCGGATGCCACAGCATCGAGATGGTAACCTCTACCGTGGTGACCGGCAGCGGAAAGCTGACCATGCCGGCCCGTCCGCTCTCTGTATGCCGTTCGGGGATGCTGGCGATCAGGTCGGAGGCCCGTGCCATGGCAAGGGCTGCCGAGAACCCCGAAACCATGCACACCACGGTCCGCTGCAGGCCAAGCTGCGTCAGGGCCTCGTCGATCGGTCCTCTCTCCCGGCCACGCCGGGAGACGCTGATGTGCCTTCCCGCCGAATAGCGCTCCGGCGTAACCCTACCCTCGCTCAAGGGATGACCCGTTCGCACCGCACCGACGAAACGGTCGCGAAACAGCGCCTGTATCCGCACTTCCGGCCCCGTCTCGCCGGCAACGCCGATCTCCAGATCGATCGCCGCGTCGCGCAGAGAGGCAACATCCTTGTCGGATTTGGGCGCAAAGCGCAGCCGCACGCCGGGCGCCTCGGCCTGAATGCGGGCGACGAGACGCGGTCCAAACTCCTCGACGAACCCTTCATTGGTACGCAACGTGAAGATCCGGTCCAGCTTCGCGAGATCGAGAAGCCTGGCAGGGCGCAGCAACGCCTCGGCATCCCCAACGACGCGTCCAGCCTGCTGCCGCAGTTCCTCCGCCCGCGGCGTCGGAACCAGGCCGCGGCCGGCGCGCACCAGCAGCGGATCGCCGGTCGCTTCCCGCAGCCGCGCCAGTGTGCGGCTCATCGCCGAAGGGCTGAGCCGCAGCCGGGCGGCGGCGCGCGCCACGCTGCCTTCGGCCAAAAGGACGTCGAGCGCGAACAGCAAGTTGAGATCAGGCGATGTCATCACCGGGTTGTAACACATAACATGGCGTTTGACGCACGAATAAGATGCAAATGCTGCGCCTTCCGCCATATCATCTTGGCGACTAGATCTCCGACAGGTCCGTTCCCCGGACGGATGAGAAGGAGATCGCCATGGCAATTGCTGAGCAGAACGAGCGCGCATCGGCGCCGCAGCAGGTCCAGTCCGCAGTTCTGGCCCAATCTCCTGTCTTGGCATTGGCAAGCTTGTCGCTCGCCACGCTGCTGTCGTCGCTCGGAACCAGCATTGCCAGCGTCGGCCTGCCTTCCCTCACGCAGGCCTTCGACGCGTCCTTCCAGTCGGTGCAATGGGTAGTGCTCGCCTATCTGCTCGCCATCACCGCCCTGATTGTCAGCGCCGGACGACTGGCCGACATGTTCGGCCGCCGGCCTTTGCTGCTCGGCGGCATTACTCTGTTCACGCTGGCCTCGGTGCTGTGCGGCCTGGCGCCGACGCTGTGGCTGCTTATCGCCGCACGCGCCGTGCAAGGACTTGGCGCGGCGTTGATGATGGCGCTGACGCTGGCCTTTGTCGCGGAGACCGTGAGCAAGGAGAGAACCGGCAGCGCCATGGGCCTGCTCGGCGCCATGTCGGCGATCGGCACGACGCTCGGCCCCTCGCTTGGTGGCTTGCTGATTGCCGGCTTCGGCTGGCGGGCGATCTTCCTCATCAATGTCCCGCTGGGCGTTGCGACCTTCGCGCTCGCCTGGCTGGCCCTGCCCGCTCGCGGCAAGGCTGCCGAAGCCGATCGAGGCTGCTTCGATGTGTTGGGCACCGCCCTGCTCGCCCTGACGCTCGCTGCCTATGCGCTGGCCATGACGCTCGGCCGGGGCAACTTCGGCCCGCTCAACATCGGCCTGCTGGCCGCCGCCGGCACCGGCGTCGTTCTGTTCGGCGTTGTGCAGACGAGGGCGAAGAATCCCTTGATCCGGCTTGCCCGGTTGTACGACATCCGGCTCACCACCAGCCTCGCCATGAACCTCGTCGTCGCCACGGTGATGATGGCGACCCTGGTGGTCGCGCCGTTCTATCTGTCGCGTGGGCTTGGGCTCAATGCCGCGATGGTCGGTGTGGCGCTGTCGACAGGTCCGCTGGTGTCGGCGCTCTCGGCGCTGATCGCCGGCCGCCTCACCGATCGCTTCGGCGCGAACAGGATGATGGTTGTCGGACTGTTCAGCCTTGCCATTGGCACTTTCCTTTTGTCACTCGCCATGACGGCACTCGGCATTGCCAGTTATGTCATGCCGATCACCGTCACCTGCTTCGGCTACGCCCTGTTCCAGACCTCCAACAATGCATCCGTGATGAGCGGTGTCGCCTCGGCCGAGCGCGGCGTCGTATCCGGCCTGCTCAATCTGTCACGCAATCTCGGCCTGATCACCGGCGCATCGCTGATGGGGGCGGTGTTTGCGGTTGCCTCGGCCGGAGGGCGGGAAAGTCAGTTGACCTCAGCGGCAGCCGCCCACGGCATGCAGGTCACCTTTCAGACGGCGACAGCGCTCGCAGTGGCTGCACTGTTCCTGGCGCTGCTCTCGGCCCGCGCCGCCGGCAGGTCATCGTGACCGAAGGTCGGAAGATTACGTTGCGGCCCGCTTGCGGCGCTCATACAGCATGACCAGCGTTTCGGCGGTCAAAGCCGGCCTCTGCTCGCCCTCGATCTCGACCGTGTTGGCGGCCTTCATCAGGTATTGGCCCGGCCCCCTGTCCTCGACCGACAACAGCGTCGAGCGCAGCCTGATGCGTGCGCCGACCCTGACCGGCGCCAGGAACCGCACCTTGTCGAAGCCGTAATTGAAGGCAGCCTGGGTGTTTTCGGGCACGATGCCCAGATCGAGCGCCAATGCGCCGATGATCGACAGCGTCAGATAGCCATGCGCAATCGTGGTGCGAAATGGGCTCTGCCGCTTCGCGCGCTCCGGATCGACGTGAATCCACTGATGGTCGCCGGTGCATTCGGCGAACTGGTTGATGCGGCTCTGGTCGATCGTCGTCCATTCCGACACGCCGAGCTCCTGCCCGGCCATCGCCCTTAGCTGCTCAAAGGTCGGCGGCGTTTTCGGCCGTAGTTCCGTCATTCCTGCTTTCCCGATGGCTCCCAACGCCTCGGACCACGAACCGACAGCCCCTGTCAATTCGCCTGTTGCGATTCCGTTCCGTCATTTTCCGCCAAACGGCACGCCTCGTCCATGGCCATGCACCGCAAACGGCCCGCCTGTACAGAGAGCGGGCAGCGGTCAGGCCGTGCCTGACATCACTTCCTCTTCTCATAGCCGGAGCGGATTTCCTCCATCGCTTCCTTGATGCGCTCGCGCAGGATTTCGACGGATTCGGTGCCGGATTTCTTGACCAGCTCGGCCACTTCGCTGGCATTTTTCAGCGCCGCTTCAAAGGACTTCTTGGCGAACTCCGCCTGTTTCGACATCAGCTCCTGGGGATTGCCCGGCGCCCTGTAGCTCTGCGCCATGTCGCTGACTTCACGCAGCGTGTCCTGCAGCATCTCGCGCTGCCTGGACAGAAGCGAGGTCGCGCCGGCAGCCCCCGCCCGCGCCGATTTCTCCAGCGCCTCGAGGTTCTTGCGGTGATGCGCAAGGATCGCCTCGACATCGACATTGGGCACCTTCAGATCACGGCCGAACCGGCTGAACATGTCCAGGAACGAATCGGATTCGGGTTGTTTGGCCATTGCTCGCTTGCTCCCCAGTTTGCGCAAATGCTGGAACCCTGTTGTGGACAATAGCACTCGCGCGCCGCGTGTCCATTCGCCCGCGCAACGCAATTTTGCGGTGCAAAGGCGAAGCGCCCGCTTCAACCCGCGAGGAACAATAGCTCAGCCGTGTAAAGCACCAGGCCGGCAAGGCCGCCGATGATCATGCCGTTGAAGCGGATATATTGCAGGTCCCTGCCGATGTTCATCTCGATCAGCCTGGTCAGCTGGGCAAGGTCCCAGCGCTTGACCTGGTCGGCGATGAACTTGGACACGCCGCTCTTCTGGCTCTCCACGAACGAGGCCAGCGCCACGACAAAGCCCTGGTTCATGTCGGCCCGGATCTGCGGATCGCCGTAGAGATGGCGGCCGACCTCGACGAACATGTTGGCGAGATGGTCGCGAACAATCGAATTCTCCGCCTTGGCGTCCTGTTCGATGAACAGGCGCAGACTCTCCCACATGTCGCCGGCCAGCGCCCTGACCTCCGGCCGCGCCAGAAAATCGCGCTTCAGCTTCTCGGCCCGCTTGGCATATTGCTTCGAGGTCCTGAGCCGCTCGATGAAGCTATGCGCGAAGCGATCGAACTCAGCGCGCATCGGGTGATCGGGATCGGCACGGACCTCATCGAGCAGCGAACCGGCGGAGGCAACGATCTTCTTCAACAGATAGGCGTCGGCCCTGAACAGGTTGAACAGCGACGGCAATTCCTCGCGGATTTTTTCGCGCATGGTCGCCAGCGCCTCTTCGTCGTTCAGAAACCGGCCGATCACACGGGTGAACTCATCGAACAGTTTCTGGTGGCGGCGGTCGTCGGTCAGCGCCGACAACAGTTCGGCCGCCAGAGGCGCCAGCGGCACCTTGTCGATCTGCTCCAGCATGCGGCTGGTGACGAAACCGCGCAGGCCGGATTGCTCGATGGCCGCAAGCGTCTGCGGCACCAGCCGCACGACAAAGCGCGACAGGCCGGCAGAGCGTTCGGCGTCAGTCAGCCAGTCGGCGACCAGCACTGCAAAATCGACCTCGGCGAGTTTCTCACGCACCGGCCCGGGCGCCAGGAAATTGACCTCGATGAAGCGGCCGAGATTGTCGGCGATGCGGTTCTGGTTCTCCGGGATGATGGCGGTGTGCGGGATCGGCAGGCCGAGCGGCCGCTTGAACAGCGCCACCACCGCATACCAGTCGGCCAGCCCGCCTATGGTCGCCGCCTCCGCGAAGGCCGCAACAAAGCCCAGCCACGGATAAGTGCCCTCGAACGATTTGGCGACGGCAAAGACCACGACGCAAAGCACCAGCGCAGCCGTGGCGAGGAACTTTGTTCGCCGCAGCGCGAAAAGCTTGGCGCCCGCCTCGGCATCGAAACCGCCGGACGCCAGGGACGAAGCCGATTGGGACATGATACGCCGCTCCTCATCGATCTCTTGGCTATCTGGTCTGGGCTATTTAGGGAGTGTTTCGGCCCGTAGCATGATCGGATGGGCCGATTTCGTCTGGGAATTGCCGATTTCGCAGCAAAGTTGACAAAAATATTCATCTATCATGCAATCCCAGTCTGGAATTGTTCCAAGGTATAGGCCATATTCCGGCTAGGCCAGTGTGGGGCGAATCCGAAGTTCCGGATGAGAAAGCCGCACCAGCACAAATCTAAAATCTGGTGCAGTTCCAATGCGCCAGCACTTGGGTGAGGAATGAAATGCGGTTAACGCGCCAGACCAACTACGCCATGCGCATCCTGATGTATTGCGCTGCCAACACCGAACGGCTGAGCCGCATTCCGGAGATCGCGGCCGCTTATTCGGTGTCGGAGCTTTTCCTGTTCAAGATCCTGCAGCCGCTGGTCGAGCATGGTCTGGTCGAGACGGTGCGCGGCCGCAATGGCGGTGTCAGGCTTGGCCGTCCCGCCGAGCAGATCAACCTGTTCGACGTCGTGCGGGTGACCGAAGAGAGCTTCGCCATGGCCGAGTGCTTCGAGAACGACGCCGCCGAATGTCCGCTGGTCGACAGCTGTGCGCTGAACTCGGCGCTGCGTGAGGCGCTCAACGCCTTCTTCGCTGTACTTTCCCGCTACACGATCGCCGATATGGTGGCCGCGCGGCCGAACGTACGCCATTTGCTCGGCATCGACATGCTCGTGCAGCGAGCCCCGGCCGCCTGAATTTTCTAGGCTGCCGACTGCGGCAGGACGAACGGCACATTTCCCGTCGGCAGTACGCCGACCTTGAGCCGGCAATCGAACACTTTTTCGATCAGATCGTCGCTCAGCACCTCTTGCGGCGAACCGTCAGCCGCGAGCCGACCGCGATGCATGACGAAGATCCGGTCGGCATACATGGCCGTCAGATTGAGGTCGTGAAGGATGGCGATCACGCCGCCGCCGCGCCGGGCGAAGTCGCGGGCGATGTTCATGATGATCAGCTGGTGCTTGATGTCGAGGCTGGAAACCGGCTCGTCGAGGAACAGATAGCGCGGCTTGCCGTCGAGCACCGGCGCCCAGACCTGGCACAGCACCCGCGCCAGCTGCACGCGCTGTTGTTCGCCGCCTGAAAGCTCCTGATAGAAACGGCCGGCAAAGCCGTCGAGGTCGACGCGCGCCAGCGCCCGCTCCGGCAGCCTGTCGTCTTCGCCCGGCAGCACGCCCGAACGGCCGCCGACAAGGCCGAGCCTGACCACTTCGCGCACGGTGAAGGGAAAGGACAGCGTCGTCGCCTGCGGCAGCACCGCGCGCACTATCGCGGCCTCCACCGGCCTCATCGACGTGAGGTCACGGCCGTTGACAGCAACAGTTCCCGTAAACGCCAGGTCGCCCGACAGGGCCTTCAAGAAAGTCGTCTTGCCCGAACCATTGGGCCCGACGATTGCCGCGACCTCGCCGGGCCGCGCGGTAAAGTCGACGTCGGTGACAATGCGTTTGCCGCCGATCGCCACCGAGACATCGCGTGCTTCGATCATGCCCGCCTCACAGGTTTCAAATCTCACAAGTCGACTACGCCGCGCTTGCGCAGCAGTATCCAGAGGAAGAACGGCGCGCCGGCGATCGCCGTGACGATGCCGATCGGCAGTTCGGCCGGCGCCACGATGACGCGGGCGACTGCGTCGGCCAGAAGCAGCATCGAGGCGCCGAGCAGTGCCGATGCCGGCAAGAGATAGCGATTGTCCGGGCCGATCAGCAGCCGCAGCAGATGCGGCACGACGATGCCGACGAAACCGATGCCGCCGCTGACCGCGACAGAGGCGCCGACCGCGGCCGAGACGCTGACAATCGCGGTGTATTTCAGCCGCTGCACCGGGATACCGAGATGGCCGGCGGTCGCCTCGCCGAGCGCCAGCGCATTGAGGCCGCGGGCCATGAACGGCATTGCCGACAGCGCCAAAACGATGATCGGGCCGACGGAAGCGATCTTCGGCCAGGTCGCGCCGCCGAGCGAGCCCAACTGCCAGAAAGTCAGGTCGCGCAATTGCCGGTCGTCGGCCATGAAGATCAGGATGCCGGTCAGCGCCATGGCAAGGGCGGCGAGCGCAATGCCCGCAAGCAGCATGGTGGCGACAGAGGTGCGCCCCTGCCGCGTGGCGACGCGGTAGAGCACCAGCGTCACCGCCAGGCCACCGCAAAAGGCGGCGAGCGGCAAGGCCATACTGCCGAACGCCAAAGTGAGCGGCGCCAGCCAGGTCGTGCCGAGCACGATGACCGCGACCGCGCCGAAGCTTGATCCGGCGGACACCCCGATCAGGCCGGGATCGGCGAGCGGATTGCGAAACAGGCCCTGCATGACCGCGCCCGATACGGCGAGTGCCGCCCCGATCAGCACGCCGAGCAGCACGCGCGGCATGCGGATGTCGTAGACGATCAGCCGGTCGCGAGCGCTGAGCGCGGCGTCGGCCGGCACAGTGCCGCTTAGCCAGTCCCCGATGACGCCGACGGCCGATGCATCGGAGGCGCCCGATGTCAGCGACAGGAACATGGAAAGGGCAAGAACCACGCACAGGAGCAAAATAACCAGGCGAGCGCGCCCCGAACGATCGCCCTCGGCCGCCACCTTGCTCGCCGCGCCGGCGATCGACTGATCCACCATCGGCTCAGTCCGTGACCTGACCGCCATAGAGCGAGACGGCCAGATCGTGGATGGCATCGGCCGTGCGTGGCCCGAAGCCAAGGAGGTAGCTGCCATCCATCAGGATCAGTTTGTGGCCTTCACCCGCCGGCGTCGAGGTGATCGACGGGATGGCGAACAGCTCGTCTTCATTAACCGGCTGTCCGGCATTCTTCATCGCCAGGATCACGTCCGGCCTGGCAGTAACGATGGCCTCGTCGGACATCGGCTTGTAGCCGGAAAAACCCTCGACCGCATTGACCGCGCCGGCAAGCTTGATAATGCCGTCGCCGGCAGTGTCGCTGCCGGCGGCCAGAATCTTGCCGCCCTGGATCGACAGCACGAACAGGATGCGCTTGCGCTTCTTGATTGACGCCGTCTGTTTTTCGGCCGCCTTCAGCTTGGCGTCGGTCTCGGCAGCAAGCGTCTCGGCCTTGGCGTCGACGCCAAGCGCCTTGCCGACGATGCGGATCTTTTCCAGAATGCCGTCATGGCTGTAGTGTTCGGGCACGTCGATGAATGGAACGCTCGACTTTTTCAGCACGTCCACCGCTTCCCTCGGGCCGCTGCCATGCAGCGCCAGAATGCCGGACGGATTGACCGACAAAACACCTTCCGCCGACAACTGGCGCATATAGCCGACGTCGGGCAGCGCCATCGCGGCTGCGGGGTAACGGCTGGTCGAATCGCGGGCGACGAGATGGCCCTCTTCGCCAAGCGCGTAGACGATCTCGGTGATCGAGCCACCGATCGCCGCGATCCGCGACGTATCGGCAAACATGGCGAGGTTTTCGGTGGCCGGAGCGGGTGCCGCAAGAAGCAGTGATAGGCCCATCGCCATCGCAAGCGTCGGGCGCCTGAACAGTGAAATCATCGTCGTGATCCTCAGGCAGCGGTCGGGCTTGGAATACGCGGCAGGTTTTCGGCGAGGAACCGCCAATCATCGCGCTCGCCCTCGCCTTCATGGCGCTTGCCGAAGAACTGGATGATCATCTTGCCGTCGGCGCCATAGGCTTCGAGCGACGTGACATGACCGTCCTTGGTCGGCTTGCGCACCGCCCAGACCTCCTGGATGTGATCGGTGCGCAAATGCAGGTGGAAAGTCTCGTCCAGCACGTTGATCCACGGACCCATCGGCTTGATCGACTTGACCGGGCCGGAATGGATCTGGATGCAGCCGCGGTTGCCGACGAAGCACATGATCGGCATGCCGTCGGCAGCCGCATGATGGAACATGGCGCTGACGGCGTCATTGTCGAGCAGCCAGGCATAGTCCTGGCCGACCATGCGCACGGCCTGGCGGCGGCTGAGCTTCAGCGCCTTCAGCATGCCGAAGAACTGATGCACATCAGTCAGCCGGCTCCAGCGGTCACGCAGATCATCGATGCTTGCGGCGACGCCTGGCGTTTCAGCGTCGTCCTCGGCCAAGCCTGCGACAGAAACGGTCGGCTCCTGGTTCGACGATTCGAGCCCAGCCACCAGCTTCTGGTAGGCGTAAAGATTGGACGCCGGCCGCAGATGCACTTTGTGCACCGCATCGCCCGCCGCGTCGAAGAATTGCAGGCTGCGGCGGATGTCGCCGCCGTCGCGCTTTTCCACGGCAAAACCATGCGCCCAGACTTTGGGAAAGATGCGCAGGTCGATGTTTTCGCCGAGCACCATGGCATTGTGCGTGCCCGGCACGACCTTGTCGTAGACGCCGATCTTCTCGTGCACCGCGCTTTCGTTGCGGGTCAGCGCCATCACTTCGCCGACGGCGTCGAGGCCGGTCAGCAGATCGTTGACGCGCGGCTCGACGCGCACGACCCCCTCGCCGCAATGCGCGGCGACCAGTTCGGCCTCCGAAATACCGAGTTCGGCGGCAAGATCGCGCTCGCGCGCTTTCGGATTGTCTGCCCGCGCCCGCCGGATTTCATGCGGGGCGGGTTTTACGCGCTGGTCCATGTCCTGCTTACCTGTCTGCCCTGTCTGGTTCGTCACTTGTTGAGGATCAGCTTGCCCTGGCGAGTGATCTTGAGCCGGTAGAGCGCGCCATGGTGCTCGATGCCGATCTCGTGCTCGCCCTGGAACAGCATGTTGGACGACAAGGTCCTCACCGCCAGCGGCACCCGGTCGAAGCGGGTCGGCGTCTCCTCGGAACGGCGGACGCGGTAACGGAAGTCGTTGGGATTGTGGGTGTTCATTTCTGTCTATCCCTTTCCTGTGCCGGGCGTCTGGCTAGGCGTTGCAAAAATGCCGATTCATTTCTTGACTCGAATAATCATGTTTATTAGTCAGTGCATTACCGGACCAAATGAGTCAACATTTAAGACGCCGGACGAAATGAAAAATGCCAGCGAGCGCCGCCGCCAGCCAGCATCGAACCTGGATTTGGAGTTGGGGCAATGGGGTTGGCAAATCGTGGACGACTGGATCTGGCAAACGCCGATCCGGTGCATCGGCCTATGGCAAAGACAATGGCAGCCTTGCTTGCGGGGGCAGCAGCGATCGCGTTGTTGACGCCGCCGGCCGGCGCGCAGCAAGCTACCGACCAGCAGCAGACTGATCCGAGCAAGAAAACCGAGGACACCAAGCCTGCGCCTGCCGGCGTGACGCTGCTCGACAAGATCCTCGTCATCAGCCGCACCGGCGAGACGGCGATCGAGTCGCTGGCCTCGGCCAGCCATGTCGACCAGGAACAGCTCGACCGCCGCATGGCGACGACACCCAACGAGATGCTGCTCGGCGTGCCGGGCGTCACCATGCAGGCCGATGCACGGCGCGTCAGTTCCAGCATCAACATTCGCGGCCTGCAGGATTTCGGCCGCGTCGCGGTGATCGTCGACGGCGCCAGGCAGAATTTCCAGCGCTCCGACCACGGCACGCAGTCGACCTTCTATGTCGATCCCGAACTCATCAAGTCCGTCGACGTCATTCGCGGTCCCACCGCCAACACCTATGGCTCCGGCGCCATTGGCGGCGTCGTCTTCTTTGACACCAAGGATGCCGAGGACTTCCTGAGGCCGGGTGAGACCTGGGCCGGCTCCGTCACCGGACGCTATGAGAGCAACGGCAAGGGCTGGACCACCAGCGCGACCGGCGCCTACAAGTTCAACGAAAACTGGGATGTCCTGGGCAACATCGTCTACCGCGACTACGACGACTACAAGAATGGCAGCGGCGACACCGTCGCCGGCACCGGCTTCGACGTGCTGAGCGGCCTGCTCAAGACCACCATCCGCCCGAGTGAAAACAGCGAATTGAAGCTCGGCTGGGTCGGTTCGAGCGACGGCTGGACGGAAACCAGCGGCGGCGTGCCGGCCAACGACGTCGACCTGAAGTCGAGCACTTTTACCGCCCGCTACAACATCACCGACGACGCCAGGAGCTGGCTCGATCTCCACATCAACGCCTCCTACAACAAGACCAATCTCGACCTGACCACGCTCGTGCCGCAAAACCGCTTCGATCCGGTCACCGGTCTTCCCGTCGTGCTTCCGGCAGGCTCGACGTCGACCTTCGATGTCGGCACGACCGGCATCGACATCTGGAACACGTCGCGCTTCGAGACCGCCGGCATCTCGCATGAGCTGACTTATGGCGGCGACTGGGTCGGCGACGATGTCGAGACCGGCGGCACGTCGGGCGGCGACAGTTTTTATACGCCGTCGGGCAAGCGCGACGTCTCGGGCGCCTACATCCAGGACAGGCTGAGCTGGAACTGGCTCGAAATCATCACCGGTCTGCGCTACGACAATTACAGCCTGAAGGACTCGGACAACGAAACCTCAGGCGACAGGCTGTCGCCGCGCATCACCGTTGGCCTCTCGCCGTTCGAAAGCGCCAGCCTGGCTGGCCTGCAATTCTATGGCACCTACGCCGAAGGCTACCGCTCTCCGTCGCTGACCGAAACGCTGATCAGCGGCAATCATCCGGCCGGCGTCACCTTCCCGTTCCTGCCCAACCCGAACCTGCGGCCTGAAACCGGCAAGACCACCGAATTCGGCGTCAACTACAAGCTGAACGACGTTATCGAGGCCGGCGACGCATTTCGGCTCAAGGCCGCCTACTTCCACAACAATGTCGACGACTACATCGAGGGCGTGACGCTGTCGCCGTTCGACCCGACCAGCGGCTGCCCGTTTGGCCCCGGCATTCCGATCTGCTTCCAATACCAGAACTTCGCCCAGGCCAAGATCAACGGCTTCGAACTGGAAAGCGTCTACGATGCCGGCTGGGGCTATGCCGGGCTCTCGGCCTCGATCATCAACGGCCACACCATCTCCTATGAAGGTGAGCGGGCCGACCTTGCCACCATCCCGTCCTCGCAGGTCACCGGGCAGCTCGGCTTCCGTTTCCTCGAGGACAAGCTGACCGTCGGCGGCGAGGTGCAGTACAACGGCAAGCCGAAGGGCAATCCCGTTGCCAAGGACTATACGCTGGTCAACGCCTTCGCCAGTTACCAGGCAACCGACAATTTGAAGGTGGACTTCCGCGCCGACAATTTGTTCGATGTCAAATACACCAACCCGCTGAACGGCGGCACGACCGCCGTCATCTACGAGCCCGGCATCACGCTGAAGCTGGCCGCAACCATGCGCTTCGGAGGCTGACTTCAATGATAAGCTTGACGACATCGCTCCGTCTGTTGACCGCGACGCTGGCGATGTCGCTTGGCTCGGCGCCGGCCTGGGCTCAGTCCGCGCCGACGCCGCAACTCAGCCTCGAGCTCAATGCCGCGCAGCCCTCCGACAAGGGTTGCCGCCTGACTTTCGTCGTCAACAATGCGCTCGGCGCCGATCTGTCCAAGGCGGCCTTCGAGATCGCGCTGTTCAACGAGGCCGGCGTCGTCGACCGTCTGAGCGTGCTCGACTTCAAGGATCTGCCCGCCGGCAAGACCAAGGTGACCCGCTTCGACCTCGCCGGCACCAACTGCACCAAACTCAGCCGCGTGCTGATCAACAGCGCCACCGAATGCGCCGGCACTGGCGTGGAGCCGGGAGCCTGCATGCGCGGTCTGAAGACCGAAACCAAGACCGGTATCGCTTTCGGCGTCTGAGGTGGGACTGCATCCCGCCTTCCGCAGGACAGCGCGGCTTGGCCTGTCTCCGGTCCGCCGTCATGGCCGGCAACCGATCTTGATTTGACAATCCCGCCTGGCTCGCGGCAGGTCTCGCCGCGAGACATGCAGGACATCAGCCCCCTCCCCGACGACGCCGGCAACGAACTGGCGATTGCGCCGCCCGTGCCGCTTGCGCGGCCGGCGGCCGATCGCAAATGGACGGGGGCGATCGTTGCCTCCTGCCTGCTGCACGCGGCGGCAGCGGCCGCTTTCCTGGTCGCACCCGCCGGAACGTTCGATACCGGAGATGCGATACAAGCCGAAGGCTCCCAACAATCCGGCGCCGACGTCGTCGGCACCGCTTTGAAAAACCTGCCGCCTGACGCGATCGATGTTGCCCTGGTAGCCGATCCGCAGCCGGCCAAGCCCGAGGCCGTTCAACCCGCGCCGTCAACCGAGGCGGCCCAACCCGTCAAGGACCCGCCGGCACCCAAGCCTGCGCCGGAAGCCGCCAAACAGGCAATCGTCGCTCCAGATACACTGACGGCCGCGATCCCGAATGATCAAAGTGTCGCCCCAGCGGCTGAGAAGCCGACATCGTCAGCCGTTCAACCCCAAAGTTCAGAGGCGCCGCCCGCCGACGAGCCTCCTGTTGATTTGCCTGATGCCAAGGCTCCGGTCCCGAGCCCGAGGCCTAGCCCATCAGAATCGGTAGACGCTGGCGCGACAGATGGCGAGGAACGTGACGCGCTGGCGGCGGCCAGCAAGGGTGAAAAACAGGGCGCAGCCGGCAATGCGATGGAATCCGGTTACAGCGTTGAAGTTCAGAACAAGCTTGCCCGCGCCAACCGCCGTGTTTCGAAAGAGATTCAGGAAAAGGCTCTCAACAATGCCAGGGTCGTTTTCGTCGTCATGGCCGATGGCAGCATCAGCGACCTGCAGCTTGCCGAAAGTTCAGGATCCGCAGAACTCGACCAATTCGCTTTGAAACTGGTACGCCAGCAGGCCCCGTTCCCGCCCATTCCACCCGAGACCGGCATGTCAAGCTGGGTGTTCAGGGCGCGGATCGGCCCGTTTTAAGCAGCTCGTAGACCTTCGCCAAATGTCGTCCGCCAATTCAAGAGGAAGCCAATGTACATCGCCATGAACCGCTTCAAGGTCCAGAACGGCTCGGAGACCGCCTTCGAGGATGTCTGGAAGAACCGCGATTCCAGCCTCTCGGAGATGAAAGGCTTCAGGGAATTCCACTTGCTGCGCGGCCCGGTCAACGAGACCGAGGGCTACACGCTGTTTGCCTCGCACACGGTGTGGGCAAGTCACGAGGATTTCGTCGCCTGGACCAAATCCGAGAATTTCCGCGCCGCCCACCGCAACGCCGGCACCTCCAAGGTGCACTATCTCGGCCATCCGCAGTTCGAAGGCTTCTCGGTCGTCGAAGGCGCTTGACGCGACTCGAGCGTGAGAACCTCAGGCGCTCTTGTCATTTATCGCATCGAGCCGCGGCCGCCCAGCCGCCGCAACCATCCGGCAATGTGCAGGCGCAGCCGTTGCAAAGGCTGTCCGCGGGTCAGATAACGCACAAGGCGCGGATCGCGGGCGATCTCCCTGAATTGGCGCACATGCTGCTTCAGGAATGCGGGTATGAAATTGCGCCCGTTGACATCGCTGAGCCAGGTTGAATTCGCCAGCACATAATCGACGACATCCGCAGCCAGGACGCTCCTGTAGGTTCTGAAGCCAGGCGTTTGCAGCACAGGACCACCGGCAAAGGCAGTGCTGGTAGATAGGTTGGACCCGTGCAGGCGATAGAGACCGAGGCATTCGGACAAGATGAGGCTGCCACCGGCCATATGTGCACATGTTGCCGCCAGGTAGTCGGTCCCCACTTTGGCCTTGAAAGGGAAGGACAATACCGGCTCCAGCGCACCACGCCGGTAGAGGATGGCCGAGCACGGCGACCACAGCCAGCCCGACACGTTCGGAGCAAAATAGGTTACGGGATGCTGCGATGCATAGGAGATCCCTGGCGCCATGCCGGAAAGCTGGCCGCCGGGGCCAATGGCGACGCCATTGCGTTCCGGCCCGGAACGCGGTTTGCGCAACGCAAGGAAAGTACCGGCGAGCAAGGTGTCGTTGCCATCGACCAGAAAAACGTCGGAGCTGGACAGCGCGGCCGAATGCGTGGTGTTGAGATGGGTCGACAGATGCGCGAGGAGAAAGTCCGGCAGCCAGACATCATCGGCATCGAGAAATGCGATGAAAGGCGCATCGGTCGCGGCAAAGCCATCGCGGAAGCCCGCGATCTGCCCGCCATTGTCCTGGCGCACCAGTTGGCGCAGGCGCGGATCGTCCATGATCTGGAGAAGCTGCCGGACATGGTCGCCCGAGCCGTCGGTCGAGGCATCGTCAACGATGACGCAATCCCAATTCCGGTAGGTCTGCGCCAGCACAGAGCGTATGGCACGCTCGACATAAGACCGGTAATTATAGCAGGTGATGACCACGGCCACGCGCGGCAGCTCGAACGGTAGGGACGTGTCTTCCATCGGCTCGGCTGCGCCCGCTCGGGTTACTGTTCTCTATCAGCGCATATCCTTGCAACCAGACACAGGCAAGCGAGCCGCGAAAAGTTCCCTACGCCGCGGCGAGCAGGCTGGCATTGCCGCCGGCCGCCGTGGTGTCGACGCAGACGGCGCGTTCATGCGCATAGGCCGCCGGGTTGAGCACTTCGCTGACCAGCGGCACGATCGGGCCGCTCCGGTTGGCGATGACCTTGCGCACGATGCGGGCTGCTTCCGGCTTGCCCGAGAAGGCGACAACATCGACGCGCAGCGAACGCGCCTCGACCGGGTCGGGCCGGCCATCTATGGCTGCCAACGGCAGCCCCTTGCCGGTCAATGCGGAGAGGGCTGCCGGCGCGCCGGGCGCCACGGCCAGCACCGCGTTGCCGGCGGCAAGCGCCTGGATCGTCTGGGCAAGCAGCGTGTCGGCGTCCGGCCCGAGGCACAGCACCCGGCCGCGCGGCGACAGCGACAGCGTGTTGGCCTCGCCGGTCGGCCCGGGCAGGTCGACCTGGCCGAAATCGATTGCAGCGGCAGCGCCGATCGCCGCTGCGCCCTTGCCGCGCAGATGTTTTCTCAAAATGGCGATGCGGTCCGGCCGCGTCGACCAGCCGCCAAGCGTCGGCTCGGGCAGATTGTCGGCGAGTTCGGTCGCCGTCACCTTGTGGCCCTCCGCAATCTCGGTGCCGGCCTCCGGCGCCTTGCGGAACCGCCGGAGATAATGCGGACCGCCGGCCTTCGGCCCGGTGCCTGAAAGCCCCTCGCCGCCAAAGGGCTGCGAACCGACCACTGCGCCGATTTGGTTGCGGTTGACATAGATGTTGCCGGCATGGATGCCGTCGACGAAATGCTGGACGCGGCCCTCGATGCGGGTGTGCAGGCCGAAGGTGAGGCCATAGCCCTTGCGGTTGATAGCGGCGATGACGGCGTCGATCCCATCGGCGTCGAAGGTCGCGACATGCAGTACCGGGCCAAACACTTCGCGCTCCATATCTTCGATACCCTTGACCCGGAACACATGCGGCGCGACGAAGCGGCCGTCCTTCGGCGCTTCGAGCTTGGCGATCAGGCGGCCCTGCAGGCCCATCGTGGTGCAATAGTCGCGGATCGAAGCCTGTGCCTCATCGTCGATCACCGGACCGACATCGGTCGAAATAGCCCAAGGATCGCCGATGGTGAGCGCCTCCATGGCGCCTTTCAGCATCTCCAGCATCTTCTTCTCGACGTCCTTCTGCACGTAGAGCACGCGCAGCGCCGAGCAGCGCTGGCCGGCACTCTGGAAGGCAGACGCCAGTATGTCGCGCACCGCCTGTTCGGGGAGTGCGGTGGAATCGACGATCATGGCATTGAGACCGCCGGTCTCGGCGATCAGCATGGCGTCGGGCGCTGCCGTCTCGGCCAACTGCTTTTCGATCAGCTTGGCGACCTCGGTCGAGCCGGTGAAGCAGACGCCGGCAATGCGTGGGTCCGCGGTCAGCGGTCCGCCGACCGACGGGCCGTCGCCGGGCAGAAGCTGGATGACATCTTCCGGCACGCCGGCTTCGCGCAAGAGTTCGACGGCGCGGAAGGCGATGAGCGGTGTCTGTTCGGCCGGCTTGGCGATAACCGAATTGCCGGTGACGAGTGCGGCCGCGATCTGACCGGTGAAGATGGCGAGCGGAAAATTCCATGGCGAGATGCAGACGATGGCGCCGCGCGCCTCGGTGCCCGCTTCGTTGTTGGCCGCTTCGGCGGCGTAGTAGCGCAGGAAGTCAACGGCTTCGCGCACTTCAGCCACGCCGTCGGCAAGCGACTTGCCGGCTTCCCTTGTGGCGAGCGCGAAGAACTCGACGGCATTGGCCTCATAGAGATCGGCGGCGCGGTTGAGAATGGCGGCTCGCTCGGCAACGGGGCGCTTCGCCCAGGCCGGCTGCGCTTCCACCGCAAAGCGCACCGCGGTCGCGACCTGCTTGGCGGCGGCTTCGGCGACTGTGCCGACGACTTCGGCAGGCTTGGCCGGATTGACCACCGGGCGCTGCTTGCCGTAGCCGGCCGCACGCGTGATCGGCTTTGCATGCCAGCGCTCGGGCCCGGCGAAGGCGGCCTTGGCCTTGTCGATCGCAGCCAGCGTCACCGGATCGGTGATGTCGAACCCCTTCGAGTTGCGCCGCCCGGCGCCGAAGATCGTCGCCGGGCGAGCGATCGCCGAATTGGCTGCTGGCCCTTGGCTCTCGACCGTTTCGAGCGGATCGCGCGCAATATCTTCCGGCTCGACATCCTCGTCGGTCAGCTGATGGACGAAAGAGGAGTTGGCGCCGTTTTCCAGCAGACGACGAACCAGATAGGCAAGCAGGTCGGAATGCGCGCCGACCGGCGCATAGATGCGGCAGCGCGTGCCTTCGGCCTGGCGCACCGTCTCATGCAGCGCCTCGCCCATGCCGTGCAGGCGCTGGAATTCGAAGGCATCGCGATTGTCGGCCATCGACAGGATGGCGGCGACGGTATGGGCATTGTGGGTGGCGAATTGCGGATAGATGCGGTCGGTCATGCCAAGCAGCTTCTTGGCGCAGGCCATGTAGGAAACGTCGGTGTTGGCCTTGCGGGTGAAGACGGGGTAGCCGGAAAGCCCGAGCGTCTGCGCTCGCTTGATCTCGGTGTCCCAATAGGCGCCCTTGACCAGCCGCACCATGATGTTGCGGTTGTACTTTTTCGCCAGCGCATAGAGCCAGTCGATGGTGAAGGCCGCGCGCGGACCGTAGGCCTGGACGACGACGCCAAACCCGTTCCAACCGGCAAGCTCCGGCTCGGCCAGCACCCGCTCGATCACATCCAGCGAGAGGTCTAGGCGGTCGGCTTCCTCGGCGTCGATGTTGAGGCCCATGCGCGAATGGCGTGCGGCCAGCGCCAGCGACAGCAGCCGCTCAGCCATGACAGGCAGCATCTTTTCCTTCTGCGCCTCTTCATAGCGCGGATGCAGCGCCGACAGCTTGACCGAGATGCCGTGGTTCTGCCGGATATCCGGGCCGTTGGAACCGGAATCGAGCGAGGAAATGGCGTCAGCATAGGCCTTGAGATAGCGCAGCGCGTCGGCCTCGGTGCGGGCCGCCTCGCCCAGCATATCGAAGGAATAGAGATAGCCTTTCTGGATCATCGGACGGCCGCGCTTGATCGCCTCGGCAATGGTGCGGCCGAGCACGAACTGCTCGCCCATTTCGCGCATGGCGGCGGCGACCGCCTTGCGGATGACCGGCTCGCCCAGCCTTCGCACCATCGAGCGCAGCGTGCCTTCGATGCCGCCTTCGCCCTCGTCGAGCACGCGGCCGGTCAGCATCAGCGCCCAGGTCGAGGCATTGACGAAGATCGAACTCGAACCGCCCGAATGCGCCGACCAGTCATGCGGCGCGATCTTGTCGGCGATGAGGTCGTCCATGGTCTCGGTGTCGGGCACGCGCAGCAGCGCCTCGGCCAGGCACATCAGCGCCACGCCTTCCTTGGTGGAGAGGCCGTAGGCCGAAAGAAAAACCTCCATCAGCCGCGGGTCGGACGAGCCGCGCACCGCCCGCACCAGATCGGCGGCACGAGCCGAGATCGCATCGCGGTCTTCGGTGGAAAGCCCGGTTGCTTCGGCAAGCCTCTTCACCGCCGCGTCTTCGTCGGGCAGGTAGTTGGCGCGGATCTGCTGGCGGATGGTGTCGAGCGGCATGGCGGTCCTGCGGAGCGAGCATCAGGGAACGGGCCGGCGGTCGCCGGACCGAATGGCGCAAGCTAGCACAGAGCCGCATTTTCAACCGGTCCAAAGAAATCGACATTGCAGGCCGAATGAACTATCATTGTGCTCACGCTGTCATCAATTGGACTGCAATATCAGTGACAGAAGACCAATTGGACCGCATCGATAAAAACATCCTGTCGTCCCTGGCGCGCGACGGGCGGCTGTCCATGTCGGAACTGGCCGGCAAGGTCGGCCTATCGAAGACGCCGGTGCAGGCGCGGGTAAAGCGCTTGGAAAAGGACGGCTACATCAGAGGCTACCAGGCGATCATCGATCGCGAGCGCATGGGCGAAGGCCATGTCGCCTTCGTCCAGGTCAAACTGTCGGATACGCGCTCGGCCGCCCTCGACGCTTTCAACCGCGCGGTGCAGGCCGTGCCGGAAATCGAGCAATGCCACATGATGGCGTCGAGCTTCGACTATCTGCTGAAGGTCCGCACCACCGACATCGCCGCCTACCGCCGCGTGCTCGGCGAGCGCATCTCGGCGCTCCCGCACGTCGCCCAGACCTCGACCTTCGTGGCAATGGAGACGGTGAAGGACCGCTGACTCACTCCGACAGCGTCTTCAAGAATGCCACCAGCGCAGCGCGTTCACGGTCCGACAGCTGCAGCGGGTGCACCTCGGAGGTGCCCTCGACAGCAGCGGGTGCCGCCGAATAATGCGCCACCACCTCCTCCAGCGAGGAGAACTGGCCGGCATGCATATAGGGCGGCCGCGTCGCCGCGCCCCGCAGCGACGGCGTCTTGTAGGCGCGCATGAGTTCGGGCGCGTCCTTGACCATGAAGCGCAGTTCGCCGCAGGCGCTGGCGTCGCCATCGCGAAAGGCGCCGAAGCAATTGAACGGATCGGCCTGGACTTGAGCCACCGCATCGAAGCGGCCGCGATCCAGCGGCAAATCCTTGACCGGCGGCACGCCCGTATTGTGGAAAGAGTTGTCGGTGAAGCGCGGACCATTATGGCAGGTCACGCAATTGGCCTTGCCGATGAACAGTTTCAGCCCGAGGACTTCCTCCGGCGAAAACGCATCGTCGGCTTTCGGCTTGGCGCCGGACGCGAGGTCGATGGCGAAACGGTCGAAGCGCGTCTGCGCCGGTTCGATCGACCGTTCGAAGGCCGCGATCGCCTTGCCGATATTGGAAAAGACGCGGTTGACGTCGTCCATCTGGGCCGCGCTCATCGCCTTCCACGCCGCCTGCTCGGCCTCGTTGCCGAGCGGGCTGGCGTTGGCGGGAACGGCGGAAAGGTCGGGCAGCGGCCCGAAGATCCGCTCGTAGCGCTCGCCGAAGCGCTTCTGGATGTAGTGCGCGAAGGCGGCGCGGTTTCCCGCCTGCTCGAGCGGATTTTCCAGCGGCGTCAGCGCCTGCGCCCACAGGCTGTCACGCCTTCCGTCCCAGAAGAACCACGGATTGCGCGCCACACCGGCCAGCGGCATCGAGCGCCGGTTGGTGCGGCCGACGCCGACGGCCTGTGGCAGGTCGTCCTGGAATTGCCGGTCGATCTTGTGACAGGTCGAGCACGACACGGTGCCGTCATGGCTCATGCCCTGGTCGAAGAACAAAGTGGAGCCCAGGGCCGCAGCCGCCGGCACGTCGGCGAAGCGGTTGGTGGTGTCGGGCTTCAGCGCCGGCAAGGCGTTGAGCGCCAGTGACGCAATCGTCTTCTTCTCGGCGTCGGAAAAATCCGGCTTGCCGCAGCCGGCAACCAGCAGAACCGCCGCCAATGCCAGAAGGCGCAACACGCGGTTCATCGGCGGCTCACAGCACCACGTTGAAGACGACGTTGTCGGAACCGGCCGCGGCTGAAATGGCGAAGCGCAACTGCCACACGCCGCTCATGGTGAACTTCAGCCCCTCGATGCGGTAGCGCCCCTCGCCCAGATAATCGGTGGCCTGCGGACTGGTCGGCAGGCCGTGATTGTGCTGCGGCATGCCGCCGGAGACCGAGATCGCAGCACCCTCCACGGGATTGCCCTTGACCGTCTTCAGGGTGAGCAACCAGGATTGCAACTCGCCTTGTTTGATAACGCCCCGCTCCGGCTGGAAACTGGCGACAAACAAGCCGTTCGCGGTTTTCTTCGAGCGCGAAATATCGGGACCCGGCGCCGATTGCGGCGCGGTCAGATAGACGATCGCCAGTATGCCAGCCAGCAAGGCGGCCAGACCAAGGCCCGCAAGAAGATAACGCCATATCGATGCCAAACCGGTTCCTCTTCCAACCATAACGTCTCGGGAAGCAATTCGCGTCCCGCCGCTTCTGTGGGAAAACGCTTCTGGCGCAAAAATCCGCCGCCGCCAAGCATGGCGCTGCCGGCCGCAAAAAGCTACAGGACCGAAACCAAACCCTGAGGGAGAGTTATGGCAGCAGACGGCGTCGCTTCGATCGGTGAGTGCATGCTCGAACTGTCCGGTCAGGCCGGGCCGAACTGGCGGATGGGCTTTGCCGGCGACACCTTCAACACGCTGTGGGCGCTGCATGCGCTGAGCGGCGAGAGGCCCGCCACTTACGTCTCTGCCTTCGGCGACGACCCGTTCTCGCAGGGTCAGATCTCGTTCTTCGCCGAAAACGGCATCGGCATCGGCGCCAGCCCGGTCATCCCGGGTGCACGGCCCGGCCTCTATGCCATCACCTTGACCGGCGCCGAACGCGCCTTCACCTATTGGCGCAGCGATGCGGCTGCAAAGCGGCTTGCGTCGGACCCGGCCGCCCTGGCAAAAAGCCTGGAAAACCAGGCGCTTGTGTATTTTTCCGGAATCACTTTGGCAATTCTGGACGCCGCCGCGCGCAAGACGCTGCTGGCAGAAGTGGCCAAGGCGCGCGCAGCCGGTTCACTGGTCGCCTTCGACCCCAACTACCGGCCGCGGCTGTGGCAGAGCCGCGAGGAGGCGCAAGCCGCGATCCTCGACGCGCTTGCCGTCACCGACATTGCGCTGCCGACCTTTCCCGACGAGCAGATGCTGTTCGGCGACACCGCGCCGCAAGCGACCGCAGCGCGGTTTGGAAAACTGGTTGGCGAAGTCGTCGTCAAGAATGGCGAGGAGCCGGCATTGATCGCCACTGGCGGAACCCTGCAGCCGGTCCCGGCCCAGCACGTCGCCACCCCCGTCGACACCACCGGCGCCGGCGATTCCTTCAATGGCGGCTATCTCGCCGCCCGGCTTGCCGGCCATGCGCCGGCCGAGGCCGTACAGCGCGCGCACCGTGTCGCCGCCGCCGTCGTGCAGGTGCGCGGCGCGCTGGCGCCGTTCGAAACGCTGAAAACCGCTTTCAACAGCTGAGGAAATCTCAGGGTAAGCGGAAACGATACTCCGTGACCTGATGATAGATTTGTCCCGGCCACAGCGTGGCCTGCGGGAAATAGGGACGGTTCGGCGCGTCGGGCCAGGCCTGTGCTTCGAGGCAAAAGCCGGAAAACGCCTTGTAGCGCCGCCCGCCCAGGCCGCCCGAAGTCGGCGTGACATATTGGCCGGTGTAAAGCTGCAGGCCGGGCTCGGTGGTCCAGACCTCCATCTCGACGCCTGAATTGGCGCCTTGCGCCCACGCCACCTGGTGAAGCGGACCACGGCTGGACGCAAGGCAGAAATTGACGTCGTAGGGGAGCTGCTCGCCTTCCGTTTCCATGCGCAGCGGCCGCGCCTGGCGGAAGTCAAACGGGGTATCGTCGACAGGCTTGACCACGCCGGTCGGGATCATCTCGCCATCAACCGGCGTGTAGGCGCCGGCATTCAGCATCAGCCGGTGGTCGAGAATGTCACTGCTGCCGCCATCGTCGAGATTGAAGTACGAATGCTGCGCCAGATTGCACAGCGTCGGCTCCTCGCAGGTGGCGGTCAGCTCCATCGAGAGCGTGCCAGGGATCTTCAGCCGGTAGGTGCAGGTGACGTCCAGCGCGCCGGGAAAGCCCATCGTACCGTCGGGATCGTGCAGCGTCAGTGTGACAAAATCCCGGCCGTGCAGCGAAACCGTCCACGGCCGGTGGAAAAAGCCCCGCGAACCGCCATGCAGCGTGTGTTTGCCGAGGAAGTTGCGCTCCGTCTGGTAGCGCTGGCCGGCAATGGTGAAGCGGCCGTCGCGGATGCGGTTGGCATAGCGGCCGACGACCGCGCCGAAGAAGGCCCGGTCTGTCTCGTAAGGCTCGAAGCGGTCATAGCCCAGCACCAGCGGCGCATCGTGGCCGGCGAGCCGCAGATCCTGGATGATGGCGCCGAGCCCGATGATGTTGGCGCTGATGCCGCCGCCACGGATGGTGAACCGGCGGACGGGTTCGCCCGCCTGCGTCGTGCCGAAGACTTCGCCGTCCTTCATCGCAATGCCCAAACGTCGGTTCGTTGATCCATGGACTTAGAGCAATTCCAGGAAAAGTGTGAAACGGTTTTCCGACTCGGAATTGCTCCAAACAAAGAAATAGAGCGGTTTGACGTTTCCGTGAAACGGTGAACCGCTCTAGGCCGGCTGAATGTCGTCTGGCAAGGGCAGGCGCGCGGCCAGCCCTGCCCGCCAGTGATTTAGAGGCCGAGGCCGCCAATGCAGACATATTTGGTGTCGAGATAATCCTCGATGCCCTGATGTCCGCCTTCCTTGCCGAGGCCCGATTCCTTGACGCCGCCGAACGGCGCTTCCGGCGTGGTGATCAGGCCTTCATTGACGCCGACCATGCCGTATTTCAGGCCTTCCATGACGCGGAAGGCGCGGCCGAGATCGCCCGTATAGAAATAGGCGGCAAGGCCGAACTCGGTGTCGTTGGCGAGCGCGATGGCCTCTTCCTCGGTCTCGAACTTGAACACCGGGGCGATCGGGCCAAAGATCTCTTCCTTCATGAAGCGCATGTCAGGCTTGGCATTGGCGATGACGGTCGGCTGGAAGAACGAGCCGCCAAGCGCGTGGCGCTTGCCGCCGGCAACGACCTTGCCGCCCTTGGACGTGGCGTCGGTGATGAATTCCTCGACCTTCTCCACCGCCTTCACATCGATCAGCGGCCCCTGCTGCACGCCCTCTTCGAGGCCGGAGCCGACCTTCAGGCCATTGCTGGCGACGACCAGCTTCTCGACAAACTTGTCGTAAATGCCGGCCTGAACCAGGAAGCGGTTGGTGCAAACGCAGGTCTGCCCGGAATTGCGGTACTTCGCCGTGATGGCGCCGGCGACGGCACGATCGAGGTCGGCGTCGTCGAACACCAGGAACGGCGCGTTGCCGCCGAGTTCCATCGACACTTTCTTGACGGTGACCGACGACTTCTGGATCAGAAGCTTGCCGATCTCGGTCGAGCCGGTGAAGGTGATTTTCGATATCAGCGGGTTGGCGCAGATCTCATCGCCGATCTCGGCGGCCGAGCCGGTCAGGATGTTGACGACGCCCTTGGGGAAGCCGACTTCCTCGGCAAGCGCGCCCCAGGCGAGACCCGAGTAAGGCGTCTGCGAGGCCGGCTTGACGACGGCGGTGCAGCCGGCGGCAAGTGCGGGGCCGAGCTTGCGGGCAAGCATCGAGGACGGGAAATTCCACGGCGTGATGGCGGCGATGACGCCGACCGGCTCCTTGGTCACCAGGATGCGGCGGTCGCCCCACGGCGACGGCACGACATCGCCGTAAGTGCGGCGGCCTTCCTCGGCGAACCACATGATGTAGGCGGCGGCCGAGCCGATCTCGCCCTTGGATTCGGCCAGCGACTTGCCCTGCTCGATGGTGAGCAGTTCGGCCAGCACGTCCTGATTGTCCATCATCGCGTCATGCAGCTTGCGCAAGAGCTTCGAGCGTTCGAGCGCGGTGGTCTTGCGCCAGCTCTTGAAGGCTTCGGCGGCGGCTTCGATGGCGCGGCGGGTTTCCGCCTTGCCCGACTTCGGCACGGTGCCGATCTTGAGGCCGGTGGCCGGGTTGTTGACGTCGACCGTCTGGCCGCTATCGGCCTGCACCCATTCGCCATTGATGAGATTGGCCTGGCGCATGAAATGGCTGGTTTTCTGAAGCATGGTCTAGCCTCCGTTCGGCGCACTGACGGGCCGGTTTCTGGATCTCTTCGATGAGCGTGCGCAAAGGCTGCGGAGCCGGCACGCTGAAGCCACTGCTCTTAACCTAGGGCAAGCCCCGCAAGCAATCGCAAGATGGCATATAGGGGTTGGGCCAGCACAAGACGAGGGCCGCATGCAAGTTGTCATGTAGGCCCTAGCCGAAGACGTGAACCACCACCGTCAGCCAGAAGGTGGTGGTGAGAACGGCACAGGCCGTGGCGATGGTCATCTGGTTCGACGCCAGCGCCTGGCCGGTGTTGAACTGCACGGCGATCAGGTAGGAATTGACGCCGGATGGCATCGCGGCCACCATCACCGCCACCTTGGCCGTCAAGGGCGGCAGGCCGAGCAACCAGACGAAGACAAGCACCAGCGCCGGCATCAGGAACAGTTTCAGCGCCGAAAGCACCAGCGCCGGCCGGACATTGCCCGAAATGCCGAAGCGGCGCAGGCTGAGCCCCATGGCGAACAGCGCCACCGGCCCTGCCGTAGCGGCCAGCGCATCGACCAGGCGCATGGCGACATCAGGCAGCGGTGCACCGGTGATGCGCCATGCGAGCCCCGCCAGAATCCCGATGATCAACGGATTCATGAACAGCCGCCTGAGGAAGCTACGGATAACGCGCAAAGGATGCACGGGTTCGCCGCTGCCGCGGCCGAACACTTCGAACAGCACGATCGAGGCCATCAGCATGGTCGGCAGATGCACGGAGACCAGCAGAGACAGCACCTCGAAGCCATCCGCACCGAATATGCCGAGGATAAAGGGCACGCCGAGCAGCACGACATTGGAAAACGCCGACGACACGCCGCCAACGACACCGGCACGAGAATCCCTGCCGAAGACACGGGTGGTGACCAGATGGCCGGCGGCCCAGGTGATGGCGACGGCCGCGAAGTAAGCGCCCCATAGCGGCCATGGCGCGACACCATGGAAGTCGGACCGCACCATCGTCTGGAACAGCAGCAGCGGCATCGCCACGTTGATGGCGAATTCGGAGATGCCCTCGCCGCTCGCCGGCCGGAGATAGCCGGTCCACCCGGCGACATATCCGAGCGCGACAAGGCTGAAGACGAAGAGGACGGTTTCGGTAAGCGGCGACATTTCCAGAGGGATAAGCGAGCCATGCTCGCGGCGCAATCGCGCCCGAATTTGATCATCGTCGGCTGGCAGGCTTATAGAGGGTTTGGATCATTGGGCGGACGACACGACAAATGGCCTTTGTCGGCACCTCGAAAGGCAATCTTGTCCGGCGGCTGGCGGCTTTCGTCGCCGTGCTGCTTTGCCTTGCCGTATCGGTGGCTCAGGCCACTGAGACCGAAAGCCTCAAGGGCGTGGCGCTGATCATCGGCCAGTCGAAGTACGACCATATCGCGTCCCTGGCCAATCCGGCCAACGATGCCCGCGACATGGCCAAGATGCTGACCGACCTCGGTTTCGATGCCCGCAACGTCACCGATCGGGATGCCGCCAAGCTGAAGCGCGACCTGGAGCGGTTTACCGAGGATGCCGAAGGCGCCGACGTCGCCTTCATCTACTATTCCGGCCATGGCATCGAGGCCGGCGGCGAGAACTATCTGGTGCCGGTCGACGCCGACGTCTCCTCGCTGAAAAATGCCGGTGAGGCGCTGGTGCCGATTTCGGCCGTCATGGACGAGTTGAAGAAGACCGTGCCGGTGACGATCGTGCTGCTCGACGCCTGCCGCACCAATCCGTTTCCGGCCGATGCGGTCGTACGCCTGGCGCCGACGGCTTCCGCCGAGCCCATCGGCGCCGGCGGGCTGGAACCGGTGCGTGGCGCCAAGGCGCTCGGCAATGCAACGGCGGAGGATGCCAGCCTCGGCACGGTGGTCGGCTTTGCCGCGGAGCCGGGCCGCCCGGCGCTCGATGGCGCCGTAGGCCAAAACAGCCCCTATGCGGCGGCGCTTCTGCGTCACCTAACGGCGATGAAGGGTACGGAATTCGGCTCGGTCATGCGCATGGTGACCGAAGAGGTCTATCTCGACACCAAGGCAAAGCAGCGCCCCTGGGTCAGCGAGAGCCTGCGCCGTCTGCTCTATTTCGGTGTCGCGCCGCCGGAGCCGACCGGCGATGATGGGCTGATCACTGGTGAGCGGCGGCAATTGCTTTTGACCATCTCCGACCTGCCTGACCCCAAGCGGGCGCAGGTGGAACTGGCCTCGCTCAAGGACGGCGTGCCGCTCGACGCGCTCTACGGCGTGCTCAAGGCGCTCGGCACGGAAAAGATCCCGGAGGACCCGAACGACCTTCAGAAGGTGCTGGACGGCCAGGCCGAGCGCCTGAAGAAGATGATGGCCGAGCGCGCGGCGCTGCGCACCGACGATCCCGAGATCAGCCGCCTGGTCGCGTCCGCCGACAAAGCCATCAACCAGGGCGCCATGGTGACGGCGCGCAAATTCCTCGATGACGCGGTCGGCCGGGTTGAGCAAAACAGCGGTGCGGTCGACGAGGCCGAGGATCTGGTCAGGCAAAAGCGCATCGCCGACGCCGCCATCTATGCCAAACGCGCCGACGCCGCCGCACTGGTCTTCGACTACAAATCCGCCGCCAACGACTATGCCAAGGCGTTCTCGCTGGTCGAGAAGTGGGACGACAAGCTGCGCTGGAACTACAAGAACCAGGAGGCCGAGGCGCTGAACGCTTATGGCTACGCCACGGGCGACCTCGATGCCCTGCAACAATCCATCGAGGCCTATCATGTCATTCTGAACTTCATCCCCAACGGTGAACAGAACCGCGATTGGGCAATCACTCGCAACAATATGGCGGTCGTGCTGCAAACCATCGGCGAACGCGAAACCGAGACCGCGCATCTGGAAGAAGCGGCGCAGATCTTTCGCGATTCGCTTGTCGTCTTCGAGCGCGAGGAAGATGATCGCAACTGGGCCGCTGCGCAGAACAACCTGGCCAATGTGCTGCTGAAGATAGGGGAACGCGAAAGCGACCCCAAGCGCCTGAACGATGCGGTGGCAGCAATGCGCGCCACGCTGGAGAAGCGCCCGCGCAACAAGCTGCCCTTGGACTGGGCATCTTCGCACAACAATCTTGGCCTCGCCCTCTATGCACTCTCCGAACGCGAACCCGTCGGCGAGCATCTGAAGCAGGCCGAAGCCGCTTACCGGCTGGCGCTCGAGGAGTACACACGCGCCAAAACGCCGGTGGAATGGGCGATGGTCGAGAACAATCTCGGCAACACGCTGGTCACACTTGGCATCCAGCTCAACGACAAGGCCAAGATCAATGAGGCGGCCGACGCTTTCCGCGCCGCGCTGGAAGTGCGAACCCGGGAAACCTTTCCGGTGTCCTGGGCCACCAGTCGTCTCAATCTCGGAAATGCACTGAGCGGTGTTGCCCGCTTCGACATGGGCACGGCTACGCTTGAGGAAGCAGCTTCCGCCTATGATGACGCGCTGACTGTGTTCACCCGCCAGCGCTTCCCGATGGACTGGGCCTCGGCGCAGAACAATCTCGGCTCGATCTACCAGACGCTCGGCCAGCGCACGCGTGATGCGGCCAAGCTGGAACAGTCGGCGGCAGCCTTCCAGGCGGCGCGGCAGGTCTATGTCAGGCGGAAGTTCCCGCAGGACTGGGCCATGAGCTACTACAATCTCGGCAACACGCTGCAGCTGCTGGGCGGCGTGGCCGACAAGCCCGAACACTATAGCGATGCAGTCGACGCCTACGGCAATGCGTTGCGCGAGTACAAGCGCGAGACCAACCCGCAGCAATGGGCACTGGCCCAGGCCGGCCTGGGCTCGACGCTGCACTGGTTGAGCATGAGCAATGCCGATCCCAAGACCCTGCAGGATTCGATTGCGGCGCGGCGGGCAGCGCTCGAAATACTCACCCTCGAGGCAGCACCGGTTGACTGGGCCAATGCTCAAAATGGCATCGGTATGAGCCTGCTCAATCTCGGCAATCTCCAGCGGACCGACAAATATCTCAACGACGCCGAAGCGGCGTTCACGGCGGCGCTGAAGGTGTTTACGCGTGAAACCCAGCCACTGCAGTGGGCCTTCGAACAGAACAATATCGGCGACGTCCACTGGAACCGCGCCAGCTACGGCGCAGGCAAGCCGGAATATCTCAAGGCGATCGAATTCTTCGAGAACGCCAAGCAGGGCTTTACTGAAGCCGGCTATACGATCCCCATCCCGCTCACCGACCAGAAGATCGATCTGGCGAAGAAGCAGATGGCGAAAAAGTGAAGTTGCGGACGGAGCGCCCGCCTTTCGCTTGTCTTTGTGCCGGCTTTCCGATCCCTATATGCGAATGACCGGGACCGACATCCGGCTCTCGGAAGGTAACAGATGATTCGATTTTTACTGGCGCTGTTCCTGCTTGCCGTTCCCGCTGTCGCCCATGCAACGGACGCCGGCTGGGCATTGCTGCGCGACGGCGGCCGTGTCGTGCTGCTTCGCCATGCGCTGGTCACCGGGACCACCGACCCCGCCAATTTCGACATCGGAAACTGTGCGACACAGGTCAATCTGTCGGCACGCGGCAAGCAGCAAGCAAATAAGATTGGCGCCTTGTTCGGCGCTCGTTCCGCCCCCGTGGAGCGCGTGCTGTCCAGCCGCTACTGCCGCTGCCTCGACACCGCCCGCATCGCCTTCGAAGCAGAGCCGGAGCTTTTTGCACCGCTCGATCTCCTGAAGAGCGATCCGACCGAGAAGGCCGCGCAGCTCGACGCGGTCATGAAGGAGATCCGTGCCTATTCCGGCTCCGACAATCTGGTCATGGTCACCCATCTCGAAAACATCGTCGCGCTGACCGGCGTCTCGCCGCGCGAAGGCGAAGCGGTGGTGGTCGAGCCGCAAGGTGACGGCCTGCGCGTGCTCGGCCGCGTCACTTTCTGACAAGGCCGCCATCCCGCGCACTGTTGCCGAAATACCACCGCCGAAAGAAGCCGTAAATTCGCCGCCACAATGCCACTTGCGACAACCCGTCGCAGGGTCTATAGGCGCGCTCCCGGTCACGAAAACCGAAGCGAGCACAACGGTTGGAGCTTTCGTCTCCGCCCGTGCAGGCGGCTTTGCCGCCCTGTATACGGCGCCGCTTTGGGGATTGGGATCGCGGATGTAGCTCAGGGGGAGAGCGCCGGATTTGGGTCCGGAGGTCGCAGGTTCGAATCCTGCTGTCTGCACCACGGATAGCTCAGTTTGGGTAGAGCATCAGACTCATAATCTGACGGTCGAAGGTTCGAATCCTTCTCCAATGGCTGACAGGCCACCACCCTTTCACGGTGTTATCGGAAAAAACGGTCCGGGGACCGGAATGCTGAAGACCCGACGAGCCGCCGAAGCCCACGGGCCAAGGCCGGTTCGAACGGTCTGACGCCATCGACTTGCGGCCAGGCCCGCGGTGATGGTCAAGGCGCAGTGTCGCCGGTAATGGAGGCTTCGGCCTCCGGCGCCCGCTTCGCTGCCTCGCGATCCGCTCCCGAAGGCCCGCCACGGATTGACGCCACCGGTCCCCGGATCATTCGTGCCGGGAACGACGAAGTGAAACGAGAAACGAAGGGAAGATCGACGCATGACGTGACGCCTCGCATGGGGCCATGCCCGACAGGAGTAAGACAATGACGACTATTCTCGACAAGGTTCTTGGACGCGAGCGCGTCCTCGTAAGGGAAAACGAACGTGCCCTCACCCTCTACAAGGGGGAGATCAAGGCTGTCCTGCTGCCGGGTGAGCATTCGCTCGCCAACCGGCGCGGCAACCTTGAAGTGTCCAGGCACGATCTGAAGAACCCGGAATTCGTTTCGGCGTACGAGAAGGCGTTGTTCGACAAGCTCCCGGATGTGGCCGCGCGTCATTTGACCGTGGTTCGCACCGGACGCACGGAGGTCGCCGTCATCGAGCGTGACGGCAATCTGCATGCTGCGCTGGCGCCGGACCGCAAGCTGGTGCTGTGGACGGATGCCGGCCCGTGGAAGGTGACGCTGGTCGACACCGCAGTCGATCTTGCCATCGATCCGGCGCTGATGCGCCGGCTCGGCCAAAGCAGGAAGACGGAATTGATGTCCGTCCATCCGGTCGTCGATGGCCAGGCCGGACTGCTGTTCGTCGACGGTGTACTGGTGCGCACGTTGTCGGCGGGCGTGCATGCGTTCTGGAATGTCGGACGCATGGTGCAGGTGAAGGTCGTCGACCTCAAGCGCCAGTCGCTCGATGTCGCCGGGCAGGAAGTGCTGACCAAGGATCGGGTAACGATCCGGGTCAACATCGCCGCCGAATACCAGGTCGTCGACCCGGTCAAGGCGATGAGCATGGTGAAGGACTTCTCCGAAGCCCTCTACCGCGCCCTGCAGTACGCCTTCCGCAAGACGCTTGGCGCGCTGACGCTCGACCAGATCCTCGAAAAGAAGGTGACGGTCGACGAGGAGGCGGCGGCCAAGGTCCGTGCCGACATGGCCGCGATCGGCGTCGAGGTCAGCGATATCTCGCTCAAGGATGTGATCCTGCCGGGCGAGATGCGCGAAATCCTCAACCAGGTGGTTTCGGCCGAAAAGCAGGCCGAGGCCAACGTCATCCGCCGCCGCGAAGAGACGAACGCCACGCGTTCGCTCCTCAACACAGCCAGGGTGATGGCCGAGAACCCGGTAATGCTGCGGTTGAAGGAGCTTGAGGCTCTGGAAACCATCGCCGGCAAGGTCGAGCGGCTGACCGTCCACAACGGAACGGGCGGACTGCTCAACGACATCGTCAAGCTGCGCGAGAGCTGAGCTGACGTTACGTCAAAGGGAAAGGGCCGCCGGGTCAGCCGGCGGCCCTTCTTGCGCTTCTTGAGACCCCTCCCCATCTGCGCCCGGCGCATCAGGCCTTTTCCTGCCGGGAAAAACCGATTAGACAGCGCCCAAACCAGATGCGGACAGATTCCGCCCGCAACCGAAGGAAGAGCCCTTGTCCACCACGTTCGACAAAGTCGCCAAGATCATTGCCGACACCAGCGAGATCGATATCGACACCATCACCCCGGAGAGCCACACGATCGACGATCTCGGCATCGACAGCCTCGATTTCCTCGACATCGTCTTTGCCATCGACAAGGAATTCGGCATCAAGGTGCCGCTGGAAAAGTGGACCCAGGAAGTCAATGACGGCAAGGCCTCGACCGACGATTACTTCGTCATGAAGAACCTGTGCGCCAAGATCGACGCGCTGGTCGCCGCCAAGAACGCCTGATATCGGGCAAGCGCGCGGCCTTGACGGGCTGCGCCGCCTGACCCACAAAGCCGCTCATGAACAGCCCCCGCGACGTCGTCATCACTGGCATTGGCCTTGTCTCTTCGCTGGGAGAAGGCCCTGACGCCCACTGGCAGAAGCTGGCGCGGCCAGGCCTGCAGCCGGTGCTCGAAGCCGCGCGCTTTGCACCCTATACCGTGCATCCGCTGCCCGAGATCGACTGGAACCTGCAGATCGCCAAGCGCGGCGACCAGCGGCAGATGGAAACCTGGCAGCGGCTCGGCACCTATGCCGCCGGCCTGGCGCTGGACGATGCCGGCATCAAGGGCAATGACGAGCTCTGCACGACCATGGACATGGTTGTCGCCGCCGGCGGCGGCGAGCGCGACGAGGCGGTCGATGCCGCCATCCTCGCCGCTTCCGAAAGCCGCAACGACCGCGACGTGCTGCTGAACGAGAAGCTGACCACCGAATTGCGGCCGACGCTCTTCCTGGCGCAGCTTTCCAATCTGCTCGCCGGCAACATCTCCATCGTCCACAAGGTGACCGGATCGTCGAGGACCTTCATGGGCGAGGAAGGTGCCGGTGTCGCCGCCGTCGAGACGGCTGCCGCGCGTATCCGCTCGGGACAGTCGACGCATATTCTGGTCGGCGGCGCCTTCCAGACCGAACATTCCGACATGCTGCTCGGCTATGAACTGGCCGGCTATCTGCATCGCGGCCCGTGGAAGCCGGTCTGGCAAAGACAGGGTGCCGAGGGTGGCGGCGTGGTCTCCGGCTCCGGCGGCGCCTTCCTGGTGCTGGAACAGCGCGAACACGCGACAAGCCGTGGCCGCAAGATCTATGCCG
Organism: Mesorhizobium sp. P171375; assembly: GCF_057786075.1. Lineage (NCBI taxonomy): Bacteria > Pseudomonadati > Pseudomonadota > Alphaproteobacteria > Hyphomicrobiales > Phyllobacteriaceae > Mesorhizobium > Mesorhizobium sp. P171375. The sequence continues at coordinate 5,156,846 of NZ_JBYNWF010000001.1, forward strand.
AGCTCGGACCCGTCGTCTCCGGCCGCGCCCGGCGCTCGCGCGGCGAACTCGACGCCGAGATCGCGGCCTTGCTCAAACAGGCAGCACTCCCGAACGGTAAGCTGCTTGCCATATCCGGCGCTTCCGGCGCGCATACGGCAACATCAGCCGAGAAGGCTGCGCTCGATGCCAATCCGGCGATATCGGCGCGCGGTTTCGCGACGCTGACCGGGCATATGAAGGAAGCGCAGTTTCCGTTCGCTGTGGCGCTCGCCGCACTGGCTGTTGACCGCAAGGCCGCCTACCCCGTTTTCGACGCCGCGACCGAGAAGCCGTTCGAAGGCATTCCGCAAACCGCGCTTGCAACGGCGATCGGCTATCACCAATTCGAGGGCATGGCGCTGGTCAACGCCGCCTAAGGCGGCGCTGCGCGATCATGCTGCAAAGTTAAGAGGTTCCGGATGGCCAATCTCAGAGATCATATGGGCAGGCCGATCGTCGCCGTCACCGGCATCGGCGTGGTGACCTCGCTCGGCGTCGGCAAGGCAGACAATTGGGCGGCGTTGACCTCCGGCAAGTCGGGCATCCACCCGATCACTCGCTTTCCCGTCGACCACCTCAACACCCGCATCTCCGGCATGGTCGACTTCCTCGATTCGAGCTCTAAGGGCGCCAGCCTGCTGACTTACGAGCTGGCCGAAACCGCAGCGAATGAGGCCGTGGCCGAATCCGGCCTCGATTCCTCTGATTTCGGCGGGCCGCTCTTCCTTGCCTCGCCGCCGGTCGAGCTCGACTGGCATGATCGCTTCTCGCTCTACAATTCCGACAACAAGGACGCCGGCGCCGAGAGGCTGCTCAGGGTCGCGCGCGGCCTGAAGGAATTGGACATATTCGAAACAACACAGTTCGGCTCCATCGCCGACCGGCTGGCTGACCGGTTTGGCACGCGCGGCCTGCCGATAACGCTGTCGACCGCCTGCGCGTCGGGCGCCACCGCCATCCAGCTGGGCGTCGAGGCAATCCGCCGCGGCGAATGCGACCGGGCACTGTCGATCGGCGCCGATGGCTCTGCAACCGCCGAGGCGCTGATCCGTTTCTCGCTGCTGTCGGCGCTGTCGACCCACAACGACATCCCGGAAAAGGCCTCAAAACCCTTCTCCAAGGACCGCGACGGCTTTGTGCTGGCCGAAGGCTCCGGCGCGCTGGTGCTGGAATCGCTTGAGGCTGCCCTTGCCCGTGGCGCCAGCGTCCTCGGCATCCTGCGTGGCTGCGGCGAAAAGGCCGACGATTTCCACCGCACCCGCTCCAAGCCCGATGGTTCGCCGGCGATTGCGGCGGTACGCGCCGCTCTGGCCGACGCCGGTTTGAGCGAGGACGAGATCGACTATGTCAACGCCCACGGCACCTCCACGCCGGAAAACGACAAGATGGAGCATCTGTCGCTGTCGACGGTGTTCGGCGAGCGGATCGGCTCGATGCCGATCTCGTCGAACAAGTCGATGATCGGCCACACGCTGTCGGCAGCCGGTGCCGTCGAGGCCGCGTTTTCGCTGATGACCATGCGCGAAAGCGTCATTCCGCCGACCATCAACTACGACAATCCCGACCCGGCAATCGTGCTCGACGTGGTGCCGAACAAGAAGCGCAATGCCGAGGTTCGCAGCGTTCTGTCGAACTCCTTCGGCTTTGGCGGCCAGAACACCTGCCTTGTCATGGCGCGGGAACCGGTCTAAGCGAGCGCTTTCCGCTCAAACAGAACCGACAGGCCTTATGCGCGCACTGCAACTTATCGAGGACCGCCGTCTTGAAACGGTGGACCTGCCGCCCCCGCCGCCGCCCGCACTGGGTGAGGTCACGCTGCGCATCAAGGCGGTTGCGCTGAACCACATCGACGTCTGGGGCTGGCGCGGCATGGCCTTTGCCAAGCGCAAGCTGCCGCTGGTCGTCGGCGCCGAAGCCTCCGGCGAAGTCGAGGCCGTCGGTCCCGGCGTTTCCAGCCTGCTGCCCGGGCAATTGGTGTCGATCTATGGCGCCCGCACCTGCGGCCTCTGCCGTGCCTGTCGCGAAGGCCGCGACAATCTCTGCGAACATGTATCGGGCGTGCACGGCTTCCATCTCGACGGTTTTGCCCAGGAGAAGATCAACCTGCCGGCGCGGCTGCTGGTCCCTGCCCCGCCCGGCGTGACCGATGTCGGAGCGGCGGTCGCGCCCGTCACCTTCGGCACGGTCGAGCACATGCTGTTCGACAATGCGAAGCTGCAGCCGGGCGAGACGATCCTCGTCCATGCCGGCGGTTCCGGCATCGGCTCGGCGGCGATCCAGCTGGCCAAGCGCATGGGCTGCACCATCATCACCACGGTCGGCTCGAACGACAAGATCGACAAGGCCAAGGCGCTCGGCGCCGATCATGTCATCAACTACCGCGACGACCGTTTCGAGGGCGTTGTGCGCAAGCTGACCAAGAAGAAGGGCGTCGATGTCGTCTTCGAACATGTCGGCGCCGACACCTTTGCCGCCTCGATGCTGTGCCTGAAGCGCGGCGGCCGCCTGGTCACCTGCGGCTCGACCTCGGGCGTGTCGACGCAGATCAATCTGATGCAGCTCTTCCAGCAGCAGCTGAAGCTGCTCGGCTCTTTCGGCTGCCGCATGGAGAACATGGCCAACGCCATGCAGAAGATGGCGGCGGGTCAGGTCGCCCCGGTCATCGACACCGAAGTCGACTTCGATGGGATCGACGCCGCGCTGAAGCGCATGGAAGGCCGCGACGTGTTCGGCAAGATCATCCTGCGCGTCTCCTAGGACAATGGTCGGCAAGGTGTTCAAGAAAGCCCGTCGGGACTTCATGTTCCGCTATGGCCGAAGACTGCGCCAGATGGAGCACTGGCTGGTGGCGCGTGCGGCGATGACGATCATCTCGCTGATGCGTCTGCTGCCGGCCGACAGCGCGCTCAATTTCGCCGACCGCGCCGCCCGCCGCATCGGCCCGCGGGTCGGACGCCACCGCGTCGCTGTCAACAATCTGCGTCTCGCCTACCCCGACAAGAGCGACGCCGAGATCGAAGCCATCGCCTCCGACATGTGGGGCAACATGGCCCGCCTCGCCACTGAATACATCTTCCTCGATGCGCTGTTCGACTATGACCCGAACGCGACGACGCCCGGGCGCGTCGAAGTCGGTGGCGCCGATCACTTCAAGCACATCGCCACCGAGCAGAAGCCGCACATCCTGTTCACCGGCCATCTCGGCAATTTCGAGCTTTTGCCTGTGGCGGCCGCCACCTTCGGCATGAAGATCACGGCGCTGTTTCGCCCGCCCAACAACCCGTACCTCGCCGACTACATCCACTCGACCCGCCGTTCGAGCATGGGCGCTCTGCTGCCCTCCTCCACCGGCGCCTCCTTCGCGCTGGCGTCCATTCTCGAGAATGGCGGCAATATCGGCGTTCTGGTCGACCAGAAATTCTCCAGCGGGCTGGAGACGACCTTCTTCGGCCGCCCGTGCCAGAGCAATCCGGTTCTGGGCATGCTCGCCCGCCACTATGATTGCGATGTCTATCCGGCGCGCTGCGTCAGGCTGCCCGGCAATCGCTTCCGGCTCGAGATCGAAGACAAGCTCACTCTACCGCGCAATGAGAGCGGCAGTGTCGACGTCCCAGCCACCACGCAACTGCTCGCAGACGTCGTCGAGCGCTGGGTTCGCGAGGACCCGGGACAGTGGATGTGGTTCCACAAGAGGTGGGGAATCTCGGGCCGGCGTCGCCGCCGGCGCGGACAGTCCAAGGACGCTGCCGGCCAGCGGCAGCGTCAATCTTAGGTCGTCAGTTCGTAACCACGATCCGGGTGTTGCCGAAGCCGACTTCCCGCACCATCGAATAGAAGGCCGCGGCATTGGCCGTATGCAGCCGCACGCAGCCATGCGAGGCCGGGCGCCCGAGCTGCCTCACCGCATTGGTGCCGTGGATGGCGTAGCCGCCATGGAAGAACACCGAATAAGGCATTGGCGACATGTGGTACTTTTTCGAATACCACATCCGTGCCGTCCGCTGTGGCCGATAGGTGCCGCGCGGTGTGAAATAGCCGCTGCGCGCGGTGGAGACGTTCCACCGGTAAAGCACCTGGCCATATTGGCTGACGGTCATGGTCTGCGATGAGACGTCGATGCTGGCGACCAGCGAAGCAGCCCGGCTTTCGATAGACGTGCCGAACAGCATCGCAGCAAAAGCTGCTGCCATGAGAACGATTTTAGTCATGAGATCAAACCCCTTTGATGCCCTTGCCTGCTCTGCCATCACGCGATTTTTCATCTTTTTAACGGCAGGTGAATGAACTAACACACACTCCTTGATAAAATGGCCAATCTAAAGCAGCGAATTTGAACGATTTTCCCGCTATGGTTGCCGCTGCAACACGTAGTTTCGGCGCTAGCGGCGTGACACTTGCAAAAACCACCCGTTCGTTGCTCAACTCCGCTGATGAACGAACGACTCTTCAAAGCGATCGACGACCGTTCGGATGAACTGGTCCAGCTTACCGCCGACCTGATCCGCTTCCCGACCATCAACCCGCCGGGTGAAGCCTATCGCCCCTGCGCGGAATATATTGCTGCCCGGCTAAGCAAGCGCGGCTTCGAAACCGAATTCATCCGCGCCGAGGGCACGCCCGGCGATACCGACCGCTATCCGCGCGTCAATGTCGTCGCCCGCTTCGACGGCCGCTCGCCCGGCGCCTGCGTCCATTTCAACTCGCATATCGATGTCGTCGAAGCCGGCGAAGGCTGGAGCGTCGATCCCTTCGCCGGCGTGGTGAAGGACGGCAGGGTCTACGGCCGCGGCGCCTGCGACATGAAGGGCGGCCTTGCCGCCTCGATCATCGCGGCCGAAGCGTTCATGGAGGTTTTCCCCGATTTTCCCGGCGCCATCGAAATCTCGGGCACCGTCGACGAGGAGTCAGGCGGCTTCGGCGGCGTCGCTCACCTGGCGAAACTTGGCTATTTCTCGAAACCCAAGGTCGATCACGTCATCATTCCCGAGCCGCTGAACAAGGACCGCATCTGCCTTGGCCATCGCGGTGTCTGGTGGGCGGAGATCGAGACCAAGGGCGAGATCGCGCATGGCTCGATGCCGTTCCTCGGCGACAATGCGGTGCGCCATATGGGCGCCGTGCTGCAGGCCTTCGAGGACGAGCTGTTTCCGGCGCTCGACCGCAAGGTGACGCGCATGCCTGTCGTCCCTGAAGGGGCAAAGCGCTCGACCATGAACATCAATTCGATCCATGGCGGCCAGACCGAGGATTTCCGCCCGGGCCTGCCCTCGCCCAACGTGCCGGATGCCTGCCGGCTGACCATCGACCGCCGCTTCCTGCTCGAGGAGGACCTTGCCACGGTCAAAAGCGAAGTGACCGATATCCTCGACCGGCTTAAGCGCGAGCGCAAAAAGTTCGACTACGAAATCCGCGACCTGATGGAGGTTCTGCCGCTGATGACCGAGCGCGATGCGCCGGTGGTCAAGGCGGTGGCGCAAGGCATCATGGCGATCTTCGACCGCGAGCCGGATTATATTATTTCGCCAGGCACTTACGACCAGAAGCACATTGCCCGCATTGGCCACCTCTACGATTGCATCGCCTATGGTCCGGGCATTCTCGATCTCGCCCACCGGCCCGACGAATGGGTCGGCATATCGGACATGGTGGAGTCGGCCAAAGTAATGGCGATCGGGCTCAATGTGCTGCTCAGAGGAACGGCTACTGGCTGATCCGTCGACATCAGCCGAAAAAACATTCCTCCCGGCGCCGCCGCAGAGCACGAAACGCAATTTACTCCACCTCGAAATCACGCTTCTATCACACCAGGGTTCGAGCATTTGGGAGTTGCACGATGAAATTGTGGAAAACCATTCTTGCCGCGGCGGTGTTGGCGCTGGCCGCCGGCAGCCAGGCATTTGCCGCGCGCACCGACCTCGTGATCGGCATTCCGCTCGAACCGCCGCATCTCGATCCGACCGCAGGTGCCGCCGCGGCGATCGACGAGGTGCTCTACGCCAACGTCTTCGAGGGCCTGACCCGCATCGGCCCGAACGGCGAAGTCCTACCCGACCTCGCCGAAAGCTGGGCTATCTCGGACGACGGCAAGGTTTACACCTTCAAGCTGCACACCGGCGTCAAATTCCATGACGGCACCGATTTCGACGCCAGCGACGTGAAATTCTCGCTCGACCGCGCCCGCGCCGACAATTCCGTCAACGCGCAAAAGGGCCTGTTCGCGGCCATCGACACGGTCGATGTCGTCGATCCGGCGACGGTCAAGGTCACGCTGAAGAACCCGCAAGGGTCGTTCCTCTACAATATGGGCTGGGGCGACGCGGTGATCGTGGCGCCGGAAAGCGCCGACAGCAACAAGGAAAAGCCGATCGGCACCGGCCCGTTCAAGTTCCAGAGCTGGGCCAAGGGCTCGTCGATCACGCTGGTCAAATCGGACAATTACTGGGGCGCTCCGGTATCTCTCGACAAGGCCGAGTTCCGCATCGTTCCCGATGCCGCGGCTGCCGTGCCGGCGCTGCTTTCTGGCGACATCCAGGCCTTCCCCTTTTTCGATCCCGACAGCGTCGCGCAGGTCAAGGATGACCCGCGTTTCAAGGTGGTGATCGGCTCGACCGAGGGCGAAACCATTCTGGCGATCAACAACAAGAAGCCGCCTTTCGACAAGCTCGAGGTGCGGCAGGCGATTGCCTTCGCGCTCGACCGCAAGGCGATCATCGACGGCGCCTCGGCCGGCCTCGGCGTGCCGATAGGCTCGCACATGTCGCCCGCCAGCAAGGCCTATGTCGACCTCACCGGCCTCTATCCGCACAATGTCGACAAGGCGAAGGAACTGTTGAAGCAGGCCGGGTTTGAGAACGGCTTCAAGGCGACGCTGAAACTGCCTCCGCCCTCCTATGCCCGCCTCGGTGGCGAGATCATCGCCTCGCAACTGCGCGATGTCGGCATCGATCTGGAGATCATTCCGGTCGAATGGGCGCAGTGGCTGGATCAGGTGTTCACCAAGAAGGATTACGACCTGACCATCGTCTCCCACACCGAGCCCAACGACATCGATATCTATTCGCGCAAGGATTATTACTTCAACTACGACAATCCGGCCTTCGACAAGATCATCGCCGAGCTGAACCTCACCTCCGACGACGCCAAGCGCAACACGCTGCTCGGCGAAGCGCAGAAGATCCTGGCCGACGATGCCGTGGTCGGCTTCCTCTACGAACTGCCGAAGGTCGGCGTCTGGGATGCCAAGCTGCAAGGCTTGTGGGAGAACGCGCCGAGCCAGGCGAATGACCTGACCAAGGTGAAGTGGACGGATTGACCGCCTACCTCCTCAAACGCCTCGCCATCGCCATCGCGACCTTGATCCTGGCCTCGATGGTGGTATTCGCCGTGCTCGAAATCCTGCCCGGCGATCCGGCACGGTTGATGCTTGGCCTCAACGCCAGCGCCGAGCAGGTCGAGCTGCTGCGCAACCAGATGGGGCTCAACGCGCCACTGGCCTATCGCTACCTCCACTGGGTGGGCGGCCTGCTCAGCCTCGATTTCGGCCGCTCCTACACCTATTCGGTGCCGGTCATCGACCTTGTGCGCGAACGCATGGCGGTTTCCCTGCCGCTGGCGCTGATCGCGCTGGCGCTGTCGACCATCATTGCCATTCCGGTCGGGCTTTATTCCGCCAGCCGGCGCGGCCGGGCCGGTGACACCATCGCCATGGGCGCGGCCCAACTCGGCGTTGCCGTGCCGAACTTCTGGTTCGCGCTGATGCTGATCTACCTCTTTGCCGTCTGGCTGCGGCTAGTGCCGGCCGGTGGCTTTCCCGGCTGGGGTGCCGGTGTCTGGCCGGCGCTGAAATCGCTGCTGCTGCCGGCCGTAGCACTCGCTCTGCCGCAGGCGGCGATCCTGGCTCGCGTCGCCCGCTCGGCGCTGATCGAAGTGCTGAACGAGGACTATATTCGCACCGCTCGCGCCAAGGGCCTGCCCTACCGCGCTGTGCTGTGGCGGCACGCGCTGCGCAATGCGATGATCCCTGTGCTGACCATTTTGGGCCTGCAATTCGCCTTCCTGCTCGCCGGCACCATCATCATCGAAAACGTCTTTTATCTCCCCGGCCTCGGCCGGCTGGTGTTCCAGGCAATCACCCAGCGCGACCTGATTGTCGTCGAAAGCATCGTCATGCTGCTGGTCGTCGCCGTCATTGCAGTCAACCTCGTCGTCGATGTCTCCTACGCCATCGTCGACCCCCGCCTTCGAGGCCGGCAATGACGCTGCACATCGACATCCCAGAGGAGACGTTTGGCAGCATCCTGGCCAAGGCATTCCGCAACCGCTCCTTCCTCATCGGCTTCGCCATCACTGTGCTGGTGGTGGCAATGGCGCTCGTCTCTTACGTCTGGACGCCTTACGACGTGACCAAGCTGGTGATCTCGGACAAGACGCTCGCGCCCTCTTCGGCGCACTGGTTCGGCACCGATCATTTCGGCCGCGATATCTTGTCGATGATCATGGTCGGCGCCCGCAATTCGATTGCCGTGGCACTGGTCGCGGTCGGCATCGGCATGGGCGTCGGCGTGCCGCTCGGCACCTTTGCCGCGGCGCGCGGCGGATTTGTCGACGAGGCGCTGATGCGGCTGAACGATCTCGTCTTCGCCTTCCCGGCGCTGCTGTCGGCGATCATGATCACCGCCATCTTCGGGCCGGGCGCGATCAACGCCATCATCGCCATCGGCATCTTCAACATTCCGGTGTTTGCCCGCGTCGCCCGCGCCGGCGCGCTGGCGATCTGGCCGCGCGAATTCATCCTCGCCGCGCGTGCTGCCGGCAAGAGCAAGACCCAGATCAGCATCGAACACGTGCTGCCCAACATCGCCACGCTGCTTCTGGTGCAAGGCACCATCCAGTTCGCGCTCGGCATCCTCGCCGAAGCCGGGTTGTCTTATGTCGGCCTCGGCGCACAGCCGCCAATGCCGAGCTGGGGCCGCATGCTGTTCGACGCCCAGACGCGCATGGTGGTGGCGCCATGGATGGCGATTTTCCCGGGCATGGCCATCGTCATCACCGTGCTCGGCCTCAACCTGCTGGGCGATGGCATTGCCGACATACTCGACCCGAAATCGCGGCGGCAGCGATGAGCCTGCTGGAGATCGAAAACCTGTCGCTGGCGATCGGCGACACGCCGATCCTGAAGGGGGTGGAGCTCTCAGTCGCGCCCGGTGAGGTGATGGGGCTGGTCGGAGAATCCGGCTCCGGCAAATCGATGACGGCGCTGACCATCATGCAGCTTCTGCCGCACGCCGCGCGCGCTAGCGGCCGCGTCTCTTTCGACGGCATCGACATCCTTGCGGCCGCCGAGGACCAAATGTGCGCACTGCGCGGCGACGACATCGGCATGGTCTTCCAGGAGCCGATGACGGCGCTCAATCCGGTAAAAACCATCGGCGAGCAAGTCGCCGAAGGCATACGCTGGCACACCAAGGCAAGCCGAGCCGAAGCTGAGGACCGGGCGCGCAAAATACTCGACCGCGTCGGCCTGCCCGAAGCGAAATTCCCGCTGTCGCGCTATCCGCACGAACTGTCGGGCGGCCAGCGCCAGCGCGTCGTCATCGCCATCGCTTGCGCGCTGAAGCCAAAACTGTTGATCGCCGACGAGCCGACGACGGCGCTCGACGTCGTCCTGCAGGCGCAGATCCTCGACCTGTTGCGCGGCCTTGTCAGCGAAAGCCGCATGGGCCTGCTGTTGATCTCGCACGACCTCGCCGTGGTGACAGAGATGGCCGACCGCATCACCATCCTGCGCCATGGCGAAGTGATGGAGGCCGGCGACACCGCACGCACCCTGTCGGAACAGCTGCATCCCTACACGCGCCAGCTGGCACTGGCCTCGATGCATGTGCCGGCGCGCGCCAAAACCCATGCCGCGGGATCGGCCAAGCCACTGCTTGAGGTCGAAGGCGTGACGCGGGATTATTCCGGCCGGCGCACCTCCCTGTTCCAACGCCCGACGCCAATCCGCGCTGTCGATGACGTCTCCCTGTCGTTGGCGCCCGGTCAATCGGTGGCGCTGGTCGGACGCTCCGGCTGCGGCAAGTCCACGCTGGCCCGCATGATCCTGGCGCTCGACAAATCCACCTCGGGAACGATCCGCTTTCGCGGCAAAACCATCACCGGCAGGAGCGAGGCGGAGCTGAAGCCAGCGCGGCGCGACATGCAGGTGGTGTTCCAGGACCCTTACGGTTCCTTCGACCCGCGCCAGAAGGTCGAGAAACTGGTGGCCGAGCCGCTGCATGTGCTGGAGAAAAGGCCGACGCCTGCCGAGCGCCGCGAGATGGTGGCGCATGCACTGCACGAAGTCGGCCTCGGCGCCAGCGACATGGACAAATATCCGCATGAATTTTCCGGCGGCCAGCGCCAGCGCCTGTCGATCGCCCGCGCCATCATCACACGCCCGAAATTGGTGGTCGCCGACGAGCCGGTCTCGGCACTCGACGTCTCGATCCGCGCCCAGATCCTCGATCTGTTCGCCGAGCTCAACCAGAAGCTCGGCATCGCCTATCTCTTCATCACCCACGATCTGACCGTCGCCCGCGCCATCACCGACGAGGTGCTGGTGATGCATGACGGCAGGATCGTCGAGCGCGGCAAGACTAGTGATGTGCTCGACCATCCCCAGTCGGAGGCGGCAAAGGCGCTGGTGGCGGCTGCTCCCGACCTGCACCGGGCGATCGCACGGCGCATGCAGGAACAGGGGTGAGCAGGCAGGTCTGCCTTACTCTTCCGGCTTCACTCTTCCGGCTTCACCACATCGACCGGGCTGATGTCGAGCAGGTCGAGCGTGCGGCGCAGCAGCCGCACCTCGCTCCCGGCCAGTTTTGAATCGGCCTTGGCGATCTCCGCCATGTGGCGTGCCAGCAGCTTGCGCCGCTCGACATCGAGATCGCGAAACAGCGCGATGGCCTGCGAGCCGTTGGTCTCGTAGCCGAACTCGTTGAGGTATTCGATGACCGCGTCGATGCTGGTTTCCGGGATGCCGAAGGCCTCCTTGCAGATGCGCCGGAAGGCGACCATCTCGCTCTCCGACACCGAGCCGTCGGCCAGGATCATGCGAAACAACATCAGCAGTTCCGCCGACAGCACAGGGTCGTCGGCCACCTTGCGCACGCCGGGGTCGCCATCGAAGATCGAGCGTATCTGATCGAGCAATGCCATCGCCAACAACGTCCCCTTTTGCTAGTCCGCCCGGTGCCTATGACCCAAAAGTGCGCAGCGGCTTTGGGATAATGACATGCACTACAGGAAATCCAAGCGCAACGTGCCTGGATAGAGGTGCGCGGATTCGGCCTTGCGCAAACCAGGTCGCCATGATCGAAGGCGCGGCATCTCTTTTCCCGCCGGAATACCCAGAAAATCCCGATGTTCGACCTCGCCACCCAGACCGTCATCATGCTGGCCTTCGCCGCCTTTGCCGCCGGCTTTGTCGATTCGATTGCCGGTGGCGGCGGCCTGATCACCATCCCTGCCCTGCTGCTTGCCGGTTTCCCGCCGGTCGCAGCACTTGGAACCAACAAACTGCAGGGCATCTTCGGCACCGCTTCGGCGACCATCCACTACGCCATGAATGGCCATGTCGATCTCCGGCGCCAGCTGCCGTCCGCGATTCTCGCCCTTGCCGGCAGTGCTGTCGGCGCTTTGCTGGCGGCCTTCGTGCCCGGCGATCTCTTGCGGGCGTTGCTGCCGCTACTGTTGATCGCCATTGCGCTCTACTTCGCGGTGAAACCCAACATGAACGATGTCGACCGCTCTGAGCGCCTGTCTCCCTTCCTGTTCGGGCTGATCATCGCCCCTTTAGTCGGCTTCTATGACGGCCTGTTCGGACCGGGAGCCGGCTCGTTCTACATGCTCGCCTTCGTCAGCCTCGCCGGCTTTGGCGTGCTGAAGGCGACGGCGCACACCAAGCTGCTCAATTTTGCCTCCAACATCGGCGGCTTCATCGTCTTTGCCGTCGCCGGCGTCATCTATTGGAAGATCGGGCTGATGATGGGCGTCGCCCAGTTCCTTGGCGCGCGTCTCGGCGCCAGCCTTGCCATCCGCATCGGCGCAAGGCTGATCAAGCCGCTGCTGGTGATCATCTGCCTGGCGCTGGCGATCAAGCTGCTGGCCGATCCGGCAAACCCACTACGCCAGCTAATTGGTGTATGAGCCCACGCCCTGATAGAATGTAGCCGTACGAATCATGTTGGAGGGACCACACATGAATCTTAGTGCACCCACTCAGCTTATTTTCATTATTTCCCTTGTCATCGCCATCATCGGCGTTCTCGCCGCACTTGGCGTTCTTGCGTTTATTCCCTTGGCATCGGTCTGGATTATGCTCATCGCCTACATCGTGCTTGCCGCCGGCTGCATGATGCGCGGCGCCTAAGCACGCATATCTCAGGCAACCGAAGCGCCCGGCCAAAAGCCGGGCGCTTTTGCTCTCGGCCCGTTTTGATTCAGATCAGGGCGTCTGCTAGATTTGATCGGCAAAGGATGGCCAATGCCGATCGAGATGCAGCGCCGCAAGGAACAGGACCTCTCCATCGCCGGGCGGTTCGAGATGCGCCGGCGGGCTCCGCCGCCCGCGCTCGAGGGCATTGTGTCGGACATTTGCGGCTATCGCGAAACCGCGCCCGGCCATTTCCGCAACATCGAATACGCATCGCTGACTGTGCCGCTGGTGGTCAGCTTCGCCGAACCCTTCGCCATCGGCCTCGGCCGCAATCCCGGCGACAATGACCGTTTCGCCAGTTTCGCCGCCGGCCTGTTTGCCGGCCCTGTAATCATCGAATCCTTTGGCGCCGCCTGCTGCGTGCAGATCAACTTCACCCCGCTCGGCGCCCGCCGCTTCTTCGGCCTCCCGATGAGCGAGCTGACCGACAGCATGGTCGTGCTCGACGATGTGCTTGGCGCCGAGGGCATGGCGTTGCGTGAACGGCTTGGCAACGCGCCGGACTGGGCGGCGCGTTTCGACCTTGCGGAGGCCTTCGTCGCCACCCGTCTCGGGCATGCCGCCGATACGTCGCCTGAAATTGCCTGGGCCTACGACCGCATCGTCACATCTGGCGGCCGGACCCGCATTTCAACCATCGCCGAGAAACTGAGCTGGAGCCGCAAACATCTTGCCGGCAAGTTCTCCAATGCGACCGGCATCGGCCCCAAGACGCTGTCGCGCATCGTGCGTTTCAACCGGGCGCTCGGCCTGTCTCGGCAGGACCAAAGCGACTGGGCCGATATCGCCGCCGATTGCGGCTATGCCGACCAGGCGCATCTGGTGCGCGACTTTCGCCAACTCGCCGGCGATCCCCCCACAGCGCTGAGGTAACATTTCTTCAAGACGGGCGAGCGGCCTTCGAACAGAGTGGGTTATCGACCAACCCGATTGAAGGAGATTTTCATGCCAGCCACCGCTGAAGCACCCCGGCTCTACCCCGCGCTGCGCTACAAGAATGCAGGAAAAATGATCGACTGGCTGTGCGCGGCCTTCGGCTTCGAGGTCCGCGCCCGCTATGGCGAGGGCGACATCGTGCACCATGCCGAGTTGGTGTTCGGCTCCTCGATGATCATGCTGGGTACAGCGCGCAGCGACGACTACGGCAAGATGGTCGGTGAGCCCGGTTCCGGCGGCGGCAAGTCGATCTATGTCGCCGTCGACGATGCCGATGCCGCCCATGCCAGGGCCAAAAAGGCCGGCGCCACGATCATTCAGGAACTGACCGACCGCGACTATGGCAGCCGCGAATTCATCTGCCGCGATCCGGAAGGCAATGTCTGGTCGTTCGGAACATATTGGCCGAAGGCGGGTGAAGCCGGCTAACGGGCCAGCCCGAAAATGGCATCGCAGTCGAGATGCCTCTCCAGCTCAGCTGCGACCTCGTCCAGGGCCTTTTCCACCTCGGCGCGATAGTCGATGCCGCCGCCTTTGACGCCGAGGCTCTCCAGGAATCTTGCCCGGAAGGCGTCGGCGGAAAACAGGCCGTGCAGATAGGTGCCCGACACCTTGCCGTCAGCGGAAATGGCGCCGTCATCGATGTCGTTGATCACTGCGGATGGCCGCGCCATATCGGGCCCGGTGGTGCGGCCGAGATGGATTTCGTAACCCTCGAGCGGCAGGCCGAACGGCACCGAGCGGGCGCTGACATTGCGCACCGTCTTTTCCGGTTCCATCACCGTCTCGATGTCGAGCAGGCCGAGCCCTTCCGCCTCGGTCACGCTGCCTTCGATGCCGGCGGGGTCGCGCACCATGCGACCCAGCATCTGGAAGCCGCCGCATATGCCGACGACGTGGCCGCCGCGCTTGCGGTGGGCGAGGAGATCGCGATCCCAGCCATTCTCGCGAAATTTCAGGAGGTCGCCGATCGTCGATTTCGAGCCGGGAATGACCACAAGCCCGGCATCTTCCGGCAGTTTCTTTCCCGGCGGCACGAACACCACTTCGACCTGCGGTTCGGCCTTGAGCGGGTCGAGATCGTCGAAATTGGCGATGCGGCCAAGCATCGGCACCGCGACTTTCAACGCCCGCTTCTCGCCGGAGGCCAGGCGTTCGAGCACAACCGAATCCTCCGACGGCAGCCGCGCCGCTGCCTTCAGCCACGGCACGACGCCGAAACAGCGCCAGCCGGTGAAGTTGTCGATCGCCCTGATGCCGTCGTCGAACAGCGAGACATCGCCGCGAAACTTGTTGATGAGGTAGCCGACGATCATCCGGCGATCCTCTTCCGGCAGGATCAGATGCGTGCCGGCGACCGAAGCGATGACGCCGCCGCGGTCGATGTCGCCGACCAGGATGACCGGCACATTGGCGCGCGTGGCAAAGCCCATATTGGCGATGTCGCGGTTTCTCAGATTGATCTCGGCCGGCGAGCCGGCGCCCTCGACGATGACCAGATCGGCGCCCTCACCGACCTTGCCCCAGGAGTCCAGTACGGCGTCCATCAGCCCCGCTTTCATCGCCTGGTAGTCGCGCGCTCGCGCCTCGCCGAACACCTTGCCCTGCACGATCACCTGCGAACCGATGTCGCTCTGGGGTTTGAGCAGCACCGGATTCATATGCACGGTCGGCTGAACACCACAGGCCAGCGCTTGCAGCCATTGCCCACGGCCAATCTCGCCGCCGCCGGCGCGGTTGTCGCCGGGAATGTCGGCGACGGCGGCATTGTTCGACATGTTCTGCGGCTTGAACGGCCTGACCTTCAGTCCGCGTTTTTTTGCGGCGCGGCAGAGCCCGGCAACCAGCACGGTCTTGCCGACATCCGAGCCCGTGCCTTGCAGCATGATCGCTTTGGCCATGGCTCAGCCCCTGCCCTGCGCGCCGGGAATGGTCGACTTCTGCGCCAGCGGCCCGCCGCGCCAGATGTAGAGCGCCAGCAGCGGCTCGTCGCCGGTGCGCATGGCATGGCTGACATTGGAGGCGTGGTGGATCACCTCGCCTGCCTCGCGGACGTGAAAGCCGCCCTCGCCCATGCGCCATTCGGTACCGCCGGTAAGCGGAATGTAGATCTCCTCGGCAACGTGATGATGATCGGGATAAGTGATATCAGGTCCGAGGATCAGCAGGCCGGCCGCGACCTCGTCGTTGGCGAAATGGCCGCGTAGCCCAAAAACCTCCAGCCAGCCGTATTTCTGCAGGAACGCCGAGCCGAAATCCGCCGCATTGTAGGTCTGCCCCCAATACAGATCGTTGCGGCGCTCCGCCAGCAGCTGCACCAGAGGCTGCGCATCCGGCGGCGCCAGTTCGGCGATGAGGTCGAGTTGAGAAAGGCAAGGCAGCGGATGCGGTTCGAGCGCACGGGCCGGCATTGTCCAGTCGATTCGGGCGACAGCGTCCCGCACCAGTGCATTGTCCACGCCTCGGAGATAGCCGTGGAAACGGTCGAGCAGCTCACTGAGATATGTCGGCACGCAATGCTCCGTTGATCCATTCATGCACAGCGGCTGCGCGGCAGGCCGGGTTGCGCGGCGCCATCATTGGTCTAGATTGGGCGGCGCGCAAAGCCAAAAACAACAGGCCAGCAAGCCAACCCCCAGCAAGGGGAAACACAGGGAGCACGCCATGGACGCCGCGGTCGATGCGAGCACCAGCCAGTTCGAACTCAACGAGGAGCAGCGCGCCATCCAGGAGATGGCGCAGGCCTTCGCCGCCGATCGCGTCGCGCCCAATGCACTCGAATGGGACCGGGCAAAACACTTTCCCGCCGATGTGATCCGCGAGACCGGCCCGCTTGGCCTCGGCGGCATCTATGTCAGGGACGATGTCGGCGGTTCGGCGCTCGGCCGGCTCGACGCCGTGCTGATCTTCGAGGCTCTGGCGCACGCCGATCCGGCGTTTTCCTCCTTCATCTCCATCCACAACATGGCGGCCTCGATGATCGACCGCTTCGGCAGCGACGAGCAGCGCCAGCGCTTCCTGCCGAAGCTGACCTCGATGGAATGGCTGGCAAGTTATTGCTTGACCGAGCCCGGCTCGGGTTCCGACGCGGCGGCGCTGAAAACGCGCGCGGTGAAGAGCGGCGACGACTATGTGCTGAACGGCGCCAAGCAGTTCATTTCAGGCGCCGGCGACAGCGACCTCTATGTCGTGATGGCGCGCACCGGCGCCGACGGTCCCAAGGGTATTTCCACCTTCGTCATGCCCAAGGATGCGCCCGGCCTTTCCTTCGGCGCCAATGAGCACAAGATGGGCTGGCACATGCAGTCGACCCGCCAGGTCATTTTTGAAGACTGCAAGGTGCCGGCGGCAGACCTGCTGTCCGGCGAAGGCGCCGGTTTCGGCATTGCCATGGCCGGGCTCGACGGCGGCCGCCTCAACATTGCCGCCTGCTCGCTCGGCGGCGCGCAGTCGGCGCTCGACAAGGCGCTGGCCTATACCGCCGAGCGCAAGGCCTTCGGCTCAAAGATCAACCAGTTCCAGGCGTTGCAGTTCAGGCTGGCCGACATGGAGACCGAGCTGCAGGCGGCCCGCATTTTCCTCTACGCCGCCGCCTCGAGACTCGACCGCAAGGCGCCGGATGCCGGCAAATGGTCGGCCATGGCCAAGCGCTTCGTCACCGATATCGGCTTCAACGTCGCGAACGAGGCGCTGCAGCTGCATGGCGGCTACGGCTATCTGCACGATTACGGCATCGAAAAGCTGGTGCGCGACCTGCGCGTGCACCAGATCCTCGAAGGCACCAACGAGATCATGCGCGTCATCATCGCGCGTGCGTTGATCGGCCGCTGAAGCCAGCAATACCGGGAGAGAGATAATGACGACGATCGCCTTCATCGGCCTCGGCAATATGGGCAATCCAATGGCCGCCAATCTGGTCAAGGCGGGGCATGTTGTGAACGGCTTCGACCTGATGCCGGAGAATCTTGCGGTAGCGCGCGAGCATGGTGTCACCGTCATGGCCAATGCTGTTGCCGCGGTGAAAGACGCCGATGTCGTCATCACCATGTTGCCGGCCGGCAAGCATGTGCTCTCGGTTTACGAGGACATCGCGCCCAAGGCCAAGCAAGGCGCGCTGTTCATCGATTCCTCGACCATCGACGTCGAATCAGCCCGCAAGGCCCATGCCGCTGCAAAGAAGCACGGTCTGCATTCGATCGATGCCCCCGTCTCCGGCGGCACCGGCGGAGCTGCCGCGGGCACCCTCACCTTCATGGCCGGCGGGTCGACCGAAGCTTTTGCTGCCGCTGAACCGATCCTGAAACCGATGGCCGGCCGCATTGTCCATTGCGGCGACGACGGTGCCGGCCAGGCGGCAAAAATCTGCAACAACATGATGCTCGGCATTTCGATGATCGGCGTTGCCGAGGCCTTCGTGCTGGCCGAAAAACTGGGCCTCTCGCATCAGGCGCTGTTCGACGTCGCCTCGACCTCGTCGGGCCAGTGCTGGTCGCTGACCACCTACTGCCCGGTGCCCGGCCCGGTGCCGGCATCGCCGGCCAACAGGGATTACAAGCCGGGCTTTGCCGCGGCACTCATGCTGAAGGACCTGAAACTGTCGCAGGAGGCTGCCCAAAGTGCCGGCGCGGTGACGCCGATGGGGGCCGAAGCAGCCCAGCTTTATGCGCTGTTCAACGCGCAGGGAAATGGCGGCGCCGATTTTTCCGGGATCATAAATTTCCTGCGCGGCAATTCTCTATAAGTTTCGAATTTTGCAGCGTTTTTATCGATTTTTCTCGTATTGGAAAAATTGCAAATTTAGATTTGCTTAAGCTCTCGATAACCCGACGGTAACGATGTGCCTATACAACGGATGGCGAGGCGGACATATCGCATCCGCCCGGCGCTCCGGATCAGGTCTCGCGTACCGGAGCCCGTAAGTTTCGCAAGTGTTTTGTTGGCGAAACGCCATGCGTATCTGGCAAAGCCGCGTTCCCGATGGGGCGCGGTTTTTGCGTTTCTAGGAACTATTGCTGCGTCGTCCGATTATATTTTGGTTGCCGCACCTGGACTGCCGATGTGATCCTCGTCAACCAGCACGATTGGCGCCCCTCCGGCCATGACGACAAGCAGGCGCAGGTTCCATTTTCCCGCGCTGCGCACGGCATGCGACATCACCCAGCCCCATCCATAGCTGCCATGGACGGGAACGCTGAGCTGGGCGTCGCCCGAGCCGTCTCCGACGACCTGGACGCTGCCGACCACCCAATAGCCGGCGTCAATATCTTCACCCAGCGCGGCCTTGACGCGGTCATCGGCGCGCACCGTCTCCATGGTCAGCCGGTAGGCGTCGCTGTTCTTCATCATGCGAGGAACGACGAGGGCCACGGCGGCGATACTGACAAGCGAGACCGCGAACAGGCTGAGCCCGGCAATCGCCCAGTTGCGTTGCACCCTGCGAAAATGCTCGGCATCGCGCCAGGACACATTCTGCCACGCCCAGCGGCTGCCCTTGGCGCCCAGCACGAAGAGCATGACGATGTTGACCAGAGGGACGAACATCAGCAGCGCGATGAACGTGTTGTTGGCGATGCCCCAAATCCAGTTGAGGAAAAACGCGCCCCAGTTCCAACGGTCGAGTTCGGGCGGAATTTCAGCGGGCTGGTTGAGCGGTTGTACGGCCATCATGTCCCCCCATCGGCCATATGCCGCATGGGAGTCTAGCGTAGGCGCAATAAAACCGGAAACCGGTTTTCGCCGCCACCAGATCGGACAGAAGATGTCATCGGGCGCGAAGCCTCAATCAGTCCTTTGACGAAAGGCGACGAAAATTCGCCTTCACCGCGCGGCTGGCAGGCTTCAGCGCCGCACTGATCGACCGTTCCACGGCTATGCCATTGAACAGCGACGGCGTGCGGCCGGAAAAAACCTCCGGCCAGAAGCGCGCCGCCGATTGGAACAGCGCCATTTGCGCGGCAAATGCACCTTCGGCAACAGCCGTGGCTTTCTCATTGATGGCGCGTGCAGTCTCGGAGCCAAGGCCTCTGCCGTTTTGTGCGTCGGCTGCCATCAGAGGCAGGCGCATGGCCATCACCAATGGCGCCAGCATCAGGTCGGCTCTTATGGCGCCCGCTCCTCGCGTGCGCAGTGTCTTCGTGATCTTTTTCATGAACCCCTCAACTGCAGCCGATCCTGCCGGCTGAGAACACTACGCGTGACGGCGGCTATCGTTCCCTGACATCACGAAGTTGCCAGGGGCGCCCTGATCGCAGCGCGCCCCTGCGATCGATTCGCCTATTTCTTGCGCAAATCCGCCAGCGCCAGATCGAGCGCCCTGGCGATGCGTTCGCAAGCCATGTCGATCGTCTCGCGTGTCCAGATCAGCGGCGGCGACAGGATCATTGTGTCGCCGGTGGCGCGCAGCATCATGCCTTGCGCGATGGCGTGGTCACGGACGGTAACGGCGGCACTGCCCGCCGGCAGGAAGCGTTCCTTGGTCGCTCTGTTCTTGACGATCTCGATCGCCCCCATCAGCCCGATCGAACGCACCTCGCCGACCAGCTCGTGGCCGGCAATGCGCTCCTGCAGCGCCTGGGCGAAGTAAGGTCCGGTGTCGTTCTTGACGCGGTCGACCAGACCTTCCCGCTCCATGATTTCCAGGTTCTTCAGCGCCACCGCGCAGGCCACCGGGTGACCCGAATAGGTATAGCCGTGATAGAACTCGCCGCCCTTTTCGACCAGTGTCGCTGCGATGCGGTCGCCGACCAGCAGTGCCGAAAGCGGCTGGTACCCCGACGTCAGCGCCTTGGCCGTGGTGATGGTGTCGGGCTCGATGCCGAAGGTCTGCGCGGCGAACCATTCGCCGGTGCGGCCATAGCCGGTGATGACCTCGTCCAGCATCAGCAGCACATCGTATTTGCGGCAGATGCGCTGCACTTCCGGCCAGTAGCTCATCGGTGGGATTTTTACCCCACCTGCTCCCATCACCGGTTCGCCAATGAACGCGGCAACCTTGTCGGCGCCGGCTTCGAGGATGGCGTCCTCGACCGCCTTGGCGGCGCGAAGGCCGAAATCATGGTCGCTTTCGCCAGGCAGAGCCAGCTCATAGGCATAGGGCATCATCACATGGACGATGTTGGGAACGGCCCCACCGAGCTGCTTGTGCATCAGGTCCATGCCGCCCAGCGAGGTGCCGGCGATTGTCGAGCCGTGATAGCCCATCTTGCGCGAGATGATGCGGTTCTTCTCCGGCTTGCCCTCCAGCGCCCAGTAGTGGCGCACGAGCCGCAGCGCCGTGTCGTTGGCCTCCGAGCCAGAGGAGCCGTAGAATACCTGGGCGACGCCCTTGGGCGCCAGTTCGGCCAGCTTCTTCGACAACAGCACCGGCGTCGGCGTCGAGCATTTGAAGAAGGAGTTGTAGTAGGGCAATTCCTTCATCTGCGCGTAAGCAGCGTCGGCCAGCTCGTCACGGCCATAGCCGACATTGACGCACCACAGCCCGGCCATGCCGTCGAGGATTTCCGTACCCTCGGCATCGTAGATGAACGGACCGTTGGCATGGGTGATGATGCGCGAGCCGGCCTCTCGCAATTCCTTGTGGTCGGTGAACGGATGCAGATGATGCGCGGCGTCGATCTGCTGAAGCTGCTTCAGCGAATAATTCTGATAGGTCATGTCTGGGTCTTTCCTCTGAAATCATTCCGGCGATGCCGGGGCGAATTCGTCAGAGGACGGCAGGTGGTGAATAACCGATGCGGGCGCACAGCCGCAAAAGCTCGGCGCGCAGCGTGCGCGGCGACGGCGTCACCGCGACCCGAAATACGCGAGCCCCAAAGGCGCTAACCAAGATCCTGACGAGAGCCATGGCCGCACCTTAGAGCAAAGGCTGGTCGAGGTGAACCACCCTTTGCTTGGCCCACGAGGGGTCTAGGCCTTGGCGGACAACGCCCTTTGCAGGAAGACATATTTCATCGCCGTTTGTGCAGCCTGTGGCCGGCGGTCGCCGCGCCCGCCATGGCCGCCCTCGGTCTCCTCGAAGAACAAAGTCCTGTCGTGCCCAGCTTCCTGAAGCCGCGCCGCCATCTTGCGAGCATGGCCGGGATGGACGCGGTCGTCGGCGGTCGACGTCGTCAACAGCACCGGCGGATAGGCGGCATCGCCTGAGACATGCTGGTATGGTGAATAGGCGCCCAGCCACCTGGCCTCTTCCGGTTTCGACGGATCGCCATATTCGCCCATCCACGAGGCACCGGGCGGCAGGTCGGTGTAGCGCAGCATGTCGAGCAGCGGCACCTCGATGATAACGGCGCCGAACAGTTCGGGGTGCTGCGTCAGCGAAACACCGGTGAGCAAGCCGCCATTCGAACCGCCCTGGATGCCGAGCGAGCCGGCCGTGGCGATGCCGCGTTTGACGACATCCTTAGCCACCGCGGCGAAATCGTCGAAGGCAGTCTGGCGATTGCCCTTCAGTGCCGCCTGGTGCCAGGCCGGTCCGAACTCGCCGCCGCCGCGGATGCAGGCCTGCACATAGGCATTGCCCTTTTCCAGCCACAGCCTGCCGCGCACGCCGGCATAGCCTGGCAGCAGCGGCACTTCGAAGCCGCCATAGCCGTAAAGCAGCGTCGGTACCGGACCCTTCTGGTCGCGGCGCCTGACGACGAAATACGGGATCATGGTACCGTCCTTCGACCGCGCCTCGAACTGTTCGGAAATCAGCGGCGAGGCATCGAAACGCGCCGGCTGCGACTTCACGGTGGTCAGCGTCTCACCATCGTCGTCCGACCAGATGATCGAGCTCGGCGTCAGGAAATCGGTGAAGGAGAAGGAAACGCTGGAGCCGAAATGCTCGGCGTGTGCGATGCCGACATTGCCGTTTTCGGGCAGCGCGACCGGCTTGAGCGACCAGCCTTCCCTACTGCGCTCGGCGACGATGACCTTGCCGCGCACATTGTCCATCAGGTTGATGAACAGCCGGTCCTGCGTGCGGGCAATGCCTGCGATGGACACGCGGTGCGCCGGCGCAAGCATGGTTTCGATAGGTCCCAAATCGCCGGTGTCGATCCAGCGTTCGAAATCCAGGGAATAGAGCCCGTCAGGTTGGCACTCGGTACCGTCAGGCGCCGTCCACGGGCTGCGCACGCTGAACACAAACCGACCCTTGAACAGTGCCGTATCGGTGACATCGTCCGGCAGCGGAATGCGCCGGTTTTCGCCCGATGGCAGGCGCAGGAAACTGTGCGAGGAGAAGAAGGCGATCGCGCGGGCCAGAAACAGATACTGCCTATCGCCGTCATATTCGACCCCGACGCCGGCCGCGAGATCCTGCTTCTCCGCCTCGAAGGTCGGCGTCGCGTCTTCCAGGCGGGTGCCGCGCTTCCACAGCTTGACGACGCGCGGATAGCCGGACTGGGTTTTGTCCTCTTCCTCGATGGCGGCCGAGACAAGGACGGTATCCTTGTCCAGCCAGGAAAAACCGGATTTGGAGGCGGGAGCCCGGAAGCCGCCCTCGACGAAGGATTTGGCTTCAATGTCGAATTCGCGCATCTCGCTGGCATCGCCGCCATCCGGCGACATCGCCACCAGGCATAGATTGAAGTCGGGATAGAGCCGGCTGGCGCCGCTGAACACCCACTTCACGCCCTCCTTGGCCGACAGCACGTCGAAGTCGATGATCGTCTCCCAATCCGGCTTTTCGGTCTTGTAGGAGACGACCGTCGTGCGGCGCCAGAGGCCGAGCACATTGGTCTTGTCCTGCCAGAAATTATAGACATGGCCGTTGAGCGCGGCACCCACCGCGATGTTGTCTTCGGCCGTCATCAGGTCGAGCGCTGTCTCGAACGCCGGCTGATAGGACGGATCGCCCTGCAGTTCGCCGACCGTGACCTCGTTCTGGCGATGCACCCAGTCGAGCGATTGCTTGCTGGTCCGATCTTCCAGCCAGAGGAAATTATCCTCGGCGGCGGTCTCGGTCTGGCGTTTTGTCGTCGATTGGGTCACGCATGGTCTCCAAGCTATTGGCGGGCGGCCCTGCCTACATCGCGTCCCAGGCGGTTTTATTCAAGATGGTGACGTCGGGTCATCGAGACTGATTGGGTTAGCCCCTGCTCCAGACAACCCCCGTCAGGCGTTTTGGCGCTTGAAGGATCGGTAGAGCGCGAAGCTCACCAGCAGTGCGTCGAGGCCGGCGATGACCACCGGCAGGCCGAGCGGACCGATGAATTGCATCAGCGCGCCGGCGCCGGGCGGGCCGACAATGCCGTCAGCGCCCCACATCAAGGCGAAGGCGGCGTTGCCGGCGACCAGCACCGTTCCCTTGAAGCGGCTGCCGAGTTCGACCAGCGCCATGGTGTAGACGCCGTAGCCGACCGCGCCCATCGAACAGCCGCACCGCGGCCGGCACGAAGGACGCCGACAGGATAAGGCCGACCGGCATCATCGCCGCCGAAAGGCCGATCAGCGCCGGCGACATGCCTTGCCGCTGCATCAAGAGCGTAAACAGCGGGTAGCTCAAGCCTTGCGCAGCACCAAACATGGCAAGCGCCGCGGTGACACCGGCAAGCGCTGCCCATTGCGTCCCCGCTTCGCCATCGCTCGAACCGGTCGCGGCCATGCTGCTTTCCAAGTGAACTGCCGGACCATTCAGCGGCAAACCATGAGCTAGCGGTTCGAATTCGCGAAAGGAAGGGCCGCCGCCGAAATCCCCTTGCGCCAAGGGCCAGTGGACGCGTCCTATCTGTCGCAAACTGCCGTTCCGGTATGTCGCTTCCCTCGTCCTAGTGGTCGCCGCCTCCGCAATGGCCGGACAGCGGCCGGTCCATTATGCCGCCCGCTACCCGCATCGTACGAGGACCATCATGACCGCCGCCCTGCACCCAGCCGAACCGCCTTTGGCAACCGATCGCGCTCGTCGCGGCGGCCGTGCGGGCAAGCGCGCCGGCGGCTCGGCCGCCTTCGAACAGCCGGCTTTCCGGCAATTGAGAAACCCGCTGACGCCGACCAAGCTGGTCTCCGACGACGAGCTGGAATCGATCCACCTCGCCTCGCTGCGCGTCTTGAGGGAAATCGGCGTCGACGTGCTGCATGACGAAGCCCGTCGCATCATGAAGGAACATGGCGCCGACGTGACCGCGGGCAGCGAGCGCGTGCGCTTCGACAGTGACATGATCCTCGATCTCATCTCGAACTGCCCGTCGGAATTCACGCTGCATGCCCGCAACCCGGCGCACGATGTCCGCTTCGGCGGCAACAATGTGATCCTGTCGATGATGGCCTCGGCGCCGAACTGCTCCGACCTCGATCGAGGCCGCCGCCCGGGCAACCAGCAGGACTACCGCAACTTCCTGCGCCTGGCGCAGATGCACAACATCCTGAACTGCACCGGCGGCTATCCGGTCGAGCCGACCGACATCCACCCGTCGGTGCGCCACCTCGAATGCATCCGCGACCTCGCCACGCTGACCGACAAGGTGTTCCACATCTATTCGCTCGGCAAGGAACGCAATGTCGACGGCATCGAGATCACCCGCATCGCGCGCGGCATCAGCCATGAGCAGATGCTGGAAGAGCCGTCCGTCTTCACCATCATCAACACCAATTCGCCGCTCAAGCTCGACGTGCCGATGATGGAAGGCATCATCCAGATGTCGAGCAAGGGCCAGGTCGTCGTCGTCACGCCCTTCACGCTGTCGGGCGCGATGGCGCCGGTCACCATCGCCGGCGCGCTGGTGCAGCAGAATGCCGAGGCACTGTCCGGCATCGCCTTCGCCCAGATGGTGCGCAAGGGCGCGCCGGTCGGCTATGGCGGCTTCACCTCCAATGTCGACATGAAGTCCGGTTCACCGGCCTTCGGCACACCCGAATACATGAAGGCGCAGCTGGTCGGCGGCCAGCTTGCCCGCCGCTACAAGATCCCCTACCGCACCTCCAACACCTGCGCCGCCAACACGGTCGACGCGCAGGCCGCCTACGAAAGCGTGTTTTCGCTGTGGGGCGCCATCCAGGGCGGCGGCAATCTGATGATGCACGGCGCCGGCTGGCTCGAAGGCGGCCTGCGCTGCTCCTACGAAAAAACCATTCTCGATATCGACCTGTTGCAGATGGTGGCGGAGTTCCTGACCCCGCTCGACCTCTCCGAAGAGGCGCTCGGCTTCGACGCCATCCAGTCTGTCGGCCCCGGCGGCCATTTCTTCGGCACCCAGCACACGCAAGACCGCTACAAGAACGCCTTCTACTCGCCCATCCTCTCCGACTGGCGCAATTTCGAAACCTGGGCGGAAGCCGGCTCGCCGACCGCACTGGAAAAGGCCAACAAAGTCTGGAAGGAACGGCTGGCGTCCTACGAAGAACCCTATATGGACCCGGCGATCCGCGAAGAGCTCAACGACTTCGTCGAAAAGCGCCGCTCCGAAGGCGGCGCGCCAACCGATTTCTGATCGCCACACCGCGTGGCGTATGTCACGCCGCTGACCAACACCTGATTCAATTTACGCAAAAACGGATCTACCTGTATGAAATCTCACGTCAAAGCAGTTGTCATTGGCGGCGGCGTCGTCGGCTGCTCGGTTCTCTACCATTTGGCCAAGGCCGGCTGGACCGACATCATGCTGATCGAGCGTTCGGAGCTGACCTCCGGCTCGTCCTGGCATGCGGCGGGCGGCTTCCACACGCTGAACGGTGACCCGAACGTCGCCAAGCTGCAGGCCTACACAGTCCAGCTGTATAAGGAGATCGAGGAGATCTCCGGCCAGTCTTGCTCGCTGCATTTGACCGGCGGCGTGATGATGGCCGATACGCCCGAGCGCATGGATTTTCTGCGCTTGGCCCATGCCAAGGGCCGCTATCTCGGCATGGACACCGAACTGATCACCCCGTCCGAAGCCAAGGCGATGTTCCCGCTGATGGACGAGACGAATTTCGTCGGCGCCATGTGGGATCCGGTCGAAGGCCATCTCGACCCCTCCGGCACCACCATCGCCTATTCCAAGGCGGCCAAGAAACTCGGCGCCGAGATCGTGCTGCGCAACCGCGTTGTTGATCTGACGCAGCAACCCGACGGCACCTGGAACGTCGTCACCGAGCAGGGCACGGTGCATGCCGAGCATGTCGTCAATTGCGGCGGGCTGTGGGCGCGCGAGATCGGCCGCATGGTCGGCGTCGAACTGCCGGTGCTGGCGATGGAGCATATGTACCTGCTCACCGAGCCGATGCCGGAGGTCGAGGAATTCAACAAGTCGACCGGCCGCGAGATGATCGGCGTGCTCGACTTCAAGGGCGAGATCTACACCCGCCAGGAGCGCAACGGTATCCTGCTCGGCACCTATGAAAAGGCCTGCAAGCCGTGGTCGCCGGTCAACACGCCGTGGGATTTCGGCCACGAACTGCTGCCGCCGGATCTCGACCGCATCGCGCCATCGCTCGAAATCGGCTTCAAGCATTTCCCCGGCATCGAGAAGGCCGGCATCAAGCAGATCATCAACGGCCCCTTCACCTTCGCGCTCGACGGCAACCCGCTGGTCGGACCGGTGCAGGGCCTGACCAATTTCTGGTGCGCCTGCGCCGTCATGGCCGGCTTCAGCCAGGGCGGCGGCGTCGGCCTCGCACTGTCCAACTGGATGGTGCATGGCGATCCCGGCTTCGACGTCTGGGGCATGGATGTCGCCCGCTTCGGCGAGTGGGCCGGCCTGCGCTACACCAACGCCAAGGTGCGCGAAAACTATTCGCGCCGCTTCTCCATTCGCTTCCCCAATGAGGAATTGCCGGCGGCTCGCCCGGCGCAGACGACGCCGCTCTACGACACCATGCTCGCCAACAACGCCGTCATGGGCGATAGCTGGGGTCTCGAAACGCCGCTGTGGTTCGCGCCGAAGGGCAAGGTGCCGAAGGACATCGTCTCCTTCCACCGTTCCAACGATTTCGGCCCGATCGGCGAGGAGGTGCGCGCCACGCGTGAGAAGGTCGGCGTCACCGAAATCGCCAACTTCGCCAAATACGAAGTGTCGGGGCCTGCGGCGGAGGATTTCCTCAACCGGCTGATGACCAACCGCATGCCGAAGATCGGCCGCATCGTGCTGACGCCGATGATCAACGAGTTCGGCAAGCTGATCGGCGACTTCACCATCGCCAAGGCCGGTGAAGACCGCTTCATGATCTGGGGTTCGTCCGCCGCGCAGAAATACCATATGCGCTGGTTCGAAAAGCATTTGCCGAAGGACGGTTCGGTGCGCATCCACCGCTTCGACCAGACGCTGGTCGGTCTCTCGATCGCCGGTCCAAAATCGCGCGACCTCTTGCAGAAGCTGGTCGATGTCGACATCTCGACCAAGGCCTTCCGCTTCATGGATTTCCGCGAGATGGCGGTCGGCGGCGCGCCTTGCATGGTCAACCGCATCACCTATACCGGCGATCTCGGCTACGAGATCTGGATGGCGCCGGCCTATCAGCGTCTGGTCTACAAGGCCATCAAGGACGCCGGCGAGGAGTTCGGCCTGGTCGATTTCGGTATGCGCGCTTTGCTCTCCATGCGCCTGGAAAAGAACTTCCCGACCTGGTTCCGCGAGCTGCGCCCGATCTACGGGCCGTTCGAAGGCTCGATGGACCGCTTCATCAAGCTCGAGAAGAACGACTTCATCGGCCGCGAGGCCGCCGCCAAGGAACAGGCGGAAGGGCCGAAGCTGCGCCGCGTCTCGTTCATCGTCGATGCGACCGATGCGGATGTGATGGGCGACGAGCCGATCTGGGCCAAGGTCAGCAAGGACTACGGCACGGTTGAAAAGCCGCATGGTTACGGCGCGCCGCGCTTCGACACAGCGGGCAAGGAAGTCCGCGGCTCGAAAGCGGCGGAAGGGGCTTCGGCCGTGCGCGGCATCGTCGATGGCGACTGGCGGGTGGTCGGCTGGGTCACCTCGGGCGGCTATGCGCATTCTGTGCAGAAATCGATGGCGCAAGGCTATGTGCCGGCTGCGCTTGCCGAGGACGAAAGTGCTGGCCTGTTCGAGATCGAGATCCTCGGCCATCGGCGTTCCGCCCGCATCAATGTCGAGGCGCCCTTCGACCCCAGCGGCGAGAAGATGCGGACCTAAAAAGGCGACAGCGTGTGTGAGATCGTGTAAGGGGCCATCGGCGGTGGCCGCAGGCTTTTCCCTCGATGAGAAGACGATCCCCTTGCAGTATCTAGAGAAATGGACGGACTGGCTGTGCGAAGGCAAGGTCGGTCCCTTCAACGCCGCGCTGGTCTGTCTCGCGGTCTATTGCCTTGTCCAGATCGTGGTGATGGCGCTGTTGTCCCACATCGTTGGAACCGGCGTCGGCGTCGACGATTCCGAACAGCTGATGTACATGCATTACCTCTGGGCCGGCTATGGCGGCTCGCAGCCGCCTCTCTATACGTGGCTTGCCCGCCTCGTCGCCGGCGTGGTCGGGACGAATATACTTGCGCTCAAGATCGTGAAGTATCTTCTGATCGGCGTGGCGCTGGCGTCGGCTTTCATCGCTGTCCGCCGTCTCGGCTATTCCAGCCGGGCCGGCGCCGCCGCCATGCTCGGCCTGTTGTTGTTTCCGCAGATGGTGTGGGAGATGCAGCATGCCCTCACCCACTCGATTGCCGCCTTCTGTTCTTCAGTGGTGCTGTTTCTTGCGCTCGTCGAACTTGTGCAACGCCGATCGCTCTTAGCTTATGTGCTTTTCGGTGTGGCTATCGCTGCCGCGATCCTGTCGAAATACAACAATGTGATTTTCCTCGCCGCGCTGATCCTGTCGACGCTTTCGCTGCGCGAAATACGCAGCGTCGTGCTGAATCGCCAGTTTTTGATCAGTGTCGCGGTGGCTGTGGTGCTTTGCCTGCCGACACTCTACTGGAGCCTGACGCATACCGACCAACTGCTGTCGCATAGCGGCGGTTTCTTCGGCGCGGCCAGGGAAAGCGGGGTGTTACAGACCGCATTCGACGGAATAAGCGGACTGGGCAGGGCGATCCTGTTTTTCGCCCTGCTGCCGGTCGGTATATTCGCAGTGGCTTTCCTCATCGCATGGAAGAGGCCCGCGCCGACCCCGCAACCGGCCCCCTGGACCGAAAGACTGGTGTGGCGCACCATCGCCTTTGCCCTTGCCATCACCATCGTGCTCGTCCTGGCGAGCGGCGCGACGGAATTTCGCGATCGCTGGATGCTCCCCATCCTTGTCTTGCTGCCTGTCGCACTCGCCCTTCGCATGGACGCCAGGGGCGACAAGGGTAGGAAAGTGCAGGACATCATCGTCTTTGTCGGCGCGACGCTCGCCATCCTGGTGCTGCCGGTGACTTGGTACGCGCACCTCAATGGCGGCGACAGCCGCGGCAGCATCGTGCGCGTCGACTACAATTCGCTCTACAGCCAGTTGACGGCAAACGGACCGATCCGCACCACCGTGTCGAGCTGGCACTGGTTGGGAAATCTGCGCCTGGTCGACCCCGATCTCGTCGTCCTCGATGGAGAATTGCCGGACTTCGGCCAATTGCTGAAAGAGCCGGCGGTGTTCGTCACGGCAGACGACAGGGTGGGGGTCGAAACTATCCTCAAATTGCTGGATCAGGCCGGCTACGCAGCGGATGGCCCGCCGCAGCAGCTGGCCGTGCCCATGCTGTTCGGCAGCGACCCGCCCACCCGCACTGTAACCGTCACGCGCCTGAAGAAGGTGGCGGCCGCGGCAGGCGCGGCGCCACAATAGCATCGGCAGGGAGGCCTCGGGTGGAGAAGCAAGGGTTCGGTCGTCACCGCAAGATCATGCCGTTCGAGCCGGGCTCGGTCGAGGCTTTGCGCGACGCCTCGCGCCAGAAGGCGGCTTCGCTCAACCAGCACGTGCTGGGCTATGGCGCGCTGGCTGAGTCCGAATGGCAAGCGGCAGGCATCGCAGCACCCGACCTGCCCGCGATGCGTAAATACCGCCTCGAGCGCATCCGCGCTGAGCTGAAGCGCCGCGGCTATGCCGGCGCCCTGCTCTACGACCCCGTCAACATCCGCTACGCCACCGATTCGACCAACATGCAGCTGTGGGTGGCGCACAATCCGACCCGCCACTGCTTCGTCGCCACTGAGGGACCGGTGGTGCTGTTCGACTATTTCTCCTGCGAGCATCTCTCCGACCATTCCGGCGTCGTCGACGAGGTGCGACCGGCAGTGTCGTGGATGTATCTCTACGGCGGCGAGTTGACCGAACAGAAGGTCCGCCGCTGGGCCGCCGGCATCGCCGATCTGGTCAGGGAACATGGCGGCGGCAACAGCCGCATCGCCGTCGACCACATCAATCCGGAAGGCGTCGAGGAACTCGCTCGGCTTGGTATTGCCATCGGCAATGGCGAAGCGGTGATGGAAAACGCGCGGCTGATCAAGTCGCCCGACGAGATCCTCGCCATGCGCCGCGCCATCGTCGCGTGCGAGGCGGCGATGGGCGAGATGGAGAAGGCGCTGAAGCCGGGCATTTCCGAAAACGAACTCTGGGCCGAGCTGCATCGCGGCAACATTGCGCGCGGCGGCGAATGGATCGAAACCCGGCTGCTCGCGTCGGGGCCGCGCACCAATCCATGGTTCCAGGAATGCTCGTCACGCGTCATCGAAGCAGGTGACCTCGTCGCCTTCGACACCGATCTGATCGGCCCCTACGGCTTCTGCGCCGATCTCTCACGCACCTTCCTTTGCGGCGACGAAAGGCCGTCGAACGAGCAGCGTGACCTCTTCCGCATCGCGGCCGACCAGATCGCCCACAACACGCAACTGATGCAGCCCGGCATCTCCTTCCGTGACCTGGTCGAACGCTCCGTGGTGCCTCCGGGAGATTGCTTCCCGACCCGATACGGCGTGCTCTATCACGGCGTTGGTCTGGCCGACGAATATCCGACCCTGCCGCATGCCAGCGACTGGACGCCGGGCACGCCCGACGGCGTGCTGGAGCCGGGCATGGTGCTGTGCGTGGAAAGCTATATCGGCAGGCTTGGCGGCCATGAGGGTGTCAAGATCGAGGAGCAGATCCTGATCACCGCGACCGGCAACGAGCAGCTTTCAACCTACCCGTTGGATGCGAGGCTGCTCGGCTAGACCGGCCAGGGCTTCGCGCAGCGCCCTGACTGTTTTTTTCGGCGTCATCCTGGCAGTGATGTATGGCAAACCTTTGCGCCGCGCCGTCCAGCCGACAACAGCGACCTTGCGTGCCGCTGACTCGAAACGCTGCGCCAGCGCCCAGCTCTCACAATCGATCGCGGCGATATCCGCCCTGCCCTCGGCAACCGCGACGATCGAACCGCGATGGCCGCCACTCTCGCTGCGCGACGAAAAGATATCGAGACTTTCGCCGGCCGCTTGCAGGTCTCGCATCAGCGCAATGACGCCCGACATCGAATCGAGACTGTTGAAGGTGAAGCGCTTGCCACGCATGAGATCGAGCGGCAGCAAGGCTTTGCCGTCCGCAGGCGACCGAACCTGTGGCCCCTCGCCCGTCCGCATCACCAGCGCGCTCGAATAGAGTTCGCCCTGACCGCCCTCGTAAGCGTCGTAGCTCGGCTGCCCGACCACCTGCACCTGCCTGGATAGGCCCAGCTCCATCGGCCCCCAGCAGGTCTGCGCGAACAGCAGCGCCGGATGCAGCCAGAGCTGGTGATAGTCGAGTTCGTTCGGCGGCAGCGTTACCGGATCGGGCGCGATCAGTCTGCCCTCGGCGTCGTGGATGCCGCCCGGCACCTGCGGCAGGTCGCCATTGCGGCGCACGATAGCCTGCGGCGCATCGATGCCTTTTTGCCTGAAAGCCTCGCGCAACCCGGCCCATTGCGCGTCGACCTCGTCGCGCAATTCGGGCCAGTCATACATCGGCAAAGCCGCAACCAAGTCACTCATGCCGACACTCAATCATCATGCCTCAGGAAAGGATCGCAAAAACGCGGCGTCCAATCAGAATTGGCCGACACTGCGCCTCGGATGCCCCGAAATTATTCCTTGGGCGGCTCGGCGGGAACCGGCGCGCTGCCGAGCCCGCTAATACTGCGCGCCCTGACGCGCGGCTTGAACGCCCTGCCCGGCTCGGCCTGGCGGCGCAGCACCGGGTGAACGATCGGCTCCTTGGCCTTGAAGGCGTAGGCTTTGATCAGCGCAAAATAATTCGGGTAGGCATAGCCATTGTTCATCCGCAGCCACTCGTCGCGGCGGTCGCGAAACAGCTTCGGCAGCTTGTACCAGGCCACCGTCGGGGTCTTGTGATGGACGAAGTGCAGATTGTTGTTGAGGAAAAGGAACGACAGCGGCGAGCGCTCGATGATCACCGTGCGTCCCTCGGGATGCTCGGACCACTGATGCTCGGCGAAGGTGCGGACAGCAATCAGCGACTGGCCGAGCCAGACCGGCACCAGGATGTAGAGCCATACGGGGATGCCGAAGCCGAACTGCACGACCGGCAGCACGATGGCGAGACCGATCGCATGCAGCAGCCATGCCTTGCCGATCACCTTGTCACCGGCAATCATGTGCTTGGCGTCGTCGATGAAGAAACCGATGCAGGACAGCCAGGGGCCGAGAAAGAAACGGCCGAC
This sequence comes from Mesorhizobium sp. P171375, assembly GCF_057786075.1. Classification (NCBI taxonomy): domain Bacteria; kingdom Pseudomonadati; phylum Pseudomonadota; class Alphaproteobacteria; order Hyphomicrobiales; family Phyllobacteriaceae; genus Mesorhizobium; species Mesorhizobium sp. P171375. Next base: position 5,189,800 of record NZ_JBYNWF010000001.1, read on the forward strand.
CATGGTGTTGTTGATCTTGAGCAGGAATTTCATCGTCGGCGGCAGATCGTCATGCATCCACAGCGCCTGGTAATAGCTCTCGGGATCGTCGAGCGGATCGGTCAGTCGCTCGTCGGCGTGGTGGCGCAAGTGAAGCGTCTTGAAGCGACGGAACGGCCAGACCAGGCCGATCGGCAGGAAGACGAAGGCTTCATTGATCAGCGCGCTGCGCGTCGGATGGCCATGCAGCACTTCGTGCATGATTGACGACTGCAGGGCCAGGATGAAGCCGAGGAGAATGAGAGCCAGGATCGGATAAGAGGGCCAGAACAGCAGACCGACGCCAAGCCATGTTCCGTAACAGAAGAAAGCGAGGACCACGGTCGGCCATTCGATGGCCGCTGCGTTGCGTCGCTTGATGCTCTTGCCTGCCATGCTATCGACCACTGTCCTTCAGTCGCCGGAGCCCCAATTGGTTCCTGACAGCATAGTGTCAGGAGAAGCGATTCCACTCAACGAGACAAAGTGTACAAAATGTTGCGACTGCGCATTTTTGACCGCACATGTTATACATTGTAAACAACCTTAGGGATTCATTTACGCCTGGAGCCCTGATTCGACGGCTCTGGCGCAATTTTTTCCTCAAATAGCCTAGAGAACGAACAGTGGACAAACGAGATCTGTCAGCCATCTTTCGGGAGCGTCTGAAGCTGCTCCTGACACGATCCGACCTTAACCAGTCGGCCTTCGCGTCAGCGGTCGGCATCGATCGGTCGGCGCTGTCGCAACTGATGTCCGGCGCTTCGACGCGGCTGCCGCGCGCCGAAACGCTGCTCAACATCGCCGCCGAATTCAAAGTGTCTCTGGATTGGCTGCTTGGGCTGAGCCAGGACGAAGGCGTCACCGGCGAAATCCGCGAAAGCCTGGAGATCGAGGAGGCGCCCGACGGTTTCGACCGCACGCTCTTGGCCAAATGGTTTGCGGAAGCCGCGGGCACCAAGATCCGCTATGTGCCGGCCGGCATTCCCGACCTCCTGCGCACACGCCAGCTGGTCGACTACGAAGCCAACATCACCAACCGCAGCCGTCTAGCGCAGGCCAGCGAGACCCAGTACCGCATCGAGTATAACAGGCGCCCGGAGACCGATATGGAGGTCTGCATGCCGCGCCACACGCTGGAGATTTTTGCCCGCGGCCTCGGCGTCTGGGATCGCTTTCCTGAGGCAGACCGGCGGCAGCAGCTCGCCCATATGGCGACGCTGCTTGACGATCTCTACCCGACCTTCCGCCTGTTTCTCTATGACGGCCGCATGCGCTACTCGATCCCGCTGACCATCTTCGGCCCCTATCGCGCCGCCATCTATGTCGGCGACATGTATGTGGTGCTGAATGCCACCCAGCCGGTGCAGGCGCTGACCCGGCATTTCGACAATCTGATCCGCGCCGCCGACGTCAACCCGCACGAAGCAGCCGCCTTCGCGCGCAATCTGGCCGGCGCGTGGTTCCCGTCGGGTTCTGCCTGATCGTCAACGCCCCGGAAAGGGGGCAAGTGTCTCAGTTTGAATTCCAGATACGACGACCCATACTCGACGTTCCGGCTCGTGGACTCGGTCGGCGGTCGCTCGTACAATCCTTGTCCTGTTGCTCTTGAAGGCAATGCACTACATGCCCGAAGGACGCGTCCAACGCCGCCTCGCGGCCATCTTTGCCGCTGACGTGGCGGGGTACACTCGGCTCATTGGCAAGGATGAGGTCGGCACGCTTGACCCACTGAAGGAAATCCGGGCCGGGTTGGTCGACCCGAAGATCGCCGAGCACAAAGGCCGTATTTTCAAAACGACGGGCGATGGTGTCCTCGCCGAGTTTCCAAGTGTCGTGAACGCCGTGGCCTGTGCCGTCGACATCCAGCGGGCCATGTCGGGTCGCAACGCAGACTTGTCCGAGGACCGAAAGATACAATTCCGCATTGGGATCAACCTCGGCGACGTAATCGTCGAGGATGACGATCTGTTCGGTGATGGCGTGAACGTGGCCGCGAGGCTCGAAGGCATCGCTCCCGTTGGAGGTGTCATAGTTTCAGGCACGGTGCGAGATCACCTCGGAAACCGGCTTGACCTGCAATTCGACGACAACGGTGAGCAGATACTTAAAAATATTGAGCGCCCCGTGCGAGCTTACGCGGTGCGTCTCGACGGCCCCGGCGCGCCCCCCACTTCGCCGACCTCGCTTTCTGACAAGCCCTCCATCGCTTTGCTGCCGTTCGTCAATATGAGCGACGACCGTCAGCAGGACTACTTTGCGGATGGGATCACAGAGAACGTCATCACCGGATTGTCGCGGTTTCGCGATCTTTTCGTCATCGCGAGCAATTCGACGTTCGCCTACAAGGGCAAAGCCATAAAGATCCAGGATGCCAGCCGAGAGCTGGGTGCCCGCTATATCCTTGAGGGCAGCGTACAGAGGTCGAAGGACCGCGTCCGGATTACGGCCCAGCTCATTGACGGCAAGACTGGGCGGCACCTTTGGGCAGAACGCTATGACCGGGGCATTAATGACATCTTTGCCGTACAAGACGACGTGACCGAAAGGATTGTTGGCAGTCTCGCCACCGCCTATGGCGGGCGACTGTTAAAGGTCTGGCGCGAGCGGCCAGAGGCAGCGGGCACACGGAACTTTGAAGCCCTAGACTATTTCGTGCGCGGCATGGAGTCTCTCAACCGTTTCACAAAAGAGGACAACTTGCGTGCCCGCGAACTCTTTGAGAAGGCGGGCGAACTCGATCCGAAGTTTGGGAAAGCGTTTGCGAAGCTTGCTTGGACGTACATGATCGACGCCAACGACGGGTGGAGCGATAACGCCGACGTCTCACTGGCAAATGGCCTGAAATACGCCAATTTGGCGATCGAACGCGACGACGCCGAGGCATGGGGGTACTATGCGCTCGCAGGGCATTGCCTATTTTGCGGACAATACGAACGCGCTATCATCGAGTATCAACGCGCCCTTGACCTCAATCCAAATGATGCCGACGTGCTGATGGATTTTGGTTCCTGCCTAAGCTATTGCGGGAAGGCACAGGAAGGCCTTGAGACGGCGCAAAAAGCCATGCGTCTCAACCCTCACTGCCCCGAGTGGTACATTCTACAGATTGGCCAGATTTACTACGACGTTCGCAGATATCATGAAGCGATTGCGGCGTTGGAAGGTCTACGAACCCTCGACACCGTATACCAACACTTATACCTGGCAGCGAGCTACGCGGCTTTAGGGAGTGAAGACGAAGCGCACCAAGCCATTAAGAACGTTTTGCGGCTGGAGCCACGAGCCACAATCACGATGAGAACGACCTCGGACATGGCGCCATACAAGAATTCAAGTGACTTGGAACATTTTCGCGAGAACTTGCGCAAGGCAGGCCTGCGGAATGAGTGAAAGCACGCGCTGCCTGAAGCGGTGCAAATTGCGCTCCTTGCTCGATCCGATCGGCGAGACCAATGGCAACGCTCCGCCAGTAGCCGAAATTCAAACTGAGACGCTATCGAAAGGTTCGCAGCGCGGCGACCGCGGGCCGCAAACACATTGACTGGACATAAAGACTTCTTTATATCCTTATTCCATTCGAAGATTTGAAAGCCGATCCGATGACCGCGACCAATCCCATCGACGCATTGCTGGCCGAAAAGGGCGTGCTGCTGGCCGACGGCGCCACCGGCACCAATCTGTTCGCCATGGGTCTGGAGGCCGGCGAAGCGCCCGAGCTGCTCAACGAGACAGCGCCTGACACCATCACCAGCCTGCACCAGAATTTCGTCGATGCCGGCGCCGACATCATCCTCACCAACTCCTTCGGCGGCACCCGCCACCGGCTGAAGCTGCATCATGCGCAGGACCGCGTGCATGCGCTGAACAAGCGCGCCGCCGAGATCGCCCGCGCTGTCGCCGACAAGGCCGGCCGGAAAGTCATCGTGGCGGGCTCGGTCGGCCCGACCGGCGAGCTTCTGGTGCCGCTCGGCGCCATGACCTATGACGAGGCGGTCGAGGCCTTCGCCGAACAGATCGAGGGTCTCAAGGAAGGCGGCGCCGAAGTCGCCTGGATCGAAACCATGTCGGCGCCGGACGAAATCCGCGCTGCCGCCGAAGCCGCCATCCGCGTCGGCCTGCCCTATACCTATACCGGCTCCTTCGACACTGCCGGCCGCACCATGATGGGGCTGTTGCCCAGGGATATTCATGGCGTCGTCGATGGGCTGTCGCAAAACCCGCTCGGCGTTGGCGCCAATTGCGGTGTCGGCGCCTCCGACATCCTGGCGTCGCTGCTCGACATGACCGAGGCCAAGCCGGAGGCGACGATCATCGTCAAGGGCAATTGCGGCATCCCGGAATTCCGCGGCACCGAGATCCACTATTCCGGCACGCCGGAACTGATGGCAGACTATGTCAGGCTGGCGGTCGATGCCGGCGCCAAGATCGTCGGCGGCTGCTGCGGCACCTCATTCCAGCACCTTGCCGCCATGCGCAAGGCGCTCGACGCGCACACCAAGGCAGATCGCCCGACTGTCGCGGCAATCGTCGAACGCATCGGCCCGATGCGCAACAAGGTGGCGACGGAAAACACCGCCGAGACCAGCGAAGCCCGCCGCGAACGTCGCCGCAGCCGAGCCTGATATCGATCTGGAATTATTCGCTGTTTTCAGTGTAGCGCGACAGCGCCGTCTTGAAATCCGTGCTGGTGCTGCCGGCGCCGCCGCCCATGGTCATCAGCGTACCCGATGCGCCGGGATCGGTGATCTGCTCCAGCATGACGCGGAAGCGGTCGTTGTTCAGCGCCGACATCGCCGTGGTCCTGGCCGCGGCCACATCATTCATGATGCGCCGACTTTCCGCCGAAGGCGCCTGCGAAGCGGTCGACTGAACGTCCCCTGCTGCCGGCATCGAAGTCGCAATGTATCTGATCTGCAATTCGGCCCCCAAAGCCCTGTATTAGCTCTTCGTAACAAGAGGAAATTGCGATCCGGTTCCGGAATTGCCGCACAATTTAACGATCCGGCACATCACCCTTTGTTCGAGGCGCTCACCCAAATACCACCAGGCCCGAAAAAAGGCCGGCAAGGGAAAGATCCCTCGCCGGCCTGCCTCACCCGCCCGTAGCCGGTTCCCCCGTATCAGAACGACCCCCGTCTGAAAGGAACCGGCTGTATTGCCACTACCGGTTACCGCCCAGCGCCGAGGCAAGGCGCACAAGCGAAAGGAACTCGGACCTGTACCCAAACGGGTCGGCTCCTCGGGCGGCGGTGGCAATCTCCATGATCTTGTCGTAACCGAACTTCGCGGTCGCATCCTCGTCGCGCAGCTTCTGGCCGAAGGCGGCGACAGCGACGGAGAAGCGCTGGTCGGTGCTGGCCTGGTCGAAGGACTCGACCTCGTTGGCCGAGGTCACCGGCGTGGTGATCAGCTTCGAGACGTCTTCGTTCGGCAGCTTGTAGCGGATCTTCACGAAGGCATATTCGTCGGCATTGGCGACGCCGCCATTGTTGACGGTGGCCTCGCCGTAGCGCAGCGGATCCATCGTCTCACCGCCACTGCCCTTCGGCGTGATCTCGTAGATGGCGGTGACCGAATGGCCCGAGCCGATATCGCCGGCATCGACGCGATCGTTGTTGAAATCCTCGCGGTTCAAGGCGCGGGTTTCGTAGCCGATCAGCCGATATTCCGAGACCTTGTTCGGGTTGAACTCGACCTGGATCTTGACGTCCTTGGCGATGGTGAACAGCGTCGAGGAGGCATCCTCGACCAGAACCTTCTCGGCCTCGGCCAGCGTGTCGATATAGGCGGCGGTGCCGTTGCCGTTCTGGGCGATGGTCTGCATCATCTGGTCGTTCAGATTGCCGCGTCCGAAGCCGAACACCGACAAGAAGACACCCGTCTTGCGCTCCTGCTCGATCAATCGCTTCAGATCCTCGTCATCAGTCTGGCCGACATTGAAGTCGCCGTCTGTGGCCAACATCACACGGTTGATCCCGTCCTTGACGAAGGATTGCTGGGCAAGCTTGTAGGCTTCCTTGATGCCCGCCTCGCCGGCTGTCGAGCCTCCGGGCGTCAGATTGTCGATGGCATTGAGGATCTTGTCCTTCTCGGTGACCTTGGTCGGCATCAGCACTGTGCCGGCATCACCGGCATAAGTGACGATCGAGATGGTGTCGTCCGCCTTCAGCTTGCTGACCAGCAGCCGGAACGCCGACTTGAGCAGCGGCAGCTTGTCCGGCTCGTCCATCGAACCCGACACGTCGATCAGGAACACCAGATTGGCCTTGGGCTGCTCGACCGGCTTGACGTCGAAACCCTTGATGGCGACGTGCATCAGCTTGGTGTGCCCGTTCCACGGCGTCGGCATGACGCTGACGGTCGAGTTGAACGGCGTCGAGGCCGAATCCGGACCCTTCCAGTCATAGGGGAAGTAATTGACCATCTCCTCGACCCGCACCGTGTCGGCCTGCGGCAGGTAGCCCTGCTTCAGCGAACCGCGCACAAAGGAATAGGAGGCCGTGTCGACGTCGATCGAGAAGGTCGAGACCGGGTCCTGAAGTGCTGCATGCACCGGATTGGTCTTGAAATCCTCGACGCGGTCGCGGTTTTCCTCCTGCGGCGCAATCTGGTCGGCCGGCATCGTCGAAGGCTGCTGCGGCGCCATCAGTTTGGATTCGGCCGTCCCCTGGACACGGCTGGCCCGTGCGCCATCTGCCGCTGGCGCAGCTGGTGAAAATCCCATGGTAACTCTGCCACCCGATGGTGCGGCCTCGGTGCTTGGCGCAGGCTCAGGCGCCTGCTGGTAAGTCTGCAAAGTGCCGTTCTCGCGTTGGTTCACCGTCGCCGGAGCCTCGGTCTTCGGGGGCGCGGTCGGCGTAACAAGCGCATCGGTGACGTCGCGGCTCCGCACTTCTGCGTCGGCATCGGCCTTCTTCAGGTCGCCTTCGGGCGCCTGCTTGTCTTTTCCCGGTGCGTTGATCGCCGGCCCACTGGTTGCCGGTTTGTCGGCCAACGTTTCGGTGATCTTCTCGTCGCCGCCGAACGGCGACGGCTGTTCCCTCAGCATGTGAAAGGTGGCGTATCCGGCGATCGGCAGGGCGACGAGCCCGGCAATGGCCGGCGTGGCAATGAGTTTCTTTTGCATGATCTCGCTCCAGAGCTTTTGTGCTCGCTCTGTGAGACGAAGCCCGCCGGCCGATCCTTGGGTAGCGGCAGAAATATTTTCCTGATCATAGGCGCGCATGGCGGCTTCGAAGGCGCGTGCCTTCGCGCTCTCGCCCGGCGCCGGTACTGCTGCATCGCGCAGCCTGTTGAGTTCGTTGTCGTCGACCATGGTCACACTTCCCCGGCTGAACGCATCAACGTCTTCAGCCGTTTCTTCGCTTCATGGATGTGCCAGGAAACCGTCGTCTCCGAGATTGCCATCGCCTCGGCGGCGGCCGCATGGCTCAAACCTTCGCCATAGACCAGAAGTACTGCATCGCGCTGCTTGTCCGGCAATTGCCGCACCGCTGCCCAGAGCGCCTCCGTGGGATCTTCGGGTTCGGCCGAGGCCTCGCCCGATATCATGCTGTAGGCACCGTAGGCCTCGGTCTTGACGTTCTCGCGCGAGGTCTTGCGCATCATGTCGCGCGCCGCGTTCATCGTCACGGAATAGAGCCATGTCGTGAACGCGCCGCCGCCGCGATAGTCGCGGATCGCCTTGCCGAGACGGACACAGACTTCCTGGGCGATGTCTTCGGCATCGGCCTTTTTTCCGCACCAGCGATAGGCGGCGCGATAGACGAAGTCGTAGTGCCGCTCCAGCAATTTGCCGAAGGCACCCCTGTCTCCGCCCTTCGCCCGCCCGATCAATTCGGCGTCGGAGGCTTCGCTCTCATCCAGCATCATCGCCATCATTTGCCTGTTGGACGAAGGCTAATGGCCAATCCTTGGGGTTATGGAAAGATTTTTTTCAGGCAGGCGCTTTTTGAAGCTAGACGGCTTGTCCTGCCACCCAACCGGACGACCACGCCCACTGGAAATTGTAGCCGCCAAGCCAGCCCGTGACATCGACGACTTCGCCGATGAAAAACAGTCCCGGCACGGATTTCGCCTGCATCGTCTTCTGGTCGAGCCCGTTGGTATCGACGCCGCCAAGCGTTACTTCGGCGGTGCGATAGCCCTCCGAACCGGCCGGCTTGATGCGCCAGTCGTTGACGGCGGCTTCGACGGTTTTCATCTGAACATCCGTCAAATTAGCGAGATTGCCGTCAATCCCGGTGCGCTCGGCCACCGCTTGTGCCAGACGCTTCGGCAGATGGTTTGCCAGCACCGTCTGCACCGCTTGCCTGCCATTGACGCGCCGGGCGGCGCGCAGCTGTTCGGCCACATCCATCCCAGGCAGCATGGCGATGCGGATCTCATCGCCCTCGCGCCAGTAGGACGATATCTGCAGAATGGACGGCCCGCTCAAGCCGCGATGCGTGAACAGCATCGCCTCCGAAAACCGTGTCTTGCCACAGCCGACTTCAGCATCGACGGCATTGCCGGCCAGGGGCGCCAGCCGCTCGAGCGTTCTTGCGTCGAAGGTGAGCGGCACCAGCGCCGGCCGCGTCTCCACCACGGCCAGGCCGAATTGCGTCGCAAGCTCGTAGCCAAACCCCGTCGCGCCCATCTTGGGGATCGACTTGCCGCCACAAGCCACGACCAGCGATTGGCAGGCGACGGTGCCGCTGGAGAGGCTCAGGGTAAACCCTTCCGCGGTCCGGCTGACATCCCTCACCTCGGTCGACACCGCTAGTTCCGCACCCCGGTCCTGCATTTCGGAAACCAGCATGTCGATGATCTGGCGCGCAGACCCATCGCAAAACAGCTGCCCCAGCGTCTTCTCGTGATAAGCGATGCCATGGCGTTCCACGAGTGCGATGAAGTCGCGCTGCGTGTAGCGGCTGAGCGCCGAGATGCAGAAATACGGATTGCCCGAGAGAAAATTCTTCGGGCTGGTATGGATGTTGGTGAAATTGCAGCGCCCACCGCCCGAGATGCGGATCTTCTCGCCGGGCTTTGCCGCGTGATCGAGCACCAGAACCGAGCGGCCGCGCTTGCCTGCCTCAATGGCGCACATCATCCCGGCCGCGCCGGCGCCAATCACCACGACATCATAGGATTGCATCAGGCTGTTCGTTCCCGCTCGACCTGCGGTGTTCTAGCAGGCCACCAACGGTAAGAAGTCAAGCCAGCGTTTCGGCAAAGAACGCCAGCAGCCGCTTCCAGTGGCGTTCGGCGCCGGCTTCATCATAGGAGCCGTGGTCCGGTATGCACCAGCCATGGCCGGAGCCGACATAATTCTCGATGACGTGGTCGACCTCGGCGACCCTGAGCGCTTCCGCCAGCCGCGCCGACTGCTCCGGCGGAAAGCTGCGGTCGACGCCGGCTGTGCCGACATAGACACGCGCCTTGATCGAGGCCGCCTTGCGGTGCGGGCTGTCGGGAGCCTCGCTCGCCAGATTGCCGCCATGGAAGCTCGCCGCGGCAGCGATCCGATCGGGATAGGTGGCCGCCGCATTCAGCGCTCGGCCGCCGCCCATGCAATAACCAACGACGCCAACCGGCCCGGTGATGCCTTCAGAAGCCAGCGCGTCGAGAAAGGCGCCGCTGTCGCGGATGGTCATGTCCTGCGTCGTGCCGGTGACCAGCGCCATCAGCGCCACCTTCGTCTCCTCCACGGCAAAAGCCGTCTTGACGTCGAACGTGCCGTAGGGAGCATTGCGGTAGAACAGGTCCGGCACCAGCACGGCATAGCCATGACCGGCGAGCCGCTCAGCCATCGCATCCAGCACACGGCGCGGCCCGAAGGCGTCCATATAGAGGATCGCGCCGGCCTTGGCGGCGCCAGCCGGGCGAAACAGCCCTGCTTTGGCCAAGCCGTCCGCGGTCTTGATCTCGATATCCTGCTTGGCCATGGCCCGCTCCGTTTGAGTGTCGCGCGATACATATCCGGGACGGACGGCTGGGCAAGTCAATCGAAGGCGCGCCGCGTTCACAAATCCGTATCGCCCGGCCGCTGGAACGGAAACTCAGCGCGCGAATGCCGCCATGTGAAAGGCCTGTACGTCAGGGGGATAGCGATAGGCCGTGCCATAGGGACAGGCGTTGCGATCGAGGCAGCCGCCGGTCCGGCAAGGCGAGCCGTTCGCTCCGCGAACATGCGCGAGGCAGGATTGATAGGCAAAGCCATCCTTCGAATAGGCGTCGACCGGACAGGATTTCATGCAGGGTTTTTCGACACATGTGTCGCAAAGGTGAATCGATGCCTGAGACGCCTCGACCCCGATCTCGTCCTCGAAAAGCAAAGCGCCGCGATAGGCGTGCCAAAGCCCGTACTTCGGATGCATGAGAATGCCGAGCGGCGACGGTTTCAGCCCCTCCGCCTGCATCGCCCATTGCTGGAACGGCAGATACGGCCTGTCGGATGGCGAAACCGCCCGTGCGCCGAATGTTTCCGCCACCGCACCGATCACCTGGTGTGACCAGGTGTCGAGCGGATTGGCAATGGCTTGCGGTTGCCGTTCGCGCCAACGCAGGAAATGCGGCCACGGCTCGGCACCCGCCTGCCCGACCAAAATGGCTGATTTGGCGGAAGCACCCGAAAGGCCAGAGGGTGCCTCCTCGGCTTCGGCGAATGTGAGGCAGCCGCGCAGGATGAGGCCGTTGGCGGAAAGCGCGGCCGCTATCTCGTCAGCGGTGCCGCGCACAATCATCCCTTTTGGTCCGGGTCAGAGAAAGCGCTCCGCCAGACTTCCTTGTGGATGATGTTGGCGACTTTAGCCCCGCCTGACTCGGGCTCCTTTCAAGTGAAGGCGTCAGCCATCGACGCCTTCTTCGTCGCGATGTAGTCCTTCAACCCGTCGTCGATGCCCGGATCGAGATAAGGCGCCTCGTAGCTTTCCAGCCAGCGGCGGGCGAGCTCGTTGGCGCGTTGCGGCGCGGTCTTTTCGCCCTCGGCCAGCCACTGCTCGTAGGAATTGTTGTCGGCGATGCTGGAACGGTAGAAGGCGGTCTGGAAATTCGCCTGCGTGTGGTCGCAGCCGAGATAGTGGCTGCCCGGGCCGACCTGGCGGATGGCATCCATCGCCTGGCCATTTTCCGACAGGTCGACACCCTCGGCGAACTTCTGCTGCATGCCGAGCTGGTCGATATCCATCATGAATTTCTCGTAGCAGGATGCCAGTCCGCCTTCGAGCCAGCCGGCCGAATGCAGCACGAAATTGGTACCGGCCAGAATGGTCGAGTTCAGCGTATTGGCGCTCTCATAGGCCGCTTGTGCGTCCGGAACCTTGGAGGCACAGAGCGAGCCGCCGGTGCGGAACGGCAGGCCGAGCCGGCGGGCAAGCTGTGCAGCACCGTACGAGACCAGCGACGGTTCCGGCGTGCCGAAGGTCGGCGCACCCGACTGCATGGAGATCGACGAGGCGAAGGTGCCGAACAGCACCGGCGCGCCGGGTCGGATCAGCTGCGTGAACGACGCGCCGGCCAGCACCTCGGCCAGAACCTGCGTCAGCGTGCCGGCGACCGTCACCGGGCTCATCGCGCCGGCGAGAATGAACGGCGTGACGATGCAGGCCTGATTGTGGCGCGAATAGACTTTCAGCGCACCCAGCATGGTTTCGTCGAACACCATCGGCGAATTGGCGTTGATCAGGCTAGTCAGCACGGTGTTGTTTTCGACGAAATCATCGCCGAACACGATCTTGGCCATGGCGACCGTGTCTTCAGCCCGCTCCGGCGCCGTCACCGAACCCATGAACGGCTTGTCGGAATACTTTATGTGCGAATAGACCATGTCGAGATGGCGCTTGTTGACCGGCACGTCGACCGGCTCGCACACCGTGCCGCCCGAATGGTGGATGGATGGCGCCATGTAGGCGAGCTTCACGAAATTCTGGAAATCCTCGATCGTCGCGTAGCGCCTGACGCCGTCGAGATCGCGCACGAAGGGCGGGCCGTAGACGGGCGCGAAGACGGTGGCGTTGCCGCCGATCTGCACCGAACGCTCGGCGTTGCGCGCATGCTGGGTGTAGATGGGCGGCGCGGTCTTGAGCAGCGAACGGCAGAGACCCTTGGGAAAATGCACGCGCTCGCCCTTGACGTCGGCGCCGGCCTCTTTCCACAGCTGCAGCGCCTCGGCGTCGTCGCGAAAGATGATGCCGATCTCTTCCAGCACCGTATCGGTGTTGTTTTCGATAATCGCCAGACCTTCCTCGTTGAGGACCTCATAGATGTTGATCTTGCGCTTGATGTAGGTGAGCTGGGTGCCCGGTCCGCCGCCCGAGCGCGCCGCGCGCCTTGCCGCCGCGCCGCCGCTGGCCGCACGCCCGCGTCGCGCATTGGACGCTTCCTGGTCGACTGACGCGTTCTCACTCATGATCGTTTTCCCTAAAAACCGTTTGCGGCCGCATATCGCAGCTTCTCGCCCGGATCGTAGCCATGCACCCTATTCGAAACGGCCCGCCAGCGCCAACGCCTGTCGCAAAATCGACAAGAATTCCAATAGATTTGCGGTCGCTTTCCTTTTGCGGGAAGTCGCAAATCAGCTATGGATACACGCCCCCGCCGGGTTAGGTATTGACGCGATAAATTTGAGCCGCCGCGATCTCATCCCGCGCGGCAAGGAGCCTGAGAAAAATGTCCGACGACGAGATCATCCTCTCCGAGCTTTCCGACGACGAGTTGGTGCAGCAGATGCACGACGATCTCTATGACGGGCTGAAGGAAGAAATCGAGGAAGGCACCAACATCCTGCTCGAGCGCGGCTGGGCGCCCTACAAGGTGCTGACCGAGGCGCTGGTCGAGGGCATGCGCATCGTCGGCGAGGACTTCCGCGACGGCATCCTGTTCGTTCCCGAAGTGCTGCTGTCGGCCAACGCCATGAAGGCCGGCATGTTCATCCTGCGCCCGCTGCTCGCCGCCACCGGCGCGCCCAAGCAGGGCAAGATGGTCATCGGCACCGTCAAGGGCGACATCCACGACATCGGCAAGAACCTGGTCGGCATGATGATGGAAGGCGCTGGCTTCGACGTCATCGACCTCGGCATCAACAATGCGGTCGAGAAATATCTCGACGCCATTGAGCAGCACCAGCCCGACATCATCGGCATGTCGGCGCTTTTGACCACGACCATGCCTTATATGAAGGTCGTCATCGACACGATGAAGGAAAAGGGCATTCGCGACGACTATGTCGTGCTGGTCGGCGGTGCGCCGCTCAACGAGGAATTCGGCAAGGCCGTCGGCGCCGACGCCTATTGCCGCGACGCGGCGGTGGCGGTCGAGACCGCCAAGGACTTCATGAAGCGCAAGCACAACGTGCGCGCTTCAGCCTGATTTTCTTCAGCAAGGCGTCTGGCCAGAATCAAAGCCGCGCCTTGCAGCGCGGCTTTTTTGTTACCAGATGTTGGTGACAGAGGGTCCGCGTGTCAGGGTTTGGTGACGGTGTCGTCGACGGCTTTCGCGGTCGATTTGAGATCCCGGCCGATGCCGCGGACGGTGTTGGCGCAGGCCGTAAGCGCCAGGGCGCAGGCAAGGATTGCAATCGGCGCAACGCGTAACAGTTTCATGGACGGTTTATCCCTCTCTCGATAGATTCGCCCCACAGCAACGAAGGCCGCTTAGACCGGGTTCCATGGCCAGGAAACAAAAAACGAAACCGAATCAAGACGACAGGCTGCTGGTCATCGCCTGCGGAATGATTGCGCGCGAAGTTTTGGCCGTCAAGGAGCAGCTCAAGCTCGACCATCTCGACTTGACCTGCCTGCCGGCGGAGTTCCATTTCTACCCCGACCGCATCGCCCCGGCGATGGACAAGGCAATCGAAAAGGCCAAGGCGGAAGGCTATGAGCATATCTTCGTCGGCTATGCCGATTGCGGCACCGGCGGCCTGCTCGACCGGGTGCTGGAGAAGCACGGCGTCGAGCGCATGGCCGGCCCGCACTGCTTTGCCTTCTATCAGGGCATGGATGCCTACGCGAAGGTCGCCGACGACGACATGATGTCGTTCTACATGACCGATTTCCTGTGCCGCCAGTTCGACGCCTTCTTCATGAAGCCGCTCGGCCTCGACAAGCATCCGGAGCTGATCAAGGACTATTTCGGCAACTACGAGAAACTGGTCTACATCGCCCAGACCGACGACCCGGAGCTCGACAAGGTTGCCGAGAAGGCCGCTGCCCTGCTCGGTCTCGCCTATGAGCGCCGCTCGACCGGCTATGGCGACCTCACAGGCGAACTCGCGCGGGTGGCAGCACACGCCTGAAGCGATTCTTGACCCGCGATGCTGTCAAATATGGATGACAGACCGCCGCGAACGGGTAAGTTGTGCGCCCAAGCAATGGGCTGATTCAGCCATCAGAACACGGAAACGTCCGGATGACCCCTCGCCTCCTGTTCGCCGCTCTTGGCCTCCTCTGCCTCTCTCTGCCCGCTCGCGCCGACGGCGAGGTGCAGAAGATCATCACGCCGGCCGACAAGGTGCGCCTCGACAAATATGGCGAGACCCGGAAAGCTGCCCTCGAGGAGGCGAAGGCCGGCGACCCGGCCGAGGTCAGTGAGCTCAACGCACTTCTGGCCAAGCCGCTGGTCGCCTTTTCCGACAAGGATCTGACCGGCAACTGGCAATGCCGCACCATCAAGGTCGGCGGCATCGGCCCGCTGGTCATCTATGGCTGGTTCAAATGCAAGGTGAGCGACGACGGCTCCGGCTGGCGGCTGGAAAAGATCAGCGGCTCGCAGCGCACCACGGGCCGTTTCTTCGATGATGGCGAAAAGCGCGCCATCTATCTCGGTTCCGGTTATGTCAATGACAACAAACCAAAGCGCTATGGCAGCGGTCCGGAAAGCGACCAGGTCGGCTACGCGTTCCGCAACAGCGCCAATGCATGGCGCATCGAATTCCCGGCGCCTTATTACGAATCGCATCTCGACATCATGGAATTGAAGCGCTGATCCCGCTGGCCTCTCACCGGCCGGGCGGTCATCAAGATTTAACCCCGCCTGGCACAGAATTGAGCCAGGCAGCGCACGGGAAGACGGTTGCGCGCCGGCAAGAAGGCGCGCCATGGCTTCAGCTGACAAGAACAGTGCTGCGATCGTTGTCGTCACGGAAGGCGGCCCGCACATCTGGGCCATCGTCAACGCCATCGCCGACCGTCTAGGCCCTCTCAGCGTCATCCTGGAAAACCCTGAATCCAAAAAGCAATTGCTGCTCGGCCGCGCCCGCCGCCAAGGCTGGTTTTCTGCCATCGGCCAGCTCGGTACGATGGTGCTGACCAGGCTGGGCAAACGCTTCTTTGCCGGCCATGCGGCGCAGCTGATTGCCGGGCAGAAATTGCAGACCGAGCCGAAGCCGGAACAAAAGATCGTCCACGTGTCTTCGGCCAACGCGCCGGATTGCCTGCAGGCGATCACCGATATCCGGCCGGGCGTGGTGCTGCTCGCCGGCTGCCGGCTCTTGTCCCGGCAGACACTGGCGAAAATGCCTTGCCCGGTGCTCAACTATCACGCCGGCATCGCGCCGAAATACCGCGGCATGAATGGCGGCTACTGGGCGCTGGCTTCTGGCGACCTGCAAAATTTCGGCACCACCGTTCATCTGGTCGATGCCGGCGTCGACACCGGCGGCGTGCTGAAACAGGCGCGCGGCAAGCCGGAGACCGGCGACACCATTTCAAGCTATGCACTGCGGCAGGCGGCATTCTCGCGCGACATCTGTGTCGAGGCGGTCCGCGATGCGCTGGACGGCAAGCTGGCGACCATCAAGCCGGATCTGCCGTCGAAACAATGGTACCACCCGACGATCTGGTTCTATCTCTGGACCGGCCTTACCAGGCGGGTCTGGTAGCCGGCAATTCCCCGAAATCTCGCCTTTCTTTTTGCGACTCCCAATAGCGTCGCTTTTGAATGCGCGCGCGTCGTCCCATAACAAGCAGCCCCACTGCGCATCCGGCAATGCTCGCACCTGCTGAATAGAGTGGTCGAGCGTCCTTCGTGCGTCCAAGCGGACGCACTGCGCTCGGCAGGGAGTGAGAATTCATGGCCGATCTGATCGTCGTCTACTGGCGCGACATACCCGCCCAGGTGATCGTCAAGAAGGGCCGGCAGAACGCCAAGCGCGAACTGCCGCTGCGTTTCACCGAGGCAATCGATATGTGCGCCATGCGCACCGGCGCCGGCGGCACCGACGATTATCTCGCCGAGTGGCGCAAGGCCGATCCGGTTCCGGTCGGCGACGATCTTGAAGCCGAGGTCGAGAAGGCATTCAACGACATGGACGCGAAATATGACCGCGAGCGGCTGGTCGCTCTGGTCAAGGCGGGCGGGAAAGAACATGTCTGAAACCACTCCTGCCAAAGAAGGCCCGGCGGTTACCCAGGCCACCCTGGTCAAGAAGGCAGCGCCGAAATCCGACTACAAGCCGGCCGATGTGTCGCCGCAGCGGCGCGTGCAGCGCTCGTTTGCAGTCAGGCTGTGGTCGATCCGGCATTCGCGCCTGCTCGAATGGTTCTACTCCAGATTCGCCGACATGTTCCTGCTTCTCCATCCTTTGTGGAAAGGCATTGGCTACGGGCGGGTCGAGGCCCCGGTCAAGTTTGTCGAAAAACGCGTCAAAGGCTTCATGTTCGACTGCCGCATGTGCGGCCAGTGCGTGTTGTCCTCGACCGGCATGTCGTGCCCGATGAACTGCCCGAAGCAGTTGCGCAACGGCCCCTGCGGCGGCGTGCGCGCCAATGGCAATTGCGAGGTCGAGCCCGACATGCCTTGCGTCTGGGTCAAGGCCTGGGAAGGCTCCAAGAACATGGTGCATGGCGACAAGATCCTCGACGTGCAAAAGCCCGTCGACCAGTCGCTGCGGGAAACCTCAGCCTGGCTGCGGGTGACTGCGCAGTCGGCAGCAGCCCGCGAAGCTGCGGCCAATGCCAAGACCGGAGCCGCCGCATGATCGCCCGCCAGCGCGACGAGAATCCGGCCGGCATCCATCTGCCGCTCGATCCCCTGCCCGGCCACTCTTCGCGGGGCCGGCTGGAGCGCGTGCTGCGCCGCGGCGAATTCGCTGTCACCACCGAGCTCAACCCGCCCGACAGCGCTGATCCGGAAGACGTCTACAACAGAGCGAAGATTTTCGACGGCTGGGTCGACGCCATCAATGCCGTCGATGCCTCCGGCGCCAACTGCCATATGTCCTCGGTCGGCATCTGCGCGCTTTTGACCCGCATGGGCTATGCCCCGATCATGCAGATCGCCTGCCGCGACAGGAACCGCATCGCCATCCAGGGCGATGTGCTGGGTGGTGCGGCGATGGGCGTCGCCAACATGCTCTGCCTCACCGGCGACGGTGTGCAGGCCGGCGACCAGCCCGGCGCCAAGCCGGTGTTCGATCTGGATTCCATGTCGCTGCTCGAAACCTGCCGCATCATGCGCGACAACGGCAAGTTCCTGTCCGGCCGCAAGCTGACGACACCGCCACAGATCTTCCTCGGTGCCGCCGTCAATCCGTTTGCGCCGCCCTTCGATTTCCGTCCGATCCATCTCGGCAAGAAGATCGCCGCCGGCGCGCAGTTCGTGCAGACGCAGTACTGTTTCGACGTGCCGATGTTCAGAACCTTCATGCAGAAGGCGCGCGATCTCGGCCATACCGAAAAGGTCTTCATCCTGTGCGGCGTCGGCCCGCTGGCCTCGGCCAAGACGGCCAAATGGATCCGCTCCAACGTGCCCGGCATCCATATCCCGGACGCCATCATCAAGCGGCTGGAAGGCGCCCAGGACCAGAAGAAGGAAGGCAAGCAGCTCTGCATCGACATCATCAACGAGGTGAAGGACATCGCCGGCGTCGCCGGCGTCCATGTGATGGCCTATCGCCAGGAGGAATATGTCGCCGAGATCGTCGATGAATCGGGCGTGCTGAAGGGCCGCCAGCCGTGGAAACGCGAGATCCGCCGCGACGACCAGATGGTCGCCGACCGGCTCGACCACATATTGCATGACGAGATTACCGAAACGCAGGTGGACATGGTAAAGACCGCGCACTAAGCCCGGCCAAGCACCAGACCCTGGAACGAAACCAGACACGATATAAAGAAGCACTTTATATCAGGCGGAGAGACTTCATGACCCGGACCATCGTCGCCTCGGCGACACGCGAGATCATCATCGGCTTCGACCAGCCCTTCTGCGTGATTGGCGAGCGCATCAACCCGACCGGTCGCAAGAAGCTGGCCGCCGAGATGGTGGCCGGCAATTTCGAGACCGTCATCAAGGATGCGCTGGAACAGGCCGCCTGCGGCGCCACCATGCTTGACGTCAATGCCGGCGTTACCGCTGTCGACCCCAACGCCACCGAGCCGGCGCTGCTGGTGCAGACGCTGGAGATCGTCCAGGGTCTGGTCGACCTGCCGCTGTCGATCGATTCCTCCGTCAGCGCCGCAATCGAAGCCGCATTAAAGGTCGCCAAGGGGCGGCCGCTGGTCAACTCCGTCACCGGCGAGGAAGAAAAGCTCGAAGCCATCCTGCCACTGGTCAAGAAGTACAATGTACCGGTCGTCGCCATCTCCAATGACGAGACCGGCATTTCGATGGATCCGGACGTCCGCTTCGCCGTCGCCAAGAAGATCGTGCAGCGCTGCGCCGATTTCGGCATTCCGGCGCATGACGTCGTCGTCGATCCGCTGGTCATGCCGATCGGCGCGCTGGGCGATGCCGGCCGCCAGGTGTTTGCGCTGCTGCGTCGGCTCCGCGAAGAGCTCAAGGTCAACACCACTTGCGGCCTGTCCAACATCTCGTTCGGCCTGCCGCACCGCCACGGCATCAACGCCGCCTTCATCCCGATGGTGATCGGCGCCGGCATGACCTCGGCGATCATGAACCCCGTGCGCCCGCAGGAAATGGAAGCCGTGCGCGGCGCCAATGTGCTGAACGGCACTGACGAGAACTGCACCAACTGGATCAGGACCTACAAGGACTACAAGCCGGCCGAAGGCGGCCAGGCGGTTGCCGCGCCGACGCAGGTCAACGCGCCGGGCGATGGCGCTGCCAATGGTGGCCGCCGCCGTGGCGGACGCGAAGCCCGGATGGCTCGAGGATAAGCGCGCAATCGTGAACTCGCCTGCAAACATTACCGATCCGCTCGTGCTGTTCATGCCGTCAGGCAAGCGCGGGCGGTTTCCCGTTGGCACATCGGTGCTCGACGCCGCGCGCCAGCTCGGCGTCTATGTCGAAAGCGTCTGTGGCGGCCGCGCCACTTGCGGTCGCTGCCAGATCGAGGTGCAGGAAGGCAATTTCGCCAAACACAAGATCGTCTCCTCCAACGACCATATTTCGCAGAAGGGCGCCAAGGAAGAGCGCTACGAGCGCGTGCGCGGCCTGCCCGAACGCCGCCGCCTCTCCTGCTCGGCGCAGATCCTCGGCGACCTCGTCATCGACGTGCCGCAGGACACGGTCATCAACGCGCAGACCATCCGCAAGGATGCCGACACCCGCGTCATCGCCCGCGATGCGGCAATCCGCATGTGTTATGTCGAGATCGAAGAACCCGACATGCACAAGCCGCTCGGCGATCTCGACCGCCTGAAGATCGCCCTGATGAAGGATTGGGGCTTCAAAAACCTCGAATTCGATTTCTACCTGATGCCGCAGGTGCAAGGCATTTTGCGCAAGGGCAACTGGACCGCTACCGCCGCCATCCACAAGGATGCCGAAAGCGACATTGCCCGCGTCATAGCGCTCTGGCCCGGCCTCAAGAACGAGGCCTATGGACTGGCCTGCGACATCGGCTCGACCACCATCGCCATGCATCTGGTGTCGTTGCTGTCGGGCCGCGTCGCCGCGTCGTCCGGCACGTCCAATCCGCAGATCCGCTTCGGCGAGGATCTGATGAGCCGTGTCTCCTATGTGATGATGAACCCGGACGGCCGCGAAGGGATGACGGTCGCCGTGCGCGAGGCGATCTCCGGCCTGGTCGACAAGGTCTGCGCCGAAGGCAATGTCCAGCGCAATGACATTCTGGACAGCGTCTTCGTCGGCAATCCGATCATGCACCACCTGTTCCTCGGCATCGATCCGACCGAGCTCGGCGGCGCACCCTTCGCGCTCGCCGTCTCGGGCGCCGTGCGCATCAAAGCCTCCGATATCGGCCTGAAACTCAACCAGGGCGCGCGTCTCTACATGCTGCCTTGCATTGCCGGCCATGTCGGCGCGGATGCTGCCGCCGTGACTTTGTCGGAAGGTCCGCACCGCCAGGATGAAATGATGCTGATCGTCGATGTCGGCACCAATGCCGAGATCGTGCTCGGCAATCGTGCGCGGGTCGTGGCTGCTTCATCTCCAACCGGCCCGGCTTTCGAGGGCGCGGAAATCTCCGGCGGCCAGCGCGCAGCGCCCGGCGCGATCGAGCGCGTGCGCATCGATCCCGACACGCTGGAGCCGAAATACCGTGTCATCGGTTCGGAACTTTGGTCCGACGAGCCAGGCTTCCTCGACAGCGTCCAAGCCACCGGCGTCACCGGCATTTGCGGCTCCGGCATTATCGAGATCGTGGCCGAAATGTATCTCGCCGGCATCATCTCCGAGGATGGCGTTGTCGACGGGTCGCTCGCCGAGCGTTCGCCGCGTGTCACCGCCAATGGCCGCACCTTCTCCTATGTGCTGAAGGAAGGCGAACCCAAGATCACCATCACCCAGACCGACGTGCGCGCCATCCAGCTCGCCAAGGCGGCCCTTTATGCCGGCACCAAGCTGTTGATGGAAAAGCAGAACACCGAGCACGTCGACCGCATCCATTTCGCCGGCGCCTTCGGCTCCTTCATCGACCCGAAATACGCCATGGTGCTTGGCCTGATCCCGGATTGCGACCTCGACAAGGTCTCGGCCGTCGGCAACGCAGCCGGCGCCGGCGCGCGCATGGCGCTGCTCAACCGCGGCTATCGCCGCGAGATCGAGGACACGGTCAGCCATATCGAGAAGATCGAGACCGCGCTGGAACCGAAATTCCAGGAGCATTTCGTCTACGCCATGGCGCTGCCCAACAAGGTCGATCCGTTCCCGAAACTGTCGGCGGCGGTAAAGCTACCACCACGCAAGACCGTCAGCGAGGACGGCGTCGCCGGCGACGCTGCCCCACGCCGGCGTTCGCGCGAAGGCCACGCGGCCAGGCGCAGCCGCGAGTAAGCCGGCCGCCAGTCTTCAATTTCGTTTGTATGCAAATGTTTCCAGATCGCTCCGATCTGGAAACCGAAGCGCTGTTTTCGCGCAATCCACCCGATACAGACGTGAAGCATTTAACGGACACCGAATGGCGGGCCGGACTATTGCGCCGTCACAACGCTTCAAAAGGAGAATGAAGATGTCGATGTTCGACAGTTTCGGCCGTTTTCGTGCGGCCATCAAGCATGCCCAGTCCGTGCGGGCCATGAACAGCCTGCCGCCTGAAGTGCAGAAGGACATTGGCTGGCCCGTGTCGCCGCGCATCGACGCCCAGGCCAACCTGACGCGCCTGATCCTGGGCTCGGGCCGCTAATGACCTTCGCCGACAAATGCAAATTGCTGACAAAACGCCGGGGCCGCCGCGTGGTCCCGGCTGCGCCTGACATCAAGCTGCGCGCCGCGCTACTGCCCCGGCGCTGAGGCCGTTGGCGGGAAAACCGCAAACTCGGTCGATCAAACAACCGTGTTGCGTTGGTCCAGATTCTTGACATTTCGGCTGGAGGCGCGATCTTCCAAATAGTAGGGGAATTCTCTTAGTCGGCTGCTGCCGAGCTTGTGTATTCGAATGCCCAGTTTCAAAAGCCACGTCGTTTCCTTCATCCTCCGGCACAGCCGGAAGAAGGCATTTGCCAGCCCCGAAAACCTGCAGCGCTGGATCGCCTATGCGCGCAAGACCGAGGACCACCATCCTCCGGCATCGCTGCGCGAGCGCCTCCATATCACCGAGCGTAGCGTCGATGGTTTCCCCGTCTACGAGATCGCGCCGAAGGCCGGCGAGCGCAGGCGCATCCTCTACATGCATGGCGGCGCCTATGTCTTCCAGATCACCTCCTATCATTGGGGGCTGATCGGCGAGATGGCCGAACGGCTGGGTTTCGGCATCACCGTACCTATCTACCCGATCGCGCCCGAACACGATTTCCACGCCATGTTCGGCATGGTCGGCGACGTCTACCGGCAGATGCTGGACAAGACGGACGCCGAAGATATCGTTTTCATGGGCGATTCCGCCGGCGGCAACATGGCCGTGGTGCTGACCATGATGGCGGCCGAAGAAGGCCTGCCCTTGCCGTCGCGCCACGTGCTGATTTCACCCGGCCTCGACATGTCGCTTTCCAACCCGGAAGTGTTCGAGGCGGAACGCAACGATCCGTGGCTGGGTATATCAGGCGGGCTGGAAGCGATCCGCATGTACAGCGCCGGCATCGATCGCAGCGACTGGCATATCAGCCCGCTCTACGGCGACCTCTCGGTGCTGCCGCAGACCCTGCTTCTGACCGGCTCACACGACCTGCTCAGCCCCGACAATCTGATCTTCGCCAAAAAGGCGCGCGCTGCCGGCGTCGATATCGACGTCGTCTACGAGGAAGGGATGTTCCACGTCTGGCCGCTGATCGAGATGCCGGAGGCGCGTCGCGCCAGGAACAGCATCGTCACCTTCCTTGAAGGTGAGCCCGCCAGGCGGCGCGCAACTGCGCGGCGCAGAGCGCGAACCGCCTTCGCGGCGCGCCCTGCCGAGGCAGCGGAATAACTCAGAACTTGCCGGTTTCCCGGAACAGTTCGAAGGTCGCGCGGATATGGTCGGCGACGGCCTTGACCGGCGCGCTGGCGTCCGGCGACACCACCATCGCCAGATTGTAGGTGCCGATATCGGGCATGCCGTCCTTCGGGCAGAGCTCGACCATGTCGTTGCCAAGGAATGACTTCGGCAACGGCGCCACGGCGAGATCCGACATGATGGCGGCGCGCTGGCCGGCCGTATGCGCACTCATATAGGCGATGCGGTAGTTGCGGCCCTCACGGCTGAGCGCATCGAGCGCGCCGGCCCGCCAGGCACAGCCCTCTTCCCACAGCGATACCGGCAAAGGCTCGCGCAGATGCGCGCTGCCGCCCTTGGCGCCGGCCCAGACAATCGGCTCGGTCAGCAACACCTCGGCGCCACGCGCGCTGGTCTTGTAGGAATTGGTCAACAGCGTGATGTCGAGCGCCCGATCGTCCATGCGCCGGCGCAGATTGCTGCTCTGGTCGATGGTGACGTCGACGGCGATCGACGGATGCGATTGCGCGAAACGCTTCAGCACATGCGGCAGCACGCGCTCACCATAATCGTCCGGCGATCCGAGCCGCACCACGCCGACGATCTCGGGGATGATGAATTTCGACACCACCTCGCGGTTGATCGACAACAGCCGGCGGGCATAGCCGAGCAGCATCTCACCATCGGTGGTCAGCGTCACCGAGCGCGCATCGCGCGCAAAGACCGAGCGGCCGAGAATGTCCTCGAGCTTCTTGATCTGCATGGAGACAGCCGACGGCGTGCGGAAAACCGCATTGGCCGCGGTGGTGAAGCTGCCGGTCTCGGCAATGGCCACAAAGGTGCGCAAAACGTCGAGATCGAGCAGCGGCAGCGGGTGATTGAGTGGGGCGTTCATCGGGATCGACCTTCAATTTTTCTGATGTGAAGTATCATTCCATTTCGTTTGATTGAACATCAGATTGGGAGGATAGTCAACTCCATCGAAGGCAGGACGTGCCACGGTTTCAAACGCTCCTGACACAAAACTGCATTCGATGCGGAATATCCCGGTTACAGAACGCGTTCATGCGGGACGTGCCACAACCAAAGGAGAATGAAATGTCTATCCTGTCATCCATCGGTCGGCTTGCGACCGAGTTCAGCGCGGCCCGCGCCCGCTTCCAGACCGAACGTGCGATCCGCTCGCTGCCGATCGAACTGCAGAAGGATATCGGCTGGCCTGAAGCTGCCGACACCAAGACCGGTGCACGCTACGGCGTCGGATCCTGGGCTGGAGCAAAGTAAACCATTGTGTACCATGTGCTGAAGGCCTGCCGCGCAGAACCAGCCCGGCAGGCCTTCTCTGTTTTAGCCCAGACCTTCTCTAACTTATTTGCACTCAAATGAATTTCAGAGCCATGTCGCCCTTGCATGGCGCATATGAGCAAGCTGCATACCGGCCCAATTTCTGCATTAACGCCTTGTAAGTAATCACAAATCCAAGGCAATCTGCCCAAAAATGTCGCAATTGATGTCGCTTTTCATATCAAGCGCTTCGCATTTGCGATTTAGTTTCTGCTCACACAAGCCTATATCAGTGCCAGCAAACGAGCTGCCCCACTCCATCAAGCGAAGGCGACCCGTCTGAGCAACCGATAGGAGATGATGATGAAGCTTTTTGCCCGCCTTTTCCCCCGCCGCGAAATGAACCTGACCACCGCTCTCGAGCGCCAGCGCCTTGCCAACACCATGCCCGGCCAGACCGGCGCTATGAACGCGGTGCGCCTTGGCTTCGTCGCCTGAGATCACGACTACCGCGCAGCGCTCCCTGCCGCTGTCGACAGTCGATAACAGCGCCGCTTCGGTTTGACCGAGGCGGCGTTTTTCGTTCTGAAGCCGATGTTGCGGGATAGCGATGCTCATTCCGGCGGCAGCCTTTGCCCGTCATCCCGGACAATTGCCCATTTGCGACCCATGTCGCAAATTTAGTTGCCACTTGGCCGCCTAGCCGATTGACAGGAATGGTTTTTCCTGATGTCGCTATGCTGTTCGCGACATCCTGTTCGCGCCATGGCTGCGTGAGGTTCCCTTGAACGCCGTAAAGCATCCGATCAAGCGATCGTTTGTATTCTTCCTCGTCCCCGACTTCACCATGATTGCCTTTGCGACGGCGCTCGACCCGCTGCGCTCGGCCAACCGCATGCTTGGCTATGAGGCCTATCGCTGGCGCCTCGCCAGCATCGACGGCAAGCCGGTGCGCGCCTCCAATGGCGTCGAATGCGCGGTCAACACCTCGCTCGAGGAAGAGCGCAAGAAGATGGCCGGACCGGACCGGCCGAACATGGCCATTGTCTGCAGCGGCGTGAATGTCGAGCGCTACCAGAACAGGTCGGCCTTCGCCTGGCTGCGCGAGGAGTATAACAGAGGCGTCGCCGTCGGCGGCCTGTGCACCGGCGCGCATATCCTTGCCGCCGCCGGCCTGCTCTCCAACAAGCGTTGCGCCATCCATTGGGAAAACCTGCCGGGCTTTTCCGAGGCCTTCCCGAAGGCCAACGTCTTTGCCGACCTCTTCGAAATCGACCAGAACATCTACACCTGCGCCGGCGGCACAGCAGCACTGGACATGATGCTGAAGCTGATCGGCGACGACTTCGACGACAATCTGGTCAACCGCGTCTGCGAGCAGGTGCTGACCGACCGCGTGCGCAGCCCGACCGACCGCCAGCGCCTGCCGCTGCGCGCCCGCCTCGGCGTGCAGAACTCCAAGGTGCTGACCATCATCGAGCTAATGGAAGGCAACCTCTCCGAGCCGCTGTCGCTGATCGAGATCGCCGACCATGTCGACCTGTCGCGCCGCCAGATCGAGCGCCTGTTCCGTACCGAGATGGGCAGGTCTCCTGCCCGCTACTATCTCGAAATCCGCCTCGACCGCGCCCGGCACCTCTTGATCCAGTCGTCGATGCCGGTGGTCGAGGTAGCGGTCGCCTGCGGCTTCGTCTCGGCCTCGCACTTCTCCAAATGCTACCGCGAGCTCTACGCCCGCTCGCCGCAACAGGAGCGCGTCGACCGCAAGCAGTTGCTGGCCGCCTGAGTCCCTAGTGAGCGTCGAACATCCAGCTGCGGTCGCGCCACATCTTTTCGCCGACCTGGCAGTCAGTGGGCCGGTCCTGCGCCAGCACCGCCGGCGGATGAGTGGCTTCCTCCCGAGCCCATTGCGGCGAAGCGGGGCCGGCAAGCTCCAGCACCAGCTTGCGGCGAATGGCTTCGGGAAACTGCGTCCAGTCATTGACCGGGATCATGAAGGATCCGGGACCGCCGATGACGCAGTCGCTATAATAGCGATCGAGATTGTTGACGTCGTAGGCGCCGGCAAACCCACCGCCGCGCGTCATCAGCGGCAGGCCGTTGATGATTATGCCTTGCTTGACCACCGCGTCGCGGGTGATGTCGACGGGCGCGCCCTGATTGTTGGGGCCATCGCCGGAAATATCGATGACGCGCTTTGTCCCCCGGAAGCCGCTTTCGGCAAAAAGATCGCTGCCGAATTCGAGCGCGCCGGAAATCGAGGTGCGCCGGGCGCTGGCCGGCGGATGGGCGGAAAGCTGCGCCGCCACCCGCTCGGCGTCGGCCCGGCTGGCGATCACCGTCCACGGCACGACGACTTGCTGCGCGGTCGCTCCCGCCCATTCGACATAGGTGACGGCAACCTTGCCATAGGCGCCGTCGGCAATGGCCTGCAGCACATTGTCGTGTGTCAGCGCAGCCGCATAGCCGTGACGCTGAATTTCGAGTTCACCCGGCGACATGGACAGTGACACATCGACAGCCAGCACCAGTTCGACATCGACCGGCTCGGCGGCCTCAATCGGTGGTGTCAGCCAAACCACCAGCGCCAGCCCGGCGCTGCCTGAAAGGAGATGTCGTGCGCGCGAAAATGCAGACATGCCCCAAGGTAAGCGAGAATCGGCGACTGACAAAGGAAAAAGCCCGGCTATGAGCCGGGCTTTGCATTCATACTTCCGCGATTGCGGCGTCCGCTCAACTTCTCGGCTTCAAATTCTCCGGATCGTAGAGCGGCTTGTAGCCGACACCAGCAACCTCGACGGGATAGGTCTCGCCAAAATACTCGACACTGAGCTTACGGCCTTCCTGGGCATAGGCCCGGGGCAGATAGGCGAGCGCGATGTTCTTGCCGATGGTCGGGCCATAGGCCACGGAGGTGGTGAAGGAGCGGCGGCCGAGTTCATCGACCAGCGTCTCGCCGGTCTTCGGATCCATCACCGGCATGGTGCCGACGGGATAGCGGGCGACGCCTTTGGAATCGACGTTCTCGGTCATCACCAGCGTGCACAGGATCGCCGGCTGGTGCTCACGGGCACGGTACTCCACGTGTTTCGCCTTGCCGCAGAAATCGTTCTCCTTGACCTTTGGACGCGCGAGATCGGCTTCGAGCAGATTGTACTCGGTCAGGAGGTCGGCGTTCTGCAGCCGCAGGCTCTTTTCCATACGCCGCGTGTTGGCGTAGGTCTCGACGCCGAACGGCATCACGCCGGTCGAGCGCAGCGCGTCCCAGACGGCGAGACCGTCCTCGTAGCGCATATGCAATTCCCAACCCTGCTCGCCGACATAGGAGATGCGGAAGGCGGTGACATCCTTGCCGCCGATCCTGACCGGCTTGATCGCCGCGAACGGGAAATTCTCGAGCGACAGGCCGTCCGGATTCTCGACCACCTTCTGCAGCGTCGTGCGGGCGTTCGGACCCCAGATGCCGATGGTGACAAACTTCTCCGTCACGTCGGTGATGGTGACATCAAAACCTTTGTCCTGCGCGGTGCGCTGCATGTAGCGGAAGTCGCGCGGGCCGGCGTCGGCGCCGTCGATCAGACGGCAGCGGTCGGACATGCGGATCACGGTGAAGTCGGCACGCACCATGCCTTCCTCATCGAGGAAGTGGGTGTAGATGCCCTTGCCGATGTTGTTGTCGCCGCCGATCTTGGCTGCGCATAGCCATTCCAGCAGCGCGACATGATCGGGACCCTCAATGTCATACATCGAGAAATGCGACAGGTTGACGATGCCGCAATCCTCGCTCATCGCCAGGTGCTCGGCATTGGAGACGCGCCAGAAATGGCGGTTGTCCCACTCGTTCTCGCGCACGGGAACCCGGTTGCCATACTTCTCCAGCAGGTGCTCGTTGGCGGCGTAACCATGCGCGCGCTCCCAGCCGCCCAGCTCCATGAAGTAGCCGCCGAGCTCCTTCTCGCGCTCCCAGAACGGCGAGCGGCGGATGTTGCGGCCCTTGGAGAACGGCTCGCGCGGATGCACCGCCGGATTGTAGACCTTCATCGCCGTTTCGGTGCAGCGATCCCAGATGAACTGTTCCTTGGTCTGGTACGGGTAGAAACGCGCATAGTCTATGGCGTGATGGTCGATCTCGGTGCGGCCGTCGGTCATCCAGTCGGCGATCAGCTTGCCCATGCCGGGCCCGTCCTTGACCCAGATGGCGACGGCATACCACAGGCCCCTCACCTTCTGGCTCTCGCCCATCGACGGGCCGCCATCGGCGGTCACCTGCAAGAGGCCGTTGAAGGAATGGCTTTCATTGTAGCCGAGCTCGCCCAGGATCGGCGTCAGTTCCATGGCGCGTTCCAGCGGCGCCAGGATCTGCTCCATGTCGAGGTCGCGCTGCGACGGCGACAGCCGTGCCTGGTCCTTTTCCAGGAGGTCGCGCGGATGGCAGAGGCGCGGATTGGTCTCCTCGTAATAGCCCCACTCGATCTGGCCGCCCTCGGCCGTCTTGGGATCGCCGGTGTCGCGCATATAGGCCGAATTGCCCTGGTCGCGCAGCAGCGGCCAGCCGATCTCCATGCCGGTGCCGGCAAACTCGTTGTAGGGGCCGAAGAAGGTCAGCGGATGGTCGATCGGCATCACCGGCAGGTCTTCGCCGACCATCTCGGCGATCAGCCGGCCCCAGATACCGGCGCAGACCACGACATAGTCGGCCATGATGGTGCCACGGTCGGTGACGACGCCCTTGATGCGGCCCTCTTCGACGATGAGGGATTTGGCCGGCGTGTTGGCGAAGGATTTGAGTTTCCCCGACGCTTCCGCCTGGTCGACCAGCTTGCCGGCGACCGTCTGCGAGCGCGGAATGACGAGGCCGGCATCCGGATCCCACAGGCCGCCCTGCACCATGGACTCTTCGATCAGCGGGAATTTTTCCTTGATCTCGGCCGGCTCGATAAGCCGGGCGCGGGTGCCGAAGGATTTGGCCGAAGCGATCTTGCGCTTGATCTCGTCCATGCGGCTGTCGTCGCCGACGCGGGCGACTTCGAGGCCGCCGATGCGCGCGTAATGGCCCATCTTCTCGTAGAAATCGATGGAATAGAGCGTCGTCCAGCAGGACAGGAAATCATGGCTCGTCGTGTAGCAGAAGTCCGAGGCATGCGCGGTCGAGCCGATATCGGTCGGGATGCCCGACTTGTCGATGCCGACAATGTCGGTCCAGCCGCGTTCGATCAGGTGATGGGCGATCGATGCGCCGACAATACCACCCAGGCCGACGATGACGACCTTCGCCTGTTTCGGAAACTCTGCCATTGCCCGCGACTCCAAGGGGATAAAGCGGGCGCGTCCGCGCCCGTTCGAATGGCGCACAATATGCAGACGACGCGGATGGAGCTACCGCCTGTTTGCGACACGTCGCAGATGCGGCGCGACCAGCGCGCCCGCGTGTCTTCAGTGGCGATCCGTCTCAGGCGAAGGCCCAGATGTCCTCTGCCTGGAAGCCGACCTGGTAGCCCGCGGTCTTCAGCTTGACCACGACCTGGCCGATTTCCGGGGCCGGCAGCGCACCGACCTCGACCTTGATCATGCCGGGACGGTAACGCTTGAGGTCGAGCTGTTCGAAGACGATCCAGTCGGCGCCCTCGCAATCGACGAGGAAGGCGTCGATATGCGTGACGCCGTTGCGGTCGAGCAGCGTCTGCAGCGTTTCAGACGGCACCTCGATATCCCTGAGGTGCGGGGCGAATTTGTTGAAATTGGCATCGGCCTCACCCCAGGCATTCTTGCCCGACATCAAATTGGTGTCGGTGACCGACGAGCAGCCGATGAACTCGATTGGCAATGTGCCGGCCTCGAGCGCTGCTGCATCGAAAGTGTGGACGGTGATCGTGCCCTTGGTTTTGGTCACCGCAACCGGCTCGATGATGAATCGGGTCGTGTCGGGATAGTTGGCGCGCAGCCGCTTCTGATTGTACGGGATCGGCTCGACCAGCACGGCCCGCGCCCGCGGGATGCGATGCAGCCACGGCGTGACGTCGTCGAACAGCGCGCCGTCGCAGGCGCCGACATTGACCATCTGGAACGGTTGCCCGCCGCCGCTAAAGCGCGCCTTCAGCGCCGCCTTGGCCAGGAATTTCGTGCCGCGCAGCGCCGGTCCGCGATCGAGCAGGCCGGCGGGCAGGCCGAGCGAAAGGGCAATGCGAGCCAGGCCGGATACAGAACTCAAGGCTTATCTCCTGGTATGACCTGCAAGGCGATGGGCCGCCTTCCACCTGGGCTTGCCGACGTCCACAGTGCCATGATCGGCCCCACCAGCAGCAGGAACGGCGGCAAAAGGTTGGGGAAATAGATACGGGTGTCGTGGATCGGGAAGACGGTGAATTTGGCCAGCACGCCCAGTACAAGTGCTGCCAGCAGAATGCCGGCGCGGCGATCGAGCCTAAAGCCGGCGCGGCTGAGCGCAAACCACCCGGCCAGCGCGAGCACTGAGACGCCGACCCAGCTGTTGATGCTGATGGCGCGAAGGAAGGACGCGGCGAACGCCTTGAGATACGCGCCAACCGAAAACGGCGGCTCGAAACCATCCATATTGTAGTGCTGCTCGATGCTGGAGAACCACAGATGCGGCCACCAACCGGGATGTTGCGCCCAGTGCGAGATGGCGAAATAGGCGATGAAGGAGGCGGAAAAGCCGACCAGTGCCCCCCATGTCCGCTGCCGGAACACCACCAGCAACACGGCGAAGATGGCAAGGAAAACAATATTGTCCGGCCGCGCCATGAAGGCGAAGAAGAGCAGGATTGCAGTCGCTGCTTCGCGGCCGCGCACATAGGCGAGCAGACCGCCGAGGAACAGCGCCGAGCACAACAGATCCGGCGTCGAGGCGCGTGCCGTGCCGCCGAAATCGGCCATGATCAGCACCGCGCCGACCACGGGCGCCAGCGCCAGCGCGCCTTCGATTCGCAGCCACAACAGTGTGATCATCCCGAACAGCAGCACCGAGACGACCTGCAGCACCCCCATCGCCTCGACCGGCGACATCACCGCGCTCATCGTCGACAGCATTTCGGCGTAGAGAAACTTGATCCGGTACATGCCAAGTAGCGAGTGGAAGTCAGCGGCATTTTCAGCCATATGGCTGCGGAAGCCGCCACCATCATCGGTCAGCGCCTTGTAGTCGGCGGCCGACACACCGGCCTGGACCGTGCTGTAGGCATAGTCATGCAGCGCCTGCCCGTCGGGATAGGAGTCCTCTTCTGCAATCGCGAGGTAGGGCAGCATGTCCCAATTGGCGTCGGGCATCGTCCAGGCGGTAAAAGCCGTGAGCAGGATGTAGAGCGAAAACGCGATCGCGCCGATCGGCGCCGCCCATCGCGCATAAGCCCCCTCGCCCCACGCGAGAGCGGCCGCCGTCAGCCGGTCGAGTGTGTTTTGCGAGGCGGGAGACTTGCTCAGCATCGTCTGGCTCAGGACTTAACGGACTTGGCTTTTGACGAAATCCTTAACGATCGAAACGATGCCGCGCGACAACAGGCTGTCGAAGGCATCGACAAAGCGGTCGACATGCTCGCGCTGGCAGATCAGTGGCGGCTCGAGACGGATAACGTTGCGGTTGTATTCGGTGAAGGCGACGAGCACGTCATAGTCGCGCAACAAAAGCGCGCCGACGAAACCCGACAGCGAACCCTTCAGCTTGTCGTCGAGCACGCTGACGATCGGCCGCAGCACCATCGGCAAGGTCTGCGAAAAGTCGTGGAACTCGAGCCCGACCATGAAGCCCTTGCCGCGCACATCCTTGATGATCTTCGGATATTTTTCCTTCAACGCCTGCAGACGCTGCAGCAAGTAATCGCCGGTTGAGGCGGCGTTGTCGATCAGCCTCTCGTCATAGAGCACGTTGATGCCCTCGATCGCCGTGATGCAGGCCTCGCCCATGCCGCCGAAAGTGGCCATGGCGTGGATCATCGCCGTCTTCGGCGTGCCATAGGCCTTCATATAGACCTCGCGCCGCGCGATCATAGCGCCGACCGCCGCCTTGCCGGCGCCAAGCGACTTGGCCAGCGCGGTCACATCAGGCACGACGCCGTAATGCTCGAAGGCATAGAAGCGGCCGGAACGGCCATAACCGCACTGCACTTCGTCGGCCACCCACAGCACGCCGAACTGGTCGCAAAGCGCGCGCAGCTTCTGCCAGTATTCGGCAGGTGCCTGGATGATGCCGCCGCCGCCCTGGATGGTTTCCAGCACGATGACACCGACCTCCGGGTCGGAGCGGAACAGGCGCTCGACCGCGTCGATATCGGCGAACGGGATGCGAACCGTGTTCTCCGCCATCTTGAAGTCGGCGCGGTAGAGTTGGCCATCGGTGATGCCCAGCACGCCCTTGGTCTTGCCGTGGAAGGAGTTCTCGGCATAGACGATTTTGGGACGCTTGGGACCGGCAGCACGCTCGGCGAGCTTCACCGCTGCTTCCATAGCTTCCGAGCCGGACGAGCCCAAGAACACCATGTCGAGATCGCCGGGCGAGCATTTGGCGATGTTGTGCGCGAGTGCCGCCGCATATTGCGACATGAAGGCGATGGCGATTTCCTGGCGCTTTTCCTCCTGGAATTTGCGGCGGGCCTCCAGGATGCGCGGATGGTTGTGGCCGAAGGCGAGCGAACCGAAGCCGCCGAAGAAGTCAAGAATCTTGCGGCCGTTCTGGTCGATATAGAACATGCCTTCGGCGCGTTCGATCTTGATCTTGTGGAAGCCGAGCAGCTTCATGAAATGCAGCTGGCCCGGGTTGAGATGCGCCTTGAACAGGTCGGTCATGCGCGCGACATCCATCGACTTCGCCTGCTCGACGCTGATCAGATCGGGCTTGGCAATAGTGGTGGGCGACAGCGACGGTGCGCTGACCATGGTGCGCCCGTTCGTCTGCTCAGGCTTGGCCATGACGGTCATCTCGGAGTTCTCCTGGTCGTCCCATTATTCAGCGGGGACATGATTGGCGGTGACGGCAAGGCCGTCCTTCTTGGCGCGGTATTCGCTGTAGGCGGCGATCAGCATGTCCTCGTCGCGATATTGCGGCACCCAGCCAAGCTGGCGCTCGGCCTTGGACACGTCGAGAACGCACTCCTCATCGGCGATCAGATATTGTTCCGGATCCATGATCGGCATGTTCATGAGATCGAGCAGGTCGAGCGTGCGTTTGACCGCCCAGCCCGGCGTCGGGATCAGCAGCGATTTCGACCCGGCGTGCTTGATCAGGTCGCCGAGCAATTTCTTCACCGGCGGCGGATTGAGCGAGCCCAGATTATAGGCCTCGTTGGGCACGCCGGCCTTCCAGGCTGCGCGCGCAGCTTCCGCACAATCGAAAACAGAAATGAACTGATATGGGTTCTTGCCTGAACCGATCATCGGCACTGGAAGGTTCCAGTCGATCAGCTTGAACAGTTTTTCCAATATGCCGAGACGGCCGGGACCGATGATCAGGCGCGGCCGGAACAGCGAAATCGACATGCCGCGCTTGCGCCATTCGGCAGCGAGCTCCTCGGTCTTCTGCTTCGACCAGCCATATTCGCCGAGCGGCGCGACCGGATGCTCCTCGGTCATCGGCTGGGTCACCGTGTGGCCGTAGATCATGTCGGTGGTGTAGTGGACGAGCTTCGGTGCGCCGGCCTTGCCCATGGCCTGCATGATGTGTTCGGTGCCGTGGAAATTCACCGGGAAGAAGAAGTCGTGGCGCTTGGCCCGCACCTGGATCGGCGACAGCATCTTGGCCGACAGATTGTAGACCATGTCATCGGCCTTCAAACCGACCTTGGCCACCGAGGCCGGATCGGTGACATCGCAGGTGACGAAACGGACCGAACGATAATGCGGCAGGTCGCTCTTGACGATGTCGGCAACGACAATCTCTTCGCCGTCGGCCACAAGCTTCGGGGCAAGATGACGGCCGACGAAGCCGTCACCGCCGAAAATTATATGTCTCATCGAACGATCTCGTTTGTCTGGATCTTGTCGGGGTCAATGGAAGCCGTCTGGTTGTCATGTCCGCGCCCGCTTTGCGCGATCAGCACGGTGCCGACACAGATGAAGGCGATGCCGGCGATGCGCCAGGCGTTGAGGTCCTCGCGGAAGATGAAATAGGCGAAGATCGCCACCGCGACATAGGCAAGGCTGAGGAACGGATAGGCAAAGCTGAGCTCGACCTTGGACAGCACATAGAGATGCGAGGCCATCGAGATGACGAAGGTGCACAGGCCGAGGAACACCCATGGGCTGAAGACGATCTGCAGGAGCTTCAGAAGCGGGTTGGTGCCTTCGAACGAAATCGGGCCGAGCGACATCATGCCTTGCTTCAGCATCAGCTGCGCCGC
This sequence comes from Mesorhizobium sp. P171375, assembly GCF_057786075.1. Lineage (NCBI taxonomy): Bacteria > Pseudomonadati > Pseudomonadota > Alphaproteobacteria > Hyphomicrobiales > Phyllobacteriaceae > Mesorhizobium > Mesorhizobium sp. P171375. Next base: position 5,224,201 of record NZ_JBYNWF010000001.1, read on the forward strand.
GGCATTGGTCATGACTGTGAACAGAATGAAGACGATATATTTCATATTTTCCACCCGCCGCTTGCGACGGTCCTACTACTAACCTGCAAACATTTCGTGAAGCCACGACAATGTTTGAACTACCCTGGGATTTACGGTCTATTTACCATAAACTATTCGAACTCTACCTATTCCGCCGCCTCGACGCGCCCCGGCCTCATGCCGAGCTTTTTCGCTGTTCGCAGCCAGAAACTGGACATGAACGCAGGGTCGCGCAGCGCCTCCAGCCGCTGCCACTGCGGGAAGGATGCCTCGAAAGTCTCAGGCCCCATCCGCGCATCCTTGTAGGGATTGACCGCGCCGCCGGCCGCGACCGTGATGCGGTCGAGTTCGCCAAGCAGTGCCAGCGTCCTGCCGCCGCGATTGGGGAAATCGAGCGTCAGCGTGAAGCCGGGCCGCGGAAAGGACAGCAGACCCGGTGAGCGGATCGACCCGAAGCGTTTCAGCACGGTGAGGAAGGAGCCCTGCCCGGCCCGCCGCGCCGCGTCGAGCAGCGACGGCACAGCCTGGCGCGCGACATTTTCCGGCACCACGCTCTGGTGCTGGTAGAGACCTTTTGGGCCATAGAGCCGGTTCCAGTCACCGACACCGTCCAGCGGAAAGAAAAAGCCCTGATAGCCGGTTTGGTGCGGCGCCGCCGAGCGCCCTTTCTTCCACCGGTAGGCGGCGTTGAAAGCAGTCAGGAACGGCCGGTTGAGCACGTTGAACGGCGGCTGAATCGGTACCGAAAGGCGGGAGCCGGCACGAGACGCCGCATGCGAGCCATGCTCGGCGTGATTGCCCGACAGCAACAGGCCGCGCCCGCGGCCATGGCCGCCGGCCAGCTGGTCGATCCAGGCGACGGCATATTCATTGGCCTGGTCGGCGGCCTCGGCCAGTTCGAAGAATTCACTGAGATCGGCAAACCGCGTCGCCGTCTCGACGATGTCGAGAGAAGGCACCCGCATCAGCCGGATCGAGGCCGACAGGATCAGGCCGGTCAGCCCCATGCCGCCGATCGTCGCCGCAAACAGCCGGGCATTGTCGGTTGCCGAGCAAATGTAGGTTCGACCGTCCGAGCGCAGCAGCGTCAGCGATTCGACGTGGCAACCAAAGGTACCGCGCCGGTGATGGTTCTTGCCGTGAACGTCATTGGCGATGGCGCCGCCAAGGGTGACGAACTGGGTACCCGGAACCACCGCCGGAAAGAAGCCGTAGGGTGCGGCGTGCGCAATGATGTCGGACAGGAGTACGCCGGCTTCGGCCTCAAGCAGGCCGGTCTCGGCGTCGAAGGCGCCGATACGGTTCAGCGGCCGCATATCGACGACCGCGCCCGCCTCGTTCTGGCAGGAATCACCGTAGCAGCGACCGTTGCCATAGGCGAGCAAGCCGTTTGCCTTCGCCTTGCCGCTTTTCATCAGCTCGACAGCCGTATCGGCCGCGATGGTCCGCTTTGCGGCCGGCGTGGCGCGGCCGAAACTCTGGAACCGTTCGTCCGCCATGCTACCAGCCTCCGGCGACCAGCAGTGCTGCGCCGATAGCCACGATGATCTGGCTGCGCCAGTCACGGATGATGAAGACGACCGGATCGTCGTTCATCTCGTCGCGGCGCGCCAGGATCCAGACGCGCATGGTCAAATACAGCACGATCGGTGCCAGCGGCCAGACCAGCCAGGGATGCGGATAGAGTTCGCGCACGGCGGCGCTGTCCATATAGAGCGCCAGCACCAGCGCCGAGGAGAAGGCCGACGCCATGCCCGCCTGGGCGACGATCTCCTGGTCTTCGATGCGGTAGCCGCGGCCTGCAATACGCTCGCCCACCGGAATGGCCGTGGTGCGCAGTTCGACATAGCGCTTCACCAGCGCCAGCGACAGGAAGAAGAAAATCGAGAAGGCGAGCAGCCAGAACGAGACCTCGACGCCGGTTGCCGCGGCGCCTGCCAGCACGCGCACCGTGTAGAGGCCGGCCAGCGTCAGCACGTCGACCAGAAGCATGCGCTTGAACGACAGCGAATAGGCCGTGGTCACCACAATGTAGCCGGCGAGCACACCCAGGAACTCGATCGGCAACAGCAACCCAGCTGCAATGCCGATCGCCAACAGGCCGGCCATCGCGCCGAGGCCGAACGGGATCGACAGCGCGCCGCTGGCGAACGGCCGGTTGCGTTTGGTCGGGTGCTTGCGGTCGAGCGCTAGGTCGAAGAAATCGTTGAGGATGTAGATCGCCGAAGCCACCGCACTGAAGGAGACGAACGCCAGCATGCATTGCCAGATCATGTTGGCGTTGAAGTATTCGTGCGACAGCACCATCGGCACCGCGATCAGCGAATTCTTCAGCCACTGATGCATCCGCAGCATCTTGACGAATGTCTTCAATGTCCTTTTTGGCGCCGGCACCATTTCGGCGCTATGCGCGGCCTGCCAGCGCTTCGCGTGGCGGTCGGGCGCCACGACGATGGCGTCGCGCGCGGCTTCGAAAACCTTGAGATCGTGGCGGCTGTTGCCGACATAGTCGAAACCACCATCGCCATAGGCGGCGATGAGCGCGTCGCGCTTGCGGCCCGAGGTCATGTTGTGTGGACCGTCGGTCGCCAGCACATAATCGAAGATGCCCAGATGGGCGGCGATCGCCTCGGCGAACTTGCGTGGCGTTCCTGTCGCCAGCACGATCTTGCGGCCGTCCACATGGTCGGCTCGCAGGCGCTGCAGCAGCGCTTCGCGATAGGGTAGCGAGGCCGGATCGATGTCGATGCGGTCGGCGATGGCTTGCTTCAGCCGCGCCGGGCCGGCGGCCAGCCAGAACGGAACCAGGAAGATGTAGAGCGGATTCTTCTTGAGAAGGATGAACAGGCCTTCCCACAAAAGGTCGGTCGCAATCAGCGTGCCGTCGAGGTCGACCGCAAGCGGGATTGCGTTCTTGTCCGACCGCGCATCCATGTCTGTCCTGTCCTGCTCATAAACCCGTCGCGCCCTGCTTCGGCGTCTTCCCAAGGGTATAGCGGCGGAACGGCGTAGTGAACGTTAAAACGCCTGGTTGCAGCCGGTAGGCGCGACGATATTTCCCGCGTCATTGTTAAGCAATCAATACCACGAACAATAAAAGGCCGGGCATTGCCCGGCCTTTGCAAGAGCTGCCCGCCGACTTTACTTGATGCGAGCGACGCCACCCGAAATTTCGACCGTTTCCGAGCCGGTCAGGGCCTCGAGGTCACCATTGGGTAAGGTGACGAAACAGCCGTTGGGGCAGAATTCCACGGTTTCGCCGGCGGCCAGCGCCAGCTCCGTCTTGCCGCCGCCTTCCGTCACGATCAGCGTACGGGTCTCAGCGTCCTTGTTGACCGCGCTGGCGGCAAAGGCCGAGCCATTCGCTGCGGTAAGAGCGATGGCGACGACGAGCGACTTCCACATTTTGCAATATCGGTGTTTCCACACCGCCTCTGTTGCATTTCGCAAGGCATTCTCGCCTTTGCATGTGAGCTTATATGAGATGCAAGCTGAACCGCAACTGAATGCCGCATTCATGCCGCAATTGGTTTGGTAGGAGCCCAGGCCCTAGCTGGGATCGGGTTTGCGCGCCTTGCGGCCTGATTTGGCCAGGCGCGCCTTCTCGGCGGCGGCTTCGGCCTCCGCCTGCTGCTTCTCGGCGAATTCGACTTCGATCTTGTCGTCGTCGAGCGGCCATGCCTCGGTCTGCTTGACCTTGACTTCGGCGCGCGGCGTCGAGGGGATTTCGATATGTTCGGCGTCAAAAGCATCGAGCACGGCAAAGCGGATATCGTTCTGCACGATGGCCCCGTTCAGCACATCGGCAAGAAACACGCGGATCTCGAACTCGAGTGCCGCCGCACCGAAATTGGTGAACAGCACGAAGGGCTCCGGGTTCTTCAGGACCAGCGGATGGCCACGCGCAATCTCCAAGAGGATGGCGTGCACCCGCTTGACGTCGCTGCCATAGGCGACGCCGACCTTGATCTCCACACGCCCCAGCTTGTTGCGGTGCGTCCAGTTGCCGACGGCGTTGTTGATCAGGTTCGAGTTGGGCAGGATCACCGACTGCCGCTGGAAGGTCTCGATCTCGGTGGCGCGCACGCTGATCTTCTTGACCGTGCCTGAGGTGTCGCCGGCGACGATCCAGTCACCGACCTTGAATGGCCGCTCGGCCAGCAGGATCAGGCCGGACACGAAGTTGGACACGACATTCTGCAGGCCAAAACCGATACCCAGCGAAAGTGCGCCGGCAACGAGCGCCAGGTTGGAGAGGTCGATGCCCGCCGCCGAGATGCCGACGAGACCGGCGACCGCGACGCCGGCATAACCGACCGCCAGCCGGATCGAATTGCGCACGCCGGTATCGACCTTGCCGCGCGCCATCACCGAACCGTCGAGCCAGCCCTGGAACCAGCGGGTCAGGAAATAGCCGATGATGAAAACGACGATGCCGCTGAGGATGCCGGTGACCGAAATCGTCACCGAGCCGATGGTGATGCCTGTTGCCAGCTTGTAGGCCCAGGCCTGGATGTCGCCGGGCTGGAACCCCCACATAAACAGGATCAGCGGCAGGAACACCAGCACGATCATCAGGTTGATGGCGACGCTGACGACCAGGCCGAGCTGGTCGAGCGCGGTGTCCTCGTAGCTGGCATTGGCCGACAGCCAGCGCCCGATCGAGGTGCCGGCGAAACCGCCCTCCTCGCCGATCTCGCGTGCCGACAGAAAGCCGATATAGGCGGTGACCAGGATGGTGCCGGTGACCACGACCTGGACCGAAACGAAGATGGCCAGGCCGATATAGCCGAACAGCGCTGCCACAATGGTGGCCAGGCCGAGCGCGATGGCGGTATAGCGCAGCCAGGTTGGCCACGGACGCCAGCTTCCATCGGAGCCTTTGTACGGCCTCAGCAGCGCCATCAGGATCAGGATGACGCCGACGATGATGGCGGCGACAAAACTTCTGGCGACCGTCAGCGACAGCGGCGAGCCCATACTGTCGTTGACCACCGCCAGGAAATAGTGGACGCCGATGACAATCGCCATGGCTGTCGTCAGGCGCACCAGCCAACGCGCCGGGCCGGTCTCAACCTGGATCAGGCGCCAGTTCGGCTGCCGCGGTTCCAGCGCCGCATTGGTCAGGCGGTTGACGCAGAAAACGACGGCGATGACGCCAGCCAGCGCGTTGAGGAAGAGGCCGATGTCGCCGCGCAGCACATTGTAATAATTGTACAGGAAGACCGTCGAAGCGAGAAAGGCGCCGACCGCCAGCGTCGGCAGCAAGGTCGACCAGAACGCCACCGACAGGCGGCTGAGATAGGTGGGGTCCTCGACCGATGGATCGGCTTCGAAGATACGCCCGAACAGGCGGCGTCCGCCGACGAACAATATCGCGGCCAGCCCCAACGACATGAAGGTCGCCGCGAGCATCGCCTGGAACTTGAACTTGAAGGCAAAGGTGAGCCAGGACGACACCGCCCTGAAAAGGTTGGCGTATTCGTCGCGGGCGTCGGAAAAAACCTGCGGGCTCAGCACGTCGGACAGCACATAGCGCTTGGTCAGCAGGTTGCGGAACAGTTCGCTGCGCATATTGCCGATCTTGTCGATCAGCCCACTGATGCGGATCGACAGGTTCTGAGCGCTGGCGACAACCGCGTTGATCTCGGCCTTTTCCGATGCCAGCGCCTGGCGCTCGCCGGTCACGATGTCGGGCTCCTGCGGCTGGCCCGCCGCCGGAGGAGGACCCAGCACCTCGATGCGATTGTTGATGTCGGTGAGCCGCGAACGGAACGCCAGCGCACTGGTCAGCGCCGCCCGCGACAAATCCTCCAGCTGCAGACGGATATCGACGAGGGAGGCATCGTCCTCGCCGTCCTGCTGTATTTTCTTCTCGAGATCGTCGGTTTTGGCCGTCAGGCCCTTGATGACCTTCTGCTGATCGGTGATCAAGCCGGCGGAGCCCTGGCCCAGCGCCTGCGCCATCGCCTCGAACGAAGGCGACGCCGAAATGATCAGCGTGAAAACCAAAATGAGGCGAAGCAATCTCAAAAGCATGACTATTGGTGACTCACGGGCGGCAAAGGCATTCAAAAAGCCTGTCCTTGATAAAGACGGCCATATCGTGGGGCAAGCCGTCGCATCGCGGCGTCGGCCAGTCGAAAAGCCATGGCGCAATCTTGGCTTTGCGCCCGCCGCCTGCTCTATAGTCTGCCGCATCGCACCAAGGATGGCATGAAGAATGGCGGAGTATTCAGCCCTTTCGCTTCTCACGAACGCGCTCAAGGGAAACCAGGACTGGAAACCGGCCTGGCGCAAGCCCGAGCCCAAGGCCTCCTATGATGTCATCATCATCGGCGGCGGCGGCCATGGCCTGTCGACGGCCTATTATCTGGCCAAGGAGCACGGCATCACCAATGTCGCGGTGCTGGAGAAGGGCTGGCTGGGCTCCGGCAATGTCGGCCGTAACACCACGGCCGTGCGCTCCAACTACCTGCTGCCCTCCAACACCCGCTTCTACGAACATTCGATGAAGATGTGGGAGAACCTGTCACACGACCTCAACTACAACGTCATGTTCTCGCAGCGCGGCTGCCTGAACCTGGCCCATACGCCGGCCCAGTTCGACGACTATGCACGGCGCGGCAACGCTATGCGCCATCTCGGCGTCGACGCCGAGTTGATGAGCACCGCCGAGATCAAGCGGCTGGTGCCGGCGCTGGACGTTTCGGCCTCGGCGCGCTTTCCCATCGTCGGCGGCCTGATGCAGCCGCGCGCCGGCACCGCCCGCCACGATGCGGTGGCCTGGGGCTATGCACGCGGCGCCGACCGGCGCGGCGTCGACATCATCGAGAATTGCGAGGTCACCGGCTTCCTGCGCGACGGCGACCGCATCACCGGCGTGCAAACGACGCGCGGCGAAATCCGCGGCAAGAAGGTCGCCGTGGCGGTTGCCGGCAGCACCGGACGGGTGATGCAGCTTGCCGGCGTCGACAGAATGCCGATCGAGAGCCATGTGCTGCAGGCCTTCGTCACCGAATCGCTAAAACCCTTCATCGACACGGTGCTGACCTTCGGCATGGGCCATTTCTATATGTCACAGTCCGACAAGGGCGGCCTCGTCTATGGCGGCGACATCGACGGCTACAACAGCTACGCCCAGCGCGGCAACCTGCCGATCGTCGACGAGGTGATGAGCGAGATGCTGGCGCTGTTTCCCGGCCTTGCCCGCGTGCGCATGCTGCGCTCCTGGGGTGGCGTCTGCGACATGTCGATGGACGGTTCGCCGATCATCACCGCTGGGCCGCTGCCGGGCATGTATCTCAACTGCGGCTGGTGCTATGGCGGCTTCAAGGCGACGCCGGCTTCGGGCTGGTGCTTTGCATACACCATCGCCAAGGACGAGCCGCACGAGTTCAACGCGCCCTTCACCCTCGACCGCTTCCACCGTGGCCTCGTCATAGACGACAAGGGCCAGGGCGCGACGCCTCGGCTGCACTAGGGAAAGAACAAGATGCTTATCACCTGTCCCTATTGCGGCCCGCGCGACGTCATCGAGTTCACCTATCAGGGCGACGGCAACCGCGAGCGCCCGCAGCCCAACTCGCAGGATCTCGACGCCTGGAACGCCTATGTCTACGACCGGCTGAACCCGGCCGGCGACCACAATGAGATCTGGCAGCATTCCGGCGGCTGCCGCACGCATCTGAGAATGGTGCGCAACACGGTCACGCATGAGATTTCCAGCACCGGTTTCGCGCGCGGCGACCACAATGCCGCCGCCCGGCACAAGGCGGGGGGCAAGTCGTGAGTCCGCGCCGCACTGAAACCGGCGGCCGCATCGACCGGCTGCGCACCATCCGCTTCACATTTGACGGCACGCCCTACACCGGCCATGCCGGCGACACGCTGGCCTCGGCCTTGCTTGCCAACGGCGTTACGCTGTTCGGCCGCTCGTTCAAATACCACCGCCCGCGCGGCCTGCTGTCGGCCGGCGTCGAGGAACCAAACGCCCTGGTGACGGTGCTGCGCGGCGAAGTGCGCGAGCCGAACGTCGCCGCGACCATGGTCGAGATTTATGACGGGCTGGTGGCCGTCAGCCAGAACCGTTTCCCCTCTCTCGCCTGGGACGTCAACGCCATCAACCAGCTCGGCGGCAAGATCCTGGCCGCCGGCTTCTACTACAAGACCTTCATGGGTCCGGTCTTCGGCCCACTCAAAGGCACCCGCTTCTGGATGTTCTGCGAGCATTTCATTCGCCGCGCCGCCGGTCTCGGCAAGGCCGGCATTGCCGCCGACACCTCGCGCTACGAGCGGATGAACGCGTTTTGCGACGTGCTGGTGGTCGGCTCCGGCCCGGCCGGCCTGTCGGCCGCAAAGACGGCTGCCGATCAGGGCGCGCGCGTCATCCTGGCCGAGCTCGAGCCGCGTTTTGGCGGCTCGGCCAACTGGTCGGGCGAGACCATCGACGGCGCGCCGGCCGCCGACTGGGCGGCGCGCACCGTCAGCCAGCTCGAAGGCCACGACACGGTCCGCCTGCTGCCGCGCACCACGGTGTGGGGCTATTATGACGGCAACACGCTGGCCGCGCTCGAGCGCGTCACCGATCACAAGGAAGTGCCTGGCAAGGGCGAACCGCGCCATCGCTACTGGGCCATCCGCGCCAAAACGGTGGTGCTGGCCACCGGCTCGTTTGAGCGGCCGCTGGTGTTTCCAGGCAATGACCGGCCGGGCGTTATGCTGGCGCATGCGGCCGAGCGCTATGCCAATGACTATGGCGTGCTGCCCGGCGACAGGATTGCGCTGTTCACCAACAATGACAGCGCCTATCGCTCGGCGCTGGCGCTGAAGAAGGCCGGCGCGGCCATTGTCGCCATCGTCGACGTGCGCCCCGAGCTTTCCTCTGAGATGCGAAGCCTCGCCACCGAGGCCGAAGCCGAAATCCTCTCCGGCCATGCCGTGGTCGCCACCGAGGGCGGCAAGGCGCTCTCCGGCCTCAAGGTGCAGCGCTTCGACATGAACTCCGGCTTGCTCAGCGGTGACGCCCGCAGCATCCACGCCGATTGCCTGCTGATGTCGGGCGGCTGGTCGCCGACGATCCACCTGGCCAGCCAGGCCGGCGCGAGGGCCGAATGGAACCCTGCCCGCCAGGCCTTCCTGCCACCGAAGCCGACCCAGCAGCGCTGGATCGGTGCGGGCGCTTTCAATGGCAGCTTTTCGACCGTCGAAGCCATCACTGAGGGCCGCGCCGCCGGCCTGTCCTCGGCAGGCGGCGCAAGCGCGCCGGCAGCCTTGCCCGATGTCGAAGCAGCCCCTGGGGATCCCAATCCGGCGCCGGTGTTCGAGATCAAGGCGAAAGGCAAAAGCTTTGTCGACTTCCAGCATGACGTCACCGCCGAAGACGTGCGGCTGGCGCATCGCGAAGGCTTTGTCTCGGTCGAGCACCTGAAGCGCTACACCACGCTCGGCATGGCGACCGACCAGGGCAAGAACTCCAATGTGCCCGGTCTCGCCATCATGGCCGAGGCGTTGGGTAAACCGATCCCCGAAGTCGGCACGACACGCTTCCGCCCGCCCTATTCGGCGGTGTCGATCGGCTCGCTCGCCGCCGAACGTTTCGGCGATCTGAAGCCCGAGCGGCTGACGCCGATGCATGACTGGCACCTCGCCAATGGCGCGACCATGTATTCGGCCGGCCTCTGGTTCCGGCCGATGATCTACGGCCTTGCCGGCGAGACGATCGAGCAGGCCTATGTTCGTGAAGCCAAGGCGACGCGCGAGAGCGCCGGCATCGTCGATGTCTCGACGCTGGGCAAGATCGCCGTGCAGGGACCGGAAGCGGCGGAATTCCTCGACCGCGTCTACACCAACATGTTTTCCACGCTTGCCGTCGGCAAGGCCCGCTACGGGCTGATGCTGCGCGAAGACGGGCTCGCCTTCGACGACGGAACCACATGGCGGCTGGGCGAACAGGATTTCCTGATGACCACCACCACGGCCAATGCCGGCAAGGTGATGCAGCATCTGGAATATTTCCTCGACGTCATCTGGCCGGAGCTGAAGGTGCACGTCACCTCGGTGACCGACGAATGGGCAGGTGCCGCGATCGGTGGGCCGAAGGCTCGGGCCATCCTCGCCGCCTGCGTCACCGGCACTGCCGTCGACAACACAACCCTGCCCTTCATGGGCATCGTGCATGGACAGATTGCCGGCGTTCCGGTGATGATTTGCCGGCTGTCTTTCTCCGGCGAGATGGCCTTCGAGGTCTATTCCGGCGCAGGCTACGGCACACATGTCTGGGAAGCCTTGATCGAAGCCGGCAAGCCGTTCGGCCTGGTCACCTACGGGCTGGAGGCGCTGGGCACGATGCGTATCGAAAAGGGGCACGTCACCGGCGCCGAGATCGACGGCCGCACCACGGCGCGCGACCTGCATCTCGACTGGATGCTATCGAAGAAGAAGCCGTTCATCGGCTCGGCGATGATGGACCGCGAAGGCCTGATCGCGCCCGACCGGCTGCAGCTGGTCGGCCTGGTCTCGCTCGACAACCTGCCGCTTAACGGCGGCGCCCACATCGTGGCGGAGCTGGACGAGACCAATCCGCACGATTCGCTCGGCCACATCACCGCCTGCTGCTATTCGCCGGCACTCGGCAAGCATATCGCGCTGGCCCTGATCGAGGGCGGCAAGGCGAGGCATGGGACCCGTGCGTTCGTCTCCGATCCGCTGCGCAAGCGTTTCGGGCCGGTCGAGATCGTCTCCAACCACTTCTACGACCCGGACGGGAGCCGCATGCATGGCTGAGCGCCAATCACCCGAACGCCTTTCGCCGCTCGAGCCGGTATTCCATCCGGGTTCGCACGGCAATTTCGAACATGGCGTCGATGTCATCCTGACCGAGACCCGGCCGGGCTCGATCCTGCAGCTTGCCGCATGGCCGGGCGCGGAGAAGCAGCTGATCGATGCGATCCGCAAGGTCACCGGCCTCGCGCTGCCTGATGGCGCCGGCGGCGGCGTTGCCAGGGACGGCAAGGCCGTATTCGGCTTCGCGCCGGGAAAGTTCACGGTCGTTGACGGTGCCGAGGGCCTGGCATCGGCCTTTGCCAAGGCCGTCACCCCGGCCATCGGCACCGTCACCGACCTGTCGCATGGCCGCACCGCCATCCGCATCGCCGGGCCGAAGGCCGAATGGGTGCTGGCGAAATTCTTCGCCATTGACTTCGCTTTGCCCGCCTTCCCCATCGGCGCCGGCCGCTCAACCACCCATCACGATATCTTCGCCCAGATCCAGCGCACCGGCGCCGACCAGTTCGACATCTATGTCTTCCGCTCCTTCGCCCGTTCGTTCTGGAAGGCGCTTTGTCACGCCAGTGAGGAAGTCGGCTACGAGGTGCAGTAGGTGGCCGAATAGCCGTTCTGGCATCAAGGCCAGCCGGTTCTGCCGCTAGAGAATCCTGCTGCAGACGCCCATGATGGAAGATGTGGCCGTCCAACCGGTCCAAGGGGTCAAAAGATCCCGTCTCAGGGTCGGCATCGTCGTTTGGTTCGAACATCCCCATGACCGCAGAACTATCCGCCGGCGCCACGGGTCGCGCCGATGTGTCGGCCAGAGCCTTGCTCCTGCTGCCGCTGACGGTCGCCTGCGGCGTGTTCATGACCAGTCTCGACCAGAATGTCGTGGTCACCGCCCTGCCCGGTATCAGCGAGAGCCTCGGCCGCCCGCCGAGCCAGCTTGGCCTGTTGATCACCGTCTATGTCGCCAGTTTGATCATCTCGATGCCGCTCGGCGGCTGGGCCGCCGACCGCTTCGGCCTGCGCAATGTCTACTGCTTCGCCTTGCTGGTGTTTGCGGCGTCATCGGCGCTCTGCGGGCTGTCCAACGACATCTGGACGCTGGTCGGCGCCCGCGCCCTGCAAGGGTTTGGCGGCGCCTTGATGGGCACGCTCGGCCAGGTCGTCATCCTGTCGACCTTCCCGCGCAGCCGCACGCTGAAGATCAACATGTACATTTCGCTCGCCGGCCAGTCCGGACCGCTTGTCGGGCCGCTCGTCGGTGGCGCGCTCACCACCTACATTTCCTGGCGCTGGATCTTCTTCATCAACGTGCCGTTCGCGCTGGCGGCCGCCGTCCTTGCCGCTTCGCTGTTTCCGACGGTGACCAAACCGGTGCGCACGCCGTTTGATTTTCCAGGCTTCCTGCTGGTCGGCAGCGGCATGGTGCTGCTGGTCTTCGGCATGGACTCGCTTGCCGCGAAAGATGCCGCCGGCAGCATGATCGCGGCCGAGCTGGCGCTGGCGATCGTCATCCTGACGGTCGCCTCCTTCTACTGCCTGCGTGCCCGCAACCCCTTGCTTGACCTGAAGCTCTTGCGCATCCGCACCTTCCGCATCTCCTTCCTCACCGGCGGCGGACTGGACACGATCGGATTAAGCTCCGTCGTCTTCCTGCTGCCGCTGATGTTCCAGCTCGGCTTCGGCATGAGCGCGGTGCAGGCGGGATCGCTGACCTTCGTTGCCGCTATCGGATCGCTGATCATGCGTGTCTTCATGCCGCGCCTGCTCAACCGCTTCGGCTTTCGCCGCGTTCTGGTCGTCAACACGCCGATCGTTGCCGCCATGGTTGCCGGCTTCGCCTTGATAGAGGCCACCACACCGGTCTGGATCGTGCTTGCCTATATCTTCGCCTTCGGTGTCCTGCGCTCGGCGCAGTGGGCGTCGACCGGCAATCTCGCCTATTCCGACATCGCACCCGACCAGCTCGCCCGCTTCAGCGCGCTCTACTACATTCTGTGGCAGCTGGCGGTGGCGATCAGCGTCGGCCTGGCGGCGGCGCTGCTGTCCTTCCTGGCTGGCGGCGGGCCTGCCGTGACCAACGATTTCCGCATCCTGTTCGTGGTCGAGGGCGTCATCACGCTATGCGCGCTGATCGCCTATCTCAAGCTGACGCCGCAGGACGGCGCCCATGTCAGCGGTCACGGCGCGCAGATGACCGTGGAATAGAACCGGCGAGCTAAGACCCGCCCTATTCGCTGAACGTCACCCACTCTTCCAGCGGCACGCGGTCGGTGCGGAAGTCGTTTTCGGGCTTGGACGTGTCCTCATGGCCGAGCGCCATGCCGCAGACGACGATCTCCTCGTCGGGAATGTTGAGCACCGGCCGGATCTGCCGGTGATAAGGCGCGAAGGCTGCCTGTGGGCAGGTGTGCAGGCCCCTGCCCCGCGCCGCCACCATGATGTTCTGCAAGAACATCCCATAATCGATCCACGAACCCTGGTTCAGCCGCCGGTCGATGGTGAAGATCATGCCGACCGGCGCATCGAAGAAGACGAAGTTGCGGTCGTGCTGGGCGCGCATCTTGTCGACCTCGCGGCGACCGATGCCAAGCGCCCCGTAGAGCCCGAAACCGTTGGCACGCCGGCGGGTCAGATAAGGTTCGAAGAACTGGGTGGGATAATAGCGATACTCATCCCAATCGGCCTTTTCGGCGCGGATACCGGAGTTGAGGATGGCATCTGATATCTGCTGCTTGATCTCGCCCTTGACCACATAGACCCGCCATGGCTGCATGTTGGTGCCGGAAGGCGCGCGCGCGGCAACGGAGAGAATGGCGCGGATCGTCTCGTCATCGACCATGTCGGGCAGAAAGGCGCGCACCGAACGGCGCGACAGAATCGCCTCGTCGACAACAGCCGCGTCCTGCGCGATTTGGGCGTTTTTTTCCAGCATGGGCCGTCCCTTTGCGCATACCCGGAAAGCCGAAACGGCGTTCAGAGAGACCTTGCGCAGATTCCAAACCTTGGTCGCCGACCCGGCGCCCCCACATCAGCCGTTCGTGGCCGAGCCTTTGCATGAACCGTCAAAATCGCGCAAGCAAATCTTGTGGCCCCATGAAAATCCCCTTGATTTTTTCACGGGTGTGGGCTCTCATGAAATTCACTCCGGAATTTTCATAAAGTGAGCGTTTTGTCCCCAGCTATCGCCAAAACATTGCAGGGACCTGACGAACGCCTGCTGGCGAGCGATATCCGTGCGCTGCGCAAGGCGCGTGGGCTGACGCTGGCCGAGATCGCCCTGAAGCTCGGCCGCTCCGTCGGCTGGGTCAGCCAGGTCGAGCGCGGCCTGTCGATCCCTTCGCTCGGCGACCTAAGGGCCTTCGCCGACCTGTTCGGCGTGCCGCTCAGCCTGTTCTTCAGCCACGACGTGCCGATCGAGAAGGAGCGCGGCGTCGTCGTGCGCGCCGGCAGCCGGCGCACGCTTGGCACAAGCGAATCCGGCCTGGTGGAGGAGCTTCTATCGCCCGATCTCGGCGGTAGTTTCGAGATGGTGCGCTCGATCTTCGCGCCGGGCGCGGAGCTGAAGACCGAGCAGCTGCGGCCGACCGAGGAAGCCGGCTACATCGCTTCGGGCATTTTCGAGATCGAGATAGCGGGTGTCTGGCACCGTCTAGTCGAAGGCGATTCCTTCCGCTTCGAGCGCAAGCCGTACCGCTGGCGCAATCCCGGCAGCGAGCCGGCCGTGGTCATCTGGGTGGTTTCCCCGCCCGTATATTGAATTGAACTGGGAGAAGAACATGGCCGGTTTGCCGACCACGGCACGCGTGGTGATCATCGGAGGCGGTGTCGTCGGCACCTCCTCGCTCTACCACCTGTGCAAGGCGGGCTGGACCGACTGCGTGCTGCTTGAAAAGAACGAACTGACATCGGGCTCGACCTGGCATGCCGCCGGCAATGTGCCGACCTTCTCGTCCTCCTGGTCACTAATGAACATGCAGCGCTATTCGACCGAGCTTTATCGCGGCCTCGCCGAAGCGGTCGACTATCCCATGAACTATCACGTCACCGGCTCGCTTCGCCTCGCCCATACAAGGGAGCGCATGCAGGAATTCCAGCGCGCCAAGGGCATGGGCCGCTACCAGGGCATGGACATCGACATTGTCGAGCCCGACGAGATCAAGCGCCGCTATCCCTTCATCGAGACGCATGATCTCAAGGGCGCGCTCTACGACCCGAGCGATGGCGACATCGACCCGGCGCAGCTGACGCAAGCGCTGGCCAAGGGCGCGCGCGACATGGGCGCCAAGATCGTCCGCTTCTGCCCGGTCACGGGCGTGCGCCGCGAGAACGACGAATGGGTGGTTGTAACTCCACAAGGCGAGATCCGCTGCGAGATCGTCGTCAACGCCGCCGGTTACCGTGCCGCCGAAGTCGGCAAAATGTTTGGCCGCGACGTGCCGATGATGGTGATGAGCCATCAGTACATCTTGTTCGAGGAAATCCCCGAACTCATGGCCTGGTCGAAGGAACAGGGCAAGAAACTGCCGCTGCTGCGCGATGTCGACACCTCCTACTATCTGCGCCAGGAAAAGAACGGCATGAATCTCGGCCCCTATGAGCGCAATTGCCGCGCGCACTGGGCGACCCACAACGATCCGATGCCGGAGGATTTTTCCTTCCAGCTGTTCCCCGACGATCTCGACCGTCTCGAGCATTATCTGGCCGATGCCGTCGCCCGCGTGCCGATCCTCGGCACTGCCGGCCTCTCCAAGGTCATCAACGGGCCGATCCCCTATGCGCCGGACGGCAACCCGCTGATCGGTCCGATGCCCGGCGTCCCCAACGCCTTCGAGGCTTGCGTCTTCACCTTCGGCATCGCGCAGGGCGGCGGCGCCGGCAAGGTGCTGGCCGAATGGGTGACGCAGGGCCAGACCGAATGGGACATGTGGTCCTGCGATCCGCGCCGTTTTACCAGCTTTGCCGCCGCGCCCGACTATAGCGTCGCCAAGGGCATGGAGATCTATGGCAACGAATACGCCATCCAGTTCCCGCGCCATGCCTGGCCCGCGGCGCGTGACCGCAAGCTGTCGCCGATCCACGATCGCATCAAGGCGCTCGGTGCCCAGTTCGATGCCTACAATGGCTGGGAGCGAGCCACCTGGTACGCACAGGCTGGCGACGACACATCGGAAGAAGCGACGCTCACTTTCCGCCGCGAAGGGCCGTGGCACCACCGCGTGCGCGAAGAATGCCTGGCGGTGCGCGATGCCGCCGGCATTCTGGACCTGCCCGGCTTCTCGCGCTTCAACCTCGAAGGCCCTGGCGCAGCCGAATGGCTGGCGCTGCAGGTCACCGGCCTGGTGCCCAAGCCCGGCCGCATCGGCCTCGTCTATTTCGCTGACGACAAGGGCCGCATCGTCACCGAGATGTCGGTGGTGCGCCATGGTGAAGAGCAGATGACGCTGATCACCGCGGCGGTAGCGCAGTGGCACGATTTCGAATGGCTGAAGTCGCGCATGCCGAAAGACGCAGCTTTCACCCTCACCGACAGGACCGAAGACTACTCGACGCAAATCCTCGCCGGTCCCAACGCGCGCAAGATCCTGGCCGAGGTCTGCGATGCGGATCTCTCGCTGCCATGGCTGACACATCAGGAAACCACGATCGCCGGCCGCTGGACGAAGCTGGTGCGCGTGTCCTTCGCCGGCGAGCTCGGCTGGGAAATTCATACCAAGGTGGAAGACACCGCCGCCATCTTCGATGCCGTCTGGGCGGCGGGACAAAAACACGGACTGAAGCCGTTCGGCATGTATGCGCTGGATTCGCTGCGTCTTGAAAAAGGCTACCGCACCTGGAAGGGCGACCTCTCGACCGACTACACGATCCTGCAGGGCGGGCTCGAACGCTTCGTCAAATGGGACAAGCCGGACTTCCGCGGCAAGGCCGCACTGCAGAACGAAAAGCAGCAAGGCGTGAAGAAGCGCTTCGTCACGCTGGTGGTCGAAAACCCCGGTGAGTGCGACGCACCCTCGGTGTCGACACTGTGGCATGACGGCAAGATCGTCGGCGAAACGACATCAGGCGGCTGGGGTCACCGGATCGACAAGTCGATCGCGCTCGGCATGCTGCGCTCCGACCTGGCTGAACCCGATACCGCCATCGAGATCGAAATCTTCGGCGACCGCTTCAAGGCGGTCGTGCAGAAGGACGAGCCGCTGTGGGATCCGAAGAACGAGAGGCTGCGGGCGTGAAGACTGTTATCCTCACCGATGGCGGTATGGGCCAGGAGCTGGTCCGCCGCAGCAAATCCGAACCGACGCCGCTGTGGTCGGCCAGGGTGCTGATCGACGAACCGGATCTGGTACGCGACCTGCATGCGGAATTCATCCGTGCCGGCGCGCGCGTCATCACCATCAACACCTATTCGGCCACGCCGGAGCGGCTGGCGCGCGAGGGCGCGGAGGAGCTGTTCAAGCCGCTGCAGAAGCGCGGCATCGAGCTAGCAAGGCAAGCTTGCGAGCAAGCCGGAGAAGCAACCATCGCCGGCTGCCTGTCGCCGCTGTTCGGCAGCTATGCGCCGGCACTGACCATTTCCTATCAGGACACACTCGACATCTACCGCCGCATCGTTGCCGAGCAGGCGGACGGCGTCGATCTCTTTCTCTGCGAAACCATGGCCTCCGCCGATGAAGCGCGCGCGGCCGTCACGGCAGCGTCAGAAAGCGGCAAGCCGGTCTGGGTGTCATGGACGCTGGCCGACCACGGCACCCCGCGTCTGCGGAGCGGCGAAGCGATCGCCGCGGCCTCGCGTGCACTCGACGGCCGGCAGCTCGCGGCACGGCTGGTCAATTGCTGTCGGCCCGAAGCGATCGCCGCGGCACTGCCCGAGCTGATCGATCTCGGCGGCCCGGTCGGCGCCTATGCCAACGGCTTCACCTCTACCGAAGCGCTCAAGCATGGCGGCACCGTCGATGTGCTGCACGCACGCCACGACCTTGGACCGGATGCCTATGCCGACCAGGCGCTCGGCTGGGTCGAGGCCGGCGCCAGCATCGTCGGCGGATGCTGCGAAGTCGGCCCTGCCCACATCGCTGCCTTGCGCGACCGGCTCGAACAGGCCGGTTACCAGATTTCGGGAGTTCAATGATGCCCAGACCTTCATCGCGTATTTCCGGCATCGTGCCTTCGGGCAAGGATGGCTGGGAGGTCCACACCGAGGCCTGGGCCCGCAAGGAGGCCGGCCAGGACATCATCATGCTGTCGGTCGGCGACCATGATTTCGACACGCCTTCGCAAACCATCGAAGCCTGCGTGACGGCGGTTCGCGGCAGTAACCACCATTACACCCCGCTTCCCGGCGTTCCGCGCCTGCGCAGGGCGATGGCAGCGGCCTCGACCGCCTGCACCGGCATCGAGACGAGCCCCGACCAGGTGATTGCCACGCCCGGCGGCCAGGCAGCGCTTTATGCCGCGGTGCAGGCTGTGCTCGATCAGGGCGATCATGCCATTGTGGTGGCGCCCTACTACGCCACCTACCCCAACACGTTCAGCGCCGCCGGCGCCAGTTTCACCGTGGTCGAGACCCCGGCCGAGGACGGTTTCCAGCCGCGCGCCGACAGGATCCGCGCGGCGCTCAAGCCCAACACGCGCGCCATCCTGATCAACACGCCCAACAATCCGACCGGCGCAGTCTATTCGCGCGAGCGGCTGGAGGAGCTGGCCGCAATCTGCAGGGAGCACGACCTCTGGCTGCTGTCGGACGAGGTCTACTGGACGCTGGGCGGCGGCGAGCACATTTCGCCGCGCGGCCTGCCCGGCATGGCTGAGCGCACGCTGGTCATCAACTCGATGTCCAAGAGCCACGGCATGACCGGCTGGCGCATGGGCTGGCTGACCGGCCCGACTGAGATGATCACGCTGTTGACCAACCTCAATCTGGTAACGACCTACGGCCTGCCGGCCTTCATCTCGATCGCTTGTGCCGAGGCACTGGAGAACCGTTACGGCGTCAAGGAAATCGCCGAGCGCTACGCGGCGCGCCGCACCGTTCTGCTCGACGCGGTGCGCGGCATGAAAAATGTCACCGTGCACGGCTCCGAGGGCGGCATGTATGTCATGCTCGACATCTCTGCCGTCGAGCCCGACGACGAGAAATTCGCCTGGGCTTTGCTCGATGCCGAAAAGGTCGGCGTCATGCCGGGCTCCAGCTTCGGCCATGCCGCCGCCGGCCACATCCGCATCAGCCTGTGCCAGCCGGAACCGGTGCTTCAGGAAGCCGCAAAACGCCTGCGCCGTTTTGCATCCAGCTATCGCCGCGAGGCCGCATGACCAAACCCATTCCCACCAAAGCCCGCGCCGTGATCATCGGCGGCGGCGTCTCCGGCTGCTCGGTCGCCTATCATCTGGCCAAGCTCGGCTGGACCGACATCGTGCTGCTCGAACGCAAGCAGCTGACATCGGGCACGACATGGCACGCCGCAGGCCTGATCGGCCAGCTGCGCGGCTCGCAGAACATGACGCGGCTGGCGAAATATTCGGCCGACCTCTACGTCAAGCTGGAGGCCGAGACCGAAGTCGGCACCGGCATGCGCCAGGTCGGCTCGATCACCGTGGCGCTGACCGAGGAGCGCAAGCACGAAATCTATAGGCAGGCCTCGCTCGCCCGCGCCTTCGATGTCGATGTACGCGAGATTTCACCTAGGGAAGTCAAAGAGATGTATCCGCATCTCAACGTGTCAGACGTCGTCGGCGCGGTGCATCTGCCGCTCGACGGCCAGTGCGATCCCGCCAACATCGCCATGGCGCTGGCCAAGGGTGCGCGCCAGCGCGGCGCCACCATCGTCGAGAATGTGAAGGTCACCAAGGTCCACACCAAGGCCGGCCGCGTCACCGGTGTGTCGTGGGCGCAAGGCGAGGACAAGGGCACCATCGAGGCCGACATCGTCGTCAACTGCGCCGGCATGTGGGCGCGTGAACTCGGCGCACAGAACGGCGTCACCATCCCGCTGCACGCCTGCGAGCATTTTTACCTCGTCACCGAGCCCATCCCCGGCCTCGGCCGACTGCCGGTGCTGCGCGTTCCCGACGAATGCGCCTACTACAAGGAAGATGCCGGCAAGATGATGCTCGGCGCCTTCGAGCCGGTGGCCAAACCCTGGGGCATGGACGGTATCCGCGAGGATTTCTGCTTCGACCAGTTGCCCGAGGACATGGAGCATTTCGAGCCGATCCTCGAAATGGGCGTCAACCGCATGCCGATGCTGGCCACCGCCGGCATTCACACCTTCTTCAACGGCCCCGAAAGCTTCACCCCGGACGACCGCTACTATCTCGGCGAGGCGCCAGAACTGTCCGGTTACTGGATGGCGACCGGCTACAACTCGATCGGCATCGTCTCCTCCGGCGGCGCCGGCATGGCGCTGGCACAATGGATCAACGATGGCGAAGCGCCCTTCGACCTCTGGGAAGTCGACATCCGCCGCGCCCAGCCGTTCCAGAAGAACCGCCGCTATCTAAAGGAGCGTGTCTCCGAAACGCTCGGCCTTCTCTATGCCGACCATTTTCCTTACCGGCAGATGGCAACGTCCAGGAATGTCAGGCGCTCGCCGCTGCATGAGCATCTGAAGGCGCGCGGCGCGGTCTTCGGCGAGGTCGCCGGCTGGGAGCGCGCCAACTGGTTTGCCCGCGAAGGACAGGAACGCGAATACCGCTATTCCTGGAAGCGGCAGAACTGGTTCGGCAACCAGCGCGAGGAGCATCTGGCGGTCCGCAACAAGGTCGGTCTGTTCGACATGACCTCGTTTGGCAAGATCCGCGTCGAGGGCCGCGATGCCTGTGCCTTCCTGCAAAGACTCTGCGCCAACGATATGGACGTGGCGCCGGGCAAGATCGTCTACACCCAGATGCTCAACCAGCGCGGCGGCATCGAAAGCGACCTGACGGTGTCGCGCCTGTCGGAGACAGCCTATTTCCTCGTCGTTCCCGGCGCGACGCTGCAGCGCGACCTGGCTTGGCTGCGCCGGCATGTCGGCGAGAAATTCGTCGTCATCACCGACGTGACAGCGGCTGAAAGCGTGCTCTGCCTGATGGGTCCGGATGCGCGGAAGCTGATCCAGAAGGTCAGCCCCAACGATTTTTCCAATGAGAACAATCCGTTCGGCACTTTCCAGGAGATCGAGATCGGCATGGGCCTCGCCCGCGCCCACCGCGTCACCTATGTCGGCGAGCTCGGCTGGGAGCTTTACGTCTCGACCGATCAGGCGGCGCATGTCTTCGAAGAGATCGACGAGGCCGGCGCGGATGTCGGCCTGAAACTCTGCGGCCTGCATACGCTGGATTCCTGCCGCATCGAAAAGGCCTTCCGCCATTTCGGCCACGACATCACCGACGAGGACAATGTGCTGGAGGCCGGCCTCGGCTTCGCAGTGAAGACGGCAAAAGGCGACTTCATCGGTCGCGACGCGGTGCTCGAGAAAAAGGAGGCCGGCCTGTCACGCCGGCTGGTCCAGTTCCGGCTGAAAGACCCTGAGCCCCTGCTCTTCCATAATGAGGCCATCCTGCGCGACGGCAAGATCGTCGGCCCGATCACCTCAGGCAATTACGGCCATCATCTTGGTGGCGCGATTGGGTTGGGTTATGTGCCAAGCAAGGGCGAGAGCGAGGCGGATGTGCTTTCCTCATCCTACGAGATCGAGATCGCCGGCGAGCGTTTCACCGCCGAAGCATCGCTGAAGCCGATGTATGATCCGAAGGCGGAACGGGTGAAGATATAGCGCCGCCCTGTCCTTCTCCCCTTGTGGGAGAAGGTGGATCGGCGCGCAGCGCCGAGACGGTTGAGGGGTGCTCCAGCGGAGTGAGACGTCAGCGTTCCCTGGAACACCCCTTGTGTCTCAAGAATCATGCAGGATTGGGCTGGCGGGTGATCCGGGTCACGACCGGATCACCCGCTGCGACGGAAGCCCGTACACCCCTTGGTATAAGCCCGTGGATGAGCAAGGAGCTCCGCCGCATCTTCCATAGCCCGAACGGTTGCAAGGGGTTCGACCCCGCACCAGCAAGGAAGGGATCAGAAGATGACACAAATTGCGCTTCATGTCGGCATCGATGTAGCCAAGGATCGACTGGACATAGCCATTCTGGAAACAGGGGAGTTGTTCACGCTCGACAATGACGAAGCCGGTCATGCGGCCTTGATCGAGCGGCTGTCGGGTAGCGCGATCGACACGATCGGTCTCGAGGCGAGCGGCGGCTATGAACGGGCCGCGCTCAAGGCGCTATGGCGGGAGGGCCTTCCGGTGCGTCGCATCAACCCGCACAGGCTGCGCCAGTTCGCACGGGCAGCCGGCATCAACGCCAAGAATGATCGCATCGATGCACGTCTGATCGCTCGCTTCCTGGCGACACTGCCGGTCCACCCGACCGATCTCGACCCTCGCCTTGAGCTGGTGACCGAACTGGTCACGGCACGGCGCCAGCTCCACGCCGAACTCGGCCGCGTCAACAACCAGCTTGAGCATGTGCGCGATACGGCTCTCCAGCGCCTGGCCAAGCGGCGTGCGACCCGGCTCCATGCCGATATCCTGCTGCTCGACAAACGGATCGCACAGGCGATCGCGGGCGACCGCAGCTTGGCACATCGCGACCGCCTGCTGCGTTCCGCACCCAGCGTCGGCCCGGTTTTAAGTGCCACTCTGATTGCGCTGCTACCCGAACTGGGTCGCTTGTCCAATCGGCAGATCGCCGCTTTGGTCGGGCTTGCTCCCTATGACCACGACAGTGGCAAGCTCAAAGGCAAGCGATCCATCTGGGGCGGCCGAGAGTCCGTCCGCAACGTCCTCTACATGGCTGCGCTCAGCGCCGGAGTGCATAATCCCGTCTTCGCCACCTTCCGCCGGCGCCTGCGTGAAAACGGCAAGCTGGCAAAGGTCGCCATCGTCGCCGTCATGCGAAAGCTCATCACAACCCTCAACGCCATGGTCCGAGACAACAAACCCTGGAGCCCAGCTTCAATCTGAAACACGGTTGCTCATCCGCCTGCCGGCACCTTCTCCCACAAGGGGAGAAGGGAAGTCGTGCCACTCAAAACCGCTCCAGCTTCGCCCGCACCTTCCCCAGAAACGCCGCTCGGCTTTTCGGCGTCGAGGCATCCATCAGATAGTGCGCCAGAAAGAACGTCCGGCAGCGGCGAGCGCACAGCGCCCGCATGCCGCGCAGCAAAGTCTTGCGGCCGGGCTGGCCGACGACGACGCTCCACCAGGTCGGCGCGCCGCAGGTGGTGATGACGCCGACCTTGGTGACATGCGTCATCAGCGACGTGATCCGCCCCTTGCCCGCCGGCAGCTTGAAGGCGACATCGGTCGCCCACACCCGATCGAGCCAGCCCTTCAGCATTGCCGGCAACCCGTACCACCAGGTCGGATAGATGAAGAGGATCGCCTGCGCCCAGGCGAGATGCTCGAAATGCGCCTTCAGCGCCGGATCCTCCGGCGCGCGCTCATTGTAGGCGCGCCGCTCATCGCTTCCCATCACCGGGTCGAAGTTTTCCGCATAGAGGTCGAGCAGGCGCACATCCCAGCCCCGTGCCTTCAGCACGTCGACCGCTGTGTCGCGAATGGCGGCGCAAAAACTTTCGGGCACCGGATGGCAATAGACCACCAGCACACGCATCAGAATTCATCCATCCTGGCCGCGACCTTGGCGAGGAAGGCCGCCCGCGTCTCATCGGTCGACAGGTTCATCGAATAATGCGCGAGGTAGGAGACGGAGGCGCCGGGCTTGATCGTCGCCCGCAGCATCCGTTTGACCAGCCGGCGCGGCGGATCGCCCATCAGCATGGCGCGAAACCGGCCGCCGCCATAGGTGGTGACGGCCGCCAGT
Organism: Mesorhizobium sp. P171375; assembly: GCF_057786075.1. Lineage (NCBI taxonomy): Bacteria > Pseudomonadati > Pseudomonadota > Alphaproteobacteria > Hyphomicrobiales > Phyllobacteriaceae > Mesorhizobium > Mesorhizobium sp. P171375. The sequence goes on from NZ_JBYNWF010000001.1 coordinate 5,247,853, forward strand.
TTACGGATGTTGTGCAGCGATGGCTGCGCCTGGCCGTCGACCATCTTGAACGACACTCCGGGCAGAAACACGCGGTCGAAAAAGCCTTTCAGGATGGCCGGAAAGCCATAATTCCAGACGGGGTAGGACAGCACCAGCGCCTCGGCCTTAAGCAGACGCTCGACATAGGGTGCGGCCGGGTCCGCGGGGCTGCGCTGGTTGTGATAGTCCAGCCTCTCCCCGCGCGTCAGCCTGGGATCGAAATCCTCGGCATAGAGATCGCAGTCGTCGACGTCATGGCCGGCCGCCGTCAGCCGCTCGACGATCGTCCGGTGCATGCCGGCGTTGAAGCTGGTCTCCACCGGATGCGCATAGAGGACGAGGACTTTCATGGGAGAATCTCCCCCCTTGAGGGGGAGATGTCGCCGAGGGCGACAGAGGGGGTCGCCGCGCGTGAAGCGCCAACTTTCTCTTTCTTCGAAAGGCCGAACCGCGTCGCGCCAGCCGAACCGACCCCTTCTGGCCTGCCGGCCATCTCCCCCTCAAGGGGGGAGATCCGACGTCGCCGCGGCTTTCGCCAATCGCCAATGGAGCCGGTGGACGGGCGCAAACCTCTCATCACACCGCCTTCTGCAGGCCCTTGAACAAAAAGGTCCGGCCCGAGCGATAGTCATAATCCGGATTTTCCCAGGCGATCATTTTGCCGGGGTTGAGCAGACCTTGCGGATCGGTCTCGCGCTTGAAGGCGAGCTGGATTTCGTCGGTCTGCTTCATGCCGCCTTCTTCCAGCGTGTAGCGATGCGGGTTGAAGATCGGGCAGCCATTCTCCTCATGCAGCCGGATGATCTCGTTGAGCCGCGCCTCTGTGGTGAATTTGACCAGCGGCAAGCCGAAGCAAGTGATGTTGCCGTCGAGCCGCACGAATTCGAGATGCGAGTAGACCTCGCCCGGAAACATCGCATCCATCTTCTCGACCAGCGCCAGCTGGTTGGGAAACGGATAGAGCGACTGCAGATAAGTGATCGCGGGATCGACGCGCAGCGCCCGCAGCGTGGTGTGGTTCCACGCCAGTTCGAAGCCCGGCGGCAGGCCTTTCTTCTCCTCGTCCGTCACTGTTGCCGCATTAAAGATGATTTCGCCGCCGGCGCGACGGGTGAACGCGAGGAAAGCGTCGAGCCCATGCCGGGCAACCATCACGACGCAGATGCTCTGCCCTTCCCTGAAAAACTTCTGGTGCCGCTTGAAATAGAGTTGGGGCACCGGGGCGGCGATCGGCGTGATCAGTTTGGTCAGAATGCCGTCCTGGCAGGCCAGCGCATTGCCGTAGCGGGCTGCCGGCATGAAGCCGTCGAAGCCGACGATCACGTCGATCCACTCATAGGCCGCCGTCAGCGGCATCTCGACCTCGGTGATGATGCCATTGGTGCCATAGGCGTGCGTGACCTTGTGCAGATCCTCGCCGGTGAGTTCGAGAACCTTCGGCTCGGCCTCCATGGTGACGACGCGCAGGCGCAGCACATTGCCGAAATCGCGCAAGCCACCGAAATTGATCGAGCCGACACCGCCCGAGCCGCCGGCGATGAAGCCACCGATCGACGCGGTGTTGTAGGTCGACGGCGACAACCTGAGCTCCTGCCCGGAATGCGCCCGCGTCGCTCTGTCGATGTCGGCGAGGATCGCGCCCGGCCCGGTCACGACGCGGCCCGGCGCGATGGCCTTCACCTCTTTCATCTCAGCAAGGTTGAGCACCACGCCGCCCGACAACGGCATCGCCTGGCCGTAATTGCCGGTGCCGCTGCCGCGCGGCGTCACCGGTATGCCGTGGCGGTGGCAGGCGGCGAGCACGCGGATCAGTTCAGCCTCGTTTTTCGGCGTCACGATCAGGTCGCCGGTGACATGGTCGAGCTGCTGCTTCAGCACCGGGCTGTACCAGTAGAAGTCGCGGCTCTTCTGCTGGACGATGGCCGGATTGTCGTCGAGTTTTATCCCGTCGAGATCGCGTTTGAGCGCCGAAACATCCATCAGTCCACCATCAGTTCGTCGAGTTCGGCATAGTCGGGCAATTGCCGGTCGATCGCCTTGCCGTCGCGCACGACGATGCGATCCGATTCGGGCCGCGACAGCAATTCCGTCCAGCTCCGTCCCTTGAAGATGATGAAGTCGGCGCTGCCGCCGGCAGCCAGCATGCCGAGACCGTCGAGCCGCATCACCTTGGCCGGCGTCGTCGCCACCGTCTGCGGCCAATCGCCGACCGGATGATCGAAATGCAGGGTGCGCGTCGCCATGCGGTAGACCTCCAGCATGTCGAGATCGCCATAGGCATAGAACGGGTCGCGCGTGTTGTCGGAGGCGACGGCGACCGGAATGCCCCTCGCCTTCATCTCGTGCAGCAGTGTCACCCCGCGCCAGCGTGGCGTGGTCTGGTCGGCGCGCCGGTCCTGCAGATAGAGATTGCACAGTGGCAGCGACACCACGGCCAGCCCGGCCTTGGCCACCTTGTCGAGTGTGTCCAGCACGTCGAGGTCCGGCTGGCGCGCCAGCGAGCAGCAATGTCCCACGAGGATGTTACCCTCGAAGCCGTTCCAGAGGGCAGCCTCGGCGATCTTCTTCAGCGAGATCGCCGCGACATCGTCGGTCTCGTCGGCGTGAAAATCGAGATCGAGCCCATGCTTGATCGCCTCAGAAAACACCTTGTCGAGCAGTTCTTCGAGATCCGGCACCATATAGGTGACGACGCCCAGCACGCCCTTGGCGGCAGCGACACGCTTGGCCAGCCTCTCGAACCATTCCTTGTCGCGCACGCCTTCGATACCGAGCAGGCAGGCCGCCTGCAACTCGATGCGGCCGCGCCATGTCTCCCGCATCGACTCGAACACCGGCCAGGAGATTTCTTCCTGCGGCGGCACGCTGTCGAGATGCGTGCGCAACGCCTTGGTGCCGTGCGCATAGGCCGAGCGCAGCGAGAAATCCATGCGCTTCGCTACGTCCTCGGCACTCCAGCGCGCCGCGCGGTCGGCGCCGGTGGCATTGAGTGCGCCCATGAAGGTGCCATCCGGATTGGGCTTGCGCGGCCAGATATGGCCCTTGTCTATATGGGTATGGCAGTCGACGAAGCACGGCAGGATGATGCGGCCGGCAAGGTCGATGGCATCGGCCGGCGCTTTTGATTTCTTATGCGGCGTGATGGCTGAGATCTTGCCATCGGCGACGACGATGTCGGCTAGCGCGAAACCGTCAGTATCGAAGGTAGCAATGAAGCCTGGCGTCAGTGATCGATGAACGCGGACATTGGCAAGATGGTAATAGCCAGAGGTTGGTATCAAGCCGCACCCCCCTCTGCCCTGCCGGGCATCTCCCCCTCAAGGGGGGAGATTAGCAGTTTCGCTGGCAGCGCCCATCTTGCAACCTCGGTGATTGGCGAAATCCCGAATGACATCCAATCTCCCCCCTTGAGGGGGAGATGGCCGGCAGGCCAGAGGGGGGTGCGCCGCGTCGACATCTCGCTCACCTCACGCACCCTACCGCTCCTGCTTCAGCGCGCTCTCGTGCCAGCGCCGCAAGATGAGATGCGACACCAGCGATAGCACCAGGAAGATCACTATGCCGGTGAGCGAAATCAGGATCAGCGCCGCAAACAGCCGCGGCGCGTTGAGCCGGTAGCCGGCCTCGATGATGCGGGACGCCAGCCCCGACGATTGCCCCTGCGCGCCGGCAACGAACTCGGCCACCACGGCGCCGATCAGCGACAGGCCGCCGGCGATCTTCAGCCCGCCGAGAAAATAGGGCATCGCCGCCGGCAACCTGAGATAGCGCAATTGCTGCCAGCGCGTCGCGCCATTGAGCTTGAACATGTCGCGCAGATTGCGATCGACCGAGTTGAGGCCGAGCGTGGTGTTAGACAGGATCGGGAAGAAGGCGACGATCCAGGCGCACAGCAGAAGCTTCACCGTCTGGTTGTTCACATAGATGTTGATCAGAGGGAAGATCGCCACGATCGGCGTCACCTGCAGCACGATGGCGAAGGGGAAGAACGACATCTCCACCCATTTCGATTGCGCAAACAGCACCGCCAGCCCGACGCCGCCGATGACGGCGAGAAGCAGGCTGAGGAAGGTGATCCGGAGCGTCACCAGCAGCGAGGAGAGCAGCAGCCCGGCATCGTCGTAAAGCGTCTGCAGCACGACGCCCGGACGCGGCAGAATGTATTTCGGGATCTCGTTCCAGACGCAGATGCGATCCCAGAACCAGATCGCCAGGATCATGATTGCCAGCGGCAGCACCCACCGGCCGATTCGCTCCAGCCGCTCCTGACGCACGCGGCCCGCCTCCTCCGGATCGAGGGTCAGCACGGGTTGCTCAATGGCCGTCATGGTGCGGTCCGGCTGATGTGTTGATGGCATTGACCAGAATATCCGAGGCTTGACGGCAGAGCGCGGCGTAGTCGGGCGAGGTGCGGAACACCTCGTCGCGCGGATAGGCGGCATCGATTGCCAGCTCGGCGTGGACACGGCCCGGCCGCGCCGCCATGACGACGACGCGGTTGGACAAGAACACGCTTTCGAAGACGCTGTGGGTGACGAAGACGACGGTGAAGCGTTCGTCCTGCCACAGCTCCAGCAGATCGTTGTTGAGCTTGAAGCGGGTAATCTCGTCGAGTGCAGCGAACGGCTCGTCCATCAACAGGATGCGCGGCTTGGTCACCATGGCGCGCGCGATTGAGACGCGCATCTTCATGCCGCCGGAAAGCTCGCGCGGCACGGCATTCTCGAATCCGGTCAGGTGCACCCGCGCCAGCATCTCCGTCACCGCAGGTTCTGCCTTGGCGCGCGAGATGCCTTTTAGCCGCAACGGCAGCCAGACATTGTCGAACACATTGGCCCAAGGCAGCAGCGTCGGTTCCTGGAAGACGAAGCCGATGTTGGCGCGGTCGATCGAACCGCGCCAGTCGAGCACGCCAGAGGTCGGCGTCGACAGGCCGGCGATCAGCCTGAGTGCCGTCGACTTGCCGCAGCCGGACGGCCCGAGCAGGCTGAGAAAATCGCCTTCGCGGATTGTCAGATCGACATCGCTCAGCGCCGTGACGCCGTTGGAAAATACCTTGCCGACGTGGCGCAGCGCCAAAAGCATCGGGCTTTCACCCGATGCCGCCATTGGCGCCTGCGCCATTGTCTCCAGTCTCACGATTACTTCTTCAGCTCGAGCCCGACGCCCTTGTTGATGAAGGCCAGCGTATAGGCCTTCTTGATGTCGATGCCGGGCTGCGCGACCTTGGCCTTGACCATCTTGTCGTAAAAACTCTGAATGCGTGCGTCGGTCATGGCGCCGATGCCGAGCTTTTCCGTATCGCCGGAATCGACCACGCCGAATTTTTTGAGCTGCTCGATCGAGAAGGCGATCTGCTCATCCGTCATGTCAGGATTGTCCTTCTTGATCATGTCGTTGGCGGCCTTGTTGTCGCCGTAGAGGTAGTTGTACCAGCCTTTGGCCGAGCCATCGACGAAGCACTGCACCACCTCCGGCCGCTTGTCGATCGTATCCTGCATGACCTCGACGGTGGTCGCATAGGTCTCCCAGCCATAGTCGGCGAGCAGGAACTGGTTGGGCAGGAAGCCGCCCGCTTTCTGCACCGCGAACGGCTCAGAGGTGACATAGCCCTGCTGGATCGACTTCTTGTTGGCGATGAAGGGCGCCGGGTTGAAAGTGTAAGGCACGCGCTTGGCGGCATCGAAGCCGAGTTCGGTGACCATCCACTGGAAGAAGGTCTGCGCGCCCTCGTCACCCAGAATGTACTGGTCGGCGTTCTTCAGGTCTTCCCATTTGTCCAGCCCCTGCCCCGGTTGGGACATGATGACCTGCGGGTCCTTCTGGAAATCGGCCGCCACCACGCGCATTGGAATGCCTTGTTGCACGGCGTCGAAGGCCGACAAGAGGTTTCCGCCCATATAGAAATCGAGCTTGCCGGCGAGCAGCAGCGGCCGGCCGCTGACCTGCGGGCCACCCTGCGAAATGGTGACATCGAGGCCGCATGCGGCATAGGTGCCGTCGGCCACGGCCTGGTAGTAGCCGCCATGTTCGGGCTCGGCCAGCCAGTTGGTGCCGAAGGTGACCTTCTCGTTCGCCGCAGCCCCTAGCGTGCTGGCTCCAAGCAGCGCGAACGCGACCGCTGAAATCTTCTGTTTTCCGTACATCAACACCACCCTCTGTTGGCTCCGGAGCGTCACGCGCCGGGCTCGACACCATTGGTCCAAGAAGCAAGACACATGCCACCGCCCGGACTGCCTGCTTCACGCGGCAGTCATTGCCAAGACCGGACGGGTCATGCTGTGCGGGAGGCATCGTGCCTATTTTTTGGACGCCTGTCCACAATCGCCCGGGCGACATGCACCACATCTTGAGGGGCAAGCCGTCCGGCCCTAGGCTGGCCGCAGAACCGGAGATTGCCATGTTCAGATTCCTCGCCCCGAAGTCGATCAAGCCGCCTTTCGCCCGCTACAGCCACGGCGTCGAAGTGCCGGCGGGCAAGCGGCTGGTGCTGTGCTCGGGTCAGGTCGCTATAACGGCGGATGACCAGATTCCGGAGGATGCCGGCGCCCAGGCCGAACTCTGCTTTCAAAACATAGCGGCGATTCTGGCTGAAGCCGGGCTCGGGCTTGCCGACATTGTACGCATCAACGCCTACGTCACCGACCGCGCGCATCTGCGGCCCTATATGGATGTCCGCGATCGGCTGTTTGCCAGCCCGGCGCCGGCCTCGACACTGATGATCGTGTCGGGCTTCGCGCGGCCCGAATTCAAGGTCGAGGTCGAGGTGATCGCGGCTCGATGAGAAGTGTCGGAGAAATCTACGAATCGGCCGGCCAATAGTCTAAAGTCACGCAAAGTTAGCGCTGCCCCTCATCCGCCTGCCGGCACCTTCTCCCCGTATCGTGACGGGGAGAAGGGTCTAGCTCAAACGCTGGCGACCCCTCTCCCTGTTCTTCACGGGGGGAGGGTAAGGGTGAGTGGCAGCGCAAACGCCAGATGAATTCCGTTGAGGCATGACATGACCGTTGCAAACAGACGCGTGTGGTGGGGCGATTACCGGACCACCGAATACGCCACGATCGACCCGGAGGCGACCATTGCCGTCCTGCCGGTGGCGGCGATCGAGCAGCACGGCCCGCATCTGCCCGTATCAACCGACACATCGATCATGAACGGCATGCTGGAGACGGTGATCGCCCGCCTGCCAGGCGATCTCGACATCCGCATTCTGCCGGTCCAGGCGGTCGGCAAGTCGAACGAGCATCTGCATGCACCGGGCACGCTCACTTTGCCTGCGACGACCCTGGTCGATGCCTGGACAGAACTTGGCCTGTCCATCGCCCGTGCCGGGGTGAGAAAACTGATCGTCGTCAACTCGCATGGCGGCAATGAAGAGATCATGGGCATCGTCACGCGCGAGCTGCGCGTGCGTGAAAGGATGCTGGCGGTGAAGACCAGCTGGCAGCGCTTCGGCCGCCCGGCCGGCATGTACACCGAGCTGGAAGATCGCCACGGCATTCATGGTGGCGATGTCGAGACTTCACTAATGCTGCATTTCCGCCCGGAGCTGGTCGACATGGGCAAGGCCGACAATTTCGTCTCCAAGGTCGCCCGCGCCGAGACCGAATTTGCGCTGCTGCGCCACACCGGAACGCACGCCTTCGCCTGGATCGCCAGCGATCTCAACCCGAACGGCGTGGTCGGCGATGCCTCGATCGCCACAGCAGAAAAAGGCCGGCTGACCGCGGAGCATCAGGCCGACGGCTTCATCAGCCTGCTCAGGGATGTGCGCAAGGCGAAGCTTGCCGACTGGCTGGCGTAGCGGGCCGCCTTAGCCGTCGATCTTCAACACGAAAGGCGTGCCCTCAAAAGCATCAGCGCCACGCCCGATCGCCTCGATCGCATCAATCATGCGACCTTGGCGTGAGAGCAACGCATCGGCTACCGCGATCAGCCTTGGATTGGGCGTTGCCGATGGCGACAGCTTCCGCAATGTCTGCGCCAATTCCGCCTCGTCGCGCTTCGGGGCGAGCGCCGCCGCGATGATGTAGGCTGAGGCGGTCGAGCGGCTGATGCCGGCGTAGCAGTGCACGACCATCGGCTTGGCGCGATCCCATTTGCGGGCAAAATCGAGCAGATTGCGCACATGGTCTTCACCCGGCATGGTCATGCCGTCCTGCGCCACCGCGATATCGTGCATGACCAGATGCAGGTGGTTTTCCCGCGCAATCGAGGCCGGCCGCATCACCTCGGTGCCGGCGGCAAGCAGCGACAGCACGCGCTCGGCGCCGCTTCTGGCCACCGTCTCCTCGAGCTTGGACAGCGAACAGACATGGATCATCGCGCGATCTCCCTGGCGCTATCGTCGCGCCGTGCGTCCCAGCCGGCAAGCGCCGATTCAAGCCGCTGCCATTCCTCGTCAGAGCCCGGCAATCCCGCGCGTAGCACCTGCGGGCGGTCGGAAAAATGCCGGAGCAGGATGCCGCACTCGCCAAGCGCCGAAAACAGACCGGGCGCATCGCCAAATCGCAGATAGCGAAACAGCGTCGTGCCGCCGGCGACGGGAATGCCAAACCGACCGAACAGCGCATCGAGTCGCGCGGCATCCTCGGCCAGCCGGCGGCGCATGTCGGCCTGCCAGCCGCTGTCGGCAAGCGCGCGGATGCCGTACTCCAGTGCCGGACCGGCGACGGCCCAAGGTCCGAATTGCGTCTCCAGCCTTTCGACCGTCAGCGTGTCGGAAAGCGCAAAACCGAGCCGCAGGCCGGCAAGGCCAAAGAACTTGCCGAAGGAGCGCAGCACGACGATGCCGCCCTGCCCGACATCGCCGGCCAGGCTTTCCACGCGCGGGCCGACATCCATGAAGGCTTCGTCGACCACCAGCAGCCCGCCCTTGGCGCGCAATGCCCCAGCAAGCCGAAGCAGCCTTTCCCGCGAAACGACCCGCCCGTCCGGATTGTTGGGATTGACGACAATGGCAAGGTCGGCACCGGCAAGCGCCTCGACATCCTCGACCTCCGCCACCGCATGGCCGGCGATCGCGGCTGCCCTGGCATGCTCGGCATAGGTCGGCCCCAGCACCAACGCCCGGCCGGGGCTCACCAGCGAGGCGACGCGCGGCAACAGGATCTGCGTGCCCGGGGCTGCTGCAACATGCACCGCCGACGGCGCGCCATAGGCATCGGCGGCGACCTTAGCCAGCTCATGCAGACGCGCCGCTTCCGGCAATCGCGACAGAGCGGTGGCGGGCAGATCGAAAAGCGGGTAGGAGTGCGGATTGATACCTGTCGAGAGATCGACGAAAGGCTGTGGCGCGTGGGGGAAGAGCGCGCTCGCCCGGCCAAGGGATCCACCGTGATCCACCGCAGCAATCGCTCCATCAGAAAGCTTCATGTCGGTCCTGATCGCTTTCCTGTCGCTGGCCATCGAACGCATCCTGGGCTACCCGGACTGGCTGTTCCGTGCCGTTGGCCATCCCGTCACCTGGTTCGGCAGGCTGATAGCCTTTCTCGACCTCCGGCTCAACCGCGACACTGATTCCGACGCGCAGCGTCGTCGCCGCGGCATGCAGGCGCTGCTGGTGATCGTGCTGGTGCCTGCGCTGATCGCCTTCGCGGTGCAAATCCTGCTCTGGCAGCTCTTTCCTGCCGGGATGATCATCACGGCAATTCTGGCCTCGTCGCTGCTGTCGCAAAAGAGCCTCACCGAACATGTCGAAGCGGTGGCCGACGCGCTGGACACCGGCGGGCTGGCGCTCGGCCGCATTGCGGTCGCCCGCATTGTCGGCCGCGATCCGGAAAAGCTCGACCACGCCGGCGTCAGCCGCGCCGCGATCGAAAGCCTGGCCGAGAATTTTTCCGACGGCATCGTCGCACCCGCCTTCTGGACCGGCGTCTGCGGCTTGGCCGGCGGCGTCGCCTACAAAGCCGCCAACACCGCCGATTCGATGATCGGCCATCGCACGCCGCGCCACGAGGCCTTCGGCCGGGCAGCGGCACGCTTCGACGACTGGATCAACCTGCCGGCCTCCCGGCTGGCCGCACTGCTGATCGTTGCCGCGGCCTTTCTTGTCGACGGCGCCGATCCCCGCAACGCCTGGGAAGCGGTGCGGCGCGACGCCAAAAAGCACCGCTCGCCCAATGCCGGTTGGCCGGAGGCGGCGATGGCCGGCGCGCTCGGCCTGGCATTGGCGGGACCGCGCAGCTACGGCGGCGTTGTCGTCGAGGATGCGTTCATGGGCGAAGGCGGCCGTCGCGAGGCGGAGAGCCTGGACATCAGGCGGGCGTTGAAACTCTACCAGGTCGCCGACTATCTGCTGATCGCGCTGTTCGGGTTGCTCTCGGCGGCGCTGATCGCGATGACGTTCTGAGAGCTTCACCCTCCCCTTCCTTCACCCTCCCCCTTGGGGAGGGTCGGCGCGAAGCGCCGGAGTGGGGGACAGTGCCCTACGAGAACCCCCACCCCGATCCGCTTCGCGGATCGACCTCCCCACAAGGGGGGAGGGTAAGAAACCGCACAAGGCGGAAGGATAAACCCCTAAAACTCGATCCCCTGCTGCGCTTTCACGCCCGCAGAAAAATGATGCTTGGTCACGCTCATTTCCGTGACAAGATCCGCTGCCTCGACCAGCGCCGGCTTGGCGTTGCGGCCGGTGACGACGACATGCAGGCCTCCGCGCCGGGCCTTTAGGGCCGCCACGACCTTGTCGAGATCGAGATAGTCGTAGCGCAGCGCAATGTTCAGTTCGTCGAGCACCACAAGGCTGATCGACGGATCGGCGATCAGTTCCTGTGCCTTGGCCCAGGCCGCTTCTGCCGCAGCGATGTCGCGCTTCAGATCCTGCGTTTCCCAGGTGAAACCTTCGCCCATCGTGTGCCAGACGACGCGGTCGCCGAACGCGGCGAAGCCATCCTTTTCGCCGGTGTGCCATTTGCCCTTGATGAACTGCACGACGCCGACGCGCTTGCCATAGCCGAGCATGCGCAGCGCCAGGCCGAAGGCAGCTGTGGTTTTGCCCTTGCCGGGTCCGGTGTTGACGATGAGCAGTCCCTTCTCGACCGTCTTTTCGGCAACCTCGGCGTCCTGCACCGCCTTGCGCTTGGCCATCTTGGCGCGGTGGCGTTCCTCGTCTGTTGCGTCGATGTCGGTCATCATTTCACCTTGAGTGGCAGCCCGGCCACCATCAATAGCACCGTATCGGCAATTGCCGCGACCTGCTGGTTGAGCCGGCCGGCGGCATCGCGGAACCGGCGTGCCAGCGCATTGTCCGGCACGATGCCTTGTCCGACTTCGTTTGAGACAACGAACCACAGTCCGCGCGGCTGCGAAAGCACATCGGCCAACCGCCGGCATTGCGCCTCGAGATCATGATCGGCCAGCATATGATTGGTCAGCCACAGCGTCAGGCAATCGACGAGCACCGGCTGGTTGTCGGGCAAGGCCTCGAGCGCGCCGGCAAGATCGAGCGGCGCATCGATGGTCGTCCAGCCCTCGCCGCGTCGCGACCGATGCAGCGCAATGCGCGCACGCATCTCATCGTCATAGGCTTCAGCGGTGGCGATATAGGCCCATGACGGCGGCAACGCCGTCACCAGGGTTTCGGCGTGCGCGCTCTTGCCGGAGCGCGCACCGCCGATGATGAAGGTCAAACTGCGATCAGGCAAAGCTGTCGCGCAGGCTGGTCGCGGTGCCGGTGAAGCGCCCGCGCACCACGCCGATAACGGCGCCGAGCACCAGCCAGAACACCAGATTGGTTACTGTCACCGCCACCACGAACTGGTGATGCAGGCCTTCGGGGATCGGCGTCTCGAAGCTGTCCGGCTGCGGCGCGCCGACAATATGCGGCGCCACGATCAGGGCCACGGCCAGGATCGCCAGCGGCAGCGATTTGCGGAAGGCGATCAGGCCGAGACCGGCCGCGGTCGCCGCCACCGTTGCCCACCACCAGATCTGGCGCTGGGTGAGGTCGGCCGCCGGCATCGCCGGCAGTTCCGGCGGCAGGCCGAGGCCCGGCGCCAGCGTGAACACGGCAAAGCCGGCCAGACCCCAGAACACGCCCTGGCGCCAGTTGCCGATGCCGCCGGCGAATTCGGAAACCGCCACCAGGACCAGCGCGAAACCGATGCCGGTGACGATATTGGCCAGCACGCTGAAGGCGAAGCGCTCGAAGCCGTCGGCCGGTGCCCAGCCTTCGTCCTCCGCCGGTGCGGCTGCTTCAGCCGGTGCGGGTGCTGCGCTGCTCATGGCATTGGTGTCCGTAGCGTTGGCGGCGGGCGCTGCGGCATGCTCATGTTGATGGCCACCGCCGGCCTGTTCGAAGACTTCCGCCTTCAGGATGAGCGGCACGGTGGCATAGGCCTGCATGCACGCGAGAACGACGCCGGCCACGAGCCCGGCGATCGCCGCGACGAACACGACGTTGCGAAACAGATTCATGATGTCAGGTCCTCGTCAGTGGCAGGGAAACGCCATCGAATGGCGATAGTCGTGCGCGGCATTGTGGACCGCATCGATATGCGAGAAGCCGACAACGCCGATGACGAAAATGCCCAGAAACGCGCTAAGCACGAGCTGCATGAAGCGCGACTGCGAGGAGACGGAAGCGCCGAGGGAGACGGAAGCGGTATTCATATCTTGTCCTTTCGCCCTCCACCCGAGGGCATCGAAGTCAGTTCCCTGTCGCCGGCAGGTCTCCTGGCTCGCGGATCAGCGCCCTTCCCCACCTTCCCGAAGAAAAATCCTCAGTGGCTTGGAGAGGACTACCGCACACAGTTGCGGGGGCAGCCACGGCATTGGGCAACAAGTCAGCCCTCACCGCATTCCCTCTTGGTCCCTAACGGAACCGACGACATGCGTGACTATAGGCTGAAACAGCCGCATCCGGCAAACCAAATTCCGCCGGCCAACAGCGCGAATGCGCCATGCGGCGTTACGGGTTCAAGGCGGTGATCCGCTCGGCAACCAGCCGCTGCAGCCGCCACAGATGGCGGTCGTGAATGCCGCGCTCCTCCAGATTCTTCACCGTGTTGTAGAGATAGTCGGCGCCCGACCCCCAGTGCCCGCAGGATGTGGCCAGCCGCTCGACGACCTTCGCCTCGTCGAGCGGACCGGAATAGGTCAGGCCGTTGCGATTGATGACGAAAGCCAGCGCCCTGAGCGGACCGGCCTCGCTTGCAAGCTTCAGCATGCGCGGCCGGTAGCTTGTCGGCTTCAGCGTGACTTCGCGTCGGAACAGCCGGCCCAGTTGCTGGCGCCTGTTGTCGTCGGCCAGCCGGAAGGCAACGCCTTTGCACTGTCCGCCGCTGTCGAGTGCCATCATCAGGCCGGGGCTTTCCTTGGTGCCCCGCCAGCGCGTCATGTTCATGCAAAAGGAGCGGTGCCAGCCGCGCGCCAGGGCGACACGGTCCTCGACATAATCAATTTCCGGTTTCCAGATCAGCGAGCCATAGCCGAACAGCCACATCGGCTCGGTGTCCGGAAGCTCGGCCTGCAATTCATCCAGCAGCGAATCATAGTCGCTGTCATCCAAATGCATCGAGTCCGGATCCGGCCCGGGGTCCCTGATCTCGCGCCAGCAGCGCGCGACCAGCTCCGGCGTAAGCGACATCTGTCGTGCGGCCAATTTCCACCCCCCAATGTGCCGATATGATTATGCGCCGCGCCCCAAACCGGCAATGCCGCACCCTGATTGACAAACGATTTGCCGGGGTGTCGGCTGGCGTATACCGGAGGAAGCCAGCCATGCAACCCAGCCCGAGCCAGCGCGACCCCTATAACGGCCTGACGAAGGCCGAGCCGACGCTGGCGTCCTCGGCCTATTGGGACGCCGGCGCCTACCAGCGCGATCTCGACGCCATCTGGTACAAAAACTGGCTGCTCGTCTGCCGCGAGGCTGACCTTGCCCAGCCTTTGGCGTTCAGGACATTTCGTGTCGGCACGCAGGAAATTGTCGTGCTACGCGACGACACCGGCGAACTGCGCGCCTTCCACAACACTTGCCGGCATCGCGGCTCGCAGCTTTGCCAGGAGAGCGAGGGCCGGCTGAAGGCGCGGCTGATCACGTGCCCCTACCACGCCTGGTCCTATTCGCTGCGCGGCGATCTCGTGCGCGTTCCCTCGAAATCGCTGCCCGACGGTTTCGACAAGGCCGATCATCCGCTCTATCGGGTGGCGCTGTCGGTCTGGCGCGGCTTTGTCTTCATCAACCTTGCTGAAAGCGTCGACGGTACGGCTGCGTCATCCTTCGATCCGGCTTCCGGCAACCTCGGCAACTGGCCGCTGGAAACGCTGGTATCAGGCCATGTCCTGCGCAAGGTGATGAATTGCAACTGGAAGATCTTTTGGGAGAACTTCAACGAGTGCCTGCACTGCCCTGGCGTCCACAAGGACCTGTCGCGGCTAGTGCCGATCTACGGCCGCGGCCTGATGAGCCGGCACGACGACCCCGACTGGGTCCGCCATGCCGACAATGACGCGCCGGAGTTTTCCGGCGGCTTGCGCGCCGGCGCCGAGACCTGGTCGCGCGACGGCCATGTCCATGGCCCGGTCTTCTCCGGCCTGACGCTGGCCGAGCGTGCAGCCGGCCAGACCTATGCCACCAGCCTGCCGTCGATGTTCATCGTCGGCCATGTCGACTATGTCAGGACCGTACGGCTCACACCGCTCGGCCCCGAGCAGACCGAACTCACCGCGGAATGGCTGTTCGCGCCGGAGGCGCTCGCTGAGACCGACATCGACAATGTCGTCGCCTTCGGCACCCAGGTGCTGGAGGAGGATGCAGCGATCTGCGAGGTCAACCAGAAAGGCCTGCGCTCGATGCGCCACCAAGCGGGCGTGCTGATGCCTGAGGAATACGATCTGCATCGCTTCCACAACTGGGTGCGCGAGCGCCACGCAGCGCTCTGATCAAAGCGACTTCGGCAGATAGCGCCAGGTGACGAAAGCCGCAGGCCGCGGCCTGCAGGCCGAGCGTGACGAAAACCGAGCCCAGGCCGAAAAACGCCAGCACCACCGAATAAACCAGTGGCGGCAAAAAGCGAATTCGGCCAAAGCCTTTCCGGCTCTGACCTAAAGCGCCGCCTCATGCAGCCGCGACGCGAGCGATGCGAGCGCGCACGGCCTTCTTTTGTCCGGTGCAACCGTGATAGTCGTCTTCAGGGGCTGAATCAGATTACGAGACCATGAGCATCCAAACGCCGATCGCACCTGTTCCGGATCAACCGAAGCGCATCGTCGCCATCGACGTCCTACGCGGCATCGCGTTGATCGCCATGGCCAGCTACCACTTCACCTGGGATCTCGAAAATTTCCACTACACCGATCCCGGCCTTACCGCCGTCGGCTGGTGGAAGATCTATGCGCGCTGCATCGCTTCGACCTTCCTGTTCCTGGTCGGCGTCAGCCTGTTTCTCGCCCATGGCAGGCAGATCCGCTGGAACAGTTTCTGGAAACGCTTTGCCATGGTCGCCGTGGCGGCCGCCGCCATATCTGCGGTCACATACTTCGTCACGCCGGGCAGCTTCATCTTCTTCGGCATCCTGCATGAGATAGCGCTGGCCAGCCTGCTTGGCCTTCTGTTCCTGCGGCTGCCGTCATTTTTGACGCTGGTCGTGGCGGCAGTGGTGATCGCAGCACCCCTCTATCTCCGATCCGAAGCCTTCGATCATCCGGTGTTATGGTGGGTCGGCCTGTCGGCAATCAACCCGCGCTCCAACGACTATGTGCCGCTGTTTCCCTGGTTCGGCGCCGTGCTTGTCGGTATCGCCACGGCAAAACTAGCCTCCACCACCGGCGTTCTGGCGCGGCTGGCGACGCTGACGCCTGGAAGCTGGGCCAAGCCGTTCACCTTCATCGGCCGCCACAGCCTGGCGTTCTACCTGATCCACCAGCCGCTGCTGTTCGGCTGTGTCTGGCTGTTCTCGCAAATCTCGCCGGCGCCGGTCGAGACAAGGGAAGTGGTCTTCCTCAAGGAATGCCAGGTATCCTGCGAACAGCAGCGCGACACGGAGTTCTGCGCCAGCTATTGTGTGTGCATGCTGGACACGCTGCAGAGCGAGGCAGCATTCGACCGGCTCTACAATGGCGACCAGACACCGGAGTTCAAGGCGCATCTGAGCGACCTCGCCGGCATCTGCACCGCCAAGACGGAGGAGAGCCCGATGACGCAGGGAGGGCAACAATGACCGACAAGCTGCCGGCAAAAGCTGGGCCATCGAAATCAGGGCTGATTCCCTGGCCGCCGCTGATCTACTGCGCCGCCATCGCCATCAGCATCGTGCTTGGCCTCTTCTATCCCCTGCCCTGGATCGGCGACCTCCTCGGCGACCTCCTGTTCGCGGCCGGCTTTGTGGTGCTGTTTGCCGTCGCCGCGCTCTGGTTCACCGCCATCCGCGCCATGATGCGCGCCAGGACCACGATGAATCCCAATGGCGTGCCGGAGCATCTGGTGACGTCAGGCCCGTTCGGCGTCACCCGCAACCCGATGTATCTCGCCAACACGCTGATGCTCATCGGCGTCGCCTTCGTTTCAGGGATCGTATGGTTCCTGCCGCTGGCCCTGATCGCAGCCTTCGCCACCCAAAAGGTCGCGATCGAAAAAGAGGAAAAAGTTCTGGCCGCCAAATTCGGCAAGAAGTACCGCGACTACGCCAAGCGAGTCAGGCGCTGGATCTGAGACGGAGCAGCTCGCGGACCAAAGGCGATCGCTCGAGTTCGGATTGATAATTCAGCGAACGTTAGCGCTGCCCCTCATTGTCCTGCCGGACATTTCTCCCCGTATAGTGACGGGGAGAAAGGGCCCTTTGGCTGAAGGTTTCGCCAATTGTCTGCGTTGCAGAAAAGCGCCGGCGCCTCGTTCAGCCCCTTCTCCCCGTCACTATACGGGGAGAAGGTCCCGGCAGGGGGATGAGGGGCAGCACCGACCTTCGGAAGTTTGAACCAATAGCCTGCGCAGCGACCCTCAGGTATTAACCCCCAGTTCCACCAACCGCTCGACACAAGACTCCTCCGCCTGGTCGAGCTCCGCCAGCGTCTCCTCAAGGTCGCGCCGCTTCTGGCGCAAATCCTCGCGCTTTTCCTCGATGCGCTTGATCATCAGGTTGAGTTGACCGACCTCGCCGGGCGGCTCCTTGTACATCTGGATGATTTCGCGGATCTCGTTGATCGAGAAGCCGAGCCGTTTTCCGCGCATGATCTGGCGGATCAGATGCCGGTCCGAAGGGCGAAACAGCCTGGTGCGGCCGCGCCGCACCGGTTGCACCAGCCCCTCATCCTCGTAAAAGCGCAGTGTGCGCGTCGACACATCGAATTCGCGCGTCAGCTCGGTGATCGTATAATATTCCCGCATCATTGCTCCAAATGCCGGAACGTGAGTCAGCGGCCGCCTGCGCGCCACCTCCCCCAATTCCGATCAACCCGCTCCATACCGGACTCGGCAGGAAGCCCCGACGCAGCGTCGCACGGCATTTACGTAAAAGTCAATTGACAGCACCATGCCCTGTTTCGTCAGGGGACGGCGAACCACCAGGTGGCCAGCCCCAGAAACGCAAAGAAGCCGACAACATCGGTGACCGTGGTGACGAACACCGCTGACGCCACCGCCGGATCGATCTTGAACCGGTCGAGCAGCAACGGGATCAGGATACCGGCAAGGGCTGCCACGAACATGTTGATGATCATCGCGGCCGCAATGATGCCGCCCAGATTGGGGTCGCGGAACCACGCCGCCGCCACGATGCCGATCAGCACGGCGAAGATGATGCCGTTGATGGAACCCACGCCCATCTCGCGGCGGATGATGCGGCTGGCATTGTAGATGTCGAGGTCTTTCGTCGCCAGCGCCCGCACCGTGACGGTCATGGTCTGCGACCCCGCATTGCCGCCCATGCCGGCTACGATCGGCATCAGCACGGCCAGCGCCACGATATGCTCGATGGTGCGGTCGAACAGGCCGATCACCGACGCTGCCAGGAACGCCGTCAACAAATTGACCAGCAGCCAGGGAACGCGCGAGCGCGAAGTCGACAGAATGCTGTCGGACAATTCTTCGTCGCCGACGCCGCCCATGCGCAGCAGATCTTCCTCGGCCTCCTGCTGGATGACGTCGACGACGTCGTCGATGGTCAGCACGCCGACCAGCCGCTCGTTCTCGTCGACGACGGCGGCGGAGAGAAGATCGTATTGCTCGAATTCCCGTGCCGCCTCTTCCTGGTCCATTGTGGCCGGAATGGCATGCCTTGTCTCGTGCATCACCTCGTCGACCTTGGTCGCGCGCTTGGTGCGCAGGATCTGGTCGAGGTCGATGGCGCCGAGCAGCTTGAAGCTCGGATCGATGACGAAGATCTGGCTGAAGCGCTCGGGCAGGTTCTTGTCTTCGCGCATGTAGTCGATGGTCTGGCCGATGGTCCAGAACGGCGGCACCGCGACAAACTCGGTCTGCATGCGGCGCCCGGCTGTCTCTTCAGGATAGTCGAGCGAACGGCGCAGCCTGATCCGCTCTGTGAACGGCAGTTGCGACAGGATCTCGTCCTGGTCTTCCTTCTCGAGGTCTTCGAGAATGTAGACCGCGTCGTCGGAATCGAGGTCCTGCATGCCCTGGGCAATTTGCTCATTGGGCATATTGTCGACGATATCGCGGCGGATCGCCTCGTCGACCTCGGTCAGCGCCGAAAAGTCGAAATCGACCCCGAGCAGCTCGACCAAAGCGCGGCGCTGTTCGGGATGCAGCGCTTCGAGCAGGTCGCCGAGTTCGGACTGGTGCAGGTCGTCGACTTCGCGCTTCAGCGTCAGCGTGTCGCGATCGGCAATGGCAGCACCGATCTGGGCCAGGAACGACGACAGCACGGCGCCGTCCTCGCCATAGATGTCGGCGTGGGCGTCGTCAGCGGCTTTGGCGCCGCTCGTTTGTTCGTCCTGGCTTTCCACAAGCGCCTCCCGCCATCATCCCTTGGGAAAAGGTGTCCGTCAGGTCTAGACCATGATCTTGAAAACTGGAAACCGGTTTTGGGTCCGGCGCTCAAACAAAAGTAGATAGGGCCGCAACACGATTCGACAACGCAAGCTGTCGCTCTAACGCACGGGAATTTCAAGCGAAATGCCCGCTTGGCGGTTGGCGCCTTTTTGCCGTGAAGTGACGGTGCCGGCCACACCGGAACCCTGTCGTTGCCATCGAAACAGCACGCGTTGCGGCTTAAGGCAGCGCGACAGCGCATGTCGCTGGGGAAAGAGCACCCCCGCACGGTTGGGGCAGAATTGTCATGATGCAGGTCCAGGCAACTGCCGGACCGCTCGGATTGCAACCAGAACAGCCGGAAGCCCTTGAAGATCAGGTCGCAGACAGAAGCCAAGGTATCAGCGGAACGGCGCGTGCGCGTGGTCGTCGCCGAACGCAATCCGCTCGTGATATCGGCCTTGCGCGAAATGCTGGACTGCGACGGCCGTTTCGATCTCCTCGCCTGCGTGCAAAGCGGCAGGCATTTCCTGGACCTGGCAGCGGAAGGCGAATTCGACGTCGCCGTCATCGGCTGGAAGCTCGCCGACATGGACGGCGCCGATGTGCTGGCCGAAGTTCACAGCCGCAAGCTCGGCGTGCGCATCGCGGTGTTTTCCAACGACCATGACATCGGCATCCTGAAGCAGTGCGTGCGGCTTGGAGCCCAGGGCTACTGCTTCCAGTTCGATGATCCGTCGATCATCTTCGAGACCATCCTGGCCGTCGCGCATGGCCGCATCTGCATCCCCTATATCGACATCAACAAGGTCAACGACACGCCCTTGGCGCAGCTCACCGTGCGCGAGCGCGAGCTGCTGGCAGTGCTGTCCGATGGCTGGACGAACCTGCAGATCGCGACGCGGACGGGGATTTCCGAAAACACCGTGAAATACCACCTCAAGAATCTCTACGACAAGCTTGACGTCCGCAACCGGGCGATGGCCGTGGCGCTCTATGCCAGGGAAAAGCGCACCCAGAAACAGCCTTTCGGGTAGGCAAGCGACAGGCCGCGGGTAGGCCAACCGGGTAGGCTTCCCCCACCCGCACGCGGCGAGATGTTACCCGGCAAGGTGTTGTTGCTTTTAACCGTCGAAACGAAACTCCCCATCACCGCTTTGCTGGATCAGGAGGAGTTCGCATCATGGCCGGTTTCACCCATCTTTTCATTCCCGGACCGACCAACATTCCCGAACAGGTCCGGCAGGCGATGAACCTGCCCATGGAGGATATGCGCGCCGCATCCTTCCCTGATCTCACGCTGCCGCTGTTCGAAGACATCAAGAAGGTCTTCAAGAACGAGACCGGCCGCGTCTTCATCTACCCCTCCTCCGGCACCGGCGCCTGGGAAGCGGCGATGACCAATGTGCTCAGCCCCGGCGACCGCGTGCTGATGTCGCGCTTCGGCCAGTTCTCGCATCTGTGGGTCGACATGGCCGAACGCCTCGGCTTCGAGGTCGATGTCATCGACTGCGAATGGGGAACCGGCGTGCCGCTGGAGCTCTATGCCGAGCGGCTTAGGGACGACAAGGCGCACCGCATCAAGGCGGTCTTCTGCACCCAGAACGAGACGGCGACCGGCGTGACCAGCGACGTCGCCGGCTGCCGCGCCGCGCTCGACGACGCCAAACACCCTGCTCTGCTGTTCGTCGACGGCGTGTCGTCGATCGGCTCGATCGACTTCCGCCAGGAGGAATGGGGCGTCGACTGCGCCGTCAGCGGCTCGCAGAAAGGCTTCATGCTGCCCGCCGGCCTCGGCTTCCTCTCCGTCAGCCAGAAGGCGCTGGCAGCTTCGAAGACTGCCACGCACCGGCGTTGCTTCTTCTCCTTCGAGGACATGATCCGCGTCAACGACACGGGCTATTTCCCTTATACGCCGGCTACACAGTTGTTGCGCGGCCTGCGCGCCTCGCTCGACCTGATCGCCGAGGAAGGGCTGGAGAACATCTTCGCCCGTCACCACCGCCTCGCTGAAGGCGTGCGCAAGGCCGTCGACGCCTGGGGCCTGAAGCTCTGCGCCAAGGCGCCGAAATGGCACTCCGATACGGTCAGCGCCATTCTGGTGCCGGAAGGCATCGACAGCGCCAATGTCGTCAAACGCGCATACGGGGCCTATCAGACGTCGCTCGGCGGCGGCCTCAACAAGGTGGCCGGCAAGGTGTTCCGCATAGGCCATCTCGGCTGGCTGAACGAGGTGATGGTGCTGGCCTCGCTGTCCGCGGCTGAACTCACGCTGCTCGACTGCGGCGTGAGGCTGGCGCCCGGCTCCGGCGTCGGCGCCGCCATCCAGCATTTCCGTGCCTCGGCCGCCGTGCCGGTCGCCGAAGCGGCGTGAGGAACCGACGATGAGCCACACCATCAACCATCTGAAGAAGCTGCGGCTGCAGCGCAGCGAACTCGCCGTTCCCGGCTCCAGCCCGGAGATGATCGACAAGGCGGCCAACAGCGCGGCCGACTTCATCTTCCTCGACATCGAGGACGCGGTCGCCCCGCCCGACAAGGAACGCGCCCGCAAGAACATCATCCAGGCGCTGAACGACATTGACTGGCGCGCCAAGGGCAAGACCGTCTCGGTACGCATCAACGGCCTCGACACCCATTACATGTACCGCGACGTGGTCGACGTCATGGAACAGGCCGGCGACCGGCTGGACACGATTTTGGTGCCGAAGGTCGGCGTGCCGGCCGATCTCTATATGGTCGAGGCCATGGTCAACCAGATCGAGATGGCCAAGGGGTTCAAGACCCGCGTCGGCCTCGAAGCGCTGATCGAGACAGCGCTCGGCATGGCCAATGTCGAGGCGATTGCCGCGACCCCCGGCCGGCTGGAAGCCATGCATTTCGGCGTCGCCGACTATGCGGCAAGCTGCAAGGCGCGCACCGTCAACATTGGCGGGCTGAACCCCGACTATCCCGGCGACCAGTGGCACTTCGCTTTGTCGCGCATGACCGTCGCCTGCCGCGCCTACGGCTTGCGCGCCATTGACGGGCCGTTCGGCGACTTCTCCGATCCGGAAGGCTACATCGCCGGCGCCAGGCGCGCGGCGGCCCTCGGCATCGAAGGCAAATGGGCGATCCATCCCTCGCAGATCGCGCTCGCCAACGACGTTTTCTCGCCACCGGAAAAAGAGGTCACCCGCGCCCGTCGCATCCTCGAAGTGCTGAAGGAGGCCGAGGCGCAGGGCAAGGGAGCGGCGGCACTCGACGGCAAGATGATCGACGCCGCATCGGAGCGCATGGCCAGGAACGTATTGGTGGTCAACGAGGCCATCGAACGCGCCGGCCAGGCGCACGTCGCCGCCGCGCAATAGAGCAATTCCAGGAAAAGTGTGAGCGGTTTTCCGTCCGGACTTGCGGAAAAACAAAGCGAAATACCGGGAGGACAAAATGGACATCCACGAATATCAGGCCAAGGAACTGCTGGCACGGCACGGCGTGCATGTGCCGCGCGGCGGGCTGGCCTACAGCCCCGAGCAGGCGACTTACAGAGCGCGCGAGATCGGCGGCGCCAAATGGGTGCTGAAGGCGCAGGTGCATTCCGGCGCGCGCGGCAAGGCCGGCGGCATAAAGCTCTGCGCCAATGACGAGGAGATCTCCAACGCCGCCGAAGCCATGCTCGGCCGCAAGCTGGTGACCCAGCAGACCGGCCCGCGCGGCAAGCTGATCTCAAGGCTCTATCTCGAGGAAGCCGTCGACATCGCGCAGGAGCTCTATGTCGGCTTCGTCCTCGACCGCAAGGAAGAGCGCGTCATGATCGTGGCCTCGGCCGCCGGCGGCATGGAGATCGAGGACATCGTCGAGAAGGCGCCCAATTCCATCCTGCGCACCTCCGTCGATCCCGGCGTCGGCATGCAGCGTTTTCAGGCGCGCGAAATCGCCTTCGGGCTCGGCCTCGACCACAATCTGATCGGCAAGGCGACCGAAACCATCTTCAGTTGCTACCAGGTGTTTCGCGACTACGACGCCTCGATGCTTGAGATCAATCCGCTGGTGGTGACCCGCGACGGCAACCTGATCGCGCTCGACGCCAAAATGTCGTTCGACGAAAACGCGCTGTTCCGTCGGCCGGAAATTTCCGAACTGCGCGACAAGAGCCAGGAAGACCCGCGCGAAACTTTTGCAAGCGACCGCGGCCTCTCCTATGTCGGCCTCGACGGCAATATAGGCTGCATCATCAATGGCGCCGGTCTCGCCATGGCGACCATGGACATGATCAAGATCGCCGGCGGCGAGCCGGCCAACTTCCTCGACATCGGCGGCGGCGCCTCGCCCGAGCGGGTGGCGAAATCCTTCCGCGCCGTGCTCGGCGACAAGAATGTCGAGACCATACTGGTCAACATCTTTGCCGGCATCAACCGCTGCGACTGGGTCGCCGAAGGCGTCATCAAGGCGATCCGCGAGGTCGGTGTCAACGTGCCGCTGGTGGTCCGGCTTTCCGGCACCAAGGCCGAGGAAGGACGCCGCATCCTGGCCGATTCCGGCGAGGCGGTGATCGTTGCCGACACGCTCGCCGAAGCCGCCGAAAAAGCCGTCGCCGCCTGGCGCGCGGCCACCAAGAAAAAAGCAGCCTGAGGGAGGTCGAGACAATGGCAATTCTGCTCAACCGCAGCACCCGCGTGATCGTGCAAGGGTTCACCGGCAAGATCGGCAGTTTTCATGCCGACGACATGAAGCGCTACGGCACCAAGCTGGTCGGCGGCGTTACCCCCGGCAAAGGCGGCCAGAAGCATCTCGGCCTGCCCGTCTTCAACACGGTCAAGGGCGCGGTGCGCGAAACCCGCGCCGAGGCAAGCATCGTCTTCGTGCCGCCGCCCTTTGCCGCCGATTCGATCATGGAAGCGGCGGACGCCGGGATAAAACTCTGCGTCTGCATCACCGACGGCATCCCGTCGCAGGACATGATGCAGGTCAAGCGCTACATGATGCGCTACCGCTACGAAGACCGCATGCGCCTGATCGGCCCGAACTGCGCCGGCGTCATCACGCCGGGACAGGCGCTGATGGGCATCATGCCCGGAAGCATCTACCTCCCCGGCCGCGTCGGCATTGTCGGCCGCTCCGGCACGCTCGGCTACGAGGCGGCCTCGCAGATGAAGGCGCTCGGAATCGGCGTGTCGACCAGCGTTGGCATCGGCGGCGATCCGATCAACGGCTCTTCGTTCAAGGACATGCTGAAGCTGTTCGAACAGGACGATGAGACTGACGCCGTTGTCATGATCGGCGAGATCGGCGGCCCGCAGGAAGCCGAAGCCGCGATCTGGGCGCGCGACAATATGAGGAAGCCGCTGATCGCCTATATCGCCGGCCTCTCCGCCCCGAAAGGCCGCCGCATGGGCCACGCCGGCGCCATCATCTCGGCCTTCGGCGAGTCGGCGCAGGAAAAGGTGGAGATCCTGAAAGACGCAGGCGTCGTCATCGTGCCGACACCCTCCTCCTTCGGCGAGGTGGTGGCCGACACGCTGTCGCGGATGAAGAAGGCAGCTTGAGACTCGGCCGGGCTAACCCCGCACAGAGCAATGTGAAATCGGGGTTGGCGTCAGGGATCGCCAGCCCAGCGATCGGCAGGATGTCAGATGAAACCGCGTTTGATTGTTACCCGCAAATGGCCGGCCCCTGTCGAAGCGGTCCTTGCCGAACGCTTCGACACGACGTTCAACACCAGCGATACGCCATTGAGCCCGGCCGCGATGACGTCCGCCTTCGCCGATTATGACGCGATCCTGGCGACGGTCAGCGACCGCTTGCCTGACGCGGTGTTCCCCGGCAGTGCTGCCCGCACCCGGATCATCGCCAATTTCGGCGTCGGCTTCAGCCATATCGATGTCGAGGCCGCCCGCAACCGCTCCATCGTGGTGACCAACACGCCGGGCGTGCTGACCGATTGCACCGCCGATCTGGCGCTGAGCCTGATATTGGCTGTCGCGCGCCGGACCGGTGAAGGCGAGCGCCAGTTGCGGGCTGGAGAATGGCGCGGCTGGTCGCCGACGCACATGGCCGGCGCGAAAGTGTCGGGCAAAACTCTTGGCATTGTCGGCATGGGCCGCATCGGCAAGGCAACGGCCAGGCGCGCCCATTTCGGCTTCGGCATGAAGATCGTTTTCTTCAATCGCTCAGCTGTCGACGATGAGGAAACGCGCGCCATGGGCGCGGTGCAGATGCAGACGCTCGAAGGGCTGCTCACCGCATCCGACTTCGTGTCGCTGCACTGTCCGGGCGGCGCGGAAAACCGCCATCTCATCGATGCCCGCAGCCTGCGGTTGATGAAACCAGGCGCCTTCCTGATCAACACGGCGCGCG
Organism: Mesorhizobium sp. P171375; assembly: GCF_057786075.1. Classification (NCBI taxonomy): domain Bacteria; kingdom Pseudomonadati; phylum Pseudomonadota; class Alphaproteobacteria; order Hyphomicrobiales; family Phyllobacteriaceae; genus Mesorhizobium; species Mesorhizobium sp. P171375. The sequence continues at coordinate 5,273,138 of NZ_JBYNWF010000001.1, forward strand.
GCGATGTCGTCGACCAGGACGCCCTGATCGGCGCGCTGGAAAGGCGTGAGATCGCCGGCGCCGGCCTCGACGTCTTTGCCGAGGAACCGGCCGTTCCGGAGGCGCTGAAGCGGTTGGAGAACGTCGTGCTCTTGCCGCATCTCGGCAGCGCGACCGAGGAAACGCGTGTGGCGATGGGCATGAAGGTGGTGGAGAACCTGACCGCCTTCTTCGAGGGTCGCCCGGTCCCCAACCGGGTTGCTTGAAAGCCGGGCGCAGCCCTCGGCCCGGGAGGAAAGCGTTTTGGAACAGAGCAAACCCATAAAGTTTCGCGAGGACGAGCGCAGCCTGCTGTTGCGGCTGCTGCTCAAGGTCGCCAGCGCGCGCGAGCCCGAAATCGCCGCCGTTCTGAGCGGGCGCAGGTCGCTTGTCTCGCTTGCCCCGCAACAGCGCATTCCGGCATTGCAGGCGAGCGGCGTATGGTTCCAGTTGCTGGCGATAGCCGATGAGTTGCTGGCCATGCGCACGCGCCGCGAACTCGAACAGGGCGCGGGCGTCAACGACGTGCCGGGCTCCTTCGCCAGCGTGATCGCGCAGATGGCGGCGAACGGGCGCTCGGCAGCGGACGCGCAGGCCGCGCTCAATGAACTCTGCGTCGGCCCGACCATGACCGCACACCCAACGGAGGCCAAACGCGTCACGGTTCTGGAGATCCACCGCCGCATCTACCGCAAGCTGACCGAGCTCGACCAGCCGCGCTGGGCGCCGCGCGAACGCGAGCTGTTGGTCGCCGATCTTGAAAGCGAGATCGAGCTTCTGTGGATGACGGGCGAGCTCAGGCTGGAGCGCCCAACGGTCGAACGCGAAATCGCCTGGGGCCTGCATTTCTTCCGTGAAGTCATTTTCGAGGCGACGCCGCAGCTCTACGGCAAGCTGCAGGACGCCTTCCAGCGTCACTATCCCGGAGAGCCGGTCAGGATCCCCTCCTTCATGCGCTATGCCTCGTGGATCGGCGGCGATCGCGACGGCAATCCGAACGTGACCGCCGCCATGACCGCCCATGCCCTGGCCGAATACCGAAACACCGCCATTGGCTGGTACCTGACGCAAATGCAGCGGCTGGTGACGGTGCTCAGCGCCAGTTCGAACGTCGTCGACCTTCCGGCCAGCTTCGCGCCGATTCTGCAAAGGGCACTCGACAAAAGTGGACAGGGGCACGACATCGCCGCCCGCAACCCTGACGAGCCGCTTCGCCAGTTCGCTTCGGCCTTGTTGGCCAGACTCGTGGCCACACGCGACGGCGGAGCCGCCGCCTACCCCTCCGCGGAGGCGTTTGGTGCTGATCTCCGCGGACTGGCTCTCGTCCTCGAAGCGATCGGAGGGCGCGCGGTAGCCCGACGTTTCGTCCAGCCGCTGCTCTGGCAGGTCGCAAGCTTCGGCTTCCGTACGGTCTCGCTCGACATCAGGCAGAACTCGACTGTCGTCAACCGGGTGCTGGCCGAGCTTTTTGCGCTGGAAGACCCGATCATGCCAGGCACGCCGCAATGGTCGGCGCGCATCCGAGCGGCCCTTGGCCAAAGCGCGGGGTTGCAGATCGACGCGGACCGGCTGTCGCCCGAGGCAAGGGAACTGCTTGCGACATTCTCTGTCATTGCGAACCAGATCGCCGGCGCCGATAGCGATGCGGTGGGCTGTTTCATCCTCAGCATGACGCGCTCGGCCGACGATCTGCTCGCGGTCTATCTCTTGGCGCAATATTGCGGGCTTTCGACCGCGCCCGGTGGCGACGGCACGATCAGGCTGCGGATCGTGCCCTTGTTCGAGACCATCGCCGACCTGCAAGCAGCCCCCGGCATCCTGAACGCATTGCTCGACATTGCCCTGGTGCGGCGCACGGTGCGGGATTTCGGCGCGCGCCAGGAAATCATGCTCGGCTATTCGGATTCCAACAAGGACGGCGGTTTCCTCGCCTCCAATTGGGAACTGGCCAAGGCGCAAAAGCGCCTCGCTGCCGTCGGCCGCAAGCACAAGGTCAGGATCAGCTTCTTTCACGGCCGTGGCGGCTCCGTCAGCCGTGGCGGCGCGCCGACCGGCCGGGCGATCGCGGCACAACCGGCAGGTACTGTCGCCGGAGCCATGCGGGTGACGGAACAGGGCGAGGTCGTATCGTCGAAATTCGCCAATCGCGGCACCGGCCTCAACCAGCTCGAAATCCTCGCCGCCGCCGTGCTGGCTCACAGTGCCGGAGCGCCGGGCGACGCCGAAACCAGGCAGACACCCGAGTTCGACGAAGCGCTGGAAGCGCTGGCCGGCATGTCGCAGGCTTCCTATGCCAGACTGATGGCGGAGCCCGGCTTCCTCGACTATTTCAACCAGGCGAGCCCGGTCGCGGAACTGGGATTGCTGAAAATGGGCTCACGGCCGGAGCGCCGTTTCGGCGCCAACGGCATTGCCGACCTGCGCGCCATTCCATGGGTGTTCGCCTGGAGCCAGAACCGCCATCTGCTGACCGGCTGGTATGGCATCGGCAGCGCGCTGAGTTCCTTCGTCACGGTGCGTGGCGATGCCGGGCGAGACCTTCTGGCGCGCATGTTCGAACAGTCGCGCTTCTTCCGCCTGATCGTCGACGAGGCGGAAAAGACGCTCTACCAGTCCGACATGGAGGTCGCCCGGCTCTATGCCGGCCTGGTGTCCGACAGCGATGCGTCGCAACGCATCTACACCCGCATCCTGGCGGAATACGAACTGACTCGACGCCTGATCCGCGACCTCACCGGAGGCGACCTCTCCGTGCGCTTCCCGATGTTCAAGCGGCGTTTCGACAGTCTGCGGCGTCAGATGGACGACATTCACCGGCTGCAGGTCGATCTGCTGCGTGATGTCAGGGCAAAATCCGGCGCGGCGTATCAAAAGCGGGCGACCGACGCCCTGCTCGTATCGATCAATTGCATCTCGTCTGGCCTTGGGTGGACGGGATAGGTTCCGTTTTCGCCGAGCTGTCGACGTCACGTGGCGTCATCGTCCGAGGCTGATCGACCACGGCCCGGACGAGAAGGCGGCGTGATCCCAGCGCCTCGGTCGTCAGTTTCAGACGGCAGGCGGCCTGAACGACTGCGCACTGATCCCTCACATGCGCCCGCGCGCGCCTTCCGGGTCATAGGGGGAGTCGGCGATCACCCGTGCCGGGCGCCGCTCGCCAAGAACTGAAACCTCCAGAACCGTCCCGGGCGTGCCGAACTCCAGCGGCAGCAGCGCCAACGCTAGGTCGTGGCCAAACGTGTAGGAGTAGCCCGCTGACGTGACGCGGCCGACAAGGCTGCCGTCGCGATAGACGCCCTCATAGGCAAAGGCGCTCGCTCCGTCCGTGTCGATGGACAGCGTCACGATCCGGCGGGCCGGGCCCTGCTTCTGCTTCGCAGCCAAGGCGGTGCTGCCGATGAAGTCGCCCTTGTCGAGCCTCACGAAGCGGTCGAGACCGCTCTCCCAGGCCGACAGTTCGACGTTCATGTCGCGGTACATGGCGCGAAAAGACTTGTCGAGACGCAGCGATTCCAGCGCCTGCAGCCCGACCAGCCTGAGCCCGTGCGCCTCACCTGATGCCAGAAGCGCGTCCAGCAAATGCCGCTGGTAGCAGAGCGGATGATAAAGCTCCCAGCCGAGTTCGCCCGAATAGTTGACGCGCATCAGTCGCACGTCGCTGGCCAGGCCGACGGTCGCCGACTGCACGCTGAACCAGGGAAAAGCCTCGTTCGACAGATCGACCTCCGTCAGCGGCTGCAGAACGTCGCGCGCCTTGGGCCCGACAATGGTGAAGCTGCCGCGATCGTTGGTGACATTGCGCAGGTACACACTGCCGTCCTTCGGCAGCAGCCGGTTGAGGTCGTCGTAGTTCCAGCGCTCGGCGCGCGGCGTCGAGACGAGGTAGAACAGGTCGCTCCGTAGCCGCGCCACGACATACTCGGCCTGCACACCACCGGCCGGCGTGAGATGGTGGGCGAGCGCGATGCGACCGAGGCGCGGCAAGCGATTGGCGAGGATCCCGTCGAGCCAGCGCTCGGCACCCGGGCCGCCGACCTCGAACTTCGTCATCGGCGTCATTTCGACCAGGCCGACGGCTTGCCGGACAGCCTGGACCTCCTCGCCGACATAGGTGCCCTTGGCGGTCCAGCGCCAGCTGTATGAATTGCGTGCCTCGACGCCCGAAGGTGCGAACCAGCTTGGCATTTCCCAGCCGTTCAGCACATCCCACACAGCACCGAGCTGACTCAGACGCTCGTAGGACGGAGCTGTTTTCTGCGGTCGTGCCGCCGGCATGTCCTGGCCCGGATAGTGCTGTGTTGCATGGGTGCCCCAGGCTTCCCGCACCTTCTCCCGGGTCCAGTTCTTGTTGGCATGGTCGCCAAAGCGCCGCGGATCCAGTTCCGCCGTGTCGATGCTGTTGCCGCCTTCGACAATCCGCTCGGAAAGGTAATGGCCGATCGTTCCGCCCCACAGGATGCCGCCCGGAACGCCTTCGGCGAGCCAGACATTCTGGAGCCCCCAGGCCGGCCCCATCAACGGCAGCTCATCGGCCGTCATCTGGAACGGTCCGCGTACATTTCTCTTGATGCCGGCGCGCCCGAGCGCGGGCACGAGTTCCGTCGCCCGTTCCCAGTTCCAGGACACGGCGTCGAAATCCTCATCGAGCAGGTCGGCGCCGAACCACTCCGGCACGCCGTTCTCGGCGAACAGCTTGAGCTGTTCGGTGCGCTCGTAGGGGCCGAACAGCAACCCGTCCCCTTCTTCACGCAGGTAGCCCTCGTAACCCTCGTCCCTCAGGATCGGCATTTCCGGAAGGCCCTGCCGCTTGCGCTCCACCACTTCGGGCACCGCGTCGGTGATCCAGTACTGATGCACGATCGGAATTGCCGGAATGTCGAGGCCCAGCATGGCGCCGGTCTGGCGTGCATAATTGCCGGTGGCGAGGATTACGTGTTCGCAGATCATGTCGCCGCGGGAGGTTCTGACCTTCCACTCGCCGCCCGGCATCCGCTCGAACCCCGTCACTTCGGTGCCGAGATGGATCTTCGCGCGGAGGTCGCGTGCACCCTTGGCCATGGCCTGGGTTACGTCAGCGGGCGCGATGTGACCGTCATCAGGATGATAGAGCGCGCCCAGCATGCCGCTATTGTTGAGCAGCGGCCAGATTTCTCGCGCCTCGGCGGGCGATACGATCCGCGCCCTTACGCCCTGGACTTCGGCGACATCGATATAGCTGCGGTATTCGTCGAGCCGGTCGCGCGTGTTGGCGATGCGCAGCTGGCCGCATTTGTGCCAGCCGACCTTCTGGCCGGTTTCGGCTTCGAGACCCTCATAGATCTCAATGGATTTGGCGATCATCCGGCCGACGTTGAGACTGCGGGCGTAGGAGGGTATCAACCCCGCCGCATGCCATGTCGACCCGGCAGTGAGCTGCGTCCGCTCGAGCAACGCGACATCGCTCCAGCCGCGCTTCGCCAAGCCGTAAAGAATACCTGCGCCGACACAGCCGCCACCGACGACCACCGCACGAAAATTACCCAACATACGCGCGATGCCCCTGGATGAAATTGTCATGGGCACTATAGGTAAGCGCGACACCGTCGGTCACGCCATTTGCGACGCCAGCGTGGCGGTTGGTATCCTTCCTTCGGTGGGTGGTGGCCGATACGCTGTCGCGGATGAAGAAGGCCGCCTGAACGGCGGCCCTCGAGTTCAACCGCGCCTCAGGCGGCCCAGACGTCAAGCAGCCCAGGCTTTAGGCAGCCCAGACCTCAGGCAGCCTTGTCGGTCGCGGGCTTCGCAACCTTGGTGGGGGTGGCGCTGCGGCGGCCGTCGACGCTGACCGGAACGTCGCCGTCGACCGTGGCGCGACGCACGACCCGGTGTTGATCGCCATAGTCGTTGACTGCGTAGTGCTGGGTGGCCCGGTTATCCCAGATCGCCACATCGCCGGCTTTCCAGCGCCACCGGACGGTGTTCTCCGGCGCGGTGACATAGGACTGGAACACCTCATAGAGCCGCGCTGAATCGCTTTTGGAAAGACCGACCAGCCTTTGCACGAAATTGCCGAGCAGCAACGTGCGTTCGCCTGTTTCGGGATGGACGCGGACAACGGGATGCTCGGTCTCGTAGACCGTCGAGGTGAAGACCTCCTCGAAGTGTTTCCTTTCCGCGGCGCTCGCACGCGGCCTCACCGCCGCATAGTCGTAGACATTGCTGTGAACCGCCCAGAGATTGTCCGCGAGCAGCTTCAACGGCTCGGGCAGGTCCTGGTAGGCTGCGGCCGTGTTCGACCAAATGGTGTCGCCGCCGGCCGGCGGTATGACGACGCCGCGAAGAACGGAGAATTTCGGATAGGCGTCAACGAAGGTGACGTCGGTATGCCACTGATCGGCGCGACCTCCGCCACGGCTTGAATCGAGCTCGAGAATGGACGCCGTCCCCTTGACGGGACCCTGGGTCGGATGCGGAACAAGGTCGCCGAGACGATGCGCAAAGCGCTCCTGCTCGACATCGTCGAGATGCGCCTGGTCGCGGAAGAACACCACCTTGTGCCGCAACAGGATCTGATTGATCGCTGCTACCGTCTGCTGCGGCAGGTCGCCGGAAAGCCGTATGTTCCGGATCTCTGCGCCGACACGTCCCGTAAGCGGGACTACGTCGGCTTCCGGGATGATCTGCTCTACTGGGGCAAGTTTGGGCATGAAAAACCTCTATCCTCTGGAACCGCGGGCTGCTGGCAATGCTCCGCCGTCACTGGCCGCACAGCGATCGGCGGAACACCCCCTTCACAGGGAGCTGTCTTGCTTGCTTACGAAAGCGCTGATCGCAACTCAGGAGGCGAAGGCCGCCAGGACTTAGCGAGCACTACCGAGATCCCATTCAAAACGTAATTCTACAAATTCCATAGAAAAAGTGTTTCAAAGTTCGGCAACGCGGGGAAAAATGACTTCTGCCCGAGCTCGTTCTCCGGGATGTCGACGGCGAGGAGCATGTTGGCAACGACAGATGCTAATCTTGCGAACGTTGCTGGGGAGGGCTGCGGGCAAGGCTTCGCTGTGCTCGCCTATCGCACTGCCGAGCCCAAAAGGGCGCGCAACAGCGACCGACGACTGCCGCCAGCAGCAGGACGTCGCAACCTGATCATACTTGGATTTAGGCGATTCCGATCGCGATGGATCGGGATGTTTGGTGCGGTCGAGATGCATCAATCATCCTATTTTATACAATAAAATCAACAATATATGGCAGTGTATTTGATCAGTATGTAGTGCAATTTGTAGTGCATTCCACGTACAATGTCGCTCGCCGCGCGGCCTCCCTGAGGGCGGACTCGTTTCGAGCTGGGGGGCGCGACCCTCTCAGATCGCCCCCTGAGGTGTTGCAAGTGTCGGTGGTTGCGCGGACGCGCAACCACCGATACCGATTTCGCTGATCGTGGCGATTTGAGAAAACTATGCCGCATCTTGTCTTTGGCACTCTAGCGAAATGGTAGGCCCGGTCGTCTGGGCTGGCGAACCTAAGGACCGCGCTGGCGATAAAAAGTTGAGATGCTATGTCGGTCTGCGGGCGGTCAACCGTCTTCGAGAGGCACCACTCGCTAACTGAAGGCGTCCGTGGCTTTCTACGAATCCCAGGGCTTCGAGAAAAGCCCCGTCCCATCCATCAACCGCAATCGCAGTCAAGACCTGACCGTGGCGCGCGAGACGCCGAGATCGATGCCGAGATCGACACGCTGCGCCGCGCATCATGCCGCTGCGGAGATGTTCGGCTCGGCCGGCTGGCCAATGCGCCGGCCAGCCGAACCGAGTAGCCTTATTCGGCTGCCTGCAGGTTGATCTTGCTTTCCGCCATTTCGGTGAGCTTTCGATCGGTCGCCTGTTCTTCCTTCAGGTTCTTGGCCAGCACGTTGGCGCAGTCAGTGCGGCCAAGCTGCTTGGCCCAGGCGATGAGCGTGCCATAGCGGGTCATCTCGTAGTGCTCGACGGCCTGTGCCGAGGCTATCAGCGCCGCGTCGAGAACCTCTTTGTCGTCGACGTCGCCGCTCACGTCGTCTGCTTCCTCCAGAATGCCGTCGATCGCCGGGCAGTTCACCTCCTTGGCCTTGACGCCATGGAGCTCGAACACCTGCTCGACGCGCTCGATATGGCCCTTGGTCTGGTCGAGGTGTTTCTCGAATCCGGCTTTCAGTTGCGGGTCGGTTGCTTTGTCGATCATCTTCGGCAGCGCTTTCTCGATCTGCTTTTCGGCATAGTAGATGTCGCGCAGCGTGTGCACGAAGAGATCGTCGAGTGTCTTGATGTCCTTCGAAAAGAAACCCATGGCCTTACCTTTCATAGTGCTTGAAGATGAATTTTGGGGGCGGATTGGCCGTCACCAGCTTGAGCCGGGACTGGATCCCGGCTTGCTTGGTCAACGTGCCGATGCCGGAGGGGTTCCTAATTTTCCAACGGCGGCATGCTGATGCGATAAATCGGTGGCCCCAGCCTGCACACTTGCGCCGCGACACCGTCCCCAATGTCTCGAACAATGCGAACCACCGGGCAAACGGAAGACCTCAATCGGGAGCCTTTGCCTCGATCACACGTTCTGCCCCAGACACAAAGGGAACTGGTCACCGAGGAAAGGTCGGCAGAATGTATTTCATTGCGTTGGCGACGGACTATGACGGCACGCTGGCTCATGATGGGTTCGTCGCCAGGAAGACGCTCGCCGCCCTTGAGCGGTTCAAGAAAAGTGGCCGCAAGCTGGTTCTCGTCACCGGTCGCGAACTGCCCGATTTGAAGCGCGTCTTTCCCAAGGTTAGCCTCTTCGACAAGGTCGTCGCCGAGAATGGAGCGCTGATCTACACGCCGGCGAGTGAGGAAGAACGGGTGATTGCCCCACCGCCTGAGCCAAAATTCGTCGCCAGACTGAAGAAACAGCGCGTCAAGCCGTTGTCGGTTGGACGGTCGATTGTCGCCACCTGGGAGCCCCATCAGGCCACCGTGCTCGAAGTCATCAAGAAACTGGGGCTGGAGCTGGAAATCATCTTCAACAAGGGCGCGGTGATGATCCTGCCGAGCGGCATCAACAAAGCCACCGGACTGACTGCCGCACTTCAGGACCTTCGGCTGTCGCCACACAATGTCGTCGGTGTCGGCGACGCCGAGAACGACCACGCCTTCCTCAAGGTTTGCGGCTGCAGCGTCGCCGTGGACAATGCAATTCCCGCCGTCAAGGATACCGCCGATCTGGTCATGCGCGGCGCACGCGGAAAAGGTGTCGAGCAATTGATCGACAGATTGGTCAAGCGCGATCATGGAATTGTGTCGAGGCGCCATGACGGCGTCGTTCTGGGGTCAGCCGGCGGCGATGACATCTATCTATCGCCGACCGACACGGTGCTGATCGCCGGCAGTTCGGGCATCGGCAAGTCCACCTTGGCCACCGCGCTGACGGAACGCTTTGTCGAAGGCCAGTTTCAGTTCTGTGTCTTCGACCCTGAAGGCGACTATGATGGTCTCGAAGGCGCCGTTCGGCTGGGTGATGGTTCCAGCGCACCGACGAAGGCGCAAGTGCTTGACCTGATCGAGAAGGCCGACGGCAATGTCGTCATCAATGGACTGGCGCTGCGTGTCCACGAGCGGCCGGATTTCTTCGCCGACCTGCTGCCGGGCCTCGGCAGTTTCCGCCGCCGCACGGCAAGACCGCATTGGCTGATCATCGATGAAGCCCACCACCTTCTTCCCAAGCGGCGCGACGATACGCGCGCAATCCTGTCACTGGAATTGCCGGGCACCATTCTGATCACCGTTCACCCTGAGGCGATCTCGACGGACGCGTTGCGGCTGGTGACGGCCATTATTGCCCTTGGCCCCAAGGCGAAGGATGTCGTGAAGGCCTTCTGCCGTCAAACCAGCATTGAGCCGCCCAAGGATATGCCCGCGCCGAAGGGCGCGCGGGTGCTGTTCTGGCGGCCGCAGGCAGGCAAGAAATTGAAAACCGTCAAGGTGATCGAGCCGCGCCAGTCGCTTAAACGGCACAGCCGCAAATATGCCGAGGGCCAACTCGATGAGGCCGGCAGCTTCTATTTCCGAGGTCCCGACAATGCGATGAACCTCAGGGCGCACAATCTGATGATTTTCGCCCAGATCGCGGAAGGTATCGACGACAAGACCTGGGAGTTCCATCTGCGCGCCGGCGACTATTCCGAATGGTTTCGCCATCAGATCCGCGACAAGGATCTCGCGCGCGAAACCGCCGAGGCGGAAAAGGATAAAAAGCTTTCAGCCGAGGAGAGCCGCAAGCGCGTAATCGACGCGGTTCGGCGGCGATATACGGCACCCGCCACGGCGCCGGAATGAGGTGGAGCGCGATGTCGGCTTGCGCAAGCGCTGCACCCCCGATCGTCAGGCTATCAAATCGTCTATTCTGATCGGCAGATCGCGAATGCGCTTGCCAGTGGCATGATACACGGCGCTCGCGACGGCGGCCGCCGTCCCGACATTGCCAAGTTCCCCCAATCCTTTGACACCGGCTGGATTGACGTCCAGATCGACCTCTGGGACTAGGATGACCTCGACCTCTTTGATGTCCGCGTTGACCGGCACCAGATAATCCTGCAGGTCACGATTGACATAGCGGGCGTAGCGCCGGTCGATTTCCGTCGCCTCGTGAAGGGCTTGGCCAATACCCCAGATCATGCCGCCCATCAGCTGGCTGCGCGCGGTGCGGGTGTTCATGATGCGCCCCGCAGCAAAGGCGCCGACGATGCGCGGGACCCGGATTTCGCGTGTGTAACTGTTGATGCGGACTTCGACGAACTCGGCGCCAAAGGCATATTTCACCGAATCCTCGTCGTTCTCTCCACCATGGAATTCCGGCTGTCCGGCGTAAAGTTTCTTGAGGGCTTCCGGCGACGAACCTTTCGGCGTGAACTCCGCATATTCTTCGATGGCGCCGATCTGCATCGCCTTGAAGACATCGGCAAGCTTTGCCGATTTGCCGGTTTCGGTGACGATTTTTTCGTTCGTCATTTCCAGCTTCGCATTGCCCGAACCGGCAAGAGGACCATCCTTGCCCGCCGCTGCTGCAAACAGCTTCTCGCGCACCGCGTCACAGGACTTCAGAACCGCCGAGCAAACGCTCGCCGTCGAAATCGAGCCGCCCGAGACCGGTGCCGGCGGCAGGGCGCTGTCGCCCATCTCGACGCTGACCTTGTCCATCCCTATTCCCAGACGTTCGGCCGCCATCTGCCCTGCCACGGTGCGCACACCGGTGCCAATCTCATGCGAGCCGCACTGAACGCGAACCTGGCCATCGGCGGTCAGGCGGACACGGGCCGCGCATGGCGCGCTAGCCGTTGGATAGATGGCCGTCGCGCAACCCATGCCGACCAGCCAGTCGCCATCGCGCATCGACCCAACCGCCGCATCGCGCTTCGACCAACCGAACGCTTGCGCAGCCTGGTCGTAGCATTTGACCAGTGACCGGCTGGAGAATCGCTTGCCGCCGATAGGCTCTTTTTCAGGCTCGTTGACACGCCGGAACTCGACCGGATCCATCCCGAGCGCCACGGCCATTTCGTCCATGGCGTTTTCGAGCGCGTAGACATAGGGCGTCTCGGGCGGCGAGCGCATGTAGCCCGGCGTGTTGCGATCGGCATGGACGATCGAGACGTGAGTGAGCACCGAACCATAGTTGTACATGCGGCTCGTCGCTGACGTGCCACCGACGACATAAGGGTCAGGGCGTGATGTGACCTCCCAGCCCTCATGTCCGAACGCCGTGATGCGGCCGTCCTTGCCGGCGCCTATGCGGATTCGATGTCGCGTCTCGGCGCGATACGTCTGGGTGTTGAAAGCCTGCATGCGGCTGACGACGCAGCGCACCGGCCGTCCAACACGACGCGCGGCAACGGCGACAATTGCCGTGCGAGCGGTCATAGGTCCCTTGGAGCCGAAGGCGCCGCCGACATAGGGGCTGACAATCCGCACATTGGCAGGATCGATCTTCAACTGCCGGGCGAGTTCGATTTTCCACCCGGTGACGTTCTGGCTTGGCTCATGCACGGTAAGTTGATCGCCTTGCCATATCGCCGTGGTCGAAAACAATTCGATCGGATTGTGATGCTGGGTCGGCGTCGAGTATTTCTGATCGATCTTCACTGCAGCGGATGCATAGGCGGTGTCGAAATCGCCGGCTTTGACATCTTCCTTCAACATCGGGCTCTTGCCGGCCGCCGGCTCCGCCTTCACGCCTTTGGAATCGAAGCTGGCGCTGGGCGTTTCGTGCTCGTAGTCGGCGCGAATCAGCATCGCCGCTTCTTCCGCCGCCTCGAATGTCTCGGCAACGACCAGTGCGACGATCTGGCCGTCGTGGAAAATTGTCTTGTCGTGCAGGGGTGCGACGGAGCTTGCACCGGTGTTGCCAAATTTCGGCGTATCGGTCTTGTCCATGTCGCCGTAGATCAAGATGTCCAGCACCCCGGGCACGGCTCTGGCGTCATCCGTATGGAGTTTGGAAACCTTGCCCCGAGCGATGCTGCTGGTGGCAAGAGCACCATAAGCGACGTTGGCTGTTGCGATGTCGGCCGGATAGCTGGCCTGTCCTGTAACTTTCAATCTGGCGTCGATGCGGACAACCGGTTCGCCTTGATTTTCCTTTGGAACTGGCGCGGCTTGGTTCATGGCTCAGACCTTCATGTCGCGTGTTTCGAGCAGAGCCCGCACGAGCGTGCGCTTGCCGAGCGGTATCTTGAATGCGTTGTACTCTCGCGGCTTGGCATCGGCGAAAGCGGCGTCGGCGGCCTTTTCGGCCACATCTTCGTCGAGCACCTTGTCTTGGAGCGCCGCCTCCGCCACCCGTGCGCGCCATGGCACGGTCGCGACGCCGCCCAGCCCTATGCGCGCTTGCCTGACCGTCTCCCCATCCAAATCCAGCGCAACCGCCGCCGATGCCAGCGCGAACGCATAGGATTCGCGATCGCGTATCTTCAGGTAGCGCGAGCGCTTGCTCCATACTCCGAGCGGAACATCGATGGCGACGATGACTTCATCGGCGGCCAAATCCGTCTCGATGTCGGGCGTGTCGCCGGGAAGCCGATGCAGTCTGGCGAACGGGATCTTGCGCGGACCATGCCGTCCCTCCACTTCGACGACCGCATCGAGAGCAATCAGGGCTTGGGCGAAATCGCCGTGATAGGTAGCAATGCAGGCATCGCTGGTGCCGAGCACGGCATGCTGGCGGTTGAACCCTTCCATCGCGGCGCAGCCGGAACCGGGCTCCCGCTTATTGCATGGCCAGGAGGTTTCGCGAAAATATTCGCATCGCGTTCGCTGCAACACGTTGCCGGCAAGGCTCGCCATGTTGCGAAGCTGGCCGCTGGCGGCAAATTTCAGGCTATCGGCCAGGAGCGGACAACGATGCCTGACGTCATTGTTATCCGCTGCTTCGCCCATCCGGACCAGTGCACCGAACCGGATGGTATCATCGCTTACTCTGATCTGCCGAAGGGCAGGCTCGGCAAGATTGTTGAGGTCGAGCAGTCGCTCAGGCTGCGCGACGCCAAGCTTCATGTAGTCGGCCAGATTGGTTCCGCCGGCGATGAACTGGGTATTGGCCTGTGTTGGCGCTACATGCCTGGCGTCAAGGTGGGACGCCATGGCGATCGCCACGGAAACGCTCGTTGGTCTTTCATAGACGAAGGGACGCATCCTACGCCCTCCTGATCTCGTCGCGCGCCTGGATGATCGCCGCGACGATGTTGGGATAGGCCGCGCATCGGCACAGATTGCCGCTCATATACTCGCGGATGTCATCGTCCGACCCGGCATGGCCTTCATCGATGCAACCGATGGCGGACATGATCTGGCCCGGCGTGCAGTAGCCGCATTGAAAGCCATCATGGTCGACGAAGGCCTGCTGCACCGGATGCAGCTCGCCGTCAGCTGAAACCAGGCCTTCCACAGTCGTGACCTCGCGGCCTTGGTTCATGACGGCGAAGCTCAGGCAGGAGAGCACCCGCTTCCCATCGACAAGAACGGTGCAGGCGCCGCACTGACCGTGGTCGCAACCTTTCTTGGTGCCGGTCAGGCCAACATGATCACGCAGTGCGTCAAGCAGGCTCGTGCGATTGTCGAGCGCGAGGGTGTAGGCCTGCTTGTTGATCCGCATCGAAATCGTCGACAGATCGCGCGGCTCGGCCGCTTTGGCAGTCGGCGGCTCGGCGGCCTTTGTCGACGCGGCTATGAGCGGCATTGCCGCTGCTGCCGAAACAGAGCCCGTCATGAAGGTGCGTCTGCTCAGGCCGTTGGGACTTGTGGAATTAGACATGGCTGGCTTCCGGCTGGCTGGGGTCTCAAGGGGACCAAACTGCTCGCGGGAAACAAAGTTCCCTCCTCACATCGCTGTGATCGCTTCTTTTGCATGGCAGCCATGCGGAACTTCAGCCGCAAGGCTGTGGTTGTCCTCGAGAGGTTCCAAGGAAGGAGACCATCATGAGCAGCGATCGGCGCAGCGATCAGAATGGTGATGAAGGCGCTGTCTTTTCGGCTGAGCAGGCGCGGCAAGGTGAGATCGTCCTTCGAACCCGCACGCACCAGATCGTCTTCATCGTCGGCCTGGTCGGCATCGTGATCCTCATTGCGGTGGTCGGATTCACCCTCCACTGAATGACTTTGGCTGCGATCCCTGACGATGCGAACTATCTCCGCCAGCCTGTCCGTCAGGAACCTTTGTGAAGAGCTGTCGTTGACTCGGGTTCGTAAAAGCGGTCGGCGCTTTGCCCGCAACATCGGCGGCAGCATCGGCGTGTCATTGTCCAACAACCGTGATCGCTCAAAACGCGCAGCTCCATCAGGCAAACCATCACCGACCTATCAACAGGTGTTGCGTCAGGTGACCGAGCAGTTCGTCGCTCAAGGCTCACCGATGGTCGAAGCGAAGCAGCAGGCGATCTGCTGGATCGGGCAGTTGATTGCACGCCAGGCTTCCTTGCTCGCCTATGTCGACGTCTTTCGCTACTGCGCGATCGTGACCGCTTTGTTTGTCCCCCTCGCCTTGCTGTTGCGATCTCCAAAGCCCGACAAGGGTCAGCCGAAAAAGCGGCTCCCTGCCAACAAAATCCCAATGCCGGGTCAGGTTGTCTCTGGTTGTTTCTGGAGTTCGGGCGGAACTCACGCGCCAGCTTTTCGTTCAGACCCTATCCCACAGGAGGAACGATCATGCCGAGAGGTGAGAAGACGAAATACACCGACAAGCAGGAACGCAAAGCCGATCACATCGCCGAAGGCTACGAGAAGCGCGGCGTCTCCGACAAAGAGGCCGAACGACGGGCATGGGCGACCGTCAACAAGGACGACGGCGGCGGCAAGAAAGAAGGTGGCTCCGGTCGCGGTAAGCACACCGGTAACCCGGCGGCGCACAAGGGCGGCAAAAGCGGTGGCAAGGCATCGGCCTCACGGTCGGCCACGAGCCGGTCTGAATCGGCAAAGAAAGCCGCGGCAACCCGCAAGCGGAATGCCGAACACCACGCCCATTGACTGATCAGAATAGTGATCGGAGCACAAGCATGAAGTCGCAGCTGGTCAGCGAGGTCGGCGGACAAAGGACATTCGTCGTGGTGCTCGACCCCGGCGAAGAAGCGTTCGCCACGCTGACCGCCTTCGCGGTCGACCAGAATGTCGGCAGTGCGTCCGTGACCGCCATTGGGGCTTTCGAAAAAGCCACCGTGGGCTGGTTTGATCCGAATGCGAAGACCTGTCGCAAGATTCCGATCGACGAACAATGCGAAGTCCTGAGTGCGCTCGGCGATGTGGCGCTGGGCGACAATGGCAAGCCCAGCCTTCATGTCCATGCGGTGCTGGGATTGAGCGACGGCACCACGCGGGGCGGGCATCTGCTTGATGGCATCGTGCGACCGACGCTCGAAGTCACCTTGGTGGAAGCGCCCGGTCACCTGCGTCGCAGCAAGCGTCCGGAACTCGGTGTCGCTTTGATCGATCTGGATGCTTGAAGTTGGCCATCAGAATTTCTACCACTCTGCTATTTTCGCGGCAGGCATTGCAGGCATTATGCTTCCCGACCGGCTGATGACCGGCGACACCAACTCCAGCTTGAGAGAACCCTCTCATCTCCACTTGCTGCCCAAACCTCTGGTGATAAAACGGTCAGAAGCGCGTCACGCGTCGCGTCGGAAGAACTGCAAAGTGCATCCGTGACGGGAACCACGGGATAGCCGAAATCGATCGCCCCGAGCACCGTGGCCAGAACGCATACGTCGGTTTCGCCACCAGTGATGACCAGCGTATCGATTTCGCGCACCGCCAGAAAAGCCCTGAGCCGCCCTTCCTTGCCTTCAAAGGCATAGATCAGAACGTCTTGTGCCGGCACTCGCTCCTCATCGCTTCAGGAACCGAGATCGGCCATCGGCGTTTCCGCCTCATGGATCCGATGCCATCAGAAACACGACCGGACCGCAAAATCGGCATGGCCATGGCCAATACGGTAAGCGGCGGATGCCTTTGTGGAAAAATCCGCTTTCGCGTCGAACGCGAACCGAGAGTGCATTACTGCCATTGTGATATGTGCCGGCGAGCGACCGGCAGTGCATTCGCGGTCCTGGCGTGGGTGCCTTCCCAGGCCCTCGTCTGGACCACCGCGACGCCAACCTATCGCAGGTCGTCGCCAATTGCCCGAAGAGGTTTCTGCTCGGACTGCGGATCCCCTCTCAGTCTCATCTATGACGCATCGCCTGGCGAAATCGCGCTGCATGTCGGAACCTTCGACGATCCAGCTCGCCTTGAGCCTGCATACAACTATGGGGCAAAGCAGCGGCTTGGCTGGGTTTGCTGCGGGATAGACCTGCCGCATCACGATACCGAAGAACGCTGGTGAACCTCCATGGTGAGGAAATCCTTGCGGCAAGGAACAATAGCTTCGGCAGCGACTTGGAGATGAAATGAAAGGAGGTTCCGATGGCCGCCATTCCTTGGCATTTCGACAAGCGGCCGGGATGGCAACGATGAGCATTTTCTATCGAGCGGCCAAGATTGCGGAGGAGGTTCACGCAGCGCAGCTCGACAAGACCGGGCAGCCCTATATCGAGCATTGCCGTCGTGTCGTCGACGCTGTCGAGACGATGGATCAGAAGGTCGTCGCCTATCTGCATGATGTCCTGGAAAAAGGCGACGGCTGGTCTCGAACCAAGCTTGAAGAGAGCGGCTTTGGACCGTCGATTGCCTCTGCAGTCGACGCCATGTCGCGCAGAGATGGCGAGGACTATTTCACGTTCGTGCGGCGGGCTGCATCGAACCCCTTGGCGCTGCCCGTAAAGCGCGCCGACCTCGAAGACAACATCTGGCAATCACGGCAATTAGGGGCCTCGGCAGCCAAATACGAAGAAGCCCTGCACATTCTCGATGAGGAATTCTCCGTGCGCTAGATCATGATGAGATTTCGTGAAATCTCATCATGATCTAGCCCTTTGTTGGAGCATGATCTTTTTCCAAAAACCGGTGCCCACTTTTTGGGATCATGCTCTAGCGAATGGCTGCCAGAGATCCAATGATATAGCTGTCCGAAGACAGCCCCTATTCCATGACATGTGGCGTGTGCCGTTTGTCCTCCAACGGGTCGACATCGATGCGCGCCTTTTCCGGATCAAAAGCGCCATGACGTGCGATGGCCCGTGCCGCCGCATCCGGCGTCTCGTATGCCCACATGAAGTCGTCGGCCGAGCTACCGACGGCATGGACACGCCAATAGCTCGCTGTCCCCTTCAACGCAGACTTGCTTGTCGTGTTGGTCTTTTCGAAAAGATCGAAATAGATGTCCTCGAAAGGGATATAGAACACGGGCTCGTGTCCATCTTCCCGCAATATCTTCGCTCTTTCCGTGGCAGCGACTATGGCGTCGGAAAATCGCACCGTCACCGTGCCGGCAAACCGCTCTACGGCCAATCGGCCGAGGTGGTGTTGTGAAGTTGCGCCTGAGGTTTGCATTCAGATTCTCCCTAGCTGGCGATTGACTGCAAAACGCCGTTTCGATCCGTCATGCATGCAGACGAAATGCACAGCGGTGCTTCAGGTTCCGACTTGTCCGATGAAGCGGATGGCGACAGGGCTGCAGCACACCATTCTGCGGCCCGTCACTGAGAAAGCCGATACGCAGCAATGCAAACGAGGCTCACGTATTTGGTTGCCTGATTGGAGATAGCTTGTTCGAGCCGTCGTCAACTGCCGCGTCGGTCGGCAACGATTAAGGCAAATCCTTGCGAAGGAAGATGCGGGCATGTCCTGGAATTCCGAATTCGACCTTGCCGAATTCCTCAAACCCGTGATGCATGTAAAATTGAGGCGCCTGGAAACTACTCGTCTCGACGACCGCTCTTTTGCATCCACGCCCGACGGCTTCTTCCTCAATCGCCATAAGAAGCCGTGATCCATGGGATCGACCACGCAATTGCTTAGGCAAGAAGAACATGTCGAGAAACAGGAGCCCAAGTTCCGTTCTGCCCCAGATTCCACCCAAAATCTTCCCTGAAGCGTCGCAAAGCTCCGCGCCGATCGCAGCTCGGTCATCGATTCCGGTTTGTTCAATGTTGTGTCGATATAGCGCCGCAGCCGCCTGTGTTCTCGCATCCCCACTATAGGCCAAAGTGATTGTAAGTGCCTCAGGTCGAGATGGCATGCGTTCTCCTCCTGTGCAGGGATAAGCGCGAAATCATCGCCTCGCGCCGGCGCCTTGATACCAAAAATGCGTTCCCCTGTTCAGCCGCGGGCGTCCGGTTGCCACCACATCCTGCGCCATTGCAGCAATCTGGCCAGAGCGCATGGCTCTATTGACAAGAAGGCTTGCGGGCCGATGCCTCGCAACCTGCCGAGCCAGGCGCTTTATCGCCTGCCGTAACTGTCGAGAAAGGTCGCCAACAGCCCGGAAACCTCTTGTGGGGCCTCCCGTGTCGGGAAGTGCCCGACCGCGTCCAGGACCACTCGTTTGTAGGAGGCAGTGAAATGCTCCTCCAGCCCTTCCGACGATGCGGTCAGCACAACACGGTCGTCGCCACCATGAAGCGTCAAGGTCGGCACCGTGATGATCTTGACCGATGTTTGCCTGCGGGCCAGCTCTGCGTAGCGGGGATCGGGCTCCGCCTCACCCCAGCGAACCCGATAGGAATGCAATGTCACATCCGGCCAATCCGGATTTTCGAAGGATGCAGCCACTTCATCGAAAATGGCATCGTCGAACCATCCCAATGGGCTCCAGCTGTCCCATTGGAATCTGGCGAATTCCTTGCGGTTCTTTCTCACGAACTCGGCGCCGCGCGCCGTCGCCATGAACCATTGATACCAGAATGCTTTCGCCTGCTCAGGTGCTGGCGTTGCCGGCTTGCCAGGTTGCCAGCCAAGCGATAGCGCAGCACAGCAATTGATGCGATCCGGGAAAACCGACGCCAGGAGGTAGGAGATCCGTGCACCCCAGTCGTGCCCGACGACCGCAAAGCGGCTGAGGCCAAGGGCATCGGCAAAATCCAGTACGTCCTGCGCCATTGCGGCAATCTCGCCTGACCGCATGGTTTCTTTCGACAGGAACGATGTTCGTCCAAAACCTCGCAGCCACGGCGAAAACGTCCGAAAGCCGGCGTCATGAAGGACCGGCGAAATACGCGCGTAAGTGGTCGCATCGTCCGGCCAACCGTGGAGCAGGACAACGGGCGCACCGTTTTGTGGCCCGCCTTCGAGATAGGCGATGCACAGCAGTGGCGTATCGCAAGATGAAATGGGGTTCATTTGCTCTCCGGCGCTGTCGGCTGGTCGCCGCCAGTCGTCGACTTGGGTCTGGCGTCCTGGTCCACCTGCGGGTTCTTGTTGATGGCGTCGGTGTTGGCTTTCGTCGGCTCGATGCTGTTGTCACAGGCGCCGAGCGCAAGAGCAGCGGCCAACACCAAAAGCGACAAGGATCTCTTCATCGAAACCTCCTCTGGCTGATATTCGACAAACGAGGCTCCGCGAATTTGGTTGCCTTGCCGGGACTCGGCCAGCCTTCAATTCCTTCGAGCTTTTTGAGCCGGCGCTGACTGTCGGGTCAGGCACATCGGGGCCGCGTTCGGGCTGCGGACTGCTCCCTCGATCTCCTGCACGGCGCGATCCCACGGGTGATCTTGGCACGCATGCTGGGTATTTGCGCTACTGAGACTGCTTGTCGCCAGCGTCCGCCATCTCGTCCTTGAAGGTAACTTTCGTGCCCTTCTGCAGGATGGAGGCAAGGTCTTCGGCATCCCAGTTGGTCAGCCGGATACAGCCATGCGAGAAGGTCGTGCCGATCTTGCCGGGTTCGGGCGTGCCGTGAATGCCGTAGCTTTCGATAGAGAGGTCGATCCAGACCGATCCCACGGGATTGTTCGGCCCGGCAGCGATGGTAAAGGGCCGCTTGGTCTTGACCCCCTTGAAAGCGAAGTCTGGATCGTAGTGATAGGTGGGGTTGTGCACCACGCGTTTGATCTCTGCCTGACCGCTCGGCGCCGGCTTCTCGTCGCTGCCGATCGAGGCGGGGTAGACCGCGAGCCATTTGCCGGAAGCATCGAGCACGCGCACCAGGCGGGCGCCCTTGTCGACCTCGATGCCGGCAACGGCGGCAGGAGGATCGCCCCGGCCAACATCTGGTACCACCAACATCGTGCCGGCCTTCTTGAAGCCGATGCCCGGATTGAGCCCTCTGAGCAATTGTTCGCTGATATGGAAGCGTTCCGCCAGCTTCTCCACCGCGTTGTGATAGCCGAGCCGCCGCAGGTGGGCCATCTTCTCCATGCGAGCCGGAATGCGCTTGGTGAAGGGTCCGCGCACATCCTTGGGCGTTACCTCGTAGGTTACCAGGACCGGACTGGCGGAGGTAGCCACGAGCTTGTCCCAGGTCTCCCGAGTGAGCTTGCCGTCGGCCTGGAGTCCGCTTGCTGTCTGAAAGGCGCTAACCGCCTTGGCGAAATTCCCCGAGAGGCGGCCGTCGATCAGGCCCGGCGAGAAGCGGGCGCGATCCAAAAGAATCTGCACCTTCAGAACGGCCGGATCGATGCCCTTCGGTTCGCCGGCAGGGAATTGGGCTTGATTGACAGTGGTTGGATCGAGCTTGGCCGCCTCCGTCCCGCCGCATGCGAGGACGAGCGCCGCCGCGACGACAAGAAGGAGCCTGATCATCAATGTCACTCCCTGGACTGCAACAGAAATCTGCTTCTATGACGCGGCACGGTCTATCTGGTTCCATTTGCTGCCCGATGCATGATCGGCGATAGAGGCGACGCTCAAGCGCCAACGGGCGTTTGGCACCTTCACGACCGCAGGCTTGCTTGCCAAGGATCTCGTGCGAAAGCACGGCAGACTAATCCCAAGGTGAGCAGAAGCCAGCTCGCTTACCTTAAGTTACGGACCCTTTAGATCTGCATCACCACGCGGCTATGGCGCGCGATGACGCTTTCCTCGTTAGTCGCGATCACACGCACTTCCACCTTGCTGTCCGGGCGGCTGATGATCCCGGCGTTGGCGTCATTGGCCGGCTCGTCGAGCGCCACGGCGAGCCAAGCCAATTTTTCGCATATCGTCTTGCGGATGGACGATGACCGTTCGCCGATGCCGGCGGTGAACACGAGGCATTCGAGACCACCAATCGTGTTTGCGAGCGCTGCTGCTTCCCTCGCGGCGCGGAAGGCGAAAAGCTCGATCGCCTCGCGGGCGCGAGGGTCGCTGCTTGCCTCCAGCGTGCGCATGTCGCCCGAAATACCGGACACGCCAAGCAGTCCGGATTTCTCGTAGAGCATCGTCTGCAGCTTGTCGGCTGCCATGCCCTTCTCCAGCAGGAAGTACAACAGCACGCCGGGATCGATGGCGCCGCAGCGCGTACCCATGACAAGGCCATCCAGTGCCGAAAAGCCCATCGTCGTATCGACGCTTTTGCCCTCGTGCAGAGCGCAGAGGCTTGCCCCATTGCCGAGATGAGCGACGATTGTCCGTTTCGCTGCGAACGCGGGCGATATCTCGCTCAGCCGTCCAGCAACATATTCGTAGGAGAGGCCATGGAATCCATAGCGACTAATGCCTGCCTCTTCATATTTGCGCGGAATGGCGAAGCGCCGCACGAGCGGATCGATCGTCTGATGGAACGCGGTGTCGAAACACCCGACCTGTGGCAGATCCGGTTGCAATGCAGCTATCGCACGAATTGGCGCGAGACTGCGAGGCTGATGCAGGGGCGCAAGTGCGGTCAGCCTGTCCAGGGCCTCGATGGTGGCGGGCGTCAGACGGACAGGTTTGCTGAACTCGTTTCCGCCATGCACGATACGGTGACCGGCACAGATCAGTTTTCTTCCACCAAGTTCGCCCTGCACCAAATTCAGTATTTCGCCAATGCCCGCATGCGGATCGTTCGCAGTGAGCTGCCTGTCACACTGCACTGTTCCATCGGCCGCTTTTGCGGTGAGTCTGGGCGCGTCGCCCAGATCCAAAGTGCCGCGCGAAACGAGTTGCTGGCCATCCGACGAGCCAAGATCGTATAGCGCGAACTTGACGCTGGACGAGCCGGCATTCAGCGCCAGGATCGACTGACGCGTCATTGTCGAGCCTTTGCCGCGCCCGCAGCCGGCCAGCTCCATTTCTGGATCTCGGGCATGTCTTCGCCGTGCTCGCGGACATAGGCCTTGTGCTTCGCCAGCCTGTCGTGAAGGTCGGAGGCTAGGCTTTCCGCCCTTTCGGCCAGGCCCGG
The DNA here is from genome assembly GCF_057786075.1 of Mesorhizobium sp. P171375. Lineage (NCBI taxonomy): Bacteria > Pseudomonadati > Pseudomonadota > Alphaproteobacteria > Hyphomicrobiales > Phyllobacteriaceae > Mesorhizobium > Mesorhizobium sp. P171375. The sequence goes on from NZ_JBYNWF010000001.1 coordinate 5,295,869, forward strand.
CACGCGTTCGATCGCGGCAAGCGCGAGGTGGTAGCGATCGAGTTCGTTGAGCACCACCATATCGAATGGGGTGGTCGTGGTGCCCTCCTCGCGAAAGCCATGCACATGCATGCTGTCATGGTTGGCGCGCCGGTAGGTCAGGCGGTGGATGAGGTAGGGATAGCCGTGATAGGCGAAGATGACCGGCCTTGTCTTCGTGAACAGCGCATCGAAAGCATGGTCGGTAAGGCCGTGCGGGTGTTCGGTGTTCGACTGCAATGTCATCAGGTCGACAACGTTTACAACGCGGATTTTCAGATCGGGAATTGCAGAGCGAAGAATGTCCGTCGCGGCCAGCGTCTCCAGCGTCGGAACGTCGCCGGCGCAGGCCAGCACCACATCCGGCTCCTCGCCTTTTGAAACGGTGCCAGCCCATTCCCAGATGCCCGCGCCGGCCTTGCAGTGTGCTTCAGCATCTTCGATGGACAGCCATTGCGGCGCCGGCTGCTTGCCGGCGGTGATGACGTTGATGCGGTTGTACGTCCTCAGGCAATGGTCGGTGATCCACAGCAGCGTGTTGGCATCCGGCGGGAAATAGAGCCTGACCGTGTCGGCTTTCTTGTTGGCGACAAAGTCGGCAAAGCCCGGGTCCTGATGGCTGAAGCCATTGTGATCCTGCCGCCAGACATGAGAAGTCAGCAGGTAATTGAGCGAGGCGATCGGCTTGCGCCAGGCAAGCTCGCCGGAGGTTTTCAGCCATTTCGCATGCTGGTTGACCATAGAGTCGACGATGTGAATGAACGCCTCGTAGCATGAGAACAGACCGTGGCGGCCGGTGAGCAGATAGCCTTCCAGCCAACCCTGGCAGAGATGCTCGCTCAGCACTTCCATCACACGGCCGTCGCGGGAAAGATGGACATCGTAGGGTTCGATACGCTCCATCCAGATCCGATCCGTGACCTCGAACACATCGTCAAGGCGGTTGGAAGACGTCTCGTCCGGGCCCATCAGCCGGAAATTCCGCGCTTTGGCGTTAAGGCGAAAAACCTCGCGAAGATAGCCCCCACAAATCCGTGTCGCTTCGGCAATGACGCCTCCTGGCCGAGGCACTTCAACCGCCAGGCTTTTCCAGTCCGGCAGCGTCAGGTCGCGCTTCAACAACCCGCCATTCGCATAAGGAGTTGCGCCCATGCGCTTTGTTCCAGTTGGGGCAAGAGCCGCGAGTTCCGGCAACAGATGTCCTTCCTTATCGAACAGTTTTTCCGGTTCGTAGCTTCGCATCCAGGCTTCGAGGATCTTGCGATGCCCGTCATTGCCACGGGCGTTCGACACCGGCACTTGATGCGAGCGCCAGAAATCCTCGACTTTTTCGCCATCGACCTCTTTCGGTCCGGTCCAGCCCTTGGGGCTGCGTAGCACGATCATCGGCCACCGTGGACGTTCATAATGCCATGCCGGACCTCGGGCCTGCTCCTGAATGGAGCGGATTCGATCGAGCACGGTGTCGAGCGTCTTGGCCATCGCCTGGTGCATGGCAACGGGCTCATGGCCTTCGACAAAGAACGGTTCGTAGCCGTAGCCTGTGAACAGGTTACGCAACTCCTCGTCGGCCATGCGGCCGAGGATCGTCGGATTGGCGATCTTGTAGCCGTTGAGATGCAGGATGGGCAGGACGGCGCCATCCGACGCCGGGTTGAGAAACTTGTTGGAGTGCCACGCTGCCGCAAGCGGACCAGTCTCCGCTTCGCCGTCGCCAACGACGCAGGCGACCACCAGATCGGGGTTGTCGAAGGCCGCACCAAACGCATGGACCAAAGCGTATCCAAGCTCGCCACCCTCATGAATTGACCCGGGCGTTTCCGGCGCCGCGTGGCTTGGCACGCCGCCGGGAAAGGAAAATTGCCGAAACAGTTTTCTCAGACCGTCTTCGCCTTTGCCGATATCGGGGTAGATCTCGCTGTAGGTGCCCTCGAGCCAGGTGTTGGCGACCATCGCGGGACCGCCATGGCCTGGACCGCAGATGAACAGCACATCGAGATCACGCTCACGGATAATCCGGTTCAGATGCAGGTAGAGAAAATTGAGGCCTGGTGTCGTGCCCCAATGGCCGAGCAGCCGCGGCTTGACGTGCTCGGGCTTCAAGGGCTCGAGCAGCAGCGGATTGTCGAGCAGATAGATCTGGCCAACCGAAATGTAGTTCGCGGCGCGCCAGTAGCGGTCCATGAGGTTGATCCATTCGAGGCTGATTGCCTGCGTCGTCGCGGCGGCCTTGTCGTTCATCACCAGTCTCCAGCATTGGTTCTCCAGCAGCGGTTCGCTGGTGATAACTGGAGCGGCTTCGTGCCCGAGCAAGCCCCGACGGACGCCATCCGGAGCCGGCGTCGAACGACGGGCCGTGCACGCAACCAAGAGACCATTCGCAATCCCGTTGGTTCGCGGCCCCGTTGGTTCGCGGCCCCGTTGGTTCGCGGCTCTGTCAGGCAAATAGGTGGGAACCTTGAAGTGCCCCGGCGATTAGAGACTAGAATCGTGAAAGCCATGCCCAAGGCAATAGATGTGGCTGATCGAGACGCCGCGAAGGATATGCTCGCGCAAGGTGCGGACAAGCAGCCGCCAAAGGAGCTTAAAATGCTCGATCTTCCTCGTGCCCGCGACCGAATGGTCAATGTTCATATCGGCCGGCGTGGCATCCGCGATCGCGAGATTCTGCAGGCCATGCGCGAGGTTCCGCGCGAGGCTTTCGTCAATCCCGGCTTCGAAGAATTCGCTTATGAAGACGGACCACTGCCCATCGCTGACGGCCAAACGATATCGCAACCCTACATCGTCGCGTTAATGATCGAGTTGGCGAACGTCAAGGCTGGTGACCACGTTCTCGAGGTTGGCACCGGCTCGGGCTATGCGGCGGCCGTGATGAGCCGGATCGTCGAACAGGTCTACACGATCGAGCGTCATCCCGGATTGGCCAAAACCGCGAAGCGGCGGTTTGAAAGACTTGGCTACGAGAACATCGAGGTCCGTACTGGCGACGGCACGAAAGGCTGGCCGGAGGCAGCGCCCTTCGACGCCATCATAGTGGCGGCCAGCGGACCCGGCGCGCCACTTGCCCTTCAGGAACAACTCGATGTCGGCGGCAGGCTTGTCATTCCGGTCGGCGATGATCCGGATTTGCAACGTCTGCTCAAAGTCACCCGAACGGGCGCTGCAACCTATAGCGAGGAGGATTTCGGCGGCGTGCGGTTCGTCCCTCTCATCGGCGAGCAGGGCTGGCCCGAAAGCGGCAAGCTCGCTGAAATCGATCGTCCGCCCCGACATCGGCATCCCGCCAGTCTGCCCGATATGATCGCCATGGCGGCCGAGCCGCTTCCGGATTTCGACGATCCAACCTTCGGCGAGTTGTTCGATCGGTTCGCCAACCAGCGCGTCGTTCTGCTTGGCGAAGCAAGTCATGGAACGTCGGAGTTCTACAGGACACGCGCGGCGATCACCCGCCGGCTCATCGAGAAGCACGGTTTCACCATCGTTGCGGTCGAGGCGGATTGGCCCGATGCCGCCGCCGTCGACCGTTACGTTCGCCATCGCAAGCCGCGAGCCGGCGCGGTTGCGCCATTCCAGCGGTTTCCGACCTGGATGTGGCGCAACACCGATGTCGCGGCCTTCACGGACTGGATGCGTCGCCACAACGAGAAGCTCGAGCCATCCGGGCAAGCAGGGTTCTATGGCCTCGACATCTACAACATGAGTGGGTCCATAGAAGCGGTTCTCGAATATCTTGACCGGATCGATCCGAAGGCCGCAAAGATCGCCCGCGAGCGCTATGGCTGCCTGACCCCGTGGCAAAACGAACCGTCCACTTACGGCCGTGCGGCGCTGACCTCAGGCTACCAGGAATGTGAGAAGGCCGTTCTCGAGCAATGCCGAGATCTGCTCGCCAGGCAATTGGACTATGCGCGGCAAGACGGCGGCGACTTTCTCGATGCCGCCCAGAACGCCCGGCTGATAGCCTCCGCCGAACGTTATTACCGGATTATGTACTATGGCGGCGCGCAATCCTGGAACCTACGCGACACACATATGTTCGAAACGCTGGAACATTTGCTGGACGCCAACGGACCGAATTCCAAAGCGGTTGTTTGGGCGCACAATTCGCATATCGGAGACGCCCGCTATACCGAAATGGGCGTTGTCCGGGACGAACTGAATATCGGCCAGCTTTGCCGGCAACGGTTCGGCGATAAGGCAGCCCTGATCGGTCTGGGCACGCATTCCGGCACCGTGGCCGCCGCCTCCGACTGGGGCGGGGAGATGAAAGTGCAGCAGGTGCGACCCTCACGTGCCGACAGCTACGAGCGGCTTTGCCATGACTGCCGCGTTCCGCGTTTTCTGCTTGACCTGCGGCGCGACGAGGCGTTGCGCGAGCGGCTGCTGGAACGCAGGCTGGAACGCTTCATCGGCGTGATCTACCGGCCGGAAACCGAACTGCGCAGCCATTATGCCGATGCCTCCCTGCCCCAGCAATTCGACGCCTTCGTGTGGTTCGACAAAACCACCGAGGTGACGCCGCTTGGCCTGGAGCACGCGAGAGCTGATGTTCCCGACACCTATCCTTTCGGACTTTAGCCGTCGGCAAACGGCCAATGGCCCGGAACATTTCAGCCGGCCTGTGGTTTTGAAAACCGGACCCCTCGAAGGAGTTTTCTCATGAGCACGACCAGACATCCAAAGTGGAAAAAGCCGAGCGATGCTGACCTGGCGAACAATCCCGGCATCGGAACCTCCAAGGGCACGATCAAGGAAGGCGACGAACTCGACCTCGAAGGCGAGAATACGGTCGAGGGCGACGTCGAGAACGACACGACGGCCGCCGGCGGAATCAATCCAAGGCAGAAAATGCGGACCAACAAGTAGTCCGAATTGCATGAGGAAGGAGGCCTCGAAACGCAGGGGACTGATCGACAAGTCGATCAGGTGGGGTCGCATCTCGCGGTTGCGAACACTATCCTCACTTAGTCACCTGGCGCACGTCAGAACATGATCCTTTGCCTCAGCCACGCAAGAAACCTGTTACCACCAATTGTCCTGCGGACCCGAGCGGCAGCCCACCGTGCTTTCATGGTAGCACCGACGTGACAATCGCAGACGATGTCGTGCAGTTGCCAGTCATTCAGTTCGAAGAAGCGCTTGGCTTCGCCATACGTGTCATCCCTTAGGCCCGACGCGCGTAGCACCGTGTCTTCGAAGGCAACAGCAATTGCCGACCCTTCGGCACGTGCCATGGCACGTGCCTCCGGGTGCAGATGTTCGGTGCCTGTAAATGCGCCAAGGCATCGTTCGGGATTCTGATCGAGAAGTTCAGCCCAACGCGCGATGCGCTCGTTTCGTGTCGTTTCCAAATGTGGCGCCGAGGGCTCAATCCCGGCGACGGCATGCAGTTGGTCGAGTGTCTGATATTTCATGGTCCGCTCCAGTTGAGAAAAGCGCCCACGCCTTCAGGGGAATTATCGCGTGGCGATGCTTCGACAAGAGCGGAAGGCTGACAGAATTCATCACTGCCAAATTCAACTGGCTGGATCGTAAACGCGCCGACCGCGTTCATCAAAAAGGGGTGGCTATCACCAGCCACGGATCCAGAATCAGGTTCTGCCATGCTCATCCAGCCGATCGACTATTTTCTTGTTGCCTGGTTCACTCTTGCCGCTGCCTCGACGCTCTATGTCGGCATAGATCAGTACCGCAACAATCCCGAACCGGTGGTGATGAAATGGGGGTTCATCCTGGTGACCCTCTACATGGGTCCACTCGGCCTGCTGCTGTATGTGCTGGCCGACAAGGAACCGCGACCGGGCGAGCACGAGGACTTCACCAGGCCGCTATGGAAGCAAGGCGTCGGCTCGACCATTCACTGCGTTGCCGGAGATGCTACAGGCATCATCCTCGCCGCCGTCATCACGGCGACGCTTGGTCTTCCTATGTGGGTCGATCTCATTGTCGAATATGTTTCCGGTTTCGCCTTCGGTCTGTTCATCTTCCAGTCGCTGTTCATGAAGTCGATGATGGGCGGCACCTATTTGGAGAATGTGCGCAAAAGCTTCCTGCCCGAGTTCATCTCGATGAACTTCATGATGACCGGTATGGCGCCTGTGATGAGCTTCCTGATGATGGGGCGCGACATGCGCGCGATGGAGCCGACGGAACTTCTATTCTGGGGGGTGATGTCGATCGGCGTCATCGCCGGCTTCATCCTCGCCTATCCCGCCAATGTCTGGCTGGTGGCACGCGGATTGAAGCATGGGCTGATGACGCTGCGCTCGCAGACCACCGGAACGAGCAATCGAGAGCAGTCTGCGCACCAACGGCAAGCGACAAGCCACAACGACACCTCCCACGGGGGCAAAAGCAGTCGCCACCAGATGAAGACGGACGCTACGACCACGCAGATCGCTGCCCTCGGCCTGGTGTCGGTGATTGCGCTGGCAATCGGGATGGCCGCACCGGCGAACTGGCTGAACCTGACGCTGTCGGCTCGTGATGTCGGCGGGGTAATCATGCCGCAAGGCATGATCATGGACCGCGATACGCCGGCCGAGGCAATGCGTGACATGGCGGCAACCCATCCGCGTCGAGTGACAGCGTCCTACGATCTCGCTGCCAGAGGCGACCGGGAATTGCCGTTTCGCCTGGAGAACGGCATCAAGGTGTTCGAACTCAGACCGTCAGTAATCCGTTGGCAGATACTGCCCAACGTCGCGGTCGATGCCTATGCCTATAACGGCCAGATTCCCGGCCCGCGCATCCACATTCGCCAAGGCGACAAGGTCCGCATCAATGTCACCAACAGCCTGCCGGAGGAAACGACGGTGCATTGGCACGGGATGATTCTGCCGAACCAGATGGACGGACCCGCCGAGATTACCCAAGCGCCGATCGAGCCGGGACAATCCTACTCCTATGAGTTCACCGCCACCCAGCACGGGACCTATTTCTATCATCCGCACGCCAAGCCGGATCGCACCCAGGCGCTCGGCCTCTATGGCGCGCTGATCATCGACCCCGCCAATCCCGCCGACGAGGTGCAGGCCGACCACGACTACGTGATCGAGCTTCAGGAATGGCTGGTGCGCGATGGCCTGACCTATCCGTCGATGCCAATGGATGGCGGCATGCCGAACTTCTTCACCATCAACGGCAAGGCCTATCCCTCAACCGAAACGATCCAGATGAAGGTCGGCAAGACGCTGAAAGTGCGTTTCATCGGCACCAACAACGGCTTCATCCATCCGATGCATATCCATGGCGGACTCTTCGAGATCGTCGCCCGTGACGGCGAGACACTTGCCCCCTCGGCGCGCTTCCTGGCCGATACGATCAATGTTGGGCCGGGGCAGCGCTATGACGTCGTCTGGAAGGCACAGCGACCCGGCAAATGGCTGATCCACTGCCACATTCCGCATCACACGACGAACAACAATGTCGAGGAAAAGGGCGGTGGCGGGCTGATGGTCATCGTCGATGTCAGCTAAAGCGCGTCGCGCCTGAAACGGCCTCATGCGACGCGCTTTAGGTTGTTGTTTTTATGCATGTCGTTGTCCCAAAACCGCTGCGCACTTTTGGGCGACATACATTAGCCGACGTGAGGACATGGCCGAACAGGTATGTTCGGCCGACAGAGGAACGGTCCTATACCGATGCAGCACCCCCCGCAGCCGTCCGGAGGTTGCATTTATCGCGTCCTATTTCTTGATGATGTTCCCGTCGCGCAGGTCGAATGCTTCGGTGCCGCGAGCCTGGCGGTAGAAATCGTCCTGCAATTCACCCCATTCGCCGAGGAAGGCACCGCAATTACTGCAATGGATTGGCGTCGATTCCTTGGCATTATCCGGAATGTCCATCTGGATAGTCCCGCAAGCCTTGCAATCGAGTTTGTCGTCCAACCGGCGTCCCATCTTCTCACCATTGCGCATTTTCACATAGGAACCAATTGTCGGTTTCGTATGCAGTGATGCCGGCTGCCGTTTGAGTAGGTCTATGGCTGGTTTGCGATCGCAGGCTTCCTTCCCATTGCGCGCGTGAGATTGCACCCTATTCACGGGAGTCAAAAAGGACGGCTAGCCCCAACTCCCGTGCCAAGTCGGTGATTTCCTCCATCAACTCGTTATCTGTGTCCGGTATGTAAGGCGCGCCCTTGCGAACTGCGTCGATCGCTGCTTTGACCGAGACGATGTCGCCGTATCGCGCGTCCCTAAGTTCCGAGGCCAGGAACTCCCTGGCGGTGCCGACGGCAATTGTTGCCCCCCTGGCGATGCTCATGCGGTTCCTCCCCATGGCCACCCTCACCTTCATTTTGATCCTGTCCAAGCTAGAGATCAATTGATGGTACGATTCGTACAGAACCCCTTGGCCGATAACGCAACAGCTGAGTGATTTCGCCGGCCTCGCTTTGGAGGTTCGAATACCCCGTTGTACCGAAATTGCCCAGCATGACCCATCGAGGACCGACGGAACCATCGCTCTGCCTAACGGTTGTGTTTGCAAATTGTGATTGGAGAGATGCGAAGGAACGACGATGCGGATGTTGACGATAGTTGCAGCGCTTTCAGGGGCCATTGTTACGCAGCCCACCTATGGGCAAACCATCGGCCCGCAGCTTCCTCAGGTGACGCCGCCGCAGAGCGGGCTTCAACAGGAGGAGACGCTACCTGATCAAGCGACCTCTGGTCTCGATTTCACCGGTGTTGCGGTTGTCGCCGTCGAGGATTTGCCCACGGAAATCAAGGCACAGGCTGAGGCCGTGATCACCCAGACCAGTGCAGAAGATTTGCTGCGTTTGCAAAATTCAATTGATGCTTCGCCTCAGGCAACCTCGGCACTGAGGGCGAACGGGCTCAACTCCTCGCAGGTCGTCGCCGCCAACATCGATGGTGATGGCACGCTAACGCTGATCATCCAAACGACAACTTGATCGGCCATCCGAACCATACGGCTACGCCGTGAAGCAACGAAATACAGATGTCGCGGAGAGCCGCCATGGCCGAAGCCGCTGTTCGCAATTTCACCATTAACTTCGGACCGCAGCATCCGTCGGCCCACGGCGCCCTCAGGCTTGTGCTGGGATGGCGAGATCGTGGACCGCGCCGACCCGCATATTGGACCTCGCGGCCCTTGGCGAGACGGGACCCATTACCTGAACTTAAATGCGCGCGCCGCCCACATCAGCCGCATCGCCTGTTCGGCGGCGTTCGCCAGCAGCATGTCGGCGTCACGGATCGCGTCTTCGAGGGAACACGGCCGGCGAAGAATGCTGAAGAACGCATCGATGCCAATTTCGTGGGTCGTCTCGGCGCCCAGTCCGACCGTGCCGGCCAAGGCAATCACGGGCAGATTGTAACGTTTCGCGCGCCGTGCAATCTCCGCCGGCACCTTGCCAAAGCCGGTCTGTCCGTCCAGCCCGCCCTCGGCCGTCATGACCATGTCGGCATCTGCCAGTCGGCGATCAAGATCAATATACCGCCGGATAAGATCAAAGCGTGGCTGCAGCCGCGCTCCAACAAAGGCGTGAAGCCCGGCCCCAAGTCCACCGGAAGCTCCTCCGCCGACAAGCGGCGCTACGTCGATGCCGAGGTCGCGACGGACGATATGAGCGAGATTTTCCATGCCCCGATCGAGCAACGCTACCTGGTCAGGGGTCGCACCCTTTTGCGGACCAAATACCCGAGCGACGCCTCTCTCGCCGAGCAGCATATTGTAGGGGTTCACGGCGACGTCGATACGAACATTCGAAAGGCGGCGATCACGATCGGAAAGATCGACGCGAGCGAGTGACGAAAGCGCCGAGCCGCTCCCCGAAATAGAGTGGCCGTCCCCGTCGAGCAAGCGCACGCCTAGAGCTTGGGCCATTCCCATTCCCGCATCGTTGACGCTCGAGTCACCGCAGCCGATCAGAATCCTTTCGGCGCCAAGATCGAGTGCCACATGAATCAACTCCCCCACCCCATAACTTGTAGTGCGGGTCGGGTCACGCATGTCCATGGGAACGAGCCGCAGTCCGGCAGCCGCCGCAATCTCCAGAACAGCCGTCCGCTTCTTTCCTCGGCCGAGAAAACCGACGGTCGCCTCCACAGGTTGCCCGACTGGTCCCGTGACGGTGACGGAATGCAACTCACCATGGGACAGCTCAACAAGCGTACGCGTAAAATCCTCGCCTCCATCCACCATCGGAACGCTAAACACTTTTGCTGTCGGAACCGCATTGCGGACGCCGCGCGCCAATGCATCGATAACATCACGAACGCCGAGGCTCTCCTTAAAACCAGACGGTGCGACCAACACTCGAAGCCGTTTTCTCTTCTTCGGCTCCTTCTTTTTCGACATGCTATGATCCTCCGTAAACTTGCAGCCCGAGCGTGACGAGCAGGCCTTGGATCATTGGCCACGCGCCCACCGCGAACACGACGATCAAAAGGAATTGCACCGGCAGCAGGACGGCGCTGAGAACGGCCAGGTCCTTCGGGCCGTAGCCTTCGTCGTCGAGTCCTCCGAAAAGCGCGACCGGCTTCGCGCAGATCATGAGCGTTTGGCAAAAGCCGGTCGCTGAGACGAGAACAAGCATCACAAGGAGGGGATCGAGCCGCGCTGTCGACGCAATCATCAGGACCGGTGGCAGCAGCACCGATACGCGCGCCGTGCGACTGTGAATAAGGAGATGGCTGAAAAGTCCCAGCAAAGCGAGCAACGAGAGGAGGGCCAGCGGCCCCAAGCCGACGACCCGCATTGGGTTCACCGTCGTCTCGATCAACCATTGATGAAGACCCGACGCCACCAAGCCGTCTGCCAGGCAGATGGTCGCCGCAAGGAATAGGAGCAGCTTCCACTCGGTACTCTTAATGGCATCGTCAAACCTCACCGCGCCGAGCCCCGGAAGCGATGCGACGAGAGCGCCGCTGAGTGCGATGACGGTGGCATTGAGCCCGTGAACAGATTCGGTCAGCCACGCGATCACAACGCCCGCGGCGATCCAGAGTATCGGCTGCCGTGCCAACCCGACCCCATCATTGCTTGCCGTGGCCGGCAGCAAAAGCGCTGTCCGCCGTTCCCCGGGTGACAGGAAAAGCCGGAGAAGACACTCAACTGAAACAAAGGTGCTCACGGCCGCAAACGGCAGACCGAGGGCGATCCATTCCAGGTAGCTCACCTTCACCCCTGAGAGGCGGTTGACCATTTCGATCGCCAGGAGATGGGCACCGGCCCCCACGGGCGACGCAAAGGCCGAGAGGAGAATAACGGTGGGAAACAACAGCGCGAATGCCCTTCGCAACCGAGCATTCCCACAGCGCCCCGCGACCGCCTGATAAGCCGGGATCATTAAGGCTGCCCGACCCGACGTTGACGGAATAATGAAGGCTGTGGCGACCATGACCGCCGTCAAAGCATACGCGACCGCGCGAGCCGACCGCATGCGTCCTATCACGAGGCCGAGAATGCGATCCGCGATCCCACTTGCCTTGACGGCGGCCGCAAGGATAAAAGAGGCGAGCAACAGCCAGATTAACTCATCCCCAAGCGCCTGAAACAGCGCCCCGGGATCACGGTTGACGAGCAGCGCCATTGCCAATCCAGCGACGATAGCAACGAAGGTGTCGTCGAACGGCGTCAAGGTCCAGCCGATGATCGCGACAAGCAGGATCTCGAGCGCTCGCCGAGCGTCCGATGAGAGAGCGGGGAGGCCGAATTCGATAGTGACAACGACGAGACATGCACCGGTTCCGATCAGCGCGGCGCGCCACACCGGCCAGACCGCCGTCATCTTTTTCCCGAGAAGGGAGCCGATCTCAGCCTGGAACTCCACTTGTACCAACCGAACCTCTTCGAGCTTGTCGCCGATCTGGCGATCGGGCAGGCGCACCGTCGTCGCACGTCCCAGCATTCGAATTTAGGGGCTTTTGGTTAGACGGACCGGAGAGCTCCGGTTAGAATTTGGTGAGAGACGCTAGTGGATCGCCAGCAGGGATCATCCGCATGACTGTTCGAGGTCGCATCCTCCTGTTTCAAATCCTCATCCTCGCCCTTGTCGGGCTGATTTCCGGATTGGCACTCGCCACACTGCACCTAACGGAACAATTCGTCCGCCGCGTAGACAGCGTCCACGGCCGATTTGAAGCTCTTGCAGAGCTCAATGGCCAAGCCAACAACTACACCGAGCAAGTCGCCGAGGTCCTGCTGCTCGGGCCTGAGCAGATGCCGGATTTCGAGGCGGCACGAAGAGAACTGTATTCCGGATTCCATAAGTTGGAAGGCGCAACGCGCGAGGAACTTGGTGCTCTCGGCTTTTGGAGCGACAAAAGCCAGGAGGAGGGCGAGCTCGAGTTCGTCGGCCGCATCAAGGCGCTGTTTGAAGCTATCGATCGAGCTGCCCAACGGCTGTTCAGCCAGCGATCAAGAGGCGAGCCGGCAGGCGTCGTGGAAAGCTTCCGGAACGATGTAGAGCATCGGCTGGAGAGCGATTTCGAAGGAATGATCGAGGCTGCCTTGCACGAGGAGCGCAGCGAGGTTGGATCGGAACTCGAACGGGTTCGTGGTGCGCAATGGCATCTTCTGCTCATGACCGGCGGTTCCTCCACCTTGCTCATGTTGGGCAGCCTGGGCTTCGGCCTCGTTCTGCGACGGTCGATCGCCGCACCTGTGCGTGAGCTGAATGAAAGCGCCAAAGCCATCGCCGCAGGTAAGCTCCACCATCGCATCCCCGCAACGGGGATCGACGAGTTCGCTTCTTTGTCGCGAAGTTTCAACAGCATGGCCGAGGCGCTTGAGATCGAGCGTGCCGCTCTGATTTCGGTCCAGGGCCGGCTGGAGGCTGAAGTTCAGCTGCGCACGCGCGAGCTTCGCGAAGCGAATAGACAACTCATGGATCTCAACAGCCGGCGAACCCAATTTTTTGCGGAGGCAAGCCATGAGCTACGCACGCCGCTGACGATTCTCCGTGGAGAGGCGGATGTTGCCCTTCGCGGTCAACCGCGTGTTCGACCTTACGGGAAGGCCTTGAGCCGAATCCGCAACTACGCCGAGGATATGGCTCGCAACCTAGAGGATCTTCTCGCCGTCGCCCGCTCTGAAGCAGAAGATATGAGCTTCTCCTCGCAAATCATCGATGGCGGCGAGGTTGTGAAGGCGGCCGTTCAGGAGGCGTCCGTACTCGCTACCCCCAGGCAAATATCCGTTGATCTCTCGCTTAACGCAGACCGTGGCCTCATTCGAGGTGACGCCCAGCGCCTCAAGCAGGCGCTGCTGATCGGCTTCGACAACGCCATAAAGTATTCAAAACCACACCAGACGATCTCGGTTGAGATGACCGGGCGGGAGGGCCTGCTTGAGATTGTCATCCGCGATAACGGCTCCGGCGTCGGCGCCAGTGATCTTCCGTTCGTGTTTGATCGCTATTATCGCGGACATGCTGGCGAGAAGTCTGTTGCCGATGGGCTCGGTGTTGGCCTTGCGATCGCCAAGAAGATCATAGACAGGCACGACGGCACGATCGGCCTTGAACGGATTGAGCCTTCGGGAACCCTCCTCAGAATCAAACTCCCGCTGGTACAACACACCGATGATTCGAATCCTGATCGTTGAAGACGACCGGCGTGTTTCCGATTTCCTTCGCCGAGGGCTGGAGGCAGAAGGCTTTCACGTGAGTATCGCGGAGGACGGTCGAGAGGGATTGGCCGTCATTCGCACGGATCCGTTCGATCTGGTGATCCTGGACCGCCTGCTCCCCTACCTGGATGGTCTTGAGCTGTGCCGGATCGTTCGATCGGAACAGTGGCCGGTCCTCATCCTGATGCTGACGGCCAAAGAGACAATTCAGGATCGCGTGGATGGGCTCAAGGGCGGTGCCGATGATTACCTGACCAAACCGTTTGCCTTTGATGAACTGGTGGCCAGGATTGACGCCCTGCGCCGACGCCGTCCGGGAACAGGGGAGGAGCAGCCGCTTCGAATCGGCGGCCTCAATCTCGACACGAGCGCTCGCCGTTTAACGGATGGCGGCCGGGAAATCCGCCTCACCCGACGTGAATTCGACCTTCTGCACTTCCTGATGCTTAATGCGGGAAAAGTGGTTAGCCGCCAGCGCATCCTCAACAATGTCTGGTCATACAGCTTTGAACCCGGGACCAAGATCGTGGAGGTGTACATTCGCTATCTCCGGGCCAAGCTAGGACCAAGTGCGTCAGCCGGCATTCAGACTGTCCGCGGGGTCGGCTACGTGCTGGTTGAGCGAAAGGCATAGAAACGGAGCCAAATTCCTGGCGACCAACTTGTCTGTCTGGCGCGCGCTGACGGTGACCGAGGTCAATCCCGATCACGCGCCAGATGAGCGCGAAACATTCGGTCTTCTGATTGCGATGCTGTCGAAGGCGTTTTCGTCGAATGGCAGTTTACACCCCTCTGCTGGCGCAAAACCGCTTTCATGCTTCGTGTGGAAATCACCCGTCGACTTGATCATGCGGCCTCCAGCAGTCTCTTGCCAACCTTGCAACGGCGATGGCAGCGCGCTTCTGATGTTCGCCTGCCGTCAGAACTTCACGGCGAGATCGACCTGCCTTAATCTGCGGTCCAACCTTGTCTCCTACGCCGTTACCAAGGGCCATGACGCCCCTCCGCCGGCCGCGCGATCAGATCGACCTCCATGATCTTGCCGTCGGCGTTGAAGCGGATACCTTACCACTTCAAGAACCGTCCCTCAGAAAATCTGAACGATCATCACAATTGCTGCTACCGCCATGACCGCGGTTGCAACCCAACCGACGATCCTCATCACCGCGGGCACCGTTGCCTTGCCCATGATGTCGCGCCGCCCCGTCATCAGCATCATCACAGCCATCACCGGAACGGCCACGACGCCATTGACCACCGCGCTCCAGTAGAGGGCCTTGATCGGATTGACGGGGGTGAAGTTCAAACAGGCGCCGAGAAGCGTCGCGACTGCGATGGTCAGGTAGAAGGCCTTGGCCTCAAATGGCTTGCGGTCGAGGCCGGTTGGCCATTTGCGCGCTTCGCCCAAGGCATAGCCCGCCGAGCCCGCCAGGACCGGTATCGTCAGCAGGCCGGTCCCGATCACACCCAGGGCGAAGATCCCGAACGCAAACGCGCCAGCCACGGGTTTCAGCGCCTCGGCGGCCTGGCTGGTCGACTCGATGTCGGTAACGCCGCTGGCATGCAGCGTCGCACCGGCCGTAATCATGATCGCCAAAGCCACGAGATTGGAAAATGCCATGCCGATATATGTGTCGAGCCGGATGCGCTCGATCGCGCTCTCGGCCTGCTCCGGCGCTTTCTTGAGCGGCTTCCGCCCGGGCTTGACCTTCTGGTCTTCGACTTCCTGCGACGCCTGCCAAAAGAAGAGGTAGGGGCTGATGGTGGTGCCCAGGATCGCCACCACCGACGTCCAGAAGCCCGCATCGGCAGTCAATTTTGGGATGAAGAGGCCTTGGGCGACCTCGCCCCACGGCACATGCACAACCAGTACAGTGCCAAAATACGCAAAGAGCGAAAGCGTGAGCCATTTCAGTACCGAGACATAACGGCTGTATTTGAGGAAGACCTGCAGGACGACGGACACCGCCCCGAGCATGATGACGTAGGCGAGATGTGGTCCGCCAATAATCAGTTTCAGGGCGTCGGCCATGGCGCCGAGGTCGGCGCCGATGTTGATGATGTTGGCGATGAGGAGCAACACGACGACCGACTGAAGCAGCCAGTTCGGATAATACCGTCGCATGTTCCCGGCGATTCCATGGCCGGTGGTGCGTCCGATCCGGGCGCTGATCTCCTGCACGACTGACATCAGTGGATAGCTGAAAAGCAACGTCCATGTAAGGCCGAAGCCGAACTGCGCACCCGCCTGAGAGTAAGTGGCGATGCCGCTCGGATCGTCGTCGGACGCTCCTGTTATCAGGCCGGGTCCAAGGATACCAAGAAGCCGAGGCTTCGACGGGCCAACAACCGCATCGTTCTTTTGCATGCTGAAAGGTTCCCTCCGCGAGCGGAGTAACTCGCGGCCTTGGCAAAAGCTCCGTCATGCAAAAAATTATCCTCCGCGGGCGACTATGTTGCTTGGTACCTAGGCGTCATGCTCGCCCCGCTTCACCCCCCGCCATTCGTTCGCGCGGCGGCAGCATTTTTGTTTGGCCGGGATCGCTTGGAACGAAAACAAGTTTCCCTCGTTCGGTTTGGCGACGCCGGGCAGAAATATGCAGGACCCATGCTTTGAAGAGCCGGTGATCATCGAGACGAAAAAGCCAGGGCGTATCGCACTTTGGTCAGCGTCTCAGAGGCGGCGATTTCTATGACAGACAGCCGGCCTGAAGAACATAGCCAGCGTCACAAGGCGGCACTTCAAGCATGCACCGACCGGAGTAGCGACCACCGCAAGCGAGTTGGACAAACACACCGAGAAGAGCGCGTGCCCGCCTGGAAGCGCGGGGCTGCTCTTCTTTGAAAAATTGCCAGAGGGGGTCTCAAGGCAGCAGATGTTCTCGCTCCAACGGCTGAGCCCGGATTGATTCCGGGCCGCGATACGAACGGGGCTCACGAATCTGGCAAGTGTCCGGTCAGAACGGGGTTCGAGTCCACATCGTGGGCTCCTTCGAAACATGGCTTATAAATCAGCGACTTACGCGGCGGTTTTGGTGGGTCCGAAGGACATACGGAAGTGTTGATTTTATTGACTTTTTCGTGGACCAAAATCAAAAGTCTTCCCGTATGGTTCCGCAGCTATTGCCAGTGCATCACGCTAAACCATCCTGCTTCGTTCCGCCGCCGAGTTGAACATAGCGACCCCTACTGCCGAAATCTGAAACCGGCGATCTCGAAGGCTTCTTGGTTTTTGC
This sequence comes from Mesorhizobium sp. P171375, assembly GCF_057786075.1. Taxonomy (NCBI): domain Bacteria; kingdom Pseudomonadati; phylum Pseudomonadota; class Alphaproteobacteria; order Hyphomicrobiales; family Phyllobacteriaceae; genus Mesorhizobium; species Mesorhizobium sp. P171375. The sequence goes on from NZ_JBYNWF010000001.1 coordinate 5,312,725, forward strand.
GCAAACTTTTTTGGCCGGCATGCGTTGTTCGTTCTTCGAGCAGAGGAGAAAGCCATGCAGACGAAGTCGCAGACATCAGCTGAAGCCGCCAAGCAACGCCATATCCAGCGCGGCATCGACGCCAAGGATGAGAAAAAGAGCAACGGCAAAACGCAACACGCGATGCAAGCCGGCGCACGCAAATATCCCGAGCCGCCTTTTCCCGAGCAGCATCAACCCAAACCTGGGCACGAATGGGCAATCGAACCGGCTCCGCTCTACGATGCGCCTTACTACCTAGGATCGAAAAAACTCGACGATAAGGTAGCGCTTATCACGGGTGGTGATTCTGGCATCGGCCGTTCGGTGGCTGTCCTGTTCGCTCGTGAGGGCGCCGACATTGCTATCGTTTATCTGGCCGAAGACAGGGACGCCGAAGCGACCAAAGCCGCTGTCGAAGAGGAAGGCCGGCGTTGCATTCTGATAAAAGCCGATGTCAGTAAGCGCGAGCATTGCCGCAACGCTGTGGCGTTGACGGTTGTGAAATTTGGCGGGATCGACGTGCTGGTCAACAACGCCGCTTTCCAGATCCATTCCACCGACTTTAACGACCTGACCGAGGAACACTTCGACACGACGCTGAAGACCAATCTGTACGGCTATTTCCATATGGCGCAGGAGAGCGTGCCGCACATGAAACCGGGCTCTGCGATCATCAATACCGGATCGGTGACCGGCATCGACGGTTCAAAGCAATTGGTCGACTATTCGATGACCAAGGGCGGCATTCACGCCTTCACGCGGGCGCTTTCAGGCAACCTGATCGGCAAGGGCATCCGGGTAAACGCGGTCGCGCCAGGTCCGGTGTGGACGCCGCTCAACCCCTCGGACAAGGAAGCCGACGACGTCTCGAAGTTCGGCGCGGACACGCCGATGAAACGGCCAGCACAACCGGAAGAACTTGCCCCGGCTTACGTATTCCTCGCCTCTTCGCAGTGCTCGAGTTACATCACAGGAGAGATTCTGCCGGTTGTCGGTGGCTACTGAGGTCGCGCGATGTATTTCATTGCGTGCTGCCGACTATGACGGGAATGGCCCACGAAGGGGCCGTCTCCGGGAGACGCTTGCCGCGCTCCATCGGTTCTAGAAAAGCGGTCGCAAGCTGGTGCTTGTCACCGGGCGTGAGTTGCCCGATCTCAATGCCGACGATCTCTGGCTTGGCCGGGATCGTCGACAGGCAATTGGTTCTTACCGACCGATTCGTTGGTAATTTCGTACAGAATTTTCGTACCGAAGAAGCCGTTTCAGCGCCGGGATCAGGCGCCCCGGCGATCACAAACCAGCGTCCTGCTGCGGTTCGGGCCGGGCTCCTTGGCGAAAACCGGATGGCGGGCGAGCAGCCGCGCCCTTCGATTTTCATCGCGAGGGGCATGGTCGGATCTTTCATGTGAACTACTTTGATCGCCGGGGTCGCGTGACCAACGCTTAGAGCCGCCGAGGAGAAAATGCTGTCTGATCCGACCGTGCTTATTTTGATGTATTTCGTCCTGCCACTCTGGCTTGTGGCCGGATTCGCAGATTGGCTATGTCATCGCGCCTCGCACATCGAGACAACGACTGGTGCCAAGGAATCTCTCATCCATCTCCTGATGTTCACCGAGGTCGGCATTCCGCTGCTGGCGGCTATGTTCCTCGATATCAACGCCCTGGTTATCGCAGGCATGCTAATTGCGTTTGTCCTCCATGAGACCACCGCCATGTGGGATGTAACCTACGCGACGACGGCGCGGACGGTGACGCCGTTCGAACAACATATTCACAGTTTCCTGGAAATGATCCCGCTGATGGGGATCATCATTGTCGCTTCCCTGCACTGGGGTCAGTTTCTCGCACTCTTCGGGTTCGGATCCGAGCCGGCGCGGTTCAATCTGGTTTGGAAATCAGAGCCTCTGCCTGTTTTTTACATCGTAACCATGCTGATCGTCGTGCTGCTGTTCGAAGCCCTGCCCTATATCGAAGAATTCATCCGCGGCCTCCGAGCCAATGCCGGGAAGCTGATCCCCGAGAAGGCCCGAGACGCCGAACCCGGCCAGACTACCCGCCGCTGAGTTTGCCCCCGAAGCCACGATTTGTCTCCGGAAAGCGCGTTTCATTAAGCCGGATTTTTTAGAGCGCGAGTTCGTCGCCTACGGTCGATGCTTCGCGCGTTTCGCCGAGCGACTCTGAGCTCGGCAAGGGTCGGCTGCCACCAACCTCTGGAATGTTGGGCAGATCCGGCCTCATGACGCGCAGGCCACGTCTTGATAAGTTCAGCGAGCGTTGCTGATCGCCAGGTTCCCCAGACGTAGTCGAGGCCCGCCCTCATATGCCGATAGACAGCGGAAAATTCAGGCTCGACCAGTTCACCAGATGCGTCCGTGAAGATAATTACGCCATATTGGTCGGTGGCAACGGCGCGGCCAAGTGGCGGCAAATCTACCGCCAGCACCGGATGGCGATGACGGCGCCGTTCGGCGTTTCGCAATTGTGCGGCTCTCTCCGCTTCGGAAATCCCTCGCTCCTCACGTCGTCGTTTCCTTGCTTCGGGTTCGGCGTGTTGGGCAGCCTGCTCGATTTCTGGCCAGTGCCGCCGAAGGTCTTCATAAGACCGAAACGGCACGCGCCAAGCCCGCAGGTCCTCGTCCCAATTGGCCCAGGGAATTTCACGTAGTTGCTTCAAGACAGCCTGCGAATAGGGCGTACGAACAAGCAGATCGTTTGCCACCTCGATATAGGGGCTGGCGATCGGATCAAAGGCGAAGGCATCCCTGCCCCTGCTATCTGCGTGGGCCGCCACCAGGGCGGCCTCACGCGCCAGCCAACGATCGATGCGACGCGCAGCCGTCTTGCCAGGCACAAACCAGCTTTTCCGCTCGTCGCTCCATCGCGCCCGCGGGAAGAGTTCACGGAACCGCTCCACTGTCATGCGGTCATACGGAAATTCGGCAACTGCGCCGATCGTCTCTCGTTCTCCACGGCTGGGATGATGATCGTCGGACCGTTTCACCTCACGTCCTCCAGATCAGCGAGTGAGTTGTGGCCAACACTCCAAAACCTCCGCCATGCTGGCCGCCTCAATCTGCTCACTGAAGCGTGAATGGTAGACTTCCATCAGCGCGTCATGGGTCTGGTCGGCAGAGCTGCAGATGGCATCCGTGACGAGAATGACGCGAAAGCCACGATCGATGGCACCAAGCACGGTCGCGAGAACGCAAACGTCGGTTTCGCCACCGGTAATCACGAGCGCACGCACGCCTGATCCACTCAACAGCGCGTCCAGGCGCCCCTCTGTCCAAGGCGAATAGACGTGTTTGTCGACCACCGTCGCCGGCGGAACGAATCGTGCAAGTTGAGGCATCAGCTCGATCAGGCGTGGATCGATGTTTGAAAGGGTTACCTTCGCCCACCGACGATAGTAGTTTGCCCACATGCCCGGCGCCTCGCCCGGGCGGTTGGCAGGAATGAAGCGCGTGAACAGGGTACGTCTGGCATGTCTGGCGACCAGTTCTTCAATCGCCGGGAGCACCTTTTCAGCCCACGGCACGGACCAAGGTCCACCCGGCGCAAACAGGCGCTGCATGTCGACGCACAGGTGCAGGCCATTGTCGCCTATGGGTCCGTGAATCAATCCTTGGGCGGCCACTGCTGGATTCCGTCGGGTTTGGATTACTGGCTTGCCTGCCGCGCTGCATCGGCCTCAGCCACGTCAACGGTGCAAAGCAACTCACCGCTTTCGTTGGACACCCTCACAAGCCAGCCGGACAGAGCGTCCGTGCCAGGCTGCAGGTCGGCGAGAAGATCGATTGCGCAGCGAATAGCTTCGGACCGGGCCGCGTCAAGGCTCGCCATCCTCGACGGCGGTATGCGTCGGCTGGTTTCGCCATCGCGATACTCAAAGACGTATACATCGCCGGCGCCGTCGCTTGCAGAGGTCATCTCAACCTCGTCGAAATTGCCGTTGCTGCTCGCGTCATACTCATTGGCCGCGAGCTCGAAAGTCGCTGTCTGGATCAGGATTCCCTTTGCGCGCGCAAGCACCTCATCTTCAGCCTGTATCCCGACATTTGCCATGTCCACGGTGACGCAGTCGCCGCCCTCGCCGCAAAATATGACCCGGCGAATCGACTTGCCGTCTGGCGCCCTGGCATTCACCACTTCGGTTCGAACGACTTGCATGACACTCTCCTGGCTGTATCTGACAATGTTCATGGCGCGCTTTCGGTTCCTGCGGAGGCAGGGAGCCGGCCGGGCAACTTAGCGGCTTGGGCCACCGCCAAAGGCCATTCGGAACCCAAGGCCAATAATGAAGAGGCCGGCGATCCGCTGCTGCCAAAGCCGCACACGAGGCCGCGTCAGGATCCAGGCGCCTATACTGCCCGAGGCCACGGCGTAAGTTCCCAACACCAACACGCCCGTCATTTTCTGAGTTGCTCCCAGCAGCAACAGTTGAAACGTCACGGAACTCCCATGCGGGTCAACGAACTGAGGCAGGAACGCAACCATGAACGTGATGGGCCACGGATTGAACAGATTGGCAATCACGCCTTCCCTTGCCGCGGCAAGGGCCTTGATCGGGGTCGTAGCCGGCCGGGCCCCCTAGCCCGAGCCATACGAGATACGCCGCTCCAAGCCATTGGAGTGCATCAAGAGCCAGCGGGGAGGTTCGCACGAGAGATGAAACACCGAACGCTATCAGGGGAAGCTGAACCATGCCGGCGCCGGCCGTCATTCCCAGTACCGTATACAGCGCAACTCTGCGTCCCTGCCCTATGCCGCGCGCCATCACCAGCATGCTATCTGGCCCCGGAGGCATCTGTAGCAGGATGACCGTTCCGACGAACGCTATCCAGTGGGCGGGATCGATGACTTGTTCCTCTCAATAATGATGCTCTTGTTGGAATTGGAGCGGCGATATCGCCGGTCAACGAGAAGCGGCTGCACCGCGCCCGTTGCGCAGAAGTTGCTCATCGGATGTCGCGTTTAGCATTGACTGCGTAGCCGCGACCGCCTTCCTCCACGATCGTCTCGGCAATGTATTCCTTCAGGTCGCCGACTTCATCCTGAATGTCCTCGGGAGCGATGCTTTCATCGTCTGCGTCCGCGATGCATTGGCTTGCGAGTTCCTCTGCGGCATCGACACCCTCCGGTACGAGAGCAGGCTTTTCGATCACATGCTCCTCAATCCATTCTCCGACAAAATGGGCTGTACGGTTCACGATGAGGTCGGCGTCTTCCGAGAGTTGCGCCTCAGTTTTCAAATGGTCCCTGGTCGACACTTTCATGGAACTCACCTCGACAAATGGGCTCCCTTCCAACGCCGATGGGTTGCCAAAAGATGCACCGTGCCGATGAAAAATCGCTGTCGAGACCGACAGGATTTTTCCCCGCCGGACATTGACCGCGCACCGAGCCCTCGCCCTAGGAACAATTCGCACGGAAACGCGTTGCCGTAGCTGGAACAGGATAAGCAAAATGGTCGCGCCACGTGCTGCCTGGAAGGGCTTCTTGAAGGTTGGTTCGGTTACTTGCGGCGTGAAGATTGTCGGCGCCACCAGCGAAGCATCCAAGATTCATTTCAAGATTTTAAACCGCAAGGACGGTCTGCCGGTCAAGAGCGTCTACGCCGACGAGGAGACCGGAAAGCAGGTGGATGCAGCGGATCAGGTGAAGGGTTTCGAGATCGAAAAGGACGAATTCCTCCAGATCGAACCTGACGACATAAAGGCATTGAAGCTGACGTCGAAGCACACGCTCGAAGTCGGCGAATTCGTATCGATTGATGACATCGATACGCGCTATCTCGAGAAGCCCTATTACCTGATCCCGGCCGACGGTGCCGCCATCGAGGCGTACGGAGTGATCCGCGATGCCATGAAGAACAAGGGCGTCGCGGCCCGCTCTTGCGTGGTGCTCTACCAGCGCGGCCGCGAAGTCCTGATCCAGCCCTATGGCAAGGGCATGGTGATGACCGAGCTCCGCAACCACAACGAAATGGTATCGGAAAGCACTGTGTTCGATGGACTGACCAAGCAGAAATACGACCCCGATCTGCTCGAAATCGCCGGTATGCTTATCGACAAAAAGGTGACGACCTTCGACCCCTCGAAATTTGAAGACACCTATGAAGACGCGCTGATCGCCATGATCGATGCAAAGCGCAAAGGCAAGAAGCCGCCGAAGCCCGCACCCAGGCCAAAGGAGAACGTCATCAACCTCGCCGAAGTGCTGAAGAAGAGCCTCCAACAGGAGGGGCTGGCGAGATCCAAGAACAGAGCCTCACCGAAACGCAAGACTGCATAGTTGATAACTGCCCGGGCGAGGCGGTCCGCACAGCGGGCCCAGCCGTCCCTAATCGCACGGAACAATTCTCGCGGTTGGTCGTTGGCCACCGAAGGAGAATGCAGCATGGCCGAGATCAAGAACGTCAACAGGGCAGTCGTCAAAGAGCCAGAGGCGGCGGATGCGCCCAAAGGAGCCGGAACACAGGACTCCGATCGGGCGCCGGCAAGCCCCACCACCGCTGGCGCCATCGATAAAAATATACGCGGTGTGAAAGACCCTTTCGCTGCCAGACGCAGCGGCGCGCGACCCGTGGCGGGCAAAACCCCACGCCCAAGCGAAAGACCCGGAGAATAGATTTGCCCCCCAAACCAGAGCCGACCGAAGAGCCACCCGTGGATGCGCCGACATGGACGCCGGACATACGCGAGCCTGATCCCGATCTTCTTCCCGACGAATTGCCAGTCCCTAACCCGGACGAGAACCGTGATCCGCCGAAGCGAGCCGTGGTGACAGACCGAACAGGGGTTTGGTCCCACCTCCTCCTGGAAATTTGACAGGATGGCCTGAGGAATCAGCGCCCTGATGGATCATTTGAGGGCGGCTCGCGTTGGTTCACGCAACCATTCGGAGAAACGACAATGTCGGAAGACAGAAACGAACGCATTCGGCGCCGTGCATATGAAATCTGGCAGCGCGAGGGCGCGGCTGATGGCGAGCACGAACGTCACTGGCATCAGGCGAGTGCCGAGATCGATCGGGAAGACGACGAGCTGGGCGCGCGGCCGGGCATCTCACCAGGCGCAGCGATGCCGGGCGCAGTCACGATACCGTCGGGCCGTCCGGACGTGCTCAGTGTCGAGGCCCTGGCGATGAAGACCGGCATCACCGGCGACCAGGCACAGGAACTGTTCGACAGGATCGGGGATGACAACCAGGCGCTCGAACAGGCCGCCATGAACCTGAAGGCAACTGGGATTCCGTCGCAGCAAGAGGGGAAGAAGCGATCAGTTCGCTGACATTTCGCGGATGGCGCGATGGATTACATCATTCGAAATGGCAGCCCGGCTGACGACCCTACCCCTGATCCGCCACTATCGGGCGTTGTGGGAAAGCTATGGCGTCGACCCGATCCACATCAGGGCCGATGCTGAAGAGGTTACGCTCGACTTCATTATTTCAGGTCGCCGGCACTATCAGCTCGCGACCTTCTTTGCCGAGGCGGACGAAGTTGCGATCGGGTCGCTCGCCTGCCAGATCGAACATCTGCCTTATCCCGATGTCACCGTGCCGTCGTTTCGCAAGCATGGCTATATCTGGAGCGTCTTCGTTGAACCTGCAGCCAGGCGAAACGGCGTGGCGGCAGCTCTGGTCCAGGCGGGCATCGACTATCTGAGAACGATCGGCTGCACCAAAGCGGTCCTTCATTCATCCGATGCCGGCCAAAGCGTTTATCTCGCCGCCGGCTTCAAGATCGCCAGTGAAATGCGACTGGATTTGACGGCGCCGAATGTTTGATGGATTGGGCTCGATTGTGGATCCGCCCTAGCCTTCGCCAAGCCTCATTTTCCCAGTATCTGTTCGAACGTGCATTGCTTAGGGCTTTTGTCAGGACGCCATCGCAGGAATTTGGTGCCATGCCGGAAGCGATCGCCGGTGACATGATCGAACCGCACCTCCGCCACCAGTTCGGGCCGCAACGGCTCCCATTGTCCGCTTCTTTCCGTGCTCCACCGACTGGGGCCGCCCGGGGCTTTTCCCGTGAAGCCAGGGGTCGATCGCAAAGCTTCAAGTTGTCGCGTAAGCTTTGCCCTGTCCTCCCGGGCGATCGTCGAGGTGAACCCCACGTGATCGAGTTGCCCCTGGTCATTGTATAGACCGAGCAACAGGGAACCGACTTCACGCGACTTCGCCAAATAGCGGAATCCTCCGACGACACAATCGGCCGTGCGCAGCCGCTTGACCTTGATCATGGCGCGCTCGCCGGGCCGATACTCTTCATCGAGAAGCTTGGCAACGACCCCGTCGGTCGAATCTTGTCCGGACTGGCCAAGCCACTTGCTTGCTGCCGCCAAATCAAGCGTTGCGCGAGACAGCTCAATATCTTTTCGCCCGGCCGACTTTACGAACAGTTGGAGTGCAACGCGCCGAGCCGAGAGCGGCTGCTGCATCAAGGCGCCCTCGGAGGTTGCCAACATGTCGAACAGGATCAGCTTTGCCGGCGTCGCGACCGACAGCTTGCGGATCCTGCTTTCCGCCGGATGCAGCCGCATCTGCAAGGCGTCGAAAGAAAGAGAGCCTGCAATTTCGATGACGATCTCGCCATCGACCACGAACTCTTTCATTTCCAGTTCACGCAAGATCGCGACGATTTCCGGAAAATATCGCCCCAATGCCTTGCCGGATTTTGCCCGCAACTCCACCGCCCTACCGGATTTGAAGGCCAGACACCGAAACCCGTCCCATTTTGGTTCGTATTGCCATCGGCCGGCGTCGGCCGGCAACGTGTCGGCAGCCTTTGCTTCCATCGGCGCAGTGCTCAACGGCACGCCGAAAGACGATTTCACGTTCTTCGGCAGATCGCGAGAGATGGCAGGTTCGCCCGTCATGAAAGTCCCGTGGCCAAACGATAGGGTTCGAACTCAACGCGGCGCGGGAGATTTGGTTCGTCCACGCAGACGCAAGTTCCATTCGCGGCGGAACGAAGCGCTTGCACCGTGGTTACCTCGCTGGGTCCATGGTGGCTGCCCACAAGGTCTGACGATGTTCGATTGGCTCGAGCGAGGAGAAACGGCGCCGGATCCTCGCAAGGGGATGCCTAGTCCCCGGCTTGAAGAAGGTGAATTCAAAAGGCGCTACCGCGAACAGTTCAACGATCCGGCTTTCGAAACCGCAAACGCCGAACTCGACACGATCGCCGAAATTGCCTGGCAGGCTTATGCCCACTCCCGCAAAAGCCCGCGGACAAGGAAGGCGGGCGCCGGCTTTGCGGACCCGAGCTACGATCTCTCCGTTGACTGGATCGCCGCCAAGGATGCTGTGGACGCGGCTCAACGCCGCTACACAGAGAACAAAAAGCGCCGCATCCTGATCGTCAATGGGTCGTCACGCAGCGAGCACACCTGTCCCGGCGAGATGTCCAAAAGCTACCGTTTCGCCGAGATAGCTCGCGACGTCTTCGAGGCCGGCGAGACAGAAGTCGAGATACTGGATCTGTCGCGGCTGGCGTCGGAATATGGCCGCAGCATCCATCCCTGCAAAGCCTGTTTCTCGACGGCGGCTGCCCTCTGCCATTGGCCATGTTCTTGCTACCCGAACCACTCACTGGGGCAAACGCAGGACTGGATGAATGATATTTATCCGATGTGGGTTGCCGCGCACGGGTGATGATAGTCACGCCGGTAAACTGGTACCAGGTGACGTCGCCCCTCAAGCTGCTGATGGACAGGCTGGTTTGCGCCGACGGCGGCAATCCCGATCCAAGTTCGACGCATGGCAAGGAAGCGAAGGAGGCCAAGGCGCTGGAGTTGAAGGGCTGGGATTATCCAAGGCATTTGGCTGGCCGGCTGTTCTCGGTGATTGTGCATGGCGACACGGAGGGCGCGGAGAACGTGCGACACTCCTTGTCGGACTGGATGAAGTCGATCGAGATGATTCCAGCGGGGCCAAAGGCGGAACTGGACCGCTATATCGGATACTGGAAGCCCTATGCGACCAGCCACGACGAAATGGACCAGGATACCGACGTCCAGGAGGAAGTGCGCAACGCGGCCCGGACGCTTCTCAGCGCTGTGATGGCCCAGCGCGACGGCGAACTGGGGACTGCGGACCAGTCGCTGGAAGACCCGAGAAAGAAATAGACGGTCGCCGAAGGTGAGCGGCAGCCCGAGTTGGGACTTTGGACACGGCGTTGAAAGGGCCGTCCAGCCGTGGCGGCACCCGTCAAAACGCGAAGCTTGGAACTTCGATGTCGCCTCGGAGTTCCGTATGCGAACAAGGAACCATAATCATGAGCGGGCGGCCAAAAGATGGAGCGCCGGGCACAACTGGCCAATCCCTGCCTGGGGACGGCCCGCCAGAAAATCGACCGGGGCTACCTGCCCACGGGGATGCTTGCGAGAGAGGAGTGGGCGCGCAAGCGCGGACAAGCATCCTGTTTGTCAATCGATTCATTAATCCAGCGCTCGAAGGGCTGACAGATGTCTCAAACCGTAGGTGATTTCCTGGTTTCCCGACTCCATGCCTGGGGCGTGCGTAAGATTTTTGGCTACCCAGGCGACGGCATCAACGGTGTTTTCGGCGCTCTTGGTCGAGCCTCAGGCAGGATCGAATTTATCCAGGCCCGGCATGAGGAAATGGCTGCGTTCATGGCATCCGCTTATGCCAAATTTTCCGGCGAACTCGGCGTTTGCATAGCGACCTCCGGTCCAGGCGCAACGCATCTTGTAACGGGCCTTTATGACGCCCGCCTCGATCACCAGCCCGTCCTGGCCATAGTCGGCCAGCAGGCCCGCGGCGCGATCGGTGGCCACTACCAGCAAGAGGTCGATCTCGCCGCATTGTTCAAGGATGTCGCTGGAGATTTTGTCCATCAGGCTGCCGTTCCTGAACAGGTCCGCCACCTGGTCGACCGCGCCATTCGCATCGCGCTGGCCAACCGCACGGTGACCGCACTCATCCTGCCCAACGATCTGCAGGACATGGCCTATGAAGAGCCGCCGCGGCTTCACGGTACCGTCCATTCTGGTGTCGGCTATCGCCCGCCGGTGATCGTTCCGCATGACGATGACCTCAAGGCGGCGGCCGATATTCTCAATCACGGCAAGCGCGTTGCCCTTCTCGTTGGAGCCGGCGCGCTAGGCGCGACACAAGAAGTTATAGACGTCGCAGACCGGCTGGGTGCCGGCGTCGCCAAGGCGCTGCTCGGCAAGACGGCTTTGCCGGACTCCCTCCCTTGGGTTACCGGCTCGATCGGATTGCTGGGCACGGAGCCCTCGTGGGATCTCATGAACGAGTGCGATACCTTGCTGATGATCGGATCCGGCTTTCCCTATTCGGAGTTTTTGCCGAAGGAAGGCCAGGCAAAAGGTGTCCAGATCGATCTCAAGCCCGGCATGATGTCGTTGCGCTATCCAATGGAGATCAATCTTGTCGGCGATGCCGCCGCAACCCTCAAAGCATTGCTGCCCCTCCTGAAGCCGAAAACCAAGGACGGCAAGTGGCGCAAGCAGATCGAGAAGAACGTTGCAGAGTGGTGGAAACTGCTCGAGAAACGAGCGCACGCCAAAGCCAATCCGGTCAATCCGCAACTGGTGGCTTGGGAACTGTCTCCAAGACTGCCGGACAACGTCATCCTGACCAGCGACTCCGGATCCTGCGCAAACTGGTATGCGCGCGACATCAAGGTTAGCCCCACAATGATGGCATCGCTTTCGGGCGGGCTTGCCTCGATGGGAGCGGCGGTTCCCTATGCGATTGCCGCAAAATTCGCGCACACCGATCGTCCGGTCGTTGGGCTCGTCGGCGACGGCGCGATGCAGATGAACAACATGGCCGAATTGATCACTGTCGCCAAATACTGGAAGAGATGGGCCGACGGCCGTTTGGTCATCTGTGTCTACAACAACCAGGACCTCAATCAGGTCACGTGGGAACAACGGGTCATGGAAGGAGACCCGAAATTAGAAGCTTCGCAGGACATCCCCGATGTGCCCTATCATCGGTTTGCCGAACTGATCGGCCTCAAGGGGCTGTTTGTCGATCGTCCAAGAGATCTCGGCCCCGCCTGGGACGAGGCGCTTGCATCCGATAGCCCCGTCGTCCTTGAAGTCAAAACCGACCCTGAAGTGCCACCCCTGCCGCCGCATTTGACGCTCGCACAGGCCAAGAACCTGACCTTGTCGCTTGCGAAGGGCGATCCGAGCGAAGCAGGCGTCATTCATGGAACCGTCAGGCAAGTTCTTAGTTCTATTTTGCCGGGCCAGCCTGAATGATCAGCGTGGAAAACCCGGCACGTCGTGCCTCAATGAAGCCCAGCGGGTGGCAGACCAGCTGGGATGATGAGCCCGTCGTCGGCGAAGTGACTGTCCCGTCGCGGCGAGTTGGTAGGGGCCGCGTTTGGCCTTCGGTCTGAGATGAAGCAGAAATGACATCGGAAGCACGGTCGCCCTCTACCAAACCATATAGCGGTCCGGTCGGTGGCTGGGGATCAGCAAAATCTGTGGCCGAAATCGCTCTCAGGGAGCATGTCCCGTTCAAAGAGCCAAAGCTGCTTTCGACCCAGAACAAGCCGGAAGGATACATGTGTGTCAGTTGCGCTTGGGCAAAACCTGCCCAGCAGCATCCCCTTGAATTTTGCGAAAACGGCGCAAAGGCGACCGCGTGGGAAATCACGTCCCGACGTGCCGACCCAGCATCCTTTTCCAGACACACGCTGAGCGAGTTGGAGCTGTGGTCGGACCACGATCTGGCTCAAAAGATATTGACGATCAGCGTGCCAGTTGGGCGCGTCTGCAGCTCTCTGATGTCCAAAGGAACCGCTTGCCGGCCGTGGCGTTACGCCACGACGCTCGCCGGAGGACTACCATGGACGACAGACCACGAACGACGACCAGCAAACCGACCCGGGTTGATCGAGGGCATTGCTTTTGCGGAGCTGTGACAGCTGAATTTAGCGGCGATCCCTTTTGGATTTGTTTCGACCACGACGATGACTGCCGAAGAGCGATCGGCAGCCCACTGACTATCTGGATTGGCTATCGTCCCGATCAGCGCAAATGGCTGGGCCCAAAACCAAAAACGTTCTCGAAAACCAGGGGCGTCGTGCGCTCCTTCTGTTCGGAGTGTGGCACGTCAATTGGGTACACCGATGAAGGGTTGCCAAACGAGTCCTACATCTCGATCGGTTTTATGGACGCGCCCGAGGAATTCAATCCTCAAGCTCAGGCATATTAGGAAATGCGACTTCCGTTTATCAGGATGGATGATGGTTTGCCTCGCGTCGATGGCTACACGCGACCGCGCGACCCCACCCTCGGCGATCCTAGAGACCGGTGAGCAGAACGGTGGACCGCGCAGCTCGTCGCTGTAAGCCACGGCATACGTCTCGTTTTCGTTGCCCGCAGCCCTAGATTCCTCATTCAGGTAACAAGGGGTTCCCCAATGCGAGTGGCACGCGAAGCCTGGGTTCTTGGCAAGGAGAGCATCCTCGGATTCATCAACGACAATGCCCTCAGCCACGGTGCGGCGATGGCGTTTTATGCCGTCACGTCCCTCGCCCCGATCTTGTTGATCGTTGTTGCGGTTGCTGGACTTGTCTTTGGGCATGAAGCAGCTCAAGTCGCCTTGGCGGCCGAAATCGCAGGCGTGATGGGATCGCAAACCGGCGACCTTCTGCGCACCACCATCGAAAGCGCTTCTCACAGAACCGCCGGCACTCTTGCCACTTTGGTGGGCATCGTCACCCTCTTCGTGACAGCCTCAGGGGTGTTTGGCGAAATGCAGCTTTCGCTCAACAAAATCTGGAAGATTGAGCCACCACCTATGTCTGTGTCGCGATTGGTGCGGGCGCGGGCCGCCAGCCTGGGCCTGGTTGCAGCATTGGGATTTTTACTGCTTGTGTCATTGGCGGCGAGCGCCGCCATTTCCGCCCTTGGCGCTGTTATCAATGCCCATCTGCCGTTCGGCACGATCATTCTCGCGTCAATAAACGGCATTGTATCATTCGTGCTGATTTCCGCTCTGTTTGCCGCGATCTTCAAGATTCTGCCGGACCGGTCGCTGCTTGGCGCGATGTCGCAATTGGCGCGGCAGTGACCGCTTTGCTCTTCACTATCGGCAAGTCGCTGATTGGCTGGTATATCGGAACCAGCGCGATCGCATCCTCGTATGGCGCGGCAGGTGCCCTGCTGGTCGTGCTGCTTTGGGTCTACTATTCGTCGGAGATATTCCTGCTCGGCGCCGAGTTCACGCGAGCCTATTCCGTGCGTCTCGGCAGTCGGTCCGACCTTCAACCGATCGTGGAGGCAGAGACCCCGTCGCGACAGAAATCGAACCTTGGGCCAATTACCCAACGCGAGGTGGCCTGGATTGTGATAACGGGTTTGCTCACCTTCGTGGCGACAAGAATCTGGCCATCGCGGCGATCTTAGCTGCTTCACCAGTTCTGTTTCTTGGGAACGCAACCCGGACACGGGAATTGCATAGGAACAGGAGGTTGACCCATGCCAAAATTTCGCTTTGAGACTACAGTATCCGGCCAGACTACCGCTTTCGAGGAAGAGTTGGCCAGCGAGGAGATGGCCAGTCCGAGAGCAATAGAGATGGCGCGCGTTGCAATGGCGGCGGACCCAAGGTCCGGTACCAAACAATCGGGATCGATAATCAAGGTCTACGATGAAGCCGGATATCTGGTCGCCACAGTCAATTTTTCCCACGTGTTGCCGAGTGATCCGGACGCCGCGCAGCATGGGAGTGGCGACTCGGTTTTCGAAGAACCGGGTGTGATGCGGTCTGGCTGACCCCTGGGTAGGTCAGCGTTGCATGTTTGCACACCCGATCCCGAGGCCGTCGGCATCTTCCGATGCTAGAGCTGAGATTCGATCGGAAGGTGACGGACGAAGACCGTCAGGATTCGGCGAAACAATCCGGCTTCTGGTTCACTGGTATAGTCTCGGAGCTTGCCTTCGTCGCAGCTATGCCAGTGCAGAACATTGTGTTTCAGTTCGAGCCGATAGCTCGCTTCCGGAGATATCTCTAATTGGAACTGATTCCGCAGCTCCGCCACCAATTTCTCATCCTCAAAAAGCACGCCCATTTCCGAATTCAAGGACGCTGACCGTGGATCGAAATTGAAGGAGCCGACGAAACCGGTCTTTTCGTCAACGGTGAAAGCTTTCGTATGTAGGCTGGCGCCCTTTGAACCAAATACCGAGATTGCCGGCTGCCGGCTGAACGGCTGGAGCTCAAAAATTTTGACGCCATTCCTAAGCAGCCGCTTGCGATAGTTTGCGTAAGCGCCATGGACGGCGGCGACGTCTGTAGCGGCCAGGGAATTGGTCAGAACCGAAACGTCAACCCCGCTGCCGACAAGGTCCAACAAGATCGCCGAACCCCTTTTGCCGGGGATGAAATAAGGAGAGACAATTTCTAGACACTCGCGCGTCGATTGAATTATGGGAAGCAACTCCTTCATCAACCAGCTGCGACGTCTCCAGCCACGAACCTTCTCCGGCGGATCGGAAATCACCCGCACTCCTTTCACCCAATGAACGTCGTTGCTGGCCGCAATAAACTCTGCAATTGAGCCCCGCTCGCCGATGCCGTTCAAGAATCTTGACTCGGTTTCGGGATCGCTTCCTTCGAACAAGCTAGCTTGCTTATGCTCGATCCCTGAACCGAGTGCTTCGATTGGCTTTGATTCCTCGCAAGCCCAGAAGGCATCGAATATCTGCGCGGTTTGCTGTACCGCAGGGCCAAGGAGCAGCATGTCGAGGTCCCGGAAATTGGTCTCCGCCGCATCGAAATAGGCATCGCCAAGATTTCGACCGCCAACGATGGCGAACTTGTCGTCGGCGATCCAAGCCTTGTTGTGCATACGTCGCGTTAGTGCAAAAAGCCGTAAGAGCACTTCCACGCCACGCATGATCCGACCGCGCCTGATACTGCTCGGATTGAACAGCCTCAATTCGATGTTGGGATGATTGTTCAACGCCAGATATGCAGAATCGTTTTTGCGTGGATTGACGTCGTCAAGGAGCATGCGCACCCGCACGCCGCGCTCAGCCGTTCGAAAAACCTCCTGGAGCAGCAACCTGCCGGTGTGGTCATCATGCCAAAGGTAATACATCAGGTCGAGGGTGCGCACAGCGCTCCTTGCAGCCAGCACACGCACAGCGAAAGCGTCATAATTGTCCGAGACAAGCAGCAAGCCGCTTTTGCCGGCTTTGATGTTGTCGTCTGCAGTTCGCGAAACCGATACGTCCATGAAATTGGCTACCTTTGGACTGTGGTCAAAGCTGGCCCTGCTCAAAATCATATCAAAAACCATTCAGAGGTAATCTGGTTGCATATGCACCCGCTCATCATCCGATTCCTGGATGCAACCGGGTCTCGCAATCCAGCGGCGACCCTTGAACGATCGGGTGGCTTCAAGAGAAGCGTTTCCCCGCTTGTTTGCCGGGTGTGCGCCGCGGCGCAGCTGGTGGACGGGAATGACGCGGTCCTTTGTTTGAATGAGCACAGGACCCTTGGATATCTCCATCATGCCGGAACCGGGCTCAGGTTTCCGAGTTTAGAAAATGCTCGCGACGGGCGATTTTCAACAGAGGAGACCGGCACATGCCTACTGCCAAAAAAGCCAATGGCAACACCAAGGACCTGGAGGACCTTTTCCTCGATGGTCTCAAAGACATCTACTATGCCGAGAAGAAAATTCTGAAAGCCCTGCCGAAGATGGCCAAAGGCGCATACGAAGAGCAGCTCTCGGCGGCATTCGAGAAGCACCTCGCCGAAACCGAGGGACAGGTCGAACGTCTGGAGGAAGTCTTCGATATCCTCGGCGTGGCCGCCCGCGGCAAAACTTGCCCGGCGATCGACGGCATCTTGGAGGAAGGATCTGAAATTCTTGAGGAGTACAAGGGTTCGACTTCGCTCGATGCGGGGCTGGTCGGTGCCGCGCAAGCCGTGGAGCACTACGAGATCGCCAGGTATGGAACCCTGATTGCTTGGGCTACAACGCTCGGCAAGGATGACGTGGCGGCGCTTCTAAATGCGACACTCGAGGAGGAGAAGGCCACCGACGAGGCATTGACCGCCCTCGGTGAAGCCGGCGTCAACGAACGGGCGGCAGAACAGAAGGCAGCTTGATTGATCGTCTACCCAACCGCCTCGGCCGACCAAAGCGCCGGGGCGGTCTTGAGAGATGAAGGGCATGATCATGCAGTACAAACGACTGGTCTACAAACGACTGGAATGCCTCCTGTTTGAGTTTTCGGCCGCGTTAGTCAGGCGCCGAGCGCTTGCCGGTTCGCGCAGCGATTGTCGGCAGTTCCGAGAAGAGCGCCGAAATCATTGAAGAGCACAGGCGCCGCGCAAAGCCGCCCAACGAGAGCGCAGAATTTTGTCGCCCAGTACACTTGATCCGCAGTCGAGGCAGTAACACCAAGATGGAGAGTCAAATGGGCTTTTTTGGAAAATATTTCTCAGGACTGTTGGGTAAGAAATCGACTGACGGCAAGGGCAGCGGCGATATGCGTAAAGCTACCGGTGCGGGTCCGGCGCTTGCCGCTCATTCCAAAGATGCAAAGACGTCCGCTCCCACCGGTCAAAGCACCAAAGCTTCGAGCAAAAATGCAGATGGACGATGACAAAGCAACATCGGCCACCAGGACGGTTCTGACGTCAGCCGTATTGCGGAATATAGGTCGTCTATGTCGCCAGCAAACGAAGCGGCGCGGAGACGCTAGATCGCCCAGATGACCCGCATCGCAACCTTCAACGTCAATGGCGTCAACGGCCGGTTGCCTGTGCTTCTCAAGTGGCTTGGCGAAACCGACTACGACATCGTCTGCCTTCAAGAATTGAAGACCTCTGACGAAAAATTTCCGGTCGACGCGATTAGAAACGCCGGTTATGGCGCGATCTGGCACGGACAGAAATCCTACAATGGCGTGGCAATCCTCGCTCGCGGGATCGAGCCGCTGGAACGTCGACGGGGCCTGCCGGGCGATCCCGACGATTCGCACAGCCTCTACATCGAGGCAGATGTGAATGGACTTGTTGTTGGCTGCCTGTATTTGCCTAATGGCAATCCGGCGCCGGGACCGAAATTCGACTACAAACTTCGCTGGTTCCAACGCCTGATCACCTATGGCCAGCTGCTGCTCCGCGATAGCTCGGCGAGCATCCTGTGCGGCGACTACAACGTCGTTCCAGGCCCGATCGACGCGGCGGTGCCGATGCGATGGCTTGGCGATGCCGTTTACTTGCCTGAGAGCCGGAGCGCCTACGCCGAAATGCTTGCTCAGGGTTGGATCGATGCCGTCCGTCGCATTCATCCAGAAAAGGGAATTTACACGTATTGGAACTTCTCCTACCGCGGTGGGTACGATCGTAGTTCCGGGTTGCGGATGGACCATCTCTTGCTGAGCCCATCTCTATTGGATCGCCTGAAGAATGCCGGAGTAGATGCCGAAACGCGTGCATGGGAGAAGCCAAGCGATCATGCACCAGCCTGGATAGAATTTGATTGAACTCCATCAACATGGAACGGCCGAGTGGCGGTCGCCCAGTTCACCACGCCGACTTCGGAGGAATGTCACAATGGTCTTCCGGCATGACGATGGTCGGCGACATGTTCAATGTCGGCCTCAAGACAAACCTCAACGCTATCGCCGCACAGCTCTCGGCCTACCCGTCTGCTGGCATGGCCCACGTCGGCTCGTGGTGGCCTGAGGAGATTGGGAGTTCGTCTGCCGCTGGTTCTCAAAACAATATGCGCTGCGCAGCGTTTCCTGAGCAAAGCCGCCTGGTCATCGACGATCATGGAAAGATGGAAATATGATACCGGCGACCATCGTATATCTGGAGTTTCACAGAGCCAGAGCACAGACTCCACCCTTACCTTTGTCAGCCAGTACGGCGTGGTTCGGATATCTGACCTCAAGCGCGTAGATGCGACCTAAGTCGGGGCCGCCTTCATGCAGACACTCACGCTCATCGGCTACTTTGCAACTGTCTGCTCCAAGACCAGTTTCACGCCGCAGGCTTGGAAAATCGTCAAAACGCGAGACACAAGCGGCATCTCCGCACCGATGTATGCCATCACTGTTTGGGATTCGCCTTGTGGCTGGCCTTCCGCATCATGAAGGCAGAGTGGCCGATCATAATCACGAGCGGCGTCTGTCTCTTGCTATCAGCGTTCATTCTCACGATGGCAGTCCTGCCACCCGCTGAGAAAAGAGGCAGTTGCCGAGGTTTTCGACCCCGACGGCTAGCGCTTCCAACTCTTCAACAGCGGGCCTTGGCTCCCGTATGCCGGATCCTTGCGCGGACGACGCACTCTGGGGATACTTGCGAGCGCGTCGGCATGCTGATCTCTGCTCGTACATTCGTCATAAGTCCCAAAGGGAGGATATGCACCGACAACCAGAAAATCATCGGATGCCGAGAGACATTGGTGCCCGGTGCCTGCCGGGAGAACCGCGACATCGCCAGCCTTCAGCGACAGCGTTCGTCCCTTCTTGCCGCCAAACTGGACTTTAGCGCTCCCATTTGCAACGCCCAGGACCTCGTGTATTTGCGAATGATAGTGAACGTAATCATAGATGCCGTTTCGCCAGCTATCGCCCCATCCGTTTGTATCGAAAACCACCTCCATGACGGCTGCGGGATCAAGCCCTTCGGGCAACTTCACGGCACCGCGAAAAACGACGAGCGGCCATGAAGGATGATTGGGCACAAGTCCATCATCCTTGAACCGGAACTCATTGGATTTTCGCCGCCTCACAAGACCTGCGACACTTTCCTTGCGCGGTCTAGCGAAACCCGTGATGTTCTCGATCGCTTTTTTGGTGGTTTGCAGAATGCTCATGGACGCCGCCTTGTCGGAAAAATAGCGAACACGTTTCAGTTTCAACATGCATCAGGTCGGTCGGTTCCACAGCGGTCAAACAAACGTTGCTCTGATTCTGCGGTCGAGCACGAAGGCGGGGTTAAGCGCCCAAGCAGGACGTGGATTGGAACTTTCGAAATTGCCAGGAGTTGGATGGCAAACCGCGAGGCCATCATGGCGAACAAGATACATCGAACAACAGAACGACCGCCCGAGCAGGATGCAAAGGGTCAGTCGGAAAAGAACCACAAGGGCGGAAAAAACGACGGCGTCGCTAGCGCCAATCCCCGGGTCATCTCGGGCAACAAAGACGGCGACGCGACATTTCCTATCAAAGTCAAAGGGCCGAAGAAATCTCCGGAAGCTCTCTAATAGGCGGTCTGCTGGGTCGGCAGTTCCGAGGGACGCTTGTTTAGGGGAAAGGCGCCACCATGAGGCAGGTGTCAGGCCTGTCGCTCGCCGCCAGTCGAGTAAGTCACGCGCCTAGACCAGTCGCATCTGTCCCTTCAGGAAAGTTGCCGCAGCATGCCCAACAGTACCTGTGGAACGAAAGGCTTCATAGAGAATTGTTACTTCGTCTCAGCACCTTAAAGGAGGTCGATATGGGCCGAGGTATTTTGCTTTGGTTGCTCGGGGTTCCAATCCCAATCATCATTCTGATTATGCTGTTTGCGCGGTAGGGGGTGAAAATGGGAACCGTGCTTTCATCGACGGACATCACGCCGGTCTCTGAATCATCCTCATCGGCTGTCAGCTGGGGGCCGATCGTCGCGGGCGCTTTCGCGGCCTCGACGCTCACGGTGATCCTGATGCTGGTCGGCTCAGGTCTAGGACTGACCATGGTTTCGCCGTGGACTGGATCGAGCGCTTCGACCACGACCTTCGCGGTTTCGGCGGCTGCCTGGCTTGTCGTCGTTCAATGGCTATCAGCTGGCGTAGGCGGCTATCTCACCGGTCGGCTGCGCACCAAGTGGGTAAATGTCCACACCGACGAAGTCTATTTTCGTGACACCGCACACGGTTTCCTTGCGTGGGCGCTGGCAACGTTGCTTGTCGCCGGCGTGCTCGGCTCAGCTCTTTCGGCGGCGCTGGGCACGGGTGTGCAGGCTGCATCCTCAGTGGCGTCAGGCGCCGCGATGGGGGCAACCACGGCAGCCGCCAATGCGGTCGCGACAGATGCCCCGTCTTCTGGCACCTGGACCGGCTATTTTGTAGATTCTCTGTTCCGATCGGCGAACACCGCCGCCGCGCCTGCCAATGAACAGAACGGCCCCACCGCTGCGGAACAAGCAACGCGCATCCTGCTAGCGGGGGCGGCAAATGGCGAGGTATCGCCTGAGGATAAGGCCTATCTGGCGCAACTCGTCGCCGCCCGCACAGGCCTGTCGGACGCCGATGCGAAGACCCGAGTGGATGCGGTAATCGCCAAAGTCGACGACGCCAAGGTCAAGGCCAAGCAGGCGGCCGATACAGCAAGGAAAGCCACTGCATCCTTCGCGCTTATAGGCGCATTGTCGATGGTTATCGGCGCCTTCATAGCGAGCGTTGCAGCGGCGTTTGGTGGCAAGCAGCGCGACGACGAGGAGGATCTCATTCTGACCCGTTGAAGTTTGGATCGCATGGCTGGCGGCGAGTTTAGCCTATAATGGGTTAATCCATCGCGGGTCGAACCAATGAGGTGATCGCTCCATATCCGGATCCGTTCAAATTTCTCGCCCAGCGTTTCTTGCGTATCGTTCAGTCCCGCAGCCCATGCCACTGCACTCAAGGGGGCAGTGGCGGAGTGATGGACCGGGTGCGAAGCTGCCCGAGGTTGGACTCGGCCTCTGTTCTCAGGGCATTTTTCGAGGACGCGGGAACAATTTTCGATTTGGGTTTCCTGCTGCAGCAGTCCCTCTAGCTGCTGATCGGCTGGCTCTGATCAGCCCGCCTCGCCCCAGCGCGGAGCGAGCGTCCAAAACAATGGGGCAACCTCGCGACGATGATTTTAATCGAATTGACGGGCAATCGCGACCAACGGCTGAGGCGTAGCCAGGAGCGGTAGGGGATCGCCAAGCAAAAGGCAGAGCGGATCAATCAGAGAATTTTGCTGGTGAGTTCTAAGACAACGAGCGACCCGTCGGGGGATTCACCTTCGGGCAAGTGCAATACCCGCGAAACGCGCAGATTGGCGAAGGCTCCGTCGCGCGACATTGAAACGCTCTCGCCGATACGTGGCACAACCTGAAATCTAACGTTTTCGATGAATTGGCTATCGTCGACCGAAACGCGACACTGGACGGACATCAGAAGAACCTCCCAAAATGCACGCAACCAACAGGGCGCGGGCGATCTGATTCACAATATGAGAAATGACCTTATGCTGTTCTTACGGCTATTGGGTGCAAAGTGCCTTCGCTTCGCGCTCAAGTGTTTCACGGTCATTCCCATGCTTGGCGACAAGTTCCCGGACCTGCGGGATAGTAAGGCCGAACTTGCTGGCGATGTAACCAATCTCATACTCCTCGTCACCCGCCACCCTGGCTCTGTCGCGAAAATCCCGCTTGCTCTTGTCATCGACCATATCGACTTCTCCCTTGAAGGTTTCTGGTGGTCAATCAAGTTTCCGTACCCAACGCGCCGCCAAACCCTTGGTTGCTTCGCGAATTCCCCTTCGGCCCGCAGGTTTTTGTCCAACTTCTGTTTGCCCCGATACCAACCGGATATGAAAAAGGCCTGCATCGTTGCCGATGCAGGCCTTTGACGGGTTAGCGCAGGATCATCCGCTGTTCGTCGCGTTTCTGTGCATAGGTGCCTTTGTCGTAGCCGGCTTGCGCTTCGAGCTGCTCCTTGGTGAAATTAGTATAGAGATAGCGCTTGCCGTTCTTGTCGGTCATGAACTTGAGGTTGTCCATGCCGACCGCGACCTCCTTCTCGCCAATGCCGAGGAAGCCGCCGACGTCGATGATGACAGCGTCGACTCTCTTATCGCCATTCAGCACCACGTCGCCGATCTCACCGACATTGGCGTCATTGGCGCCATAGACCGTCGTTCCAACGAAATCTTCGGCCCGGATCTCTCCTATCGGCGTTTGTTTCAACGTCGATTTGTCGATCGATCCGGTCTTGGTCTGGTCGGTCGCGGTAGTGGTTGCTGCGGGTTTGGGTGCGGTTTTGCCGGGTTCTACAGCCGGCACGGTGGTAACGGGAGCCGCAGCATTGTTAGACGCCGTGGTGGCCGGGGCAGGATCATAGGCTTTCCGATCGAAATCCGGTTGTGCCTGCATTTCTTCCTTGGTGGTCTGCACGACCACCCAGCGATTGCCGTTCTTTTCAGCCCATTTCGCCTTGGCCAAATCGAAGGCGACATTCTTTTCGCCAATGCCAAGGAAGCCGCCGACGCCGATGACAAGAAACTTCGCCTTGCCGTCCTTCGCCAGGACAATATCGTTCACATCGCCAATCTTCTGGGCGTCGTCGCCGGTGCCATTGTAGACGTTTTTGCCATTGATGTCGGTTGCAAGAAGCGGCATGGCGGCTGCGGTCGCGGGCCCGTTTTGCGCGTTGGTCGATGTTTTATTCGACGCCGCGGGTTCCAAAGCCACGCGGTCGAAGTCTGGCTGTGCCTTCAACTCGTCCTTGGTGGTCTGAGCGACGAGCCAACGATCGCCGTTCTTCTCTGCCCATTGAAGCTTGCTGTAGTCGAAAGCTACATTCTTGGTGCCGATCCCAAGAAAGCCGCCGACGCCGATCACGACGGATTTCGCTTGGCCGTTGCTGTCGAAAACGACGTCGGTGGCCTTGCCGATGTTTTCGGCATTGTCGCCAGTTCCGTTGTAGACCGATTCACCGATGATGTTGGTGACCAGGCTACCCTCCGCGCGCGACACCTGCGGCGCGGGAGCCTGGGCCGTGGGCTGCGCCGGCGCGGGCGCTGCTGCCTGTTGCGCATAAGCGCCCGTCGCGGTCAGTATCGCAAGCGCTGTTGTGACTAAAAGATTGCGGGTCATGTACTCTCTCCTCCTGCCTGACTAATGCACGCCGCTTGTCTCAGAGGACATCAACGCGGCGTTTGCTGCCTTCAAAACGCTGTCACCGGGACTCTTGTTCCTGCCATCCGAAAGCGCGAGATCTGCAACCTCGCAGGCGAGGAACGATGTGCACATGCGGCAGTCAGCGCCCCATATTGGGTCGCTCAGTACATCACCGTCCATGTCCTCGGAAACGTGACGCATTTTCTTAGAGTTGCCCGTCGAAAAGCCCGCAGCATTGAGGAGGCTAATCTCGAGCTGTGATACCGTGCTCACATGTCATTGGCGCATAGCTGGCGTCGCCGAGCTTGGAACGGCATAACCACGAAGCCGCGCGCTTCGCCTGATACCAGGCCGCCCACGAGCAGGCGCCAAAGCCCCAGGATCGTAGGGGACGCGGGATACTGGAACTTTTGGATATGGAAGCTCGCCCTCGAAAGTGCGAACGAGATGCTGGATGAAACTGCGGGCGTCGACACCAATATCGCGCTCTGCAGCAGGGTGCCTCCGCCCGCTACCATTGCTGATTTAGGCCTGCGTTGTTTTGCCGTCCTAATGGCGAGAAAAATGGAAAAGGGTCTCCACGGTCCCTCGACCGCTGGCTGGTGCAGCAAACAGCGGCGTTCGACTAGAACTTCTATCCGTCTGCCGAGAACCAAGGTAGAATAGGCTGTTCCATGCAACCTCGTGGGTAAGGCCATCGCGTTTTTACGCTGGACTTAAGTCCCATGCGCGCTCGTGGTGGAACCTCACGGCCTTATGACCGTTTTTCCACGGGTGAAACCAAGGAGGTCGCGACCATGGACTGGAACCGCGTCGAAGGAAACTGGAAGCAGGTCAAAGGTAAGGTTAAAGAACAGTGGGGCAAGCTCACTGATGATGATCTCGACCGGATCGCCGGCAAGCGCGATCAACTCGAAGGCAAAATCCAGGAGCGATACGGCATTGCGAACGATCGCGTACGCCGGGACGTCGACGACTGGTATAGTCGACAAGGGTGGTAGGACAAAATAGCGTCGAACCATCAATTAAGGGCGCTGTCACGGACCGCGCCCTTTCGTTGTCACCAATCGGATGTTGCATTCCGCGGTTCCGCTCCCCGCTGCTGACAGACGCAGTTTTGCCCATTCGGCGGTCGCAGATCGGGCTGTCGCTTTTGCTGCCAGGTTTTCCGCAAACTGGACGGCAAGCCGAACCAGCGCCAAACACCAAGCCCGCTGCCTCGGGGGAGAGCAGCGTGCCGATCCAGAGCTTAGCGGGCTTAAGTTGGGCGGTTCCGGCCGCGACGAGATATCGAAGCGGAGGAAAGTTTGTGCCCAAGACACAGGACGAAGAACGGCCGCTCTCCGAAAACAAACTCCAATGGTTGTCGCAGTCTTAGGCGACCTCAGTGCCACATTCTCTCTCTGAGCCAATTGAAAAACCTGTTGCCACCGGTTGTCCGGCGGAGTCTTGCAGCAGCCCATTGCCCTTTCATCGTAGTCCCGACATGGCAACTACAGACGACGTCGTGCAATTGCCAGTCAGTCAGTTCGAAGAAGCGCTTTGCTTCCCCATAGGTATCATCTTCCAGGCCCAATGCACGCAGTACTGGATCCTCGAAAGCCACTGTGATTGGTGAGCCCTCACAACGTGCCGCGTCGCGGGCTTCCCGCTTCAGATGCTCGGTGCCGGTCAGGGCTCCAAGGCATCGCTCGGGATGTTCTGCTAGCAGCTCTGCCCAACGATCGATGCGCTGTTGCCGGGTCATGATCGGGTACGTCGACAAGGGTTCCACTTTTGCGATTGTCTGCAGTTGGTTTAGGGTTTGATGTTTCATGGTCGGCTCCTGTGGATCGAAGGCCCCTTCCCTACAAAAATTATCGCGCCCCGACGCGTAGACAAGACCGGCAGGTGGTTTCTCGACGAATAATCGCGGAGCCAGTGATGGTAATTGGCACGTTCGCCTGCCAATGCCCTCGCCGTATTGCTGAGGTGAGCCGCAGCGCCTGGCTGGGATTGATGCCACGCTTTCATCGACAATTTCTTCTACCGGCCGAGCATCGCGTTGTGCCTTGGCTTGATCCAAGCATTTTTTGCCTTCAGCCGGTTCGTTGACAGGCCGCTGCGGTATTTGCTGTCGCGCCACTTCGACACCATGCCCTCAAGTCCGACCTGATCGCCCAGGTTATAAGTGGCCTTGCCTCGCCGGGCGGCGCCTAGCTGAACTGGGTACGGATGTCGGCCGGGATCATTCTTTCCAGGATCTCGCGGCGCTCCTCCAGCCGTCATATCGCGCTCGTCATGTCCGTTGAGATGCAGGAGATCGAACGCAACGAAATAGAGGTGTCGGGTGATCGCCTTGCGCAGGTCGTCAAAATCGGACAGGCCGACGGCATTCAAAGCGGAGAGACGCTTACATTCGAAACGAGGCCAAGGCCGGCCAGCGCAGTATGTGGGCCTGATCGTTCGAAAGGCCGCGCCATGGCGCAAGCAGATGACGGTTCAATCGCTACGAGGTCGACCTGGAAGCGAGGCCGGACAGCGTTTCTGAACAACGGAAGAACCAGGCGTTGGCTGCGCGTGCTTCACTGAGACCGTAGAGACAACAACAAGATGTAGGCGGGTCCGGAGTATATCGTTTTACACAATCCCCAATTGCTAGACTCACGCGCCCGCCAGGTTGTTAATTTTGTCCCAGGGCGAGAGGAAAAAAGGTAGCTAACTGGGAGGAAGTAGTCGCATGCGTCACGATTTTGGCATCGGCGATCCAACTGAATATGATCAGCCTTACGAGGTTACCTCTTTCGCCAAAAAGCATGGCTTGACGATCCGCGCTGCGGACGCCGTTCTTTTTGCCAAAGGCCCGTCTCGGCCGGCGTGCGATGCAGCCGCATTGGCTTTCCTCGGTGCTGTCGCCGCATACGCCAAGAAACAATCGGCGCGCTAGCGGCGCGCATGGCGGGAAAGGAAAGGCTGAGACCGGGTGGACGGGCATCCGGCCAGCGCAAGAGATTGTTCCGCCGGTGCTCGTCTTGGTTATTTCTGTACAATTTTAGCGCACATGGGCCCAACCTTAGATGGCGCCGACCATTACTCGATTACCCGAACTTGCAAGCGGGGCGGGTCGTTCACAATCTCGCTAAGATCGCGCAACAGATGGACCCGTTTCCACGGGCCGCGAGTATTCGATCAATCGCGGCATGAGCAAAAAGGTGCGCTCCAGGTCGGTAAGGCTACCCGCCTTTGGCCGGCGCCTGCCAACCCAAGGTATCCCAACCCCTGGCGTCGGCCATTTTTCGACCTATCCTAATCAACCGCTTGCATGTGCTAGACCCATGCAGGATTATTATCCTCGACGCGGCGATCCCTCAAGCGGAGTTCGCTACCACTACGCCTTCAGAGCTTTCGTTTCCGCGCCCCAGGACGTTATTTTCAGCCGCCCATCTTCTTCGCCATGGCGCAGAAATCCGCGTGCGCCTTGTTGAGTGTGGTGTCGCCGCAGTCTTTCACTACCGCCTTTTGTTCATCAGGTTTCATGGCCATCCATGCGGTCTTGAAATCCGCTTCCGACCTCAAGGTTTTCATGCCGGCATCGGTGAAGAACGGTGACATCTTTGCCGGATCGTCGAGCGCGGAAGTGTTACCAGCCAGCGCTGAGCCCGTCATTATTGCGAGCGCCATCGCGCCCATCGTAAGCATTTTGATGTTCATTTCAAATTTCCTCCGTTTAGTTCACCCGCAAACGCGTGACCTGAAGGAAAAACGTCCGCCTCTGAACTCTGTTCCCGCATATCGCCGATTCCCTTCTATCGACAGCCGTCTGACGGTGCCGGCTGAGGTCGGCAGCAATGACGTTCCACGCTACAACACAGCGTCTACCGATGAGGTTGAGGTCTTCAAGGCAGTGTACGGTTTCGTAATGGGGACCGCTGAAGTCAGCCATTCAAGCGCGAAGTTTGTACGACTTTTACCCGCAGCGGGCGCAGGGGAATATTTCCGGCACAACGGCGTTATCTCATTAGCCAACGGAGGGTAAGGCAAACGGGAAGTTTCCAATGCGGCCAGACGGCTGCGGCACGTTCTGACCATCCAAAAGGAGTCCGGACATGAAAGCGACTGTTTCGACCTCTCTCAC
The DNA here is from genome assembly GCF_057786075.1 of Mesorhizobium sp. P171375. Classification (NCBI taxonomy): domain Bacteria; kingdom Pseudomonadati; phylum Pseudomonadota; class Alphaproteobacteria; order Hyphomicrobiales; family Phyllobacteriaceae; genus Mesorhizobium; species Mesorhizobium sp. P171375. The sequence continues at coordinate 5,340,761 of NZ_JBYNWF010000001.1, forward strand.
AAGACGAAGCGTCGTCGCAGGGTTAGCCGGCGCATCGACGGTCATATTGGCGATGAACAACGCGGGAGCCAACCAAACCAAGCTTGAGAAAAGTCTGTACGAGCGGCTGGGGGGCGTCTTCGCGATCGCCGCGGTCGTGGATCATTTCAGCGACGCCGTCGTGAAGAACCCTGTCGTCGGCCAGAAGTCTAAGAACCCGCAGCTACGGGAATGGCACACCAAGAACCTTGAACGGCTGCCAGGGCTCAAGTTCATGCGCACGCTCTGGGTCTGCGACGTTTCTGGCGGCCCTTTCAAGTTCGTGGCCACCAAGCCCGGCACGACATCGCTTGGCCTTGAGGAGGCCCATCGGGACCTACGGATCTCTCCCGCAGAATTCGACGAGGTCGCAGCTGAACTCGGCAGGACGCTGGATCACTTCAAGGTTCCCAAGGCCGAGAAGAGCGAGGTGCTTGAAGCCTTCGCCGCGCACAAAGACGAGGTTACCGCTGGCTACGTCAAAAAGGGCTGATATCCAGCCCGCCACGTAAATCAGTCGGGGAGGATGCTGACAATCGATTACGAGCCTGGACAGCCTTCCCGAACAATCCAGCAATGAGGCGCGCGACGCAGATCCTCTTCGCCGCCCAGATGCTTCTCGCGGCCAATCAGTCCCGGCTTTACCCACGCCGCCGCAGGGATCGAACAGTCGTTACCTCCTTCGCCGAAGCTGTCGAGCGCATGCGCGCCGCGACATTTTTGGCTGAGCACGCTGCGATAGGCTGGCCTCATGCGGCGCTTCCTCCAGGCCGCCTGCATTGACGGCTGCCAGGCGATGGAACCCGCAGGTGGCAGCATGCGTGGCCCATCCATGGTCTACTACCTCAATCGGTTCTCCACGAACTCCTGCCGGCCTGGCTCAGCCGAAAGGCCATCGACACCGACGTGCGCCCGTTGGATCAGCACCCACCAATGCGCGATCTGATCGGCCCGCTCCGCCCATACGAACGGTCACAAGCGGAGCGTGCTTTACCATGCCGCCCGGTTGGCGATGCTCTCCACGATCGAGTCGTGAAGCGCATGGATCGGGTGATGACTTGGGAGATGAAGTTGAACGTGCGGCCGCCGTGTTGGTTGATGCTACCCACGCCTCCGCCGTCGACCGGTTCCGCGACGCGGTTTTAGCAACCCCTCAGCGGCTTCGTTCAAATGGAACCGGGCCCACGCTCGGGCTGTGAAACTCGGCCAGCCTTCTGTACTGCGAGTGCTATCAGGCCCGCTTTCTCATCGATGTGCGGCGGTTTGTTTGGTTGCCGCGTTCGCACCACATGCGCTTTGGGATGCCTGGGATGGCGCTGATCACCTTCGCGGTCGGAATCGAGAAGACCACCGGCAAGCCATCCGAATTTATCCCGTAGAATTTTGACCAGACGGGCGCAGCCGCCTACGGCTAGATAGTGCCAGTCCGTATGATCCATTCCAGCAAGTTGGGATCTACGTCATCGCTATCCGTATAGTGGCGGATCAAAAGCGCAGCCTCATCACGCCACCGGTCCTCTGGGATGTTCTTTTCGATGACCGCTTTTACGAAGGCGCCGCGCAGGACATCGCAGTCAGAAGCCGTTATATTTGGCTGGGTCATGATGCCAACCTCCCATCACGGGCGAAAGCGCAACGAACTTTCAAGCACCGGTACCAATACGTCGCCGGTGACCTTGGGGATTTTAATGCGCTCAGAGTGGCTTAAGTCAGAATTCACTGTACGTTCTTAACCAATCGTTGCGGCTCGTTGGGAGAGCGCTAATTTCCTTAGGCGGATCAGGCCTGATAAGCATCGCCTAATGTATACGATTCAACCAGCCGGCGGCTGGGCTCCCCCGCCCTTGGGGGCCGGTCAGGCCCGACGGTTCAACCCACATTCCAACGCACTGTCGGGCCGCTTAAATGTCTCACCGCGAAATCGGGCGCATGGGCCGGGTCACGCCGCGAAAGGAGGAAACGCTGCCCACGGGTCAACTACGAGCTATGTTCGTGTTCCCTAGAAAAGAAAAAAGCCTGCTGGCTCGCGCTGGCGGGCGATTTACGGCCTGATAGCTGTGCATCAGCAACCTTCCGTCGTCGTTTTCATCTGACCGGGGGCCGCAGATTTTGCATCCGTATCCTGTTGGCCGGGCGCTGCCTGTTTGGCGCTACCAGTCTGTTGACCCGGCGCGCAGTCCTTGGCCGAGTTCGAGTTCGTTCCACTCGTGGTGGTCGAATCCGCTCCTTGGTCAGTCGTAGTGCTTGGCATCGTCGTTGTTGACGATCCGCCCGTGGTCGTGGTGGTCGATTGTGCAAAGGCGAACCCGGTTGATAGTGCCTCCGCAATAGCTGCAGCGAAAAGAAGCCGTTTCATGATCAACAACTCCATATTGAACGTCTTTCGGTCACCTAACATCGCAGCGAAACGACGGTTCCAAAAAATCAGGGCGGATCGGGCGGGCTGAGACCGCCAGTTCCGACGTCATTGACGATAGAGGCGCTGGCTATGCGTACAAGCATTACGGGCGACCATGCCCAAGACACTTGACCGCGGGGCGATCGAGCAAGCAGCCAGGAGCTTGGCGACCGGCCAACAGAATTTCAGCAAATTGAAAACCCCGCCGAAGCGGGGCTTGTCGTTTTGCGGTGGGGAAAGCGTCAGGCCTCTGAAGCCAATTGCTCAATAAATGGCGCCAGCAACAGCAGCGCTGATCGACTCTAGCGTCGCGCCTTCAGCGGCTTTGGCGTGATCGTCTCGACCTGGGCTTTTACGTCGTCCTGAACCATCGCTTGTTCAGCCGCCTGTGCTTCGGCCTTGTCTTTGGTGGTCAGCACGGTGCGCCAGAACGGCTTTTCGAACACGGTGACGACGTAGGTTGTCGTCGGCTTGCCGCCACCTATCGGAGCCCGAAGAAGCTCAATATCGCCAACACGATGACAATCGCTCCAACGATCCAAATGATATTGTTCATGATTTCTCTCCTGGTATAGGAAGCCCCCTCTCCGAGCCGATCTTCGGCAGGCGATGGGGGCACCACCTGACGCAAGCATCAACTGTTAGAATCCGCTAATGTTCCCTTCGATCGCACGTCGGCTTCCAGTCTCGATTGCGCTTCGCCTGGAGGCCTTCGTAGTCAGGAGGCATGTGGAGAACACCGGCCTTCGGTCGCGGCCTGCAGCCCTGCAATCCGAGCAACCAAAGACCCCAACGAGGTCCCAATGCATCGAACCGTGATCGGCGCCGAGCTGGTCGATCAGCGCCTGCACGTCGAGCTTGGTCGATTTGCAGCACATTGAATGGCCGCAATTGACCTAGATGGTTTTGCGGGCAGCCAGCGAGGGTCTTCACCCTCGAAATCTCTCGGTGTGCCAGACAATCTTGCCGTCGACCTTCATCGGCTTATGGATCATCAGCCGTTTCGGCAGATGTTCGGGGTGCACTTCCAGATAGAGTGATTTTGATCTGCGGCTTGCAACGGTTGCAGTCGAACTTCAGCTTCATCGGGTCGACACCGCCGCCATAGACCATCATCAGGGCAGCTGATCGGCAGTAGCAGACGTTGCCGCAACTGCACTCGGCTTTCACAAGCATGTTGTGCCGGGTCGCCTTGCCCAGCGTGTCAATCGGATCATGCGCCATACGGATAAAAGAGGAACATATCCCTGCCAGGTCAAGGGGAGCTTGACTCTTTTGTTCTCATTTTGTTCACTGCTGGCAAAACGGAGACAGAGCCATTGAACCGATTGTTGCGACCGAGGCCGAGCAGCCTGAGATTTACGCCACGATAAAGCGCGAACGCCCTGCCATTCACCGGGCGGTCAACAAAATGGCCAAGCAAATGCGTGGTCTATCCGATGTCAGCCAGAAGGCAGCCATCGCCGAACTGACGGCTGTGTGGGTCTTGGCCAACTATCCCGAAGACCTCGATTTGGCATTGTCGCTTTCAAATGCCATACGCCACCAGACCGACATCTATATCCGGGAAAGCAAGAAGGCCGGCGCACGCCATTGATGGTAGCGCGCAGCCGAAGCATTCCGGCGCCATCGGTGATTGACCAGAAATGGCCGCACCAGGTCGCACTGCCCGATGACCTTTGCACTCAAGGAAACCTGACCACGATCATGAAGTTCTGCCTGGATCACAGAACTGAATATCAGCATAGGCAGGTCCAGGCGGTGTGGCCAAATGGGAAGTATGAAGATTACCGTCTCCACTGCTTCGCTGATGTCGAGGCGGCTAAGATGTTCTGCGACCATTTCTCTGGACAGATGTTCGATCCGAAACGCGACAGAGAGAATGGCCAAATACGCGGGGTCTGGCGTCGCTCCGATGAATACAGGCGCATCCTCGATCTCGGCCCGCTCAGCGTGCCTGAAATCCTGCGCAAATGAGGCAAGGCCATGTGCGGACGCTATACGAGGTATCTGTCCTGGTCGGAAATCCACCGGCTTTACAGGCTGACGGCGCCGGGAGAGACTGGTCGCAATGACGAGCCGCGGTACAATATCGCGCCAACGCAGGATGTGCCGTTCGTCACCGCCGGTGAAGATGGCAACCAAAGGCTTCGCGAAGGACGCTGGTGGCTCGTTCCTTTCTGGGCAAAGGAGATGCCCAAGGCGGCGATGTTCAATGCGAGAATTGAGGGCATCTATACGGCGCCAGCCTTTCGCGACGCCTTCATGTCGAAGCGCTGCCTGATCCCCGCCGATGGTTTTTATGAGTGGATCATTTCACCGGCTGACGGAAAGAAGGACCCTTGGCACATCTACCAGCCGGGTCACACGCCATTCTCCTTCGCCGGCCTCTGGGCGTATAACTCCAATCTCGACATCACCAGTTGCGCCATCATCACTGAGCCCGCTGGCGACCCTATGAAGCAACTGCACGATCGACAACCTCTCATTCTCGACCAGGCATACTATGACGCCTGGCTGGATCCGGCGACGCCCAAGGACAGCCTCAAGGATATTCTCAGTCACGACATCGACGGCCAGCTTCAGTTCAACCGCGTCGGCCGTGAGGTAAACACGAGCGCCGTCAACAAGTTGCCCAATGATCATCCTGGCCTCGTTGGGCCGATCAATCCGTTATGAGCGACGAACCCAGCCGGCTTGTCGAAGGCATGGTCCCTGTCACACAAGGGCGCGAGCGGATCGAAAATCACATCTGCGAGTTTCCAGAATGCGGCAAGCTGGGCGGGTTTGGTTTTGCTCGGCCGAGACAGACGTCTCACTGGTTTTGTTTAGAACATCGCGGCGACGGCGAGCGGTTTCTATAGGAGTTGATATGTCCGAACCACGTCCTGCCCGAGGTGTTGGTTCTGCGGGCCTGTTCCGGCTTGTGGCGGGCGCAACCCGCCCAGGTTCCCCAACCCATGCGTCGGCAATTCTTGCCGCGCTGCCTCTCGCGAGCAACGGCGTGCTCATCGAAAGATGATCCACCAACCCATAACCGCGGCAGTCGCGAGCAACAAAACTGCAGCCGGTATCAATGCGCCCTTGCCATTCTGCCATCTTGGCGGAGGGCTTGGCACCAGTTTCTTGGGATAATGGAGGTCATCCATTTGCCGAAAATTCCGCCAGCGATTTTCGGTTCCCGGATATCCTGGTGGCAAGAGGCGAGCAGTGTGCGTTTACGCGGCGCTCGAGTGCGTGGAAGCTATTAGACGTGCGAATCGGGAGAGCTGCCACCGCCGGAACGGTGTTCTGCTTCAACTTCAAAGTTTATCGAGACCTGCAGCACCACGACGCCGCCGTCATCGCGGACTTTGATCGTCAACCTGTGATGATCGCCATCAGGCAGGCTGTCCTTGATCATCTCAACGAGGGCGCGGACAGCCTCTTCCTTGACTTTATCGAAGGTTGCGCAATCGGTCCCCTCGTCGTCCGAATAGACTGCGCCGTTGTCGTCGACGTCGAAATAATAGAGGGCCATTGGCCCAAACTCGCGCATACGGTGTTGGTTCCATCACCGGACAATCGGCGGCTGAATCTTGATTTCGCCAATGAGCCGTCTGTATTCCGCTTCCGATTCCCCATAGCCACCGTCTGCTAAATGAATCAGACCTTCCCGGTCGCGAATGATCACTTCGCCACGCCGAGACTGGATGAGCCCTCGTCCTTCAATCACCTGTAGCGCGACCGTGACGCCAGGGCGCCTCACTCCCAGCATGACCGCCAAATACTCGTGGGTGATGACTAGCCGGTTGCCAATAACGCGGTCGTCGCACATCAGCAGCCACCGAGCCAGACGTTCTTCAATTTTGCTTCGGGCATTTATCAATGCCGTATAAGTGGCTTGGATGTGAAATGCGTGGACGTAGCGCATCAAAAACGGCCGAAGGGTTTTGCTTTCGTCTAAAACTGCCTTGAATAGCGGCGCTTCGATCATCAGCGCCTCGCTGGTCATCTGAATAAAGCAATCATGCGTGGCACGGTCATCTCCCATGACAAGAGCGGAGCCGGTCATACCCTCGAAACCAATGATGCCGACTTCTGCTTCGGCCCCCAGCCTTTTTTTTGCAACCACCGAAGCAAGGCCGCTGCTAGGGAAGTAGACGAACTCGATTTCCTGTCCGGTCTTTTCGAGCGGCGTGCGCAATTCGAGGAAGGTCGAACGCAGATGCGGCCTGAGACGATTCAGATCAGCAGGATCGAAACGCCGCAAAAGCTCGTTTTTGTTTGTATCAAGATGCAGATCCATAGCGCTCGCTCCCAATGGGCGAGAGCACGCTTTCTCTCAGCCGTCGGCGCCCAGAACGATTTGCAGACGATTCCAGAGAAATAGGGGCGGCGGCAGAATCTGTCCGCCTCGGTACGAAACCGACATTTACGTGCTCACTTACTTTTCTTAAGCAGTCGAGCTTCCCGCAATATCGAGGAACGATCGAAGCCAACCAACGAAATTATCTCATTGATTTGCTGTTCTGTGGCCCCCGATTCCCGCGCTAGTGTGGCTACGATTTCGGGTTTAAAGCCGGGGCGACGTTCTTCTGTCATCGCGGTGCTCTCGCTTCAGGGCAAGAGTGCGATGGTCGCTCCCAAGCGTCAGCGCCCATTGCTGTTTAGCTGACGACAAACGGATTGTACGCTTTCGGACGAACAGTAGCGAGTCAAATCCTAACGAAGGATTATATTCCTCATGTTAGGGGTGCTGGCAAGCCGCGCCTGCATGACTGTAGTCGCTACTGTACAGAATTAACCAATCTTTGCAGCCGGGAACATCGCCTAACGATCGAGCGTTATTCTGGTTCAGCGACCGAAACTTTCGCCCAACTCCCCGACCGTAAGGGGCCGCTGCTTGGCAATGATGGCGTTATGGACCGTTTTAATCGCACCTGTCTTAGCCCTCACGATATGGCCATTTGCCAACGCGTATTCGATCAGGTTTGCGCAGACGAACACCTCGATCCTTTAAGCCGAGAAACTCAAATGATAGCGTCGATGGTTGTGGGGATTTTTCGAAATGCCCATACCAATGAACGCCAACTGCTCGAGGCCGTCAGGTCTCACCGTCGGGTTGCACAAACAAAGGTCCAGGCATAGCGCAAATCAATTAGCGCAACCCCTGCATGATTAATTTGTAGATCGTGCCGATTTCCTCATCGATCTCCGGGCCGGGAATGCCTTGGGTTTCGGCCGCCCGTTTTGCAACCACAGTCATATCGATCACCAGCAGAAACGGGTCGATGATCGGGTCGTCCGGTAAATATTCCGATATCCAATGGTGGAGAAAATCACTCCCGCGCTTGCTCATTCTTCCCTGAAATCCTGCAGCTAGGCACGCGCAGGTGTTCCTCGCCGCGGAGGTAGCTTCACACGGCTGGCTTCACCCATTGCGTTGCCAGCCGCTTCATACCCTTTGGCGCAGCCCCGGCATGCTATTGAATGCGCTTCCATACCGTTCGTACGTGTCTAAACGCCCCAGCGCCAACCTAGCGCCTGGGCCTTCTCCGTCCCCAACGGACTACTTCGCACGATCCATTCCAGCAACTCAGGATCGATGTCATCGCAATCCGTAAAGTTGCTGATCAAAAGCGATGCCTCTGCCCGCCATTTGTCTTCGGGAATGTTGTTTTCGATGACGGACTTTATGAAGGCGCCGCGCAGGATGTCGCAGTCAAACGCCGATACCCGATTACCTGGCTGGTCCATGATGCCAACTCCCATCAAGGGCGGGAGCTTTGCGAACTCTCAAGCACCGACGCCCTAACCCAAGTCGGTGACGATACGATTCATAATCCGCCCGATGCTGTGTTCAATAAAAAATGACGGTACGTTTTTAACCAAACCGAGAGCTATTATTGCCCGACTTCTGGCAAGCGCTAGCTTGGCGTGGCGGTTTGCCATGACCGCAGTGCCGACGCGGTTTCACTGTTGTCTCACCGGGCAATACCGCGTCGGCATGCACGGGGCACTCGGGCGCTCGCTCTTCCAGCGCAATGAAGGATGCGGCTATCAGGTCATCGCCTTTGATTCTTAGCGCAAATCCCGCATGATGAATTCGTAGATCGTGCCAATTTCATCATCGATCTCTTGGCCCGGAATGCCTTGGGTTTCGGCCGCTCGTTTTGCGTCCACAACCATATCAATCACTATCAGGACCGGGTCGATGATCGGATCGTCCGGCAAATGCTCCGATATCCAATGGTAGAGAAAATCACTTCCGCGCTTGCTCATTCTTCCCTGAAATCCTGAAGCGAGGCGTGACGTAAGTCCTCGTCGCCGCGCAAATGCTTCACGCGGCCGACGATGCCCGGCTTGACCCATTGCGTCGCCGGCCGCTTCATGCCTTTCGGCGCCGCCCCATGGTGCTCCTGGACGCGTTTCCATAGCCGCTCGCGCAGTTCTCGGTTCAAGGTGACGAAAGCGCTGCCGACGTATCGCCCGGTGCCACGCTCGGCCATCAGGGCGAAGGCCGGCTTACCGGCTTCGCGCTCCACGCCAAGCAGATCGTATTCGTCGATCGTGAAAGCCTTCGTTTTCAGCCAGGCCGTCGAGTTGCCGGAGCGATATTTGCTGTCCTTGCGCTTGGACACCATGCCCTCAAGCCCGGCTTGGTCGACGAGATGGAAGATGGCCTTTGCATCGCCAGGCAGCGCCTGGCTGAATTGGATACGACCGCCTTCCGGGATCATCTCGGTCAGTATCTCACGACGGTCCTCCAGAGGCATGTCGCGCAGACCGTGGCCGTTCAGGTGCAGCAGGTCGAAGGCAACGAAATAGAGGTCTTGCTGCCGGCTGGTGATGGCCTTGCGCAAAGCCGCGAAATCGGAGAGGCCCGCTTCGTTGAGCACGATAATCTCCCCGTCGATTATGGCGCTCTCGACACCAAGCTCCCGAGCCGCGTTAACGAGGTCACGGTACTTCGATGACCAATCAAGGCCGCGCCTGGTGTGGATGCGCACGCCGGCATCGTCGATGATTATCTGAGAGCGGTATCCGTCGAATTTGATTTCATGAATCCAGTCGGCGCCCTCGGGAGGTTTCTCCACCAAGGTCGGCATTAACGGCTCGATAAACGCCAGCCGCCGGCCGCCTGCACGCTTAAGCATTCGAACCCCACACCACGCAACCGGCGATTCAATTAGCATGCGCTAAAATGGTTCCGAAATTTTATCTAAAGTTGTCTCTGCGACCCGCAACCAAAAATGCCCCTGTTGCGTTTCGGCGCTTTCAATGATGGGGAGGTTAGGCATGGGCAACTTTTTACCGCTTTCGATTAAGCTGGTGGACGGGAAATCAATGACAGTTTCCTCCATCTGTGGCGCTGAAGCAGCGCTCCAAGGTCAGTGGCCAAACAAGGGAGCGGCACCCTATAGGGATGCGTGCCGGTTAATCGCGGCTGCCAAAGGTGGAAGCTGCAGTCCGGCCATCGCTTTCGCGGCGTTCAAGGCCGCCGCTATCGACCAACGCTTACTGCAGCCGGCCAAGGGGAGTCCGGCGCTCGGCATGTTGGACAACGTGACTAAAGACCTGCAAGCGTGACAGCGCGTGGGAACTTTTGCTGCGGCAGTGTGTTCGGTCGAGCATGACCAGAATTGCGGACCTTGGGCCACCGATCCCCGGCAAACCACACGAGCCTGGTAACGGGCATGATCGTTTCCATGTTTGCACTATCTGCGGCCAACTGGTCGACCGTCGCGACTTCAGACAGGTCATGTGGCACGAGCAACCGGATCACGAGCCCCTTGAATTTGACGCCTAGGCATGCCGTCGACCTCGATACGCAAGTTCGACTACGACCCAAGCACCAGGGTCCTCTCGGTCTGGTTTGTGGCCAGCGGGAAGCACTATGAGTTCTTGGACGTACCGCTTGGCGCCTTTGAGGCGTTTAAATCTGCCTTTGCAAAAGGCCGCCATTTCAACAATCACATCCGCAACCGCTACGCATTCCGGCTGACGGCAGGCTCGTCGGACGGCTGACACAATCTCGAATTTGAAACGGCCCGCGCTGCTTTATCGAGAGGGAGCGGGCCCGACCGTCTTGCGGACCGGTCGACAGCGGGAGGAACCCACCCTGGACCGCTGTGATGGAAGAACTTTGCCATTTACGGGTTGTTCCCAGGTCGAATGAAAAAAGCCCGCCGGCGTGAGCCAGCGGGCAATCGGTCTGGAGTAGCTGAACGAGCCAGCATAAAGTCAACGAGCGTGGAAGATGTTGGTTGCAACCTCGATCTCGTCGCTCTCAGGGGTGCGGAGAGCGATGAGTTGTTGCCTGCGAGCCGCGCGGTACTCAAACATGGCCGCGGCCTTCGAAGCATGCGCGCACAGGTAAATGGAAGATTAAGCTAGCGCTAAAATGGCCCGCCCGACGTGAAGGCTGCGTTGATGGGCGGTCATTGGGATTCCTGTGTGAAAAGCGTCGGCAGGATTGCCGATTGCACGTGAGCGCTCATAGTCGCGCCGTGAAGCCGCAAGAAGTCGAGATGGTTCTGCTTGAACAGTCAATCGCCAGTGCCGGCGGTATGAACCACCCGTTCTCTGATCGTGTAAGCGACGTTGCCGAAAAGACCGCAGGCTCGGTGTTATTCGACGTTCGTGTCGACGGCGACACCGGCATTCAGAGGATCGCGGCAATTGGATATGCTGCAGATGGCACCGTCGCGATCGTCATGGATAGGGACGGACAGCTTACGTCGGCGCCCATCGACGGCAACGGAGGCCCTCTGGTCGCGGAACTAGCCGCATGGGCTTCGCTGCCGATGAGCGAACAGGTCGGCGCTAGCTACCTTGATGCGGCTAAGAGTCTGGTTGCCGGGCTTCGTAGATCGGGTCGGATTCCTAAATGAAAAGGCCGCCTCGATGGGCGGCCGGATGGATGACAGAGTCGCGAGAATTAGCCCGCCGCCAGTATTTCCTTCAGCTTGTCGACCGCGTGATGGTTACCATTCGCCAAGAAAGCCGGGACCGAAATAACCTTCTCTCCTTCGCTCTTTGAGCCGGAGCCGACGCTGATATGCTCCCACTCATGCACTACCTGCTGGATACCACTCTCATCGATTTCCAGATACCATCAGTCTTCGTACTGGCGGTCTTTTGCCTTAATACTGACCCGCGCACTCAGTGATGCGTCGATCGATCTCTTGGTCGCAAACTTCGATTTTCAACTGATCTTGAATAAACCTAAGCCTTGCCATTGTGTGCGGCGCGAGACGTCAGTGTCGCAGATGCCACGCAGGCTGATCACTGAGGCTCGCCTATAGGAGCTCAGCCAGGGCGCGTATGGTGATGACACATGTCGTCCCACTCTTCGATCCACGGGCTGAAAGATACGCTCACCTGGCTGACGTCTGCGCGTGCGACGGTCGCCAATGCCTCCTGGCCGGTCGGCGATTCAGGGTTTGGCTTGATAGAGTACCAAAGGCCAATGGAATCGGGCTTCAGAGTCAAATTCCCCTTTCCGACCCGATCAATTTTCATCCCAATTCGAGAAACCGCCCAGGCCGGGCAACCGTTCCGCAATGCGCGGAGCGGGTAGTCAGTCGTCGTCCTTTAGATCTTCAGCTTCGTCCTTGAGTTTTTGCCAATCAGCGCCGTGCTTCCGCAATAATGTGCGCGCCTGTTTGGGCGATAGGTCCGTGACTTCGGTAAGGTGTTCAACCTCAAGTTCAGCGCCCTTCTTGACGCGGCTAGCGTCGCTCTTTTTCTTCACAGCCATACCTGCGCTCCTCGCCCATTGATCAGAGGCAACGAGCGCTGATGGGCATTGTTCCGGCAGAATGGAACTATCTGCCGGCCGCATGGGTTACCCACGAAGGAGGATGATCATGCTCAAATTTTTACTTGGTCTTAGCGCTCTCTATGCGGTGTTCCAGATCGGCCGGGAATTCGGCAGAGTCGAGGCCGAAGTCATGTTGTCGCCTCCCATCGATTATAATCGCCACCGACCGACAACGAGCGATGCTGAATACGGCGAGCCGTCCTGACATTTCGTTCGCCGGTAAGGGGCATCAACATTTCTGGCTTGTTGCTCTCGTCTTCCGGCTCGGAGCGTTCCCGCTCCGCCAGGACTTCGCGTACGATTTCTTCCCACTCCCGTTCCTTCATGCGGCCTCTCGTGACTTAAGCCGCATGATGGGCATGTAGGAAATTTCCCCGCGATCGCTGATGGCGCAAATCAGTTCGCCACCATTGAACACTTTGGTATCCTGAACCTCATCCTCGATCTCGAGGCAGTCGGCGATGCGCTTCAGTAATTTCTGGCCGCGCCTTGGTTTCGTCACGTCGCTCGACTGAGCGTAGAATGAATGCTCGACCTCTAGGCCGCCCGAAGACCCGTATGGGCGAACGAGTAGAGTAAGGAGGCGTAGGCCGTCGCCATGAACGCCGCCGACTCCCGTGGCGTACCTGAACGAATCGGATCTTGTCCTGTCTGGTGCGCAGCGCCTGCATAATCCCGTTGATGCCGTCCCGAGCGGGCCGGACCGTGGCGGCGCGGCCGTGCAACGATCCGAGGGGAGGATCGGAAACGATGGTGAGCCCGAGGCCGGAAGGGGGACGCAATGACCGATCAGGCGGCATCCGCGGGATCTCCGCCACCTGTCGAAAGCGGCCGTTCTCCACCACGTTGAACGCCGTCACGGCGGCCAAATTGTCGCCCTGTCATCCCACTCGACCGGATCGTCATAGGCGATGCCTTTGAAGCGGAGTTTGCGCATTGCCGTCGCGACGTCGCGCCGGCTTGGATAACGCTTGGCTTTATCGGCGGCAGCCTCGATCGCTGCAATCAAGACGTGGGCTGAGTCGTAGGAATTCGCGGCATAGTTTCCGATCGGTCCATAGCGTGCCGCATAGCGCGCGCCCCAGCCCTGAAGAAATTATCGCTTTTGCTGGCAATGTCCTTGGCTTTGGCGGGTGCCGCAACAACACCGAACCGGGCCAGGGTCAGGGTGGCAGCACCACCAGCGCGGAACCGAACCACAGCAACACCGACACCGTCGACCAGAACCCGAGGTCGACAAGGACCCCACCCCCAAGACCCGCGCGGCGAGCAGCCTGGAACGCCGCCGGCGCAATGAAGCGCCGCGGCTGTTTGCTAGCCGTGCACGCAAGCGCCGCGGCATTCGCATTCAGTCGCGCCTTCGGCAACGACAGAACGTTCAGGCCGACACTTCAAGCACGATCTTGCCGCGCACGTGGTCGTTCTCCAGCCTTTCCTCGGCCTTAGCAACCTGCGCAAGCGGATAGGTCGTCTGCACGAAAGGGGTCACCTTGCCGTCGTCGATGAGGCGGCCGATCTGCGCCAGTTGCGCCGCATTCGGCTCGGCCAGGTAGGACACGCCGCGCGCCCGATGCAGGCGCGCCTTTTCCTGCGAAGGCCGCGAAAGCGTGGAAACCAGCGTCCCGCCGGGCTTGAGCACCTTCCAGGAGCGGTCCTGGGTGTCGCCCGCTACAAGGTCGAAAACCACGTCGACTTCCTCAACCACCTCTTCGAAGCGCTCATCCTTGTAATCGACGGCCTGATCGGCGCCGAGCTCCCGGACGAAAACGGTATCCTCGGCGGAGACGGTCGTGGCGACGAATGCGCCGGCGGCCTTGGCAAACTGGATAGCCAGATGGCCAACGCCGCCGCCGCCGCCGTGGATGAGCAGCCGTTGTCCGGATTCGAGGCCGCCATGGTCAAACAGGCCCTGCCACGCGGTGATGCCCGCGAGCGGAACGGCAGCGGCCTCCACATGGCTCAGACGTTCCGGCTTCGCAGCCAGTTCCGTCGCCTTGACCACGACATATTCGGCATTGCCGCCTCGGTCATTGCCAAGCATGGCAAACAGCGGATCGCCCTTCTTGAACGTATGAGCCCGCGTGCCGCACATCTCCACCACGCCGGACACGTCACGCCCCAGCGTAACGGGCAAAGCCTGGCCCGTCGAACCCTCGCGGATCTTGTAGTCGATCGGATTGACGCTCGCCGCCCGGACCCTGAGCGTAACCTCGTCGTCGAGGGGCTGCGGCAACGGGATCTGGTCGACCGAGAGAACCTCGGGGCCGCCAAAGGCGTGGATGCGGACTGCCTTCATGTTCATGTTCGGATACCTCCTCTTGGCTTCGTCCCCGGCTCATGCCGGTCACGGACCTCCAGCCATGGAGCCGACGACCACCATAACGAGCGCGTCGACGTCGATCTCGCCATCGACGATTGTTCTCTCGCCGTCCCGCCGGACCTTGAGTTTCGACGGGTTTTCGGCCGCCTGTCTTTCGAGTTCCTCTATCACTCCGGTGATCGCCTTTGCCTCGAGCGGCTGGTCTTTCACAATGCTGGCACCCATTTCCAGAACACTCCTTCTTTTCGCTCGGGATAGTGCTTGAACTCGCATTCGAAGCGACGCCCATAGGATGCGGCGGCCGCGAGTGCCACGCTGGAAGGCGGATTCATCCCGGTGCGTGGGGCGAACCAGTCCTCCAGGAGATCATCAGGCACATAGGCGCCGATCCTGAGGGGCAGGTGTCGAAGCACCAAATCCATATCCCGTGACGGCCCGGTCCGATACGCGTCTGTCATCAAGCTCAACCCTCGGAAGCAAGGAGTGTTCCCGATCAATGTCAATCAATGCGGTCCCGCGGACGTCGTCGCCGATCCGATTGATGGCCGGAATCCAATGCGATCAAACTCGCAGGCACCGGGCCGTGCACGGGACGTATCCAAATTTTGCGTCCGCCTCGGCGCGGCCACTGATGCTGGTTTCAAACGGGTTGAACGCATGCGCAAGAAAACCAGAAGCTGGTGGTCGGCATTGGAACCGGCTTCTCACGATTTGGATGCATGCTCGGCTTTGCCCTTGCGTTTGGTCGATGCCATGTCATGAAGTTCCTTCTCGCTCATGGATTTGACCATCGATTTGGATGCACCTTTCAACTCGCTTTTCTTCTTTTCACCGCGTTTGGCCGCAAGGGCGGCGCCGGCCGCCATCTGCTGAGCCTTGGATTTGGCTGGCATTTTCATACCTCCGATACTACCGACTTAAACACGGTTGCCTGTTTTGCGTTCCGTTCCCCGGCCCAGAAAGCCTGAACGGCAGCCGCTTCAAAAGCGGGGAGCCCAACTGGTGACGGCCTTGTGAGCGACGACCGGGAGCAGGAGTCCGGAGGGCGCGCAGCGCTTAGCGACTGATCTACTCAGGCCGCGTTGACTTGTCGTGCAAGCCTTCAAACCAGCCTGAGCGAATTCCTGTTAGGGGGGTGGCAAAATCAATTCCGCTCTCATCATTGCCCCTGGCTGGCGGAGACGGACAGGACTACTTCGATCGCTTTGCCGCCGCCGCTCCCGACCTCGCGCAGCTTTCGATCGATTTCGCGTTCGGAGAGGCGTTGGCCCGTGATGGGCTGGAGCAAAGCAAAGCTGCTCGCGATTGTCGCGATGCTCGCCTCAAGCGGCAATCGCAGCGATGCGCTTCGCCTTCATCTGGCCGGCGCCCTTGCCAATGGCGTCACGCGCGAAGAGATCATCGAGCTCCTCATCCAACTCAGCGTCTACCGTGGATTTCCGGCCGCCCTGAACGCATTCTCGGTCGCCCGGAGCGTCTTCGCGCTCGGCGTCCAGCCGCTTCAGGTCGACATCCCCATGCCCGTCGATACGGAAATTCGGACGGATCGATTGGAGCGGGGGAAGGCTCCAAAAGCTCGGCCGCTTCAGGCGATGCCCTGGTCCGCAGTTTTGACGATATCGCACCGGACCTCGGGCGCATGATCGTCGAACATTCCTATGGCGAGATTTTCTCGCGCAAAGGCATCGATCAGAAAACCCGTGAACTCAGCGCTTGCGCGGCTTTGGCGGCCATCGGTTCCGCGACAACGGAAACCCCTTTGCGCGTTCACATCAACGCCGCCTTGAACGTTGGAGCAAGCCGGGAAGAGATCATCGAAACGCTGGTCAATCTCGCCCCCTACAGCGGCTATCCAGCGACACAGCAGGCGATCCGCATCGCTGCGGAAGAGTTCGCCAAGAGCAACCCGTCCTCGCGACCGCGTAAAGAAGAAAGTGAATGATCGACCGACGTGACGCGATCACCCCATTTAGCGGCTTGCCGATCGAGCTTCGAAGCCAGCCTGGTAGACTTTTGAAATGGGCGTCATACAATCCATTTTTCTGCTTTCAATGAAAGCAAAGCGAAATGGCCGAAGAACGCGCCCAACGCCGTCTTGCCGCCATATTGGCCGCCGACGTGGTGGGCTACGGCCGACTTCTGGACCTGGACGAGCAAGGAACGTTGACGGCGTTAAAGAGGAGGCGGAAGGAGATCCTGGAACCACTGGTCCGCGACCGTCACGGCCGTGTCGTAAAAGTGATGGGTGATGGCGTCCTAGTCGAGTTCGGAAGCGCAGTGAACGCGGTGTCATGCGCCGTCGAACTCCAGAAGCGGATGATGGCCGCGAACGAGGGTTTGGCGTTCGACCGACAAATCAACCTGCATATCGGCATCAATCTGGGCGATGTCGTTGTCGAGGACGGCGATCTGTTCGGCGATGGCGTTGTCGTCGCAGTGCGGCTTCAGGCAATGGCCGGGGCTGGAGATATCTGCGTCTCCGGCAGCGTCTACGACCAAGTCAAGCGAAAGCTTGAATGCGACTTCGACGAACTCGGCCCGCAAGCGATCAAGAACGTTGCCGAACCGGTGTCCGTTTACCGGATTCGGTTATCGGCCTCATCCGAAGGTGGCGGACCGGCGGAGAAGGCGCCGCTGCCGCTCCCCGGCAAGCCCTCCATCGCCGTCCTTCCCTTTACGAACATGAGCAACGATCCGGAGCAGGAGGCTTTTGTCGACGGCCTCACCGAAGACCTGATCACGGATCTGTCGAGGAACAGCGAGCTGTTTGTCATCGCCAGCAACTCGGCTTTTGCATACAAGGGCAGGCACGTGGATGTGCGTCGTATCGCGCGAGAACTGGGAGTGCGCCATCTTCTTGAGGGTAGTGCACGGCGGGCAGCTGGGCGGGTGCGTATCAACGCTCAATTGATCGATGCGATCGGGGGCGACCACCTTTGGGCCGAAAGATTCGACCGAAGCCTTGAAGATATCTTCGCCGTTCAGGACGAGGTGACCGGCAAGATTGTCGAGGCTCTGGTGGGCCGTCTGACCGCCGCGCCGGGGCGCAACAGACCGACGAACCTCGAGGCCTATGATCTATGTGTGCGTGCACGGGCCTTGGGCCTGCAAACGGCGCTCACCGCGAAAGAAGCCATTTTCCTGCTGAACCGGGCAATCGCGCTCGATCCGGAATATGCGGAGGCGCATCGTTGGCTGGCACTCAACCTCTGGCTGGGCTGGGAGTTCTGGGACGAACCGATGGATCCCAATCGCGCAAGTGCGCTTGCCGAAGCACAGCAGGCGGTCGGACTCGACCCGAATGACGCTGGGAACCGATGGGTATTGGGCGTTATACTAGGACATGAGGGTCGCTGGGCGGAATCGGATGCCGAATTCGCCGCCGCCCACAAGCTGGATCCCAACCACGCCGACGCATGGGCAATGCAGGCTGAACTGACGACGGAAAACGGCCGGCCTGCCGAAGCCATAGAGCAGGTGCGCAAGGCGCTGCGGCTCAACCCTCACCCGCCCGGTTGGTACTACTGGATGTTGGGCCAGGCTCAGTATGCCATCGGCGACTACGAATCCGCGGTTCAAACGTTGCGGAGACCCGAAACTTATCGCACGACTTCACGACGCCTGCTTGCAGCAAGCCTTGCGCAACTTGGCCGTTTGGAGGAGGCGCGCTGGGAGGCGGAAATGTTCATGATAAGCAATCCGCACTTCACAATCCGGCATTGGTCAGCTTCGCAGCCTTTCCCGGCCGAAGACGTGCGGCGGCATATCGTGGAAGGCTATCGCATGGCGGGGCTGCCAGAATGACTGTCATGGCTATACCCTCGCGGCCGCAGGGGATAGGCGTCTGGAGGCTGCCGCAGCAGCGAATATTTGGTCTCTTCTGCCGGAACGAAATTCGTCATGTCGAGACTTGAACATGGCCAGTGAAAACTTTCGGCACCGGAAAGCACAACGCGAGGATCTCCCGGCCCTGATTACGCTCATGGACGCGGCGATCTCTGAACTCCAGAAGCCCTTTCTAGATGACGCTCAGATTCAATCCAGCCGCGCCATCATGGGGCTGGATACACAACTTGTCGACGACGGTACTTACTTCCTCGTGGAGCACAACGGCGTTTTGGCAGGGTGCGGCGGTTGGAGCCGGCGCGCAACGATGTATGGTGGAGATCAGTCGCCTGGACGTGATGCGGCGCTGCTTGATCCTGCCAAGGATGCAGCACGCATCAGAGCCATGTACACCCATCCGGACTTTGTCCGGCGGGGGGTCGGCCACCTGATCCTTGCGCTTTGTGAGCGTGCCGCCAAGGCCGAGGGCTTCGCCCGTGCTGAGCTGGCAGCTACCGCGGCCGGAGAGCCACTGTATCGCGCCTGCGGGTACCAACCCGTCAAGAAATTCTTCGACGAGCGTGGCGGGGCTCCGGTTCCTATCCTGCTTATGAGCAAGACGTTCTGACCTCCGGCTTACAGGGCAGTCGCACGCAGTTGGCGGCGCTCGCCGGCACGGAATGCTCACCTATACTTCCGCTCCATGGTCCGCTTTTGGTGAATGGACGGGACCGTAGGAATGACTGCCATTGGGCGCAAAGCTGACAGGCCGTTTAGGGGACCGGAACCGGAATGTCGGGCTTCTAAGGCCGATGGCAGAAAGCGGATACGCTGCGGCGGCATTTGAGGGCACGTCCCTGCTCTTGATTATTGCCAGTGAGCTGTGCGCGCATATCGGGAAGTTGGGAGGGCCGGAGGCAGGAAGCAGGGCCTCAGGCCGAGGCGCTAATAAAGCGGGTCGGCAATGATCGCGAAAGCTCAATACGGCCTGGAGCGAAACTAAAGAAGTAGTCGCGCGTTGGAGGCGGATAACGCTATTTCGTCTCTGAGTATGGTTTAGGTCAGAGTGGTCAAGCCAACGTCGCATAAGGCAATCAATGGGTCGAGCGCCAGTCAAGCGAAGTCGCCCGCTCGTGGCGAGGTCACGTTAGCGCCGCCCGCTTTCCGGCCGGTCCAGCTCGCAACGCTCGTGGACACGGTCCCTGCCGGCGATCATTGGATCCATGAGATGAAGTACGACGGCTATCGTATTCTCGTTGCCGTGGGCGGTGGCGAGGCGCGAGCCTACACACGATCTGGTCTGGACTGGTCTAGCCGTTTTCCCTCGATCCTCTCCGAGGCTCGCAAGCTCAAGGTGCGCTCCGCCCTGATTGACGGCGAGGCCGTGGTTGTCGACGCGGAAGGAAGATCTAACTTCCAGGCGCTTCAGAATGCATTGAAGGGTGCCCCGGCGACAATCGACTTTTATGCGTTCGATCTGCTGCAGCTCGACGGCGAAGATCTGACAAGGCTTCCTCTTCTTGAGCGCAAGGCGAAGCTGGAGGCGATCTTGCCTGCGAAAAATCCGGTCCTGCGTTACTCCGACCATATCCTCGGCCGCGGAGAAGAGCTGCTCGATCGCTTCTGCGCAGCCGGCCTTGAGGGCGTCATCTCAAAGCTCGCGGATTCGAGTTATGTGGCGGCCCGCGGCGCAAGCTGGCTGAAGATCAAATGCATCAGGCGGCAGGAATTTGTGATTGTCGGCTGGACGCCGTCCGACAAGGTCCGCGCGTTTCGGTCCTTGATCCTTGGCGTTCATGACGGCGGCAAGCTGCGTTACGCCGGTAAAGTCGGCACCGGCTTCGATACCGCCGAACTTCTTCGCCTCTTGAAGATCATGGCGCCGCTTGAGCAGAAGGCCGCAACCGTCGACGCACCACGCGCCGAAGTGCGCGGCGCACACTGGCTCCGTCCGAAACTGGTCGCTGAGATTGCCTTCACCGAAATGACAAATGAAGGGACGTTACGACATCCGAGCTATCTTGGTCTTCGCGAAGACAAGAAGGCGGAGGCGGTCGTGCTCGAGACGGAACGTCATGCAGCCGATCTCGCCGCATCTGCGACAACCGCCATCGCGATAAGTAACCGTGACCGCGTCATCTATCCGGAGTCCAGCATCACCAAGGGACAGCTCGCCGACCATTATGCAGCGGTCGCGGCGATCATGCTGCCTTGGGTTGGCAGCCGCCCGATCAGTCTGGTTCGATGCCCACAGGGCCGCGCGAAGAAGTGCTTCTTCCAAAAACACGACGCCGGCAGCTTTGGCGACAAAGTCCACCACGTCGGCATCACGGAGAAAGACGGGCACGAGGAACCATATCTCTATATCGACGATGCCGACGGACTGATGACTTGCGTGCAGATGGGAACGATTGAGCTGCACGGATGGGGGGCTCGGATCGAGGATGTCGAAAAGGCCGACCGCCTCGTGTTCGACCTCGACCCTGATGAAGGCCTCGATTTTGAGGCCGTCCGCGCCGCTGCCTTTCAGTTCCGCGCTATCCTTAAATCGCTGGGGCTTACGACTTTCCCGATGCTGACGGGAGGCAAAGGAGTGCACGTCATCGCGCCCCTCACCCCTGGCGCCGAGTGGCCAGAGGTGAAGGACTTCGCGTCTCGCCTGGCGCAGGCGGTTGCCCAGAGCGATCCGGCCCATTTCACGGCCGTTTTGTCAAAGGCGCGCCGCAAGGGTCGCATCTTTGTGGACTATCTACGCAATCAGCGCGGGGCGACCGCGATCATGCCCTACAGCGCAAGATCACGTCCGGGCGCCCCTGTCGCGGCACCGATCACGTGGGCGGAGATGAAGACAATAGATGCGCCCTCTCATTTCCACGTCGGCGATGCTCCTGAATTGAAGAAACGCGCAGCCTCCAAAGCTCTGACGGGATGGGGTCGCGCTGACCAATCCTTGCCCAATTTGTAGCTTCCGACGCGGGAAGAGGAGTAAAGCGAGCTCTTCAAAGGGCAACGCGGCGCTGTTGATCTTGCCTGCTTGGAACCTGCGGAGATCGGCTTCGTTTGGCTGAAGCCATGGCAAAAATCGATCCGAGGACTGTCGCCAGCCTTTTGAGGGAATACGCGCTACGGGCGTCTATGCGCGGCGACAATCCCTATCGCACAAAGGCATACTTGCGCGCGGCAGACAGTCTGATGGCGCTGTCGCAACCGCTTGATCGGATCATTGCCGCCGGCGCCCTCACCAGGATCCCGGGGATCGGTGACGCGATCGCAGACATCGTGACCAAACTTTACCAAACCGGCACGCACCCAAGCCTTGAGAAGCTGCGCGAGGATGTTCCAGCGGACGTGATGGAGCTGTTTGCCATACCCGGGCTTCGTCCCGATAAGATACTGAAGCTTCATCAGGCGCTCGGCGTGAACTCGCTTGCGGAGCTTGAGGCCGCAGCAAGAGAAGACCGCATACGCCCAGTCAAAGGCCTCGGCGCCGCGCTTCAGACAAAGCTCCTGCAGAACCTCGCCATCGTGCGCAGCGGCGAAACGCAACTTCACCTGCACAAGGCCGCCGCTCTTCTCGAACATGCCGTCATATCGGTGAAGCAAGAACATCCAGAGTTTTCGCGCGTCGAAATTGCAGGCGACTTCCGGCGCGGTTGCGAGCTCGTTTCCGATTTCGCCCTGGTAGCGCAGGGCAGAAAGTCGGTTGGAATTGAGGATACAACCCTCAGGCTTGTCGTCTCGGACAGGAAGCACTTTGGCGCGAGCCTGCTCGAAGCGACCGGTTCGGCAGATCACCTTGAGCAACTAAAGACGTTCGCGGCCAAGAAGGGTTTCAGTCTAAACGCCGACGGGCTTCATCGCGGGAGAAAGCTGATCGCGTCAGCGACAGAAGAAGAAATCTACCAAGCGCTAGGCTTACAGTTCATCGAGCCTGAATTGCGCGAAGGCAGGGGCGAGATTGAGCGAGCGGCAAAGCAGAAGCTACCCGCCCTCGTCCGGGATGAAGATCTGCATGGCATCCTGCATTCTCACACGACCGCATCGGATGGCACCGAAACGCTTGAGGCAATGGCTGAAGCTACCCGCATGCGCGGTTTCGACTACTATGGTGTCGCCGATCATTCGCAGTCCGCTCACTACGCAGGCGGCCTTTCGCTGCAGGAGATTGCTGAACAGCACCGCGAAGCTGACCGGCTGAACAAGGCATACAATGGAAAATTTCGCATTTTGAAGGGCATCGAGGCGGACATCCTGGCGGATGGTTCGCTCGATTACCCGAATGATATCTTGGAGCAGTTCGATTTCGTCGTCGCGAGCGTGCACAGCCGCTTCAAGTTGCCAAAGAAGGAACAGACGGAGCGTATCATTGAGGCGGTCGGAAATCCTCGGACGACAATCATCGGGCACATGACCGGTCGCCAGCTGTTGCGCCGGCCCGGTTATGATCTCGACGTCGACAAAGTCCTCAAAGCGTGTGCGAAACATGGCGTCGCTGTCGAAATCAACGCACATCCTTGGCGCCTCGACCTCGATTGGCGCTGGCATCAAACGGCACTTGATCAGGGCTGCATCTTCAGCATCAATCCGGACGCTCATTCGATCCGCGAGCTCGACCACATGCATTGGGGTGTCGAGATGGCGCGCAAGGGCGGTGTCCCAGCGAAGCGGGTCCTGAACGCGATGCGTTTGGCGGCCCTCCTTGCGCATCTCGCACGGCGCAGGCGAACGTCCTAAACTGCCTGTGCGCCCGGCCTATTAGTGCAGGAGTCCGTCCTTCTCAAAATCTTCCCAGCCGCGCAAATTGGCGTGCGAGTTCTCGGGGCCATAGCCAGCTGAAGCCGCGGTTCCGCGACCGCTTCTTTGAGCGCGTTTCATAGCGGCCTTCCCCGCGGCTCGCCTCCTATTCTCTGCAGCTGTCGCTGCGTCCTGTTCGCGCCAGACCGTGGCCAGGTCGCGGTCAAGCACATCCTCGACGTGCTGCGGGTCGAACACGTGAAAGGTGATGTTCCTCGCCCGCCCGCGCAGTTTCACCGTTTTCGTCCCGGCGCTCTGCAAACGACCATCTTTCAGCCAGCGGTGCCGTTCGGCCGCCGAGATCGTCAGAATGTCCTCGATTTCACGGGGGATTACGGGCAGGTCTTCGATATTCTGCAGTGCTTTGGATACGATCCCGAGTGCCACCTGCACATCAGTCTCGGCGCCCTCAGACAGGCGCAGGGTAAGCACGCGGGACTCGATATGGAGCAGTTTCCTGAACTCCGCTGGAAGGCGGGCGCGTATTTCGAGAAAAATACCCCTCGCTCTGACGGACGATCCAAGCGTTGCAGCCGGGGTTAAAGGCCACTCTCCAATCAGCTTCGCTGTTGCATTGATTTTTCGGCGCGTGGACATGTCGCTTTTATATAGGTCACCGATTGTCGGCAGCGATGAGCCGATCGCAAAGCCAACATGAGTTCTGATCCGCCAGCGGTCTCAACACGATGCCCTAAAGGCGCAACCACGATTGTTAGCGGGGCCGCTTGCAACCCCGGCTAGCAGGAAGCGGCAGCGGTCATCTCAAGTGCCTTGCCGCCTGGCAGGGACATTCAGGTGATGCAGAGCTCGGTCTCGAGCCCGCAATCGCTGACGCACCTGTCCGAGCAAAGACGCCAGTCTTCACTCCTGACCGAACGGAACATTGCGGCACACGTTCAATCCTTCCGCATGGATGGTATTCAACACGGTACCGGGGAGGCTTGTTTGCCATCGCGATCTGCACGGCGGCCATTACTTCCCGGCATTCTAGCCGATCATCATGAAGCCGAGATCATGTCGTTTGGCCTGTTTGATCTGCTGGTTTGTCTAAGCCATCATAGCCGCGCAGCACGAAAACAACAACAACTTGAGCATGTTAGAACAGGGGAAAAACGTACAACGACCTGCATTGGGAAACAATCGGAAAGGTCGTCTGACAAATTCCTAATCTGTAGGTCACAGGTTCGATTCCTGTCGGGATCACCAATAGTTTCAACACTTACTGGATTGACGCCGTACTTTTTTGCCAATTGGTACGACGTTTTTGCACGAACGTTGGCGACAATCGGCAGCCTGATATGGACGGCGAGGGGTGAATCCAGTTCAACTCAGTACGGCGCCTCGACCTTACCCATCGCAACATAGACCGTCTTCAATTCCGAATAGTGATTGATCGCGGCCATCGAATTCTCCCGCCCGAAACCCGATTGCTTCACACCGCCGAACGGAATTTCCACTGGGCAGAGGTTATAAGTGTTGATCCACACAATCCCGGCCTCGAGTTGGTCGACCACGCGATGGGCCCGCGCCATGTCGTTGGTGAACACGCCGCCGGAAAGGCCGAACTCAGTGCCGTTGGCACGCTCGATCACCTCTTCTTCATGATCGAAATCGAGTACGCACATCACCGGCCCGAAGATTTCCTCGCGTGCGATGGTCATGCAGTCGGTCACGTCGGCAAAGACGGTGGGCTGGATATAGCAACCTTCGGCGGAAACCGAGTTCGGGATCGAGCCGCCGGTCATCAGCGTCGCACCCTCGGCCTTGCCCTTCTCGACGTAGCTCAGAATTTTCTGCTGCTGGGCGCGGTTAATCACCGGGCCCATCTGGGTCGCATAATCCGCCGGGTCGCCAATCGTGATCGCCTCGGTGCGTGCCTTGAGCCGCTTGAGGAACTCGCCCTTCACGCCCCTCTGGACGAAGACGCGGGTGCCGTTGGAGCAGACCTGGCCGGTCGAATAGAAATTGCCGAGCATGGCGCCACCCACTGCGCTATCGATGTCGGCGTCATCAAAGACGATCAGCGGCGACTTGCCGCCGAGTTCCATGGTGACACTTTTGAGGCTGCCCGCAGCGGATCCCGCCACCTTGCGGCCTGTCGGCACCGAGCCGGTCAGCGAAACCTTATTGACATGGGGGTGGTTGACCAGCTGCGGGCCAGTCGAGCGGTCGCCCTGGACTACATTATAGAGGCCCTTGGGCAGGCCCGCTTCGACTAAGATCTCGGCGATCTTCAATGCACCGAGCGGCGTGTTTTCCGACGGCTTGAACACCATGGCATTGCCGCAGATCAGCGCCGGCGCGCCCTTCCAGCAAGCGATCTGCTGGGGATAGTTCCAGGCGCCTATGCCGACGCAAACGCCAAGCGGGACGCGTTTCGTGTAAGCCCAGTCGGCGCCGAGGGGAATATGCTCGCCATTGAGCGCCGCACCGGCCACGCCGCCGAAGAATTCGAAGGCATCGGCGCCCGAGGTCGGGTCGGCGACGATGGTTTCCTGGATCGGCTTGCCGTAGAAACGCAGGCAGAACAGACGGTCTAGATGGTGGGAGGGCGGCAGCGCTCTATAGCGCTACCATCATCAACCACACCAATCTCATGGGCCTATGCATCCTGTTCGCCCCGAAAATCGCGGCCTGAGGTCGCCGCGTCATCCTCGATCCGACTTCGATGGCATTTTTCCACAAGAGGGTTTGCGACGAAATGGGTACGATTTCTTGTGCTTCCGTAGTGCTTCCGCGCATAAAGAGCGAGAACACTCCCCAAAACTACCTTCGACTAACTATCTGATATTTATGTTTAAAGTGGCGCACCCGACAGGATTCGAACCTGTGACCTCTGCCTTCGGAGCGTAGCGGTCCGGCCTCTATCCCACATGAATGGCGATTGCTTTGCTGGCATTGAAATCTTCATCACGGAAGAATTCGATCGACGCCTGGTTCTGCTCCGACGATTTGCGGCGTGGCCTGTTCTTAGGCCGCAACATCTTCTTTGTGCGATCGGTCCGATCGAAGTCTTCCCACAAGCAACTGGCCGCAGCATCCTTCCTGTTCGCGAGTAGGCCAGCGGCCGCTCGTCAAATTTCGCGGACTGCAACGATGCCTAATCTGGGGAACGATCCCTCTCGGAAAGACGATGGGCCTACCGACGCGGCGATATACGAACGTCGCGGCGCTTACCGTTGCAGAAATCGCGTTGAAAACGATGGTCGCCTTGCCCCCGATGTCGCTCGGCCGGCCGACATTGGCGTTCAATCAGATGCCCGTGGCCAAGCTGACGACTGCTGGGGAGGTCTGGAACGCAGTCGTGCAGAAGCCATGTTTCTCCCACGGGTCGAAAGGGCCCTCGCATATGTTGCCCATTTGATCGAGACACGGCCCGAAGGCGAAAGCTATTGGCCGATTTTCGAGCGCCTGGAGCGCGAGCGGGAGCAACTGGCCTCCCGAGCTGATCGCCTGCGTGCAGCCAAGGCACGGATGTAACCTGCCAGCCTATGCAAGGATCGAAGGATCGAAGGGCAGTACGATCTTCTTGAGCTGGTCACGCCGCCATTCCAACGATCCGCCGTCCCCGTATTGCGGCCGGTCATTGGCATGCCCCATCAGCCGGCACCTCAAATCATAATCCAGCCCTGCTTCCTGCATGCGCTTTTCAAACGCATGGCGGATCGAATACACGCTGTGGCCCTCAGAAGGCAGCAGCTTTGCCGCTCTGAGGCCCTTCATCAGGGTCGCCGACAGGTTGGTCTCTTTGTCACTGTAGCGCGGGAACCCCTTTGGCGCGCGTTTCATGGCCTCCAACGAAACGCCAAGAAGAGGAATTTCGCGAATGCTCAATTCCGTCTTGATCAGGCGATCCGGCTGAAACCGAATGGCGAGGTGGGGGACTGCGTGGTTGAGCCTGATATTTTCTGGTCTCAGATTGCATATCTCGGAGGGCCGACAGCCGGTCTCGATCAAGGCGAGGAAAATGAGACGGGCATCGTCATTGAGACGGCCGAACGCACCGGGTACAAGGAATTTGGTCCGGATCCAGTCGGCTTCGAACGGAGGAACCACACGCCGGTCGCTTTTGCGGTTGCGAAACGACAACCCGTCAAAAGGGTTCCTGATATCGAGCGCCAGCCAGTTCGCGTAGGTTTTGAATAGTTTCCGCATATTACCGAAACTACGGTTGGCGGTGTTCGATGACATGCGCTTGCCGCCCTTGGAGCCCTTCATGCGGTCGAGCCAGAATTCGTAATATTTCTGGGCGTCGGCCCGGGTAATATCAAGAAGCGGCTTGTTGTCGACAACCGATATGAAACTTTCCGCCGCGTATCTCTTCACCTTTTTCCAGGACGCGAACTGGTATTCGCTCATGCCCCGCGCCTCGTCGGCGGCCATGGTGTCGAAATAATACTCCGCGGCCTCCCGGACTGTGAGCGCCGGCTTCTCGTGCGCGCCGAGAAGCGCGGGCGCCTCGCGCCCGCCTGACCCTTTCGCTTTCTCGACGCGATGCAGGATCTCGTCCAGCGGACGGGTAGCGGCCAGGGTCGCCGATGACAGATATTCGAAACCAAGAGCTAGAGCACGGGTTCTGGCGGCATTGTAGGCGGCAACGACCAATTCGGCCTGCTGTCCGTCGGCGAGCCCCGACCAGTAGAGATCATCCGCCTTCTCGAAGGCGTCGCGCTTGATGCGGGCGACTTCATGGGATGTGGTTTTCAGTGAAATCTGGATTGTTCGACGCGGATCGAAGCTGGAAACATGGGCCGGGACACGCCGGACATAATGCCATCTCTTGGCGCGTTTTTTTAGATGCCGATCGGGATCCGGGACATTTGAGGAGAATGGTATTTTCCTTGCCACGTCCAGCCCCCCGCATGATTGCCGTGATGCAATATGCAGTGCGATTTGTAGTGCGATTTTGGCCATTTTGTCAATAGAAAATGCGGCCAAGCCGCCTGTTTCATATTACAATCAGCAACTTAGCGGCTGAGAGAATGGTGCGGTCGAGAAGACTCGAACTTCCACGGGTTGCCCCACAGCGACCTCAACGCTGCGCGTCTACCAATTCCGCCACGACCGCCCGTGGTAGGAGCCGGAACGAACCGGCTCGCGGCGTGTAGCAAATCGTTTCCGGCGAAACAAGGGCGCGGCGCGCAATAATCGCCGGGAATTGGCATAACGGTCGGGAAGGCCGAAGTGCGTGGCGAACTGGACGTTTCAGCCAATTGCCGCCATATGAAAGGGCAAATGCATCCCGCCCCAGGCCCGAAGCGGTTTTGGAAGCCGGCGTGCATTAAGCGAAAAACGAAAAGCCATGACAGAACGCAGCCAGATCGCCACGTCGTTCCTGCCCTTGCCCGGCTCAGCACCGGTCGAATGGCGCATCGAGCCCGGCCTGACCAGCTACACCGATGCGCTTGCCCTGATGGAAGCACGTGCCGAGGCGATCCGCACCGGTGCCGCCGCCGAGCTGGTCTGGCTGGTCGAGCACCCGCCGCTTTACACCGCCGGCACCAGCGCCCGTATCGAAGACCTGATCGACCCCGACCGTTTCCCGGTCTTCGCGGCCGGACGCGGCGGCGAATACACCTATCATGGGCCGGGCCAGCGGGTCGCCTACGTCATGCTCGACCTGAAGCGCCGGCGCGAGGACGTGCGCGCCTTCGTCGCCGCGCTCGAACAATGGATCATCGGCACGCTTGCCGCCTTCAACGTGCGCGGCGAACGCCGCGAGGACCGCGTCGGCGTCTGGGTGGTGCGGCCCGATCGTCCCTCCCTGCCCGACGGCTCGCCGGCCGACGACAAGATCGCGGCCATCGGCATCCGGCTACGGCGCTGGGTGAGCTTTCATGGCATTGCCGTCAATGTCGAGCCGGATCTCGGCCATTTCAGCGGCATCGTGCCCTGCGGCGTGCCGGACCACGGCGTCACCAGCCTTGTCGATCTCGGCCTGCCCGTGACCATGGCCGATTTCGACCTGGCGCTGAAATCCGCCTTCGAGGATGTTTTTGGGGCAGCCGAGGCTATTTCTGCCGAACCAGCGCGCAAGGCCGGCTGAAATCGCTCGATCAAACGCTCAGAGGAGCTTTGCCGAGGCCCACAACAGCCCGTAACCATGAATGGCGAAGACGGCCAATAGCGCGCCGGCCATGGCGAAACGGTCGAAGGTGCGGATCGGCTTCAGTTCGTGGCGCGGCTTTACCCCGCTGCCCACGGTCAGCAGGCTGAGAATGGCAAAGACCGCGCCTGCCACCAGCAGAAAGCCTTGGGAAAAACCAGCGAACCAGCCCACCGCCAGCAAAGCCGAAAGCAAAGAGAACGAAGCCAGCGCCAGCGCGATCGGGCCTGGGCAGATCTGGCGCAGCACCTGGCCGCCGTCGAATTTCCACACCGGCACCAGATTGGCGATGTTGAACAGCGCGGCAAAGCCGGCGAGCGTCGCCAGAAGGGCGGCGGCCAGCCGATGCCCCTCGCTAGACGCGAAGCCGCTGGTGACGATCAGCAGCGGCACCAGGAAAGCGGAAAAGCCGGCGCCCATCAGCGCCACGAAGGCGACCTCGAAGCGGCTGTCATAGGGCCGCCCGCCAATGGCGATGCCGCCGAGCAGCGGGATGAAGATCATCCGCGCCTTGCTATGCCCGGTGAGCCGGAAAGCCGCCATATGGCCGAGCTCGTGCAGGGCGACCACCGAGGTCAGGATCGCGGCCAGCGCAAAGCCACCGGGATTGAGCCCGAAGAACGGCCACAGAATGAAGGTCGACAGAATGGCGAAGCCTACCTGGCTCAGCGGATGCTCGAACCAGCCGCCTTTGCGATACTGCCCGGTTTTTGCCCAGTGCTGCAGCTTGCCAAGCTCGCGGCGCATGGCGAAGTAGCGGAACACCAGGAAGGCGACACCGCGATAGCGGTCTGTCTGGCTGAGCGTGACACGCGTGCCCGCGCCTTCCGAGACGAGTTCGGTGGTCTCGTAAAAATCCTTCCAGAACGAAGCGTCGAGCGCGGTATCCTCGATGACGCGCATCGAAAACCGACTGCCCTCGACGACGTCTTCGAAGCGCGACCTGCGCTCGATCGGCTGGCCGTCGCGGCCTTCCCAGGACAGCATGATGCGGGTCGTGCCCTGCCCGTCCAACGGCTCTGCCGACAGGATCTCGCCTGACCAGCCGGCGTCGCTGCCGTGCGGCCACAGCGCCTGCCAGAGGCGCTGCCGGTCCATGGCAACTACGCGGCTGAGCCTCACCGTGCGCAAACCGAGCGGCGCGGTCATCAAAAGGAAAATCAGTCCGAGATTACCGGCCACGAGAAGGGCCGTCACGATCGGCGACACTTGGGCGTTTGCTCCCTGTCTTGACAGGGCACCCTAGCGTCATGGCGGCAAGAAAGGCTTAACAACACAACGCCCTCCTGCCCGCCTCAAAACACTGCGGCGAACCGCAGACTGATCACATGGCGCCGATCCAGACGGCCATGGAAACGAGAAACGCACTCATGCACACCAACGAAACGACGTCCTGAACAAGATCGCTCATAACTCTCTCCTGTTGTTGCTATGTTCGCATTTTGTTCTAATTTTGTTCGAATGTCAACGATCGGAAAGCGGCATGCCGACAAATCCTGACAGCCGGTTTGGGCAGGGTTAAGGAAAGGTTAGCAGGCGCCGACGCAGGGCCGGAAGCGCAGGAAGCCGCCGTTCGCAGGCCGGCCTCACCTGAGTATCGATGTGCCCTAAAGCGGCACCACTTTACCCTCGTGCAACGTCACCCGCCGATCCATGCGCGAGGCCAGTTCGTGATTGTGGGTGGCGATCAGCGCGGCAAGGCCGGACTGCCTGACCAGCGCGCCCAGCGCCTCGAAGACATAGGAGGCGGTGACAGGGTCGAGATTGCCGGTCGGCTCGTCGGCCAAAAGCAGCAATGGCGCATTGGCGACGGCACGGGCAATGGCGACGCGCTGCTGCTCGCCGCCCGACAATTCGGACGGCCGGTGCGACGCGCGCTTGCCGATCTGCATGTAGTCGAGCAGCTGTGCCGCCCGCTCCGACGCTTCCTTGCGCGAGAGCCCCTTGATCAGCTGCGGCATCATGATGTTTTCGAGTGCCGAAAATTCCGGCAGCAAATGGTGAAACTGATAGACGAAGCCGACATCGTTGCGGCGGATCGCGGTGCGTTCGTCATCGGACAGCCGTCCGCAGGCGCGGCCGGCCAAAATGACGTCGCCGGCGTCGGGGCGCTCGAGCAGGCCCGCAGTGTGCAAGAGCGTCGACTTGCCGGTGCCCGATGGCGCCACCAGCGCCACCATCTCGCCGCGCTTCAGCGAAAAGTCGGCGCCGTTCAAAATGGTGAGCTTGCGCGGCCCCTGGACATAGTGCCGCTCGACGCTCTTCAGCTCGATAATGATCTCGGACTTCATTCGTATCTCAAGGCCTCGACCGGATCGAGACGGGCGGCCCGCCACGCCGGAAACACGGTGGCCAGGAAGGACAGACCGAGCGCCATCAGGATGACGTAGGCGGTCTCGCGCGGGTCCATCTTTGCCGGCAACTGGCTGAGGAAATAGAGCTCCGGATTGAACAACACCTTGCCGGTCATCCACGAGAAGAACTGGCGGATGGATTCGATGTTGGTGCAGATGAGCACCCCGAGCAGCACGCCGGCCAGCGTGCCGGTGACGCCGATCGCAGCGCCCGTCATCAGGAAGATGCGCAGGATGGCGGCGCGCGAGGCGCCCATCGTCCGCAGGATGGCGATGTCGTGGCCCTTGTCCTTCACCAGCATGATCAGGCCGGAGATGATGTTGAGCGCCGCCACCAGCACGATCAGCGTCAGGATCATGAACATGACGTTGCGCTCGACCTGAAGTGCTGAAAAGAACGTCTCGTTGCGCTGGCGCCAGTCGACCATGTCGATTGGCCGCTGCGCCGCCGCATCGACCAGCGGTTTCAGCGCGTCCACATCGTCGGGATTGTCGACATAGATCTCGATCGTCTGCGCCCTGCCGTCCATGTTGAAATAGAGCTGCGCTTCGGAAAACGGCATGTAGACGATGGAGCTGTCATACTCCGACATGCCGACCTCGAAGATCGCCGCCACCTTGTAGCCCTTCATCCGCGGCGTCGTGCCCATCGGCGTCACATCGCCTTCCGGCGAGATCAGCGTGATGGTGTCGCCGAGCACGAGGCCGAGATTCTCGGCCATGCGCTTGCCGATGGCGACGCCCTCGCCCGAGTCGAAATCGGCGAGCGAACCCTGCTTGACGTTGTTGGCGACGATGGCGATCTTGCCGAGGTCTTCGGCGCGTATGCCGCGCACCAGCGCGCCCATGCCGCCGCCGACATCGCCTTGCGCCAGCACCTGGCCGTCGATCAGCGGAATGGCGTATTTGACGCCGGCCACGCCGTTGATGCGGGCGGCAACCTGCGCGTAGTCCTCCAGCGGCGAATCCAGCGGCTGCACGATCAGATGACCGTTGACGCCGAGGATGCGGGTCAGAAGCTCAGCCCGGAATCCGTTCATCACCGCCATGACGACGATCAGCGTGGCGACACCGAGCATGATGCCGAGGAAGGAGATCGAGGCGATGACCGAGATCACCGTCTCCTTGCGGCGCGACCGCAGATAGCGCCAGGCGACCATGCGTTCGAACATGGAGAACGGGCCAGCGACCGGAGATTTGGCGATCGGCGACTTGGCGACCGAAGGCTTCGTTGCCGCGGCTTCGCTCATGCGATTGCACCGAAGCGTTTCTTGGCCTCCGCGACCGGCAGCGTCTCGCGCTCGCCAGTCCGGCGGTTCTTGATCTCGATCTCGCCGGCGGCAACGCCGCGCGGTCCGACGATCACCTGCCAGGGCAGGCCGATCAGATCGGCGGTGGCAAACTTGCCGCCCGGACGCTGGTCAGTGTCGTCGTAGAGCACGTCCTTGCCGGCGCCGGTGAAGGCGGAATAGAGCTCGCCGCAGACGCGGTCGCAGTCGGCGTCGCCCACCTTCATGTTGATCAGGCCGATGTCGAACGGCGCCACCGCCTCCGGCCAGATGATGCCGTTGTCGTCATGGCTGGCCTCGATGATCGCCGCCACCAGGCGCGATGGGCCGATGCCGTAGGAGCCGCCGGAGACGAAATGATCCTTGCCGTCGGGCCCGGTCACCTTGGCGCCCATCGGCTTCGAATATTTGTCTCCGAAATGGAAGATGTGGCCGACCTCGATGCCGCGCGCCGAGACCCGGTCCGCTTCGCCGAGCTTGTCCCAGGCCGCCTCGTCATGCATCTCGTCGGTGGCGGCATAGGGCGTCGTCCATGTCTTGACGATGTCGGCGATCTCGCCGTCATTGGCAAAGTCGGTGTTTTCGCCGGGCACCTGGAGCGACAGATACTCGCGGTCGCAGTAGACCTGGCTCTCGCCGGTGTCGGCCAGGATGATGAATTCATGGCTGAGGTCGCCGCCGATCGGCCCTGTGTCGGCCCGCATCGGGATCGCCTGCAGGCCCATGCGCGTGAAGGTCCGCAGATACGAGACGAACATCCTGTTATAGGCCGCCTTGGCGCCCTCGAAATCGAGGTCGAAGGAATAGGCGTCTTTCATCAGGAATTCGCGCGAGCGCATGACGCCGAAGCGCGGCCGCACCTCGTCGCGGAACTTCCATTGGATGTGGTAGAGGTTGAGCGGCAAATCCTTGTAGGACTTGACGTAGGCGCGCACGATCTCGGTAACCACTTCCTCATTGGTCGGACCGTAGAGCATGTCGCGGTCTTGCCGGTCCTTGATGCGCAGCATCTCCTTGCCGTAGTCGTCATAGCGGCCGCTTTCGCGCCACAGGTCGGCTGACTGGATGGTCGGCATCAGGATTTCCAGTGCGCCTGCGCGGTTCTGTTCCTCGCGGATGATGCGGCAGACCTTGTCCAGCACCAGCTTGCCGAGCGGCAGCCAGGAAAAGCTGCCCTGCCCCTGCTGGCGGATCATGCCGGCACGCAGCATCAGCCGGTGCGAGACGATCTCGGCCTCACGCGGATTTTCTTTCAGGATGGGCAGGAAAAACTGCGACAAACGCATGGACAGGTCCGTGAGAGAGGAGGCTGCACCGGAATCGGCGCGGCTGGCTTGCTTGCCCCGGCTTCATAGCTATTTCGTGACGGAATGGAAACCCGACCCGCGGCATCGGCCCGAAATCGCAAAAATCGATTCTTCTTCCAAAGACCTTCGAACCGAAAACGATAATTGGTCAGGTGCAAAGTGATGGCTTGGCTGCAAAGTGCTGACACACGCCTTGCGCACCTGAGCGACGCAGCACACCTGGCCACATTAATGCGGCAGCCCCGGTGTTGTTCGTTTCGCAAGCAAAGCCTGCCGCACTATTGTGCACTGCAGCACAGATTGCCCGTTTGCGGGCAAAATTCTGCGTGACAATTTCATCAGGGTTAGGCTAGTGTGCCCCGATAACCGAGAGGGCGGAGAAAAATCTGCTCTCCTACGCGGTCAAAGTCTTGGGAGGATGCGATCTAGGCGCGGTTACCCGCTGCCGCCGGAAACCGGAAAACAGATCGGAACGCGTTTAAATTGCAAGGCCTTGTGCCTTGCATTTTTTTTGCGCAATCATCTGGTTAGATCTACACATTCCCAAATCACATGAGCTTGCGCCGGCGTGATCTCGCCGCGATTCCATCAGGATTGGCTATTCTTGCGCGCAGAGTTGCTAACCTCAGCCCGAGTGCGCCGAAACTGGACTTCCATGATCCGAAAATAGGCACAAACAGCAGCATGCCGCCCGCCCGATTTTGTCGGCGGGAAAGGTTTTAGTTAGCCGGTGCCTGGCTGGCTTCGGGGATGATGTGCGGGACTTCGTCGAGGCTGTAACCCAGCCCGTGCGTCAGGCCGTAGAAAATGCCCATGACGACAGCCGTGACGATGGTGGTGCGGATCACGGCGCGCAGCATATGCGGCCCGCGCGGGGCGCTGGGAACCGTGCCCAGCGTCACGTCGTGATCGTCATCCTGCGTGCGCACGCTGAACGGCAGCACCATGAACAGCATCAGCCACCATGTGATGAAGAACAGCGCGGCAAACGAAATCCAGCTCATGCCTGCTCCAGTTCGACCAGCGTGCCGAAGAAATCCTTGGGGTGCAGGAACAGCACCGGCTTGCCGTGGGCGCCGGTTTTGGGATTGCCGTCGCCCAGCACGCGTGCGCCGCTCGCCTTGAGATGATCGCGCGCGGCAAGAATATCGTCGACCTCATAGCAGACATGATGCATGCCGCCCGAGGGGTTCTTCGCCAGGAAAGCCGCGATCGGCGAGCCGTCGCCCAGCGGCTCCAGCAGTTCGATCTTGGTGTTGCCGACATCGACGAACACCACCGTCACGCCGTGCTCCGGCAGCGCCTGCGGCGCGGTGACCCGGGCGCCCAGCGTGTCGCGATAGGCGGTGATCGCCGCGGTCAGATCCGGCACGGCAAGCGCGACATGGTTCAGGCGTCCCAGCATGAAACCTCCAGCTTCGATGCTGGCGTCTTACGTCAAATCGGCCAATATCAATAGTCTTTGCCGAGGCGCGCAAGGTCGCACTTGGGTGAACCGCCGCCCTGTTCCAATCGATATCGGCGAAGTACAAACGGCAATGCCCGATGCCCGCTCCCGCGTTTTCAGCTTCGATCTTGGCTCGTTCAGGGTTGCCGCCCTGCTCGACGCCGTCGATGCCAGAGACAATCTCGCGGCTGCCTTCGCCCCTGGACAATCGCCGGGCGCGGTGCGGGAACTCGCCATGTCGAACTCCGTTGATCCCGATCGATACGAGCATTGCTTCATCCCGACGCTGATCGACACCGGTGCCGAAAAGATCCTGTTCGACACCGGATTCGGCGACGAGGACAGTTCGTTGCTGCAATGCCTGCAAGACCTTGGGCTCCAGCCCGGCGACATCGATTTGGTGGTCATCACGCATGGCCACCCCGACCACATCGGGGGCCTCGTCCACAACGGCGAAGCCGTCTTCAGCCGGGCGCGCTACGTGTTCGGTGCGGCAGAATTCGTCTTCTGGACCGAGGCCGATACGGTGCGCGAAGCCAGGCTGAGCAATCGCGCCCTGTTCCTGCGTGTCTGCGCCGGCCTTGCCGACCGCGCGACATTCGTAGCGCCCGGAGACGAGGTCGTGCCCGGCATCACCGCCATCGACGCCGCCGGCCATTCGCCGGGACTGCTGGCGTTCCACGTCGAAAGCGACGGACAGCAATTGCTCGTCTGGTCGGACGCCTTCCTGCACTCTGTCGTGTCGATCCAGCGCCCTGAGTGGCATGCCGACCTCGACGACGAGAAGGAGCAGGCCGTCGAGACCCGCAAGCGCCTGTTGAAAATGGCCGCCGACCACCGGCTGCTTGTCGCCGGCTATCACATGCCATTTCCGGGTCTCGGGCACATCGAGCAGGTGGACGGGACGTTTCGCTGGCTTCCCGCCACCAGCTGAACTCCAGCGGTTGGCTTCGCCCGAGAGCAATTCCAGGAAAAGTGTGTGCGGTTTTCCCGGAAAAAGCGCGTAGCGCTTTCCCTTGGGAATTGCGTCAAAACAAAGAGATAGAGCGGTTCGCCGTTTCCGTGAAACGGTGAAACGCTCTAACGCGTGACAAACACCGTCACCAGCGGCTTCTTGCCCCAGGCTTCGTTGGCGGCGCCGCGCACGGCGCGACGCACCGCTTCCTGCACCAGATCGAGATCCTTGCGGCGTTGGCGCGGGATAGAGTCCACCGCGCCGACGGCCGCGTCGAGCATCAGATCTTCCATGTTCTCGCCACGGGCATCCGCTTCGGCGACGCCGATGGCGACCAGATCGGGATCGCCGGCAAGCTCGTATTTGTCGTCGAGCACGACATTGACCGCGACATGGCCTGCGAACGACAATTTGCGCCGGTCGCGTATGCCCATCGCTTGGTCGGTGCCAATCAGCCTGCCATCCTTGTAGATGCGGCCGAACGGCACCTGGTCGATGATGGTTGCCGGACCGGGAGCGAGCCGCAGCATGTCACCGTCGCGCACCTGCGCCACCTGGCCGATACCGGAGGTCGACATCAGCGACCCCTGCGCCACCAGATGCGCGGCTTCGCCATGCACGGGAACGCCGATTTGCGGCCGCACCCACTCATACATCTTGCGCAATTCGCTGCGGCGCGGATGGCCGGAGACATGCACCAGCGCGTCGCCGTCCTCGATGATCTTGATGCCGAGGTCGATCAGGCGGTTCTTGATCTCGAGGATCGCCTTCTCATTGCCGGGAATGGTGCGCGAGGAAAACACCACGGTGTCGCCTGCCGTCAGAGACACCGATTTCATCTCTTCGCGCGAGAGTTTGGCCAGTGCAGCCAGCGGCTCGCCCTGGCTGCCGGTGCAGATGATGACCAGGTTTTCGCGCGGGATGAAACCGAAATCCTCCTCGGCGATGAATTCCGGCAACCCGTCCATGTAGCCGAGTTCACCGGCGACATCGATGACGCGCTTCAGCGAGCGTCCGAGCACCAGGCACTGCCGGCCGGCATCGCGCGCCGCCTTGGCGATCGAGACGATGCGCCCGACATTGGAGGAGAAGGTGGTGACCGCCACGCGGCCGACGGCACTCTGGATGACGCCCCGGAGACCCTCGCCAACCGCCACTTCCGACGGCGATTCGCCTTCCCTGAGCGCATTGGTCGAATCGCAGACCAGCGCCAGCACGCCCTTGTCTCCGTAGGCGCGGAAGCGCGCTTCGTCGGTTTTGGGACCGATCGTCGGTTCCGGATCGATCTTCCAGTCGCCGGTATGGATGACCGTGCCGGCCGGCGAGGTAATCGCCAGCGACATCGGCTCGGGGATCGAATGCGCCACCGGAATGGCCTCGATCTCGAACGGACCGACGGTGAACTTTTCGCCTGCCCGGTAGATCGTCACCGGGATCTTCGGCGCGCCCTGTTCGCCCTGGCGCTTGGCGTCCAGCAGGCCGGCGCTGAACGGCGTCATCCACACCGGCGCCTTCAGCTTCGGCCAGGTATCGAGCAGCGCGCCATAATGGTCTTCATGCGCGTGGGTGATGATGATGCCACGCAGATTAGCGAGGTTCTCCTCGATAAAACGCGTATCGGGCAGGATCAGGTCGACGCCCGGATGCGCCGCGTCGGGAAAGGTCACGCCGACATCGACGACGATCCATTCGCGCGCACTGGGCGGGCCGTAGCCGTAAAGGGCGAAGTTCATGCCGATCTCGCCGACGCCGCCGAGCGGCACGAAGACGAGTTCGGCGTTTTGCGCTTTCGCCATCAATTTTCCCTTCCCGGCCCTTGCGGCCAGCCCCTTAAGCAATTCCAGGAAAAGTGTGTAACGGTTTTCCCACAGGAATTGCGCACAACAATCAGACTCTTGCCGACGCGACCGCGCCGAAATGCACGTCGCCGGCGGCTACCGTCACAACCGACCCCTCGTCATCGCGGATCACGAAACGGCAGTCCGCGTCAATGGTCTCGAAGGTACCGCGCACCACATTCCCGTCAATCCTGACAGCAACCTCGCCGCCAAGCCCCGCTGCGCGCGCCAGCCAGCGCCGCCGGATGGCGTCGAGCCCACGTCCTTCATCCCACAGCCTGGCATTGTCGGTCCACGCATCCGACAGCGCCAAAAACAGCGTTTCGGCATCGCATGTCGCGCCAAGCGCCTGCAGCGATGTCGCCGGATACGGCATATCCTCGGGATATGTCACCACATTGACGCCGATGCCGACCGCCACCGCGAAGCGGCCGCCGTCGAGAATGGCCGATTCCAGCAGGATCCCGGCAAGCTTGGCGCCGGAGGCCAGCACATCGTTCGGCCATTTCAACTCGAAACGGTTCTTGCCGTCGCTTCCGCCGTCGAGGCCGATAGCGATCCTGCCCTTCGGCACGACGGCATCGAGCGCGTCCGCCAGCGACAGGCCGGCGACGAAACCGAGCGTCGCCGCTAGACGCAACTCACCGCCGGTGATGACGAGCAAAGTCGCGGCCAGATTGCCTTCGGGCGATACCCAGGCTCGACCCCGCCGGCCGCGCCCGCTTTCCTGCTTTTTGGAAACGACCCACAATTTGCCGCGGTCGCCTGCCCTTGCATGGTCCAGCGCCACCGTGTTGGTGGAGCCGATACTGTCATGGGCCTCGAGCCGGAACCCTTCCGTCTCAGAGGTTGGAGCCAGCCGAAATGCCATCCCGCTCAGAAAAATGTCTTGGCGGCGGCTTCGGCGTAGGTCGCGATCGGACCGCCGATCAGCACATAGAACAGCACGAAAGCGCCGGAGACGCCGAGCACGAGGCGCAGTTCACTGGCCATCGGCACGAAGCCGCCCGCCGGTTCGTCGAACCACATGATCTTGATGATGCGCAGATAGTAATAGGCGCCTACGACCGAAGCCAGCACGCCGATGATCGCCAGCGCGTAAAGATTGGCGTTGATGGCGGCGAGGAAGACGTACCACTTCCCCCAGAAGCCGGCGAGCGGCGGGATGCCGGCCAGCGAGAACATCAATATGGTCAGGATCGTCGCCATGATCGGGTTGGTCGACGAGAGACCGGCGAGATCGCTGATCTGCTCGACATTGCCTTCCTTGCGCCGCATGGCGAGGATGAAGGCGAAGGTGCCGAGCGTCATCACCAGATAGATCAGCATGTAGATCGCGACGCCGCGCACACCGGCCTCGCTGTTGGCCGCAAGACCGACCAGCGCATAGCCCATATGGCCGATCGAGGAGTACGCCATCAGTCGCTTGATGTT
Source organism: Mesorhizobium sp. P171375 (assembly GCF_057786075.1). NCBI lineage: Bacteria > Pseudomonadati > Pseudomonadota > Alphaproteobacteria > Hyphomicrobiales > Phyllobacteriaceae > Mesorhizobium > Mesorhizobium sp. P171375. Next base: position 5,380,654 of record NZ_JBYNWF010000001.1, read on the forward strand.
GGTCTGGCCGATGGCGGCAAAGGCGCCGAGCGCCATCGAGGCGATCGAGATGAAGACGACGATCTGCTGCCAGTCGGAAGCGATCGGCTTGAAGGCGCCCATGGTGACGCGCACGATCAGCGCCATCGCCGCCATCTTGGGGGCTGCCGCCAGGAAGGCGGTGACCGGCGTCGGTGCGCCCTCATAAACATCCGGCGTCCACATATGGAACGGCACCGCCGAGATCTTGAAGGCGAGGCCGGCCAGCACGAAGACCAGGCCGACGACGAGGCCAAGCTGGCGTTCGCCGCTGCCAAGTGCGGAGGCAATTTCCTGGAAGCCGACATTGCCGGTGTAGCCGTAGACCAGGCTGATGCCGTAGAGCAGCATGCCCGATGACAGCGCGCCGAGCACGAAGTACTTCAGGCCGGCTTCGGTCGAGCGCAGATTGTCGCGGTTGATCGCCGCCAGCACGTAGATCGCCAGCGATTGCAGTTCGAGGCCGAGATAGAGCCCGATCATGCCGTTGGCCGAGATCATCAGCATCATGCCGAGCGTGCAGAGCAGGATCAGCACCGGGTATTCGAACTTGTCGAAATGCTCCTGCTTGGCAAAGCGCATCGACATCACCAGCGTCACTGCCGAACCGACGAGCGACAGCACCTTCATGAAGCGGGAAAAGGGATCCTGGATGAAGGCGTTGCCATAGGCTGCGCCCTGCCCCGTGGAAAAGACCAGCCACATGCCTGATATCACCAGCACGGCGACGGCAAGGCCGGTCACCATGTTGACGGCGTTGGCACGCGAATAGGCGCCGACCATCAACAGCGCCAGCGCGCCGATGGCAAGGATCAGCTCCGGCGTCGAGAGCGAAAGGCTGGAGTAAAGGTCCGGCGTCATGGTTCGCAAAACCTCTGGTCAGTTCGCCGCCGCGGTCTGCGCGGCGCCGATGGATGCGGTGACATTGGTGACGAGCGCCTTGACCGACTGGGCCGTGGCATCGAAGACGGGAGCGGGATAGACGCCGAAGAAGATGACCAGCACGACCAGCGGGTAGATGATCGCCTTCTCGCGCGTCGAGAGATCAAGCAGGCCCTTCAGGCTTTCCTTGGTCAGCGCGCCGAAGATCACCCGGCGGTAGAGCCAGAGCGCGTAGGCCGCCGACAGGATAACGCCGGTGGCGGCGAAGAACGCCACCCAGGTGTTGACCTTGAACACGCCGAGCATGGTCAGGAATTCGCCGACGAAGCCTGAGGTGCCGGGCAGGCCGACATTGGCCATGGTGAAGACCATGAACACGGTGGCGTATTTCGGCATGTTGTTGACCAGACCGCCATAGGCGTCGATCTCGCGTGTGTGCATGCGGTCGTAGATGACGCCGACGCACAGGAACAGCGCGCCCGAGACCAGGCCGTGGCTGAGCATCTGGAAGATCGCGCCCTGCACGCCTTCCTGGTTCATGGCGAAGATGCCCATGGTGACGAAGCCCATATGGGCGACCGAGGAATAGGCGATCAGCTTCTTCATATCCTCCTGCATCAGCGCCACCAGCGACGTGTAGATGATGGCGACGACCGACAGCGTGAACACCAGCGGCGCAAACATTTCCGACGCCAGCGGGAACATCGGCAGCGAGAAGCGCAGGAAGCCGTATCCGCCCATTTTGAGCAGGATGGCGGCCAGGATCACCGAGCCCGCCGTCGGCGCCTCGACGTGCGCGTCAGGCAGCCAGGTGTGCACCGGCCACATCGGCATCTTCACGGCGAAAGAAGCGAAGAAGGCGAGCCATAGCCATGTCTGCATACTGGCCGGGAAATTGTGGGTCAAAAGCGTCGGGATATCGGTGGTGCCGGACTGGAAGAACATCGCCATGATGGCGAGCAGCATCAGCACCGAGCCGGCTAGCGTATAGAGGAAGAACTTGAACGAGGCATAGACGCGGCGCTTGCCGCCCCAGACGCCGATGATGATGAACATCGGGATCAGGCCGGCTTCGAAGAAGACGTAGAACAGCACGATGTCGAGCGCGCAGAACACGCCGATCATCAGCGTTTCCAGGAGCAGGAAGGCGATCATGTAGGCCTTGACGCGCTTGTCGATCGCTTCCCACGACGCCAGGATGCAGAGCGGCATCAGGAACGTCGTCAGGATGACGAACAACATCGAAATGCCGTCGACGCCCATATGGTATGAAATGCCGGAATCCAGCCAGGCAAACTTCTCAACGAACTGGAAGCCGGCCTGCGAATTGTCGAAGCCGGTCCAGATGAACAGCGAGATGATGAAGGTAGCCGCCGTCGTTGTGAACGCGATGGCGCGGATGTTGCGGCGTGCGTTTTCGCTGTCGTCCCGGATGAACAGGATCAGCAGCACACCAACCAGCGGCAGGAAGGTGACCAGCGAGAGGATTGGCCAGGCGGTCATCAGAGCATCATCCAGGTGACGAGTGCGGCCACGCCGATCAGCATGGCGAAGGCATAGTGATAGAGGTAGCCGGTCTGCAGCTTGACGACGCGGTTGGTGACGTCGACGACGCGCGCCGAAACGCCGTCCGGCCCGAGCCCGTCAATGATGGTGCCGTCGCCGGTCTTCCACAGGAACCTGCCCAGCGCCTTGGCCGGCCGCACGAACAGGACGTCGTAGAGCTCGTCGAAATACCACTTGTTGAGCAGGAAGGCATAGAGCAGGCGATGGTTGGCGGCGACACTCCGGGGAAGTTCCGGCGAGCGTATGTAGAACTTCCAGGCGACGGCAAAGCCGATGATCATGGCGACGAACGGTGCCAGCTCGACCCACAGCGGCAATTCGTGGATATCATGCAGGATGTGGTTGTCCGGCAGCGTGAACAGCGACGCCTTCCAGAACTCGGCATAGCCCTCGCCGATGAAGGCACCATGGAAGATGATGCCGGCAAACAGCGCGCCCGCGGCCAGGATGAACAGCGGCACCAGCATCACCGGCGGCGATTCATGGACGTGGTGCATGACGTCGTGGCTCGCCCGCGGCTCCCCGTGGAAGGTCATGAAGATCAGCCGCCAGGAGTAGAACGAGGTGAAGCAGGCGGCGATGACCAGCAGGATGAAGGCGAGGCCGGCGACCGAATTGTGCCCGGCAAAGGCAGCCTCGATGATGGCGTCCTTGGAGAAGAAGCCCGCGGTGCCGATAACGGTCACCGGAATGCCCACGCCGGTCAGCGCCAGCGTGCCGATCACCATCATCCAGTAGGTCTTGGGAATCAGCTTCCGCAGGCCACCCATCTTGCGCATGTCCTGCTCGTCGGAGACGGCATGGATGACTGAGCCCGAACCGAGGAACAGCAGCGCCTTGAAGAAGGCGTGCGTGAACAGATGGAAGATGGCGGCGCCATAGGCGCCGACGCCGAGCGCGACGAACATGTAGCCGAGCTGCGAGCAGGTCGAATAGGCGATGACGCGCTTGATGTCGTTCTGCACCAGGCCAACGGTCGCCGCGAAGAAGGCGGTGAAGGCGCCGATGAAGGTGACCACCGTCAGCGCCGAATGCGATAGCTCGAACAGCGGCGACAGCCGCGCCAGCATGAACACGCCGGCCGTGACCATGGTGGCGGCATGGATGAGGGCGGAGACCGGCGTCGGGCCTTCCATGGCGTCCGGCAGCCAGGTGTGCAGCGGCACCTGCGCCGACTTGCCCATGGCGCCCATGAACAGCAGCAGACAGACGATGGTCATGGCCGCGTGCTTGTCGAGCGCGTAACCAAGGAAGGTGAGAACGGCAGCACCGTGCTCAGCGCCTTCAGCCGGAATGAACGTCGCGGCATTGGCGAAGATGGTGCCGAGATTGACCGAGCCGAACAAAACGAAGACGCCGAAAATGCCCAGCGCGAAGCCGAAATCGCCAACGCGGTTGACGACGAAGGCCTTGATGGCCGCGGCATTGGCCGACGGCTTCTTGTACCAGAAACCGATCAGCAGGTAGGAAGCGAGACCGACGCCTTCCCAACCGAAGAACATCTGCACCAGATTGTCGGCCGTCACCAGCATCAGCATGGCGAAGGTGAACAGCGACAGATAGGCAAAGAAGCGAGGCCGGTTCGGGTCGTGGTGCATGTAGCCGATCGAATAGATGTGAACCAGCGCCGACACGGTGTTGACCACCACCAGCATGACCACCGTCAGCGTGTCGATCCTGAGCGCCCAGGAGGCGTCCAGCCCGCCCGACTGGATCCAGCGCAGCACCGGCACGGTGAACACCTCGCCCTCGCCGAAGCCGACGGAGAAGAAGGCGACCCAGGACAGCACGGCCGAGATCACCAGGAAGCCCGAGGTGATGTATTCCGATGCCTTGGCGCCGAGCGAATTGCCGAACAGGCCGACAATCAGGAAGCCCAGCAGCGGAAGGAAGACGATCGCTTGATACATAACTGCCTCGTCAACCCTTCATCTGGTTCACGTCTTCGACCGCGATCGAGCCGCGGTTGCGGAAGAAGACGACAAGAATGGCAAGACCTATGGCCGCTTCAGCGGCCGCGACCGTCAGCACGAACAGCGCAAACACCTGTCCGACGAGATCGCCGAGTGCGGCCGAGAAGGCGACGAAATTGATGTTGACGGCCAAAAGGATCAACTCGATCGACATCAGAATGACGATGATGTTGCGGCGGTTCAGGAAGATGCCGAACACGCCGAGCGTGAACAGGATCGCCGATACGGTGAGGTAATGTGCGATGCCGACGACCATCTCAGAGCCCCTCGCCCGACTTGACCTTGCGGATTTCCATGCCCGTCGCCGGCGTGCGGCCAACCTGGGCTGCGATCGACTGCCGCTTGACCCCTTCCTTGTGGCGCAGCGTCAAGACGATCGCGCCGATCATGGCGACCAGCAGGATGAGGCCCGAAATCTGGAAGTAGTAGAGGTAGTCGGTATAGAGGATGTCGCCGAGGGCGGCGGTGTTGGTCCGCGCGGCGAGGTCCGGGATCGGCTTTGAGACCGTCGACGCCAGCTGCGGCGCGAATGTGTAACCGCCAAGCACCACGATCAGCTCCGCCGCCAGGATCAGCCCGACCATCGCGCCGATCGGTGCATATTGCAGAGCGCCCTCCTTCATCTCGGCGAAGTCGACATCGAGCATCATGACGACGAACAGGAACAGCACCATCACGGCGCCGACATAGACGACGAGCAGGATCATCGCCAGGAACTCGGCGCCGGTCAGCATGAACAGGCCGGCGGCGTTGAAGAAGGTCAGGATCAGGAACAGCACGGAATGCACAGGGTTACGCGCCGAAATGACCATGAAGGCCGACGCCACCGCGACAAAGGCGAAGAGGTAGAAAAAGGCCGCCTCTAGTCCACTCAGCATTGGGGATCCCCCGGGTTCCTGTCCGAAACAGGACATCCGTCCTGTTCGATGTTTGCGACCGCCTCCGGCCGGCAAGTTGCGTTGTCCTTAGACGAGGCCCCTCGCCCCGTCCATGCGTCAAATGTCAGCGGTAGGGCGAGTCCAGCGAGATGTTGCGCGCCAGTTCGCGCTCCCACCGGTCGCCATTCGCCAGCAGCCTGTCCTTGTCGTAGTAAAGCTCCTCGCGCGTCTCCGTCGCGAATTCGAAATTCGGCCCCTCGACGATGGCGTCGACCGGGCAGGCTTCCTGGCAGAAGCCGCAATAGATGCACTTCACCATGTCGATGTCGTAGCGCACGGTACGGCGCGTGCCGTCATTGCGGCGCGGGCCGGCCTCGATGGTGATCGCCTGCGCCGGGCAGATCGCCTCGCACAGCTTGCAGGCAATGCAGCGTTCCTCGCCATTGGGATACCGGCGCAGCGCATGCTCGCCCCGGAAGCGCGGGCTCACCGGCCCCTTCTCGTGCGGATAGTTGATCGTCTCCTTCGGCGCGAAGAACTGGCGCATCGACAGGAAGAAGGCGCTGACGAAATCCTGCAGCAGCAGCGATTTGGCGGCTTGGCCAAGAGCGGACATCACGCAAACCCCGTGATCTTGAGAAAGGCGGCGACGATTACCACCATCGCCAGCGAAATCGGCAGGAAGACTTTCCAGCCAAGACGCATCAGCTGGTCGTAGCGGTAGCGCGGCACGAAGGCCTTCACCATGGAGAACATGAAGAACATCAGGCAGATCTTGAGCACGAACCAGATCACGCCGGGCACCCAGGTGAAGGGGGCGAAGTCGAAGGGAGGCAGCCAGCCGCCGAGGAACAGGATGGTGGCCAGCGCGCACATCAGCACCACGGCGACATATTCGCCGAGGAAGAACAAAAGGAACGGCGTCGAGGAATATTCGACCATATGGCCGGCGACGAGTTCGGACTCGGCTTCCACGAGATCGAAGGGTGGGCGGTTCGTCTCGGCCAGCGCCGAGATGAAAAAGATGACGAACATCGGGAACAGCGCCAGCCAGTGCCAGTCGAGGAAGCTGTTGGGCAGGCCAAGCTTGGTGCCCAGCCCGTCCTGCTGCGACATCACGATGTCGGACAGGTTGAGCGAGCCGACACAAAGCAGCACGGTGACGATGACGAAGCCGATCGAGACTTCGTAGGACACCATCTGCGCCGCCGAGCGCAGCGCGCCGAGGAACGGGTATTTCGAGTTCGATGCCCAGCCGCCCATGATCACGCCATAGACCTCGAGCGAGGAGATGGCGAAGACGTAGAGGATGCCGACATTGACGTTGGCGATCGCCCAGCCGGCGTTGACCGGAATGACTGCCCAGGCCGAGATCGCCAGCACCGCCGACACCAGCGGCGCCAAAAGGAACACGCCCTTGTTGGCGCCCGACGGGATGACCGGCTCCTTGAAGACGAACTTCAACAGATCGGCGAAAGCCTGCAGCGTGCCCCATGGGCCGACGACGTTCGGGCCGCGGCGCAGTTGCACCGCCGCCCAGATCTTGCGGTCGGCGTAAAGCAGGTAGGCGACCCCGATCAGCAAAACGACGATCAGCACGACCGACTTCAAGAGGATGATCAGCGTCGGCAGCACGTAGAAGGAGAAGAAAGTGTCCATGTCTACTCTGCCGCCTGCCTGAAGCCGTTTTTCGCCAGCGCCGAGCACTCAGCCATTACGGCCGACGCCCGCGCGATCGGGTTGGTCAAATAGAAGTCCGTGACCGGCGAGGTGAAAGTGCCCTTGTTCAGCCGCCCACCGAGCTTCGCCACCTTGGCGATATCCTCGGCATTGCCGGCCTCGACATGGTCGATGCGGGCGAGATGCGGGTATTCGCCATAAAGTTTGGCGCGCAGCTGCTGCAGCGAATCGAAGGGCAGCTTCTTGCCGAGCACATCCGACAGCGCCCGCAAGATTGCCCAATCCTCGCGCGCATCGCCCGGCGCGAAACCGGCGCGGTTGGTCTGCTGCACGCGTCCCTCGGTGTTGACATAGGTGCCCGACTTTTCGGTGTAGGCAGCGCCCGGCAGGATGACGTTGGCGCGGTGCGCGCCGGCGTCGCCATGGGTGCCGATATAGACAACGAATGCGCCGCCGGTCTTGCCCATATCGATCTCGTCGGCGCCGAGCAGGAACAGCACATCGCTGTCGCCAAGCATGCCGGCGACATTCCTGCCTCCCTCGCTCGGCACGAAGCCGACATCGAGGCCGCCGACGCGGCCGGCCGCATTGTGCAGCACCGCAAAGCCGTTCCAGTCGGCGCGGGCAGCGTTGACGGCAGCGGCGAGCTTCGCCGCCTGGCCGAGCACTGCCGCGCCATCGGCGCGCGACAGTGCGCCCTGGCCGACAATGATCAGCGGATGCGTCGCCTTCTTCAGCACCTGGAAGAACTTGCCATTGCCGTCGGCCAAATCCTTCAGCGATTCCGGGCCGGCGCCGAGCTGTTCGTAATCGTAGCGAGTGTCGCCAACCTCGCCGATGACGCCGACCGGCAAATTGCCGATGCGCCAGCGCTTGCGGATGCGGGCGTTGAGCACCGACGCTTCGAAGCGCGGATTGGCGCCGATGATCAGCACCGCATCGGCCTGCTCGATGCCCTCGATGGTCGGATTGAAGATGTAGCTGGCGCGGCCAAGCGCCGGATCGAGTGCGGCGCCATCCTGGCGGCAGTCGATGTTCTTCGAGCCCAGCGCAGCCATAAGCTGCTTCAGCGCGTAGATTTCCTCAACCGCCGCGAGATCGCCGGCAATGGCGCCGATCTTCTCCGGCGCAGCCTTCGACACCGCATCCTTGATCGCCGCGAAGGCCTCGGCCCAGCTGGCGGGAGCAAGCTTGCCGTCCTTGCGCACATAGGGGCGGTCGAGGCGCTGCGTGCGCAGCCCATCCCAGATGAAGCGGGTCTTGTCGGAAATCCACTCCTCGTTCACCGCTTCGTTGACGCGCGGCAGGATGCGCATCACTTCGCGGCCGCGGCTATCAACGCGGATCGCCGAGCCGACGGCGTCCATGACGTCGATGGATTCAGTCTTGGTCAGCTCCCACGGCCGCGCCTGGAAGGCGAAAGGCTTCGAGGTCAGCGCGCCGACCGGGCAGAGATCGATGACATTGCCCTGCAACTCCGAGGTCATCGCGCTTTCGAGATAGGTGGTGATCTCGGCGTCCTCGCCGCGGCCGATCAGGCCAAGCTCGGAAATGCCGGCGACTTCCGTGGTGAAGCGGACGCAGCGCGTGCAGTGGATGCAGCGGTTCATCACCGTCTTGACCAGCGGGCCGATATACTTGTCTTCGACCGCGCGCTTGTTCTCGTGATAGCGCGAGGAATCGACGCCGAAGGCCATTGCCTGGTCCTGCAGGTCGCACTCGCCGCCCTGGTCGCAGATCGGGCAATCAAGCGGATGGTTGATCAGCAGGAACTCCATCACGCCTTCCCGGGCCTTCTTGACCATCGGCGTGTTGGTGAAGATTTCCGGCGGCTCGCCGTTCGGGCCGGGGCGCAGGTCGCGCACGCCCATGGCGCAGGAAGCCTGCGGCTTGGGCGGCCCGCCCTTCACCTCGATCAGGCACATGCGGCAATTGCCGGCGATCGACAGCCGCTCATGGAAGCAGAAGCGCGGCACTTCCGCGCCGGCGTCCTCGGCCGCCTGCAGCAGCGTATAGTGGTCGGGTACAGTGATCTCTTTCCCGTCGACCTTGAGCTTTGCCATCAATTGCCCCCGGCGGTCTGCGCCGTCTCATATGCCTGAAACAGATCGCTCAACCTGATGCCATTGATCATCATGCCGGCGAGTTCAGCGTTTTCTATCTTCAAATTGCTCATATTCACATTGCTGAAAAACGCGTTCGAGAGGTCCGCGTCTTCCACCAGGGCCGCCGACAGGTTGACGTTGCGAAACTGCGTGTTCGACAGGTTCACATCGTCAAATCTGGAGTTGCTGACGATGGCATTGCGCACATCGAGAACATCGCTCCTGTCGTGGACATCCATACCTGCCCCCTACCTCTTCGCCTTGGCGGCGAGCGTCAGCGCCGCTGCCTGGCGGGTCCACTCGTCGCGGCCGACGCGGCCCTTGAGCGACAGGTAATCCTCGACCCAGGCGATCTCTTCCGGCGTCCATGCGGCGATCTGGGCAAAGGTCCAGATGCCGAGGCCGTTCAGCACCTTTTCCAGCTTCGGCCCGACGCCCGCTATCGCCTTAAGATCAGATGGCTTGGACGGACGCGCTGTCGTCTTGGGCTGCCTGAAATCCTCCGGCATCAACCCGGTCGTCGCGTCTTCGGCGACCGGATCCGCCTTCTCCGGCTCGGCATCGACGGTGCGGGCGGCAATATCGGTTACGTCCTGCGCGAAAGTCTGCGCCTCGGCGATCAGGGTCTTGGTCGCGGCGCGCGCCTTGGTGGCGGGGGCTGTCTCCGAATAGCGCTCGGCGCGCTGCTCGAAATCGTCGATGATCGGCTGGAAAATCCGCTGTGATGTCTCGACAGCACCCGACCATGCGCCAAGCCACACGCCAAAGGCATGGTTGGCGAGGCCAAAGCCAAGCGCCGACATGGCGGCGGCACCGGCGACAGGATGCGCGAGAAGGTTGACGGCGCTGGCCATCTCCTTCGGCATCATCCTGGTCAAATCCTGGTTCATCTTCTCAAGCTGGTCCAAATTGGGCATCAAAGGGTTCGAATACGGCGCCATAGAAATCTCCTGGTCGTTTCTTCGTCTGCCCCGCCCCGATATGTCAGTCCCGGGCTTGCGCCCTTATTTCAAATCTATTCCGCCGCCACCATCACCGGCTCGGCCCGGTGCGCGTTGCGGGAAAACTCGTCGATGCGCCGCTCCACCTCGCCGCGGAAATGCCGCATCAGCCCCTGGATCGGCCATGCCGCCGCGTCGCCCAGCGCGCAGATCGTATGGCCTTCCACCTGCTTGGTCACGTCGAGCAGCATGTCGATCTCGCGCTTCTGCGCCTCGCCGCGCACCAGCCGTTCCATCACCCGCCACATCCAGCCCGTGCCTTCGCGGCACGGCGTGCACTGGCCGCAGCTCTCATGCTTGTAGAAATAGGACAGTCTGGCGATCGCCTTCACGATATCGGTCGACTTGTCCATGACGATGACAGCCGCCGTGCCGAGGCCCGATTTCAGGTCGCGCAGCGCGTCGAAATCCATCGGCGCATCGATGATCTGCTCTGCCGGCACCAGCGGCACCGAAGCGCCGCCCGGAATGACCGCAAGCAGATTGTCCCAGCCGCCGCGAATGCCGCCGCAATGCGTCTCGATCAGCTCGCGGAACGGGATCGACATCGCCTCTTCGACGGTGCACGGATTGTTGACGTGACCGGAGATGCAAAACAGCTTGGTGCCGACATTGTTGGGCCGGCCGAAGGACGAGAACCAGGCCGCACCACGGCGCAGAATGGTCGGGGCCACCGCGATCGACTCGACATTGTTCACGGTTGTCGGACAACCGTACAAGCCGACATTGGCCGGGAATGGCGGCTTCAGCCTGGGCTGGCCTTTCTTGCCTTCGAGGCTTTCGAGCAGCGCTGTCTCCTCGCCGCAGATGTAGGCGCCGGCGCCGTGATGCATGTAGATGTCGAAATCGTAGCCGGACGTGTTGTTCTTGCCGATCAGCTTGGCCTCATAGGCCTCGTCGATGGCGCGCTGCAGCGCCTCGCGCTCGCGGACAAACTCGCCGCGCACATAGATGTAGGCGGCGACCGCGCCCATGGCGAAGCCGGCAATGAACGAGCCCTCGACCAGCGTGTGCGGATCGTTGCGCAATATGTCGCGGTCCTTGCACGTGCCGGGCTCGGATTCGTCGGCATTAACAACGAGATAGCTCGGCCTTCCGTCGCTCTGCTTGGGCATGAACGACCATTTCAGCCCGGTCGGGAAGCCGGCGCCGCCACGGCCGCGCAGGCCCGACGCCTTCATTTCGTTGACGATCCATTCGCGCCCCTTGGCGATGATGCCGGGCGTGTTGTCCCAAGCGCCGCGCGCCATGGCGCCGGCCAGCGACTTGTCGAAGAGGCCGTAGATGTTGTTGAAGATGCGGTCTTGATCCTGAAGCATGTTTCGTCCCTCAGACCGGCTTCTTGCCGAAGACGTGGATGTATTCGGCGACGCCGCCCTTGGCGAGCGCCTTGGCTTGGCCGACCCAGTCGTCGCGGTCGATGCGGCCACTGAAGGCGAGATAGCCGTCCATCCAGTCGCGCTCGGCCTTCTTCCACGAAGCGACCTGCGCGAAGGTGAAGATGCCCAGAGTGTGCAGGATGCCCTCGATCTTCGGACCGACGCCTGAGATCAGCTTGAGATCATCGACCGCGACCGGCCTGTCGATGCCAGCGGGACGGTTCTTGTCTTTGAGCGACGGTTTTGCCGGCCTGGCGGCTGGAATCTTGACTTCCGGCGCCTTGAAGGCAGTCGCCGGCTCGGCTTTGTTCCTGGGGCCGCTACGCTGTTTCGAGACCTCCTCGACTTCCGGGGCAGCCAGATTGGCATTGGCAGCCGAATGCAACGGCGCGGCAACGCTCGCTGCTTTTTCCACCTCGGGCGCGACCTTGACCGGCGATGGCGACTTCAGAGCCGGACTGGTCTCTGGAGCATCGGTCTTTGGCTTGCCGGCCTTGGACGGAGCAACCGGCGCTGCGGCAGGCGCCTGCGAAACCGTAGCGGCCGGCGCAACCACGGCTGGCGCCGTTCTTGCAGCCTTGGTCGCCGCTTTGGCTTCCTTGTCGCGCGTCGCCTTGAGGATCGCCTTTTCGCTCTTCAGCGTCGTCAGGCCGGGGGCCGGCTCCGAGCCGGTTCGACCATTCTGCGGTCCCGTGGGAACCGTGGCACCCTTGCCCGCATCGTAGAGATCGATGATTTCGGCCAGCCGTTCCGGCGTCAGGTCCTCGAACGTGTCCTTGAAGACCATGACCATCGGCGCGTTGACGCAGGCGCCGAGGCACTCGACCTCCTCCCACGACAGCGTGCCCTTGTCGTTGGTGTGGAACTGATCGTGGTGGATTTTGGAGCGGCATACATCCATCAGCGCTTCCGAGCCGCGCAACATGCAGGGCGTGGTGCCGCAGACCTGAATATGCGCGCGTGTGCCGACCGGATTGAGCTGGTACTGCGTGTAGAAGGTCGCGACCTCGAGCCCACGGATGCGCGGCATGCCGAGCATATCGGAAATCGTCTCGATCGCCGCCTTGGTGACCCAGCCTTCCTGCTCCTGCGCGATCATCAGCAAGGGAATGATCGCCGACTGCTCGCGACCCTTCGGATATTTCTTGATCCATTGCTTGGCCACCGCCGCATTCGCCCGGTTGAAGGCGAAGGAGGCTGGCTGGACGCTGGCTTCTGCGAGACGGCGGACTGACATTTAGCGATCGACCTCACCAAACACGATGTCGAGGGAGCCAAGAACGGCGGTGACGTCGGCCAGCATGTGGCCGCGGCAGAGGAAGTCCATGGCCTGCAGATGCGCGAAGCCCGGCGCGCGCAGCTTGCAGCGGTACGGCTTGTTGGTACCGTCCGAGACGAGATAGACGCCGAACTCGCCTTTCGGCGCCTCGACGGCGGCATAGACCTCGCCGGCCGGCACGCGATAGCCCTCGGTGTAGAGCTTGAAATGATGGATCAGCGCTTCCATCGAGCGCTTCATCGCCTGGCGCTTGGGCGGCACCACCTTGCCGTCGAGGTTCGACACCGGGCCGGTGCTTTCCCTGCCGAGCAACAGATCGACGCACTGGCGCATGATCTTGGCCGACTGGCGCATTTCTTCCATGCGCACCAGATAACGGTCGTAGCAGTCGCCGTTCTTGCCGATCGGGATGTCGAAATCCATCTCGGAATAGCATTCATAGGGCTGCGACTTGCGCAGGTCCCAAGCAGCGCCCGAACCGCGCACCATGACGCCGGAAAAACCCCATGCCCAGGCATCGGCCAGCGACACCGTACCTATATCGACATTGCGCTGCTTGAAGATGCGGTTGCCGGTAAGCAGCTTGTCGAGATCGTCGAGCGACTTCAGGAACGGATCGATCCACTTGCCGATGTCCTCGACCAGCTTGGCCGGCAGGTCCTGGTGCACGCCGCCGGGGCGGAAATAGGCGGCATGCATGCGCGAGCCGGAGGCGCGCTCATAAAACACCATCAGCTTTTCACGTTCGACGAAACCCCACAGCGGCGGCGTCAGCGCACCGATGTCGAGCGCCTGCGTCGTCACATTGAGGATGTGCGACATGATGCGGCCGATCTCGCAATAGAGCACGCGGATGAGCTGCCCGCGCTTCGGCACTGCGATGCCGAGCAGCCGCTCGGCGGCGAGTGCGAAAGCATGCTCCTGGTTCATCGGCGCGCAATAGTCGAGCCGGTCGAGATAAGGCACCGCCTGCAGATAAGTCTTGTGCTCGATCAGCTTTTCGGTGCCGCGATGCAGCAGGCCGATATGCGGATCGACGCGATCCACGACCTCACCGTCCAACTCAAGCACCAACCTCAAAACACCATGCGCCGCAGGGTGTTGAGGTCCAAAGTTAATGTTAAAATTGCGGACGGAGGTTTCGGCCATTCTGGCGCCTCAATTCGTCTTGGCTTTTTCGTCCCCAGGCAGCACGTAGTCGGTGCCTTCCCACGGGGAAAGAAAATCGAAATTGCGGAATTCCTGCTTCAATTCCACCGGCTCGTAGATCACGCGCTTGGCCTCGTCGTCGTAGCGGACTTCGACGAAACCGGTCAGCGGGAAATCCTTGCGCAGCGGGTGACCCTCGAAGCCGTAATCCGTGAGGATGCGGCGCAGGTCCGGATGGCCGGAGAACAGGACGCCATAGAGATCGTAGGTCTCGCGCTCGAACCAGTCGGCGCCGGGATAGACTGATGTCAGCGAGGGCACCAGCGTCTCTTCGTCGGCCTGAACCTTGATGCGGATGCGCAAATTCTGCTTCGGCGACAACAGGTGATAGACGACATCGAAGCGCTTGATCCGTGACGGATAGTCGGCGCCGCAGACATCGATGATCGAGATGAACTGGCAGCGTGGATCGTCGCGCAGGAAGGTCGCCACGTCGATCAGGTCGCCGGGCTCGACCGAGATCGTCAGTTCGCCATAGGCGAACACCGCATCGGTGACGCGACCCGGCAGCTTTTCGCCGAGATAGGTCGACAGTTCGCTAAGGGATGCGGCCATGGATTTACCGTTCGATCGTGCCGGTGCGGCGAATCTTCTTCTGCAAGAGAAGAATGCCGTAGAGCAGCGCTTCGGCGCTCGGCGGGCAGCCGGGGACATAGATGTCGACCGGCACGATGCGGTCGCAGCCGCGCACCACCGAATAGGAATAGTGGTAGTAGCCGCCGCCATTGGCGCAGGAGCCCATCGAGATGACGTAGCGCGGCTCCGGCATCTGGTCGTAGACCTTGCGCAAAGCCGGGGCCATCTTGTTGGTCAGCGTTCCCGCGACGATCATGATGTCGGATTGGCGCGGCGAGGCGCGCGGCGCAACACCGAACCGCTCCGAATCGTAGCGCGGCATCGAGGTGTGGATCATCTCGACAGCGCAGCAGGCCAGGCCGAAGGTCATGAACATCAGCGAGCCGCTGCGCGCCCAGGTGATCAGCGCCTCGGTCGAGGTGACCAGAAACCCCTTGTCGGCGAGTTCATTGTTGATCTCGAGGAAGAACGGGTCGTCAGAACCGACCGGACGTCCGGTATTGGGGTCGATCAGGCCCTTGGGCTTCGGTGCGACGAGCGTACCGGAACTGTCGTTCAATCCCATTCCAGCGCTCCTTTTTTCCATTCATAGGCGAAGCCGATGGTCAGCACCGCCAAAAACACCATCATCGACCAGAAACCGAGCATGCCGATCTTCGAGAACGACACCGCCCACGGGAACAGGAAGGCCACTTCCAGGTCGAAGATGATGAACAGGATCGACACCAGGTAGAAGCGGATGTCGAATTTCATGCGGGCATCGTCGAAAGAGTTGAAGCCGCACTCATAAGCGGAAAGCTTTTCCGGGTCGGGACTGCGGTAGGCCACCAGGAACGGCGCTATGATAAGCGCCAGGCCGACGACCGCCGCCACGGCGATGAAGAGGACGATGGGCAGGTACGAACTGAGCAGTGCGTTCATGCTGCGGGGCTTTCCGTTGGCGGCCAATCCACTTTGATTACAGCAACCAACCCTAATGCGGAAGCGTGACAGTTTAACCGCTGAACCGTTTTAGGTGCCTATGCTGCAACGCGGCGAGGGTTAGCGCAGGGCTTTCGGCGAAGCAAGTCAAACCTTGTTCAAAACGCAGTGCTGGACGGCAGGTCCGGAAAAACTGGTCCGATCCGCTCCTGTTTGATTTCCTTCACCTTTTACTCCACTTTTGTCTCCTGACATGTCTCCCGCCATTCGCCTGCTAGCATGGTCGGAATCACCGGCTAAAAATGCGCGAACAGGACCAGGGCAAAGGCATCTTGATGAAGGACAAAATATCGCTCGCTACCGCCAGGCGGATCGCACTGGCCGCGCAGGGTTTTACCGACCCCCGCCCGGGCGGCACACCCGATCGCCGCCACCTCGCCCGGGTGCTCTCGCGCACCGGCCTGCTGCAGATCGATTCCGTCAGCGCCGTGGTGCGCGCCCACTATATGCCGCTCTATTCGCGCCTTGGCCCCTACCCGCTCGCCCTCCTCGACAATGCCGCGGTCACCCGCAAGCGCACGGTGTTCGAATATTGGGCGCATGAGGCCTCGTTCCTGCCGGTCGAGACCTGGCCGCTGATGCGCTGGCGCATGCAGCGTGCCGAGAGCGGCGACGAAATGTATCTCGGCCTCGCCAAATGGGGCCGCGAGCACGCCGCCTATATCGAAGAGATCTACCGCGCGGTCGCCGAGCGCGGTCCGATCGCCGCTTCGGCGCTCGAAGGCCAGAAGGGCTCGGGCGGCTGGTGGGGCTGGAGCCATGCCAAGCATGCCTTCGAGTGGCTGTTCTGGGCCGGCCGTATCACCACGGCCCACCGTCGCGGCTTCGAGCGCTTCTACGACCTGCCCGAGCGCGTGCTGCCTCAGGCGATCCTCGATCTGCCGGTGCCGGCCGCCAAGGATGCGCACCGCGAGTTGCTGCGTATTTCCGCCCGCGCCCACGGCATCGCGACATCTGGCGATTTGCGCGACTATTTCCGCCTGTCGCCGGCCGACATGAAGGGCCGGCTGGAGGAGTTGGTCGAGACGGGCGAGCTTTTGCCGGTGCGCGTCGAAGGCTGGGACAAGCCGGCTTACCTCCACAAGGACGCCCGCCTGCCGCGAAAAATCGAAGCCCGTGCCTTGCTGGCACCGTTCGACCCCGTCGTCTTCGAGCGTTCGCGCAGCGAGCGTCTGTTCGATTTCCACTACCGCATCGAGATCTACACCCCCGCCGAAAAGCGGCAATACGGCTATTACGTGCTGCCGTTCCTGCTCGGCGACCGGATCGTGGGGCGCGTCGACCTCAAAGCCGACCGTCCCGCCAGCGTGCTGCGCGTCCACGCGGCTTATGCCGAACCCAAAGCGCCACCTGAGACCGCCGCACAACTCTTCGAGGAATTGAAGCAGATGCAGGGCTGGCTTGGCCTCGAGCGCATCGAAGTGACGCCGGCCGGCGATTTGGGACAGCCTTTGGCCGACATTGCCATGTCGTAGCCGTGCGTTGACAGTGCTGCCCGCAAAAGCCTAAATCCGCTGCAGACGGTCCCCTGCCCGCAACGGCTGGGGCCAAGAGGGAATGCGGTGCGGGACAAAATCCCAAATCCGCGGCTGTCCCCGCAACTGTAAGCGACGAGCCAAGGCCGAAAGCCACTGGGTAACACCGGGAAGGCGGCTACCAAGGCGATGACCCGCGAGCCAGGAGACCTGCCGTCTGCGACAGAAGAATCCGATCGCCTGGCGGGTTTCCGGGCAAGGAGCCCGGTTTTTGGACCAGAACAGCAGTTTTTCGGCTGGCACAGCGGGTATTTCGCCCGCCGATGGCGACGCCTTGGTCGGCGTCACTGTCATCGTCTGCGCCTCCTGCCGCGACGAGACCGGCTCAGACGCCCATCCCCGCGCTTGCGAATTGCTGGCTGAGGACACGCGCCGCGCCGCTGCCGGCGACATCCGTGTCCGCACCGTCGAATGCCTCGGCAATTGCAAGCGCCGACTCAGCGCCGCGATCCTGCGCGATGGCTGCTGGAGCTATGTCTTCGGCGACCTGACCACGACCAGCGGCGCCGATCTCGTCACCGGCGCCAAGCTCTTCGCCACCTCGACGGACGGCCTCATCCCCTGGCGCGGCCGGCCCGATAGCCTCAAGCGCGGCCTCGTTGCCCGCATCCCACCCCTCGACATGTTGAAGGACTGACCATGAACGCTCCAAATCCGGCCGGCAATCTCTCTCGTGTTCCCTGCACCGTCGTCACCGGCTTTCTCGGCGCCGGCAAGACGACACTGGTCCGCCATCTCCTGGAAAATGCCGGCGGCAAGCGCATTGCCATCATCGTCAACGAGTTCGGCGACATCGGCATCGACGGCGAGATTCTCAAGGGATGCGGCATCGACACCTGCCCCGAGGAAAACATCGTTGAGCTGGCCAATGGCTGCATCTGCTGCACCGTCGCCGACGATTTCGTGCCGGCCCTCGACCAGATCCTGGCGCTGACGCCGAAGGTCGACCACATCCTGATCGAGACCTCGGGCCTGGCTTTGCCCAAGCCGCTGGTCCAGGCTTTCCAGTGGCCGAGCGTGAAGAGCCGGGTGACGGTCGACGGCGTCATCGCCGTGGTCGACGGCCCGGCACTGGCTGAGGGACGTGTCGCCAACGACATGGACGCCCTGCAGGCACAGCGTGTTCAGGATGAGACGCTCGATCACGACGATCCAGTCGAGGAAGTCTTCGAGGACCAGATCGCCTGCGCCGACCTGATCATCCTGTCGAAGAGCGACCTGATGGATTCAGCCGGCTCGGCCCGCGCCAACGCCATCATTGGCGAGCACTCCGCGCGTGCGGTAAAAATCGTACCGACGGCGCATGGCAAGGTCGATCCTTCCGTCCTGCTCGGCCTCGGTCTCGCCGTCGAGGACGATATCGAGAACCGCAAGTCGCATCATGACGGCGCTTTCGACCACGAGCACGACGACTTCGACACCTTCATCGTCGACATTCCCTCGATCGCCAATCCCGACGAACTGGCAAAGCGCGTCACCACCATTGCCGAAGAAGAGAATGTGCTGCGCGTGAAAGGCTTCGTCGATGTCGGCGGCAAGCCGATGCGGCTTTTGCTGCAGGCCGTCGGCCCGCGCGTCAACCATTACTATGACCGCGCCTGGACGGCCGAGGACGACCGCCGCTCGCGCCTCGTCGTCATTGGCCTCAAGGGGCTGAACCGCCCGGCGATCGAGCGTATACTCGCCGGCTGACCCAAACCACGAGCCGCAATGCACATACTCACCACGACCTCCGCCTCGCTCGACGATCTCGCCGAGCCAGTTGATCTCAGGCAGACGCCGGCGGATATCGTGGCGCTGTCCTTCACCGACAGCGACCTCGCCGGGCTGGCGGCCGCATGGAAGGCTGATGCCGGCCGCCTGCCCTCGATGCGATTGGCGGCGCTCCGCGACCTGCGCCATCCCATGTCCGTCGACCTCTGGGTCGATAGCGTCGCCCGCCACGCCAAGGTGATTTTGGTGCGCATCCTCGGCGGCTACGACTGGTGGCGCTATGGCTGCGACCAACTCGCCGCGACTGCCCGCGAACGCGGCATAAAGCTGGCGCTGCTGCCGGGCGAAGGCCACGACGAGGATCTCAGGCTGATCGAAGCCTCGACGCTGCCGCGTGAGGAACTGGACGCATTGCTTGGTTATTTCCGCGAGGGCGGCCCGGAGAATATGAGCGCGCTGATGCAGCGGCTGGCGGGGTTGGCCGGGTCGGATGTGGCGGCGGCCGAGCCGGTCGCGGTGCCGAAAGCCGGGTTTTATGAGCCGGGGCGTGGAGTTGTCGACGTTGGCGTTCCTTCACACCCCCCTCTGTCCTACCGGACATCTCCCCCGCAAGGGGGGAGATCAGCCGTCGCAAATGCCGGCTCCCCTCCTGCTCCTTTGGATATCTCTGCACGGTCTGCGATTAGCGAAAACATCCATGAGAGCACAATCTCCCCCCTTGCGGGGGAGATGTCCGGCAGGACGGAGGGGGGTGGGCGGGAACGCGACGCCGACAATCCCCCCACACCCATCATCCCCATCCTCTTCTACCGTTCGATGCTGCTGGCTGCCGATGTCGCGCCGATCGACGCGCTTTTTGATGCACTCCGCCAGCGCGGCATCACCCCGGTCCCGATCTTCGTCTCCAGCCTGAAAGACGCCACCTCCCTCGCCTTCGTCGAAACCGCGCTGGCCTCGCTCAAACCCGCCGCCATCATCACAGCCACCGCCTTCGCTTCCGGTGCCGAGCCCGGCGTGGAAACCCTGTTCGACCGCGCCGGCGTGCCCGTCTTCCAGGTCATCGTTGCCACCACTCGCCGCGACGTCTGGGACAAGAACCAGCGCGGTCTGGCGCCCGCCGACCTTGCCATACATGTCGTGCTGCCCGAACTCGACGGCCGCATCCTTGCCGGCGCGATTTCCTTCAAGGGCGAAAGCGAGACCGACCCCGCACTCGGCCACCGCGCCTTCGCCAACCGGCCGGAACCGGATCGCGTGGCGCAGGTGGCGGATAGGGTAGCGGCCTTTATCAAGCTGCAGCAGACGCCTCGGGCGGAGCGCAAGTTCGCCATGCTGATCCCGGACTATCCAAGCGCCCCCGGCCGCACCGGCTATGCCGTGGGCCTGGATGTGCCGTCGAGCGTGCTGGCCATGCTGCATGACCTGAAGGAGCAGGGCTATGCGGTTGAAGGGATTCCGCAATCGTCGCGCGCGTTGCTGGATGCGTTGGAGCGGAGTGATGATGGGTTGGGGTTGGGGGAGTATCTCGATCTTTCGGTGGAGTTACCCACAGCGGCAATTGCCACTGTGGAGGCCGCTTGGGGGAAAGCAGAAGACATAAATTCGCGCGAGGCACCCCCCTCTGTCCTGCCGGACATCTCCCCCTCAAGGGGGGAGATTAGCGGTTCCTCCGACGACGCCATTCCTGCAGCGCCGGTGATTAGCGAAGGCCGAGGCGAAGGAATAATCTCCCCCCTTGAGGGGGAGATGTCCGGCAGGACAGAGGGGGGTGTTCAAGCGCCGACCTCGCCGCACTTCCCCTTCCGCGCCGCCACCTTCGGCAACATCACAGTCGCGCTGGCCCCCGACCGTGGCCGCTCGGCCGACCGCCGCGCCGATTACCACGACCCGACACTCCCGCCGCGCCACGCGCTGCTCGCCTTCGGCCTGTGGCTGCGTAAATCATTGAACGTCCACGCCCTCATCCATGTCGGCGCTCACGGCACACTGGAATGGCTGCCGGGCAAAACCGTTGCGCTGTCGCAAGCCTGCTTTCCCGAGATCGTCACCGGCCCGCTGCCCGTCATCTATCCCTTCATCGTCTCCAACCCCGGTGAGGCCGCACAAGCCAAGCGGCGCATCGCTGCCGTCACCCTTGGCCATTTGCCGCCGCCGCTGGCCGGCGCGGGACTGGACGAGGAACAGCACAGACTCGAGCGGCTGGTCGATGAATATGCGCAGGCCGACGGCCTCGACCGCCGCCGCCGCGACCGCCTCGCAAAACTGATCGTCGACACCGCGCGAAAGACCGGCCTTGCCTCCGAAGCCGGCGTCGCCAAAACCGACGCGCCCGATGAAGCGCTGCGCCGTATCGATGCCTGGCTTTGCGACCTCAAGGATTTCGCCATCAAGGACGGCCTGCACATCTACGGCCGAGCACCCGACGACGAACCAGATGCCATGCGCCTGCAAAGCGTTGCTGCCGAGAAGTCGGCACTGCTTGCCGCGCTGGATGGCCGCCACATCAAGGCCGGCCCGGCCGGCGCGCCGGCGCGTGGCCGCTCCGATGTGCTGCCCACTGGCCGCAACCTGTTCACCTCGGACCCGCGCACCATGCCGACGCCGACCGCCTATGATCTGGGCCGAGCAGCAGCGGAAGAAGTGGTGCGCGGCTACATGCAATCGCATGGCGACTGGCCGCGCTCGCTGGTCATCGATCTCTGGGGCTCGGCGTCGCTGCGCACCGGCGGCGAGGAAATAGCGCAAGGGCTGGCGCTGATGGGCTGTCGTCCGCAATGGGATTCTGCAACAGGCCGCATCACCGGCATCGAGGTGTTGCCTCCGGCCACGCTCGGCCGCCCGCGCGTCGATGTCACCTGGCGCATATCAGGCCTGTTCCGCGACATGTTCCCGACCCAGATCGCGCTGATCGACGCTGCCGCCAACGCCGTTGCCGCGCGCGACGAGGACGATTCGGAAAATCCGCTCGCCGCCAGAACCCGCGCCGATGGCAAGATCAGCCCGCGCATCTTCGGCACTTCGCCCGGCACCTACGGCGCCGGCGTCGAGGACCTGTTGTCGAGCGGTGACTGGGGTGCGCGCGAAGAAATCGGCCGCGCCTATCTCGATGCCACATCGCATGCCTATGGCGGCGCCGGGGGCGAAGGCACCGCCTCGCCCGGCGCGTTCGAGACCCGCATCGCCGAGGCCGATCTTCTCGTCCATACCGGCGACGACCCTGGCCGCGATATCCTCGAAGGTTCGGCTGACGTCGCCTTCATCGGCGGCTTTTCGGCCGCGCTTGCGGCGCTTGGCAGGAATGCCGACGTGATCGTGCTCGACACGACGGATCCGCAGAAACCTAAACCGCGTTCGGTGAGCGAAGCCGTATCGCGCGTGGTGCGGGCGCGCGCGGTCAACGCGCGGTTTATATCGGGCCAGATGCGCCACGGCCCGCGCGGCGCTTCCGAATTCGCCGAGACGGTCGACCGCCTCATCGGCTTCGCCGAAACCACGCACGCCATTTCGGGCGCGCTGATCGAGGCCGTGCATGACGCTTATGTCGGCGATCCCGACGTGCGCGCCTTCATCCTGCGCGAAAACCCCGCTGCCGCCAAAGTGATCGCCGAACGCTTCCTGTCGGCGCGCAGACGTGGCCTCTGGCATCCCTTGCGCAATTCCGTCGACGACGATCTTGCCGCGCTGATCGCCGAGGCCGAAGCGCTCGGGGTCGCGGCATGAACGCCTTTTCAAGGCGCGGCGCCTGTCCGGCTTTGTCGGCGCCGATGCAGACCGGCGACGGCCTGCTGGTCAGGCTCAATCCGGTTGCCAGAGGTTTGTCGCCGAAGCTGTTGATCGGACTCTGCGAATCCGCCCTGCGGCACGGCAACGGCATCATGGAGGTGACGGCGCGCGGCAGCCTGCAGATCCGCGGGCTGACGGCGGAAAGCGCAGCCCTGCTGGCGGCGGAGGTGGACGCGCTGGGCATTGCGGTGCGCATCGGCGTGCCGGTCGAGACCGGGCCGCTGGCGGGCATCGATCCACAGGAGGTTACCGATCCACGGGCGCTGGCTGAGCGGATCAGGATGGCGGTTGAGGATGCCGGGCTGACGCCACGGCTTGGGCCGAAGGTTTCGGTGGTTGTCGATGGTGGCGGGCAACTGACGATGGATGCGGTGACGGCCGATGTCAGGCTGAAGGCGGTTCTGGCCGGCGATGGCGTCGTGTGGGCTGTGTCGGTTGGCGGCGACGGTCGAAACGCGAAGCCGGTCGCGACGGCCGACGCTGATGCCGCGAGGGATATCGCGGTGGCTGCGCTCAGGATGGTCGCGGAAAAAGGCCGCGGGGCGCATGCGAGGGATTTGTCGGAGAGGCAATTGATATCTCTCGCAGCTTGGCACTCCGTCGCGCCCCCCTCTGTCCTGCCGGACATCTCCCCCACCAGGGGGGAGATCAGCAGCTTCGCTGGCGGCTCTTCACTCTCGACGTTGAAGGATGGGGAAAACGGCCGCGACAGCCTAATCTCCCCCCAAGTGGGGGAGATGTCCGGCAGGACAGAGGGGGGCGCCGTAGAGCGCTCTTGCCCACCGATTGGCCTCTTTGACTTGAGCACCGACCACGCCCTCGGCATCGCCCTGCCCTACGGCAGCATGCCGGCAGACAAACTCATCGCCCTCACCCAAAGCGCCCTCACCCTCGGCGCCACCGAAATCCGCCTCGCCCCCGGCCGCGCTCTCCTCTTCCTCGGCCAACCACCAACCGCCAACGCCCTCCTCCAGGCCACCGCCACCACCCTCAGTTTCGTCACCTCCGCCGCCGACCCCCGCACCCGCATTGCCGCCTGCCCCGGCACCCCTGCCTGCGCCTCCGGCCAGATCGCCACGCGCGACATCGCCGAAATCATTGCCGCCGAAAACGCCGATATCTTCGACTTCACCCTGCACATTTCCGGTTGTGCCAAGGGCTGCGCACACCCCGGCCCGGCGGCGCTAACAGTGGTCGGCGGCGAAAACGGAGCCGGACTTGTCGTGAACGCGACGGCAAAGGCCCTTCCTGCGGGCTACAGGCCGGGCTATGACGCCGCGCGCGGCATCAGTCACGTCGCAGCAGCGATCCGCAGCGCACGATTTCAGGGCGAAACCGCCGCCGCTTGTCTGACAAGGCTCGGGCCGGCGGCAATCGCCGAAACCTACCGACAGGAAATGAGCATGGCCGCCTACGACTACATCCATGACGGCAACGCGATCTACGAGCGCTCCTTCGCCATCATCCGCGCCGAGGCCGATCTGTCGCGCTTTTCCGAAGCCGAGGCCGATGTCGCCATCCGCATGATCCATGCCTGCGGCCAGGTCGAAGCATCAAGTCATTTTGTTTTCTCACCTGACTTCGTCGTGGCCGCCCGTGCCGCCTTGGCGGCCGGCGCGCCGATCTTCTGCGATGCTGAAATGGTCTCGCATGGCGTCACCCGCGCCCGGCTGCCCGCCGGCAACGAGGTGATCTGCACGCTGCGCGACCCGCGCACGCACGACATTGCCAAAGACATCGGCAACACCCGCTCGGCCGCCGCGATCGACCTGTGGGGCGAACGCATGGCCGGTTCGGTTGTGGCCATCGGCAACGCGCCGACGGCGCTGTTCTATCTCCTGGAAAAACTGCGCGACGGCGCGCCGAAGCCGGCGGCCATCATCGGCATGCCGGTCGGCTTTGTCGGCGCGGCCGAATCCAAGGATGCATTGGCCGAGAATTCTTATGGCGTGCCCTACGCCATCGTGCGCGGCCGTCTCGGCGGCAGCGCGATGACCGCTGCCGCCCTCAATTCGCTGGCGAGGCCCGGCCTGTGAACGCGCTTCCCAAAGGCCGCCTTGTCGGCATCGGCACCGGTCCCGGCGACCCCGAACTGCTGACGCTGAAAGCCGCGCGCGTCCTGGCCGAAGCCGATATCGTCGCCTATTTCGCCAAGCGCGGCAACAACAGCAATGCCCGCGCCATCGTCGAGGCGCGCTTCCGCCCGGACATGCTCGAACTGCCGCTGCTCTACCCCGTCACCACCGAAATCGACAAGGACGACGACGACTACCGCTCGCAGATCACCGATTTCTACGAGCAGTCGGCCGAAAAGGTAGCCGAACACCTCGAGGCCGGCCGGATGGTGGCGGTGCTGTCGGAAGGTGATCCGCTGTTCTACGGCTCCTACATGCATCTGCATGTGCGCCTCGCCCATCGCTTCCCGACCGAAGTCATCCCCGGCGTTACCGCCATGTCCGGATGCTGGTCGCAGACCGGTGTGCCGATCGTCCAGGGCGACGATGTGCTGACGGTTTTGCCCGGAACGATGAGCGAGTTCGAACTCACTCGCCGGCTGGCCGACACCGACGCCGCCGTGATCATGAAGGTCGGCCGCAATCTGCCCAAGATCAGGCGGGCGCTGGAGGCGACAGGCAAATTGACCCGCGCTGTCTATGTCGAGCGCGGCACCATGGCCGGCAGCGTCTCGATGCGGCTCGCCGACAAGCCGGACGACAAGGCACCCTACTTCGCCATCGTGCTGGTCGCCGGCTGGTCCGGCCGGCCTGGTGCTATGGGAATGGGAGCCAAGCCATGAGCGGCCGTCTCACCGTTATTGGCCTCGGACCTGGCAATGCCGATCAGGTCACGCCGGAAGCCAGCCGCGCCGTGGCGGAAGCAAAATTCTTCTATGGCTACAAGCCTTACCTCGACCGGCTCGACTTGCGCCCTGACCAGACCCGCGTCGCCTCCGACAATCGCGAGGAACTCGCCCGCTCCAAGGACGCGCTGGTGAAGGCTGCCGAGGGCCATGATGTCGCTGTCGTCTCCGGCGGCGATCCTGGCGTGTTTGCCATGGCGGCGGCCGTCTGCGAGGCGATCGAGGCCGGCCCGGCCGAATGGCACGCGGTCGATGTCGCCGTCGTGCCTGGCGTCACCGCCATGCTGGCGGTAGCGGCCCGCATCGGCGCGCCGCTCGGTCATGATTTCTGCGCCATCTCGCTGTCCGACAATCTGAAGCCGTGGGATCTGATCGAACTGCGTCTTTTGGCGGCGGCCGGCGCCGGCTTCGTCATCGCGCTCTACAACCCGATCAGCAAGGCGCGCCCGTGGCAGCTCGGCCGCGCCTTCGAATGCCTGACCGCCATCCTGCCCGGCACCACGCCGGTGATCTTCGGCCGCGCCGCCGGCCGCCCGGACGAGCGCATCGATGTGTTTCTGCTGGCCGATGTCGACGCCGAAAAGGCCGACATGGCGACTTGCATCATCATCGGCTCGCCGGAAACAAGGATCATCAAGCGCGGCGACAAGCCGGCGCTGGTCTATACGCCGCGCTCCGCGACAGGGTCGAGCAAATGATCGACCAGCGCGGCAAGCTCATCGGTGGTTTTGGCGGAGGGCACGTCCGGCAGGGCGGGCCTGCGCACCATGACCACCTCGATGCCGAGCGCCCGCGCCGCCGCGATCTTGCCGTAGGTCGCCTCGCCGCCGCTGTTCTTGGACACGACGACATCGATGCGCTTGCTTTCGAGCAGCGCGCGTTCATCCGCCTCGCGGAATGGCCCACGCGCCAGCAGGTAAGTCGCATCCGGCACCGCCAGTTTCGGCTCGACCGGATCGACGCTGCGGATGAGATAATGGTGCTGCGGCGCGGCCTCGAAGGCCGCGACCTCCTGCCGGCCGAGCGCCAGAAAGACGCGGCGCGGCGCCTCTCCAAGCGCATGCACGGCATCGCCCACCGTATCCACCAGCGTCCAGCGGTCGCCTTCGACAGGCTCCCAGCCGGGACGGCGCAGTGCCAGGATCGGCACGCCGGTAAGGCGCGCGGCTTGCGCCGCATTGGCGGAGATTCGCGCCGCGTAGGGATGCGTGGCGTCGATCAGCAGATCGATGCGCGCCTCCCTGAGATAGGTGGCCAGCCCATCAGCGCCGCCAAATCCGCCGCTGCGCACCGGCACACCTTGCGCGACCGGGCTTTCGGTGCGGCCGGCGAGCGACAGGGTGACGGACAGATCGGCGCGCGGGGCCAGCTTTCCCGCCAGTTGCCGGGCTTCGTTGGTGCCGCCGAGGATCAGAACGCGGTGGGTCATCATGCCTGCTGAAGGTAAGCGCGGCGCCAGACCGAAATGGCTGACGGTGATCGGCATCGGCGAGGACGGTTTAGCGGGTCTCGGCGACGAGGCCAAGCGGCTGATCGCCGAAGCGGAAATCGTCTTCGGCGGCAAGCGGCATCTGGCGCTGGTGACTTCGCTTGCCAAGGGCAAGCAACGCCCGTGGCCGGTCCCCTTCGATGCCGGCATGGCCGATGTGCTGGCGCTGGCCGGCCGGCGCGTCTGCGTGCTCGCCTCCGGCGACCCGTTCTTCCATGGTGTCGGCGCCACTCTTGCCCGCAAGGTCGAGCCACAGGAGATGCATGTCATCCCTGCACCCTCGGCCATTTCGCTGGCCGCCGCGAGGCTTGGCTGGGCGCTACAGGACATCGAGATGGTGTCGCTGCATGGGAGGCCGCTCGACCTGATCCGGCCGTTGCTGCAGCCGAATGCGCGCATCCTGGCGCTGACATCTGACGCCGATGCACCGGCGGCAATCGCGCGCCTGCTCACAGAGCTCGATTTCGGCGCTTCGCGGCTGACGGTCCTGGAAGCGCTGGGCGGACCGAACGAGAAGCAGCGTTCCGCTCGAGCCGACGCTTTCGATCTTGGCGATATCAATCCGCTCAACGTGCTGGCGCTCGAACTTGAATCGACACCGGAAGCCCGCATCCTGCCGCTAACCATTGGCCGCGCCGACCATCTGTTCGAGCATGACGGCCAGATCACCAAGCACGATATCCGCGCCATCACGCTTGCGGCGCTGGCGCCAAGGCGTGGCGAATTGCTGTGGGATATCGGTGCCGGTTCCGGCTCCATCGGCATCGAATGGATGCTCGCTCACCCCTCGATGCGCGCCATCGCCATCGAGGCCAACAGCGAGCGCGCCGCCCGCACCACCCGCAACGCCGCGCATTGCGGCGTTCCCGGCCTTGTCGTGGTCGAAGGCAAAGCACCCAAGGCGCTGGCCGGGCTGGCCACGCCGGACGCGATCTTCATCGGTGGCGGCGGCAGTGTTTCAGGTGTTTTGAACGCAGCCATCAAGGCGCTGCGTTCCGGCGGTCGTCTGGTCGCAAATGCTGTCACTCTGGAGATGGAAACTCTGCTCCTCGCCCAGCATACCAAGCGCGGCGGCGACCTCACCCGCATCGCCATCTCCCGCGCTTCCCCTGTTGGCTCGATGCAGGCCTGGCGGCCGGCCATGCCGGTCACCCAATGGAGCTGGGTGAAACCATGATGGTCGCGGGTATCGGCAGCCGAAAAGGTGTGAGCGTCGAAGACGTGCTGGCGGCGATCGAAACTGCCCTCGAAGCGCATGGGCTGGCGATGACGGCGCTGTCCGCCCTGGCGACGACCGAATTCAAGCGCAACGAAGAGGCCATTTTCGCTGCAGGTCGTGAGCTCAACCTCCCAGTGATAGTAGTGGATGTTGCGGGCACCGAACCGTCGCTCCCCCTCACCCAGCCTCCGCTTCGCTCGGCTGACCTCTCCCCGGGGGGAGAGGAGATTACCGGCGTCGACGCCAGCCTCTTCTCCCCAGCGGGGAGAAGGTGGCCCGAAGGGCCGGATGAGGGGGCCGCCTCGCGCAACCTTTCGCAAGAACTCACCGGCACGCCATCCGTCTCCGAAGCCTCCGCCCTTGCCGTCGCCGGCACCGGTGCAAAGCTGCTCGGGCCCCGCACGGTGCTCGGCCCGGTCACCTGCGCCATCGCCATCAGCGGAGACGCGCCATGACCGTGCATTTCATCGGCGCCGGTCCGGGCGCCGCCGACCTCATCACACTGCGGGGCGCGAAGCTGCTGGCAAGCTGCCCGGTCTGCCTGCATGCCGGCTCGATCGTGGCGCCCGAATTGCTGCAGCACTGCGCGCCGGGGACGAAACTGATCGACACGGCACCGATGTCGCTCGACGAGATCGAGGCTGAGTATGTGGCTGCCCACCAGGCAGGCCATGACGTCGCCCGCCTGCATTCCGGCGATCTCTCGGTGTGGAGCGCGGTGGCCGAGCAGATCCGCCGGCTGGAAAAGCATGGCATCCCTTACACGCTGACGCCGGGCGTCCCTTCCTTCGCCGCCGCTGCCGCAGCCCTTCGTCGCGAACTGACCATTCCCGAAGTGGCGCAAAGCCTGGTGCTGACCCGAGTCTCCGGCCGTGCCTCGAAAATGCCGCCTGGCGAAACGCTGGCCGGCTTCGGCCGCACCGGCGCTACGCTGGCCATTCATCTCGCCATCCACGCCATCGACCGCGTCGTCGCCGAATTGACGCCGCACTATGGCGGCGATTGCCCGGTGGCGATCGTCTTTCGCGCCTCGTGGCCGGACGAGCGCGTGCTGACCGGCACGCTGGCGACGATCGAGGCGCTGCTCGCCGCCGATCCGATGGAGCGCACGGCGATCATCTTCGTCGGCTCTTCGCTGGCGGCGGAAGGGTTTGGCGAGAGTTCATTGTACGACGCCCATTACCAGCGGCGTTTTCGCGGACGGGATGGACTGTGAGCGGCAAGACCAAAAGCGAAAACACCACGCTCGAAAAGGCGCTGTCGCGGCTCAACTTCAAGCCGCGTGCGCTTGAGCCCGGCCATGTCTGGCTGGCCGGCGCCGGTCCTGGCGATCCAGGCTGCCTGACGCTGGAAGTGCTGGCGGCTTTGGCCGATGCCGATGCGCTGGTCTACGACGCGCTGGTCTCCCCCGATGTTGTCGCCGTCGCGGACAAAGCCGAGCTGTTCTTTGCGGGAAAACGCGGCGGCAAGCCGTCGATGAAGCAGGACGACATCACCGCTCTGCTGGTGCGACTGGCGCGCGACGGCCGCCGCGTGGTCAGGCTGAAAGGTGGCGATCCCTATATTTTCGGCCGCGGCGGCGAAGAGGCACTGGCGCTGGCGCGGGAAGATATCCCGTTTCGCGTCCTGCCCGGCCTGACATCGGGCCTGAGCGCGCTGGCCGCAACCTGCATCCCGGCCACCATGCGCGGCATCAACAAGGCGGTGATCCTGGCAACCGGCCACGCCGCCGGCACCGATGACGATCTCGACTGGGCAGCGATCGCCCGCACCGGCCAGCCGGTGGTCATCTATATGGGCATGGCCAATCTGCCCATCATCGCCGCGTCCCTGCTCGAAGGCGGGCTGGCGCCATCGACGCCGGCGGCGGTCATCGTTTCGGCGACGACGCCGCAGGAGCGCACCGTCGTTGCCACGCTCGCCACCATCGCCGAGGCCGCGGCAGCGGCCGGGCTCGCCTCACCGGCATTGATTGTCGTCGGCGGCATTGTCGCCATGCGCGCGGCACTGGCAGGCGACGCATGACCCGCGCCATCATCATCGGCGCGCCGCGCTCCGGCTCCGGCAAGACCAGCGTCACCATCGGCATTTTGCGCGCGCTCGCCCGGCG
Source organism: Mesorhizobium sp. P171375 (assembly GCF_057786075.1). Lineage (NCBI taxonomy): Bacteria > Pseudomonadati > Pseudomonadota > Alphaproteobacteria > Hyphomicrobiales > Phyllobacteriaceae > Mesorhizobium > Mesorhizobium sp. P171375. The sequence continues at coordinate 5,410,890 of NZ_JBYNWF010000001.1, forward strand.
CGGTCTGAAAGTGCGCGGCGCCAAATCCGGCCCCGACTATATCGATCCCGGCTTCCACACCGCCGCTACCGGTCTGTCCGGCGTCAATCTGGACAGCTGGGCGATGTCGCCCGACCTGCTCAATGCACTGGCCGGCAACGCCACCGAGGATGCCGATTTCATCTTCCTCGAAAGCGCCATGGGCCTGTTCGACGGCATCCCCGCCGGGCAAGGTCGCACCGGCTCGGCCGCCGATCTGGCGCGGCTCTATCACCTGCCGGTGCTTTTGGTGCTCGATGTCTCCGGCCAATCGACCACGGCGGCCGCCGTCGCCAAGGGCTTTGCCACCTATGACCCAGACGTGCGCATGGCCGGCGTCGTGCTCAACCGTCTCGGCAGCGAGCGCCACCGCAAGCTGTGCAGCGAGGCTATCGAAGCGCTCGGCCTGCCGGTCGTCGGCAGCATCTTGCGCGATCCCTCGCTCAATCTGCCGGAGCGCCATCTCGGCCTCGTCCAGGCCGGCGAATATGCCGACCTGATGGCGCATCTCGACCGCTTGGCAGATATGGTCGAGAAATCCCTCGACCTCGACGCCATCATGGCGTTGGCAGCACCCTTTTCGCCGGCGCCGGGCAGTTTCGAAAGTGCCTTGCCGCCGCCCGGCCAGCGCATCGCGCTGGCGGAAGACGCAGCCTTCACCTTCCTCTATCCGCATGTCGCGGCCTATTGGCGCAAGGCCGGCGCGGAGATCGTGCCGTTCTCGCCGCTCGCCGACGAAGCGCCGGCTGCGGATTGCGATGTCTGCTGGCTGCCCGGCGGCTATCCCGAGCTTCACGCCGGCCATCTTGCGGCGGCAATGAATTTCCGCGCGGGCATGGCGCGTTTCGCCGAGACAAAGCCCATCCATGGCGAGTGCGGCGGCTTCATGGTGCTGGGCGAAGCACTGGAGGATGCGACCGGCGAGACACACGCCATGCTCGGCCTGCTCGGCCATTCAACCACCTTCGCCAGGCGCAAGATGAACCTGGGCTACCGCGAGGCGCGGCTGCGCGCCGCCTGTCCGCTGGGGGCGCAAGGTGCGCTGATCCGCGGCCACGAATTCCACTACGCGCAGATGATTGCGACCGGCAATGACGAGCCGCTGGCCGACCTCGCCGACGGCCAGGGCAATCCGCTCGGCGCCTCCGGCTACCGGCGCGGCCATGTCAGCGGCACCTTCTTCCATGCCATTGCGAGGGGTGCATGACCCTCGTTCCCTCGCCCCGGCAGGCGCTTGACGACATCGCGCTTAGCCTCGTCTTCTTCACCCGCCTGCCGCTGCCGGTCTTCGACTTTCGCGAACGCAGCCTTGCCGATGCGATCTGGGCTGCACCTGTCGCCGGCCTCGCCGTGGCAGTGGTTGGCGCCGTCGTCTACGCCATTGGGATAAAACTCGGCCTGGCCGCCGGTCCGGCGGCCGCCCTTGTCCTTGCCGCAACGCTGCTCGCCAGCGGCTGCCTGCATGAGGACGGGCTGTCGGATGTCGCCGACGGCTTTGGCGGCGGCAAGACGCGCGACAAAAAACTGGAGATCATGCGTGACAGCCGAATCGGCGCCTATGGCGCTTCGGCGCTTGGCCTGTCGCTGCTCATCCGCTGGAGCGCGCTGTCACAACTCGCCAATCCGACAAGCGTTCTCTTCGCCCTGATCGCCGCCCATGCCGCTTCGCGCGGCCTGCTCGGCGCCTTCATGCATCTGGCGCCGCCCGCGCGCAGCGACGGCCTGTCCGCAGGCGCTGGCACCGTGTCGGCGCAAACCGCTGTTCTCGGCGCAGTGCTTGGCACCGCAGCACTGCTGGCGCTGGGGCTGGAAGGTGCGTTTGCCGCGCTGATCCTGCTGGCGCTCGTGTTCAGCGCCTTGCGCGCGCTCTGCCTCAACCAGATCGGCGGACAGACCGGCGACACGATCGGCGCCCTGCAGCAACTGGCCGAGATCACTGTCCTGCTCGTCGCTTCCGTTTCCCTCACCTGAATCACTCCCGGAGATCCTGTCCCCATGCCCTTCAAATCGCTTGATGAACTGCGCGCCGCTTGCCTCGACCTGCCGATCGGCAGCGACACCGCGGCCAATGCCGTTGCCCGCCGCCAGGACACGCTGACCAAGCCGCAAGGCAGCCTTGGCCGGCTGGAGACCATCGCCGCCTGGCTGGCGCGTTGGCAGGGCCGCGACATGCCGAAGCTCGACCGTGTGAAGGTTTTCGTCTTCGCCGGCAATCACGGTGTGACCGCCCAGGGCGTGTCGGCCTTCCCCTCGGAAGTGACCGTGCAGATGGTGGCGAATTTCGCCGGCGGCGGTGCCGCCATCAACCAGCTTGCCCGCATCGCCGGCGCCGAACTCGACGTTATCCCGCTTGATCTCGACCACCCGACCGGCGACTTCACTGCAGTGCCGGCAATGGACGAAAAGGCGTTTCTTGCCGCCGTCTCCGCCGGTCATGACGCGGTGACGAAAGACCTCGACCTCGTCTGCTTCGGCGAGATGGGCATCGGCAACACCACGCCGGCGGCCGCGATCTCGGCCGGCCTGTTCGGCGGCGGAGCGGAAAAATGGACCGGGCGCGGCACCGGCGTCGACGATGCCGGGCTAAAACGTAAGGTCACGGCCATCGAAGCCGGCCTCAAGCGCCATGCCGACGCGCTGTCCGATCCGCTGAAGATCGCCGCCGCCCTTGGCGGCCGCGAACTTGCCGCCATCTTCGGCGCCACGCTTTCCGCGCGCCGCAACAACGTCCCGGTGCTGCTCGACGGCTTCGTCTGCACGGCCGCAGCGGCACCTTTGGCGCGGCTGCACCCAAGCGGCCTCGCCCACACCATCGCCGCCCATGTCTCGGCCGAATCCGGTCACCGCCGCCTGCTCGAAGCGCTCGGCCTGCCGCCGCTGCTCGACCTCGGCATGCGGCTCGGCGAAGGCTCCGGCGCCTGCCTCGCCGTCAACATCGTGCGCTCGGCGCTGGAATGTCATGTGAGGATGGCTAGCTTTGCTGAGGCCGGTGTATCTGAGAAGTAGCTAGGGCGATTTGAGGGGAGCGCGCCGGCCCGAACCTTCACTGACAATCGTCGGGCCGGTCGCTCGCACTGGTGGCTCGAACGGCACGGCCGCTGAAAGATTCCCGACCTTGGGAACATTGCCCCGCTGCTTCTGTGACGGGCTCTTTTTACTGGCACTATTCGCCGTCGTTGCCGACAAAATGTGATTGACGTAACGTTGACTAGGCGCAATCATTACGATTGTGCAGGGTGAGGGCGTTTCAATGAAACTCGTTGTCTTTGGCGTAGCAATAGTATTGGCCGCCACCGGAGCAGCTGTTGCGAAAGAGAAGAAAAAGGTGGCCACCGCTCAGGCCACAACCTCGTGTTCTACAGCTCATAAGAAGGCTGGCAGCAAGCCGACCGCGAAACCGGATTGCAAATCGACAGGCACCGTGGTTGCGCGGCCGTCAAATTCGGCCGCAAACTTCTTGGATCATTATAATCCGCGCTTAGGGTATGACACCAGTCCGTGGTTTCAAACTGGCTTTAATTGATGGCGGCTTCGGCTTCCGGGCCTTTCTTTATCCAGCGCGGCCTTCCCTCCTTCGTAAGCTTGCCTTCCGGGCCAAATAGCGCACCGGCTTACCGGCCGCCGAGCCTTTAAAGTCTAATTGGAGGGTCTGGTGCAGTTCGAAATCAGAACTTGTAGCTAAGTCCAACGCGAACATCGTTGGTGGTCAGATCAAGCCTGACTTGTTCTGTCGGGAAGTTGAACAGCGGCGACTGCGATTTGCGGCCATAGTCGGCATAGCGGTATTCGACGCGCGCAATCAAATTGTCGGTCACGGCATATTCAAGTCCCGCGCCTGCCGTCCAGCCAACCATGGTCTCGCTGTTCTCGAGTGTCCCATTCTCTGTGCCGGAGTAACGACCGATAGCAACACCGCCAGTTACAAATGGCAGGAAACGATCGAATGCGTAGCCCGCGCGCAGACGCGCCGACCCGAACCATTCTAAATCACCGCTTGCGACCACACCGGGAAAAACAGCAAACGTATTGTCACCCTTTACGTCGGCGAAATTGGCATCCGCTTCAACGCCGACGACATAGTTGCCATTGAATTGGTAGTTATAGCCAACATATGCACCACCAAAGCCGCCTTTGGGATCGAGGGAGGTGCTGATGAAGGGGGGGCCGGCCGGAGACCCGGCTCCGTCGTAAGTTGAATTTCCCCAAGCGTACCCGGCCTCTGCACCCACATAGAGACCGGTCCAGGTATAAGCCGCAGGCTCGGTCGGCAGCGGGGAAAGGTCCGCCGCCAATGCGGGGGTGGCAATCGCCAACGAAGCAAGAAGGGCAAACTTGAGTGCGCGCATCGTGCATTCCTCAGGGTGAGAAGCGAAAAACGATGACTCGTTTGTATCTGATCCCATGGAAAGCGATGTAACGTTTCTGCCACAATTGAGATTTGTTTGATCAGCGGCCAGATCGCTATGAAGGTCAAGTTCAAGGCAAACCTGCCCCATGATTGAGGCATGTCGAGGCGCGTCAACGCGTCCCGCATTCCAAGGTCTTCCACCAACTTTTCGAAAAATTTGGTGGGTGCGCACAGGATTGAACTGTGGACCCGCTGATTAAGAGTCAGCTGCTCTACCAACTGAGCTACGCACCCACTCGACCGGTAAAACCGGCGTCGGCGGGCATATAGCCGCCGATACCGGTCCTGTCCAGCCCTGCCGGAATCATTTCCCGACAAATAGCTGAACTGCCGCAGGCGGTCAGACGAACAGTCTGCCTTCCGCCACCTTCACCGCATGGCCGCCGATGCGGGCGGAGGCCAGTTTTCCGCCTTCGACAGTGAGTTCGAGACGGATGCGCGACGGTCGGCCCATCTCCAGCCCCTGCTCGATCCACAGCTGCGAAATGCCGTCGGTGGGGGCGTCGAAATGCATGATGGCGCCGGCAAAGGCAGCTGCGGCCGACCCGGTCGCCGGATCCTCGTATGATGGAGTGCCCGGCACGATCATGCGGACGTGGAAGGCGCTGTCATGGTTTACCGTCTGGCGGCAATAGACGTACGGACTGGCGAAAGCCCATTCGCTCTTGCGCGGCGCCAGTTCCGACCAAGCCTGGTTGTCGAGCTTGATGCGGGCTGCCGCCTCCAGATTGGCGACCGGGATCGTGACGTAAGGCACGCCGGCGGACCAGAACGACACCAGGTGATTCTCGAAGCCGATCTCATGCGGCGCCAGGCCAAGGGCCGCACCAATCGCCTGCGGGTCCGCTTCGAGCTTCAACGGTTCCGGCAGCTTCGCCAGATCGAACTCGGCAAAGGTGGCGCCATCGTGCCGGCTGACGGCGCAGCGCACCGGGCCGATATTCTCCTCCAGCACGAAGATGCCGGCGTCGCCCTCGCCTGCCAGTTCGGCCAGCGCTATCGCCGCGCCAACAGTCGGGTGGCCGGCAAACGGCATTTCATAGTCGGGCGTGAAAATGCGGATGCGGTTGCGATGTTTTGGATTGTCCGGCGACAGCACAAACACCGATTCGGACAGGTTGAACTCGCGCGCAATGGCCTGCATGGCTGCCGTATCCAGCCCCTTGCTGTCCAACACGACAGCCAGCGGATTGCCGGCCAGCCGTTCGGTCGTAAACACATCGTAAAGCAAGTAATTGCGCGTCTGCATCTTGGAAAACCTTCCGCCTCAATCCGAACATGGCCGAAATTTAATTTGATATTCGAACCAGTAAGCCTGATCTGTGCACCTATAGGGACATTACGCTTCATAGGGGTCCGGCGTGGACCAGCTTGTCAATCTGCCAAAGACGGAATCGGATTCCGCCATCGAGGCGGCGCTCGGACTTGACCGCAACGGTGTGCGCAAGAAGCGCCGCCGCGGCTGGCTTTACGCGCTGCTGGCGCTGATCGCCATTGCCGGTGGTCTCGCCGGCTACCAATGGTATGCCGGCTCTCCCGCCAAGATCGACTACACCACCACGCCGGCCACGATTGCCGATCTCACCGTCGCAGTGTCGGCAACCGGCACGCTGCAGCCCCTCACCCAGGTCGACATTTCAAGCGAGCTGTCCGGCATCATACGCTCCGTCTCGGCCGAGGAGAACCAGCAGGTCAAGAAGGGCGACGTGCTGGCGACGCTCGACACGGTGAAACTCGAGGTCCAGATCGAACGCGCCGAGGCTTCGGCCAAGGCTGCCGCCGCCAATGTCGAGGACGCCACGGTCACGCTGGCCGAGAACGAGAAGGCGCTGGTGCGCGCCGCCGAACTGACCAAGCGCGGCATGGCGACCGATCAGTCGCTTGAGGCCGCAACCGCCACGCGCGACCGCTCCAAGGCGGCGCTCGACAGTGCCGAGGCCAATCTCGCCATCGCCCAGGCCGACCTCAAGGCGCAGCAGACCGACCTTGCCAAGAGCACGATTTACGCCCCGATCGACGGCATCGTGCTGACGCGCTCGGTCGACCCAGGCCAGACGGTCGCCTCCTCGCTGCAGGCGCCGGTCCTGTTCATCATCGCCGCCGATTTGCGCAACATGGAGCTGGTGGCGGCAGTCGACGAGGCCGATATCGGCGCGGTCAGGCCCGGCCAGCATGCGCGCTTCACAGTCGACGCCTTCCCGGAGCGGCCGTTCGATGCCGAAATCCGCGACATCTCCTACGCCTCGGTCACCACCGACGGTGTCGTCACCTACAATGCGCGGCTCGAGGTCAACAACGACGAGCTGCTGCTGCGGCCCGGCATGACCGCCACCGTTTCGGTCGTCACCAAACAGGCCAAGGGCGTGCTCACCGTGCCGTCCACCGCCTTCCGCTACCGCCCGGCGCAGCAAGCCGTCCGCTCCTGGAGCCTGAGCGACCTGTTCACCGGCCGCATGGGCCGTCCCGGCGGCAATCGCCGCCAGCAGGTGGCCGCACCCACCGACGGCTCACGCACACTCTATGTGCTGGAGAACGGCCGGCCGCGTCCTGTCAACGTCAAGATCGGCTCCACCGACGGTGAACTGACCGAGATCACCTCCGGCCTCGACGAAGGCGCTCAGGTGATCACCGCCTCGCAGCTGCGGAGCTGATGCCGTGGCCGCGGCCCTCATCGGGTTCGATACGGTCTGGAAAAGCTATGGCCAGGGCGAAGCCAAGGTGCATGCGCTGGCCGGCGTCGACCTCACTATCAAGCGCGGCGAATTCGTCGCCATCATGGGTCCGTCGGGTTCGGGCAAGTCGACGGCGATGAACATTATCGGCTGCCTCGACACGCCGACCGCCGGCACCTACTCCTTCATGGGCATCGATGCTGGCCGGCTCGATCGCAACCGCCGCGCTTTGCTGCGCAATCTCTACATCGGCTTCGTCTTCCAGGGCTACAATCTGTTGCCGCGCACCACGGCGGCGGAAAATGTAGAGCTGCCGCTGATCTATCGCGGCGCGCCGGCCCGCGAGCGCCGCGAGCTTGCCATGCAGGCGCTGGCCGAGGTCGGGCTTGTCGGGCGCGAGCACCATACGCCAGCCGAGCTCTCCGGCGGCCAGCAGCAGCGTGTGGCGATCGCGCGCGCCATCGTCACAACGCCGACGCTGCTCGTCGCCGACGAGCCGACCGGCAATCTCGACACCGCCCGCACGCACGAGATCATGGAGCTGTTGACGCGGCTGAACCGCGAGCTTGGCCTGACCATCGCCATGGTCACCCACGAGGCCGACGTCGCCGAATATGCCGAGCGCACCATCCGCTTCCTCGATGGCCACGTCGCTTCCGATTCCTCGAAACTGGAAGTGGCCTAACCATGATCTGGGAAACCGTCCGCCTGTCGCTGCGCTCCATCCGCCGCAATGTGCTGCGCTCGTTCCTGACGCTGCTCGGCATTGTCATCGGCGTTGCCGCCGTCATCGCCATGCTGACCATCGGCTCCGGCACCACGGCCAAGGTCAAGTCCGACATTGCCAAGCTCGGCTCGAACCTGCTCGTCGTCCGCTCTGGCCGCCCTGCAGGCACTGGCGGACCGGGAGGGCTCGACCAGGCGATGCGGCCGCTGGCCGACAAGGATGTTGCCGCCCTCGTCGCGCATCTGACCGGGGCACGCGCCATTTCGCCGGCCTCACAAAAGCAGGTGCGCGTCATCTTCGGCACCGAGAGCCTGACCTCGGGCGTCACCGGCACCGACAGCGCCTATCTCGACGCCCGCGACTGGAAGTTGGTTTCAGGCCGGCCGTTCAGCGATTCCGAAACACGCTCGGGCACCGGCGTCTGCCTGATCGGCGAGACCGTGCGCCAGCAATTCTTCGGCGCCGGCGAGCCTGAAGGCGAGATCATCCGCGTCAACCGCACCTCGTGCAAGATCATCGGCCTGCTTGAACCTAAGGGCTACACAGGCTTCGGCCAGGACCAGGACAATGTCGTCTTGATGCCGCTTGCCGCCTACCAGCGCCGAATCGCCGGCAACCGCGACATCGACAACATTTATGTCGCCGCCGACGACCGCACGCCGACCACAGAACTGCAGCCGCGCGTCGAGGACATTTTGCGCGATACCCGCCGCATCACGCCCGACCGCGAAGACGACTTCTCGATCCGCGACATGACCCAGATCGCCGATGCCATGGCCAGCGCCACCACCACCATGACCGGCATGCTCGGCGCCGTGGCCGGCGTCAGCCTGCTTGTCGGCGGCATCGGCATCATGAACATCATGCTGGTCTCGGTCACCGAACGCACGCGCGAGATCGGCATCCGGCTCGCCATCGGCGCGCATGAAAAACATATCCTCATCCAGTTCCTGGTCGAGGCGACGGTGCTGTCGTTGCTCGGCGGCATCATTGGCATCCTGATCGGCCTGGCGTTGGCCGGCCTCGCATCGGCGGCGCTGACCATACCGTTTGCGCCGAGCCCGGCGGTCATCCTGCTCGCCGTCGGCTTTTCGGCGCTGATCGGCATGGTGTTCGGCTTCTTCCCCGCGCTGCGCGGCGCCAGGCTCGACCCGATCGACGCGCTGCGGCACGAGTAAATTTGCTATCCACAACTTGGGTGCTTGCAGGATGGCCTGCTGCTCGCCGAATACACCCCCCTCGGCGTGCTTATGAGGAACTACATCTATCTGGAGGGCAAGCCGTTCGCCATCGAGAACCTGGCCGGCGATCTTCGGGCCTTCACGCCAACACCGTCACAAATCAGAGACAACCTGGTCTTTGACGGATTAGCGAATGGCAATAACTACAAGTACTATCCTGCCAATCCAGCCGACAAAAGCGCCTTGGTGGGTTCCAAGTGCACCGTTGGCTCCATACCAGTAAGGGGGAAGGCTCTGCAAAAACGTGGAATCCTCATTCTCGCTATCACTGCTGCAATTCCTGTGGCCATCGTGGCCGATCAGACATTCGGGAAGGGATTTTCGTGGCATGATATGGATTGGAACGATGATGGCCATACCTCGTTTGCAGAGTTCTTTCACGCGTTTGACGTGGGGTCGTGCGAAGTACAGGTAGATGGTAGGCAGTGCAGGGAAGCCTATCTCTTGAAGGATGGGGCGCCGGTTAAGCTACTCTGCCCCTGACAAGGGGCCGATACATCGGGCGGCAGAGGCCTAATTGTCGAAAGTGAGGAGATACAGCTCGGTAGCGCCACACACGGCTAGATTGTGTTCTAAGAAGTAATGGCTTAGTCGGAATCGGACGCGCGGTCGGACGTAGTCAGCGCTGTGGGTAACTGGGTGCAAAGCATCTCAGGTCGAGGAGTGGCAATGAGCAAGAAAGCACGGCTGATCCTGGCGATGGTGATCATCGAAGGCGCCCTTGCCGGCATCTGGTGGTATCTCGCCCGCTATGGCATGGCCAATCCTGATCGCGTCACAGCCGATTTTCAGGCCGTAGTCGGCCAGACTATGGGGACCGCGATGGGCGGGTTGCTGGGTCTCGGCTTCATCCTGTTTGTCGCCGCAGCCCGCAGCGACCGCAAGGCGGCGCAGCAAAAGACGCCACGCTGACTTTGCGCTTTGAGACCTGTCAGAATGGCAGTCTCGCGTTCTCCTTGACCTCCTTCATGACGAAGAAGGTCCGGGTTTGCCGAACGCCCGGCAGCGCGATCAGTTTCTGCCCATGCAGCTTGTTGAAATCCGCCATGTCACGAACTCTTATCTTCAACAGATAGTCGAAGTCGCCCGCCACGAGATTGCAATCGAGCACCTCCTTGAGCTTGAGCACGGCCTCCTCGAAGGCGGCGAAGCTTTCCGGTGTCGAACGGTCGAGCACGACGCCAACCATCACCAGTGCGCCAAGCGCTACGGCGGCGGGCGCGATCTCCGCCCTGACCCCGGTGATGTATCCCTCTTCGAACAGGCGTTGCGTGCGCCTATGGCATGTGGCGGCGCTGACATTCACGCGCGCCGCCAGTTCCGCATTGGTCAGCCGTCCCTCGGACTGAAGGGCCCGCAGGATCTTGATGTCAATGCGGTCGAAGGTTGGGTCGGAAGATTCTTCCATATCTTCGGAACTAAATGGACGATTAGAACCAATCTTAGCGTATTTTCTTATGGAAGTGGAAAAATCTTGGAAAGCCTTCGAGAGCACATTTCGCCCCTGTTCGTTTATCCTCTGTCTATTGAAAAACGACTATGGCGGAGACTAATCGGTGTCACTTCTGGCAAAATTCGAACGCTATCCCCTAACCTTCGGCGCGACGCCGATCGAGCATCTGCCGCGGCTGAGCGCGGCGCTGGGCGGGAAAGTACAGGTCTACGCCAAGCGCGACGATTGCAATTCCGGGCTCGCCATGGGCGGCAACAAATTGCGCAAGCTCGAATACATCGTTCCGGATGCCATAGCCTCGGGCGCCGACACGCTGGTATCGATCGGCGGCGTCCAGTCGAACCATACCCGCATGGTCGCCGCGACGGCCGCCAAGATCGGCATGAAGTGCGTGGTGATCCAGGAAAAATGGGTGCCGCACTATGACGCCGTCTACGACCGGGTCGGCAACATTCTGCTGACGCGACTGATGGGCGCCGACAGCCGGCTTGTCGATGACGGTTTCGACATCGGCATCCGCAAGAGCTGGGAGGACGCCATCCAGTCGGTGAAGGACGCCGGCGGCAAGCCCTATCCGATTCCGGCCGGCGCCTCGGTGCACAAATTCGGCGGGCTCGGCTATGTCGGCTTCGCCGAGGAGGTGGCGCGCCAGGAGGCCGAGCTCGGCGTCACCTTCGACTACATCATCGTGTGCGTGGTGACCGGGTCGACGCAGGCCGGCATGATCGTCGGTTTCGCCGCGCAAGGTCGCGCCGACCGGGTGATCGGCATCGACGCCTCCGGAACGCTCGACCAGACCCGCGCGCAGGTCCGCCGCATCGTCGATGACACCGCTGCCCTCGTCGGGCTCGGCCGCACGGTCCGCGACGACGAAATCATCATCAACCCCGACTATGCCTATCCGGCCTACGGTGTTCCCTCCGATGAGACCAACGACGCGATCCGGCTGGCGGCCCGCACCGAGGCGATGATCACCGATCCGGTCTATGAGGGAAAGTCGATGCAGGGCCTGATCGATCTGACCCGCAAAGGCTTCTTTCCCGAGGGGTCAAAAATTCTCTACGCGCATCTCGGCGGCGCGCCGGCGATCAACGGTTACAGCTATTACTACAAGGACGACGGCGCCCCGACCCGGCCGCTGAAGGCAGCGAGTTTCGAACCTCGGGAAGTCACTGCGCCGGAGACGCTGCCGCCGCTCTTTCCCTGACAGCTCAGGGGTCCTCGCCGCTGCGGGCAAAATGCCACTCGACCAGCGGCTTCATATGCGGCGCCAGTCCCTCCGGCAGGTCGGCGGCATGGCGGATGATCACCGGTCCCTCAATCTCCGGCTCGGCCTCGGTGGCGACGAAGGCGCTGATGCGCCGCGCAATCTCATCCGCCGGCTCCTCGACGTGGTAGCGGCGGAAGAGAACCGTGCCGGTCGAAGTCGACAGCGCGTGGTAGCGCCTGCCGCGCGCGGCGCCCGTGAGGTCAAGCCCGGTTTCCTCGCGCACCTCGCGGATCATGTTGAAATCGACATCGACGCGGCCGTCGCGAAAATCGATCGGCTCGAACGAGCCGGCGGCGAAATAGACGCGACCGGCCATGACCGTGTGCGAGCCCATGCGGATCGCCACCAGCGCATTGTCGCCGGCAACCAGCATGGCATGGCCATAGGCGTGCTCGGCGCCGGTCCCTTGCCGGTTCTTTCGCCACAGCATGAAGGTCGAGTACTTCACCGCGTGGCAGCGCCCGGCGAGACGGTTGTCGCGCCAGGCGAGCGCTGACAAAAGAACCACGGTGCCGTCGAACAGCGCGGGTTTGGCTTCGGTCTCAAGCCGCCAGTTCTCAGTGATGGCCTGCGCGTTGTCGCGCTCGAACGGATGCTGGCCGGGGTCGAGCCGAACGTCGATCTCATCGACCGGCAGGATAACATTGCGCGGCAGGTCGAAACTCACGCTCAGGCTCCCACTCAGGCCATATCCAAAGTGATCGCCACCGGACAATGGTCCGAGGCCTTCGGCCGGTCCCAGCCGGCGCGCGGAAAACGCTCCACCGCCTGGCCGGCCGGAAATATGGTGCGCCAGGGCTGGCCGTTGCGGATGATGTCGGGAACGGCCGTCGCATTCTTCGCCGCCAGCCCTTTCGACAACAGGATGTAGTCGAGCTGGCACAGATGCCGCTCCTGCGGCCCGCGCGTGTGGTAGAAACTCCAGCGGTCCATCTCCGGACGGCGCTCGACGACATTCTCGCAAAAGCCGCCGGCGGTCAGCACATTGAGGCAGGACTGGCTCTCGTCTATCACCTGGAAGCGGTAGCCATCGAAGGCGTCGCCCTCGATCTTCACCCGCTGCCGGTAGTCGTTCATGTCGCCGCAGATCGCCCAGCGCTTGTCAGCTGCATGGTCCTTGCTGAAGCGCTCCTCGATGATGCGGCGCACTGCCTGCGCCTCGGCGACGCGCAGCGGCATCGTCGCTTCGCGCCCGTCGAGCCCGTTGCGTGGCGAGCCCATCGATTTGAAATGCACGAGATAGAGCGTCAACGGCACGCCGCCGACCTTGACGTCGACCTCCAGGCAATCGCGCCGGAAGATGCGCTCATTGGCCTGATGCCCGAGGTCGGCCAGTTCCGGCGTGAACAGGCCGAACTGCTCGAAGGTGGCATAGGCATGGCTGGTCATGCGCACGAATTCGATCGGCTGTCCCTGCGCGGTCTCGTTGCGCATCATCACGGCAACGTCGATGCCGCGCGAATCATTGCCGGCGGTGGTGTATTTCTGCCGGTAGCCCTCACCCACCATCTTGAAGAGATAGCCGTATTCGAAGGCCTTCAGCGCCTCGATATTGTCGACCTCCTGCATGCAGATGATGTCCGCGCGCGTGGCAGCGATGGCCAGCGCCGTCAGCTGGCGCGTGTCGTCGGACTGCGCAATCGCACGCGCCTGCTCCAGCATCTTGTATTCGGCCTCGCTTTGGATGTCGAAAAGCGCCAGCGTACGGTCTTCGTTGAGCTGATTGCGGTAGCCGGAGAAATCGAACCTGTTCATCAGGTTTTCGACATTGAAGGTGGCGAGGCGCAGCGACATGGCCCTGACCTTTGCCCGCAAGCAGCCCCGAAAACAAGAGGCCGGCCCTTGCTCGGCGAGGTTGAGGGAACCTTTCCGTTCATCCTCCGTTCAGATGCAAAGGTCCATCAATAGGCCACTTCCTGGGGTCTTCCGGGCGTGGCGCCTGTATCTCTTGGAGAGTGCAATGAACTCGCTCTTTTCTTCCACGGTCAAATCCGGGCTGATAGCGCTCGGTCTCCTCTCGGGTGTTACGGCGCCGTCCGCCGCCGGCCCGATCCTGCAGCCAAACCTCTCAATTCCGTCAAGCGCCACAGCCCCGACGATCACGCCGGTTCGCGACGACTGGGCGGGCGGCAATGACCGCCGCTCCTTCAACGATTGGCAGTGGCGTCGCCACGACGGCCGTCGCTTTTCCCGCAACTGGAATGGCGGAAACTGGAACAACGACAACTGGAATGGCGACGACAACTGGCGCTGGCGTCATCATCGCCACCGTCACAGCCGCGATTTCGATACCGGCGCTGCCGCAGTTCTCGGCCTCGGTCTAGGTCTCGGCCTCGGCAGCATCTACAACAACGGCTATTATAACAACGGCTACTACGTGCAGCCGGCGCCCCGCCGCTACTATCGCACGCAGCGTCTTTCCAGCGCCCATGTCCAGTGGTGCTACGACCGCTACCGGTCTTACCGGGCCTGGGATAACACGTTCCAGCCCTACAACGGCCCACGCCAGCAATGCTGGTCGCCCTATAGCTGAACTATAAGCGACAATGCATGACGGCGCCGCCCATCGCGGCGCCGTTTTCGTTCTGGGGGGAGCGCTGGATGTCTTGCCGCTAACCACCTGTTTATCGGCTCGGTCTATCCATGATACCGTGCCCCCCATCTGACGATCGCGCCCAATCCGGTCGCGAAGGACAAGCCGTCATGGCCGACAACGAACTGAGAAACAAACACCGGCAGCGCGTGCTGAAAGGCGCGACGATCCTGCTCGGCCTCACCAATTCCGAGGTAAAGTGCACGGTGCGCAACATGCATCCCGGCGGCGCCGAACTGAAAGTGCCGATCGACGCGCGCGTGCCGGACGAATTCCTGCTCTATGTGCCGATCGACGGCATCGGCTACAAGGCCGTCGTGCGCTGGCGCCGCGACGACCGCATCGGCGTCGAGTTCACCGGCACCGAGCCGAAGCCGCACTGGCACTACGGCTGAGCTCTGTACCAGCTTGCCGAAGCCAGCATGAAAAAAGCCAGCGGATTGCTCCGCCGGCTTCGTCGCAATCCTAAAATTGCGGATTAGTTCTTCGCCTTGTCGACCAGCTTGTTTTTCGAGATCCACGGCATCATGGCGCGCAGCTTGGCGCCGACTTCCTCGATCTGGTGGCTGTCATTGTTGCGGCGGATGCCCTTGAAGCGCGACATGCCGGCGCGGTATTCCTGCATCCACTCCGAGGTGAACTTGCCGGTCTGGATGTCCTTCAGCACGCGCTTCATCTCGGCCTTGGTCTCGGCGGTGATGATGCGCGGGCCCGAGACATATTCACCCCATTCGGCGGTGTTCGAGATCGAGTAGTTCATGTTGGCGATGCCGCCTTCATAGATCAGGTCGACGATCAGCTTGACCTCGTGCAGACACTCGAAATAGGCCATTTCCGGCGCATAACCGGCTTCCACCAGCGTTTCGAAACCGGCGCGGATCAGTTCGACCAGGCCGCCGCACAGAACCACCTGCTCGCCGAACAGGTCGGTCTCGCATTCCTCGCGGAAATTGGTCTCGATGATGCCCGAGCGGCCGCCGCCGACGCCGCAGGCGTATGACAGAGCGAGATCGAGCGCATTGCCCGACGCGTCCTGGTTGACGGCGACCAGGCACGGCACGCCGCCGCCCTTCTGGTATTCGCCGCGCACCGTGTGGCCGGGGCCCTTCGGCGCGATCATGACGACGTCGACGGTCGACTTGGGCTCGATCAGGCCGAAATGCACGTTGAGGCCGTGCGCGAAGGCGATCGCCGCACCATCGCGGATGTTCGGCGCGATCTCGTTCTTGTAGATGTCGGCCTGCAATTCGTCGGGCGTCGCCATCATCATCAGATCGGCCCATTTGGCGGCATCCGCCACGCTCATCACCTTGAGCCCGTCGGCCTCGACCTTCTTGGCGGTCGCCGAGCCGGCCTTGAGGCCGATGGCGATCTCCTTGGCGCCGGAATCCTTGAGGTTGAGCGCATGCGCCCGGCCCTGGCTGCCATAGCCGATGATGGCGACTTTCTTGCCCTTGATCAGGTTGAGATCGGCGTCGCGATCGTAATAGACACGCATTTTGGTCTTCCTTCCCGTTTTATAGATCAGTGGCCCTACGGCCGGTTTTTGCTCCGAAAAGAGCGAGAAACTGTTGCGTTGCCCGGACGGCATCGCCGCCGATCGCCGCTTCAGTCAATTCCAGCCGGTCGCCGAGCAGGAGGCGGATCTGCACATCGCGGGCGACCAGCCCGAAAAAGCTGCGGAATGCCGTTTCGGCATCCGTAAAATCGAGCAGCCCGGCCTGCTTGCCGGCAAGCAGCACCGGCTTCAGCCGCCTGGCCAGCGCAAAGCGGCCATTCTCAAGCACGATGGCGCCGAGATCGTCCTTGCCGGACCCGGCATGGCCGACCGCCACACGGTTCAAGGCAATCGACGTGTCGCTCGAAATCACCTTCAGCCAGTCCGCGGCAAAGCCTTCAAGGCTTGCCGTCAGCGAGGCAAGATCGAGCCTCTCGCCGTCGACCGGCACCACACGCACCTTCGAGGCCTGCCACTGCACCGTCGCCGTCAGCAGCCCGTCGCGGCCGCCGAACCATTTGTAGAGCGTTTCCTTGGAGCAGCTGGCGCGGCGCGCAACTGCGGTCATCGTCAGATTGTCGCCCTCCTCGACCAGCAGGCGCAAGGCCGCGTCCAGAACGGCCTTCTGCCGCTCCGTCAGCGTCGCGCTGGTGTCGATGTCGGCGCTTGCCTGCAACACGGTCGTTCCTCGGCGGCAGGCAAGCCGACAATTGCAGCAAGCCGTACCGTACGTTACGGTTCGCTGCTCTATGCCGTATTGCACTCAGCCTTGCAAGCCCTATTTCTGTCTCAACGGTTCGCCGCTGGACCGTTTGCTGGGGGAAGAAGATGCTGGTCGGATTGCTCGCCTTGACGGTAGCCGCCGTGTTCTCCGGCGCCGCCATCTATGTCAGCGTCGCAGAGCAGCCGGCGCGGCTTGGCCTTGATGACAAGGCGTTGCTCAAGGAATGGCAGCCTTCTTACAGGCGCGGCGCGGCCATGCAGGCCTCGATTGCCATTGTTGCCTGCGTCCTTGGCCTGATCGCATGGTGGCAGACCGGTGGCCTCGCCTTTCTGCTCCGCGCAATTCTGATCATCCTGCCCTGGCCGTGGACGCTGATGGTGATGTTGCCGACCAACAAGCTGCTGGAGGCGATGGACGCGAGCGCCGACAATCCGCAAGCCAGGCCCCTGATCGTCAAATGGGGCACTCTGCACCTGGTGCGCGCCGGACTGGGCGTGCTGGCGACACTGGCCTTTCTCTGGGGCAGCCATCTGGCCTGACATCGGCCGAATATAGCGTCAGCGTCAGGCCCGCAGCGCGATCGCCTCAGTCCGTAGCCGGCGGCTGGCGCAGACGGCCAAGCAATGCCGACAGCGTGCTTAGCTCCTCCGCGGAGAGTTTGGCGCCGACCAGTTCCGCGATCGAGCGGCCGTAGACGGCCCACATCCGCCGCCGCGTCTCGCGTCCTTTGGCAGTGATGCGGATGGTCTGACCGCGGCCGTCATCGGCGACCTTCAGCTTCTCGACCAGCCCGTCGGCTTCGAGCCGGGCCAGCAGCCGCGAGATGTTGTATTGCGCAAACAGGGTGCGCTCGGTCAGTTGGAACGGCCGCAGCCCGCCCTCGCCCGCCTCGGCAAGCTCATGCAGCACGTCGTACCAGTCGAGTGGCGGCAAGCCACTGTCCTTCAAAGCCTCTTCGGCCCGTTCGATGAGCTGGCGCGAAACGCGCATCAGGCGCGCCCAGGCCTTGATGGCTTCCGGCGAAGGCATGGCTTTCTCGGTCATGCCCGCATCCTAGGCGATAGATGCAGTTGCATCAAGATTGACGATTAATGCATCTGCATCTATATTAATGCAATTGCATCAATCCGGGAAAAATCCATGAGACACGAAATCTGCAAAGTCGCCGACGTCCCGCAGACGGGCAGCCTGATTGCACCGTTCTTCGGCCGCGAGGTCCATGTCTGGCGCAGCGGTGACCGCATCCGCGCCGCCGCCAATGTCTGTCTGCATTTCGGCGGACCGCTCGACTGCAAGGACGGCAGACTCGTCTGCCAATGGCACGGCGCCGCCTTCGACATGGCATCAGGCGACCGGCTCGAAGGCCCGGCGCCAAAAGCATCCCGCCTGATGTTCCTGTCGACGCGCGTCGAGGACGGCGCGTTGAACTATGTCTGGGGAGAGTGACATGCCCGAGAAGAATGAAATGACTGGCAAGCTCATTCTGGTCAGCCATCATCTGTGCCCCTATGTCCAGCGCGCCGCGATTTCGCTGACCGAGAAGCGCGTGCCGTTCGAGCGCGTCACCATCGACCTCGCCGACAAGCCGGACTGGTTCAAGGCGATCTCGCCTTTGGGCAAGGTGCCGCTGCTCATCGTGCGGGCAAATGGCAAGGAAACGGTGATCTTCGAATCCGCCGTCATCCTCGAATTCCTGGAGGAGACGCAAGGCAATCCCCTCCACCCGGCCGACGCTTACGCCCGCGCCCGGCACCGTGCCTGGATCGAGTTCGGTTCGGCGACGCTGAACGCCATCGGCCGCTTCTACTCGGCGTCGACAGAGGCAGCCTTCCTGGCCGAGTCCAGCGCGTTGTCGGCGATGTTCGATCGTCTGGAGAACGAATTGGCCGACCAGGCCGGACCGTGGTTCAACGGCGAGCGCTTTAGCCTCGTCGATGCCGTCTATGGCCCGGTCTTCCGCTATTTTGACGCCTTCGACCGGATCGGCGGTTTCGGCATGCTGGACGGCAAGCCGCTGGTTCAGTCCTGGCGCAAGGCATTGAGCGAACGCGCCTCGGTCAAGGGCGCGGTGGCGCCGGACTATCCGCAACGCCTGCGTCAATTCCTGCGGGCGAGAAATTCGTTTCTCTCGACCCTGATCCAGCCGGATGATCTCGCCAGTGCGCCTCCTTTAGCCCGATCCGCCTGAACGGATCGATCACCGTGCCCGCCACCATCGAGGCAAGCAGGCCTGGCACTGGCGGGATTTTTGCGATGGTCGCCACCAGCCTGTCGCGGAAGAAGGGCAGCATGGTGCCGTCCGACTGGTAGAACGGCGTCAGCGCCAGCGACAGCAACTGGAAGATCCGGACATGCCATCGCCGCGCCTTGGCATAGGTCTCCAGCGCTGCCTCCACACTGTCCGCTTGTGCCAAGGCATGGCTGAGTGCTGCCGCATCGAGCAGTGCCATGTTCGCGCCTTGCCCGAGCTGCGGGCTGGTCGAATGCGCGGCGTCGCCGATCACTGCCAGACGCCGTCCCGCCGGCAGCCTCATCGTGTGATGGCCGTAGCGGGCCAGCGACAGCTGGTCGAACCTGTCGATCTGGCTGGTGAACGCTTCGCACGCCGGCCATAGCGAGATCAGCCTCGCCTTCCAGGCATCGAGGCCCGCGGCCCGGACCTGTTCGACATCCGCCGGCTTCAGGCTCCAGAAGAACGCCGCCATTTTTTCGGCACCCGGCTGCGGCCTGCCGATCGGCAGCACGCCGATCATCACGCTCGCCTTGTCGTAGCGCTGCAGCAGCGCATTTTCATCGAACCCTTCGCGCCAGCCGAGCGATGCCCAGAACGCGCCATAGGCAAGCGGCCGGGGCTCGGCCGGATCGTTGAGGCTCTGGCGCAGTTTCGAGCGCGAGCCGCTGGCGTCGACGACGAGGTCGAACGGCCCTCCCCTTCGGCCCTTATCGAAGACCAGGTGCGCCCGCTCGCCGACCACCAGCGTCTCGATCTCGACGCCGGTTTCGATGGCGATGCCCTGGCGCTGCGCGGCGTGGAACAACACGTTGAACAGCGCCGCCCGGTGCACCGCCAGCCCGAAGCGACCGCCGGGCTGCGCATCGTAGCGGACGGCGAGCACGGTGCGGCCGGTCGAGGCATCCGCGCCATGCAGGCGCTCGATGCGGCTGCCCAGCGCCAAGATGTCGTCGAGCAGGCCGAGATCGGCGAGCACGCTCAAGCCTGTCGGTTGCAGGATCAGGCCGGAGCCGACCGGCTTCGGCTCCTCGAAACGTTCGAAGATGGTGACGTTATGCCCGGCGTGCTTGAGATAGAGCGCTGTGGCCAGCCCTGCCGGGCCGGCGCCGGCAATCGCGATGTCGAGAGATTTTTCCATTGCCCGCCCAACCAATGGCCGGACAATCCTTCAGCGACCCTGCCAAATCAAGCCATTGCTGCATGCGCCAAAAAATCAACCACCGGCGTCGAACGCAGCCCGCGCGTCGCGCACCGCATCGTGGTTGAGTTCGGCCCACAGGATCAATTGATGCATGGCGCCGAACATCGAGCGTCCGAGATCGGTCAGGCTGTATTCGACGCTCGGCGGCTTGGTCGGGAACACTTCGCGATGCACATAGCCGTCGCGCTGCAGCTCGAGCAGCGTCTGGGTCAGCATGCGCTGCGAGATATCAGGAACGAGCCGCCGCAGTTCACCGAAGCGATAAGGCTTCTCCGCCAGCGCCATCGCCAGCAATGGGCTCCATTTGCCGTTGATGCCCTTGATGACGTCACGAACCGGGCAATCGCCGAAATTGGCGCCGCCCGTCATGGCCCTGTAGATCTCGATCTTCGATTTCAGATTGACGATCTTGCCGTCCATCGCTGGTTCCCTGCCTGTGCCTACCTCCCGGAAAACTGCCTTCTTTACGGCATTGGGTCAATTCCTATTTTAGTGCTGGTCTCTTTTTGAGACCACTAAAGGCACCCGCCATTCCGGCGCTAAGATCAGGATCTCCCATGCCCAAAACCCTTCTCGTTACCGGCGCGTCCGGCCAACTTGGCCGCAGCGTCATCCGTCATCTGCTGGACGCAGCAAACGTTCCCGCAAACCGTATCATCGCCACCACCCGCACGCCCGCCAACCTCGCCGACCTTGCGGCGCGCGGCGTCACCGTCCGGGCGGCCGATTTCGACGATCAGGCTTCGCTTGCCAAGGCTTTTGCGGGAGCCGACCGGGCGCTCATCATCTCGACCGACCAGGTCGAAGTGCGGGGAAAGCGGCGCGAGCAGCAGCTGGCGGCCGTCACCGCAGCCAAGCAGGCAGGCGTCGGCCACCTGCTCTACACCTCGATGCCCAACCCGGAACCGGGCTCGCCGGTGGTCTTCGCGCCCGACCACTACGACACCGAACAGGCCATCAAGGCGAGCGGCATCCCCTACACCATCTTCCGCAACGGCTGGTACGACGAGAACCTGTTCATGGCGTTGCCGCAGATCCTGGCCTCGGGCCAGTGGTACACATCCGCCGGCGATGGCGCCATTTCCTATGGCACGCGTGACGATTACGCGGCCGCGATCGCTGCCGGACTTGCCTCGGACACAGGCGAAAGCACGACCTACACGCTGACAGGTCCCAAGGCATACACTGCCGCAGAGGTCGCGGCGTTCGTCACCGAAGTCACAGCCAAGCCGATCCAGGTCATCCAGCTCTCCGACGAGGCCCTGACCGAAGGCATGAAGTCGGCCGGCCTGCCCGAATCCCTGGCCAAGGTCCTGGTATCGTTCGATGCCGCCGCGCGCGTCGGCGACCTCGCCATGGTGACCGACGCTGTCGAAAAACTCTCCGGCCGCCAGCCAGTGCCGCTGAAGCAGTTTCTGGAGACGAACAAGGCCGCACTGGCTGGCTAGAATTACGCCGTAGCGCGAAGCGTCAAAGGCCGTACCTTCGGGCACGGCCTTTTCTGTCAGATCGCCACCTGCGTGCCGATCTCGACCACGCGCCCCGTGGGGATCTGGAAATACTCCGTCGCGTCGGCCGCCGTGCGGGCCAGCCCGATGAACAGCTTGTCCTGCCACACCGGCATGCCGGAATTGGGCGATGCCTTGAGCGAGCGCCGCGACAGGAAGAACGACGTCGTCATGATATCGAACTTCCAGCCCTGCTTTCGGCAGATCGCCAGCGCGCGCGGAATGTTGGGCTGCTCCATATAGCCGAAGGTCAGCGTCACCCGCATGAACAGATCGTTGACCGCCTCCATCTTGACGCGCTCGCTGTCGGGCACCAGCGGCTGCGGCGCCGTCACCACCGAGAGGATGACGTTCTGCTCGTGCAGCACCTTGTAGTGCTTCAGGCTGTGCATCAGCGCGGTCGGCGCGCTTTGCGGATCGCTGGTCAGGAAGACCGCGGTGCCGGACACCAGCTGCGGCTTCTTCTTCAGCAGATTGCCGGCGAGGAAATCGAGCGGAATTTCGTTGCGGCGGGTTTTGTCGAACAAGTAGCGGCTGCCGCGCACCCAGGTCCACATCGCCATGATGATGGCGAAAGCCACCGCCAGCGACGCCCAACCACCTTCGAACACTTTGACGATGTTGGAGGCAAAGAAGCCGATGTCGATGAACGCGAACACCGCCGTCATCGCCACCGCCACCCACAGGCGCCATTTCCAGATGCGCGTCATGACGACGAAGAGCAGCACCGTCGTCACCAGCATGTTGCCGGTGACCGAGATGCCGTAGGCGGAGGCCAGCTTGCTCGATTCGCCGAAGCCGACAACCAAGAGCATCACCACCAGCGCCAGCAACAAATTGACGCGCGGCATGTAGATCTGGCCGGACTGCCGTTCCGACGTATGCAGGATTTCGAGGCGCGGCAGCATGTTGAGCTGCACAGCCTGCCGGGTCAGCGAGAAGGCGCCGGAGATGACCGCCTGGCTGGCAATCACCGTCGCGGCGGTTGCCAATACCACCATCGGGATCAGCGTCCAACCTTCGTTCATCTCGAAGAACGGGTGGCCGACCACGCCGTTCTTGGCCAGCACGAAAGCGCCCTGCCCGGCATAGTTGAGCAGCAGGCAGGGAAACACCACCGCCAGCCACGCCAGCACGATGGGCTTGCGGCCGAAATGGCCAAGATCTGCGTAAAGCGCCTCGGCGCCGGTGACGGCGAGGAAGATGGCGCCGATGGTGACGAAGGCGACGTCGGGCGAATTGATCAGGAAGGCGACGATGTAGTGCGGGCTGACCGCCCACAGGATTTCCGGATCGGCGATGATGTGATTCAGGCCGGAAAGGCCGATGGCCAGGAACCAGACCGCGGTAATCGGGCCGAAGATCAGCGCCACGCCGCCGGTACCGAAACGCTGCACCGAAAACAGGATCGCCAGGATGACCAGCGTCAGCGGCACGACATAGGGCTGGAAGGCCGGGGTGACGACATTCATGCCTTCGACCGCCGACAGCACCGAAATCGCCGGCGTGATGACGGCGTCGCCGAAGAACAGCGAGGCGCCGACGATGCCCACACCGAGGATAATCGCCGAACGCGCCGGGAAACTGCCCCGCGCCAGCGCCATCAGTGACAGCACGCCGCCCTCGCCGCGGTTGTCGGCCCTGAGCACGAACATGATGTATTTGATGGTGACGATGATCGTCAGCGACCAGATGATCAGCGACAGCACACCCAGAATATCGCCGCGGTCCGCGACTTCGCCGCCGGACGACGCCACAAGCGCTTCGCGGAACGCGTAGATCGGGCTGGTGCCGATGTCGCCATAGACCACGCCGAGCGCGCCAAGCATCAGCACCTTGGTGCTATGCTGTTCGATTTCGGGATGGCTCGATTGTTCGACGGGTTCTGCCTCACTACCAGTATTGGTAAGGGCCATGGACGACACTCCGATAAGCGCGCGGTGCTCTACGCTTGCTGCGATGCAATATCAAGTGCCCTGAGGTAATGGCTGCCATGCCGTAACGCCAGGGGGTTTCCCTCTACCACCCGCAAGCCTTCAGAAACCGCCCCACCGTGCCGGCCATGCCATACTCCAACGCATCGGCTGTCAACCCATGCCCTATCGACACTTCGGCTAATGCCGGGATTCGCCTTGCCAACGCCGGCAGGTTGTTCACCACCAGATCGTGCCCGGCATTGACCTGAAGCCCCGCTGCGAGTGCCGCGTCAGCGGTTTTTCCCAATCTTTCCAGTTCCTTCTGCGCCTTGGCGGAATCGGAATGGTAGCTGCCGTAGGGCCCGGTATAGAGCTCGATCCGGTCCGCGCCGGTATCGCGGGCCGCGGCGACGCCGTTGGGGTCCGGATCGGAAAACAGTGACACGCGAAAGCCCCCCTTTTTCAGGCGCTTGACGATCGGATTGAGGAACGCGGCCTCGGCAGCAAAGTTCCAGCCATGGTCGGAGGTCGCCTGCGCCGGATCGTCGGGCACCAGCGTCACCTGTTCCGGCTGGTGCTTTTCCACAAGCGCCAGGAAATCTTCGGTCGGATAACCTTCAATGTTGAATTCCGCCTTGGGAAACTCGTCGTCGATCAGCGCGCGGATCTCCGGCAGGTCGGAATGCCTGGTGTGGCGCTCGTCCGGCCGCGGATGCACCGTCAGCCCATGCGCGCCGGCGGCAAGGGCCAGACGGCCGAGCCCGGTGACGCTCGGCCATGGCAGGTCGCGGCGGTTGCGCAGCATGGCGATGGCGTTGAGATTGACGGAAAGTTTTGCGGGCATGGCGTGAGGTCCGGCTGTTTATGCAGCGCATCTATACTGCCTTTGACGGGAACAGACAGGGGGTTTCGGGTGTTCCAGTCATGACATCTGCTCGCAGAGGGAGGCCCAGCCAATGAATTTTCTCCAATCCGTGCCGGCGATCCGCCGTATCGAAACCGACCGTGAGGATCTTTTCGCCATCGACGTTGTCGGCCATATCTCGGCGGCAGACGGTGAAAATCTTTTTGGATTGCTGGAGGCCGCTTACGCGCTTCACCCGCGAATCGACGTGTTGATGCGGCTGGTCGATCACGAGGGCGTCGACTGGGCGGATGTCGCCGACGAGACGCTGAAACAGGGCACGGTGCACGCCCTGGAGCATGTCGCCCGCTGCGCGACGATCGGCGAGCCGAACTGGATAGCGGATGCGCAGAGCTTCCTCCCCGCTGCATCTCCCATCGAGTTCAGGCATTTCAAGGTCGAGGATGAAGCGGACGCCTGGCAATGGCTGGGCGCGACGCCACTCAGCCCTGCTACGCCAGCTGCTACCTGACGCCAGCTATCTAACGATGGTCAGCCGCTCTGCCGCTCGTGTGATGGCCGTATAAAGCCAGCGCTGGCGGGTTTCCTTGAACGCCCAGCTCTCGTCGAACAGCACGACATCGTTCCACTGCGAACCCTGCGCCTTGTGCACGGTCAGCGCGTAGCCATAGTCGAAATCGTCAAAGCGCTTCTTCTGCTGCCAGGGGATATCGGCGTCCGGATCCTCGAACGCCGACTTCAGCAGCTTGATCTTGGCGACGCCGCGGTCGGGATCGTCCTCTTCCGGCGAGACCAGCAGGTTGATGCCGGGTTTCACCGTCTCGCGCGACGAGGTCATCACCTTCCACAGCGAACCGTTGAGCAGGCCCTTGGCCGGGTCGTTGCGCAGGCAGACCAGCTTGTCGCCGGCCTGCGGATAATCGGCATTAAACCCCTTCAGTTCGCGCAGGCGCTGATTGTAGCGGCGGCGCGTGCGGTTGGTGCCGACCAGCACCTGGTCCGCCTTCAGCACCAGCTCCTGGGTGACGTCCTCCTTGCCGATAACCTGCGCGGTCCCGTAGTCGCCGCGCATGAATTCGCGGCCCTCGCGCACGTCGAGCGCCAGCTGGATGATCGGATTGTCGCGCGCCTGGCGGTGGATTTCGGTGAGCAGCACATCGGGCTCGTGTTCGGTGAAGAAGCCGCCACCCGAAATCGGCGGCAGCTGCGCCGGATCGCCAAGCACCAGGATCGGCGTGCCGAAACTGAGCAGATCGCGGCCGAGCTGCTCGTCGACCATCGAGCATTCGTCGATGACGACCAGCTTCGCGCGCGAAATCGGGCTTTGCCGGTTAAGCGAGAAGGTCGGCGACATCGACGTCTTGCCGGTCACCTCGTCGGCAACCGATTCCTCGCCCTTCGGCCTGTAGATCAGCGAATGGATGGTGCGGGCATTGACCGCCCCTTTGGAGCGCAGCACCTGCGCCGCCTTGCCGGTGAAGGCGGCGAACTGCACCTGCCCGTCGACATGCTCGGCAAAATACCGCGCCAGCGTCGTCTTGCCGGTGCCGGCATAGCCGAACAGCCGAAAGATCTGCGGCCGGCCCTCCTTGAGCCAGCGCGCCACCGCCTTCAACGCCTCATCCTGTTGGGGAGAGAATTCCATCAGCTGGAGAGACCGGATTCGCAAGGGAAAGACAAGGCCGTCACCATCAATGCCTTCGGACGCAAGCTATCAGGCTTGAACCGGAACGTAAAGGGAACAAACATAGAGGAGCCGGGTAGTCGCCTCACATAAGGACATACCGTCAGCGCCGCCCCTCATTGCCCTGCCGGGCATTTCTCCCCGTATAGTGACGGGGAGAAAAAGGCTGGCCGCAGCCTCGGCGCCATCATGAGATGCCGGAGATTAGCGAAACCGGCGATGACAGCCCCCCTCTCCCCGTCACTACACGGGGAGAGGATGCCGGCAGGCAGGTGAGGGGCAGCGCAAACGCCGCAAAGACTTCATCCCTTGTCGAAAGACGAGCCTAACCGACTTGCCCCGGGTCATCTTCCAACAGGATCGGCTTGCCGTGCGGTGTGGCGTGCGCGGCGCGCTCCCAGGCGGCGGCGAGTGTGTCGACATCGCTTTTTCCCGCGACGCCCTTGGCCGCAAGCAGCTTTTCCAGTGCTGCCAGCCAATGCTCGTAGTAATCGTGGCCGTCGCTCGCCGCGCCCGGCTTCTTTATCTCAGCGGACAAGGCGTCCGCCCATTCGCTCCACGAAAACAGGCCTTTGTCATGCAGCGCCACTGTCATGGCGAAGGCTTCGGCCTCCCACGGTTCCGCAAACACCGGCTCGTCGAAACCTCTAGGCAACGCACCGTCATGCCGGCTCAAGATAGCTCTCCCAGGCATCGATCGAGACGGTGAGCGACGGGTCGGCGCCCTCGCCCCAAATTTCAGGGCCATCAAAGACGACGGTATAGACCCATTGCGGGTTTTCGCCCTTGCCAAGCGCGTTGCTGTCGGGGAAGACAAAACCGTCGCGCACAGCCTCGATCACGCCCTGCTTGTCGCGCGCATAGCGCGGCAGGCGCGTATGGCCGGTGGGATTGAAATTCTTCGTCCGCACGGCCTGCCCTGCCTTGAACCGCGCCGGTGTCGCAACCGGCCGGTCGCAAGGTCCGCCCTTGGCCAGCACAGCCGGGACGTTTTCTGCCTTCAGTACCCTTTTGGGCGTTGCTGCCGGATCGACAGCCCGGCCCTCGGCCAGATCGCGCTCACTGACAAAGCCGTGGCGCTTCAACAGCACCTCCAACGCCTTGATCCAGATCTGGTAGTAGCTCGATGAATAGTAGACCGCCGGATGCAACGATTCCCTGGCGTGCCGGCTCTCGTCGATGTTCCAGGCGCCCATGGCGCCGGCCGTCAGCGTCACGCCAAGCGCACGCCTTTCCCATGCGGCATGGAAATAAGGCTCACCTTTCTCGGGCGCGACCGGCCCGAAGCCCATCTGCCCGCCGAGATCCTGCGGCCCGTTCATGCCGGCTCCTTCGCCAGCGCTGTGCCGATCATCGCATCGCGGCTGACCAGTTCGGCTAGCTGTTCCTCGTTCCAGCCCTCGGTGTTTTCAGGCCGCATCGGCACCACGAGATAGCGCAGCTCGGCGGTCGAATCCCAGACGCGGATCTTTTTCTCCGCCGGCAAGGTCAGGCCGAATTCCTCCAGCACGCCGCGCGGATCGATCACCGCCCGCGAGCGATAGGGCGGCGCCTTGTACCAGACCGGCGGCAGGCCAAGCACCGACCACGGATAGCAGGAGCACAGCGTGCAGACGACGAGGTTATGCGTCTCCTCCGTGTTGAACACCGCCTGCATGTGTTCGCCCTGCCGGCCGGTGTAACTCAGCGAGGCGATCGCCTCCGTCGCATCGCGCTTCAGCCAGTCGGCATAGGCCGGATCGTTCCAGGCTTTTGCGACGACCCTGGCGCCATTACGCGGCCCGATCTTGGTCTCATAGGTGTCGACGATGACATCGATCGCCGCCGGATCGATCAGGCCTTTTTCAGTGAGGATGGTTTCCAGCGCGCGCACCCGCGCCGCAAATGGGTCGAGCTCGTTGTCGTGGTCGTGATCATGGGACATGACCGCAGATTAGGATTGCCGGAACGACTCGGCAAGCACGACAGCTTGGGCCACGGGCCGCTGCCTATTCGGCGGCGGCCTTTTGCGGTTCGACAAGCCGGTCCTCGGGGCCGAACAGCGAGCCCTGCTCGCCGCTCTCGACAGCATGCAGCGCCGGCCGGCTCTTTTTCGAGGAGAAGAACCTCATCAGCCAGCCGGAGAAATTCTCGAAATAGACGTAGATCACCGGCGTGACGAACAACGTCAGCGCCTGCGAAGCGAGCAGACCGCCGACAACGGCGACGCCGAGCGGCTGGCGCAGTTCCGCACTGGCGCCGGTGCCGAGCGCGATCGGGAACGTGCCCATCAGCGCCGCCAGCGTCGTCATCATGATCGGTCTGAACCGCATCAGGCAGGCCTTGTGTATGGACTCCTTGGCCGACATGCCGTCTCGTCGCAATTCCAGCGCGACGTCGACCATCATGATGCCGTTCTTCTTGACGATGCCGATCAGCATCAGGATGCCGATCACCGCGATGACCGACAGGTCCATGCCGGCAAAGCGCAGCGCCACCACTGCGCCGAGCACCGCCGAAGGCAGGCCGGTCAAGATGGTCAGCGGATGGATGAAGCTCTCATAGAGGATGCCGAGCACGATATAGATGGTCAGGATGGCGCCGCCGATCAGCAGGCCCTGATTGGCAAGCGAATCCTGGAAGGTCTTGGCGGTGCCGGCGAAGCTGGTCGAGATCGCCTTTGGCATGCCGATTTTCTCCTTCAGCGCGTCGATGCGGGCCGTGCTGTCGCCGAGCGCCACGCCTTGCGGCAGATTGTAGGAGATGGTCACCGCCGGAAGCTGGCCGAGCTGGTTGACCGTCAGGGCACCGGCCGTGCGGTCGACGCGGGCAAAGGCGCCGAGCGGCACCAGGCTGCCGCTCGCCGTCCGCATCTGGATGGCGAGCATGCGCTCCGGCGACCATTCGATGTTGGGGTCGAGCTCGGTGATGACTTCATAGCTGTCGGCCGAACCGAAGATTGTCGAAACCTGGTCGGTGCCGAATCCGCCATAGAGGGCGGAGCGCAGCGTGTCGGTGTCGATGCCGAGCTGGGCGGCCTTGTCGCGGTCGACCACCAGCGATGCCTGCAGAGCATTGTTCTGCAAGTCGCTGGTGACGTCGGTGAAATTCGCATGGTCGGCCGCCATCGCGTCATTCAGCTTCTGCGCCCAGATGTCGGTCTGGCCGGTATCCAGGCCTTGCACGACCAGCTGGTAGGCGCTGGCTGACGAGCGCGAACCAAGCCGCAGGTTCTGCACCGGCTGCATGTAGGTTTCGATACCCGCCACGCCGGCCAGTTGCCGCCTTAGATCTGCAAGTACCTTCTCGATATCGGGACGCTGGTCCTTGCCCTTGAGCTGGACGAAAAGCTGCCCCTGGTTGAGCGCATTGCTGCCGCTCCCCGCCGACCACGCCACATGATCGACATAGGGCGAATGCGAAAAGACACTGGCCACCTGCCCCTGCAGCTTCGACATGGCGTCGAACGAGATGTCCTGGCGCGCGATCGTCGTCACCGAGATCTGGCCGATATCCTCCTGCGGGAAGAAGCCCTTCGGCGACACCTCGATCAGCCACACCGAGCCTGCCGCGGTTCCGATGAAGACGAGGAACACCAGGAAAGTGTGACGCAGGCAGAAGGTTAGAAGCTGGTCATAGCCGCGCGTGACGAAGTCCTGCTTGTGGCCGGGCGCATGCTTGTCGCGATCGGCCTTCGTCACCGACAAGAGCCGCGAGCACAGCATCGGCGTCAGCGTCAGCGACACGAACATCGACGCCAGGATGGCAACCGTCACCACCACGGCGAATTCGTTGAAGATGCGGCCGATGACGCCACCCATCAAAAGCACCGGGATGAACACCGCCACCAGCGAGATCGAGATCGAGATGATGGTGAAGCCGATTTCGCGCGCGCCTTTCAGCGATGCGTCGAAGGCCGACAGCCCATCCTCCTCCATGTGTCGAAAAATGTTTTCCAGCATGACGATGGCGTCGTCGACGACAAGG
Source organism: Mesorhizobium sp. P171375 (assembly GCF_057786075.1). NCBI lineage: Bacteria > Pseudomonadati > Pseudomonadota > Alphaproteobacteria > Hyphomicrobiales > Phyllobacteriaceae > Mesorhizobium > Mesorhizobium sp. P171375. The sequence goes on from NZ_JBYNWF010000001.1 coordinate 5,440,867, forward strand.
CCGACGGCAAGCGTCAGGCCCATCAGCGAAATGTTGTCGATGGAAAAGCCGAACAGGAACATGGCGCCCAGCGTGGCAATCAGCGAGATCGGCACCGCCACGGCCGGAATGATTGTTGCCGTCACCCGGCGCAGGAAGACGAAGATCACCATCACCACCAAAGCGATGGTCAACAGCAGCGTGAACTGCACGTCGTCGACGGCCTGGCGGATCGAGGTCGAACGGTCGTTGAGCAGCTTGATGTCGGCGGCGGCCGGCATCTGATCCCTGAAGGACGGCAGCATCGCCTTGACCTTGTCGACGACATCGACCGTGTTGGCGTCGGGCTGGCGCTGCACGGCCATGATGATCGCGCGGGTGCCGTCATACCAGCTCGCCGTCGTCGTGGTTTGCACCGAATCGACGACGCGGGTCACTTCACCCAGCCGCACCGGGTGGCCATCCTTGGTGGCGATGATGAGATTGGAGAATCCGGCCGCGTTGGTGAGCTGCGTGTTGGCGGTGATGGTCAGCTGCTGCTTGTCGTTCTGCAGAACGCCGAGCGGCGTGTTGCTGTTGGCCGAGGCGATCGCCGTCTGCAGCTGGTCGATCGAGATGCCGCGCGCTGCAAGCGCCGTCGGATCGATCTGGATGCGCACCGCGTATTTCTGCTGGCCGTAGATCGAAACCTGCGCGACGCCATCGATGGTCGACAGCGACGGCGAGATGACGTTTTCGGCGAAAGCATCGAGATCGGTCAACGGAACCGTATCGCTGACCAGCGACATCAACAGGATCGGCGCGTCGGCCGGATTGACCTTGCGATAGCTGGGCGGCGAGGTCATTTCCGGCGGCAGCGATTTCTGCGTGCGCGCGATCGCCGCCTGCACGTCGGCTGCGGCGGCATCGATATCCCTGTTGAGCACGAACTGGATGGCGATCGAGGTCTGGCCGAGCGCGTTGGTGGTCGAGATCGAATCGATGCCGGCGATGGTCGCGAACTGCTTGATCAGCGGCGTCGCCACCGAGGTCGCCATGGTTTCGGGCGATGCGCCGGGCAGGGAGGCCGAGACGTTGACGACCGGAAATTCAGCGCTGGGCAGCGCCGCCACCGGCAGGAACTTGTAGGCAAACAGCCCGCCCAGCACGAGGGCGAACGACATCAGCAGCGTGGCGACAGGCCTGCGTATGCAGAATTCGGAAATCATGGCTGTGTCCCGCCCGCCTTGTCGGCTTGCGCGACCTTTGGCGCGGCCTGATCCCCGCCAGCCGCCTTGCCCTCATGCACGGCGGCGCCGTCCTTCAGCCTGGTCTGGCCCTCGACGACCACCTTCTCGCCCGACTTGACGCCCTCGCTGATGGCGCTGTTTTCGCCTTCGGTCAGCGCCACTTGCACCGGCCGCATCTCGACCGTGTTGTCCGGCTTGACCACATAGACGAAGGGGCCCTTCTGGCTGGGCTGGACCGCGACCGTCGGAACCGAGGTCATCTGCGGCATGATGCCGGCGTCAAGGACGACATTCACATACTGTCCGGGCCATAGCGACAGATCGGCATTGGGTATGCTTGCCCGCGTTGCAATGGTTCCGGAAGCGGTGTCGACGCTGGAATCGACGAAGTCGAGCGTGCCCTTGCCGATCGGCGTCGGGTCGCCGTCCTTGGTCAGCGTGACCGCGCCCTGCTGCGGGTTGGCCAGCGCCTTGTGCAGCAGCGCCAGATTGCTTTCCGGCAGGTTGAAGTTGACCTGCAGCGGATCCATCTGGGTGACAGTCACCAGCGGCGTCGCCGTGGTGCTGTTGCCGTTGCTGACGGTGACAAGGTCGCCGACCGAGACATTGACGGCGCCCAGCCGGCCCGAGATCGGCGCCGTGATCGTTGCGTAGCTCAGCTGGACGGTATCGGCATCGATCGTCGCCTTGTCGGCGTCGATGGTTGCGGCCGCCGCCTTTTGAGCGGCCAGCGCCTGATCGTAGGTCTGCTGCGTGCCGGCCTGCTTGGCGACGAGATCCTTGGCGCGCTGCAGATCGGCCTGAGCGCTGACCAGCATCGCCTGGTCCTTGACCAGCATCGCCTGGTCCTTGGCCAGTTGCGCCTTCAGCGACCGGTCGTCGAGCCAGAACAGCAGATCGCCGGTCTTCACCATCTGCCCGTCCTTGACGTCGATCGACACGATCTGGCTCGACACGCGCGCATTGATGTTGACCACGGCCGGCGAGGATACGAAGCCGATGGCGTAGCGGCGGATCGGGAAATCGGCCGTTGTCGCGGTGGCCGAAACGATCGAGGCCGAACGGGCGGCGCCGGCACCGGATTTGCCCGCAGCCTTGTCAGCCGAAGTCTTGTCTGATGCAGCCGGCTTGTCCGCCGCGTCTGTCTGCTTAGCGCCCGGCAGCATCTGCTGCAGACTGCTCATCGCCGCTGGCGAAAAATAGACCCACGCCGCTGCGACACTGGCCGCCGCCACTACCACCGCCAGAACGACTTTCCCGCGCATCGACTACAAGCCCTATGATCCGACACGCCGAACCCGGTGGTCTCATTCTACCGCAAATCACGGCGCCTTGCCGCGATTTTGCGGAAATAGATAGGACACGCCTTTGTCGGAAAAGGGCCAAAACGCGGCATTACGAAGATTTAATGTGCACTGCACAATGAATGGGCAGCCGGCTCAGGAGTCGGAAAGCCAGCCAGGATGTGGTTGAGATTCAGGTCCGGCGAGCCTTACCTGAACATCAAGCACATCCTATTTCAGCATCGGCCAAAGGGTCGCTGCGAGCAGCACGCCCATGGCGATGTTGAACCACTTCAGCCGCACCGGATCGGACAGGAAGCCGCGTAGCGCGGTGCCGAAACCCGCCCAGATCGACACGCTCGGCAAATTGACCAGCGAGAAGGCAAAAGCGATCAACACCACCGACAGGAATGGATGGTCGGCGTTGGTGTAGACGGCCATGGCCGTGATCGCCATCACCCAGGCCTTGGGATTGACCCACTGGAAGGCGGCGGCATCGATAAGGCGCATCGGCTTGGCCTCCACCTCGCCCTTGGCGCTGAGGGAGCGCGACATGGCGATCTTCCAGGCGAGGTAGAGAAGATAGGCGGCGCCGGCGATCTTGAGTGCCGTGTGCAGCGCCGGAAACGCCGTCAGCACCGCGCCGAGGCCGAAACCGACGGCCAGCAACAGCACGCAAAAGCCGATGCTGATGCCCAGCATATGCGGGATTGTCCGGACGATGCCGAAATTGACGCCCGACGCCAGCAGCATGAGGTTGTTCGGCCCCGGCGTGATCGAGGTCACGAAGGCGTAGACCAAAAGGGCAAGGAAGGCGTCGAGGGACATGACGGCTCATAAAGGTCAGGAATGCTGACTTAAATCGACCGGGCGTCGGACGCAACTTCATTCGATTGGTCCAATGCGTCCGGCCGTGATCCGTCTGGTCGTGTCGCCAGCCCAGCTACGGCCGGCGCACCCTACCTGCCGTGGGGCCGTGCCGACAACACATGGGAAGCAGTCGCCCTCTCGCTGCGGCCGGCGACGCGCCGCAGGCCTTTGCGCTTCGGCGTGTTCTCCGGAAGTTTTACGCCGTGCGCGAGACCCAGCGCGGCGAGAATGCAAATAAAAGCCCAGCCGAGATCGATCTGCCCGCGCTCAAGGCCGAGCCTGGCGGATTCGGGGAACGCGTGATGGTTACCGTGAAAGCTTTCGCCGAAGGTCACCAGGCCGAAACGCGGCAGATTGTAGCCTTGCACCGCGACGCCATCGACGCGCCAGCCTTGCTGCCCGCTGCGATGCGCGAAATGCCCGACCAGCCAGTGCCCGGTGAGCGAGACCGAGATGCGCACTGCAATGCCCCAGACCACCCAGCTCCAATCGCCGAGCAGAAAGAAAAGGATCGCCCAAGGCAGTTGCTGCAACATCCAGGTGCGTTCGACGAATTTGTAGAAGCGATCGTTGCGGATCGACGGCTCGATGACGAAGTCGGGCGGATTGCGCAACGCGACCGCGCAATGCATCTGCCAGAAAGCGTCGGTGAAGAACGGCCGGCGGTGCGCGTGCAGATCGTGGCACGCCGTCTGGCGCTGCGCCCAGTCTCTGATGTCATGCGCATAGATCATGCCGAACGGACCGGCCATGCCGACCAGCGTGCCGAGATAGACCAGCGCATGTTCGATGAAGATATGCACCTTGAACGAGCGATGGATGAGCAGCCGGTGCATGCCGACCGAATGTCCCGCGCAGATCGTCACCGCCGTTGTCGCTACGAACAGGGCCAAAGCGCTCCAGCTGAAGGTCAGCGGTCCGAACACCAGGGCGATCAGCGTCATCGCACCGACCCAGATCGACTTGGCCGGCATCCAGACGACCTCGCCGTCCTCGGCGTCGCTCAAGGGCTGCGAGATCATTCTGCCTGTGGATATGGTCTTCATCGGTACCCCTCCTCTCAGGAAACATTTCCGAACCAGAGCCTTGCCTTTCGCCGCGCCGGCGCTTATTTAGGCAGTAAGCTAATTATCTACTATCTAGGATTAGGTATTTAGGCAATAGTCTAAATGCCAGGGAAATGCAGACCGAAGGCATACGCCTTCGCGACTTACGAGGCGGAAGTGATCGAAGACAACATATCCGATGCGGAAACAGCCGCCGGCAGCAGCGCCATACAGCGCGTGTTCGAGGCGCTGTCGTCGCAGCCCCGGCGCAAGATCCTCGCCTATCTCGCGCACTCGTCGCTGACCGCTGGCGAGATCGCAGCGCGCTTCGACATGTCGAAGCCGTCGATCTCGCAGCATCTGAGCATTCTGGAGACGGCAGGCCTCATCGCCAAGGAGCGCCACGGACAGTTCATCCACTACTCGCTGGTCCAGAACAATCTGGTCAACACGCTGAACGGCTTCGTCCAGGACGTGTGCCCGGTCTCGCGCCCGATCAAACGGGAGAGCAAGGAACTGGCAAGCGGCAAGGTTGAAACCAAGTCGAGAAAATCCGGCGACTGATATCCCGATTGCACCTGGCAGGAAGCCTTCGGCAGATCAGTTCCGCCGGCGATATTTCAGTGCCCAAAGAAGCCAACTGAAGATGACAATGGACCCGGCGTGGAAGAAGATCACGTCCCAGAATCTGGTTGGATTATCCGCATAGGCAACCCATTCATTGCCTCGTAAGGCTGGGACCGTCATCGTCACCCAGGCATGGGCAAGCACCCAAATCGAGAATGCGATCAGAACGTACATCATCACATGTACGACCAATTCTTTTCGCGGGGTCATGCGCCACCAAGTCTCAGTTCGCTTTTCGGATCGCCTCGCTCGACCGTGAATGCAGAACTTTAACGTGGCATGAATGCCTACATGCCTTGCGGGCCGCGGTTCATTGCCGCCACGCCGGTGCGGCAGATTTCGACCAGGCCGAGCGGTTTCATGATGGCGATGAACTGGTCGAGCTTGGAGCCCTTGCCGGTGATTTCGAAGATGAAGTGCTCGGTGTTGGCGTCGATGACCGAAGCGCGGAAGGCATCCGCGAGACGCAGCGCCTCGACACGGGCCTCGCCGGTGCCGGCGACCTTGACCAGCGCAAGTTCCCGCTCCAGCGGCCGCTCCTGGCCGAACTCGTGCGAGCGCACGGTGAGATCGACGACGCGGTGCACCGGCACGATGCGCTCGAGCTGATGCTTGATCTGCTCCAGCACATGCGGCGTGCCGCGCGTCACGATGGTGATGCGCGACAGATGCTTTTCGTGTTCGGTCTCGGAGACTGTCAGGCTCTCGATGTTGTAGCCGCGGCCGGAAAACAGGCCGATGACCCGGGCAAGTACACCCGGCTCGTTGTCGACCAGCACGGAGAGCGTATGGTTCTCCGGCTTCTCGGTTTCCTTGGCGATGAAATAGGCGGAGCCGGTCGGTTGAAGCTGTGCGTTCATGACGTGAATCTCGATTTCAGACTTTTGAGCTAATTCTCTGTTTGCGCACGGCTTCTTTCGACAAGCCCTGCCTCGGCTTGTGTTATCGATGGGGCATGATGTCGCCCGAAAACCGCTTCACACTTTTCGGCATCATGCCCTAGACCAGTTCCCTGCCCTTGGCGTCGATGGCGTTGGCCACCGCTTCGTCGGTCGCCTCGTCCGGCAGCAGCATTTCATTATGCGCCTTGCCCGACGGGATCATCGGGAAGCAGTTGGCGAGGTTCGCCACGCGGCAGTCGAACAGCACCGGCTTCTTGACCGCGATCATTTCCTTGATCGCATCGTCGAGTTCGTCCGGCTTCTCGCAGCGAATGCCGTGACCGCCATAGGCCTCGGCCAGCTTGACGAAGTCGGGCATCGCCTCGGTGTAGGAATGCGACAGACGGTTGCCGTGCAGCAACTGCTGCCACTGCCGCACCATGCCCATATACTGGTTGTTGAGGATGAAGATCTTGATCGGCGCATTGTGCTGCACCGCAGCACTCATCTCCTGCATCGTCATCTGCACCGAGGCGTCGCCGGCAATGTCGATGACCAGTGCATCGGGATGCGCGATCTGCACGCCCAGTGCTGCCGGCAGGCCATAGCCCATCGTGCCAAGGCCACCGGATGTCATCCAGCGGTTCGGCTTCTCGAAATGATAGTGCTGCGCCGCCCACATCTGGTGCTGGCCGACCTCGGTGGTGATGTAGGTGTCCATGTCCTTGGTCAGCGCGTAGAGCCGCTGGATGGCATACTGCGGCATGATGACGTCGTGGTTCATCTTGAAGGCGAGTGAATCGCGCGCGCGCCATTTGGCGATCTGCTCCCACCAGGGATAGAGCGCCTTCTTGTCGGCCTTGGCGCTTGCCCGCCACAGCCGCACCATGTCTTCCAGCACGCGGCCGACATCACCGATGATCGGCACGTCGGTGTGGACGTTCTTGTTGATCGACGACGGATCGATGTCGATGTGGATCTTCTTCGAGTTCGGCGAGAACGCGGTCAGCCGTCCGGTGATACGGTCGTCGAAGCGCGCGCCGATGCAGATCATGACGTCGCAATCGTGCATCGCCATGTTGGCTTCATAGGTGCCGTGCATGCCGAGCATGCCCATCCAGTTCTTGCCCGATGCCGGATAGGCGCCGAGCCCCATCAGCGTCGAGGTGATGGGGAAACCGGTGAGATCGACCAGTTCGCGCAGCAGGTGGCTGGCTTCCGGGCCGGAATTGATGACGCCACCGCCCGAATAGATGATCGGCTTCTTGGCGCTCGCCATCAGCTCGACCGCGGCCTTGACCTTGTCGAGATCGCCCTGGACCTTCGGCTGGTAGCTGGTGCGCGGCGCCGTCTGCGGCGGCACATAGATGCCTTTGGCGAACTGCACGTCCTTCGGAATGTCGACCACCACGGGACCGGGACGGCCGGTCGTGGCGACATGAAAAGCCTCGTGGATGGTGGCGGCGAGTTGGTTGACATCCTTCACCAGCCAGTTGTGCTTGGTGCAGGGCCGCGTGATGCCGACCGTATCGCACTCCTGGAACGCATCCGAGCCGATCAGCGAGGTCGGCACCTGTCCAGTCAGGCAGACCAGCGGGATCGAATCCATCAGCGCGTCCTGCAGCGGCGTCACCGCATTGGTGGCGCCCGGCCCCGACGTCACCAAGAGCACACCGGCCTTGCCGGTCGAGCGCGCATAGCCTTCAGCGGCATGACCGGCGCCCTGCTCGTGGCGGACCAGAATGTGCTCGACCTCGTCCTGCTGGAAGATTTCGTCATAGATCGGAAGCACCGCGCCGCCGGGATAACCGAAGACATGCTTGACGCCATTGTCCTTCAGCGCCTGCACCACCATTTCGGCGCCAGTCATTTCACGCCGCTCACTCTGTCCGTTGCTCATCGGTCCTGTCCCGTACTGTCCGCCATTGGGCGATTGCTGGTCGTTTAGTCGTGTTTCGGGCAATAAAAAAGGCCCCCGAGGGAGCCTGTGTGTTGCGCATGGGAGGTTTTCGCCCGGCGGTTACACCGCCTTGCCCACGCGCTTTCCTACGAGAATGAGTGCCTTCTTCATCGTGGCGGACAATAGAATTGGTTTTGCGCGGATGTCAACGGCAATCCGCGCGGCCTTTTGGGCCGCGCGGATTCACTTTTTATCAGGCGCCAAGCGTCACAGCCTTCGCCTTGGCCCAGCGCTCGAGGATCCTGCGCTCTTCCGGCGTTGCCAGACGATTGCCGAAACCGCGCACCTGCACCGCGCGATGCTGCTGGTCGAGCTCGATCGTCAGCAGCCGATCGGTCTTGCCCAGTGCCTTGCGCCGCAGCGTCCAGATCGAGGCGTAGCCGGCAATGCATTTGGCGGCATACATCGAGACGCAGTGATGCATAGCCCGGCTCTCGGCAACGAGATCCTCGGCCGTCTTCAGCTGGCGGATGGAGAACCACTCGCCGTACGCTTTCGCCTCCTTGGGTTGGGGGCGCCACTCCCAGTCCTCCAAGCGCGAGCCGGACCAGGCGTTGGTCTGCGCCGGTGCGCCGGCAGCCGGCCTGGCCCGAGCTTCTGCCCGCCGGCGCATCGCCTCGATGCGCTCGATCGCGGCCAGGTCGCGGTGCCAGTCCACCATCTGCCGGCGCAAGGAGCCAAGCGTACGGCCTTTCAGGCTATAAGCTCGGTCACGCCGGTGCCTGGCGCCGAGGAAATCGCAGAGATCGTCGATCTCCTCCCTCGACGCCGGATGCTCGCAGAAGAAGCGCGCCACCTCGCGCCAGAAGGCGAGATCGCTGCGCGGCGTGCGCGCGATCTTGGTGCGCGCAAGCCGTGCCGCCAGCCCGATATCGCCAGTGTAGGACCGCACGATCGCGAACCAGAACGCCTCCTCGAAGCCGAACTCGCCGGACACGTTCAGGAAGCAATGCACCTCCTTGCGCGACAGCCACGCACTGGCGCCCGCCTTGTAGAGCGAGTTGCCACCCGCAGCCGCGATGTACCAGGCCTTGCGCAGCTTGATCTCGTTGGCATCGAGCCCCGAACTGTCGAGCCAGATGGCTTCGAGCGCGGCAGGAACAGGGTAGATCGCGTAGAGATGACGCGCCGCGGCCAGCCGCAGACGCGCAGGGTCGCGCGTCTTCAGCTTCGGACGCCACAACTTGCCATCGCGGACCGCCATGCCGAAGCCGCGGTGTGCTTCCTCGATCGCCCGCTCGAAATCCGGAGCGGGACGCGGCGCGGCGGAGACCCGCTGCAGCGATGCCTGATATGCTTCAATACGTTGGCGCTCGGCATCCTGCCTGAGCTGTATCATGGACCTGGCCATGGCCGTTCTTCCCGATTGGAACCCTGTCAGCCGCGCGCAATTCCAGCGCCGGCACGGAATGTGTCGATCTGGACTGCCGTGACATGGACAGGTCTCCTCTTGGGGATAACGGGTTACGAATGGGCGGCGTCACTACGCCTACGGGGTTCTCGACGCAAGAGCCATTCTTTTAATGTTTACAATGGCCTAGGAGGCTGTTGTAAAGATGCATCTCGAGGTTTTGGGCAGCCGTCATCATCGGCGAAAGCTGCCAGCTCCAACCGTTTTGCCACGACTACGGTCGGGCATTTGATGCATGTCGATGTGGAGCGCCTTCGGCCGGTAACCGCTGCCGCACCTCGCGGCACGGCTCTCAGATCGTCAGGAAATGGATAAGCCGAAAAGGGGCTCAACCTGCCTGCCGCCAGCGGAGGCGCAAATGCGTGAACGTGATCTCATCGTCGCCTCCTTCAAAAGCGGGTTGGTACAGGGGGCGGCACGATGAAAAGGGTGCCGCTGGTTGGGCGCGGCTAATACATCGGAACGGGTACAACGGCAAGACGGTGAACGGGCGCCACGTCGGGGGAGTCAGGGCCAGTCGGCAACGGCAAGACTGGCAGACTCGCCGCTGATACCAACCCGCGATGAGGCAGTCGCGGCAGGCCGTCGCTCATAGGCTTTAGGCCGGTAGGCCAACGCACTTTCGCCGTCGAAGCAGAAACACATGGCTGTCCTCCCGGCCCGCTGGTCAGGTGCGATTGGCGAAGTCGCGGACGACCCGCTGCAGCAGCGGAACGTAGTCGCGAAACGTCCGCGTCTTCATGTTGGCCACCTTGCCGGCCTCGTCCCAGATGCGGACTCGCACCGCTTCCTCGTGAAACGGATTCTTGCGGAACTCGGCGACCTCCTCAGGCCTCATCGGCCCGCCCTGCAGCGACAGCGTATGGACCGAGGCCTGCGACAGTCTGCCGAAATAGGTCGGGTCGGTGGCGCAGAGATAGCGCTTGGCGGCGACATGCAGCCGGACGCATTCGACGATGACAGGCGGAAAGAACGGCGCCAGCACCTCGCCGCCGGCTTCATCATGGTGCTTGTCCTCGACATCGTCGGGCGAATAGGTGCCGAACTCGCTGGTATAGTGGCCGATGTCATGCAGCAGCGCTGCCGCCACCAGCACATCCGGCGCGCCGTCCTTTTCGGCAAACCAGGCGCCCTGCAACATGTGCTCCGACATGGTGACGGGCTCGCCGAGATAGGATTCCGCACCCCGGCGCTCAAAAATGTCGGCGATGAATTCGACGATGTTGTCCGCGTTCAGATCCTGGCCGCTCATTCCGCGGCCTCCTTGAAGCCGTGTTCGATTGCCGCCAGCGTCGACAACAGGCCGTCCTTGTCGGCGTAGCAGCCCTGCAGCCAGCGCTTGCCGGTCCCGGAGAACGCCTTGCGGGCATGCATGACGCGGGTGTTGTCGACGATGAAGGCCTGCCCCGCCTCGAGCTTGAAGGTCACTTCGAAGGACGGATCCTCGATCAGTTCGGCGAACCGGCGATAGGCGGCGTAGTAGGCGTCCATGTCGGCGAAGGGAACATCGACGGTGGGCGCCAGCGAGCGGTTGTTGAAGCGGATGGCAATGAGTTCGCCATCCGGCCCGAGCTCGATCATCGGCCGCTTGGCCTGCAATCGCACGCCCGACGAGCCGGCATATTCGAAGCGTGCCGGATATGAACTCAACAGACGAAAACCTTCGGGGTTCTCGGCCTGCAGCGCGGCCGCGACGGCAAAACCGTCGACCACGCTGGATTCACCGCCTTCAACCGTATTTTCGATGCAGGACAGGATTTGCAGCGTCGGCACCGGATCGCGATAGGGATTGTCGGTGTGCGCCTGCAGGCCGAGATTGGTGTAGGCCAGATTGGTCGGATTGACCTCGGCGCGGACTTCGAACCAGCGGCCGTAATTGGTTTCCCTGATATAGCCGAACAGATCGGAGACTTTGCACAGTGCCCCGGATTCGGCCGGCAGATCGTCCATCACCGCGAAGCCATAGGTCTTCACCGCCGACAGCCATTGCCTGAGCACCGCGCGGTCACGGCTGGCAGCGACGTAGCCCGCGCGCGGCAACGAGTTCTGCATCGAGGCCTTGGTCCATCGCACGGTGGCCTCGCCGGTCCAGCCGGGCTCGCGGGCGGCATCGCGATCATAGGCATTGGCACTCAGCCACGCGGCTGGAAAGCTGACGGTTTTCTGCTCGGGCACGAAGCTGATTTCGAGCGCATCGCCCTTGATCGCCGCAGTGCCGATCCGCGTTTGCGCCGGAATGTCGAGAATGGTGATCAGCCGCTGGCCGTTGCCGGCGCTGCGCGTCTTGTCGTCCAGCGCATTGTCGCGCAGCCACATGGCGTGAAAGCGGGTGCGCGTCCCATCCTTCCAGCCAAGGTCTATAGTTTTGCCTTCGTCGCCGATCAGCGCGTAGGTGAGCATGAAATCCGTTCCTGTCCGCTGTGCCCCGCAGCGAGGTCCGCAGGGCTTCCGATTGCATGGTGAAGGCGCAGCAGGCATAATTCAAATTATCATTTTGCGGGCAAAGGTCATAAACAACTTATGCCTCAATCAACCCTGCCCTTGCCGCCACTCGATTGGCTGCGCAGTTTCGAGGCCGCCGCGCGGCTGTCGAATTTCACCGCCGCCGCGGCCGAACTCGGATTGACCCAGGCGGCCGTCAGCCAGCACATCCGCTTGCTCGAAGGGCGGCTCAAGCATCCCCTGTTCATCCGCCTGGCGCGCGGTGTGGAATTGACGCCCGAGGGCGCCGCCTACCTGCCGCATCTGCAATCGGCCTTCGCGGTGATTGCCAACAGCACGCGCGAGCTGTTCGAAGCGAGAACGATCCAGAGCGTGACGATACGCTCGCCGATCTCCTTTGCCGTGCTGATGATCGCGCCGAAGTTGGCGCAAATGGCGAGCGACCTGCCCTTCGTCCAACTGCAGATCGAGACCATCCACACCCCGACCGACTATGGCGAGCGCTCCGGCATGCTCGACATCCGTTTCGGCACCGGCTCCTTTGCCGGACGCCAGGCCGATCGGCTCACCCGGGAAACATTGACGCCGATGGCGGCGCCGCACCTCGCCAAAATGCCGGACTGGACGCAATTGCCGAAACTCACGGTCGTCGGCGCGCGCGAAATGTGGGGCGAATGGTTCGCCGCCGCACGCATGAAGCCCACCATCGCGCCGGCGCACAAATTCGACAGTTTCGTCGCCGCGCTCGAGGCGGCAAAGCATGGCGCCGGCATGGTGCTCGGCTCACGCCCGCTGGCCGATGCGGCGCTGCGTGACGGATCGCTCGTCGCACTGTCCGATTTCGCCCTGTCGGGCGGCGCCGGCCACTATCTGACCGCCCCTTCCGGCGCCCATCTCAGCCGCGCCGAGGACGATGTCCGTCACTGGTTCGCAACCGTCTTCGGCCAGCACATGGCTGAGCGCCCGTAGCATTTGAGCCGGGCGCGGTCCGCACGGCGATTTCCCGATAAGTCTCTGAATACACGTCAAACTATTGGACGACGTGACGCGGCGCATGATTTGCCGCGATACTGCGCGAAGCCGGACGTCAAGCTTCGGCAGGGTTCCGCTCGCTACAGGCGGCCAGGAAAAATCGCGGAGGAAATTCAATGCTCGACAGGGCCCCCAATAAGAAGCTCTCAGACCTGCTCGATACCTTCGGCGCGGCACTCAGCGCCGGCGATATCGACAAGGCCGTCGCCTGCTTTCAGGAGGATTGTTACTGGCGCGATCTCGTCACCTTCACCTGGAACATCAAGACGATGGAGGGCCGCGATCAGGTGCGCGACATGCTGGTCAGCCAGTTGGCGAAGACCAAACCGTCGAACTGGGCGATCGCCAAGGGCGAGGACGCGAGCGAAAGCGACGGCGTGCTGGACGGCTGGATCAGCTTCGAGACAGCGGTGGCGCGCGGCTTCGGTCATATCAGGCTGAAGGACGGCAAGATCTGGACGCTGCTCACCACAATGGTCGAGCTCAAGGGCCATGAGGAACCGGCCGGCTTCGACCGCCCGCTCGGCGCCAAGCACGGCCATGGCAAGAACCGGCCGACGTGGAAGGAGGAGCGCGAGAAGGAAGCCGCCGAACTCGGCTTCAAGACGCAGCCCTACACGCTGATCATCGGCGGCGGCCAGGGCGGCATCGCGCTCGGCGCGCGTCTGCGGCAACTCGGCGTGCCGACCATCATCGTCGAGAAGAACGAGCGCGCCGGCGACAGCTGGCGCAGGCGCTACAAGTCGCTCTGCCTGCACGACCCCGTTTGGTACGACCATCTGCCCTATATCGATTTTCCCAGGAACTGGCCGGTCTTCGCGCCCAAGGACAAGATCGGCGACTGGCTGGAAATGTACGCCAAGGTGATGGAGCTGAATTACTGGTCCTCGAGCGAGGCCAAGAGCGCTGTCTACGACGACAAGAAAAAAGAATGGACGGTTGTCGTGCGCCGCGACGGCAAGGACATCACGCTGAAGCCGAAGCAGCTGGTGCTGGCCACGGGCCAGTCCGGCAAGGCCAACATGCCGAACTTCAAGGGCATGGAAAGCTTCAAGGGCGACCAGCATCACTCCTCGAAGCATCCCGGCCCCGACGCCTATGTCGGCAAGAAGGCTGTTATCATTGGTTCCAACAATTCAGCCCACGACATTGCGGCCGCCCTTTGGGAGGCCGGCGCCGACGTCACCATGGTGCAGCGCTCGACCACGCATATCGTCAAGTCGGACACGCTGATGGAGATCGGGCTGGGCTCGCTCTATTCGGAAAAGGCGGTCGAGAGCGGCATGACCACCGCCAAGGCCGACCTTGTCTTCGCCTCCCTGCCCTACAAGATCCTGCACGAATTCCAGATCCCGGCCTATGCGGAGATGAAGAAGCGCGACGCCAGCTTCTACAAGGGCCTGGAGAAGGCCGGCTTCATGCTCGACTGGGGCGACGACGGCTCCGGCCTGTTCATGAAGTATCTGAGGCGCGGCTCCGGCTACTACATCGATGTCGGCGCCTCCGACCTGATCATCGACGGCTCGATCAAGCTGAAGAGCGGCGTCGAGGTAAAGGAGGTCAAGGCGCACTCGGTGCTGCTCAGCGACGGATCCGAACTGCCGGCCGATCTCATTGTCTACGCCACCGGCTACGGCTCGATGAATGGCTGGGCGGCCGATTTGATCTCACGGGAGGTCGCAGACAAGGTCGGCAAATGCTGGGGCCTTGGCTCCAACACCACCAAGGATCCCGGGCCCTGGGAAGGCGAGCTGCGCAACATGTGGAAGCCGACGCAGCAGGAGGCGCTGTGGTTCCATGGCGGCAACCTGCATCAGTCGCGCCACTATTCGCAGTTCCTGTCGCTGCAGCTCAAGGCACGGATGGAAGGCATCGCGACGCCGGTCTATGCGCTGCAGCAGGTTCATCACAAGGGTTAGCGAAGGATAGTTACCGAGACTGGCCGATGCGCTTCCAGTAGATGAGCGTGCCGGTCAGGCCACCATGCGGCTTCAGGGCAAAGTCCGGTATTTCGCCGGTGAGCGTGAAGCCGAGTTTTTCGTAGAGGCCCGAAGCGCCCTCTTCCGTCGCGGTGTCCAGCACCAGCAGCGTGCGGCCTTTCTCGGCGGCGAGGGTTTCCGCGGCGCGCATCAGCCGGCTCGCTATGCCCTTGCCGCGATGTGCGAGCCGGGTCATCAATTTGGCGATCTCGGCGCGGTGCGGCTGGTTGTCAGGGAAATCGAGCAGCAAGGTCACGGTGCCGACGAGAGCATCGCCGTCCCAGGCGCCCAGCACCACCCTTTCACCTCTCTCTGCAGCCGTCAGCGACTGGTCCCAGAAGCCTTCCGCCGCCTGCCGGGACAAGGGATGCATGAAGCTGACCGAGCCGCCGGCCGCGACCGTCTCGATCAGCGTGTCGACCAGCGCGGCTAGCGTTGCAGCGTCACGGGTCAGGACCTTGATTTCGATGGAACTCATGCGTGATGTCCCTTGCTAATCCAGACGCACGACGCGGCGCCGTTTTCGTCCTGCCTTGATCGCGGTGATGCGATCGGCATCTTTCGGCTGCAGGTGCAGCCCGCGTTCGAGGATTTCGAGCGTGTATTCCTCGTAGGTCAGGCCGAGCCGTTCGGCCTTTTCCATGCGCATCAGCATGACGTCACGGCTCGGCGCCTTCCACGCCTTGGCGTGCGCTGCCTTCCAGGCGAGGAAGATGTATGGATCGCCCTTGCCCCATGGCGGGCCTTTGTAGTCGTCGAGCGGCGGTCCGCCATTATCGGAGCGCTTGGGACGTCTTGCCACGACCTCAGCCCCTGACCAGCGCGACCAGATAGTCGGCGGGCTGCGGCCCGAGGGCGTGGAACGTGCAGTCTGACGGTGCGCCGAGCGCCAGGCAGTCGCCGGGCTCGAGACTGTGCACGACATCGCCCTCGGTGAATTCGAGACGTCCGGAGATCAGCCACATCTGCTGCTTGATGAAGGCATAGGACGCTGCCGGGAAGCTTACCTTGGCGCCCGCCGGCAATTGCACCCGGATCAGTTCGAGCGGCATATCTGAGACCGGCGACAGATGCCGCCGGACGTAACCGGTGCCGGGATCTCGCCACACCGGCTGCTCGCTTTCGCGCAGCAGGCCGCCGCCTTGCTGCTCGGCGCGCGCAATCAGCGTCGACAGCGTCATGCCGAAGGCGGCGGCGATGCGCACCAAGAGCGCCGCGGTCGGGCTGGTCATGCCCCGTTCGATGGTGCTGAGCATGGCTTTGGAGACGCCGGAGCGGTCCGCCAGCTCCGCCAGCGACCAGTTGCGCGCGGTTCTTTCGGCGTGGATTCTTTTGCCGATCGTGGCGGATATATCGTTCGCTATATCAGTCATTAGTCCAATATATCGAAATTTCAGCATTGGGAAAGAGGCCGGTCGGTTGAATTTTCGCTAACGGGTTAACGCCTGCTACACCATCCCGCATCACGCCACCTTAACCCCATTTGTCTAGGGTCAACGCTCCAGGGAAATGGGGATCGGACCGTATGTTTGTCGAGCGCGAAGCCTCCGTCGGCGAACCGACCTCGCAGGAGCGCCGCCGCGCCGAGCAGAACGACAAGCGCATTCTGGGCAATGTCGTGCAGTGCGACGGCGCCCGCGCCACGATCAGCGCCTACGCCGACGACATCGAAGGGGCGGTCACCGGCCTGTGGACGGTCGGCAAGATGATCTCCATCAACCTCGGGACATCGCGCACGGTTGGCCTGGTCTATGAGATCGGCAAGTCGGATCGCGCCTGGAGCAATGAGGGGCAGAACCCGATCGAGGTGAACGTCGAGTTGATCGGCGAGGTGCGCGACGGCGCCGAGCCCGGCGACCGTCCGATTTTCGACCGAGGCATCACCACCTATCCCCATATCGGCGCCATCGCCCACCGCATCCGCAGCCGCGACCTGCAGGCGGTCTATGACCTCGCCGGGCGTCATTCGATCACCATCGGCACGCTGTCGCAGGACGAGGCGATCGACGCCAACATTGCCATCGACGACACGCTGGCGCGCCACTTCGCCATTGTCGGCACGACAGGCGTCGGCAAATCCACGGCGGTCTCGCTGCTCTTGCGCAAGTCGATCGCCGCCCGGCCCGATTTGCGCATCCTCATCCTCGATCCTCACAATGAATTCGCCGCGTCGCTACCGGAATTCTGCGTCAAGGTGGACTCCAAGACGCTCGATTTGCCGTTCTGGATGTTCAGGCTGGAGGAATTCGCCGAGGTGCTGTTTCGCGGCCGAGAGGTCGTGCCGGAAGAGGTCGATGTGCTGCGTGACCTGATCCCCGCCGCCAAGAATCTCTACCGCAACCCGAATTCCGGCTCCTATGTGCGGCGCGGCAGCGATGCGCTGACCGCCGACACGCCAGTGCCCTACCGCATGGTCGATCTCATCAAGCAGATCGACGAGCGCATGGGCCTCCTGGAAAGCAAGAACGACCGCCCGACGCTGAAATCGCTGAAGACGCGCATCGAGTCGGCGGCATCCGACCCGCGCTATCGCTTCATGTTCAATTCGCGGCTGATCGAGGATACGATCCACGAGACGATCGGCAACATTTTCCGGGTGCCGCATCATGGCCGCCCGGTGACCTGCTTCGAGATGGCCGGCATGCCGTCCGAAGTGGTCAATTCCGTCTGCTCCGTGCTGGCGCGCCTCGCCTTCGACCTCGCTCTGTGGAGCGAAGGCCGGCTGAAACTTTTGCTGCTGTGCGAGGAAGCGCATCGCTACATGCCGGCCGATCCGCGGCTCGGCTTCGCGCCGACAAGGCATGCGTTGTCGCGCATCGCCAAGGAAGGCCGCAAATATGGCTGCTATCTCGGCGTCGTCACCCAGCGTCCGGGCGAACTTGATCCGACCATCCTGTCGCAATGCTCGACCTTCTTTGCCATGCGCCTGGCCAACGAGCAGGACCAGGCAATCATCCGCTCGGCGATCGCCGATTCCTCCGCCTCGACGCTGGCCTTCCTGTCTTCCATGGGTCAGCGCGAAGCCATCGCCTTCGGTGAAGGCGTAGCGACGACCATGCGGCTGAAATTCGAAAAGCTCGCGCAGGAGCTAATCCCCGGCACAGCCAAGCGCGACGATCTGGAGTCGGATGTCGACGGCGATGTCGATCTCGCCGCGATCGTCGAGCGGCTGCGCAACGTGCCGAAGCCTCAGCAGCAGATGGCCTTCGCCGAGGTCGTGGATACCGGCCGCCAGGCCGGCGATCCAGATTACCGCAAGCCGCCAGCGCCGCGCGTCCAGCCAGACGACGATTTCGACATGCGCTACGGCCTGAAGCCCGCCACCTTCGGCATACGCCCGCAGAACGATTGAGCTTCAGCGTAACGTCCTTTTGCCGAACAAAGCCGCGTCGGCGTCCAAGGCCCGGCTTCGTTGGCCCGCTTGGGTAAATTCCGTCAGAAAATTCGTCAGGCTGAGTCGAATGGTGCTGTCTTCGAGAACCGGAGCGGAGCGGACATTAAGTCCGTGAGCACCGGATGCGCAGAGGGCAGCAGCAGGCGGCCAGCCTCACGAATTTAATGCCGGGATTTTAGGCGCAGACGCGGTTGCGGCCCTGCCTCTTCGCCTCATAGAGCTGGCGGTCGGCGCGGCGGTAAAATTCCTCGGCCGTTTCCTTGCGGTCCCAGACCGCAAGTCCGACGCTGGTGGTGATCTTGAGGCGGACATTGCCCGACAGCACCGACATATTGGCAACTGCCTTGCGGATGCGTTCGGCGAATTTCGCCAACAACTCCGCATCCATGTTGGGCGTGACCACGGCGAACTCCTCGCCGCCGAGCCGCGCCACCACGTCGTGATAGCGAGTCATACCTTTGAGGCAATTGGCGACTGCCCTCAGCACCTCGTCGCCGACATCGTGGCCATGTGTGTCGTTGACCTGCTTGAAATGGTCGAGGTCGAGGATC
Source organism: Mesorhizobium sp. P171375 (assembly GCF_057786075.1). Classification (NCBI taxonomy): domain Bacteria; kingdom Pseudomonadati; phylum Pseudomonadota; class Alphaproteobacteria; order Hyphomicrobiales; family Phyllobacteriaceae; genus Mesorhizobium; species Mesorhizobium sp. P171375. The sequence goes on from NZ_JBYNWF010000001.1 coordinate 5,459,551, forward strand.
ATCAGCCCGACGGGCTTTTCGATGCGGCGGAATTCTTCGAGATATTCCTTCAGCGCATCGTCGAAATAGCGCCGGTTCTGCATGCCGGTGAGACCATCGGTCAGCGCCGCATGCTGCAACGTTTCCGAACGGGCGCTGAGCGACACCGTCATCGCCCGCAGCTTGCCCTCTTCCGTCGCCTGTCTGCGGATTAGCGGGTAGATGAAGAACACACCGAAGAATAGCGCCGTCGCCAGGAGCACCCCGGTGATGAACAGCAGCCTGTTGAGGTAGACGATCCTCTCGATGCGGGAAGCCGTATCCATGTCGGCGGCGATGCCCTGCAAAAGGCCATAGGCATGAAGTGTCACCAGGCCTGCGGCGAGGATCACGAAAATAAAGACGAAAAATGCGGATTCCGCCTTGTGGAAACGCATCTGCTCCCCGTTGGAAAAGTACCTGCCTGATTTATGGCATGACGGCGCCTTACGGACAGTTAACCCAGACAACCGGAACGGGAATATTCATTCCGGATCCTGTTTCTTTAATTGTATTAGCAGCAGGAGAATCAAATCGCGGTTTGCAGGTCGTCACCAGGCTGCAATCTTAGCCATTCCGGCCCCAGCTGATGGCGAAACCACGTCGTTTGCCTCTTGGCATATTGCCGCGTCGCGGCCTTGCAGCGCTCGATGGCCTCAGGGAAGCTGATGTTATCAGCCATCGCGGCCGAGAGTTCGCGAACGCCGATTGCCTTCATCGCCGGCAAATCAGGATCGAGGCCAAGCGCCACAAGGCGTTTGACTTCATCGAGAGCGCCAAGATCGAGCATACGGTCGAACCGGCTCTCAATCCGCTCGACAAGGGCCGCGCGGTCCGGTTCGATGACGAAGAAACGCGCGCTGTCGCGGTCGATCAGCGGCCGGCCACGCGCCGCTTGCCATTCGAGAATGGAGCGGCCGGAGGCGTCAAGCACCTCCAGCGCCCGCACGATGCGCTGGCCGTCGGTCGGCTTCAGCTGCATAGCAACCGCCGAATCCTCGTGCATCAGGAGGCGATGCAGCTTGGCCGCGCCTTGCTCCTTCAACTCGTAGCGCCAGCGGTCGCGCACCTGCTGCGGAATGTCCGGCATTTCCGAAATGCCCTCGGCAAGGGCGCGAAAATAAAGCCCGGTGCCGCCGACGAAAATCACCGGTCGCTCAAAGGGAGGGCCATCGGGCCGCCGGGCAAGCGTACCGTCATCGATCAGCTTCATCACGTCGCGCAGCCAGGCACCGGTGGAATAGGCGGTGGAGGGATGCACGTGGCCGTAGAGAAAGTGCGGCGCGCGGCCAAGTTCGGCCGCGTTCGGCCGCGCCGTCAGCACATCGAGCACCGAATAGCCCTGCATGGAATCGGTGTTGACGATGACACCGTCCTTGCGCTCGGCGAGATCGAGCGCCAGTGCCGACTTGCCGCTCGCGGTCGGCCCGGCTATCAGGATCGCGTTCTTCACGCGGCCCTCGCCCGCCTGCCCGCTGGAATTTTCGATGCCGCTCATCGCCACGCTTGTATCCCACCCCGTCCGCCGCACCGTGTCGGCCTCGCTTGCGAATATGGCCTCACGCTCGGTCGGCGCAAGCGCTGTTCGCTGGCTGGGTGAAGGCGTTGCGTGCGATCTGGTGTTGGCCGAAGGGGCTGAAACCACTGAGACGATTGCCGCCTTGCGCGCTGCGCTTGCCTCCGAGCCTGTCGACGTGATCGTCCAGAAGGCCGACACGCGCCGCAAGACAATACTGCTCGCCGACATGGATTCGACCATGATCGACCAGGAATGCATCGACGAACTGGCCGACGAGATCGGCGTCAAAGATCGCGTTGCCGCCATCACGGCGCGCTCGATGAATGGCGAGATCGCCTTCGAGCCCGCCTTACGGGAACGCGTGGCGCTGCTGAAAGGCCTCGATACCGCCGTTGTCGACCGCATCATCGCCAACCGCCTGACGCTGGCGTCGGGCGGTCGCGCTCTGGTGCAGACGATGCGGGCCAATGGCGCCTGGACGGCACTCGTCTCCGGTGGCTTCGACGTGTTCACCAGCCGCATCGCGGACATGCTCGGCTTCCAGGAAAACCGCGCCAACCGCCTGATCGAGGAAAACGGGCGCTTTGCCGGCCTGGTCGCCGAGCCGATCCTCGGCCGCGCCGCCAAGGCCGATGCGCTGAACGAGATTTCGGCTCGCCTGGGCCTGACGCCGGCCGACGCCATTGCCGTCGGCGACGGCGCCAACGATCTCGACATGATCCGGCTTGCCGGCACCGGTGTTGCGCTCCACGCCAAACCCACCGTCGCCGCCGAAGCCAAAGTCCGCATCGACCATGGCGATCTCACCGCGCTGCTTTATGTGCAGGGCTACCGGCAGGAGGAATTCGTCGTATGAAACCGATGCGCACCGAACGCCTGATCCTGCGCAACTGGGAAGAACGCGACCGCGAACTCTTCCACCGCATCAATTCGGACGAGCGGGTGATGGAATTCTTTCCGTTCCGCCGCGACCGTGTCGAGACGGATGCCAAGATGGACGAATTTCGGGGTTGGATCGCCGAGGACGGCTTTGGTTTTGCCGCCGCCGAGATTGCCGCGACGGGCGAATGCATTGGCTTTGTCGGCCTCTTGGAGACCGATCACGTGCCGTCCATGCCTTCCGATACGATCGAGATCGGCTGGCGGCTGGCGCCGGAATTCTGGGGCAAGGGCTATGTCACCGAGGCCTCCGAAGCATGGCTCGCCTTTGGCTTCGAAACGCTTGACCGCGACGAAATCGTCTCCTTCGCCGTCGCGGCCAACCGCCGCTCGACGGCCGTCATGGAGCGTCTTGGCATGAGCCCTGACCCGGCTCGCGATTTCGACCACCCGTCCATCCCTGACAGCCACCCGCATCTCAAGCGGCATGTCCTCTACGCCCTATCGCGCAAGGACTGGCAGGCACGAAAAAGGGCGGCTCGCTAGCCGCCCTTTTCATTTCGAAATCAGATCGTTGCAGGCCTGACCGGACTCAATCCATCCGGATCGTGACAAACCGCAACTCGCCGGTCTTGGACGCCAGCATCAAGAGCGCATTCTTGCGCCCCTGTTCCTTCAGCGCGCCGATCCGGTCCATGACGTCCTTCGGGGTCGCGACCAATTCCTGGGCGATCTCGGTGATCACCTCGCCGGCCTGGATACCGCGCTCGGCCGCAGCCGAGTCCTTGGTAACGTCGGTGATGACGACTCCCGACACATCGGCCGCGATGCCGAACTTGGTCCGCGTCTCGTCATTGAGTTCGCCGACGGTCATGCCGAGCACCGAAGCCGTCGACACCGCCGGCGCCTTGTCGCCGCCCTTGTCCTCGTCGGTCGTGCCGTCTTCGCCGCTGGCGAGCTTCTCGCCGTCCTCGAGCCGGCCGAGCGTCACCTTCACCGTCTGCTCGACGCCCTTGCGCACGATGATCACGTCGACCGCCTTGCCGACCGGGCTTTCCGCCACGACGCGCGGCAGGTCGCGCATTTCATGAATGTCCTTGCCGTCGAACTTGATGATGACGTCGCCGGCGAGAATTGTTCCGTTGTCGACCGGTCCGCCCTTGATGACGCCGGCAACCAGCGCGCCCTTGGCGGTCGCCATGCCGAGGCTTTCGGCGATGTCGTCGGTCACCGGCTGGATGCGCACGCCGAGCCAGCCGCGGCGGGTTTCGCCGAACTGGCGCAACTGGTCGACGACGCCCGAGGCGATCTGCGAGGGGATGGAGAAGCCGATGCCGATCGAACCGCCCGACGGCGAGATGATCGCGGTATTGATGCCGATGACTTCACCCACGCTGTTGAACAACGGTCCACCGGAATTGCCGCGGTTGATGGCGGCGTCGGTCTGGATGAAGTCGTCATAGGGGCCGGAATTGATGTCGCGGTTGCGGGCCGAGACGATGCCGACCGTCACCGTGCCGCCGAGGCCGAACGGATTGCCGATCGCCATCACCCAGTCGCCGACGCGCATCTTGTTGGAATCGCCGAACTTCACCGCCGTCAGCTTGTGGCCCTTCGGGTCGACCTTGAGCACCGCGACGTCGGTCTTGGTGTCGGTGCCGACCAGCGTCGCCTTCAGCGTCACGCCGTCGGAGAAATTCACCTCGATGTCGTCGGCATCGGCAATCACGTGATTATTGGTCACGACAATGCCCTGCTCGGCATCGACGACGAAGCCGGAGCCCAGCGACTGCACCTTTTGCGAGCCGCCATCCTTGTCGCCGCCACGGTTCTTGAAGAAATCGTCGAAGAAATCCTGGAACGGCGAGCCCTCCGGCAGTTGCGGCATCGGCACCGCGCCCGGACCTTCCGTGCCCTTCACGGTCTGCGAGGTCGAGATGTTGACCACCGCGCCGAGCAGGCCTTCGGCGAGATCGGCGACCGAAGCCGGTCCGTTCGCGGCCACCGTCGGCGTCACGAAAGCCGGAACGGCAAGCGCGCCGACCATAAGTGCCGCAGCACCTGCGATGAACGTCCGCCGCGCGGCGCGCAGAAGGGTGTTGGATGTCATCGAGAGCCTCCCGGAATTGCTGAAAAGAAAAAGCGCTTCGGCAAAACGCCGCGTCGCGTCATGTTGGCAAGAAATACGGCACATCTGCGGCTATGACCACATCGGGAGGATAAATCCTCCGTTACACCTGATATCAGCGATCCTCAGCCACGCACCAGCCAGACAATGCCGACGCCGATGGCGATGGCCGCCAGCCCGACGATGCGGAGCGCATTTTCAGGCATCGACAGCACTTCGCCGGCAAGGCGTTTGGCAAGGCCGGGGAAACCGCCATAGACCAGGCCCTCGACGACGAGGACCAGGCCTATGGCCGCAAGAAAATCCTGCACCGCCCTACTGGGCGGGTGCAGGTTGCGCTGCCGGCGCGGCAGGTGCCGCCGGGGCCGCAGGCTTCGCGTCCGTGCCATCCGGATTGCGGAAGAAGCGGAAGAACTCCGAGTTCGGCGACAGCACCATCGTCGTCCCGGAGTTGTCCAGCGCCGTGCCGTAGGCATTCATCGACCGGTAGAAGTCGAAGAAGGCCGGATCGCGTTTGTAGGCATCGGCGAAAGTCGCGCTGCGCTGGGCCTCGCCCTCACCGCGCAGGATTTCCGATTCCTTGCGCGCTTCGGCGACGATTTCCACCACCTCGCGGTCGGCGCGTGCGGTGATGCGCTGCGCGGCCTCTTTGCCGCGCGCTCTCAGCCGTTCGGCCTCGGCCAGACGTTCGGCCTTCATGCGGTCGAAAGTCTGCTGCGAAACCTCAGCCGTCAGGTCGGTCCGGCGGATGCGCACATCCTCGATCTGCAGGCCGAGCGACGTCGCGTCCGGCCGAAGCTGATCGCGCACTTCGCGCATCATCACGGCCCGCTCTTCCGAGAGCGCCGCTTCGAAGTCGCGCAGACCGTAGACACGGCGCAACGCTGCGTCGAGACGCGTCCTCAGTCGGGCTTCGGCCAGTGTGATCTGACCGGACACGGCGGAGCGGAACACGCGCGGATCCGAGATGCGGTAAGCGATGAAAGCATCGACCTCGTAGAACTTGCCGCCCGAAACCTGGACGCGGATGTTGTCGAGATCGAAGCGCAGCACCCTGTTTTCGATCAATTGCACGCTGTCGGCATCGAAGAAGGCGAAAGGCGCCTTGAAATAGATGCCGGGCTCATTCTTGACATCGACGATTTCGCCGAACCGCAGCACGAGCGCCTGCTGGCGCGCGTTGACCACGAAGACCGAGGAGTAGATCAGGAACAGAAGCACGGCCGCGATGACGGCGAGGATGGGAAGACGATTGGCCATCACTGGGTTCCTCCGGTCGTGGCGCCAAGGGGCGCCGGCGCCTTCGGCTGCAGCGCCGGCAGCGGCAAATAGGGGACGACCCCTTGCCCATTGCCCTGTTCGACGATGACCTTGTTGGAGTCTTTCAGGACCTTCTCCATCGTTTCCAGATAAAGGCGCTTGCGCGTCACATCGGGGGCCTTGGCATATTCGTCATAGACCGAGATGAAGCGCTGCGCCTCGCCTTCGGCCTCCTGCACGACACGGTTCTTGTAGGCCGCCGCGTCTTCACGGACCTGTGCCGCCTCGCCGCGCGCCTGGCCGAGCTTCTGGTTGGAATACTGGTTGGCTTGCTCGACGAACTTGTCCTCGTCCTGTTCGGCGCGCTGCACTTCGTCGAACGCGTCCGCCACTTCACGCGGCGGCGCCGCGTCCTCGATCGAAACCGCGTTGACGTTCAGGCCGGCCTTGTAGCCGTCCAGCGTCGTCTGGATGATTTCGCGCACCGATGCGGCGATGCCCTGGCGATCGTCGCGGAAAATGTCCTGGGCGGGTCGCCGGCCGACTGCTTCACGCATGGCGCTTTCAGCGACCTGCTGCAGCATGCCTTCGGGATCGGAGACGTCGAACAGATAGGCCCTTGGATCGGAGACCTGGTAGGCCACCGAGAATTGGACGTTAACGATATTCTGGTCGCCGGTCAGCATCAGCCCGGAAGTGTTGCCGCTCGTCGCGCCGCCGCCGCCGATATCGACGAGTTGCTCGGCGATGTTGGCCGTCTCGACGGTTTCAACGGGCCACCAATGGAAATGCAGACCCGGCTGCGACAGCTCCGGCTTCGGCTTGCCGAAGCGCAGTTCGACCGCAACCTCGTCCGGCTGCACGGTATAGACCGCCTTGAACGCCCACAGCACGACCAGTGCCGCTGCGATCAGCGCAAAGACGGCCGGGCTGGCGCCGCCGCCACCGGGCAGCGCGCGCCGCAGCCGGTCCTGGCCACGGCGGATGATGTCCTCGAGATCGGGAGGTGACCCTTGCGGGCCGCCAGGCCCCTTTGGTCCCTGCCCCCAGGGTCCCTGATTGTTGCCGCCGCCGCCCCATGGGCCGCCGCCGCCACCGCTCTTGTCGTTCCAGGGCATGAATGTCCTTTCGCTTGGAATTCCCTCAGCGCCGGCCTTGCGGCGCAAAATCCAGTTGTTCTTCTATAGGGACGCCGCGATGCGCTTTCAACGCGATCCGACACTGCACCGTCCGATTTGGGCCGCTGCAAGCAGCAAATTCCAATAAGTTGCTCTATCAATGCGGCGTATTGTCGAGGGGCAGGCACCAAATGGCAAAAAGCGGCTTGGCATCCGCGCGCATGGCATGAACGATGTCAGGTGGATTGTAGACGACCCCGCCGACCCCGGGTTCATGCCACGCCTCGGCATGCTGCCGCCACTCACCCTGCGACAGGACCAGGTAAAGCTCTTCCGGCGGATGCCGATGATCTGGATATGTCGTGTGCGGCGCCATGACCGACAGTCCGATCTCGATTTGACCGCTCGGGACGAAACCGCCCGGGCCGACAATGAAGGAATCGGCGTAATTCTCGGCCAGCACCGCCGACTTGCGACGCTCGCTTTGATTGTTCCAGCTGAGATGCGGCTCGATCTCGCGCAGCGCGGCGGCGAGCTTGCCGAGATTGCCGCCGATCGTTTCAAGCTCGGCAAAGCATGCCGGAAGGTGGCGACAAGCCGGCTGGCGCTGGGGTCGCTCACCGCTTGCCCGCGGCGCCTCAAGCGCGGTGTTGCCGAAGATCCGCTGGTGCGCAGCTTCACGCGCAGGTTCATTTCCCATACGCGAGCGTATCTCCGCGCTCAGTAAATCCATGAAGGCACCGAGCGGCTGATGCTTGTTATCCGTCATGAGGACACCTGGGTCATTGGTCGGCTGCGCTCGTAAACCGTGTAGCGCGTCGCGTGGCTGTCCTTTTCGCCGGCCGGAAAATCCTCCGAACGCACAATTTGCCAGCTGCCCGGATCGATGTCAGGGAAATGCGCATCGCCGTCGACCTTGGCCAGCACATGGGTGACATGCAGGCGGTCGGCAAGCGGCAGCGCCTGCGCATAGATCTCGCCGCCGCCGATGACACAGATTTCGTCGACGCCGCTCATGCAACGCCCACGCACCGTGGCCAGCTGGATTGCGGCTTCCAGCGAATTTGCTGTTTCAACGCCCTCGGCGCGCCAGGCCTTGTCGCGGGTCACCACGATGTTCAATCTGCCCGGCAGCGGCCGGCCGATGCCCTCATAGGTCTTGCGGCCCATGATGACGGGCTTGCCCATAGTGTCGGCCTTGAACCGCTTGAGATCGGTGGACAGCCGCCACGGCAGGCCGCCGTCACGCCCGATGACGCCGTTCTCGGCGATGGCGACATAGATCGCGACGTCCATCAGTTGGCTTCCCCGGCGCCGTCATCCGACGGCTCCAAAAGCAATATATCGATATCGCGCTCGGGATAGAAATCCTTCGCCGTCATCTCGAAGGTCGTCGGCCCGACCTTTTTTACATTGTCGCCGCAGAACGAAATCAGCGCTTTCGGATTGCCCTTGTCGACGGTCAACTTGAACTTGCCGATGCTGCCGTTCGCCCAGTTTCCACCGGTGGTCAGGATATAGGCGATGCGTTTCTCATAGTATTTGGGATAACCGTCCGGATCGTCCTTGGCCGCCTTGCGCACCGCATTGTCGAAATTGTTGTCCATGCAGTAGCGAGTCTTGTAGGCAGCATACTGGCTGCCCTGGAACTGGCCGTCATAGAAGAAGCTGACCGATGACGTCCCGCCGACGCTGGGCTTGTAGCGGTGCGAGACAAGGACATCCTTGTTGGCCGGAAATGTCGAGCGCCACCAATAGGTCGAGCGCAACTGCCACCACGGTGTATAGACCTTGTTCGCCTCGGTACCGTCGCTGCCCGTGTCCTCGATGATGATGCCGCGGTTCTCCCAATCCTCGGCGACCGCTTTCGGCAGCTTCGCCAGGGTCGCCTTGGCCGCATCGCCGAATGGATTGAACGGCACGTTCTGCGCCTTCAGATCGGCGCCGATATCGATGCCGACAGCGAACACTTTCTGCTCGAGCTGCGGCTTTACCGGCTCGCCATCGATCGTCACCTCGAAGCCGAGGAAATTGTCGCTCTGGTTTTCCGGGATGGCCGGCATTTCCTCTGGATCGCCTTCGATGTCGGGCAACGGGAAGGCGACGATGGCATTTACATCCTTGTCGGTGTTGTTGTGGAAAACATAGTCGACCGTCACCTTTTCCGGCGAGATGGTGAGATCCTCGCTTTGCATCGCCACCGCATCGCTGCGTGACAGGATCAGGCCACCGGTGCCGAGTTCGGCGGTCGAATCATTGGCCAGTGCAGGCGCGGCTGAAAGCGCCAGCATGGTGGTAAGAACATAGCGCAGCATGAAAGCCCCCTCGGCGAGAATGCGCCGCGACCCTAGCGGTTTCAATGTGGCGTTTCAAAGCCCTTCCGTCTCCCAGCAGGACGTCACAGTGTCTGGACACGCCAATCGGCGGTCTGGACTAACAGGTTTCGATCGGGCAGGAGTTCGCGTCATGCGCAAGCTTCTCGTCATCGGCATCGGCGCCGGCAATCCCGATCATATGACCGTGCAGGCGATTGATGGCCTGAACCGGGCGGACGTCCTGTTTATTCCCGACAAGGGCGCGAAAAAGAACGATCTTGCCGAACTGCGCCGGCATATCTGCGACCGTTTCGTCAAAAACCCGAAATCACGCCGCGTCGAATTCGACGTGCCGGTGCGCGCCGAGCCGGCGCCGTCCTACCGCTCGACCGTCGACGACTGGCACGAGGCAATTGCCGAAATCTACGAAGGCCTGATCCGCGACGAGCTTGCCGAGAACGGCTGCGGCGCTTTCCTGATCTGGGGCGACCCTTCTCTCTACGACAGCGCGCTGCGTATCCTCGAGCGGGTGCGGCTCAGAGGCAATGTCGGGTTCGAGTTGGAGGTCATTCCCGGCATCACTGCCGTCCAGGCGCTCGCCGCCAGCCACAAAATGGCGCTGAACCGTATCGGCGACCCCGTGCTGATCACCACCGGCCGCCGCCTGACCGAGCAAGGCATGCCGCAAAATGCCGGCAGCGCGGTGGTCATGCTCGACGGTAAATGCGCTTTCAACACGCTGGCCGACAAGGATCTGATCATCCATTGGGGCGCCTATCTCGGCACACCCGACGAAATCACTCTCTCCGGCCGCCTAGGTGATGTCGGCGAGGAGATTGAGAAAATCCGTGAACAAGCCCGTCGGAAGAAGGGCTGGATCATGGACACCTATCTGCTGCGCAAGGCAGGAGAAGACGATTAAGCCTACTGCCCTACTGCCCTACTGCCCTACTGCCCTACTGCCCTACTGCCCTACTGCCCTACTGCCCTACTGCCCTACTGCCCTACTGCCCTACTGCCCTACTGCCCTACTGCCCTACTGCCCTACTGCCCTACTGCCCTACTGCCCTACTGCCCTACTGCCCTATCCAGCATCAATCTCCGCCTGCAACGCCTCCATGTGCGTGGCCGCTGCCGCGGCCGCCGCCCGTTCGATGGCACGGAATCGGCTGACCACCGCCAGGCCGACCGAGGTCAGCTGCGCGCCGCCGCCCCTGCGGCCGCCGGTCTGCGCTGCGACCAGCGGCTTGCCGAACACGCGGTTCATGTCCTCGACCAGATCCCAGGCGTGCTTGTAGGACATCTCCATGCCGCGCGCCGCGGCCGAGATCGAGCCGAAGGTGGCGATCTGCTCCAAAAGCTCGATCTTGCCCGGACCGATGCGCCCGTCCGGATCGAGATTTATCCGCAAGCTCAGCGACGGCATGTCGTGTCCTCCACGGTCACATTAGCCTCTCTCGATCCATAGCGCTATTCCAAAACGATATAGCGGCTATCAGCCATCCGCTTCAGCCGGCAGCCCGGCGCCGGTATTGGCTCTGTCGAAGCTCACCGTCTTGACCACCGCGAACACCTTGCTCCCCAACTGGAGCCTCAGCGCGTGTCGCGACTGCTCGGTGATGCGGGCAAGCACGGTTGCGCCGTTGCAGTCGATGCCGACCTCGACCGTTGGCCCCTCACCTGGACTTACCGCGACTATGATGCCCGGCAGGATGTTGAGCGCGCTGAGGCCCGTCGGCTGTTCTGTGGCGACCATCACGTCGCGGGCGCGGATGCGAATGCGCACCGGCGCACCGACCGATATAGCCAGCCGCGGCACCCGGATTTCGCCCGCCGCCGAACCGAGCACGCTCATGCCGAACGCCTCGTCGTGGCGCAGCACTTTGGTGTCCAGCACCGCGCCGCCCTCGCCGCGCTCTTCCGCCGGCAACAAATCGAGCCGTTGCATGATCGCGCCGGTCGGGCCTGAGGCAGCGACCTTGCCTTGCGCCATCACCACCACGTCGCTCGCCAGCCGCGCCACCTCGGCGACGGAGTGGCTGACATAGACGATCGGCAGCTTGGTCTCGTCGCGCAGCCGCTCGATATAGGGCAGGATTTCAGCCTTGCGCGCATCGTCGAGCGAGGCCAGCGGCTCGTCCATCAACAGCAGCTTCGGGCTGGCCAGCAGCGCCCGGCCGATCGCTACCCGCTGCTTCTCGCCGCCCGACAGTTTTGCCGGCCGCCGGTCGAGCAGTGGACCGATGCCGAGCAGTTCGACGACAGCGTCCATCTCAGCATAGCGTTCCGGCGGCGGCGTGAACCAGCGCCCATAGCGCAGATTGCCGGCCACGCTCATATGCGGGAACAGCCGCGCATCCTGGAACACCATGCCGATGCGGCGCTTGTGCTTCGGCACGAAAATGCCGGCGCTGGTGTCGACCAGCACACGACCGTCGACCGCGATGCGTCCCTTGTCGGGTCGGATCAGGCCGGCGATCATGTTGATCAACGTCGTCTTGCCGGAGCCTGAGGGCCCGAACAGCGCCGTCAGCCGCCCGGCACTTTCGAAGCGCGCGTCGATGGCGAACTCACCGAGACGATGGCTGATGTCGACAACGACGCTCATTCGATGTCCATCCGCCGGCCAACGCGCCGCGCCAGCACTTCCGAGGCGACCAGGGCCGCCATCGAAATGACGATGGAGATTAGCGTCAGCCGCAGCGCCCCGTCATCGCCGCCCGGCACTTGCGTAAAAGTGTAGATCGCCGAAGGCAGCGTCTGCGTCTCGTTGGGAATGTTGGAGACGAAGGTGATGGTGGCGCCGAACTCGCCCATCGCCTTGGCGAAGGACAGGATCGAGCCGGCGATCAGCCCGGGCAGGGTCAGCGGCAGCGTGATCGTGGCGAAAACAAATAGCGGATTCGCGCCGAGCGTGCCTGCGGCGGCTTCCATCTTGCGGTCGACGGCCTCGATCGACAGCCGGATCGCCCGCACCATCAGGGGGAAGCCCATGATGCCGCAGGCCAAGGCAGCGCCTGTCCAGCGAAACGAGAAGACGATGCCGAAATGCTCGGCCAGGAACGCACCGGCCGGCCCGCGACGACCGAAGGTGAGCAGCAAGAGATAGCCGGTCACCACTGGCGGCAGGATCAGCGGCAGATGCACCACGCCGTTGAGCAGCGTCTTGCCCCAGAATTTTCCGCGGGCAAGCAAGAGCGCAATCGCGATGCCCGGTGGCAGGCTGAACAGCATCGCCACCGTCGCCACCTTGATCGACAGCCGGACCGCATTCCATTCGTCGGGAGTGAGGTCCAGCAGCCAGTTCATGCGTCAGGCGCTACCTTAATTGCTCGGCGTGAGCACGGTGAAACCTTGATCCCTAAACAGCTCGGCCGCCTTGGCGGACTGCAGGCACTTCAGGAAGGCCGGCGTATCCTTGTCCTTTGAATCAGCGATCTGGGCAACCGGATAGATGATCGGCGGATGCGAATCCTCCGGGAAGGTGCCGACCACCTTGACGCCCTTGTCGGCATGCGCATCGGTCGCATAGACGATGCCGAGCGGTGCTTCACCCATCGAAACCAGCTTCAATGCGGCGCGCACATTCTCGGCCTGCGCCACCTTGCCTTCGACCGACGACCAGACGCCGAGCGATTCAAGTGCCGCCTTGCCGTATTTGCCGGCCGGCACCGCCTTGAAGTCGCCCATGGCGAGCTTGCCGTCGCCAACCAGCTTGGCGAGATCAAAACCTTTCTCGATCTTGGTCTCGACCTTCGAATCCTTCGGCGCGACCAGCACGATCTGGTTGCCGAGCAGCTTCACCTCGGTGTCCGGCTTGGTCAGTTTCTTGTCGGAGAGATATTTCATCCAGTCGAGATCGGCCGAGATGAAGACGTCGGCCGGAGCGCCGCCCTCGATCTGCTTGGCCAGTGCCGAGCTTGCGGCGTAGGAGATAGTCGCGGCCTCGCCGACATCGGCTTCGCAGACCTTGTTCACCGCATCGAGCCCGTCCTTGAGGCTGGCCGCGGCAAACACGATCACCTTGTCCTCCGCATGCGCGGCCGGTATCGCGGCCATAAGCGCCGCGGCAAAGCCGCCGACCGCGATCGCTCTCAATCCAAAACCTTTGTGCCTCGACATGAAAACTCTCCCTAGGGTTGAAATCCGTCCGGCTCGGCGCCTGCCGATCGATATATCCGGATGAATATAACAAGGGAAGGCCGCCAGCCGTCGAAAGCGTCTGTTCGGCATCGATTGTTCTGGTTTTGACGGGAACAGACCTTTGCAAAGGAAGCCCATGAAAATCAGCGCACGCAACATCCTCAAGTGAACGGTCACCGAGATCGTCAAGGGCGCCACCACCTCGCATGTCCGCATCGACGTCGGCGGCTCGGTCGTCACCGCTTCGATCACCAACGAGGCCGTCGCCGATCTCAAGCTCGAAAAAGGCAAGCAGGCCTATGCCGTGATCAAGGCATCGGATGTCATGGTCGGTATCGACTGAAGGAACGGCGGATCAGACCGCGATCGGCGCCTTGATCGTGGCGTCAGCAAAATAGTTCTCCAGCCGGAAATCCTCGGAGCGGAAGGCAAACAGGTCCTTCACGTCAGGGTTGATCCACAGCGTCGGCAGCGCCTTGGGCGTACGCCGCAACTGCTCGCGCGCCTGCTCGAAATGGTTGGAATAGAGATGCGCGTCGCCCAGCGTGTGGACGAAATCACCAGGCTTCAGCCCGGTGACCTGCGCCACCATCAGGGTCAGCAGCGCATAGGAGGCAATGTTGAAGGGCACGCCGAGGAAGATGTCGGCCGAGCGCTGGTAGAGCTGGCAGGACAGCTTGCCCTCCGAGACGTAGAATTGGAACAGGCAGTGGCAGGGCGGCAACGCCATGGCCTCGACCTCGGCCGGGTTCCACGCCGAAACGATCAGCCGGCGCGAAATCGGATTCTTGCGTATCTCCTTGAGAAGATTGGCAATCTGGTCGATCGATCCGCCATGGCCATCCGGCCAGGAGCGCCATTGCTTGCCATAGACCGGGCCGAGATCACCATTCTCGTCGGCCCACTCGTCCCAGATCGAAACGCCATGGTCGTTAAGGTATTTTATGTTGGTGTCGCCGGCCAGGAACCACAGGAGTTCATGGATGATCGACTTCAGATGCAGCTTCTTGGTCGTGGTGACGGGAAAGCCGCGCGAGAGATCGAAGCGCATCTGGTAGCCGAACACCCCACGCGTGCCGGTGCCGGTGCGGTCGCCGCGATCGGCGCCATTGTCCAGCACATGCTGCAAAAGGTCTAGATACTGGCGCATCGGCTTTGCCTCGATTCGGGGTTTCGTGATAGTAGCCGACTGGCGGGCCGCCGAACACATCAAAAGGCACCAGACGCGGCTTCCCCCATCACTCTTTCAAGGGTTGGCGCTGCCCCTCACCTGCCTGCCGGCATCCTCTCCCCGTATAGTGACGGGGAGAGGGGCGCTCTCATTGATGATTTCGCCAATTTCCAACGTTGCAAAAAGGGTGCCGAGGCTGCGGTCAGCCCTTTCTCCCCGTCACTATACGGGGAGGAATGCCCGGCAGGGCAATGAGGGGCGGCGCTGACGTCCAGTGAGGAGCAAATCAAACGCCCTCTGCCTGTCAGAGATAATCTCTACAAAGATCCCAGCTTGCCCAGATCCTTGGCAACGAGATAGTAAAAGGTCACGCGGCTCTTGGTGTTGTCGGCAGCCATCGCCTTGCAGGTCTTTTCGATGGATGCATCCGCCTTGGCGCCGTCGGCGACGCCGAGCTTCTTGGCGACCCAATTGGTCTTCACGCGCTCGAGTTCCTTGGGGTCGGTGCAGGACACCAGCGAGGAATCGCGGTTCCTGAGCGCAATGCCCAGATGCTTGACGATCTTTTCGACCGCATCGGCGCTGGCGCCGGCGTCGTATTTCTTCACATCCGCAAGATAGTCGGCCATCAGACTTCCCCTCGTCGGCGCCACGGATCCGTTCGATGAGGGCTGTGGCGCGCTACGCAACCTGTGCGCTAGGTCGATACTCCTCACCGGCGCAAAGCTTCGGTTGAGACCGTGTCCAAGTCAACCCTCGGCGTCACAGTTTGGCTCTGGCAAGAAGCGCGATTGCGGCCTTTCATTTCGTGCGATGACCCCCTATATTCGTTTTGTCGGCTTGACCGACTATGGCGATAAATGGGCGATGAAATAAGCCGTTCGGACCCGGGGGCGGTACCCGGCGCCTCCACCAAAAGCCGCTTTGACGACGACGCGGTTTTTGCTGGGGGCGAAATAGGATCGACGAAGGTGTAAAGATCGTACTTTTGCCCGGCATTGTACCACCGTCATCGGGCTAAACTTATAGTTGCCAACGACAACTATGCGGAAGCTCGTCTCGCTGCTTAATGCAGTGCGAACGCTTCAAATCAAGCCCTAGAGGTTCGCACTTCTAGGCGGGGTTCGGAGGTACCTGGCAACAGAAACCTCCACTTCTCCCTCCCTAGACATGCGCCCAAGCGCAGCCGCCTAACGTACCTACCATTCGCTGGTCGGCGTCTACGACGAATTGGGATATGAGTTGCTCGACCTGCTGTGGTCGCCGGCTGCCGCGGGCGCCGGTCGAAACACGACTCGAGTTCGCGCTGACTGAGGCCGGATTATCCCAGACATGAAAAAGGCCGGGCTGATCCGGCCTTTTCATTGAGTGTCGTTTGCTTACTCGGCCGGTGCTTCCGCCGCTTCGCGCGTGCGGCCTAGCGTCAGCTTGGCCAGCGTGAAGGAGATCACGGCGCACAGCGTAATGCCGGCCACCATCGGCAGCGGCGTGCCGTCGAAGAAGATGCCGGCGACACCCATTGCCAGCGCGCCGATGGCAAAGTGCAGCGTGCCCATCAGCGCCGAGGCCGTGCCGGCGATCTCGCCATGCTCTTCCATGGCCAGCACCGACGTGGTCGGGATGACGAGGCCGAGGAAGCCGTAGCCGACGAACAGCAGCGCCGCCATCACATCGAGCCGGTCAACGCCGGTCGCCATGACAGCGAACAACACCACCATGGTCGTGGCGTAACCGGTCACCGCAACCCAGACGACGCGCTTCAGCCCAAACCGTTCCGACAGCATCCCGGTCAGCTGCGACATACCGATGAAAGCCACCGCATTGATCGAGAAGAACACGCTGTAGACCGAAGGCGACAGCCCGTAATGGTCGATCAGGATGAAGGACGAGCTCGAGAGGTAAACGAAGAAGCTGGCAATGCCGAAGCCGGCGATCGCCACCAGGCCGAGGAAATTGCGGTCACCCATCAGGAAACGATAGCCGGCAAGTGCGGTGCCAAAGGAGGAACCGACGCGTTCTTCCGCCGGCCGCGTCTCCTTGAGCGAGGTCGCCAAAAGAATGGTCGCCAGCAGGGCCGCGCCCGTCACCGTCCAGAACACGGCGCGCCAGCCGAAATTCTCGATGATCTGGCTGCCGGTCAGCGGCGCCAGGATCGGTGACACCGAAAACACCAGCATCAACAGCGACATCAGCTTGGCAGCTTCAGTGCCGGTGTGCAGGTCGCGCACGATGGCGCGCGGCACCGCCATGCCGGCGCTGGCGCCGAGGCCTTGCAGGAAGCGAAAGGCGATCAGCCATTCGATGGTCGGCGCCATTGCCGAACCGATGCCGCCGACCATGAACAGCGCCAAGCCGCCATAGAGCGGCAGCTTGCGGCCAACCATGTCGGAGATCGGCCCGACGACGATCTGGCCGAAGCCCATCGACAGGAAGAAAATCAGCAGGCTCATCTGCACGGCGGCGGTGCCGGCATGCAGATCCTGGCCGATCGAAGGCAGCGCCGGCAGATACATGTCGATGGCGAAAGGGCCGATGGCGGACAACAAGCCGAGCACGACCGCGATGCGGAGGAATTTGGGACTCATGATAAAGGCTTCTTTCGAATCTGGTTGCCGCCGGCAAGCGACGTCTAACCCCAGGACGTTCCATCCCGTGGAAATCCGACATCCCGGGGCGAATTCATTCGTCCCCTTGGAGTAAATTTCCGTTTTCTTATGTCCACAAATTTAGACAGTCTTGTCTAATTCGTCAATCACCTCTATATATATTTTTATGAAGCCTGCTGTTTCTCCTGACATTTTCCCGCCACGCGGCCACGAGGCCAAGCGTATGTCGATCATCGATGCGGCGGCCTCGGTGTTTTGCCGCGAAGGCTTTGCCGGCGCCAATATCGACCTGATCGCGGCGGAGGCCGGCGTCTCGCGCCAGACCATCTACAATCACCACCGCGACAAGGAAAAGCTTTTCATGGCCGTGGTGCGCGACCTGACCGAGCGCTGCAATGCCGGCATCTTCGCCACCTTCGCCAGCTTCCCCGACCAGCCCAGGGATCTCGAAGTCGATTTGATCGGCTTTGCCGTGCGCATGAACCAGAATTGCATCTGCAATCGCGACGGACGCTTCCTGCGCAAGCTGATCCAGACCGAAGGCGAGCGCTATCCCGAGCTATTCGCCGAATGGCGCGACCAGGGTCCGGGGCGGACCTGGCCCGCACTTGCCGCCCGTTTCGCCCGCCTCGCCCATGCCGGCCACCTCGCGGTCGACGACCCCGACGTCGCCGCGCGCCAGTTCCTGGCGCTGGCCAACGCCGAACTGCAGACCACCTTCATGCTCGGCGGCATGCCGTCGGAAGATGAAGTGCTGCAATCCGCCAACCACGGCGTGCGCACCTTCCTGCGCGCCTTTGGCAAGCGCAGATCCGCAGCGGCGGTGGAAAAGCAGTTGGCCAGCGCCTGAACGAATCTAAAGTCGGCGATCAAATCGTCCGT
The DNA here is from genome assembly GCF_057786075.1 of Mesorhizobium sp. P171375. Classification (NCBI taxonomy): domain Bacteria; kingdom Pseudomonadati; phylum Pseudomonadota; class Alphaproteobacteria; order Hyphomicrobiales; family Phyllobacteriaceae; genus Mesorhizobium; species Mesorhizobium sp. P171375. The sequence goes on from NZ_JBYNWF010000001.1 coordinate 5,477,590, forward strand.
GACGGGCCTCGCTTAGGCGCATCAGCGATCTATATGCGGTTTACGCCGCCCTCAAGCTTGATTACAGCTATGCGGACGATTCAACGGAACCCGACCAGCACATGGCCGACGACCACATCCGCTACGACATTCTGGCCCAGGAGGCGTTGCGCGGAGTCATGCGCAAGGTGCTGGCCGAAGTCGCGCGCACCGGCCTTCCCGGCAATCATCATTTCTTCATCACTTTTTTGACCGGCGCGCCGGGCGTGCGCGTGTCGTCCAGGCTGCGCGAGCGCTATCCCGAACAGATGACCATCGTCATCCAGTTCCAGTATTGGGACCTCAAGGTGACCGACACCGGCTTCGAGGTCGGCCTGTCCTTCTCCGACGTTCCGGAGAAACTCGAAATCCCGTTCTCGGCCGTGCGCGGCTTCTACGATCCGTCGGTCAATTTCGAACTCGAATTCGACGTCAAGACCGACATTCCCTCGGAAGACGAAGCGCCGGCACAGCCGGCTCCCGAGCCCTTGGCCATCGTCACCGAGAAAAAGCCGAAGGCCGAGAAGAAGGCCACCGCGGCCGAAGCCGAGAAAAAGCCCGCCGTGGCTGACGCCGCCGCCGGCAAGGGCGCCGACGTCGTGTCGCTCGACGCCTTCCGCAAGAAATAGCAGCGCGGACAGCGCGACATGGGCGAAATCGTCAATCTTCGCCAGGTCCGCAAGCAGAAGGCGCGCGCCGAAAAAGAAAAGCTCGCCGGCGAGAGCCGCGCTCTGCACGGCCGTTCCAAAGCCGAAAAAACCCGCGACCGGCTGACATCAGATAAGGCCGAGAAGTTCGTCGCCGGCCATCGCCGCGAACGCCCGGAAGACCAGGGCGATTGATGGGCAACCCGCGGTGAGCCCCGTCGAAAAACGCTCGGTGACGATCCGCGGCCACCGCACCAGCTATTCCCTGGAAAAACCGTTCTACGACGACCTCGTCGCCATAGCTGCGGCACGCAAACTGACGCTCGCCGCGCTTGTCGCCGAAATCGACGAGACAAGGCCGCGAGACGCCAATTTGTCCTCGGCGCTCAGGCTACATGTGCTGGACTGGGCGAAGCGCGGGATGCGCTGAACTGGGCTAGTTACCCAGCGACTTCAGCAGATTGTCGACCGAGAATGGATTTGTCTTGGGCTTCGGCGGCGCCGGGGCCGTACCTTCATTGACGCCGGGCAGTGAGCGGTCGACCTTCGGCGCCTGCTCCTGAGCCTTGCGTTCGGCCTCCAGCCTGGCTTTTTCCTGCGAAGCAATCCGCATTGCTTGCTCAGCCTTCTTCCGTTCGGCTTCGGCCTTGGCGGCGTCTTCGGCTGCCTGCTGCTCGGCCTGCACCTTCGCTTCGGCGTCTGCCTTGGCCTTGGCGTCGGCTTCCGCCTGCGCTTTCGCATCGGCTTCGGCCTTTGCTTCCGCATCCGCCTGGGCCTTCGCCTCCGCTTCGGCCTGTGCCTTTGCGTCGGCTTCAGCTTTCGCCCTGGCGTCGGCCTCGGCTTTCAGCCGGGCCGCTTCTTCCTGCTTGCGCAACTCTTCAGCCGCGTTGTCACGTTCGGTCTGTAGCGCAGCGTAATAGCGCACTTCGCGCCGCAGCCGCTGCTTCTCGAGCAGTGCAGCCTGCATCGCCTCGACCCGCTGCTGCTCTTTTTCCAGCGCGCGCTGCGTCAAAAACTGCGCCAGCGGCTCGCTGTCGAACAGCTTCTTCATCGCGCCGAACGGCCCGTCGACGCTGAAATTGACCGAGGGATCCGACCCGACCAGCGCCTCGTCGCCAGGCTTGTAGGTGATCGTACCCTTGGCGGCGACGGTACTGGTGTTCAGGTCCGCCGTGATGTCGGCGGACAACGCCGCGCCAGCATTTTCCAGCTTGACCGGCGGCGCCCTGAGCGTACCGCCGGCAACCGTAAAGGCGATGTCGGTATCACCGGCGGCAAAATTGCCGTCGCCCGCAATGTCAGGCGCAAAGCCCGCGGTCTTGGCCACATCGATGTCGCGCCCGATCGTATCGGCCTTGGCGATCAAGGCGCCGAAGGCGTCGGGATTGACGCCGGCAATGGTCAGGCCTCTCAGCGCCGCCGTGCCGGAGCCGGAGAGTGCGGCAATCATCGCGTCGACCGATTTACCGCTGGTCGACAGGCCAGTCGAGAAATCGCCACTGCCGCTCAGGCCAGCATTGGGCAGCACAGTCGTGAGATCAGCGCCGGCAAGCCTCATCTGACTGGAGAACAGCCCGTTGCCGTCGGTGTTCTTCAATTCGAACAGACCGGTGAGTGCGCCGCCGAGCAGCTTTGCCTTCAGGTCCGAAACGCGGATGCCTTCCTGGTCGAGTTTTAGCGACAGCGATGCGTCATAGGCCGTGGCCAGCGGCCCGGCGGCAAGCGTGGCTGTCGTTAAATCCAGGTCGGCGGTGAACGGCAGGCTGGACTTCTGGCTGAACGGCGCCGTCGGCCAGTTGCCGTTGCTGGCGATGAAAGATTGGTCGCCGAACAGCGCCACCGCCATCGGGTCGAGGTCGAGTTCGTCGAGCGCCAGCGCACCGGCAAGGTGCGGCAGTCCCTGCTTCACGTCGAGATTGATGTCACCGGACACCGCCGCTTCGTTGATGGACCCGCTGAGGCTGCTCAACACCAGAAGGCCACTGCCGAAATCGGCATCCGCGCTGAGCGAGGTCGATGTGCCGGTGCCCATGCCCGGCAGGCCGACGCCGGTGGTCATAAGCCAGGGCTCGATATCGGAGGCATCGAGGCCGATCTTGCCCTTGACGGTGGCGCCTTGCGGGCTTTCGGCGACGGTGCCGTCGAACGTCGCCTTGAAATCATCGGCGGCGAGGTTGAAGCTCGTCGCCAGGCCGCCGCCAAGCGTGCCTTTCGCCGAAATGTCGGTACTTGCCTGGCCGAGCATACCGAGCGGCAGCGCCGGCATTCCGTAGAGCGCCAGCAGCGCGGTGGCGTCTGGGTTTTTGGCATTGAAGGTCAGCGTCACCGGCGCGTCGAGCAGCCGGCCGACAGCACCCTTGCCCGACAGCGACGCCGAGAAGGCCGAACCGCCGGCCTTGCCTTGCCCGCTCACCGCCAGCCCTGTCGTGCCGTCGCCATTGTCGGCGGCACTTGCCACCAGATCGACTCGCGCGTCCTGGAACAGCTCGGGATAGGCAGAAGTGCGGCTTGCCAGTCCCTTCAGCACATCATTGTCGGGGTAGTGTTGCGCAGCGATGTCGATCAGCGGCTTTAGATCGACGGCGACCACCGAGGCGTCGAGCTTGCCGGTAGGGCTCGCCGGGAAATCCTTGATCCGGCCGGTGGCGCTGATCGACGCGCCGGCCAGGCCGCCAATCGACAGCCGGTCGATTTCGAGCAGCCCATCGCGCAGCCTGAGCGCGGTATCGACCGTGTCGGCGGTCAGCCCGCCGGCGCTGACCGGCCCAGCCTTGATCTGGAAATCGAGGTCGCGGTCGGAAAAGCGGTTGGCGCCCTTGTCGCTGACGAAGATCGAGGCAAACGCCGTCAGCCCGTCGACATCGAGTTCGCCGCCCGTGAGCCGCATCAGCACCGACGGCTTGGCGTCGTCGGGCTGGCTGGAATCGATGCGGCCGGAAAACTTTGCCTTGCCGAGGATCAGTTCGAGATCGCTGAACGCCTGGCGCCTCTCCGACAGATCGACCTTGGCCTTGAAGCCGGCGGCAGGCAGGCGGCGGATCGCCTCGTCGACATCCTTCGACAGCCAGGCGGCAAAGCCGGAAGGCTGCGCCACCGCCAGCAGCATGGAACCGGTGAAGCCGAAATGGTCTTGCACGCTAAGCATGCCGCTGGCTTCCAGCGTGGTGCGCCCGGGCAAGGTCGCAGCCATCGACTTCACCGACCAGCCACCCTCGACCGGCTCGGCCGAGAGATGCACGTCGCGCACCGTGGTGTCGCCCGCCACCACCGCAGGCAGCTTGACCTCGACGGTGCCGGGTATGGTCGGCTTCGGCAGATCGAGCAGCGCCCGCTCGATCCCGGCAATGCGCTGGTCCAGTGTCAAGCCGGCGCCCTTTTCAGCGCCCACCGCCTCATCCAGTTGCACCTGCGCGCCATTGGCCTCGATGGCGAAGCTCGGCTTGAGGCCGAGATCGACCGAAGCCTTGCCGTCGGCGGTGTAGGGATTGTCGAGCGGCCCGGTCTCGAAACGGAATTCGTCGACGCCGAGCTTCTGGTGATCGAGCGAGAACTTGCCGTTCAGCCGAAACCCCGGATCGGGCTTGCCGGCGCTGACCTTGACGCTCTCGCCATCGGTGCCGCGCAGCGCAGCTGAATTCTTGTCGTTACCGGAAATCTTGAACTGGCCGGAGTAGACGGCGGCCCCGTTGACGATGCCGGCATTGCCGTCGGTTTCGACGACCAGCGGATAGGCATCCGGATCAACCTTGAGCCTCAGCCGCATCTGGCCATTGCCCTCGGCCTTCCCCGTCGAAGCGACGACCGTCGAGCGCAGGCCGTCGAGCCGCAACGTCCCGTCCATGCGCCACGGCCCTGCCAGCGACTTGGCAGAGATAGTCGAATTGATCTGAGAAATCAGATGGCTACGCCCGCCGGCGGCGTGACGCAGCGCAATCTCGCCCTCCGTCACCGTCAGCTTCTCGATCGAGATCTGGTTGACGTCGAAAGGCGAGGACGGCCGCATCGCCCAGTCGACCGTGCCGTCATCGGCAATGTCGATCGTCGCCTTGGGGTGCACCAGCCGCATGTCGAAGATCAGCACCTCGCCGCGCAGAAACGGCGCCAGGTCCGCATCCATCGAAAAAGTCTCGACGGTCATTGCCGGCTGGCCGCCGGGGCCGCCAGCGACGGTGACGTTGGAGAAGGTCACCGAGGGGAACGGCAACAGCCGCGCCGTGGCGTCGCCCTGCACCGTCACCTTGCGGCCGAGAATGGCGCTCGCCTCGCGCTCGAACTCGGCGCGGTAGCCGGTCCAGTCGATAAAATACGGCACCACCAGCGCCGCAAGCAGCACCAGCACAAACAAGCCACCGAAGATCACGAACAGGCGTGCGAGCATCAGCTCCGAACGGGTTGATTGAAAGTCAGCCGCACTCTACCCGCATCAGCGTGTCGATAAAGAGGCAATTCATGCGGAGTTGCTTGATCTCCGATGTATCTGGAAGAGCGGAGATTTTCGGGTGCCTGTAACTGGGTACCAGCCTATGCGCCAAAGACTACCGCGTCATGGCCCTTCGGCGATATTCGTTCAGCAGCACGGCCATCTCCTCGGGCGAAAATGGCCAGCCCTTGGGCAACGCGGCTTCGGCCCCAAGACTTCTAGCGACGCTACGGAGAGCGGAGTCTTTTCTGGCGCCCGGCTCGAAATTGTAACCAATCATCTTGCCGCCTCTGGGCAAGCTGTAGACGTAGAAGCCTTGGACGTCCTTCCATGGAATGTGATGTGGCGATCGAACAAAACCGCCACCGACGGCGAAGCCATTTCCGTCCAGCATCAGGGTCTGTGGACGGACAAGCGCCCAGGCGAACACCAACGCGCACAGTCGAAAGAAGGCTATGCCCCACCAAAGACCTGTCTCATCCGACTCGGAGGCTCGGATCAAGAAGACACTGGCAAAGACAAAGACGAGGCTGGCCAACAGCAACAACAATGTCTTGCCGCGCGATGCCCTTATAACCAGGGGCTCCACAGTCTTGGTTCCGTACCGCATTGCCGCCCTCGCCCCTCATATTTCGGCTATGCAGGTAATATCTTGCCGGGGTTCATAATGTCTTGCGGATCGAGCGCCTTTTTGATCGAACGCATGATATCGACGCCATGGCCGAGCTCATGGCGCAGGAAGCCGATCTTGCCCTGGCCGATGCCGTGTTCGCCGGTGCAGGTGCCGTCCATGGCGATCGCCCGCATGTTGAGCCGCGAGACGAATTTCTCCGCCAGCGCGATCTCCTTGGGGTCGTTGACATCCATCAGCACCAGCACGTGGAAATTGCCGTCGCCGGCATGCCCGACGATCGGCGCCACCAGGCCCATTTCGGCAATATCGGCCTCGGTTTCGGCAACGCATTCGGCCAGCCGCGAGATCGGCACGCAGACATCGGTCGACAGGCCCTTGGTGCCGGGCCGCAGCGTCAGCGATGCCCAATAGGCGTCGTGCCTCGCCTTCCACAATTTCGTCCGCTCCTCGGCGACGCTGGTCCACAGGAAAGGCCCGCCGCCATTGTCTTCGGCGATGGCACCAAAAGTTTCGGCCTGCTCGGCAACACCGGCATCGCTGCCATGGAATTCGACGAACAGGCACGGGCTCTCGGGATAGTCGAGCTTGGAATAGTTCTTCATCGCCCGCATCTGCAGCGCATTGACCAGTTCGATGCGCGCCACCGGAATGCCCATCTGGATGGTCGCGATGACCGCGTTGCAGGCCGCCTCCAGACTTGGAAACGGACAGACGCCGCCGGAGATCGCCTGCGGAATGCCTTGCAGCTTCAAGGTCAGCGACGTGATGATGCCGAGCGTGCCTTCCGAGCCGACCAAAAGCCGCGTCAGATCGTAGCCGGCAGAGCTCTTCTTCGCACGCTTGCCTGTGGTCACCGTCTCGCCATCGGCCATCACGGCTGTCAGCGACAAGACATTCTCGCGCATCGTGCCGTAACGCACCGCATTGGTGCCCGACGCCCTGGTCGCCGCCATGCCACCGAGCGACGCATTGGCGCCGGGATCGATCGGAAAGAACAGCCCGGTGTCGCGCAGATGACGGTTCAGGTCCTCCCGCGTCACGCCGGGCTCGACCGTGCAGTCGAGATCCTCAGGGTTGACCGCCAGGATGCGGTTCATGCGCGATGTGTCGACCGAGATCCCGCCGCCCGGCGCGTTGGTGTGGCCCTCAAGCGAGGAACCGACACCGAAGGCGATGACAGGAACGCGGTGCGCGGCGCAGGCGCGCACGATCTCCTGCACCTCTTCTGTCGTCTCCGGGAAAGCGACACCGTCAGGCGCCTGCGTCGGAATATACGTAGTGGTATGCGCGTGCTGCGAGCGAATCGCCTCGCCGGTCTGGAAGCGCTCGCCGAACTGCTGCTTGAGGATGCCGAGCACGGCGGCGATGCCTTCCTCGTTGCGTTCGACCGGGTTGAGGTCGCTCAGAGCCATGAATTCCTCCGCGAATGGACCAGCGTCCACGCTTGTTATGCGATTATGGATGCGTAGTCTCACCTACCGCGGCCTGTCCAGCACCAGAACCCGGTCCAGCACCAGAACAAGGAAGTTCCAATGTCCATCCCTGCCCCCTACGTCTCCAAGCCGATGGACATCGAGAAGGACTGGATCGACTATAACGGCCACCTCAACATGGCCTACTACAACGTGCTGTTCGACCGCTGCTCGGATGAAGCCTTTGCGGCAATGGGCATGGGGCTGGACTATGTCAAAGAGCGGCGCCTCACCATCTACACGGCCGAGGTGCATGTCTGCTACGTCCAGGAGCTGCATCTCGAGCACAAGGTCGTCGTCTCGTTCCAGCTGATCGACCATGACGACAAGCGGCTGAGGGCCTATCAGGAAATCCGCCATGTCGACGGCTGGCTCGCCGCCACCTCCGAAACCCTGTCGCTGCATGTCGACATGTCCGGGCCGAAAGTCGCGCCCTTCCCCGCCGACGTGCAGGCCAAGGTGGAAGCGATGCGCGCCGCCCATTCGGCGCTGCCGATGCCCGAGCGCGCCGGCCGTTCGATCGGTATTCGCCGCAAGACCGCTTGAAGCGCTTCCGTGCCCGCGTTAACCTTACCGAGCTTTTAACGTTAACAAACCATTTGAGCCATTGAACGACTCAGCGGACCGTTTGAGAACGGGTCGATCCGAGTTGCGATGCGGGCGGCGGGGCACAGGCGGTTCGAGGAACGTGCATGAAAACCGACATCAAGGTCGAGGTGGACAGGCTGGCTGCCGATCCGCGTATCACCGACTATGATTTCTGGCGCTCGTTGAAGAACGTCAACAACGAGATCTTCCACATCGCCAACAGCAACGAACCGATCCCGTTCGACATGATTCGCTGGCGCGCCATCCTGAAGCAGGCGCGCATGAAGCGCGGCCACGCCTGACGTCGGCCTGCACTGCCCTCATGCCCCGCCGGGCGTTGACCGGTCTACTAAGCCAGCTTCTCCTTCAGGAAAGCGATCGTCCTGCCCCAGGCCAGATCAGCTGCCTTCTTGTCGTAGCGCGCGGCTGATGTGTCGTTGTTGAAGGCATGGTTGACGCCGTCATAGATATAGACTGTGCAGTCCGCGTGCGCGGCGTCGAGCGCCTTCTTGTAGGCATCGATGCCGGCGTCGATGCGCTCGTCGAGCCCGGCATAGTGCAGCAACAGCGCCGCCTTGATCTTCCCCGCATCCTCGGCCTTCGGTTGCATGCCGTAGTAGGCGACGCCGGCCGCGAGATCCGGCGCGTTCACGGCCAAATCGTTGACCGCGCCGCCGCCCCAGCAGAAGCCGACGGCGCCGACCTTGCCATTGCCATCCTTCTCGCCCTTGAGATAGGCGATGGTCGCCACACCGTCAGCAGCTACTTGCTTGGCGTCGAGCTTGGTGAACATGTCGCGCGCCTTGTCTTCGTCAGCGGGCGTGCCGCCGAGCGGCGACAGGAAATCCGGCGCCAGCGCCACAAAGCCTTCCAGCGCCACGCGCCGCGCGATATCCTTGATGTGCGGATTGAGCCCACGGTTTTCATGAATGACGATGACGGTGCCGAGCTTGCCGGACAGGCTCGCCGGCTTGACCAGATAGCCCTTCATCTCGCCGCTGCTGCCGGAATAGATCATATCCTCAGCCTTCACCCGCGGGTCGTTGTCGGCGACAACAGCCGCCTGCGCCGAATTCGCGGCCAGCAGCGGTGCGATCGCGGCGGCTGCGGCGCCCGATCCGGCGAGCCTGGTCAGCTGTTCCATGAAGCGGCGGCGGTCTAGCGTCAGATGCGTGTATTCGTCATAGGCATCGATCATCGCCTGGCTAATGGCAGGGGTCGTGATGACAGGCTTGGTGGCTTCGGCGGTGGCTTTCGTCATGGCGTGCTCCTCGCTAGGATGACCTCACGGTCACTCCGGGATGACCTTGCGGGTCACTCCGGGATGACCTCGCGGGTCAAGATAGGGTGCAAGCTCGCACGGTCCAGTCACGGATCAGTGACGCTTTCGTCGTCGGGCCGTGCAGTTGGCACAAGTCAGCTGCACCAACCGCGCGGCCATCACATTTTGGTCATTTCAGAGAATGTTGATGGTGCCGCCACAATATCAGGGGAAGTTGATTGTGGCTTCGCCCGTTGCGGCAACCAGACGAGAAGGAACAACGCCATGACCTTGTCCACTCCGATCCTTTTAAGCGCGCTCGTTGTTGCCGCAGCCGCCTTGCTGGCCCTGCGCTCCGCCGCGTCGGAAGCTGCCAAGCGGATGGTGAAGGTCCGGGTCGACCGGCGCCGTTCGAAAACCCGCTAACTGACAGCCGAGCGGAAATACCATGGACGCCCACAGCATCGTGACCATCGTCTCGCAGAAAGCCGGCCTCGATCAGGCGGTCACCGAAAAGGTTGTCGGCACCATCTTCTCGGTGCTCGAACATGAAGCCGAAGGCACCACCGTTTCCAGCTTCGTTACCAAGATCCCGGGCGCTGACGCACTCGCCCAGAAATACGACGTCATGGCTGCCGCCCCTGCCGGCGGTGGTGGCTTCCTGTCGTCGCTGCAAGGTGCGCTTGGCGGCGTGCTTGGCGAAAAGACCGGCGCACTGATCAACGGTCTCGCCGCGCTCAAAGCCTCCGGCCTCGACATGGCGCAGATCCAGAAGGCCGGCACCACGCTGATCCAGCAGGCCGAAGCCGCCGCCGGGCCGCAGCTGACCAACGAAGTGCTTGACTCGGTGCCGAGCCTGAAGGGCCATCTCGGGCTCTGATAGCGCCCGCCAACCAGCGGTCCCGATCATGGCTGCCCAAGGCTGGAGCTGCCCCTCATCGCCCTGCCGGGCACTTCTCCCCGTATAGTGACGGGGAGAAGGATGCCGTCATCGATGATTTCGCCAATCACCAACGTTGCAGGAAGAGAGCCAGCGCCGAAACTGCTCCTTCTCCCCGTCACTATACGGGGAGAAGATGCCGGCAGGCAGATGAGGGGCGGCGCCAGCATTGCCGGAACTCCTATCGATCGGCCGGGCCGAACACACAGATGGAATCCCAGCCCCTACTTCGGTAGCGTATACGCCATCACATAATCGCCGGGCTTGGTGCCGACCGAGCCATGGCCGCCGGCGACGATGACGACGAACTGGCGGCCGTCGGCGACAGTGTAGGTCATCGGCGTCGATTGCCCGCCGGCCGGCAGCCGGGCCCGCCAGAGCTGCTTGCCCGATGTCACATCATAGGCGCGCAGATAGTCGTCGACCGCCGCACCCAGGAAGGCGACGCCTCCGGCGGTGATCATCGGCCCGCCAATCCCCGGCACGCCGACCTTCAGCGGCAAGGGCAGCGGCGTCATGTCGTAGATGGTGCCGTTGCGGTGCTTGTAGGCGATCTTGCCTGTTCTGAGATCGGCGCCGGCGACATAGCCCCATGGCGGCGCCTGGCAGGGAATGCCTAGCGGCGACAGGAACGGCCCCATCACCACCGCATAGGGCGCGCCCTCGTTGCGGTTGAGCCCCTGCTCACTGCCACGCCCCTCATCCGGCGGTGGCACCTGGTCGCGCGGAATGAGCTCCGATTTGAAGGCGAGATAGGTCGGCATGCCGAACATCACCTGCCGCACCGGGTCGACGGCGACGCCGCCCCAATTGAAGGTGCCGAAATTGCCGGGATAGATCAGAGACCCCTGCACGGAAGGCGGGGTATAGCGGCCCTCATAGCGCAGGCCCTGGAATTCGATCCGGCAGGCCAGCTGGTCGAACATGGTGATGCCCCACATGTCGGCGCCGGTCAGCGGCTTCGGGCTAAAGGACAGATCCGAAACCGGCTGCGTCGGCGAGGTGTGATCACCCTCGACGGCGCCGCCTGGCGCCGGCACTTCCTTGACCGGGATGATCGGTTCGCCGCTGCGCCTATCGAGCACATAGAGGTCGCCCTGTTTGGTCGGCCCGACCAGCGCCGGCACCAGGCCGGCAGCCGTTGTGATGTCGACCAGCGTCGGCTGCGCCGGCACGTCCATGTCCCAGAGGTCGTGATGCACGGTCTGCCGCACCCAGCGCAATTGTCCGGTGGCAAGATCGAGCGCGGTGATCGAGGAGGAGAACTTCTCGACATTGGCGCTGCGCCCGGCGCCGAGCTGGTCCGGCGTCTGGTTGCCGAGCGGCACGTAGAGAAGGCCGAGCTTCTCGTCGGCGCTCGGTGTCGACCACATGTTGGGTGAGTTGTGGGTGTAGGTCTGGCCCGCCGCCAGCGGTGTCGTCTGGTTCGGATTACCGGAATCCCAGTTCCACACAAGCGCGCCGGTGTCGACATCGAAGGCGCGGATGACGCCGGACGGTTCCTCGGTCGAATAATTGTCGTTGACCGCGCCGCCGACGATGATCTTGCCGCCTGATATCAGCGGCGCCGATGTCGAATAGTAGTAGCCCGACTTCGGGTACGGCATGTTGGTCAACAAATTGAGCGTGCCGGCTTCGGCAAAGGACGGGCAGACCTGGCCATTGGCGGCATCAAGCGCGATCAGCCGCGCGTCCGAGGTCGGCAGATAGACGCGTGTCGCGCAGGGCTGGTCTGCGGCGATCTTGGCATCGGCGTAGTAGGACACGCCACGGCAGGTCTGGTGCTGGCGGTCCTTGTCGAGCTTGATCTTGGGGTCGAAGCGCCATTTCTCCTTGCCGGTCGCAGCATCGATGGCGATGGCGAAATTGTGCGGCGTGCAGATGTAGAGCGTGTCGCCCACCTTCAGCGGCGTTACCTGATAGGTGGTTTCGCCGATGTCATCCGGACCCTTGACGTCACCGGTTTGGTAGGTCCAGGCCGGCTGCAATTTGGCGACATTGTCCGGCGTGATCTGGTCGAGCGGCGAATAGCGCTGACCATAGGGCGTGCGGCCGTAGAAGTGCCACTCGCCCGGAGGCACGTTGCCGCCGAGATCCGCGGTCGGCGTCACCTTGTCGGCGCTGAGCTCGCCGGCGATGTCCTTGGGATCGGCGGTCATCGAATAGCCGGCCACTGCGAGCGATGCGAGCACGGCCAGGATGAGCGGCGCACGCGCGTCGGGGCCGGTGAGGCCCTGCCTTGCCCACGGCGTCAGCAGCCATAGCGCCAGAAGCACGATGACGCCGCCGCGCGGGCCTAGTTCCCACCAATCGAAGCCGATTTCCCACACCGCCCAGGCAAGCGTGCAGAGCACGATCGCAGCGTAGAGCCACAGCGCCGTCGATTTGCGCCGGAAAAGCAGCCAGGCGGTTATCAGGAAGGCGAGCCCGGTGATGACATAATACCAGCTGCCGCCCAGCATCACGAGCCGGACGCCGCCGCCGCCAAGTGCCAGGCCGATGAGGAACAGGATGAGGGAAGTGATGACCACAGCCAAGACGATACTCCTTCGACTGTTGCTTTGCGGCGCCTCTCAGGCAGCCGTCCCTGCCCTGTCGCCAGCTTTCTCCCGCAGGCCGCGTGTGTCAAGCTTGGCCTGCCAGCATAGGGTGAGAACACGGCGGTCCCTTTTATCGCCTCTCGCGACGGCTTAGCGGTGCAGCACATCCAAGAGATTTTGACCGGTCGCGCGCTGGGCATGCGCAACGACCATCTCGGTCGGCACCTGGGCGATCGGGTCGCCCCTGGCGGCCTCTATGTCTGCGACCTTCATTCCAGCACTCGACCTCTTCCACCATGATCCATGGCGCGGCGCGGGATGCCGTCTATGTCGCCGACAAGGTCGGCGAGCGTATGCGGGCAGCAGCCAGGTAGGCCGGGCGAAAGGTTTTGCACAGGCTGTCGGGCGCTGGGGCGATAATATTCCCACCACGATCGAGAATCTGGCTTCCAAACCAGAACAAAACGTAGACACTTCTGGTCTTTCGCCGCCGAATCACTACATTCGGGGGCGATGTCCGGCTTTTCGGAAGACATGCCCTTTTTTGACGAACCCAATGCGCGGCCCGCGGCCCCGTCGGGGATCGCCGCGCGCGCCATGGCGGCCCGCAGCGGCCAAAACAGCGCGCCTGACTACCTGAAAGGGTTGAACCCCGAGCAGCGGCTGGCGGTGGAAACCACCGAAGGCCCGGTCCTGGTGCTGGCCGGCGCCGGCACCGGCAAGACGCGGGTGCTGACCACCCGCATCGCCCACATCCTCGCCACCGGCAGAGCCTTCCCGTCGCAGATCCTGGCGGTGACCTTCACCAACAAGGCCGCGCGCGAGATGAAGCAGCGCATCGGCATTCTGATCGGTGAAGGCAATGTCGAGGGCATGCCGTGGCTCGGCACCTTCCACTCGATCGGCGTGAAGCTGCTGCGCCGCCACGCCGAGCTCGCGGGGCTCAAATCCGACTTCACCATCCTCGACACCGATGACGTCGTGCGGCTGATCAAGCAGCTGATCCAGGCCGAGGGGCTGGACGACAAGCGCTGGCCGGCCAAGCAGTTCGCGCAGATGATCGACGGCTGGAAGAACAAGGGCCAAGGCCCCGCCGACATTGCCGAGGGCGATGCCCGCAGCTTCGCCAACGGCAAGGGCCGCGAGCTCTACAAGGCCTATCAGGAGCGGCTGCAGACGCTCAACGCCTGCGACTTCGGCGATCTGCTCTGCCACCCGATCCGCATCTTCCGCGCCAATCCGGACGTGCTCAAGGACTACCACAGGCGCTTCAAATACATCCTCGTCGACGAGTACCAGGACACCAACACCGCGCAATACATGTGGCTGCGGCTCCTGGCGCAGCGGCCGCAATCCTCCCCCCTCGAGGGGGAGGTGCCCGCGAAGCGGGCGGAGGGGGTCGCCGCAGAAGGCACCACCAGGGCGTCGAGCGCTGCCGCACGGACCCCACCCGACCGGGCTTCGCCCGGCCACCCTCCCCTCAAGGGGGAGGGATCCCAGCGCTCCACCGTAAATATCTGCTGCGTCGGCGACGACGACCAATCCATCTATGGCTGGCGCGGCGCCGAGGTCGACAACATCCTGCGCTTCGACAAGGATTTTCCGGGCGCCACCATCATCAGGCTGGAGCGCAACTATCGCTCCACCGCGCATATTCTCGGCACCGCCTCGCACCTCATCGCCCACAATGAGGGTCGCTTCGGCAAGACATTGTTCACCGAGAAGGTCGCCGAGGACGACGAGAAGGTGCATGTCCACGCCGCCTGGGATTCCGAGGAGGAGGCACGCGCCGTCGGCGAGACGATCGAGACCTACCAGCGCGCCAAGCACAATCTAAACGACATGGCGATCCTGGTTCGCGCGTCCTTCCAGATGCGCGCCTTCGAAGACCGCTTCATCACGCTCGGCCTCAACTACCGCGTCATCGGCGGCCCGCGTTTCTACGAGCGCATGGAAATTCGCGATGCGCTGGCCTTCTTCCGCGTCGTCGCCAATGGCGGCGACGACCTCGCTTTCGAGCGCATCGTCAATGTGCCCAAACGTGGCCTCGGCGAAGCCACCATCCGCCAGATTCACGACACGGCGCGTGCACTGCGCATCCCGATGCTGGAAGCGGCCGGCAACCTCGCCGAAAGCGACGAACTGAAGCCGAAGCCGCGCGCCGCCTTGCGCGAAGTCGCGGCCAATTTCGAGCGCTGGCAAAAGGCCCTTGAAACCAAGCCGCACACCGAACTCGCCGAGACCATTCTGGAGGAGAGCGGCTACACCGACATGTGGAAGAACGACCGCTCGGTCGAAGCGCCGGGACGGCTGGAGAATTTGAAGGAGCTGATCCGCTCCATGGAGGAGTACGAGTCGCTGCGCTCCTTCCTCGAACATGTGGCGCTGGTCATGGATGCCGAGCAGAACGCCGGGCTCGATGCCGTCAGCATCATGACGCTGCATTCGGCCAAAGGCCTCGAATTCGAGACCGTCTTCCTGCCCGGCTGGGAGGAAGGCCTGTTCCCGCATCAGCGCGCGCTGGACGAAGGCGGCCGTTCCGGACTGGAGGAAGAGCGCCGGCTCGCCTATGTCGGCCTGACCCGGGCCAAGAAGAACCTGCATATCTGGTTCGTCTCCAACCGCCAGATCCACGGCCTGTGGCAGTCGACCATCCCGTCGCGTTTCCTCGAAGAGTTGCCGAACGCCCATGTCGAGGTCGCCGAAAGCGGCAACTCCTATGGCGGCTACGGCAATTCCTATGGCGGCGGCTCGTTTGCTTCAGGACGCGGTGGCCGCCAGAACCCCTATGGCGCTTCGCGCTTCGACAATGTCGGCGCGGAAAAATCCGGCGCGTTCTCCAACACCTATGCGACGCCGGGCTGGCAGCGCGCGCAGGCCAACCGCACCGAGGCGACCGACCGCAACTGGGGCTCGCGCTCGGGCCATCAGGTCGAGCGCATCGGCTATGGCGAGACCGACTCCGGCTATGGCGCCGGCCGCACCTCGGTCAAAGGCCGCACCATCGACGGCGAACTAGTCGCCAAATCCGTCGCCGACACGCCGTCGCCCTTCAGCGTCGGCGACCGCGTCTTCCACCAGAAATTCGGCAACGGCAACATCTCGGCCATCGAAGGCAACAAGCTGACCATCGACTTCGACAAGGCCGGCCAGAAACGCGTGCTGGACGGGTTTGTTAGCGGGGTGTGAGCTGCCTTAACGGCTACCCCCCTCACCTGTACCGCGCCTGGTTCCACTTATGCCCCAGCAGCGACAGGATGATGATCAGCCCGTTGAAGAACTGCACGTAGAAGCCGCTCAGCCCCGCCGCCACCACGCCGGTCTGGATGAAGGCGACGGTGACCGCGCCGATGGCTCCACCGGCAACCGTGCCGATGCCGCCCCAGGTCGGCGTGCCGCCTACGAACACCGAGGCCAGAACCGGCAAGAGATAGCCGTCGCCCGCCGTTGGCCACCAGGTGAAGTTGATCATCACCGAAAACGTGCCGGCGATCGCAGCCCCAATGCCGACGAAGACGAACACCTTCACCCGCACCCATTTGACGTCGATGCCCATCTGTTGGGCGCTGTCGGGATTGTCGCCGACCACCCTGACCTGCGCGCCGAAGCGGTGGCGGTTGTAGAGCATCGCTGACAAAACGACGAAGGCGAGCGCCCAGAAGATCTGCACCGGGATACCCCACACCTGGCTGGAGAAGATCTTGTAGGCCCAGCTGTCGGCAAGGCCGGTCAGCGCCGTCGACTTGCCCTCGTTGATGATCTGGATCAGGCCGCGCAGCAAAAAGTTCATGCCGAGCGTGGCGATCAGCGACGACAGCCCGCCATAGACTACGAGCGATCCGACGAGGAAGCCAAGCAGCGTCCCGGTGACGATTGCTGCCGCAATGCTGAGGAACGGATCGTAGCCTGCCTGCACCACCAGCGCGAACACCCAGGAGGCAAAACCCATGGTGGCCGGAAACGACAGGTCGATCTCGCCGCAGGTGACGACGAAGACCAGCGGCACCACCACGAACAGCGCGACCGGCAGCGTCGTCAGCACGGAGCTGTAGAGATACCAGGTGGTGAACACCGTCGGGTTGGCGACCAGGAACACCGCCATCATTACGATGAACACGGCGAGCGTGCCGAGAGCGGCGCGATTATCGATGACGAAGCCGCGCAGCCAGTGATCGGACGGGTGTTTCCACTCAGGTCGCGCTGCCTCGCCGCCGAGCGGGCTCTGCAGATCGGGTTCCATGGTCTTGCTCATCGCACTGCCCTCCCTGCGTCGCCGGCCTCGTGCAATCCAGCCAATCCGCCGGGGTGCGCCACGTCTTCCATGAAATTGATGAGATCCTCAGCCGAGTTGACCTCGGTGCGGTCGGCGGTCAGCGCCACCTTGCCGCGGTCCAACACCACGAAGCGGTCGGCAATGTCGAAGACATGGTGGATGTTGTGGCCGATGAACAGGATCGAACGGCCGCTTGCCCGCACCTGACGCACGAAATGAAACACCTTGGCGGTCTCGGTCAGCGACAGCGCCGTCGTCGGCTCGTCGAGGATGATAAGCTCCGCCTGCTTGTAGATGGCGCGCGCAATCGCCACGCCCTGGCGTTCGCCGCCCGACAGCTGGCCGACGATCGAATGCGGCGTGAACACCTTTGAGGTGAAGCCGATCTCGCGCATCAGCCGGCTCGCCTCCTCGATCTCCTTGTTGACCTTCAGAAAGCCCATGAAGCCCGTGAGTTCGCGGCCCATGAAGATGTTGCGCACGATGGTCTGCTGCACCGCCAGCGCCCGGTCCTGGAACACCGTCTCGATGCCGGCGTCGCGCGAGCGCGCCGCACTCCAGCCGGTCACCGGCTTGCCACGCACCAGGATCTCGCCGCTGGTCGGCTTGACGACGCCGGACAGGATCTTGATCAGCGTCGACTTGCCGGCGCCATTGTCGCCGATGAGGCCGACCACCTCGCCGCGATCGACCGAGAGGTTGACCCCGCCGAGCGCATAGACCTGGCCGTAGGATTTGCTGATGTCGCGCAGTTCGATGATGCGTTCGGCCATGGCGATCCTCGCTTGATTGTCGCTTGCCGGCATTCTCGCCAGCGGTCCTGCCGGCCGGGCTTGGGCCCAGCCGGCAGCTTGGGAGGTCAGCGCAGCGCCTGCTTGGCGAGCTCGGCGACAATCTCGTAATTCTGCGGCGTGACGAAGCCGGCGCCGGTGTCGACATTCATCGGCGCCAGGCCCAGCACCACCTGCTGGCAGAGGCTGAGGATCGGCAGGTAGCCCTGCAGAAACGGCTGCTGGTCGGCCGTCAGCTGCACCCAGCCGCCCTTGAACGCCTCGACGATCTGCGGGCTGGTGTCGAAACCGAAATTGAAGATGTCGCCGGGCTTGCGGCCTGCCGCCTGCATGTAGGTGGCGACATTGCCGAGCATCTGGCCGCCGGGATAGCCGACCGCCTTGACGTCAGGATTGTTGAGGAGCGCTGCCGTGATCACCGGGATCGCCAGATTGGGGTCGGACGCCCATTCGCCGCTCGGCGGCGACGACAGCTGGATGACCTCGACGCCGGCCTCCTTGAGCGCGGCCACCGTGCCGCGCTCGCGCGCGCCGCGGGCCTCGTTTTCGAACGGGCCGATCATGATCGCCTTGTCGCCGGACTTGAGCTTGCCGAGCTTGAACGCTTCGGCGCCGAGGGCGCGGCCCTGCTGCTCCTGCTGAGCGCCGACATAGCCGCCGCCGAACGCTTCCACCACCTTCGGCACCGGCACGTTCTGGTACATCATCTTGATGCCGTCCTTATGCGCCTGCTCGGCCAGCGGCATGATCGCGGCGTCGCCGGGATGGCCCATCATGGCGATGCCGTTGGGCTTCACCGCGACCGCTTCGCGCAATTGCTGCACCATCTTCTCGACGTCCCACTGCGAGAAGATGTAGTCGACCTTCGGCCCGAGATCGGCCGCCGCCTGCTTGGCGCCATTATAGACGATGGTGCCGAAAGCGTCGCCCTCGGCGCCGCCGACGAAGAAGCGGATGTGGACGTCCTTGCACCACTGGGCGTCAAGCGCCTGCGCCGGCAGAGTGGAGATGGCGGCGCAGAGCGCGGTGGCGGCGGCCACGACGGTCGAGCGCAGAAGTGTCGTTCTCATTGCGATGCTCATGCACGTTCCTCCCTTTTGTCCTCGGTGAGCCGAGGGTTTCGACATTCGCTTACGGCAGTGCTCAACACTCTTCTCCGGCCGGCTCCTCCCGCCGGCCGCTCCTCACGCCGGGTTCGGCAGATAGGTCGCTCCTCCCCGGCATTGCTTCAGGTATTCAAGCGCCCGCACCTGGCCGGTGATCTCGAGATCGCCGCGATAGACCGGATCGTGCCAGCCCTCGATGTCGATGGCGCCCTTGTAGCCGGCCAGCCGCAATTCGCTGATCACCCGCGTCCAGTCGCTGTCGCCGAAACCGGGCGTGCGCATCTGCACGAAGGGCAGCCGGCCGAACACGCCGTGCTCGCGGATGACGTCCCAGCGCACCGTCGCGTCCTTGCCATGGACATGGAAGATGCGCGGCGCCCATTTGCGGATCTGCGGGATCGGATCGATCAGGTAGACGAGCTGATGGCAGGGCTCCCATTCGAGGCCGAGGTTCTCGTCGGGCACTTCGTTGAACATCAGCTCCCAGGCATCCGGATTGTGGGCGATGTTCCAGTCGCCGGCCGCCCAGTTGCCATCCATGGCGCAGTTCTCGAACGCGATGCGCACGCCCTTGTCGGCGGCGCGTTTTGCCAGCGGCCCCCAGACCTCGCGGAAGCGCGGCAGGCTGTCGGTCAGCTTCTTGCCGCGCAGGCGACCGGTGAAGCCGCTGACCGTGGAAGTGCCGAACAGATGCGCATTGTCGATCACGGTTTCCCAGGCCGCGAGCACGCCGCGATCGACTTCGCCATCCTCCAGCGGATTGCCGAACATGCCGAGCGAGGACACGCTGACATCGGCATCGCCGATCGCCTCGCGAATTTGGCCGGCGAGCCGCGGCAGATCCTTGCCGCCCAGCGTCTGCCAGAAGAAAGGCTGGATGCTCTCGAAACCGAGCGGCAGGATCTGCTTGATGTAGGCCGCCGGGTTGTCGAGATTGGCCCGCACCATGGTGCCGATCCGGATGTCGAGAAGCGGGTTTGGCATCATTGTGTTTCCTGTGTGGGGATAGCCACCCGGCGCCCGGTCTCGGCGCTCTCGATGGCGCCAAAAACCATGGCCAGGCTTTTGATGTTGTCGCTCCCACGCGTTTCCGGCTCGCTGCCGGTCTCGATGGCGTGGATGAAATCCTTGATGATGCCGAGATGGCCGCCGACGCGGTCGGCCGGATCGAGCGGCGGCACTTCGATCGCCTGCGTTTTGTCGATAATCCCGTCGCGGCCCGGCACCACCACTTCCGCCTTCAGCGCGTCACTGCCGTCCCAGATCAGGCTGCCGCGCTCGGCGACGATGCGCCAGCTGCCTTCCCAACTGGTGCGGAAACCGTCGGCGCACCAGGAGCCGGCATAGGTAAAGATCTTACCGCCGCCGAGGTCGAAGACGGCGCTGGCCGACGAGCCCTGGCGATACCAGGAATTGGCCGGCTCCCATTCCTGGCAATAGACGCCGGCGGGATCGCCGCTGACCATGTAGCGGGCGGCGTCGAATGTATGGATCGCCATGTCGAGCAAGAGCACATGCGCCATCTCCTCGCGAAAGCCGCCGAAATGCGGCGCGATGAAGAAATCGGCATGGATGCTGGTCGGCTTGCCGATGGCACCGGAATCCAGAAACCGCCTTATGCGCCGGACATTGGCGACATATCGCCGGTTCTGCACGACGGCATGAATGCGCCCGGCCCGGCGCGCCGCCTCGACGATGGCGCGTGCGTTCTCCGGCGTGTCGGCGAGCGGCTTTTCGGTCAGCAGATGGCAATTGTGGGCAAAGGCGGCAAAGGCGACCTCGCGGCGGGCGGCGGGAACCACGACATCGAACACGGCGTCAGGCTTGGTTTGGTCGAGCACCGCATCGAGACTGGTGCCGATGACGGCGCCATCAAGCCCGTATTCGCGCGCCCTCGCCTTCGCCCGTTCGGCGTCGAGATCGACAAGGCCGACAATGGCGAGCCCGTCGATTTGCCTTGCGGCATCGAGCCAGGCCTTGCTCATCGCACCGCAGCCGACGAGGACGGCGTTCATCATCCGGCATTCCTCCCGTCCGGTCCCTCCAGACCGAATGTCACGGCATTGACGGCATCACCGTAAACGTTTTTCCGTAAACGTTTACGAGAACACACCCGATGGCGTAGAATGTCAATCGGCTGCCTGCAAAAATCATCCCGAAGCCTTGGCCTGAGCGGCAGCCGGTGATAGCCAAGGGTCGGCGGAGAGAAGTCCTTGGCGTCCAGCATCCACGACCTTGCGCGTCACCTGAACATTTCGATCGGCACCGTGTCGCGGGCGCTGAACGGCCGCGCCGACGTCAATGCCGACACCCGCCAGCGCGTGCTCGCCGCCGCCAAGCAGCTGAACTATTCCCCGAACCAGTCGGGCCGAAGCCTCAGACAGGGCGCCACCCATTCGATCGCCTTCATGCTGCAACCGCATCCCGGCGACCAGCAATACGGCGAACCGTTCTTCATCCCGTTCCTGACCGGTCTGCAGGCGCGGCTCGCCGAATACGACCTGGATCTGATGGTCGTCATGGGTGAGCCCGGCCAATATCAGCAGGAGAGGCTGCGCCGCGTGGTTGAGACCCGCCGGGCCGACGCGGTCGTGTTGGCCAATACACGGCGGGAAGACGATCGGATCGACTATCTCAGCAAGGCCGGCTTTCCCTTCGCCACGCTTGGCCGAAGTCAATCCGGCGGCGACACCTATCCTTCGCTCGATATCGATTTCGAGAGGGCGGGTGATGAAGCCGTCGACCGGCTGGTCGCGCGCGGCCACCGCCGCATTGCCGCCATCCGCCCTTCGCTTGATCTCAACTTCGGCTACCTGTTCCTCGACGGCTACTGCAAGGCGCTGAGGCGGCACGGCATCGAAGTCGACCCCGGCCTGATCGCCGACGGCTTCATCAACGAGGCCGGAGGCTACCAGGTGACGCCGCGCGTGATGCTCTCCAAGGACCGGCCGACGGCCATCATCTTCAACAATGACGCAATGGCGCTCGGCGGCTGCAAGGCACTGGCCGAGATGGGCATCAGGCCCGGCCACGACATAGCGGTGATCGTCATCGTCGACACGCCGCTTTGCCGCTACTTTTCGCCGGCGCTGACCGCTTTCCGTCCGTCGCTGGAGCCCATGGGCCGGCGGCTGGCCGAAATACTGCTGGCCTCGCTCCCCGCCTTCGCCGGCCCCGAAGGCACACGCATCATCCGCGAAGTCTGGCCGCTGGAGCTGATCGCGCGCGACAGCGATTGATCCGCCGCGGGATGTAGGCCGGTCGGCCTCAATCCACCTTCTTCTCGCCCTTCTCGCCGGCCTTGACGATGTCGCCGGTGGTGAACAGGATTTCCTTCAGCTCCGCCCGCCAGTCTTTCTTCTGGCGCAGCAGGAATTCGAGATCCATGCCGAAATGCTTGAACTCTTCGCCTTGCGCGTTTTTCATGATCGCCTTGGCCTGCGGATCCTTTTCCACCGACATGCGCTGTTCGTACCAGCCGATCGCCTCCGCCTCCTCGATCAGCGAAGTGATCATGCGGGCAAAGGTCCGCACCTTCTGCGTCAGTTCTTCCGGCGGCTCGTGATACTGGTCGAAACCCATGTCGCCCTCTCTCAAATGGACCGGCAAATCCAGCCGTATCCAGGAATGCGTTGGAGCGCCGCGGGTTCCGCCTCACTGCTGCAATTCGACCAAAGCCCTCTGCAAAGGCGCCGACGAAATCTGGATCGGGCCGGAGAACGGCACATCCATATCGAGGATCAGGTAAAGCGCTCCGGCAATCAGCGCCGCCGAGACCACGAACGTCTCTATGGTGATGGCATTTCTCGGCGCCCTGAAGCCGAAACTGGCGAAGATCAGCACCAGCCAGGCAACGAGCATGGCGATCAACGGCGGCGGAATGGTGCCTTCCGATTGCTCGATCAAAGCCCAGCGCAGTTCCATCACCTTCTGTAGATGCTGGCGGGCGTCCTCCAGCAGGGAACCATGCGCTGCGTCAGGAGGCTGCAGAGCGGTCAATCGTGTGCTGATCTCCGTCAACAGACGTTCAGACAGCCGGTTGGCGACGAGGGGTGTTTCGTTGGTTTCTGTCCAGTTGTTGGTCTGTCTTTGCACATAAGCGACCAGCGGCTGACGGACCTCGGCGGTCTCAGGCCCATATTGCCGAAGCGACCGGTCGAGAAGGATCAACTCGGTCGCATATGTGTGCACGTTGCGGTCGATCGACTCGAAAGTGTTCTTGGCCGAGTTGATCATGAGACCAAGCACCAGCGAGGTCATGACGACGAACAGGTTGGCGGCCAGCCGAACCACGGCGTTGGTGTCGTCGTCACGGTGATGGGCTGGCAACCTGCCGTAGACGGCCATGCTGGCCAGCGGCGCCGCCGTCAGGCAGAGGAAAACGGCCACCGCGATGAGTGTTTCCTGCATGCAGCCATTTCTGCACGGCAAGCACCGAATGCCAATGGCTGTCAGAATGCTCTGTCACGCAAGTATCATGTTCGCGTCCTAGACCGCTTTGCGAGGGGGCGACATCGTCGATGCGACGCGGAGCCCTTTGCAGTCTCAGCCGCTTGAAGGCTTGTCACAAAGAGGATCTCCATGAAAATCTCGCACCGAACCGTGTCGCTCGGCGCCGCATTGGCGCTGTTTACCGCCCTGACCCCTGCCCTTGCCGACAGCACCGCCACCGTTGGCGGTGTCAGCTTTGTCAACAAGGGCCTGGTCGGCGTCGGCCGCATCCCGGCCGACCTGAAGGACAAGTTCGGCGAGACCTTCGGCTCCGGCTCCGGCATGTCGATCGACGCCGCGAGCTGGACGCATGACGCCAATGGCTACAAGGGTTCGCTCTGGCTGCTGCCCGACCGCGGCTACAATGTCGTCGGCACCACCGACTACCGGCCGCGCCTCAACACTATCGCTATCGAGCTCACGCCGACCCCGCTGGGTGCCACACCCGCCGCCGGCCAGGAACAGACCGGCGTCAAGGCGACGCTTGCCGATTCCCTGCTCCTGACCGACGACAAGGGCGCTGACGCCACCGGTCTTGATCCGTCGAATGGCGTGCGCGCGGCGAGCGGCGACCTGCCGATCCTGCCCGAGGCCAATGGCAAGCTGGCGCTCGACAATGAGGCGATCGCCCGCCTGCCCGACGGCACCATGTTCATCTCGGATGAATACGGCCCCAACATCTACCGCTTCTCGGCCGACGGCCACCTGCTCTCGGCAACGCAGCCGCCGGCGGCGCTGGTGCCGATGCGCAAGGGCACGCCGAACTTCGCCTCCGACAATCCAGGCCCCGGTGCCGCCGAACCCGATCCGAAGGATCCCGAGACCGGCCGCCAGAACAACCAGGGCCTCGAAGGCATGGCGCTGACGCCGGACGGCAAGTCGCTGATCGCGGTGCTGCAGTCGGCGCCGCGCCAGGATGGCGGCGATTCCGGTGCGACGCGCCAGAACACTCGCGCGCTGGTCTATGACGCCACCGACCCGGCACACCTCAAGCTGGCGCACGAATATGTCGTTCCGCTGCCGGTGTTCAAGGACGACAAGGGCAAGACCAAGATCGCCGCGCAGAGCGAGATCGTGGCGCTGTCCGACAAGACCTTCCTGATGCTGGCGCGCGACAGCGGCAACGGCCAGGGGGTGAAGGGCGACACCTCGCTTGTGCGCCAGATATTCGTCGTCGACGTCTCGGCCGCGACCGACATTGCCGGCGGCGCCTTCGATGCCGCCGACAAGCCGGTTGCGCCCAAGGGCGTGCTCGATCCGTCGGTCACGCCGGCCAAGCTGACACCATTCATCGACATCAACGACAACAAGGAACTCGGCCGCTTCGGCCTGCATGACGGCAAGCCGAACGACAAGAACAACCTGTCGGAGAAGTGGGAAGCGATGTCGGTGGTCAGCGTGCTCGATCCGGCGCTGCCCGACGACTATTTCCTCTTCGTCGGCAACGACAACGACTTCCTCGCCCAGGACGGTTTCCAGGTCGGTGCGCCCTACAAGGCCGAAGACGGCGCCGATGTCGACACCATGTTCCTGGTCTATCAGGTCACGCTTCCGGGCCTCGCCAAGAAGTAGTCGCATACAATAGAAAAAAGCGGACGCGCCGGGCGGGTCCGCTTTTTTAGCGGCGATCAGCGATACCGCTGACGCCTATTTCAAGATCTCTGCATCCCTCGGTACGCCGGCATCGATCGGCTCGGCGGTCCTGTTCGACACGGCGGAGTTCTCCCCGGCGATCGAGAAGTTCGCGCGCACATGGACCTGGGTTACGCCGTTGACCCGGCTATAGAGGTCGATGATGTCCTGGTTCATGAAACGCACGCAGCCCGACGACGCATTCTTGCCGATGGAATCCCATTCCGGTGTGCCGTGCAGCCGGTACATCGTGTCTTTGCCGTCACGGAACAGATAGAGCGCGCGGGCGCCGAGCGGGCTCTGCGGTCCCGGCGGCATGCCGTCCTTGTATTTCGACAGTTCCGGCCGGCGCTGGATCATTTCCGGCGGCGGCGTCCACACCGGCCACTTCTTGCGCGCCTGGACCACGGCGCTGCCGGTCCAGCCGAACCCGGCCTTGCCGAGGCTGACGCCGTAACGGATCGCCTTGCCGCCATCGCGCACCAGATAGAGGAAATGCTCCGACGTATCGACGACGATGGTGCCCGGTTTTTCGCCGGTGGGGTCGGTCACGATCTGGCGTACGAACTTCGGATCGAGCTTGGATATCGGGATCGCCGGCAGTTGATAGCCCTCGTCGACGCGTGCCGCGTACATGCTTTCGGCAGCGCCGAAAGCCGAATTGCTTGGCGGCGGCGGCGCTTCCACCGGCGGCGGCGCCACGTCCGTGGTTGTGCAGGCCGAAAGCGCCACGGAAGCAGCGCCCAAGGCGGATGCCCCAAGAAACGCGCGCCGGTTCAGGCGCTCGGAAAAAAGCGGATTGTCGGACATGATCCCCCCGGTTTGCGACCCCACGCGGCGACGACCCATAGCCCATTCCGGATGCTTTGAGAACCTGATTGGCTCAGACGCGCAAGGCGGAATGTTCCGATGGCGCATCGACCTTGCCAGTCAAATCGGCAATCATTGTCGGGCGGACTTTGAGATGAACCTTCGCCGAGCAGCCCATGGACGAAAAAATGTCCGGCCGACGGCGAGCCGCCCGACACCGGCCTCGGCATACCGCGCCAACATGGCGCCCGAGACGCCTAACTGGTGATCCTCAGCGCGCGTATTTTGCGCCGAATCCCAACGCGATTACGCAGAAGAGAGTGATCATGCCGGCAAAGGCCAGGCTTGCCGTCGTCGGGCTGCTCCAGTTCGACAACAGGCCGATGCCGATGACCGGCAGCGCATTGCCGCAGAAGCAGCAGATGAAGAACGCCGACACCACTTCGGCGCGACGGTCGGCCGGCGCGATCTGGTTCACCACCTGCAGGCCGCCGCGATAGCCGAGCGCGGCCGCCACGCCGCAGAGAGCAGTGGCGGCAATCATCAGCGACATCGAGGCAAAGAACTGAGCCGCGACGACCAGCGCCACTGCGGGGATCATCAGTGCCAGCGCCGCCGGCATGCCGGCACGGCTGGGCAGTCTGGTCGTGGCCAGAATTGTGGCTGCGGCCACGATCGACAGTTCGAAGAACAGCCCGCCTGCTTCGGCATGGTTGGCTACATGCAGCTGCTGCGCCAGAATGCTCGGCGCCAGCGCTGCATAGAAGCCGACCAGCGCCATGGCGCCGAAGCCGGTCACCGCCGGCGCCACAAAGGCGGCGCGGATATCGGCCGGCACCGACAGCCGTGGCCGCAGCGAAACATCGGCCAGTCGCCCAGGCTGCAAGACGGTTTCACGCGTGCGCCAGATCATGAGCGTTGCCACGACAAGCACCGCCAGATAGACCGCAAACGTCAGCCGCAGCGGCCACGGCGCGTATTCGGCAAGCAGTCCCGAGCCCAACGCGCCAAGGCCAAGTCCGACGAAATTGATGCTGGTGGCGATGACAGCCGCGCGCGACTTGTCTTTGCCTTCGATCAGCTCGGCAAGCCAGGCCGTGCCTGTTCCCGCGCCGATGCCTATGCCAAGGCCGCTCAGGATGCGGGCCGCATCGAGCCAGGCGACATTCTCGGCCAGCAGGAACACCAGCGCGCTGACCACCGCCACCGCCATCGATGCCAGCGCCGCAGGACGGCGGCCAATGCCGTCGGACAAGCGTCCGAACATCAGCAATGCGCCGAGATTGCCGACGACATAGACGGCGTAGACCAGCGTCAGCGTGATCTGCGAGAAACCGAAAGCCTGCTTGTAGATGATGTAAAGCGGCGTCAGCGCCGTGCTGCCGGCGAACAGCGCCGCGATCATGGCGGCAACCGCAGTCATGGCGGCACGGCCGCCGCGTTCATGGCCGCGTGTCGTCGTCTCGGCATAGCTGGTCATAGCAAACTCCGGCCAGTTGCCCCAACGCCCCGATCGAAACCCAACGTCCATGTAAGGATTGCCGTTCCGCCTGCCGAACCCGCTCCTGACAATCTTGTCAGGATGGTCTTGCACGAAATCCTCCCGTAACGTCCGTCCAACGAGAGGGAGGAACCATGGGTAAAGGCAGGGTCGAGGCATTCACGGATGGCGTCGTCGCCATCATCATCACCATCATGGTGCTGGAGCTGAAAGTGCCGCATGGCGAGGATCTTTCCGCGCTGGCGCCGCTGTGGCCGATCTTCTTCAGCTATGTCTTGTCGTTCATCAATGTCGGCATCTACTGGAACAATCTTCACAACATGTTCCACACCGTGCAGCGCGTCGACGGCCGCGTGCTGTGGGCAAATCTCAACCTTCTGTTCTGGCTGTCTCTGATCCCGGCAACGACGGCCTTCATGGGCGAGAATCATTTCGCGCCGGTCCCTGTCGCCGTCTATGGCGTCGACCTCGTGCTGTGTGGGGTTGCCTACAGGATTCTTGTGACCAAGCTGCACCATCTGCATGGCAACGAGACCGCCTTCGCCAAGGCGCTGGGCAGTGACCGCAAGGGCAAGATTTCGGTGGTGCTTTACATAACAGCCGTGCTGCTGACTTTCGTCAACCAGTGGATCGGCGTCACGATCTACTTTCTGGTGGCTGCCGTCTGGTTCGTGCCGGATACCCGGTTTTCGAGGGTGATCGAAAAGTAGCTGGCGCTACTTGCGCATAGCCTTCAGCTTTTCGGCGACCGAAGCGGCAAGATCGGCATAGCGCTCCTCCAGCCGCTCGGCCGCCTTGATGATCGAAAAATCATGGCCGAACTTTTCTAGCGCCATGCGCAATTTCTCGACGAACTCGGCCTGTTTTTCCAACGCCGAAAACAAGGTCTTCACCTGCGCTTCGCTGATATCGGGATTGGCGAGCATCTGCGGCACCTCGCGGCCCATCTGGTCGCCGGTAGCGGTCTGCTCCTTCAGGATTGCGATCCAGTCGGTCAATCGGCAGTCTCCCTTTTCAGCCGCACCATGCGCAGCCAGCGCCTGTACGGTCAACCCGAACACGCTGGACAGCCTTGCACGAAGCGCTTCCCGCGCTAAGTTCGGCGCGACCCCAAACAAGGACATGACCATGACCAGCGATGCCGAAATCCAGTCCGCTCTGCCCTCCCTCAGCCCAGGCAATGTCGCCGTTATCACCGGCGGCGCCAGCGGCATCGGCCTTGCCGCAGCCAAGAGGCTTGCGGCGATGGGCATGAAGATTGTGCTCGCCGACATCGGCGGTGCGCGCCTCGATGCGGCCCGCCAGGCGGTCGCCGCGATCGCCGGCGAGGATGCCGTGCTCGCCGTCGCCACCGACGTCTCGAAGGCCGACGAGCTCGGCCGGCTGGCGAAAAAGACACATTCAGCCTTCGGCGCCGTATCGCTGCTGATGAACAATGCCGGCGTCGGCAACAATCCGGGAAAGCCCTGGGAAAACGGCGAGGCCTGGAAGCGGCTGATCGACATCAATTTCTGGGGCGTCGTGCACGGCGTCGAGGCCTTCGCGCCAGCCATGCTGGCGTCGGGCAAGCCAGGCCTGATCGTCAACACCGGCTCCAAGCAAGGCATCACCACGCCACCCGGCAACCTGGCCTACAACGTCTCCAAATCGGCGCTGAAGACCTTCACCGAAGGCCTTGCGCATGCGCTGCGCAACGAACCGGGCGCGAAGGTTGCAGCGCATCTTCTCATCCCCGGCTTCACTTTCACCGGCATCACCGAGGGAGCGACCGAAAAACCGGCCGGCGCCTGGACCGGCGAGCAGGTGATCGACTTCATGCTGACCTCGCTCACGCGTGGCGATTTCTACATCCTGTGCCCCGACAATGAGGTGAAGCGGTCGACGGACGAAAAACGCATGGCCTGGGCGATCGGCGACATCATCGAGAACCGCCCTGCCCTCTCGCGCTGGCACCCTGACCACAAGGACGCTTTTGCGGCCTTCATGGAGCGCTGAGCAGCGAATTCAGGCGGCGCGTTTTTTCGGAGCGCGTTTCTGGGCCACGGCTTTCTTGGCGGACAGCTCGGCGATCTCGCGGTCATGCCGCTTGGCCGCGCGTTCGCATTTGTCTCTGATTTCCTCGACCTCGGTTTCGGTCAGATGCTCGATGCCGATGAAATGGTTGTGACCCTTGCCGACCCGGATCAATTCGTCGAGCTTGGCCTGGACCGCTGCGCCGTCGCGGTTCTGGGTGTTCTGGATCAGGAACACCATCAGGAAGGTGATGATCGTCGTTCCAGTGTTGATGACCAGTTGCCACGTATCGGAGAAGCCGAAGAACGGTCCGCTGACCGCCCAGACGATGACGATCGCGCAGCAGCCGACAAAGGTCAGCGGCAGGCCGGCCAGATGAGCAACCGTGTTGGCGATCTTGGTGAACAGCTTTTCCAATTCAAAATCCCTTATGAGTTCGACCCGATGGGAGCCGCATTCATCGTTCCAGCAAGAAACAACCGGCAGCCGCTCCCGGTTCCCTGTCACAGGTGATATCGCTGATGCAATTGGACACACGCCAAAAGCGCAGCGCCGGGAAAAGCCACCTTATGGGTTTCTTGCCATAGTCCCCTGTGCAGGCCGGAGAGCTTGTTCCTTCCGCTTCACAGCGGTTTACCTCCAAAGCCCCTTCCGCTGCGCCACCCCCGCATAGCGGAAGGGGTTGTTGCCGTAGACCGGCGGCTCTCTCCCCCAACAGGCGCGCTGTCTCAGAATTTCGGTGCGAGGATTTCGACCAGCCAGTCGATAAAGACGCGCACGCGCGGCGAGAGCTGGCGGCATGCTAATCCGACCGCTGCGCTCAGGAGCGCTCCTGTTCCCAGCGGTCGAGAAAATCCTCGATCGCCAGGGCTTGCATGTCGGGAACCGCTTTCGCCAGTTTTTCCGGCGGCCAGTCCCACCAGGCGAGGCTTTCGATCCGCGCCGCGATCTCAGGCGGAAAACGCCGGCGCAATGGCTTGGCCGGCACGCCGGCGACGATCGCATAGGCCGGCACATCCCTGGTCACCACAGCATTGGCGCCGACGATGGCGCCATTGCCGATGCTTATGCCCGGCATGATCACCGCGCCGTGGCCGATCCAGACATCGTTACCGATGCTGACGGCCTTGGCCTGCCGCCGTTCGCGGAACGCGGCGTCGACGCCCAGCCAGCGGAAATACTCGTTCGGGCGGTAGCTAAGCTTGTGCTGCGTGACCCGCTCGATCGGATGCTCCAGCGCGTTGATGCGGCTGTTGGCGGCGATCGAGCAGAATTTGCCGATCGTCGTGTAGATCGCCTCGGCGTGGCGCTCGAAATAGGAGAAATCGCCGACATTGACCTCGCGCAGCACCACCCGCTCGCCGATCGAGGCATAGCGGCCGAGCTTGCACGCCTTCAGCTCGGCCGTCGGATGAATGCGCGGTTCAGGGTCTTTGAGGACAAGGTTTTCAGTACGGTCCATGGCGCGGATTTACCTCCGCGCAATTGCGGAAGCAATTGTCCCGCGCAATTGCTGCCGCAAAGCGGAAGCAGTTGTCGCGCGGCCAGACAGCCCAGAGTCCGCCCTATTTCGGCTGGCCGTTGGTCCACACCACGCTCTGACCGAACAGCGGCACGGTGGTTACCGACATTTTCGCCGAGCCGTCCTGCACCTGGCGTGAATGCGAGAGATAAATCAGCGTCTGGTTTTTCTTGTCGTAGATGCGGTTCACCACCTGCTTCTTCCAGATCAGGCTGATGCCTTGCTTGAACACCTCTTCGCCGCCTTCGCTCACGTCGATGTCGCCGATGGTGATCGGCCCGGTCTGGCGACACGAGATCGACGAATCCGATGGGTCCTCGAACCAGTTGCCCTTCTGCAGCCGGTCGATGACGCCGCGGTCGAAATAGGAGACGTGGCAGGTGATGCCGTCGACCTTCGGGTCCTTGATCGCCTCGACGATGATGTCGTTGCCGAGCCAGTCGACGCCGACCTTGCCGACCTCCTCGGCCGCGGCAGCACCGGCGCCAAGGGCGATGCATGCGGCCAATGCGCCGCCGAACAGTTTTCGCCCAATCCGTCTTTGCAAGGGAGCCTCCTCAGGTTCTGGTTGCCGACCACAGGTGGGGCGAACTGCCTGGCTTTGCAAGCTAGGCCTGCCGGAATGCCAGCATCCGCCGCAGCACGTCGGTCTTGAAGACGAAATGCTGAACCAGCGCGCCTGCCGTATGCAGGAGCACCACATAGAGCAGGATGTCCTTGCCCAGCACATGCACCAGACTTGCCCCTGGCATACCAAGGAACCATGCGGCGGCGCCCGAGAGCGGCACGATGAGGATAAGCGCGTAGATGACGAAATGCGTCGCCTTGGCGAGCAGTTTCAACACCGGATGTTCCATGCCCGACACCGGCGGAACGCCGCGCGTCGCCCTGAGCCAGAGCCGCCACGCAGCCAGAACCAGCACCGCCAGACCGATCACGACATGCAGATAGGCCAGCGGCACATCACCGGGCGACGCCTCCTGCCCCCTGCGAAAGGCACGCCACACATGCTCCATGCCATCATGGGCGAGGAACTGGATCAGGATCAGGGCCGCAATGCTCCAGTGCAGCCAGATCTGGGTCTTGGAGTAGGAAGCCACAGACATATCCGACATTGGCTGGTTCCACGGCAAGAGAACAGACCGTCAAGATGGGTAGAGGCCCAACACCGGTCAAATTACCGTTTGGTAACTCCGGCCGCGTGCGAAGCAGCATCGAGAGCCGGTTGCGGCAACGCGGCATCTTTGCCTTGACCGCCGCTACCGGCTAAGACTTCCGCCGCAGGCGCCAATCCGGCGCCTAAAAGAAATCACGACGGACACTTCCCGATGATGCGTTCAATCCTGGTCGGCATTCTGGTTCTGATGGCGGCCGGCATCGGCTGGCTCACCTTCGACTGGTACAAGGGCCATTATGGCGGCGAGCCGTTCGGCGCCCCGTTCACGCTGGTCGACCAGAAAGGCGCGCCGATCACCGAAGCTGCCTTCAGAGGCCATCCCAGCGTCGTCTTCTTCGGCTTCACCCATTGCCCGGAAGTCTGTCCGACCACGCTGTTCGAACTTGCCGGCTGGCTGAAGACGCTGGGCGACGACGGCAAGAACCTCAACGCCTATTTCGTGACCGTCGACCCCGAGCGCGACACGCCGCAAGTGATGAACACCTATGTCAGCAATTTTTCCGACCGCATCGTCGGCATTTCGGGCGATCCCGACAAGGTGCATGCGATGGCCAAATCGTTCGCCATCTACTGGAAGAAGGTCGATACCGGCGACGGCGACTACACGATGGACCACACCGCATCGGTGCTGCTGCTGAATGCCAAGGGCGAGTTTTCGGGCACCATCGCTTACGGCGAAAGCGCCGATACGGCGATCGCCAAGCTGAAGCGGCTGGCGGCGGGCGCCCAAAGCTGATGACGCAGACCAGGCTCCATTTCACGGCTGGGAAGGTCGAGGCCGACAGCATCTTTGCCGCGCTCGAAATGGCTTTCGAGGATGAAGGCCGGCCGCTCGCCGTGCTCGAAGTCGACGAGGGCCGCGACATCCATGAAGTCTCGCTCTATGCCGACGGCGATGTCGACGGGGTCGAGGCACGGCTGAGAGATATCCTTTCTGGCCTTTCCCTGTCGAAGCCGATCGAACGCGAGGTCTTGCCCGATATCGACTGGGTGGCACGCTCGCTGGAAGGGCTGAAGCCGGTGCGCGCCGGGCGTTTCTTCGTCCATGGCGCGCATGACCGCAGGAAGCGCCACAGCGGCGAACTCGCCATCGAGATCGAGGCCGGCCTTGCCTTCGGCACCGGCCATCACGGCACCACCGCCGGCTGCCTGGAAATGCTGGAACGGGTCGTGCGCCGCGAGCATCCCAGGAATGCCCTCGACCTCGGCACCGGCAGCGCGGTACTGGCGATCGCAGTTGCCAAGCTGGCGCATATTCCGGTGCTGGCCACCGACATCGATCCGATCGCTGTCAGGGTTGCCGCCGCCAATGCCCGCCTCAACCACGTCAAGGCGCTGGTCGAAACCGTGACGGCGCCCGGCTTCCACCACCCGATCTTCGGCAAGCGCGCGCCTTTCGACTTGATCGTCGCCAACATCTTGGCGCGGCCGCTGATGCGGCTGGCGCCGGAAATGGCCAGGCACATCAGCCTCGGCGGCTCGATCGTGCTGTCCGGCATTCTCGATCGCCAGTGCAACGCGGTGATCTCGGCCTATGTCGGCCAGAATTTCCGCCATGTCAGGACCTTGCATCGCGAAGGCTGGGTGACCATCCACCTCAAGCACTAGCTGGACCAATCCGAGCCTATTGCGATTGTCGAAAATCGATTCCGGTTTTCCGGGCCATGCGCTACGGTCGCGCCAAGTACAGGAGGAAACCAGCCATGTTCCAGACCTTTGACTCCGCTGGCGATCCCAGCGTCGGCAAGCCGCGCGTGAAGCTGCTGCGGCAATGGCTGGCGGACAATGGCCTGGACGGTTTCCTCGTGCCCCGCGCCGACGAACACCAGGGCGAATATGTCGCCGACCGCTCGGCGCGGCTGAAATGGCTGACCGGCTTCAGCGGTTCGGCCGGTGTCGCCCTTGTGCTGCGCGACCGCGCCTTCATGTTCGTCGACGGCCGCTATACGCTGCAGGTCCGCCACGAAGTCGATCTCGACATTTTCGCCATCGAGAGCCTCGTCGACAACCCGCCAGCGTCCTGGATCAAGGACAATCTCGGCAAGGGCGCGCGACTTGGCTTCGACCCCTGGCTGCACACGATCAACGAGGTCAAGGCGCTGAATGTTTCGGCCGAGCAATCCGGCGCCACGCTGGTTCCACTCGACAAGAACCCGATCGATATCATCTGGAAGGATCAGCCGGCACCACCAGTGGCGCCCGTCGAGATCCACCCGATCGGCTTTGCGGGCGAACTGGCCAAGGACAAGCTGGTGCGGCTGGCAGCGGCGATCGCCAAGGACGGCGCCACGCACGCCGTCCTGACCGACCCCTCCTCGATCGCCTGGGCCTTCAACATACGCGGCGGTGACGTGCCGCACACGCCACTGGCGCTCGGTTTCGCGATCCTCGCAGCCGACGGCAAGCACCAGCTGTTCATGGACCAGCGCAAGTTTTCGCGCACCGTCGCCGCCTATCTCACCCAGCTTGCCGACTTGCATGAGCCCGGCGAATTCGAGGCGGCAATCATCGCCCTTGCCAAAGGTGGCGCAAGGATCGCGCTCGATCCGGTGCTGGCGGCCGAAAAGCTCAGAATGCTGGTCGAGGACAATGGCGGAACCTTTGTTGCCGCGCCCGATCCCGCCCGCATACCGCGTGCCACCAAGAACCAGGCCGAGATCGCCGGCAGCCGCGCCGCGCACCGTCGCGACGGGGCAGCGGTGGCGAAACTCCTGTGCTGGCTGGAGCGGCAGAAGCCGGGCTCGCTCGACGAAATAACCGTCGTCACCAAACTGGAAGAGACGCGCCGGCAGACCGGCGAGGAAACGCAGATGCCGCTGCGCGACGTCTCTTTCGACACCATTTCCGGCGCCGGCCCGAATGGCGCCATCATGCATTACCGCGTGTCGCGCGCCACCAACCGCAAGCTGGCAAAGGGCGAACTGTTCCTGCTCGATTCCGGCGCCCAGTATCAGGACGGCACGACAGACATCACCCGCACCGTGCCGATCGGCCAGCCGACCGAAGAGATGCGCGAGCGCTTCACGCTGGTGCTGAAGGGCATGATCGGCATTTCGACGCTGCGCTTCCCGGCGGGCACGCGCGGCTCTGAGATAGACGCGGTGGCGCGCATGGCGTTGTGGAAGCATGGCTGCGACTTCGCGCACGGCACCGGCCATGGCGTCGGCTCCTATCTGGCCGTGCATGAAGGGCCGCAGCGCATTGCCCGCACCGGCACCGAAAAGCTGCTCGCCGGCATGATGCTCTCCAACGAGCCCGGCTACTACAAGGAAGGCTCCTACGGCATCCGCATCGAGAACCTGATCCTGGTGACGCCGGCCGATCAGATCGAAGGCGGCGACATTGCCATGCACAGTTTCGAGACGCTGACGCTGGCGCCGATCGACGTCAGGCTGATACGCACCGACCTGTTGACGCGCGAGGAGCTGCACTGGCTGGATACTTACCATGCCTGGGTGTTGGCCGAGATCGGCCCGATGCTCGATGGCGAGACGCTGGCCTGGCTGGAGAAGGCGACAGCGCCGCTGCCGCACGACGCGAAGATTTGAGGGTGCGTCTTTCTCCCCGTCACTATACGGGGAGAAATGCCCGGCAGGGCAATGAGGGGCAGCACCAACGGCTCGAACTGTCGTCCCGGTAAATCCCCTACCCGACGAACTGCCGTGCAAGAATAAGTACCGCGGCACCCGCCAAGAACATGGCCATCAGCCCGCCCCGCAGCGAGACCACAGCGGCGACAACCAGTGCCGCCCATTCCGCCGGCCCGGCGCCAAGGGCCGCCGGCGCCACCAGCGTCGTCAGCACCGCCGCCGGCACGGCATTCAAACCCGCCTCGACGCGCGGATGGATATGGTCGAAGCGCGAAATCACCAGATGGCCGCCGACACGCGTGAGATAGGTGGCGATCGCGCCGGCAACGATGATCCAGAAGGTGGTGCTCATCGCTTTGCCTCCACGCCGCTATGGTGGGGCGGCAAGATGACGGCCAGAAGCACGCCGGCAACGGCGCCGATGGAAACGTGCCAGGGCGAACCGACCGTCTTGTAGGCGATGATCGAGGCGGCAGCGCTGGCGATCACCACCGGCAGCCACAGCGGCCGCTTGCGAAAGCCCATGACCAGGCCAAGGAAATAGATCGGCAGCAGGAAGTCGATGCCGAGCGCATGTGTATCAGGGATCAGCTTGCCGAACACTGCGCCCAGCGCGCTTTCGATCACCCACAACACATAGACCGGCAGGCCAAGCCCCATATACCAGGCGAAGCCAACGGTCTCGCCGGCTTCGGCCTTGCGCTCGGCCACCGCGAACTGCGGATCGGTGAGCACGAAATAGCCCAACGCCTGCTGGATCACCGGCCAATGCGCGATGCGCCGGCCGATGCCGGCGGAATAGAGCACGTGACGAAAGTTCACCGCGAAGATCGACAGCACGATCAGCCATGGCGCGACATGCTGGCCGAACAGTTCGATGCCGACCATCTGGCTGGCGCCGCCGAAGATCAGCGCGCTCATCGCAAAAGCTTCGAGAACGGAAAAGCCATTGTCGACGGCAATGGCGCCGAACAGCAGCCCAAACGGCGCCGCGGCGACCACCACTGGCATAGACAGGCGCACACCGTCCCAGAAATCATTGGCCACAGAATTTTCGGTTAAGGTCTCTGCCGACATGTCACATTCCCAGCTCGCGCTGCTATGTAGGAGCCGGCGGCTGAAAAGTCAGACGAATTCGCTTGAGCCAACAAATCAGCGAAACTGATGTCAGGGATCGCAAAAAAGGAGGTTCAGATGATCGCTTATGATTTCACCGGCAGGCATGCCGTCGTCACCGGCGCCGGTGGTGGCATGGGCGAGGCGATCACGCTGGCGTTGCTCGATGCTGGCGCTTCGGTCACCGCCATCGACGTCAAGCCGCGTCCGGCATCGCTTGCCGCCTATGACGACCGGCTCACCTTCGCCCAGGGCGACCTTACCGACGCCGCCTTCGTCGAACGGACCATCAGCGCTGCCGGCCGTGAGCGCGGCGGCATCGACTATCTCGCCAATGTCGCAGGCGTGCTCTGGTTCGGCCGCGACAAGTCGGCCCTCGAAATGGATCTCGATGTCTGGGACCAGGTCTTCAACATCAATCTGAAGTCCTTCGTACACACGGCGCGCGCGGTTGTTCCGCATATGCGCGCGGGTGGGCGCGGCGGCGCCATGGTGCACTTCTCGACCATCCAGTGGTATCGCGGCGATCCAAAACCGCAGGACGCCTACCAGGCCTCCAAGGCGGGCGTCTGCGCGCTGTCGAAGTCGCTCGCCATGCAGTTGGCGGGCGATGGCATCCGCTCCAATTCGATCTGCCCGGGCATGGCGCTGACGCCGCTGCAGGCGCGCTGGGACACAGAGGAGAAGCGCGCTGCCGTTGCCGACTACACCCCGCTCGGCCGCATCGGCACGCCGCAGGACATGGCCAATGCCGCGCTCTTCCTGCTTTCCGACGCAGCAAGCTACATCACCGGCATTGAGCTCGCCGTCGACGGCGGCCTCTTGATGCGGATGTAACTCTCCGGGCTAGCTCCGTAGCGCAGTCCCCTGGATCGCCCTGCCCCAATCGAGCAACGGCTTGGCGCGCAAGGTGAAATCGACAAGCTCGTCGACCAGCGCTGGCGCGTGGATGCCGGCCGGATCGATCATGTGCTGAACATAGAAGTGCCGGTTGCGGATGGCGTCGACAAGATCGGGTTCGTTGACCTGCTCGAAGCCGCGCGGCGTGCGCTTCAACCGACCCTCGGTTTCGAGTTCGAAGCCGTTTTTCTTCAGCGTTGAAAGCAGTTTTCGGAACTCGGCTGGCCGGGCGATAATCGCCTTGCGCATCGCCAGCAGCAGGGGCGGCTCCGGGTTCCACCAGGCAACGTCGGCAAAGCAGCGGTCGATCCCGACATAGA
Source organism: Mesorhizobium sp. P171375 (assembly GCF_057786075.1). Classification (NCBI taxonomy): domain Bacteria; kingdom Pseudomonadati; phylum Pseudomonadota; class Alphaproteobacteria; order Hyphomicrobiales; family Phyllobacteriaceae; genus Mesorhizobium; species Mesorhizobium sp. P171375. The sequence goes on from NZ_JBYNWF010000001.1 coordinate 5,515,352, forward strand.
CGAAGAACACGCCCTGCTCCATCTTGGTGCCGTCCGGCGACAGCATGGCCGACAGATGCTGGTTGTAGGGCCGTTTGTCCTTGGCAAAGCGCACGTCGCGATTGATGCGAAACAGCGACTTCTTGCGGTCGCCGCGCAAGCCCAGACCCGCCGCTGCAAAGCGCTCGGTCAGCGTCTCGACCAGATCGCAGAACGGCTCGTGCAGTTCGCTGTCGTAAAGCGCCCGGTTTTCCTGGAACCATTCGGGGCTCTGGTGGAAGTCGAGCGCCTTCAGGAACGGAATGGCCTTCTGGCCAAATCCTTTGAACGAGCCGCCGGTCATGCCTTGCCGACCCGTTGCAACCATGTGTCCTCGTCGATGACTTCGACGCCGAGTTCGCTGGCAAGCTTTAGTTTGGAGCCCGCACCCGGCCCGGCCACCAGGAGGTCGGTGTTCGCCGACACCGAACCTGCTACCTTGGCGCCGAGCCGTTCGGCCATCGCCTTGGCTTCGGACCGGGTCATCTTTTCCAGCGTGCCGGTGAAGACGATGGTCTTGCCGGCAACCTCGCTGTCGGCCGAGACGGTGACGATATAGGGCTTCGGCTTGACCTGCTCGAGCAGTCTGTCGAGCACGTCGTCATTGCGCTCATTGCCGAAGAAATCGCGCAGCGCATCGATCACCGTGTCGCCGATGCCGTTGATCGAGGGGAAAACACTGTGCGGGTCTTCCGCCGCTGCCGTCTCCTTGCCGACGCGGATCAGCTCCTCGATGGTGGAAAAGGTCTTGGCAAGCACCGCTGCCGTCGTTTCGCCGATATGGCGAATGCCGAGAGCGAAGATGAAACGATCAAGCTCCGGCTCGCGGCGCGAATCGATTGCCGCGAACAGCTTGTCGAGGCCTTCATAATTGCGGTCCTCGACACCGCGCACATTCTTGCGCGCCTTGCCCGATGCCGCCTCGCGCTGCCTGGCCTGCTCCTCGCGCCGCTCGGCCAGCGCCCTGGTGACAGCCGGCCGCCGATCCCTCAGGGTAAAGATATCGGCGGCGGTCTTGACCAGTCCCGAATTGAAGAACAGGTCGATGTTTTCGGCGCCCAGGCCCTCAATGTCGAGCGCGCCGCGCGACACGAAATGGCGCAGCCGCTCCACGGCCTGCGCGGCGCAGATCAGCTCGCCCGTGCAGCGCCGGCGCGAATCCTCCTTGCCGGTCTTCTCGTTGACCTCGCGCGTCGCCGGCGAGCCGCAGACCGGACAGGTGTGCGGGAATTGATAAGGCACCGCATCGCCCGGCCGCTTGTCGATGACGACGCTGACGATCTGCGGAATGACGTCGCCTGCCCGTTGTATGACAACCGTGTCACCGATGCGCACATCGATGCCGTCGCGGATCGGCAGGCCGTTGCTGTCGAAGCCCTTGATGTAATCCTCATTGTGCAGCGTGACGTTTTCGACCACCACGCCGCCGACCGTGACCGGCGCCAGCCGCGCCACCGGCGCCAACGTGCCGGTGCGGCCGACCTGGATGTCGATCTTCTGCACCGTCGTCATCGCCTGTTCGGCCGGGAATTTGTGCGCAACTGCCCAGCGCGGCTCGCCGGTCACGAACCCCCAGCGACGCTGCAATTCCAGCTGGTCGACCTTGTAGACGACGCCATCGATGTCGTAGCCCAGCGACGAGCGCAGTTCCTCGATCTTGTGATATTGCGCGATGAGATCTTCGACCGACTTCGCCCGCACCATCAGCGGGCTGACCTTGAAGCCCCACTCGGCGAATTTCTGCACGGATTCGTACTGCGTCGGCGCGGGATCTGCCGTCGTGTAGCCCCAGGCATAGGCGAAGAATTTGAGATTGCGACTGGCGGTGACGGAGGCATCCTTCTGGCGCAGCGATCCGGCAGCCGTGTTGCGCGGATTGACATAGTCCTGGCCGCCGACCGCCGCCGAGCGCGCCTTCAGCGCCTCGAATTCGGCGTAAGTCATATAGACCTCGCCGCGTATTTCGATGGTCTCGGGCCAGCCCGATCCCTTCAACTTGGCTGGGATGTCGGCGATGGTCCTGAGGTTGGCGGTGATGTCTTCACCCACCGCACCGTCGCCGCGCGTGGCGCCCTGAACGAACATGCCGCGTTCATAGCGCAACGACGCCGACAGCCCATCGATCTTCGGCTCGGCCGTAAACGCGATGTCGAGATCCTTGTCGCGGTCGAAGAAGCGGCGGCCACGTTCGATGAAATCGGTGACGTCCTCGTCGGTATAGGCCTTGGCGAGGCTGAGCATCGGCACCGCATGGCGCACCTTGGCGAAGCCTTCGGCCGGCGCGGCACCGACCCGCAGCGAGGGCGAATCCTCGCGCACCAGACCTGGGAAGCGCTCTTCGATAGCAAGGTTGCGCCGCCGCAGCGCATCGTATTCGGCGTCGGTGATCGTCGGCGCGTCCTCGGCATGGTAGCGCCGGTCGTGGCCGGCGATCTCCTCGGCCAGCCGCGCAAGCTCATCCGCGGCTTCGCTTTCACTCAACGATTCGACTGGTTTTTCAGACATGCGGCGCGGTCCTCGAATTATGGTGGGCCACTATAAATCAGGATTTGCTGTCAGCGAGATAGGCTGTGGAAAAATCAAACCCGAACAGCAGGATGTCGCCATATCCTGACTCTTTCCGGAAAAGCCAATTCGGGTATCTGCCGGTTGTTAAGCCGCCGCCGTGTTCTCGCGCAGCAACCGCTCCGCGGCCGCGCGCGCCTCGTCTGTAATGGTGGCGCCGGCCAGCATGCGCGCGATCTCTTCCTGGCGCGCCGCCCGGTCCATCTCGGCGATGCCGGTGGCGACCTTGTCGGAGCCGCCGGATTTGGAGATCAGGAAATGCGTTGCCGCACGTGCCGCCACCTGCGGCGCATGGGTGACGGACAGCACCTGCACCCGCGTCGACAGCCTGGCCAGTCTTTGGCCGATGGCATCGGCCACGGCGCCGCCCACCCCGGTGTCGATTTCGTCGAAGACCAATGTCGGCGCCGAGCCACGGTCGGCCAGCGCCACCTTGAGCGCCAGAAGGAAGCGCGACAGCTCGCCGCCGGAGGCAACCTTCATCATCGGGCCGGGCCTTGTGCCGGGATTGGTGCGCACCCAGAACTCGACTTGATCGATGCCTTCTTCCATGCGGTTTTCGCCATCGCTGGTCAGCCCGACGATGAACTCGGCCCGCTCGAGCTTCAGCGCCGGCAGTTCAGCCATGACAGCCTTGGTCAGGCCGATCGCAGCCGCATGGCGAAGCGAGGACAGCTGGGCCGCCGAAATGTCATAGGCCTCGCGCGCCGCGGCGGCCTGTTTCTCCAACCCATGCAGACGTTCCTCGCCGGCATCGAGATCGGCAAGGTCGGCCGACATCGTGTCGCGCAGTTGCGCCAGATCGTCGACCGCCACGCTGTGCTTGCGTGACGCCGCGCGCAGCGAAAACAGCCGCTCCTCCGCTTTCTCCAGCCGCTGCGGATCGTATTCGGCGGCCCGCAGCGCCGCCTCGACACCGGACTGTGCCGCATCCAGCGACAGCATCGCCTCATCGAGCGACTTCACCACATCCTCAAGCAGGCCAGGTGCTTCGCTGGCCTTGCGCTGCAGACGCCTGAGCAGGCTGGCCAGCTGCGGCAGCGGCGAGGACGGGCCTGACAGCACATCCTGCGCGTCATGGATTTCCGAGGCGATCTTTTCCGCCCGCATCATCGTGGCGCGCAATTCCGCCAGCTGCGTCTCCTCGCCGGGCTGCGGATCGAGCTTGGCCAGTTCAGCCACCGAAGCCCTGAGATAATCGGCCTCGCGCGCCGCAGCCTCGACCTTGGCACGATGCCGGGCAAAGTCCTGCTCGCAGCCGCGCCAATAGCGCCACGCCTCGCCTGTCGCGCGGGCAGCACCAAGATGGCCGCCAAAGCTGTCCAGCAATTCGCGATGCGCGCCAGGATCGACCAGGGCCCGCTCGTCGTGTTGGCCGTGGATCTCGACCAGCGCGTGGCCGATGTCGCGCATCAGGGTGACACTGGACGGCTGGTCGTTGACGAAGACGCGGGTGCGGCCATCCGCCGTCTGCAGCCGGCGCAGGATGATGTCGCCGTCATCCTCGATGGCGTTTTCGGAAAGCAGCGCACGCACCGGATGGTTGCGCGGCACGTCGAACACGGCGATGACCTGGCCCTGGGCGGCGCCATGGCGCACCAGCGAGGCGTCGCCGCGCGCGCCGAGCGCCAGCGATAGCGCGTCGAGCAGGATGGATTTGCCGGCGCCGGTTTCACCGGTCAGCACGGAAAGGCCGGGCTGGAAGTCGATATCCAGCTTCTCGATCAGGACGATATCGCGGATCGACAGTCTGGAAAGCATCAGAACCCGAACCTATCGCATGTCGCCCCAAGCGGACCGGTTTGGGACAACGGCATGCACAAAACCAAAGACTTAAAGCGCGCGACGCGCCTCAATGCGGCATGCGACCGGTGGAGTCGCAGCGCCGCACTATCTTTTTGTTTGAGCGTCGGATCAATCCGAAAAGCGCTGTGATCGCTTCAGTCGATGCTCAGGCGTCAGGCGCCGGTGATCAGCTTCCCGGCCTTGGATATCCACGACCCGGCATTCTCGCGCGGCTCAAGCCCATTGCTCTGCAAGAGCTTGTAGGAATCCTTGTACCACTGGCTGTCGGGATAGTTGGTGCCGAGCACGGCCGCGGCCGTCTGCGCTTCCGAGGTCAAGCCCATCGCGTAGTAGCTCTCTGTCAGGCGCGCCAGCGCCTCTTCGACATGACGGGTGTTGGAATAGTTCTCGACCACATTGCGGAAGCGCTTGACGGCGGCGATGTATTCGCGCCGTTCAAGATAGTAGCGGCCGATCTGCATCTCCTTGCCGGCGAGCTGGTCGTTGGCAAAACGGATCTTTTCCTTGGCGTCGTCGACATATTCCGAAGTCGGCCAGCGCGTCACCAGATCCTGCATCGTCTGCACGGTCTGGCGAGCTTCCTTCTGGTCCTGGGTGACGTCCTTGATCTGGCGATAGTAGCTCAGGCCAATGATATACTGGGCATAAGCGGCGTCGTCGGTCGACGGATAGAGCGTAAGATAGCGCTTGGCCGAGCCGATCGCCTCGTCATAGTGGCCGGCGCGGTAGTCGGCGAAGGCGCCCATCACCATCGATTTGCGGGCCCATTCGGAATAGGGATGCTGACGGTCGACGGCGTCGAACTTCTTGCTCGCCTCATCCAGGCGGCCGGCGTTGAGATTGGCAAGGCCTTGATTGTAAAGGACGTCGGCCGGTTCGGTCTGGTCGACATAGGTCGACAGATCGACGTCTTTCTCCGACGACATGCAGGCCGAGAGGAACAGCGATGGCACAACCACCGAAAGCGCCAGGAAAACAGCCCGATACGGCGCTTTCGATTGACCAACTCGCTTGAAGAACATGATTGGATTGCGCCCTTTCGGCGTTATTTCAATGCCTTTCGCATGGCGTTCCCTCAAAACTGATCCCCACTTTTGAGCGACATGCACCTAACAGACGGCAGCAGCCATAAACCATAACTGCCTTGCCCAGCAACGCTATGTCTAGCCAATCGCACATTTTTGTGGCGGCCTGGCGTTGCCCCGAAAGCTATGCGCTTTCACCGGCCAGTGATGCATCCATGCAACACCAGCCGACGCTCAGAAAGCCAGAAAATCGTTAAGAATCAGATCACCCAGGGCGCGAAGACTGGCCCGGTGACGGCGCTCATCTCGGCGGTGCGGCCGCGCTCGCGGCGCGTGGTCTCGACGACCTCGAAGGCTGAACGGTCGGACAAAAGCCGCCGCAACGCCGCGGCGTTCATCCGGTGGCCTCCGCGATAGGAGCGGAAGCAGCCGATGAAACGGGCACCGGCCAGCGCCAGATCGCCCATCGCGTCCATCGTCTTGTGGCGAGCGAATTCATTGGGATAGCGCAGGCCACCCATATTGATCACCCGGTTGTCGTCGCCGATCACCAGCGAGTTCTCCAGCGAGGAGCCCAGCGCATAGCCTGCCGCCCACAGCCGCTCGACATCCTTCATGAAACCGAAGGTGCGGGCACGCGCAATGTCCTGGCGGAAGACGTCGGGATTCATGTCGGAGGCGAACAGCTGACGGCCGATCGCCGGGCTCTCGAAATCGATCTCAACCTCGAAGCGCGTGCCGCTATAGGGCCTGAATTCAGCCCAGGACGCGCCGTTCTCGATGCGAACCGGCTTGACCACCCTGATGTAGCGGCGCTTGATCGCCAGCGTCTCGATGCCGGCCTGGTCTATGGCTTCAACGAACGCCACCGCGCTGCCGTCGAGGATCGGAACCTCGTGGCCGTCGATCTCGATGACGATGTTGTCGATGCCGAGCCCGAAGAGCGTCGCCATCAGATGTTCGACGGTGGCGATATGCTCGCCTGCCGGATCGCCAAGCATGGTGCAGAGATCGGTCGCGCCGACTTCGGCGACCAGCGCACGGAACTCACGGCTCTCGCTTCCGGTCGAAAGGTGGAAGACGACGCCCGTGTCAGCGTCCGCGGGAAGGAAATTGACGGTGACCGGTTTGCCGCTGTGAACGCCGGTACCCGTTAGCGTCGCACGCGATCGAAGTGTCGTCTGGTAGTCTTGCAAGACAAACCCCATAGCCCATAACGCCCATGTCCGCTTTAAAGCCCCGAAGGGCGCGGCTCTTGATTATCGGCAGGCAGGGCCAACTCCCCGAATCCCAGCACACCGAAAGTGCTGCGGCAAAGATAGTGGCCCGTCAGGGAGACTCCAAATCACGGTTTCTTACTCTGTGTAACCGCGGCCGGCTATGAGCGTCACTTCGTAACACTCTGTTATCAAAGGATCTTTTGAGTTAACAGGCAAACGATCTCTCGTCTGCCTGTTAACAAGTGTTACATACCGTTAACGCCTCAGTTGGCCTGGCGGCGCAGGAAAGCCGGGATCTCCAGCTGGTCGTCTTCCTGAGCCGACCTGGTCTGCGGCGTCAACCGGCCCTGATCGTCGAGCTGGCCGCGGCGCGGCGCGTAAAGCTGCGGATCCTGGCTGGCGAGGCGGCGCATTTCGGGCGCTGCCTGGCGCAGTTTCGGTTCGCGCGGCTGCGCCGGCTGCAGCCGGGCCGGTTCTTCCTCGCGGCGCGTCAGGCCGTTGGTCAGCCGCTTGAGCAACCCCATCGGCCCGCTGTTTTCATGGTCGGTCGGCCTGCCCTTGGCTTCCACCTCGGCCTTCACCACCGGCGGAAAATCCTCCACCCGCGGCATGCGCTGCGGCGCGGCAGCCACCGGCTGCGGCATTTCCCTCAGCGGCGCCGGCTGCATCACCTGCTGCACGACAGGCTGCGGTTGCGCCGGCGGAGCCTGGAAGATCTTGCTCTGCGGGCGGAAATCTTCCGCCTGGGCCATCGGCGCCGGACGAGCCATTGCCGCCGCATTGGCTTCGGCAAGCTGGATCGCCTCGGCGACCGGATCGGCCGCGCGCTGCTCATAGGTCTGCTGGACCGGCGCTGGCCGGCCTTCCGCGGCCGGAGCCGGACGGCTGACAGGCTTCTGCTGCGGTGGCACGGCTCGGATCGAGATCGGCACCGCGGCGATTTCGGCCGCCGACTTGTCGATGCCGGTGGCGACCACCGAGACGCGGATGACGCCTTCCAGTTCCTCGTCGAAAGTGGCGCCCAGGATGATGTTGGCGTCCTGGTCGACCTCCTCGCGGATGCGGGTCGCGGCTTCGTCGACTTCGAACAGGGTCAGGTCGCGGCCGCCGGTGATCGAGATCAGCAGGCCCTTGGCACCCCTCATCGAGGTCTCGTCGAGCAGCGGGTTGGCGATCGCTGCCTCGGCAGCGGCCATCGCGCGGCCCTCGCCCGAAGCCTCGCCGGTGCCCATCATCGCCTTGCCCATCTCGCGCATCACCGAACGGACGTCGGCGAAGTCGAGATTGATCAGGCCTTCCTTGACCATCAGGTCGGTGATGCAGGCAACACCGGAATAGAGCACCTGGTCGGCCATAGCGAAGGCGTCGGCGAAGGTGGTCTTGTCATTGGCCAGCCGGAACAGGTTCTGGTTGGGAATGACGATCAGGGTGTCGACGCATTTCTGCAGTTCCTCGATGCCCATATCCGCCGTCTTCATGCGGCGCTGGCCTTCGAAATGGAACGGCTTGGTGACGACGCCGACGGTGAGGATGCCCTTTTCGCGCGCCGCGCGGGCAACGACTGGGGCGGCACCCGTGCCGGTGCCGCCGCCCATGCCGGCGGTGACGAAGCACATATGGGTGTTGGAGAGGTGATCGATGATCTCATCGATGCATTCCTCAGCCGCCGCACGGCCGACTTCCGGCTGCGATCCGGCGCCAAGCCCCTCGGTGACATGCGCGCCGAGCTGGATCAGCCGCTCGGCCTTCGACATGGTCAGCGCCTGCGCGTCGGTGTTGGCCACGACGAACTCGACGCCGCGCAAGCCTGCGGTGATCATGTTGTTGACGGCATTGCCGCCACCGCCGCCGACACCGAACACGGTGATCCGCGGCTTGAGCTCGGTGATGTCCGGCTTTTGCAGATTGATGGTCATTGTCTCCGTCCTTTGCCTTTCCCGCCGCTTCGCCGCCGCGGCCGCCTATGGGGCTGTCCCCGTCAATTAGAAACTGTCTCTCAACCACTGACTCATGCGATGCAGTTTTCCACCCGTTCCGGTCATCCTGAGACCGGAAATTCCTTTCGCCGGATGGCTCTCGAAACTCGCCATCTGCGGATAGATCAGCAGTCCGACCGCCGTCGAGAAAGCCGGCCCCTTGGCGGCTTCGGGCAGCCCCGCCACACCGAGCGGGCGGCCGATGCGCACATTGCGTCCCAGAATCCGGCGCGCCGCTTCCGGCAGGCCGGCCAGCTGACTGGCGCCGCCGGTCAGCACGACACGTTTTCCCACGGCATTGCCGTAGCCGGACTTGTTCAGCCGGTCGCGCAGAAGCTCCAGCGTCTCGTCGATGCGGGCGCGGATGATGCGCGTCATCACCGAGCGCGGGATCTGCAGCGGCATCTCGCCTTCCTCGCCGATCGGCTGGATCGAGACCAGGTCGCGGTCGTCGGCGCTGCCGGGCAGCGCCGAGCCATGCATCACCTTCAGCCGTTCGGCGGCGTCGAGCGACGTCGACAGGCCCTTGGCCATGTCCAGCGTCACGTGATTGCCGCCGATGGCGATGGCGTCGCCATGGACGAACTTGCCTTCCGAAAACACCGAGATCGTCGTCGTGCCGCCGCCCATGTCGATGCAGGCCGCGCCCATTTCGAGCTCGTCATCGACAAGCGCCGCAAGTCCGCTAGCATAGGGCGTCGCCACCATGCGCTCGACCGACAGATGCGAGCGGTTGATGCAGAGCTCCAGATTACGCAGCGGCGCGGCGTCACCGGTCAGCACATGCATGTCGACGCCGAGCTGGTCGCCGACCATGCCGCGCGGATCGCGCACGCCGCGTTCGGCGTCCAGCGAAAAGCCCACCGGCAGCGAATGGATCACGTCGCGCTCGGCCTTCAGCGCCTGCTTGGCGCCGGCGGCAAGTACGCGCTTGATGTCGGCCTCGTCGGCCTGATGCCCGCCAAGGTTGATGGTGGCCGAATAGGTTTCGCTCTTCAGCCGGCCGGCCGTCATGTTGACGATCAGCGAATCCACCGTCAGTCCCGCCATGCGCTCGGCGGCGTCGACGGACAGGCGAATGGCGTGCTCGGCGCGGTCGAGATCGACGACCACGCCCGACTTCACGCCTTGCGACTTCTGATGGCCGATGCCTATCACCTGGATGCGGTGCGAGCGGCCGCGCAACAGCTTGCCGTCCTCGCGCGGCTTCAGTTTCGCCACCACGCAGCAAACCTTGCTTGAGCCGACATCCAGCACGGTCAGCGTGCCGGAGCGGCGCGAAGAGGCATCGCTGTTGCCGCCAAGCCAGCTCATATCTTCGTCTCCGACTTGCGCTTGAGGCTTTGCGGTTTTTCGTTGAGCGCCGCCTGGCGCTGCGTCGCCGCTTCCGGCGTCAGCTGCACGACCAGGCGATCGGAGATGCGCATGTCGATGGCGGCGATATCGCGTGTCAGAAGACCGTTGTCATGATCCATCCGAACCAGCTCGGCGACCGCCTGGTCCTCGCCATCCTCGGGCAGTTTGACGGTGATGCCGTTTTCCAGCTTCAGGTCCCAGCGCCGCTCGCCGATGCGGATATAGCCTTTGACCCGCGCCGCGAGCTCTGGATACTTCTTGATCTTGGCCAGGAAGTCGGGCGCCTTGGCCGGCGCGCCGGCGCCGATGATCAGCGGCAGCAAGGCCTGCTTGCCGCCCGAGAACGGCGCAATCACGGCGCCGGAGCGCTCGATCACGGAAAGCTCTGAACCCTGCTGCCAGAGCGCGAAGGGTTCGCGCTCCTCGACACGCACTTCCAGCGTATGCGGATAGACCTTGCGCACCGCCGCCACTTCGACCCAGGGCAGCGTATCGATGCGCTCGCGCGCTGCCTCGGCATCGAAGCCGATCAGCGACGTCCAGCCATCGAGTTCAAGCCGGTCCAGTATGTCGATCTCCGAGGTCTGGCGGTTGCCGACCACCTTGATCTGGTCGACGGCAAAGCCGGTGCGGGCGGTGATACTCTGGACGATGTCATCGGCATGGCCGCCGAGAATGGCGCCATAGAGGCTGCTCGATGCGATGAGCGAAGCGGACAGGATGGCCGCGGAAAAGCGCGGCGCGACGAAGTCGCCGCCACCCAGGCGCGCCAGCACGCGCACCGGCCGGCGCAGCACGCGCGGCAGTACGAAATGGTCGAACGACAACGGCATGCCGAACAGCGCCGGCCCGGCGCCGCCCCTGCCCTTGTCCTGTCCCCATTTCAACGCAGACACGAAGCGTCCTCCACCATCCAACTCAACAGATCGCCGAACGAATGCCCCGCTTGGGCGGCGATTTCAGGCACCAAAGACGTCGGCGTCATGCCAGGCTGAGTGTTGATCTCGAGCCAGACAATTTCGCCGTTTTCGGAGTGACGATCGTCATAGCGGAAGTCCGACCGGGAAACGCCCCGACAGCCGATAGCCAGATGTGCCTTGAGCGCCAGTGTCTGTATTTTTTGGTAAATATTCGGTGAAATTTTAGCAGGGATTTCGTGTTTTGATCCGCCGGCGACGTATTTTGAATCATAGTCGTAGAAGGAATGGCCTGTCGGGATGATCTCGCAGACGCCGAGCGCCACATCGCCCATGACGGCGCAGGTCAGCTCGCGGCCATGGATGTAGCGCTCGACCATGACGGTCTCGCCATATTTCCATTCGGACGAGCCGATGACCTGCGGCGGATGCGACTGCCCTTCATGCACGATGACAACGCCGAAGCTCGAGCCTTCATTGACAGGCTTCACCACATAGGGCGGCCTCATCGGGTGCTTGTTCTGAATGGCGAAGCGGCTGGCAACCTTCGATTCCGCCACCGCGATGCCGGCAGCCTTGGCAACCTTCTTGGCCTGCTCCTTGTTCATGGCGAGCGCCGAGGCGAGCACACCCGAATGGGTGTAGGGAATCGCCAGATATTCGAGGATGCCCTGAATGGTGCCGTCTTCACCGAACGGACCGTGCAACGCGTTGAAGACAACATCAGGCTTGAGCGCGCCAAGCACGGCGCCGACGTCGCGCGCAACGTCGACGCGGGTAACCTGGTAGCCTTCTTTCTCAAGCGCATCCGCACACGCCTTTCCCGAAGACAGAGACACGGGCCGCTCGGACGAGAATCCGCCCAGGAGGACAGCCACATGCTTGTTCTTCATATCCCGTCATCCCTCTCACGGCGGGCCCGCAACCACGCATTCAGCGACCAGATGGAGTCCGAGTCTCCCGGCAGGTTGCCCCCCAGACGGAAAACGCGGTCGACGCGTCGAACGACTCAAATCAGGAAACGCTTTAGGGCAGAGAATCAGAGAGTTGATTCGCTGGCAAGTGCTTATGATTCCGACAGATTCACTTTCCGCGAAAACGGCGGCAAAAAGCGTGCGGTTGAGTCTTTCGGGCAACGGTCGCGCTGTTGTTTCAGACCGTTTGAAGTTCAAGCATCACATGAACTTCAGCTTGGGCTAACGGCCTACAGGAGTTGCCCGAGGAATTCCTGAACGGCGTGGCCGGGGCGGAAATTGCCGAGGCGCTTGATTTCCCACTGCAGCCTTATGCCGGAATTTACAAGCACCCGGGCGCGCACCGTCTCGCCGAGATATTCGAGGTCGTAGCCGGTCGCGGTTCCGGTGTTGATCATGAAGTTGCAGTGCATCGGCGACATCTGCGCGCCGCCGATCATCAGCCCGCGGCAGCCGGCCTTGTCGATCTCCTTCCAGGCCGAGGTGCCCTCCGGATTCTTGAAGGTCGAGCCGCCGGTCTTCTCGCGGATCGGCTGCACCGTCTCGCGATGCGTCTGGACGGCGTCCATGGCCGCCTTGATCGCCGCCTTGTCTTCCGGCACGCCTTCGAAAATGACGGAGGTGAAGATCAGCCCGGCAGGTGCTGCCGAGTGACGATAGGCATAGCCCATGTCTTCATTGCTCAGCGTGTGCAGATTGCCCTTGCGGTCGAGCGCCCGCACCTCCACGACCCGCTCTCGTGTCTCAACGCCATTGGCGCCGGCATTCATTCTCAGCGCGCCACCGATGGCGCCGGGAATGCCGTGATAGAAATGAAAGCCGCCAATGCCGGCCTCATAGGCGACGGCCGCAACGCGTTTGTCCGGCGTCGCAGCACCCGCCTTGATGCCGGTCGGCGATATGACCTCGGCTTCGCCAAAACCCTTGGCCGAAAGCCTGATGACGAAACCCGGAATACCGCCGTCGCGCACCAGGAGGTTAGAGCCGACGCCGACGACGGTGAGCGGGATCTCCTCCGGCACGGCGCGCAGGAAGGCGGCAAGATCTTCCTCGTCAGCCGGCTGGAACAGCACCTCGGCCAGCCCTCCGGCGCGGAACCAGGTGATCTTGTCCATCTCGGCATTGGGCGTGATGCGACCACGCAGGCCGGCAAGTCGGTCGCCAAGTCTGTCGATCAGATCCTGGCCGCGCATCATGAGACCGCACCGCCAAGTTCCCTGGGCAGCGCATAGGCCCATTGGGTGATGTTACCGGCGCCGAGGAAGACAACGAAGTCGCCGGACTTGGCCAATTCGCGGATGGTGGGGGCGATGGCAGCGGCACTGTCGATATATCGCGCATCGCGGTGACCGCCGGAGCGGATGCGCGACACCAGCGCCTCCGAACTCACGCCGTCGATCGGCTCTTCGCCCGCTGCATAGACCGGGGCCACCATCACCGTGTCGGCATCGTTGAAGCAGACCGAGAATTCGTCGAACAGATCGTGCAGGCGGGTGAAGCGGTGCGGCTGCGCGATGGCGATGACGCGGCCCTTGGTGGCGCTGCGCGCCGCCTTCAGCACCGCTGTGATCTCGACCGGGTGGTGACCATAATCGTCGAAGATTTCGACGCCATTCCACGAACCCGTGTGGGTGAAGCGCCGCTTGACGCCGGCAAAGGACGACAGCCCCTTCTTGATCGCCTCTGCCGAAAGGCCGAGCTCATGCGCGACCGCAATCGCGGCTGTCGCATTGGAGACATTGTGGCGGCCGGGCATCGGCAGGCGCAAGTCCGATATCGTCGTCTGGCCGCCGGTTTTGCGGTCGCGGATCACCACGTCGAACTCGGAGGCAGCACCGGCCATGCGATGGTTGGTGAAGCGCACATCGGCCTGCGCGTTCTCGCCATAGGTGATGACGCGGCGGTCCTCGATGCGGCTAACCAGCGCCTGCACCTCCGGGTGGTCGGTGCACATCACGCCAAAGCCGTAGAATGGCACGTTCTCGACGAACTGGCGAAAGGCCTCTCGCACCTTGTCGAAGCTGCCATAGTGGTCGAGATGCTCGGGATCGATGTTGGTGACGACGGCAATTTCGGCCGGCAGCTTGAGGAAAGTGCCGTCGCTCTCGTCGGCTTCGACCACCATCCATTCGCCATCGCCCATACGGGCATTGGTGCCATAGGCATTGATGATGCCGCCATTGATAACCGTCGGGTCGAGCCCGCCGGCGTCGAGCAGCGTCGCCACCATCGAGGTTGTCGTCGTCTTGCCATGCGTGCCGCCGATGGCGACGGCCTGGCGGAAGCGCATCAGTTCGGCCAGCATCTCGGCGCGGCGCACGATCGGCAAAAGCTTCTCGCGCGCTGCTTTCAGCTCCGGATTGGATTTCTTGATCGCGGTCGACACCACCACCACTTCGGCGGCGCCGATATTCTCGGCCTTGTGGCCGACGAAGCATTCGATGCCCTTGTCGCGCAGCCGCTGCACATTGGCGCTGTCGGCCTGGTCGGAGCCCTGCACCTTGTAGCCGAGATTGTGCAGCACCTCGGCGATGCCGCTCATGCCGATGCCGCCAATGCCGATGAAATGCACAAGGCCGATGGTCTGCGGCATCTTCATCAATGCGTCCCTTTCCTGAAATCCGATACGGTTTTTCTGGACGCAATAGCCTCTGTGAGATCGGCGAGCAACCGTGCCGCGTCCGGCCGGCCGGCTGACTTTGCGCCGGCAGCCATGGCCGCCAGCCGCTCGGGATTGTCCATCAGCCCGCCAATGAGTGCCGCGATGCGCTCGGGCGACAGCGAGGATTGCGGATGCACCTCGCCGCCACCGGCGGCGGCAAGGGCGGCTGCGTTCGCTGCCTGGTCGTGGTCCAGCGCATAGGGATAAGGCACCAGCAGCGCCGGCCGGCCGATGACGGCGATTTCCGAGACCGTCGAGGCGCCGGAGCGCGAAATCACCAGATGCGCGGTGGCCATGCGCTGCGCCATATCGGTGAAGAAGGGCGAGACCTCGACATGGACGCCAAGGGCCGCATAGCCAGCCTTCACCCGCGCCACGTCGTCGGCGCGGGCCTGCTGGGTGATCACCAGCCGCTTGCGTTGCGCATCCGGCAAAAGTGCGACCGCCGCCGGCATGGCATCGGAAAAGAACTGCGCGCCCTGGCTGCCGCCAAACACCAGCAACCGGAACGGCTCCTCGCCTGCGGAGGTCGTGTACGGCGTCTTTGCCGCCTCCAGGATCGGCGGCCGGACCGGATTGCCTGTTATGACCGTCTTGGCGCCGGCAGCACTTTCATCTTCGGGCAGGAAACCGCCGGCAATCGCGTCGACGCGGCCTGACAGCGCCCGGTTGGCGCGGCCCATCACCGCATTCTGTTCGTGGATCAGCGTCGGCACCTTGCGCCGTGTCGCGGCATAAAGCGGCGGCAGGGTCGGATAACCGCCGAAGCCGACGACCGCGTCAGGTTTGATCCTGCCGATGACAGCGGAGGCCTGGCGCACGCCGCGCCAGATCTTCCAGAACGCCCCAAGCAGGGCGACAGGATTTTTCGAGCCCATCGTCGCCGACTGGATCGGATGGATGGCGGCGGCCGGGAAATGGCCGGCAAACCGCTCGGCGCGGTCGTCGGTCGCCAGATGCACACTCCAGCCGCGCTCGATCAGCTCATGCGCCAGCGCCTCGGCCGGAAACAGATGTCCACCGGTTCCACCTGCCGCGAGAAGAATGACACCGCGCGCCATATCACTCCGCCGGCAGGGCGCGCTGCGACAGGGCAAAGCCCATCTGCTTGCGCTTTTCCGGACGCTTGCGCGTCAGCGCCAGCACCATGCCCATCGAGATGGCAATGGCGATCTGTGAAGAGCCGCCATAGGAGATGAACGGCAGAGTCATGCCCTTGGCCGGCATCAGCTGCAGATTGACGCACATGTTGATGACCGACTGCAGGCCGAACACGGTGACAAGGCCGCCGACGGCATAGCGGGTGAAATCGTCATGCTCCTTGAGTGCCGTGTTGAGGCCGCGCAGCACGATGAAGGCGAAGATCGACATGATGAAGAAGCACATGATCAGCCCGAACTCTTCGCCGGCGACCGAAAACACGAAATCGGCATGCGCGTCGGGGATGACGCGCTTGACCGTGCCCTCACCCGGCCCGACGCCGAACCAGTGGCCGTTGATCAGCGCCTCACGGCCCATATCGACCTGGAACGTGTCGCCTTCGCCGGTCAGGAACTTGTCGATGCGGGCGGCGACGTGCGGGAACACGGTATAGGCGGCAAACAGGCCGCTGGCGCCGGTGGCGCCAAGCGCGATGATCCACAGCCATGGCAGGCCGGCCATGAAGAACATGACGCCCCAGGTGCCGGTCACCAGCATGGTCTGGCCAAGATCGGGCTGCGCCACCAAAAGCGAGATGACCAGGATCAAAAGCAGCATCGCGAACAAATTGCCTGGAATGTCAGGCTGGCGCTTGTGTTCGGCGAACAGCCACGCGCAGACGATGACAAAGGCAGGTTTCAAAAATTCCGACGGCTGGATCGACATGCCGACAAACGACACCCAGCGCCGCGCGCCCTTCACTTCGACGCCGATGTAGAGCACCGCCACCATCAGCACTAGCATAATGCACAGGATGACCAACGCCATGCGCCGAATCTGCCGCGATTCCAGGAATGAGACCGCCAGCATCACGCCGAGCGCCGGCACGGTGAAAATGATCTGCCTGGTGGCAAAGTGGAAACTGTCGAGGCCGATGCGTTCGGCCACCGCCGGGCTAGCCGCGAAGGAGAGCACGATGCCCAGCCCCATCAGCGACAGGAACGCCGCCAGGAACCAGCGATCGATCGTCCACCACCAGGTTGCAACCGGGCTTTTGTCGAGACGGCTTTGCATTATCGTGCCCCTCCGATGGGTTTCACACCCTCGATAGCATTCGCAGCTTGCCTGAAGGCTTCGCCGCGAACTTCGAAATTCTTGAACTGGTCGAAACTGGCGCAGGCCGGCGACAGCAACACCGCCACCTCGCCGCTGTCATCCTTGGCCGCGTCGTTCGCGGCATGGTCGACCGCGGCGGCCAGCGTGCCCGAGATTTCATAAGGCACGGCTTCGCCCAGCGTCGCCGAAAAGGCAGGCGCCGCCTCGCCGATCAGATAGGCCTTGGCGATACGCGGGAAGAACCCGCGCAGCGGCTCGATACCGCCTTCCTTGGGCAGCCCGCCGGCGATCCAGTAGATGCGCGGAAAACTCGACAGCGCCGGCGCCGCCGCATCGGCATTGGTCGCCTTGGAATCGTTGACGAACAGCACATGGTCCTTGCGGCCGACCTGCTCCATGCGATGCGCGAGGCCCGGGAAGCTCTCGAGCCCCGCCTGTATCTCGCCGAGGCTTAAGCCGACCTTGAGACACGAGGCCACCGCGGCAAGCGCATTCTGCGCATTGTGCTGGCCGCGCAGCGAACCGATGCCTTCGAGGAAGGCGACGCGGCTGTAGCGGCCATGTACGGCTTCCATCAGATTGGAGCCGTCGGCGAAATAGCCATCGGTCAGCGGCAGCCGCTTGGAGATGCGGATAACCTGCCTGCCCGCCCGTTCCAGCCGGTCGGCGATCTGCGCGCACCAGGAATCGTCGACGCCGACGATGGCGGTTTCGCTGCCGGCGACCAGCCGCTCCTTGATCGAAGCGTAGTGCTGCATGGTGCCATGGCGGTCGAGATGATCGGGCGTCAGATTGAGCAGGATGCCGGCCGTCGGATTGATCGAGGGCGCCAGATCGATCTGGTAGGACGAGCATTCGACGACATAGTGCCGGTCCGCCTGCGGCGGATCGAGCGTCATGACGGCGCGGCCGATATTGCCGCCCATCTGCGTGTCGTGGCCTGCCGATTTCAGGATATGCGCAGTCAGCGCCGTGGTCGTCGACTTGCCGTTGGTGCCGGTGATGGCGATGAAGGGTGCTGTGGGCGCGCGCGCGATCCGCTCGCGGCAGAACAACTCGATGTCGCCGATCACCTCGACGCCGGCGCCGCGCGCAAGTTCCACCGTCCAGTGCGGCTTGGGATGGGTCAGCGGCACGCCGGGCGACAGCACGAAGGCCGAGAATTTCGCCCAATCGGCGCCGCGCAGATCGGCGGTAGCAATGCCCTGGCCGGCGGCCTTGGCGACGCTGTCGGGATTGTCGTCCCAGCCCAGAACGTCGGCCCCGCCCTCGATCAGCGCGCGCGCCGTGGCGGTCCCCGAGCCACCGAGCCCGAAGAGCGAAACGCGTTTGCCCGAGAAGGATGCGGCGGGGATCAAGCGGGCTCCTATCTCAGCTTGAGGGTCGACAGGCCGACCAGCGCCAGGATGACGGCGATTATCCAGAAGCGGATCACCACCTGGCTTTCGGTCCAGCCGAGTTTTTCGAAATGATGGTGGATCGGCGCCATCAGGAAGACGCGCTTGCCGGTCATCTTGAAGTAGCCGACCTGAATGATGACCGACAGGATTTCCACGACAAACAATCCGCCGACGATGACCAGCACGATCTCATGCTTGGTGGCGACCGCAACCGTGCCGATCAGGCCGCCCATGGCCAGCGAACCGGTGTCGCCCATGAAGATTGCCGCCGGCGGCGCGTTGAACCAGAGGAAGCCGAGGCCGGCGCCGATGACGGCGCCGAG
Organism: Mesorhizobium sp. P171375; assembly: GCF_057786075.1. Lineage (NCBI taxonomy): Bacteria > Pseudomonadati > Pseudomonadota > Alphaproteobacteria > Hyphomicrobiales > Phyllobacteriaceae > Mesorhizobium > Mesorhizobium sp. P171375. Next base: position 5,533,850 of record NZ_JBYNWF010000001.1, read on the forward strand.
CACGACGGCCAGCTCGCCGGTGCCGGGCACGAAATGGATCTGCAGATATTCGGCGAACACGGCGTTGCCGGAGAGGTAGGCGATGACGCCGAAGGACGCCGCCGCGATCATGATCGGGACGATCGCCAGCCCGTCGAGGCCGTCGGTCAAATTCACCGCATTGCCGGCGCCGACAATGACGAAGCAGGAGAACGGCACGAAGAACCAGCCAAGATTGACGATGAATTCCTTGGCAAAGGGGAAAGTCAGCGACGAGGAGAACGGCGCCTGGCCGTTGTGCATGATTACCCAGGCGGCAATGCCGGCGATGACGAATTCCAGCGCCAGCCGTGCCTTGCCGGAAAAGCCGAGATGCGACTGCTTGGTCACCTTGAGATAGTCGTCGTAAAAGCCGATCGAGCCGAAGCCCAGCGTCACCAGCAGCACCACCCAGACATAGATCGAGGAGAGGTTCGCCCACAGAAGCGACGAGCCAATGATGCCGCACAGGATCATCAGCCCGCCCATGGTCGGCGTGCCGGCTTTCTTGAAATGCGTCTGCGGCCCGTCGGCGCGGATCGGCTGACCCTTGCCTTGCCTGAGTCTCAGCGAATTGATGATGGTCGGCCCGAAGATGAAGACGATCAGCGCCGAGGTGATCAGCGCGCCGCCGGTGCGGAAGGTTATGTAGCGGAAGACATTGAAGACCGAGATCTTGTCCGCAAAATCGACGAGCAATGTAAACATGCGATTCCGTCCCCCGGACTAGGTTTGTTTCGTGCCTGCGGCTTCCGCCGGATATTTGCTGAGCAAGGCCTCGACCAGTTTTGAAAAGCCGATGCCTTTTGACGATTTGATCATCACGACGTCACCGGCCTTCAGCCCTGACAACAGCAGCGGCTTCAACTCCTCGGCGCCCGCGCGGTATTCCGAGGTAATTTCGTCGGGCAGGATATCGGCCAGGGCCCGCATTTCCGGACCGCCGAGAAAGACCGTGTTCGTGCCGGTACCGACGATCAATTCGGCCAGGGCGGCATGGAGCTTGGCCGAATGGTCGCCGAGTTCGAGCATGTCGCCGAGCACGGCGATGCGCCGGCCCTCGCCCGTGACAGGCGTCGCGTTGAGCAGCGCCATGGCCGCAGCCATCGACGCCGGATTGGCGTTATAGCTTTCATCGATCAGCGTGATCGGTCCCTTGGGGTGGCGCAGCACGTGGCGCTTGCCGCGACCGCGCTCGGCAGAGAGATCGGCCAGCGCCTCCGCCACCTTGCCGATGTCGGCTTCAACCAGATGCGCCGCGCCGAGAACCGCGAGCACATTCTGCACCATGTGGCGGCCGGGCGCGCCGATGCGGGCGACGATGTCCTGACCGCCGATCCTGGCGGTGATGTCGGAATGATCGGCATGCAGCTCGCATTTGGTGAGCTTGTAGGTCGAGCGGGCGTTTTCGCCGAAGCCGAAGACGTGTTCGACGCCAGCGGCACGCGCCATTTTGTCGAGCAGCTTCCAGCGCCCATCGTCGCGGTTGAGCAAGGCAGCACCGCCGGGCTCGATGCCTTCAAAAATCTCGGCCTTGGCCTTGGCGATCTCGTCGAGATTTTTGAAGAAGCCGAGATGTGCGGCGGCGATCAGCGTGACGATGGCGACATGCGGCCGGACCATCTTGACCAGCGGCCGGATCTCGCCGGGATGGTTCATGCCGATCTCGAACACCGCATAGTCGCAATCGTCCGGCATGCGCGCCAGCGTCAGCGGCACACCCCAATGATTGTTGAAGGATTGCGCCGAGGCATGCACCTTGCCGACGGCCGACAGCACATGGCGCAGCGCTTCCTTGGTGGTGGTCTTGCCGGCAGAGCCGGTCACCCCGATGATCTTCGCCTTGGAACGCTCGCGCGCGGCGACGCCAAGTTTTTCGAGTGCCGCCAGCACATCCTGCACGACGATCATCGGCGCCGTCAGCCGCCCGAGCGATGGCAGTTTGCCTTCGGCGACAACCAGAACGCCGGCGCCGGCCTTGATCGCCGCGGTCGCGAAATCATGGCCGTCCATCGCCTCGCCTTTGATGGCGAAGAAGGCGTCGCCCGGCTGCAGGCTGCGGCTGTCGATCGAGATCCCCGATATGCCCTCCGGCATTGGCCCGAGCGGCCGTCCGCCCATGGCGTCAACCAGCGCATCGGCAGTCCAGAGCACGCTCATGCGGCCCGCTCCCGCAACGCCGAGCGAACTTCCTCATGGTCTGAGAAAGGAAATGTCTCGGCGCCGATGGTCTGGCCTTCTTCGTGACCCTTGCCGGCAACGATCAGCGTGTCGCCGGCCTTGAGCATGGCGACCGCTTCGTGGATCGCCTTGCGGCGGTCGCCGATCTCGATGGCGCCGGGCGCCGCCGCCAGGATCGCGGCGCGGATCGTTTCCGGCACTTCCGAACGCGGATTGTCGTCGGTGACGATGACGATATCGGCAAGCCGTGTGGCGATCTCGCCCATGATCGGCCTTTTTCCCCGGTCGCGGTCGCCGCCGCAGCCGAACACGACAATGACGCGGCCGGTGGTGAACGGGCGCACAGCGGCCAGCACATTTTCCAGTGCGTCCGGCTTGTGGGCATAATCAACATAGACCGGCGCACCATTGGCGGTCGCGCCGACAAGGTCGAGCCGGCCTGGCGCCCCCTGGAGTTTCTCCAATGCCATCAAGGCCTTGGCGACTGGTGTTCCAGTGGAAATCGCCAGACCGGCCGAAACCAGGGCGTTGGTGATCTGGAAATCACCCGCCAACGGCAGGTCGATCTCGTAGAGCACGCCATCGGCTTCGACCTCGGCGCGCTGGCGGTGGCGCTCGTGCTCGACCCGCTTCAGCTTGAGGAAATCGCCGTGGCGGCCGACCGTCAGCACTTTGAGCCCGGCCGTCTGCGCTGCCTTGACTGTCGGCGCAGACCACGGATCGTCGGCGAAGATGATGGCCGGCGCGCCTTTCGGCAGCAACGCATCGAACAGGCGCAATTTTGCGCGGTGATAGTCCTCGACCGTCGGATGGTAGTCCATATGGTCGCGGCCGAGATTGGTGAAACCACCAGCGGCGAGCTTGACGCCATCGAGACGGCGCTGGTCGAGACCATGGCTGGAGGCCTCCATCGAGGCATGGGTGACGCCGGCCTCCGCCAATTCCTGGAGCAATTGGTGCAAAGCCACTGGATCGGGCGTGGTCAGCGATCCATACTCGTTGCGGCCCGGCGCCACCACGCCGGTGGTGCCGATTGAAGCGGCGGCCAAGCCGGCCTGCTCCCAGATCTGCCTGGTGAAGGCAGCGACCGACGTCTTGCCCGCGGTGCCGGTCACTGCGACCATGGTCTCAGGCTGCTTGCCGAAGAAACGCGCGGCGCTCAGCGCCAGCGCCAGACGCGGATCATCGACGCTCAGCACCGGAACCGACAGGCCGGCAATCGCGCTGGCCTTACCCACAACAACCGCCGCCGCGCCGCGTTTTGCCGCATCGGCAGCATAGGCGGCGCCGTCCGCCTTGCTGCCGGCGAGCGCGAAAAAGACGACGCCGGGTTTGACCTGGCGGGAATCCGACGAAATCCCGGTTACCTCCAGATCGCGGGACGCTGTTCCCTCGACAGGCAGGATACCGGCTAAATCTTTCAGGTACATCGAACCCCGTTCATCGCAACAAAATAGCGCGCAGTTGCCGGCGCGCCCCAAGAATCACTGATAGGAAACCAGCGTTGCACCATTTTCATGGCTGAAATCTGGCTTCACGCCAAGCATGGCCGCTGCCCGCCGGATGATATTGCCGGCCATAACCCCCGCATTGTTGGCGGCAACGTCGGTCATCCCGGGCTTTTCCGGGTGCGGAGCGTCGGCAATCGTAAACACCAGATATTGCGGATCGTCCATCGGGAAAGCGGCGACGAAGGTGTTGAAATTCAGTTCCTTCGAGTAGCGGCCATTGATGACCTTCTCGGCCGTTCCAGTCTTGCCGCCAACGCGGTAGCCAGGGGCCCTGGCGTTTCTGGCCGAGCCCTTCTCGGCATTGAGCGTGTAGAGGTAACGCATGCCCTCCACCGTCTTTTCGCTGACCACTCTCTTGGCCACCGCCATGGCTTCCTGCTGGCTGCGGACCAGGAATGTCGGCTGGATCAGGTAGCCCTGCATCAGTGCCGCGCAGCCGACCGCGGCCTGCAGCGGCGTCGTCGACACGCCATGGCCGAAGGCGATGGTGAACGAGTTGACCTGTTTCCAGACCTTGGGCTCGGTCGGGCGTGCGACCTCAGGCAGTTCGGTCTGCATCCTGTCCAAAAGGCCGAGGCGATGCAGGAATTCGCGGTGCCCCTCGATGCCGACCAGCTCGGCCTCGCGGGCCGATCCGATGTTGGAGGAATAGAGGAACACTTCCGGCAGCGACAGCACGCGGTTCTTGCCATGAAAATCGTGGATGGCCTGATGGCCGACACGGATCGGATGCGACGCGTCGAAACGGCTGTTCATGTTAGCCTTGCCGGAATCGAGTGCCATCGCCGAGGTAAAGCTCTTGAAGGTCGAGCCCATCTCGTAGAGGCCGGCGGACATGCGGTTCAGCCGGTCCTTGTCTTGCGCATTAAAGGGATTGTTCGGATCGAAATCCGGCACCGAGGCCATGGCCACCACTTCGCCGGTCTTGATGTTGAGCACGACGGCGCCGGCGCCCATGGCGCGATAGCGTTCGAGGCCGGCGGCGATCTCGTCGCGCACCACATGCTGGACGCGCAGATCGATCGAAAGCTGCACCGGCTTCAGGTCCTTCGCCACCGCAAGGCCAGAGGCCTGCAAGTCGCTTAAGCCCTGCTCGTCGATGTATTTCTCCATGCCAGAGATGCCCTGATTGTCGATGTTGGTGAGGCCGACAATGTAGGATGAGGTCACGCCGGCCGGATAGAAGCGGCGCTTTTCGGTGCGAAAGCCGATGCCTGGAATACCAAGCTGCATGATGTCGGCTTGCTGCTTGGGCGTCAGCTGCCGCTGCAGCCAGACGAAGCCGGCGCCGCTCTTCAGCTTGTGGTAGGTCTGCTCGGGATCGATATCGGGCAGAATGGTCGACAGCTTTTCGATCGCCTCGTCGGCATCGACGATGCGGCGCGGCTCGGCAAACAGCGATGCCGTCTTGATGTCGGTCGCCAGCACCTCGCCGTTGCGGTCGACAATGTCAGGCCGCGATGCCGTCACCCGGCTCTGCGGCCCGTTCGACATGTCGGGGTTCTGGAAACCGAGATAGACCAGCCGTCCGGCGATGGTGGAATAGATGCCGAAGAACACCGCCATCGTCATGATGATGCGGGTCTTGGCCTTGCCGCCGGTCGCCTTGCGCGCGCCTTCGACGACGATCGAGCCGTCCTCGCCGGTCCTTGCGCGCCGTTTCAGCAACCCACCGATCTTCGGAAGCTTGACGCTCATTGGAAACCCGACGGTCATTGCACGATGGCTCCGGTCACTACGGGATCCTTGCCAGCCGGTCCTTTGCCGGAATTATCGGCCATGCCGCCGAGCCGCTGCGACGACAGGTCCTCGATGTTGAGCGGTTTTGCCGGCAGGTCGTCGATCCCGACGATCTGCCGCGCATTGACCGGCTCGAGTGCGAGCTGCGATTTGTAGGTTTCAGCCAGCTTCTGCAGGCGCGACGGCTGGGTCAGCAGGCTCCAGTCGGCCTTGAGCAGGTCGATCGTGTCCTCCTCATAGCGGATCTGCGCCTCGATCTTCTGCACCGAAGCCAGTTGTTCCTCGGCCTCGCGCTTGGCCTTGTAGGTCAGAGCCGCGGCCGAGACCATGACGGCGATCAGGACTATGTCGCTGGTTCGAAACAATTGTTCACCTCTCTCGCGGCGCCTGGATGCCGGGAAGCTTTGGAAGGCCGAAAATAGAAAGATCACCGGCGCGCGCCGGCGCCTCGGTGCGGATCGCAGCGCGAAGCCTGGCGGAGCGCGCCCGCGGATTGGCTGCTATTTCAGCGTCGCCGGGCGTCACGCCGCCACCGGCCTTGCGGAAGGTGGCGCTGCGTGCATGCGCCTCGGGCATATGGCGCGAGCCAGTCACCGCGTCGGCGCGGTCGGCGATGAAGCGCTTGACGATGCGGTCTTCCAGCGAATGGAACGTCACCACGGCAAGCCGCCCGCCGGGCTTCAGCACGCGCTCTGACGCCACCAAGGCTTTGGCCAGTTCGCCAAGCTCGTCATTGACGAAAATGCGCAGCGCCTGGAAGACGCGGGTGGCCGGATGGATCTTGTCCTTCGGCGCGCGACCGATATGCGTCTCGATGGCGTCGGCAAGGTCGAGCGTGCGCTCGAACGGGCGTTTTTCGCGCCGGCTCTCGATCATGCGGGCGATGCGGCCGGCGTTGCGCTCCTCGCCAAGGAAGCCGAAGATGCGGGCAAGATCGCCCGTCTTGAACGAATTAACGACATCGGCAGCGCTCAAGCCGGCCTGTGCCATGCGCATGTCGAGCGGCCCGTCGGCGCGGAACGAAAAGCCGCGTTCAGCCTGGTCGACCTGCATGGAGGAAATGCCGATGTCGAGCACAACGCCGTCGGCGCTTTCGACCTGCTCGTCCAGCGTCGAGAACGGTGCCTGCACCAGCCTCAGCCTGCCTCCGGATTGCTGTTCCAGGGTCCGCCCCGCGGCGATGGCGTCCGGATCGCGATCGATCGCCACCACCGAGGCGCCGCTCGCCAGGATCGCCTTGGTGTAGCCGCCAGCGCCGAAGGTACCGTCGACGATCACATCGCCAGCTTTGGGCGAGAGCGCTTCCAGCACTTCGGCAAGGAGGACCGGAATGTGACGGACCGATCCGCCAACGGCGCTGATATCATCGCCGTGATCCGCCATCATTCCGGTCGCTCCCCAGGCTTCGTCCCCTGCCGAAGCTGCAAAAGCCGGGCGCGCGCCTGCGCCCCGTAGGCGGCAAGCCGCCCGGGTTCCCAAACTTGAAAGAAATTGCCGCGGCCGACAAAAGCCACTTCGCTCGAGATGCCCGTATGCTCGCGGATGAAATCGCTCATCGTGATGCGGCCGTCCTGATCGAGCTTCAGGAACGTCCCGTCGCCATGGCAGAAGAACGACATGTCGTCCGCCGTCTGCAGGAAAGGATCTTCCAGCGCGATGCGCTGCTCGTAACGGTCGAGCAGGTCGAGCCCGCCGACATCCATCGCCGCGACATCCAGGCAACGCAGTGCGTAGAGGTCCGAATAGCCGCGCTTCTGCACGACCGCGCGGAAATGCGCCGGAACGGAGACCCGCCCCTTCGCATCGATCCTGTTCACCGCGCTTGACAGAAACCGGTCCATGACACGCTACAGCCGCTTCCGCCGCCGCACCCCTCTCCATGTTTTCGTCCGCGCTGCTGCGCGTCCCCTGCCGAAAAACTGCTTCGGTCCCAACAGTAAAACCCCGCAAACGCACAGCCGCCGCGGCTGGCCGATTGGCGTACGCTTTACCCTGACGCGGAACGAAGGCTTTGGTATCGAAATGGGATATCATGGGGCACTATGGGCGTCAACGGGAACAGGCTTCACAAACGCGCGCGCCACAACCGGTGAGAGCAGCTTTGACGACACTCCCGTCTTTATCCTCCATTAAGCCTAACGAAGCGTTTAGAGCGGCCTTGGCCCAACCGGAAGCGGCTTGCCGTGCACCGCTGCCGCGCATAGCGTCAGCCGTCTTTCCGCCCAGCAACAAGGTTAGAAAATCCATGTCCGAAACAGCCAGGTCACGCGCGGCCTCCCTTGCCCATCTGCGTCGCGACGGGCTTGCCAAAGGCGACCCCATCCCTTTGCCGCTGACCATGGCTGCCATTTTCCATAATCCAGGCGATGGCGCCGGATACAGTCAGTACGGCCGCTACAGCAACGCCACCTGGGATGCGGTCGAGCATATGCTGGCGCATCTGGAAGACGCTCCATGCGTCGGCTTCCCCTCGGGAATGGCGGCGATCTCGGCGGTGTTTTTCGGCCTGTTGAAATCGGGCGACCGTGTCCTGCTGCCCTCGGACGGCTATCATGCCACGCGCGCGCTGGCCGAGCGTTTCCTGAAGCCATTCGGCATCACCTATGATCTCAGACCGACATCGACCTTTCTCGACGGCGGCTTCGACGGCTACCGCCTTGTCTATGCGGAGACCCCGTCAAATCCGCGATTGGACATCTGCGACATCACAGCCGTCGCCGAGGCTGCCCACCGCGCGGGGGCAACGGTCGTCGTCGACAACACGACGATGACGCCGTTCGGCCAACGTCCGCTCGATCTTGGCGCCGACGTCGTCATTGCCGCCGACACCAAGGCGGCCAACGGTCATTCCGACGTGTTGTTCGGCCATGTCGCCAGCCGCAATCCGGAGATCATTGCCGCCGTCACCGGCTGGCGTGAGATGGCGGGCGGCATTCCCGGACCGTTCGAGGCATGGCTGGTGCATCGCGGCCTGGAGACGCTGGATGTGCGCTTCGACCGCATGTGTTCTTCGGCGGAGGAGATCGCAAAGCGCCTGAAAAACCATCGTGCCGTGAGCGGCCTGCGCTATCCCGGACTGGAAGGCGACCCCTCGCACAACCTCGCCCGCGCCCAGATGGAACGTTTCGGTTTTCTCGTCTCCTTCGAACTCGCCTCAGAGGGCAAGGCCGAGGATTTCATCAACAACTGCACCCTGATGCAGGCGGCGACATCCTTCGGCGGCGTCCACACCTCGGCCGAGCGGCGTGCCAAGCGCGGCGACGCGGTTCCGCCCGGCTTCGTGCGCCTGTCGGTGGGTTGCGAGCCCGTGGAGGAGCTTTGGGCGGCGATCGAGGCATCGCTGGACAAAATCGGCGCTTGAGGCGACCGCTTAGGTGACGACGTCGTCGGCGCCGGCATTGCGCCTGCCGTGCAGGACACGGACAATCTCGATTGCGTCCTCTCGGACGCGATACAGAATGAGATATTCGCTAACGATCAGATGGCGGATACCAGGGGCGATATCATCACGCGGTGCGCCGGAGTATGGATACGTCGCCAGTTGCTGCCGGCGTGCCTCAATCCGATCGAGGAGCCGATCGGCCGCAGGCTCGCTGTCTGGTGCAACGTGCAGCCAGATAGCGATCAGGTCCTCTTCTGCGCGCGCATTGCGGACGATGGGCAGCAAGCTCATGCTGCGTCATCGCCTCTCAATCGTCTGCGTGCTTCGGCCTTGATCTCATCCATCGACGCAAACCGTCCCGGCCCGCTGTCGATCCCCTCCTGCACCAGCCTGCGCAGTTCCTCGACCGTGTAGCCGAGCAGGTCGCGACGGTCTTTCCATTGCCGGAGCGCGTCGCGGATCACTTCGCTGGCCGACGCATATTCACCGGCGGCCACGACATCGTCGACCGCCGCCGCCAGTTCCGGCGAAAGCGTGATGCTGCGTTTGTCGACATGACCCATGACGTGCTCCTTGATCCATCCACCACGATGGCCATGGTACGATTTAATCGCACCAGCTTCAAGAACGTCCATTGCTTTCAGCCCACCCCGCGCGGTTGATTCAACTGCTGAAGCACCTGAATCAAAAGGCGCGCCCAAGGGCGCAACCTGCTGATCTCAAAAGATCTTCGACATCGTGGAGAATTGCCAGCTGGCCTGTAAGCCGGGTTTTGTATGGCCCTCGCCCCTTGCGGAACGAGAACGTGGCGGCCATTCATCTTGGGCGCATGTTGCCATGCGCCTCACGCAACCTACCCGGACGGTGGGCCGGAAACAGCCCTCGAAGGTTTCCCCTCGCACCGTCCCTATTCGGTCTTGCTCCCGGTGGGGTTTACCGTGCCGCTCCTGTTGCCAGTCGCGCGGTGGGCTCTTACCCCACCCTTTCACCCTTACCCCGATAAATCGTGGCGGTTTGCTTTCTGTGGCACTTTCCCTGGGGTCGCCCCCGCCGGCCATTAACCGGCACCGTGTCTCCATGGAGCCCGGACTTTCCTCACCCGCAGCCTTTCGGCTTTGCGGGTGCGGCCGCCCGGCCAGCTGGCAGAGCGTATAAAGGGGTTCACGTTCCAAAACGCAAATGAAAAAGCAGACTTATGCGGGAGATCCAAGGGCCGCCATCTGCACCTTGACCTTGCCGCAATAGGCGGCCGACACCGGGTTCATCCGCGTCGCGGCATGGCCGGCATTGTATTTCAGGATGGTGCCGCAGGTTGTGCCGCCACCGAGGTTGCGCGCCATGGCGAGATACTTCATGCCGTATTTGATGTTGGTGTCGGGATCAAACAGGCCCTTGGCCGAACCGCTGTAACCCATCATCCGCGCCGTTGCCGGCTTGATCTGCATCAGACCGATCTCGCCAGCGCTGCCGACGATGTTGGGCCGGTAATTGCTCTCGATCTTGATCACCGCCTTGGCCAGCGATACCGGCACGCCTTCGGCCGCCGCGTAGCGGGCGATGATCGCCGAATACTGGCCGCCGAGCGCGGCCGCCGCCGTCGATTCCGCAGCGGTGCTTGGGCCGATCGACGCGGTCGTCGACAGGTCGATGCTCTTCCTGCCGCGCTTCAAATGCCTCTTGGCCGTCGCTTTTCTGGCCTTCACCACGGCTGCCTTCTGCACTTTGGCAGTGGCTGTCCTCTTGGCTTTTGGGCTCGCTTTCGTCATGGCGGTTTTGGCGGGGGTGGCGATGAAGCCCTGGTCTGCCCTCTGGCTCAGTGGTGCGGCATCGGCCGCGCTGAAGGCAAAAGTCATCACGCCGGCAGCAATAGCTGCCGTTACAACGGTCAATTTCTGCATGTGGTCCTGTTCTGTCTGGGCCGCGCGAAGATCTTCGCGCAGCAACGCCTAATCAATATCGGAACATTCGGGGGGCTGAAGGTCCGATAACTTGCACGAACTGCCTTTGAGGGCCGAATTGGTGTCGAACAAGGCGAGGCAATTCACTTTCAGTGACAGGCTGTAACTCGAATATCAGGAAAAGGTTATTTAGACGCAGCTGACCTAAGGGAAGTCAGCAGGCTTTGCAGCGTGCGGATCGTCGAACCGTCGGCGACGCCATCCACCAGGCGTGGCCGGAAATGCCGCTGAAACGCCTCGACGACGATTTCGGTTTGGCGGTCGAAGACACCGGATATCTCCACGCCATAGCCGTAGAGCGCCAGCATCGACTGCAGCGCTTCGACCTCGGCGCCGGTATCGCCAGCTTTCAATACCGCGCCGCGCCGGATCGGCGCCGCAGGCACGAAATGGCCGACCCCCGCCGCAAACAGCACCCTCCAGGGGAATTTCTCGCCCGGATCGATCTTGCGCCCCGGCGCGATGTCGGAATGGGCGAGCACGCGTTGAGCCGCGACAGAATACCGCCCGATTATCCCTTTGCAGAGGCCAATCACCGCTTCGATCTGCCGCTTCGGGAAGGCCGAATAACCGAGCGTATGGCCGGGATTGACGATTTCGATGCCGACCGAGCAGGAGTTGATGTCGGTGCGCCCGAACCAGGAACTTGCGCCGGCATGCCAGGCCCGGTCGCTCTCGCGCACCATCTGGACGATGCGGCCGTCCTCGTGGACGAGATAATGTGAGGAAACTTCGCTGGCGGGGTCGCACAGCCAGGCTTCGGCTGTAGCACCCGTCGCCATGCCGGTATAGTGCAGCACGATCATGTCGGGTCTGAGCGTCTCGCGCCGCGGGCCGAAATTCGGCGATACCCTGACCTCGGCGCCTGGCTCGTCGGGCAGGAAGCCGCTCATGCGTGCCTAAGGCCCCGCTCGATCATTTCATAGGCCGCGTTGATCGCCGCGACCCTGGTCGTCGCGATCTTGATGAACTCCTGCGGCAGGCCGCGCGCGATCAGCCGGTCCGGATGATTGTCGGAGACCAGCTTGCGATACCGCTTCCTGACCTCCTCGAACGACTTGCCGCGCTCGATGCCCAGCACGACATAGGGGTCCCCGGCGCCAAGATTGACGTGCCTGGCCATGATCGCCTCGTAGTGCACCTCGTCGATGCGGAAAATCTCGGCGATGCGGTGAAGGAAAATGCCTTCGCGTTCATGCACCAGCCCATCGGCCTTGGCGATATGGAACAGGCCGTCGAGTATGTCTTCCAGCATGACGCAGTTCGAATGGCCCGAGCCGCACATCTGCGCCATGCGCTCGGCATAGGTCTCGAACCCGGCAACGTCGCGCTTAGCCAGATCGTAGAGCCGCGCCACGTTGCGGGTCTGCTCTCTCGGCACCTCGAATATTTCCTGGAAGGCCCGCACCTCGTCCTGGGTGACGATACCGTCGGCCTTGGCCATCTTGGCCGACAGCGCAATCATCGCCACAGAGAAGGCAACGCGCCGGCGCAGATCGGGGTCGCCGGAAAAAACAGTTCGCACGGCCTCGACCACTTCGGCGACGCCCGAATTGGCTGAAGAGGAAACGCGGTTGATGAACTCGCCAAGGCGATCCCAAATCGACATGAGCGCTTATTAGGGCCGCCGGCCACCGCTATCAAGCCAAGACAGCGCCGGAGGGTGGATCGATTTACGCAAACGCTGACGCACCAGATCGCAAATCATAGGAATGAGCCGATCGTAGCCCACCAAACGGCCGGCCCCGGCCCTAAACGCAGGAAGGCCGGCGCGAAGCCGGCCTCCTCTCTCGTCACATCAAAGTGACCGAGACTGCTGCTACTGCGCGGGGGCGGCAGGAGCAGGCGTTGCCGGAGCCGGTTCAGCAGGCTTCGGGGTATCGGGGTTTGCCGGCTGCATCGGCTGTTCGGCCGCCGGCGGATTGGTGCTCTGGGTGGTGGTGTTGTCCGTACCGCTGTCGCTGCAGGCGGCAACGCCGAGCAGGGCCAGGGCAGAAACGGACGCAAGAATGAGCTTTTTCATAACATCTCTCCTTCACTACACGCTCACATTGCTGTGAACGCTCGAAGAGGAAATGCATCAGACGGCCATGAGTTTCGTAACGTTGCGTTTCCTGATGTAACATCCCAGGCGGTGATTGCAGCTCGGGCGATGGCGCCCAGGGGCGGATGATTTCAGGTCGAATCGACCTGAATCTGAATTCGCCTCTAAATCAGAAAAGTAGAGCATGATGTCGTCCGAAAACCGCTTCACACTTTTCGGCATCATGCTCTAACAGTCTGAAACCAAATGAAATGCCGGAGCTCTGCGTGGACAAGAAATGGGATTTTTGGATCGACCGCGGCGGCACTTTCACCGACGTGATCGGGCGCGACCCGGACGGCGGGTTGCATCCCAGGAAACTCCTGTCGGAAAATCCCGAAGCCTACCCTGATGCGGCCATAGCCGGCATCCGTGAGTTGCTCGGTCTGAAATCGGGCGCCGCCATTCCGTCCGGCCTGATCGGCGATATCAAGATGGGCACCACCGTCGCCACCAACGCGCTTTTGGAGCGCAAGGGCGACCGCGTGCTCTTGCTGATCACCAACGGCTTTCGCGATGCGCTGAAGATCGCCTATCAGGCGCGGCCAGATATCTTCGCCAAGGAGATCATCCTTCCCGAACAGCTCTACGAGCGTGTCATCGAGATCAACGAACGCGTGCGGGCCAATGGCGATGTCGAGCGCCTGCTCGACATCGCCGCCTGCCGTCCCGCGATCGAAAAGGCCCGCGCCGACGGCATCGACGCGGTGGCGATCGTCTTCATGCATGCCTGGAAATACCCCGACCACGAGAAGGCGGTGGCGAAAGTCTGCCGGAAGATCGGCTTTTCGCAGATTTCGGTCAGCCATGAGGTCTCGCCGCTGATCAAGCTGGTCGGTCGCGGCGACACCACCGTGGTCGATGCCTATCTCTCGCCGATCCTGTCGAGGTATGTGCAAAGGGTGGCGGGCGAGCTGGGCGTCATCTCTCCCCTTGAGGGGGAGATGGCCGCAAAGCGGCCAGAGGGGGTCCTCTCAGAAGGCACCGCCGGAGCGTCGAGCCCAGTCGATCCGACCCCACCCGGCGGCTCCGCCGCCACCCTCCCCTCGAGGGGGAGGGAAAGCCCTCGCCTGATGTTCATGATGTCGTCGGGCGGGCTCACCGCCGCCGACATGTTCCAGGGCAAGGATGCGCTGTTGTCCGGTCCGGCGGGCGGCGTCGTCGGCATGGTCGAAACGGCGAAGCTCGCCGGCTTCGAGAAAGTCATCGGCTTCGACATGGGCGGCACCTCGACCGACGTCGCCCATTATGACGGCGAGTATGAGCGCGCCTTCGACACCGAGGTCGCCGGCGTGCGCATCCGCGCGCCAATGATGCGCATCCATACCGTGGCTGCCGGCGGCGGCTCGATCCTGCACTACGAAGCTGGCCGCTTTCGCGCCGGGCCGGATTCCGCCGGCGCCAATCCCGGCCCGGCCGCCTACCGGCGCGCCGGCCCGCTCGCCGTCACAGACGCCAATGTGATGCTGGGCAAGCTGCAGCCCGATTTCTTCCCCGCAATTTTCGGCCCCGGCCAGGACCAGCCGCTGGACGCGACCGCGGTACGCGAAAAATTCGCCGCACTCGCCGCCGAAATCGGCGACGGCCGCACCCCAGAAGCCGTCGCCGAAGGCTTTGTCACCATCGCCGTCGAAAACATGGCCAACGCCATCAAGAAGATATCCGTCCAGCGCGGCTACGACGTCACCGAATACCTGCTGAACTGTTTTGGCGGCGCCGGCGGCCAGCATGCCTGCCTGGTTGCCGACGCGCTCGGCATGGAAGCGGTGCTGATCCACCCCTTCTCCGGCCTGCTGTCGGCGTACGGCATCGGCCTGTCATCAATCTTCGCGTCGCGCCAGCAGGCGCTGCTCAAGCCGCTGGCGGAAGAGTCCAGGTCAGAGATCGACAGCCTCATTGCCACGTTGAAAAAGGCCGTCATCGCCGAACTCGCGGCGCAAGGCATCGCCGAGGATAAAGTTGCCGCAAAGCCGGTTCTGCACATCCGCTACGACGGCACCGACACGACGCTGCCGGTGAATTTCGAGCAGGACTCGATCTTCCAGGCCAGGCGCGACTTCGAAATCGCCCACAAGGCGCAGTTTGGTTTCGTCTATGACGACAAGCCGATGATCGTCGAGACGGTTGGCGTCGAAGGCAGCGAAATCGCAGAGGCCAGGGCCGAAGCCTATGCGCCCGCAGGACCTGCCCGGGTTGAAGCCGGCGCTTTCGGAACGCGGCGCATGTACACCGAGGGCCGGTGGCATGAGGCCGGCATCCATCGCCGCGAAAACCTGCGCCCCTCCAATTTGGTCGCGGGACCCGCTCTCATTATCGAGCCGAACCAGACCATCGTCGTCGAGCCGGGCTGGCGGGCCGAAATCACCAATCTCAATCACGTTGTCATTCGCCGCACGGAACGGAAAGTGCGCGCTGCGGCTCTCGGCACCCAAGCCGATCCGGTGATGCTGGAGGTCTTCAACAACCTCTTCATGTCGATCGCCGAGCAGATGGGCGTCACGCTGCAGAACACCGCCTATTCCGTCAACATCAAGGAAAGGCTGGATTTTTCCTGCGCCGTCTTCGACCGTCACGGCGCGCTGGTCGCCAACGCACCGCACATGCCAGTGCATCTCGGCTCCATGGGCCGGTCGGTCGAGACGATCATTCGGCTGAACTCCGGCGACATCCATCCCGGCGATGTCTTTGCGCTGAATGCCCCCTACAATGGCGGCACGCATCTGCCCGACATCACCGTGGTGACGCCGGTGTTCGATGATGCGAAGAAAGAAATCCTGTTCTGGGCGGCGTCACGCGGTCATCATGCCGACATTGGTGGCACGGCCCCCGGCTCGATGACGCCGCTCGCCACTACCGTCGACGAGGAAGGTGTTTTGTTCGACAATTTCCGTGTTGTCGATCGCGGAAAATTCCGCGAGGCGGAACTGCAGACGCTGCTCACCGACCACCCCTACCCCGCTCGCAACCCGCACCAGAACATCGCCGACCTCAAGGCGCAGATCGCAGCCAATGAAAAGGGCGTGGCGGAACTGCGCAAGATGGTCGCCCATTTCGGCCTCGATGTCGTCGAAGCCTATATGGGCCATGTCCAGGACAATGCCGCCGAAAGCGTGCGCCGCGTGCTGGAGCGGCTGCCCGACGCATCAGAATATGAATACCCGACCGACACCGGCCAGGTCATCAAGGTGAAGATCACGGTCGACCGGCAAAAGCGCGAGGCGACCGTTGACTTCACCGGCACGTCGCCTGTGATGAAGAACAATTTCAACGCGCCGGAGCCCGTCGCCCGTGCAGCGGTGCTCTACGCCTTCCGCGTCATGGTCGAGGACATGATACCGATGAATGCCGGGTGTCTGCGGCCAATCAACATCATCATCCCCGACGGCTGCATGCTGAAACCCAGCTATCCCGCCGCCGTGGTCGCCGGCAATGTCGAAACCTCGCAGCATGTCACCAACGCACTGTTCGGCGCCATGGGCGCCATGGCCAACGCGCAAGGCACGATGAACAACCTGACCTTCGGCAACAAGCAGTACCAGTATTACGAGACGATCTGTTCCGGTTCGCCGGCCGGGCAGATGAACTCCGGCCGCGGCTTTGCCGGCACCTCCGGCGTCCACACCCACATGACCAATTCGCGCCTCACCGATCCGGAAGTGCTGGAACTGCGCTTTCCCGTTCTGCTCGAGGATTTCCACATCCGCCAGGGATCCGGCGGCAAGGGCAAATGGGATGCCGGCGACGGCACCAGGCGGACGATCCGTTTCCTCGAAAAGATGGAATGCGCGATCCTGTCCTCGCACCGCAATCGGCCGCCGCAAGGCCTCGACGGCGGCGGCGATGGCGAGGTCGGCTCGACCAAGGTGCGGCGCGAGGACGGCAGCGTCGAGACGTTGATGGCCTGCGACCAGACCGTGCTCGACGCCGGTGACGCCGTCATCCTGACGACGCCGACGCCAGGCGGGTTTGGCAAAGCCTGATATCCGGGAGCTGATATCCGGCCAGTCAACAGCCTGTCACCGGCCTGTCATGACGCTGCGCTACCCGCTTGCGCCAAAGCAAACGGGGAATCATTAGCCATGACGGACGTTTCGGCAGATCTGGTCTTTCGCCGTGGCAAGGAAGTTGGAAAAGCCGTCTACCAGAACCGCCCGCTGTCGAAGGCCGGCCTTTCCGAGCGGCTGTTTGCGCTTCTGTTTTCCGGCCTCGTCTATCCGCAGATCTGGGAAGACCCCGAAGTCGACATGGAGGCCATGCAGCTTGGCCACGGCCACCGCGTCGTCACCATCGCCTCCGGCGGCTGCAATATCCTCGCTTACCTCACCCGGTCGCCTGAACGCGTCGATGCGGTCGATCTCAACGCCGCCCACATCGCCTTGAACCGGATGAAGCTGGAGGCGGTGCGCCATCTGCCTTCGCAGGGCGATCTGTTCCGCTTCTTCGGCGCCGCCGACGCCAGCCACAATTCGGAAGCCTATGACCGTTTCATCGCGCCGCATCTCGATCCGGTCAGCCGCCACTACTGGGAGCGCCGCAACTGGCGCGGCCGCCGGCGCATCACCGTCTTCGACCGCAATTTCTACCAGACCGGCCTGCTCGGCCTGTTCATCGCCATGGGCCATCGCACCGCCAAATTCTTCGGTGTCGACCCCGCCGGCATCATGGCGTCGAAGAGCATTGCCGACCAGCGTCGTTTCTTCAACGAAGAGCTGGCGCCGGTCTTCGACAAGAAGCTGTTGCGATGGGCGACATCGCGTAAGGCCTCGCTGTTCGGTCTCGGCATTCCGCCGGCGCAGTACGATTCGCTCATCACCTCGGGCGACGGTTCGATGGCCAGCGTGCTGAAGGCCCGGCTGGAAAAGCTCGCTTGTGATTTTCCGTTGAAGAACAATTATTTCGCCTGGCAGGCCTTTGCCCGCCGCTATCCCAATCCGGGCGAAGCCGCCCTGCCCGCCTATCTCGAAGAGGCCAACTACAAGGCGATCCGCAACAATGTCGGTCGCGTCGGCATCCACCATGCCAATCTGATCGAATTCCTGGCCGGCAAGGACGCCGGGACCGTCGACCGCTTCATCCTGCTGGACGCGCAGGACTGGATGACCGATGACCAGCTAAACGCGCTGTGGTCGGAGATCACCCGCACCGCTTCGGTCGGCGCCCGCGTCATCTTCCGCACCGCGGCCGAACCCAGCCTGCTGCCCGGCCGCGTCTCGACTTCGCTGCTCGACCAGTGGAACTACGAGGACGAGGCTTCGCGTGACTACTCGGCCCGCGACCGCTCGGCGATCTATGGCGGCTTCCACCTCTATGTGAAGCGCCCGGCATGAGCACGAGCGAACTGCCGGCCGACCATGCCAAGTTGATGGACGGCGTCTATCGCTGGCAGCGCCATATCTACGACCTGACCCGCAAATATTACCTGCTCGGCCGCGACCAGATGATATCGGGGCTGGACGTGCCGGCGAACGGCACAGTGCTTGAACTCGGCTGCGGCACCGGTCGCAACATTGCGCTTGCCGCCCGCCGCTATCCCGATGCCCGTTTCTACGGCCTCGATATTTCGACCGAGATGCTGGAGACGGCCAGCAAGGCCATTGGCCGTGAAGGCCTGTCCGGTCGCGTCGTGCTGGCGCGCGGCGATGCCACCGATTTCGACGCCAAGACACTGTTCGGCGTCGAGCGTTTCGACCGCATCTTCGTGTCCTATTCGCTGTCGATGATCCCTGGCTGGGAAAAGACGGTTTCAGCAGCGCTTGCAGCACTTGCGCCCGGCGGCTCGCTGCACGTCGTCGATTTCGGCCAGCAGGAAGGCCTGCCGCGCTGGTTCCGGGCCGTGTTGCGCGGTTGGCTCAAAAAGTTCCATGTCACCCCGCGTGAATCTCTGCGCGAAGTCCTGGAATCGAAATCTCGGCGAACCGGCGCAACCTTCCGTTTCCGCACGCTTTATCGCGGCTATGCCTGGTTGGTGGTGATCGCATCGCACAACCTCATCTCCCCCTCGATGGGGGAGGTCGCGCCGAAGGCGCGGGTGAGGGTGAAGCGCTAGGCACCCCACCCCGGCGCTGCGCGCCGACCCTCCCCATCAAGGGGAGGTAAAGGGAGCTAATGCAGCGCCTTCACCAGCGCACCAAGCATCACCTGCGGCCGGTAGCCGAGCTTGGCCGGCGTCAGCCCGAGCCGCACCACGACCAATTGCTCTGAAGGGATGATGGCGACCGTCTGGCCGTCATGGCCCTCCATCCAGTAGGTGTCCTTGGGCAGGCCGGCGGCAACGCCGGCGCCAGGATTCTCCTCGTCGCCCGGCGCTTCGATCCACAACTGCCCCTTGGCATAGACTTTCGAGGCCGGCGCCGGCTCGCGCATCCAGTCGACGAAACCGGCCGGCAGGATCTGGTTGCCGTTCCACACCCCGCCTTGCAGCAGGAACTGGCCGAAGCGCGCCCAGTCATGGCCGGTGGCGTAGAGATAGGACGAGCCGACGAAGGTGCCCTCTTCGTCTGTTTCGAGCACCGCGCTTTGCATGCCAAGCGGCGCGAACAGCGCTGTCCGCGGCCAAGCCAGCGCCTTCGCCTTGTCGCCGATCGCGTCCTGCCACAGCCGCGACAGCATCACCGCCGTGCCGCTCGAATAGGAAAACACCTTGCCGACTTCGCCGGTCAGCGGCTTGGCAGCGGCAAAGCCCGCCATGTCGGGCTCGAGATAGAGCATGCGAGTCACGTCGGCGACGTCACCATAATCCTCGTTGAATTCCAGCCCGCTCGACATCGCCATCATATCGGCGAGGGTGATGGCGGCGCGGCCGTCCGCCTTCCAGGGGCCGAACAGGCCCTGATTGGTCACCGCCATCTTGCCGTCCTTGACCAGCGTGCCGACAAGCGCGGCATTGACCGTCTTGGTCATCGACCAGCCGAGCAGCGGCGTCTTCGCCGAAAACCCGTCGCCATAGCGCTCGGCGACGATGCGGCCGCTCTTCACCACCACCACCGCCCGCATGCCGGTTCCGGTCATCCCTGCATCGTCGAGGATCTTGCCGATCTCGGGATTCTGCGAGGCATCGACCCGATCTCCCTCCGGCCACAGATCGCCCTTGGTGGTCGCCGACGCTTCGGCAGGGATTGTCGTGCGCCGTACCTTGCCGACATCGCCGTCGGGAACCGAGGCGCAACCCAAGCCGTCGCGCGCGACGGCAACGCTCTTGCCGAGGAAGCCAAGCAGCCCGGCCGAGACGGTCCCCCTGTTCTTGTCGACCGACACTTTCATAAGCCTGAGCAGTGGATGGCCAGGTGCCCGCACGTCGACGGCAAGCACCTCGTTGGGGTCACGTCCGGCGATAAAAACATTCGAGCAGACGATCTTGGCCGAATAGCCCGAACCGACGCGGATCAGTTCCGGCGGCGCGATGTAGAGCCAGGCAAACAATGCGGCGACCGCCAGCACGACCAGGCCAAGCAGCCATTTGATGATCTTCACGACGACCCGCATCTTTTAAGTCCCTGCTTTTCCGCTGCCCGGTGGCTTGCGGCTCGATTCATGTCATCGATTTGCCGCCATTGGTTCCGCAAAATCGGTGTTCTTGTCGAGCGCCGTCAACCTGTTATCAACCATGATCGGCGATCACTGGAGAATCGGGCGATGCTGTGGGGCGATCGTCTGGTCTGGTGGGGCTACCTGCAACAACAAAACCCAACAGCGACCGGCTGATTCCGGCTCGGGAAATGCGATGCGCCGTTTCACGGCCCTCATCACGTTGACGCTGCTGGCCGCCTGCTCGACCGCCAGCGATCTCGTGCCGTCGATGTCGCCTTCGAGCAGCCCGACGGTTGCGGTGCGCGCACCGCGCTTCGAAGACTCCAAGCCGCATGAGTGGGACAGCGGCACGCCCTGGAATTACGCCGTTCACGGCACCGATGTCTCCAAGTACCAGACGTCGGTCGACTGGCCGACAGCCAAGGCCAGCGGCATCTCCTTCGCCTTCATCAAGGCGACCGAGGGCGGCGATCGTTTCGACGATTATTTCAACGAGCATTGGGCCCGCACCAAAGCCAATGGCATTCCGCGCGCGGCCTACCATTTCTTCTATTTCTGCACGCCGGCCGCCACCCAGGCGCGCTGGTTCATCGAAAACGTTCCTGTCGACCGCTCGGCCATGCCGCCGGTGCTCGACATGGAATGGAACCCGAAATCGCCGACCTGCCGGCTGCGTCCGGATTCGGCGACGGTGCGCGCGGAGATGACCACCTTTCTTGAAATCGTCGAACGGCACTATGGCAAAAAGCCGATCATCTACACCTCGGTCGACTTCTTCGACGACAACGACCTTTCGACTTTCCGCGGCTATCCCTACTGGCTGCGCTCGGTTGCCGGCCATCCCCGCCAGAAATACGGCAGCCACCCCTTCACCTTCTGGCAGTACACCGGAACCGGCATCGTTCCCGGCATGACCGGCAAGTCCGATATCAACGTTTTCAACGGCAGCGAAGCCGCCTGGAAAAAGTGGCTGCGGCAGAACACGCATTGACACCGGCGCAACGGCAGCGAAGCCGTCCGAAACCGCAGGCCGCGGCAGAACACCCGTTGACACCGGCGCTGCCGCCTGCTTTTCGACGGTCCATGCGAACCGATTTGCAACCACAGGGATATCAGGGCCGGAAACAGTCGAAGAACCGACTGCGCTCCGGGCTGCTCGCGGCCCTGCTGCTCAGCGCCGCGGCCATGCCGGCGGCAGCGCAGGAATGCGGCGGCGACTTCGAAGCTTGGAAACAAGGCGTGGCGGCGGAAGCCAAGGCAGCCGGTGTCGGCGCTGTCGGCCTTAACGCCCTGGAAGCCGCTTCCATCGACGACAAGGTGCTGGCGCGCGATCGCGCCCAGGGCGTCTTCGCCCAGACCTTCATCCAGTTCTCCAACCGCATGATCTCGGCCTACCGGCTGAAGCAGGGCGCGGCCAATCTGAAGAAATACGCCGACGTCTTTGCCCGCGCCGACCAGCAGTTCGGCGTCCAGGCGCCGATCATCACCGCCTTCTGGGGGCTGGAGACCGATTTTGGCGCCGTGCAGGGCGATTTCCACACGCTGAGCGCCTTGGTGACGCTGTCGCATGACTGCCGCCGCCCGCAGCTGTTTAGGCCGCAGCTGGTGCCGCTGTTGATGCTGATCGATCGCGGCGTCGTGCCGGCCGACGTCACCGGCGCCTGGGCCGGCGAGGTTGGCCAGACGCAGATCCTGCCCTCCGACTATCTGGCGCGCGGCGTCGACGGCGACGGCGATGGCATCGTCGACCTCAGGCGCAGCGTGCCCGACGTGATCATGACCACGGCCAACAAGGTGCTGTCGCGCGGCTGGAAACGCGACCAGCCCTGGATCGAGGAAGTGCGCGTGCCCGAGGACATGCCGTGGGAGCAGACCGGCCGCACCAACAAGCTGCCGCTGTCACAATGGGCTCAATGGGGCGTTACCAATCCCGACGGCACGCCGCTGATCGACAACGGCCTGAAGGCCGGCCTGGCGCTGCCGATGGGCCGCAAGGGCCCGGCCTTCCTCGCCTATGACAATTTCGACGTCTATCTCGAATGGAACCAGTCCTTCACCTACGCGCTAACTGCCGCCAACCTCGCGGCACGGCTGGCAGGGGCAAAGCAGTTCGATCCGCGCACTCCCGAAACCGGGCTCAATGGCGACCAGATGAAGGAATTGCAGACCAAGCTCGAGGCCAGGGGCTATGACGTCGGCACGGTCGACGGCATTCTGGGCACCAACACTCGCGAAGCCATCCGCAAGGAACAGATGCGGCTTGGCATGCCGGTCGATGGCTGGCCGACGCCGGAACTGTTGGGGAAGTTGTGAAGAATTGAGTGGCAGCAGGGCCTAGGCAGTAGAACCTCCCCAAGCGGTATTCCCTATTCTCTAGTCCTTGCCCGAACGAAATCGATAAATACTCGCAAAGCCGGCGGGACGTGTCTCGAACTTGGGTGATACAGGAAGAAGCCTGGGAAGCTGGGCGACCAGGGCTCAAGAAATCTCACCAGCCTGCCAGCCCCGATCGACGGCTGGACCTGATAGTCGATCATGTAGGCGACACCTGCTCCACCCAGCGCCGCATTCAGCATCAGCCCGGTGTCGTTGACGGTCAGGCTGCCCTGGACTGCGATTTCAAGAACCCGTTTGCCGCGCGAAAACTCCCACCGGTAGATGTTGCCGCCGCCCGGCCATTGAAAATTGATGCATTGGTGCTGGTGCAGATCCTGGGGATGACGGGGAATTGCGCGGCCTTCAAGGTAGGCCGGGGCAGCCACCGCCGCCATTTGCAGATCCTCGCTGAGCTTGACTGCCACCATGTCCTTGTGCAGCCGCTCGCCGAGACGGATCCCGGCATCGAACCGGCCCTGGACAATATCGGTCAGCATGTCGTCGACGATCACCGTCAGCGCGATTTCGGGATAGGCGCGCTGGAAGTCTCCCAGGATAGGCGCGATGAAACGCATCGCCGCGACGCGCGACACGTTGATGCGTAGCGATCCCGCCGGCCGATCCCGTCCGGCCTGAACGTCGGCAACAGCACCGTCCAGTTCGCCAAATGCAGCGGCCAGCCGGGCAAACAGCGTATCGCCGGCAGCGGTCGGTGAAACACTGCGGGTCGTGCGGTTGAGCAGCCTGACCCCGATACGAGCCTCCAACTGCCGGATCGATTGGCTGAGCGACGGCGGCGACACACGCAGCCGCGCCGCGGCGCGAACGAAACTGCCCTCCTCCACGATCGCGGCAAATGCCTTGAGCTGGGAGAATTCGGAACCGCGCATTGTGTATTCCTGGATTAACAAGCCAGTTAGACAATAGACCATTATCTGATCAGTTGTATTGCCCTATTTCTTGACCATCGGCCTGCCAACCGCGGGCCTGAACGGTTGAAGGAATTGATCATGTCCCAGTCCTTGCAAGGCAAAACCGCACTGGTCACCGGCAGTTCGCGCGGTATCGGGCGAGCCATCGCCGAGGGGCTCGCGGCCAAGGGCGCTGCCGTCGTCGTCAATTATGTCAGCAACCGGAAAGCAGCTGACGAGGCCGTGGTCGCTATCGCCAGCAAGGGCGGAAAGGCCATCGCCATTGAGGCCGACATTTCCGTTCTTGCCGATGTCCGTCGCCTGTTCGACGAGACCGAGAACCAATTGGGCGCGATAGATATTGTCGTTGCCAATGTCGGCGTCGCCATCATCAAGCCGTCCATCGAGGTGAGTGAAGCCGATTTCGACCTTGTCTTCGGAACCAATGCCAAGGGCACGTTCTTCACGCTTCAGGAAGCAGCGCGCCGTGTGAGCGACGGCGGCCGGATCATCGCGGTCTCCACTGGCGGCACCAAGATGTTCTTCACGCAGACGGCGCTCTATCTCGGCAGCAAGGGTGCCGTCGAACAATTCGTCCGCGTGCTCTCGCGGGAACTCGGGGCGCGCAGCATCACCGTGAATGCACTGTCGCCGGGCTTCACCGACACGGACCTGCTTCCCGAACGCGATCGTGCCGTGGCCGCCGGCATGTCGCCCTTCGGCAGGATTGGCGCCACGCGCGACGTTGCCGATGTCGCGGTCTTCCTGGCCAGCGACGAGGCCCGCTGGCTGACCGGCGAGAATATCCAGGCCGGTGGCGGGGTGGCCTAATCCGCCATCGTCTCCAGGCTGGCAAACCCTTGCGGTGCGTCCCCTTCGTCGAAGGGCGTCGTCACCTCGACGAAAGTGTCGGGATAAAAGCCGTTGAAGCGGGTTCTCAGCGACAGCGAGTAGGCGCCGATATGGCCGATCTCGATCCAGTCGCCGGTGTCGACGGTTTCCGGCAGCCAGAATGGCCTCGACAGAATGTCGACGGAATCGCAGGTCGCGCCGCAGACCTTGAACGGTACGATGTTCTTCTCCTCGCCATTGCGCGAGCGGATCGCCGGATCGGGGATGAATCGCGCCGGCAGCGTGATCTTGCCGGTCCATGAATCCGACAGCGACGCCCAGATGCCGTCATTGATGTAGAGCCGCTTGCCCTTGCGCAGCAGCACGCGCACGATCAGTGAAAGGCAGCGCGCGACGATCACCCGGCCGGGCTCGGCCACCAGCGGCACCTGGTCGAACTGATATTCCATGAGGTCGCCCGACAGCCGCGACATGATCTGGCCGAGCGACGGCATCTCGACCTGCTTGCGGTTGGGGTCATGGCCATATTCGGCGGGAAAACCGCCACCGACGTCGAGACCGGCCACGTCGAAGGTCAACCGGTTGCGCACCCAGTCGGCCGAGGCCAGCGCCCGCTCATAGGTGTCGGGATCCTCGATCTGGCTGCCGACATGGAAGCAAAGCCCAACCTTGTAGCCGGTGCGGTTGAGCCGCTCGGCAAGCTCCACCGCATAGGCCGGTCCGGCGCCGAATTTCTTCGACAGTTCGTAAGCCGCCGAGCCCTTGGTCTGGATGCGCACGAACACGCTGATGGCGCCCGGATCGATGTCGAGCGCCCGCACCACGCGCGTCAGCTTGGTGATTTCGTCCTCATGGTCGAGCGAAATGACGCGGATGGCGTATTTCTCCAGCGCCAACTTGATGTCCGACTGCGCCTTGACCGGATGCATGTAAAGCATTTCGGCTTCGGGCGAGACCGCACGCACGGCGGCGAACTCGCCGGGCGAAGCCACATCGAAGGCAGTAACGCCGGCTTCGACCAGCGCCTTCAGCACGATCTGCTCGCCATTGGTCTTGACCGCATAGGCGGTCTTGCCGGGAAACATGCCCATGAATTGTTTGGCGTCCGCCTTCAGCACCTGCGGGCGAAAGCAGTAGACCGGGTCGTCAGGACGAAGCGCCAGCGCCGCCTCGCGGGCATTCTCGAATCGCTGCATGGACGAATCCCCTGACTTCTCGGCTGCGCACAATTAATCCAAGCTAGCGGCTAAAGAAAACAATTCTGTGTCTCGCGGCGCTGATGCTACGGCGTTAGGTCCAAATGGGTACGTCTGCCATCCGATCAGGTTTCGGGTGGCCCTTGTCGCTGGACCCGATATGCCTTTTGCCTGACCGACTGGCGCTCGCGCCGTCTGGGGAGGACGATTCGAAATGGCAATTGCCACGACATCCGTGCAGCGCGGACCGATGACGCTCAGGGACTGGGGCCAGCTTCTGCTGCTCGGCGCGATCTGGGGCGGTTCATTCTTCTTTGCCCGCATCGCCGTTGCCGAGATGCACCCGCTGGTGCTGGTGCTGTTTCGCGTCGCCATCGCGGCCATCGCGCTGCAGCTCTATCTCGCCATTCGCGGCCCGTCCTTCCGCCTCGCCTTTCCGCATGCCGGCCTGTTTTTCCTGCTGGCGCTCGCCAACAATGTCGTGCCGTTCTCGCTGATCTTCGCCGGCCAGACCGCGCTCGGCGCCGGCGTCGCCTCGGTGCTTAATGCGACGACGCCGTTCTGGACGCTGATCCTCGCCAATGCATTGACATCGGACGAAAAGCTGTCGTGGAACAAGCTTGCCGGCATCGGGCTCGGCATCGCGGGCACCGCGGTCATGATCGGCCCCGGCCTGCTGGCCGGGCTCGGCGGCCCGGTCTGGGCGAAGTTCGCGCTGATCGGCGCCTCGCTGTCCTACGCTGTCGCGCTGATGATCGCCCGCCGCTTCAAGGGCGTGCCCTCGCCCGTCATCGCCACCGGACAATTGACGGCGTCGACCATCATCATGATCCCGGTGGTGCTATTCACCTACGGCCCGGCCGGCCTGTTCTCGGCCTCGCCGCCGGTCTGGGCGGCGGTGTTGGCGTTGGCACTGCTCTCCACGGCCTTCGCCTACATCCTCTATTTCAATCTCGTCGCCTCTGCCGGCGCCACCAACGCTTCGCTGGTCACGCTCATCGTCCCGGCCAGCGCCATTCTGCTGGGCCTGCTGTTCCTCGGCGAGCGGCTCGCTCTGTTTGAGTTCTGCGGCATGGCGCTGATTGCCTTCGGCCTGGTGACGATCGACGGACGGTTGTTTGGTCGGCGCTAGAAGGGGGATGGTAGCGCTGCCATGCCACGCTTCCGCCACAGACCCGTCACAATTTATTCACAGCCCGCCAGAGGGCATTTGCCGAAGAGTTTCAATGCCTAACACCAAATGGCAGGTCGCAAATCCCACAATCGCGTCGCATTGCAGCATATTTTCCGCTTGCCTGTGGCACAAATGACCCTAGACTCCACCCGTAGCTCTTTCATAGAGGAGGCTATGACATGGGACTTACGAGGCCAATCAACGCATTGATGATCTGTGCTGCATTTGCCTTCATTGGCGCCCTTATCATAGGCGTTCTTCCGTAACCGCCAGAGCGGAAGAAGATAGCAGCAAATAGCCCACAAATTCGAAAGGCCGAGTTTTTCGCCCGGCCTTTTGCATTTCAGATCATCACGATGAGACTCAGGCCGCGGCCGACCCAGCCACTTCCGTTTCGTGCGAGCGGATGCCGATCATGTGGCAGATCGCGAACACCAGGTCGGCCCGGTTCATGGTGTAGAAGTGGAAATCGCTGACGCCGCGCTCGACAAGGTCGAGCACCTGCTCTGCGGCCACGGCCGATGCCACCAAAGCATGCGTCTGCGGGTCGTTTTGCAGCCCCTCGAAGCGCTCGGCCAGCCATGCCGGCACCAGCGCACCGCAGCGTGCCGAGAAATTGGCGACCTGGGTGAAATTGTGCACCGGCAGGATGCCGGGCACGATCGGGATGTAGATGCCGGCGCGGCGCGCCTTCTCGACGTAACGCTCGTAGAGATCGTTGTCGAAGAAGAACTGGGTGATCGCCCGGGTCGCGCCATTGTCGGCCTTGCGCTTCAGCATGTCGAAGTCGGTGGCGAAGTCAGGGCTTTCCGGATGCTTTTCCGGATAGGCCGAGACCGAAATGTCGAAATCACCGGCGCCCTTCAGCGCGCCGACCAGTTCGGCGCCATTGGCATAGCCATCGGGATGCGGCCGGTAGGCGGTGCCGACGCCCGCCGCTGGATCGCCGCGCAAGGCGACGAAGCGTTTCACGCCCATCTCGGCGAATTCGCGAACCACGGCGTCGACCTCATGGCGGGCGGCGTCGACGCAGGTCATGTGCGCCGCCGGCGTCAGCGTCGTCTCGTTGAGGATGCGCTTGACCGTGCGGGCCGTGCGCTCGCGCGTCGAGCCGCCGGCGCCATAGGTCACCGAAACGAATTTCGGCTTCAGCGGCTCCAGTCTGGTGACGGTGTCCCAGAGCCTCGCCTCCATCTCGTCGGTCTTCGGCGGAAAGAACTCGAAGGAGACGCGGACCTTGTCGCCAATGTCGGGACGGCGGGAAAAGCGGAACTGGTTCATCAGGCGGTTTCCCCAATTTGGTATGCTTTGGCCGGCAAAGAGTCGTTGGAAGGTTCGGCGATCAGCATGCGGCGGTCGCGGCCGAGCCACAGCTTGACGGTGAGCCTGGCTTCGTTGCCGCCGCGCGGCTCGAACTCCTGGGCATCTTCGAGGTCGAGTTCAGCCTCGGCAAACCATTCCGATATCTGCCGATCGGAAAAGCCCAGTCTGACATGCGCATGCTGATCACGCAGGAACTCCAGCGCATGCGCCGCGAAGTCGACGATCACCAGCCGGCCCGCCGGGCGCAGCAGCCTCGCCGCCTCGCGGATGGCGCGGGCGGGGTCATCGAGATAGTGCAGCACCTGATGGATGGTGACGAGGTCGAAGGCGTCGCGCTCGACCGGCGGCGCAAATATGTCGCCCTGGCGGACCTGCGCATTGGCAATGCCGGCCTTGTCGAGATTGGCGCGCGCCACCGTCAGCATCTCGCGCGACATATCGATGCCGACGCCACGCCGGTAGAGCGGCGAGAAGATCTCAAGGAGGCGCCCGGTGCCGGTGCCAAGATCGAGCATCGACTGGAACGGCCGCTTGCCGACCAGTTTGAGGAGTGCTGCTTCCACCGCGCGGTCCGGCACATGCAGCGAGCGGATATGGTCCCAGCTCGCAGCGTTTTCAGAGAAATATTCGGCGGCGCGATCCTGCCGCTTGCGCTTGACCGACGCCAGCCGCTCGAGGTCGCGCTCGACCTGCGGGTCGGCGCCGCGAATGCCTGATACCAGACCCATGACGAAGTCGCGCGCGGAATCGGTATCTGACAGCCGGAAGAACGCCCAGGAGCCTTCCTGATAACGGCCGATCAGCCCTGCTTCCAGCAACAGCTTCAGATGGCGCGACACGCGCGGCTGCGACTGGCTGAGGATCTCGGTGAGATCGGACACGGTGAGGTCGCCGCGCGACAACAGCGCCAGGATACGCAGGCGGCTCGATTCGGCCGCCGCCTTCAATGTATCCACCATCGTATCGAGCGAGACATGCATTGGCGTATTCTCGTTGAAAAGATATAAACATATGTTTATGTCAGCTTTGACGACATGGCAAGACCTATGTCGCTTCCTGACAAGAAAATGCCGCACGTGTGATCCCAATGGCCTGAAAGCGCTTTTCCGTCACGATCGACTGGAAACCTATGCTAGAGGCGAAAGCCATGTTCGAGACGCGCGACGGCGAAAAGCTCCTGCAGTCAGACCCGGCTGACATGCCGCCGGATGGCCACATCGTGTTCATCGGCCGCATCGCCTCGCCATGGACATCGCGGGAAAGCTGCCCGAAGAACATGCGCGCGGCCCGCGAGACGGGACAGGCGGCGACGGTTGTCATCGCCCCACCCTACCGCGAGGGCCTGCTTGCGCTGGTGCGAGCCAGCCACATCATCATCCTGTCCTGGCTGCATCACGCGCCGCGGGGACTGATTGTCCAGAAACCCCGCCATGCGGCTGAACCGAAAGGCGTTTTCTCGTTGCGCTCCCCGGCCCGGCCGAACCCGATCGGACTCCACGTAGCCAAGCTGACCGCCGTCGACATCGATACAGGCCGCATCGATATCGACGCCATTGATGTGCTCGATGGCACGCCGGTGATCGACATCAAACCCTATTTCGCCTCGACCGATGCCTTTGCCGGGGCAACCATTGCCGGGCGCGACGAGACATGACCGCGCCCACCGGCCGTCGCCGCGCCATCGCCAAGGCGCTGACCGCGCTGCTGCCGCTGGCGCCCTATGCCGACATGGAGAAAATCCGCGCCGAGGCTGGTGCGGTGCATATGAAGACGCTGCCGCCGGGCATTGCCGTATGGCTGGCGACGATCGCCCATATCAGGCACGGCCACACCGACTATGAGAAACTGCTGGCCGAGGGCTATGATCGCGACTCGGCGCGGTTCTTCGTCATCGAGCAGACCAACATGGTGCTGACCCGCTGGCGCGCTACGCGCCTGCTCGATGCCGACGACGAAGAGGAATGATCTCGGCTACTGCCGGCTTAACACCGCAACGGCGTTGTAAGGCTGGCCGTCGGCCTGCCCGACCCAGGTCCAGGACAGGTTTCCCTTGAAAAACCTGACGGTGATGCCGCCACCGTCGATGCACTTATCCTGACCGTAGGCGATATTTTCCCGGTATTCCGCCGAACTCTCGTCCCGGGAAATCTGGATCAAGGATCCTCCACAGCCGAGCGAAGGATAATCGATCGACGCAGCGCCATCGCCAATGGTCATGGCGATTGCCCAGTCGGCGCCGGCAGCCCCGGCCGGACTCTGATGGCCGCTGCCGGTCCAGATGCCGTTGAGCCCCGTCGCGTTGACCACGCAAGGCACATTCTGGAAGATCGGCGTCAACTCGCTGCCCGTCTTCTCGCAGCGATAGGTCTGGCCGTTCTGGCACAGTTCCTCTCCCTCGCGAGCGCACTGCGCAGACGCGTTTCCCGTTGTGGCGAAAATGCCTGTCGCAAAAATGATGGCGCCGAGCCGCTTGCCCATGGTCCCCTCCCGGCAAGATGTCCACAGGCAGCATAAGGCAAGTCTAATGAAGCGGCCAGCATGCATCGACAGGCCGAGGCTTTGTCCAAGCCGAATTGAGGGGAATCCTTGCATGACATCGTCACCTGTCCGGCTGACCGGCACACCGCTGAGCGCGCGCGACATCGCCGCCATTGCCCGCCGCAACGCGCCGGTCGAAATCTCGCCGGAGGTCGACGCCTTGGTCCGCGCAAGCCGCGGTGATCGAGCGCCATGCGGCTGAAAATCGTCCGGTCTACGGGCTGACCACCGCACTGGGTGCCGCCGTCGATACGCCGCTCAGCGACGCGGATCTGGTCGCCTATCAACGGCGGGTTTCGCTGGGCCATTCCGTCGGCTTCGGACCGGCTTTGCCGCAGGAGGCCGTGCGCGCCATGATGGCGGTGCGGATCGGCGGCATGGCCGCCGGCGGCACCGGTATTTCGCCTGCCGTCTTCGAAGGGCTGGCCACAGCGCTCAACGCCGGCGTGCACCCCGTCGTGCCGTCGCCCGGCTCGCTGGGTGCAGCCGATCTGGCGCCGCTCGCGCATCTGACGCTGGGCCTGCTTGGGCAGGGTGAGGCCAACTATGGCGGTGAGACCATGCCTGCGGCCGAGGCGCTCAGGCGCGCCGGGCTAAAACCGCTCGACATCCGGGCCAAGGATGGCCATGCCATCATCGTCGCCAACAGCCTGTCGGTCGCACAAGCCTGTCTGGCGCTCGAAGACATAGAGCGCGCATTTTCCTGGTCGCTGAAAGCGGTCGCCCTGAACTTCGAGGCGTTCCGCGCCAATCTCGGCGCGCTCGACGACGCGGCCATGGCGCACGGCCAGCCTTTGGCCAGCGGGCGGTGGCGGCGCAACTGCGCGACCTCTTGGCAGGCAGCGCGCTGTTCGCCGAAGGTGCTGCCCGGCGCATCCAGGACCCGCTCAGCTATCGCTGCGTGCCGCAGGTCTGGGGCGCGCTGACCCATGCGATCGACGAGACCCGCACGGCCACCGAAATCGAGCTCGCCAGTTCCGGCGACAATCCGGTCGTGCTGACCAGCGAGGACAGGATCGTGTCGCAAGGCAATTTCGACATGACCGCTTTCGCCTCGCCTGGGAGCGGCTCGGCCAGGCGCTGGCGCATGCGGCGGCAGGCATTGCCAACCGGACGATCAAGCTGATGTCCCCCACCGTGTCGGAACTGCCGCGTTTCCTGGCGCCGCACGGGCAGAACCGCATCGGCTTTGCCATTTTGCAAAAACCCGTTGCCGCCATGGAAGCCGAAATCCGCTTCCTGGCCAACCCGGTTTCGCTGACCCCGATCGCGGTGTCCGACTGGATCGAGGATCAATCCTCGATGGCGCCGGCGGTGATTGCCAAGACAAACCAGATCGTCGACCGCTTGCGCTATCTCATCGCCATGGAGCTGATCGCTTCGGCCTACGCCGTGGAGATCCGCGGCGTGACGGACGGACTGGGCCGCGGCGCGGATGAGGCCTACAAGGCGGTGCGCGAGCGGGTTGCCCCACTCGAGGAAGACCGGGAACTGGGCAGCGATGTCGCTGGCATCGCCGCGATGATCGCCGGCAGCCACGGCGCTGGACAGAAGGACTGATGGAGGCGAGATGAGCAGCATCACCGACCCCCAACCCAAAGGACTGCCTTCCGTTTCAGCCCGCCATATCGACCCGCATTCCTATCCCGACGGTATCGCCTTCCTCGACGGCCAATATCTGCCGATGTCGCAAGCAAAAATCTCGGTGCTGGATTGGGGTTTTCTGCATTCCGACGCCACCTACGACACGGTGCATGTCTGGGACGGCAGCTTCTTCCGCCTCGACCTGCATCTCGACCGCTTCTTCGCCAGCTTGCAGAAACTGCGCATGACGGTCCCGTTCGACCGCGACGGGGTGAGCGAAATCCTGCACAATTGCGTGGCGCTCTCGGGCCACCGCGCCGCCTATGTCGAGATGCTGTGCACGCGCGGCGCTTCGCCGACCTTCAGCCGCGATCCGCGCCAGGCGATCAACCGCTTCATGGCATTTGCCGTGCCGTTCGGTTCGGTCGCCAATGCCGAGCAGTTGCGGCCTGGACTGCATGTCGCCATCAGCGACAAGGTGCGCATTCCGCCGGCCTCGATCGACCCGGCGATCAAGAACTACCACTGGCTCGACCTGGTGCGCGGCCTCTACGATGCCTATGACCGTGGCGGCGAGACGGCGCTGGTCCTCGACTTCAACGGCAATGTCGCCGAAGGCCCCGGCTTCAACGTGTTCTGCGTCAAGGATGGCAGCCTGTCGACGCCGGCCATTGGCGTGCTGCCCGGCATTACCAGGCGCACTGTCTTCGATCTCTGCGCCGAAGCTGGCCTTGCCGCCACGGCCGTCGATGTCAGCGTCGCCGCGCTGAAGGCTGCTGACGAAGTCTTCATCACCTCCACCGCCGGCGGCATCATGCCGGTGACGATGATCGACGGCATGCCAATCGCCGACGGCAAGGTCGGGCCGTTTACCAGCCGGCTGATGGCGCTCTACTGGCAAAAGCATGACGACCCGGCCTGGTCGAGCCCGGTGCGCTATCCCTGACCGGGCGGCGTTCCTGCTCAACACGACGTCGTGACCAAAAAGATTCCCCCTCGCCTCTGGAAACTCGGCGAATGCGCCGTATATGCCCGAAAGCGGAGAAGCCTCCGCTTTCCCAGAAATCACGCCCGGATGGGCAAGGATTCCACATCATGACATCAAAGGTTTGGTTTATCACCGGATCGTCGAAAGGTTTTGGCCGCGTCTGGGCCGAGGCCGCGCTCGCCCGTGGCGACCGTGTCGCCGCAACCGCACGCGATGCCGGCACGCTCGCCGATCTGGTTACAAAATATGGCGACAACATCGCCGCGATAAAGCTCGACGTCACCGACAAGAAGGCCGTCGATGCCGCGATTGCCGAGGCACACAAGCGCTTCGGTCGTCTCGACGTCGTCATCAACAATGCCGGCTATGGCCATTTTGGCGCCATCGAGGAAGTCAGCGAGCAGGAAGCCCGCGACCAGATCGAGACCAACGTCTTCGGCGCGCTCTGGGTCACCCAGGCGGCGCTGCCGATCATGCGGGCGCAGCGTTCCGGCCACATCATCCAGATCTCGTCGATTGGCGGCGTCAACGCCTTTGCCTCGCTTGGCCTCTACCACGCCTCCAAATGGGCGCTCGAAGCCTTCAGCCAGTCGCTCAGCCTGGAAGTCGCCGAGTTCGGCATCCATGTTACGCTGGTCGAGCCGGGCGGCTTCTCGACCGACTGGTCCGGTGCCTCGGCCAAGACCTCGAAAGCGATCGAGGCTTATGCACCCGCCCGCGCCGCCATGGCCGAGCGTCGCAGCCGCGCCGTGGCCGGCGATCCCGAGGCCACCGGACCGGCAATGCTCGAAATCGTCGACGCGGCCGAGCCGCCGCTGCGCGTGTTCTTCGGCGACGGCGGCCTGCCGATGATCAAACAGGAATACGCCAACCGCATCGCGCTTTGGGAGAAGTGGGACCACGTTTCCATCGAGGCGCAGGGCGCGAAGAAGAACCGCAAGGCGGCCTGAACATTTCTGTTAAATCCGGTTGCGCCGTCTCCCGGCGGCGCAGCCGGCTCTCGTATCGTAGAGCTACGGTCGATAAATCCACTGCTCCGGCACGCGCACCGAGATCTCTTCGCCGACCGTGATGCTGCCCGGTTTCTCGACCCAGGCAACCAGGCCGCGCAACCGCTTCGCCGCCTTCGGGAAGGCCAGCGCGCCCGTCTCGTGATCGGCCATATCAGCATTTTCGGCGACCGAACGCCCGGCAAGGCGGCAAGGCCCATTCTGCGCATCGACCTTGATGGTCACGCCGCTCTTGAAGAACAGCAGCGTGCCTGAGGGCAGCATCGACAGATGCGGCACGCCCTCGATCAGCAGATTGGCGCCGATCCATTCCGGCTTGATTTCCTTCAGGCCCATTCGTTCAGCGATGAGGGCGAGCTCATCCGCCGCGACAATCGATATTTGCCTTTCGTTGCGCATTTCGGTGCCGCGTGGATACCATGGCTCGCGCCCGCCGGAGCGACGCGTGGCGCCGGCATGAAAGTCGCCTGATATGCCGTCGAAGCCGAGCTGCAATGCTTCCACCGGGCGCGTCTGAAAATGATCTGATGGCGCGACGTAGAGTGCCGCCACCTTGGCGGCCAGCTTCCTGGCCGGGATGATTTCGACCGGCTTCTCAGCTTCGGGGAAAAGGTCCAGCGTGGTGTCCTGTCTCTGGATCATGCCCTTGGTTTTGCCTCCCGAGCGGCAAGGCCGCAAGAGCGGTTTCGGCCAAAGCCCGCAGCTCTTCGACCGAAGCGCCGTCCCGCGCCTGGATCGACATGCCGTTCATGGTCCCGGCAAGGTATTTGGCGAAGCCCTCAACGGAAATCCCTTCCGGCAAGTCACCTTTTGTCTTGCCCTCCGCCAGCCGTCCAGCGATCGCCGCTTCGCTCGCCTTGCGATTTGTCTTGAGTTCATCGGCAATGGCTTGCGCCTGCGGCGAAGTCGCCAGCGCACCGCTGACGAACAGGCAGCCACCGGGCTTGCCGGGCCTGGAATAGGCCTCCGCTGCCCCGAGCAGCAACCGCCGGATGGCCTCCCCCGTCGACACCGGTGCGCTCAGCGCCTCCAGCGCAAAGCCGATCTCTGTCTGGTGGTAGCGCTCAAGCGCCTTGCGGAACAAAGTCTCCTTGTCGGTGAAGGCATTGTAGATCTGCGGCGGCGTCAGCCCCATCGCCTCGCGCAGCATGGTGAGCGACGTCGCCTCGTAGCCATGCTCCCAGAACAGATGCATCGCCGCATCCAGTGCCCGGTTGGGGTCGAAGGCACGCGGCCGGCCACCACGCGGCTTTTCCAAGTCATCCATAGCGATCGTTACGAAACCTGTTGACACACCTTCTCCACGTATCGTAACAATCGATACGAAACATGGCAAGCAGCAACTGCAGGCCATGCGATCTCCAGGAGAGGATAGAAAAATGCCCATCACCGTAACCGCACCGCAAGGCGTACTGACCCCGGCCGGAGAGCGCGAGATCCTGCCGCGTCTCAGCGCCGCCCTGATCGATGCCTCCGGCGCCACCGGCAATGCGTTCTTCACCGCGATTGTCGGCGGCACGGTTCACATCCTGCCGCCGCACCACATCTATGCCGGCGGCGCCAATCGGCCGGTTGTCATGGTCGAGCTGAAACTGCCCAACATCGGCCTCGGCTCGCTCGAAGCCCGCAGTGCCTTCATCGCCGCTGCCGCCAGCATTGTCGCCGAACTCTGCGTGCCTGGTCACAGGCCCGAAAACACTTGGATCAACATCGTCAACGCGCCCGACGGCGGCTGGGGTATCGGCGACAGGCAATATACTGCAGAGGCCCTCATCGCTGCCGCCACTGCGGCGGCGCAGTGATACGGCAAACGGCGCCGAGCAGGAACAACCCGATGCGCCTCTCCCCTTCGCTGTTCTTCACCACCAATTGCGAACCGGCGCTGGCTTTCTACGAAGCGTGCGGCCTCGGCCGGGCAACCATCCTGCTGCGCTGGGGCGACAACGGCATGCCGGTGCGAACCGAAACAATGCGGGGAAAAATCCTGCATGCCCGGTTCGAAGGCCCGGGCGTGTTGTTTCACGCGTCAGACAATGACGATGCGGAGCCGATGAAAGGCTCCGCCTTGATGCTGGAGTTCGACGACCAGGCCAAAATGCCCGAGCTTTTCGACCGCATGACCTCGGGCGGACGGATCACTGTACCGCTGGCGCGGCAAGTTTGGGGAACCAGCTTCGGCATGCTGGTGGATGCCTTTGGCGTACAGTGGATGTTCTCCGGCCCATGAGCGCGGATCACGATCTTCTTACCTGAAAGCAGCACCGGTTGCGTATTGCGCCGCATTGCCGCCGTGCTGCGCCGGCTTCATGGTGAGGACAGTCTCTTGGAGATCTTCCATGCGTCCCGGTACGGCAATAGCATCGCTCTGGCTGATCTGGGTGGTGTCCTGGTTTCTGGCCGCCTTCTGGTCCGACCCGGCGCAAAAGCGCGCCGGCATCCAGGCGGAGTTTCGCTATCGCTCCCTCTGGTTGATCGGCGCGGTGCTGCTGTTCATTCCCGCGCATGGCTATGCCGGGCGGCTGCGGTTCTGGTTTCCGACCCTTGCAGAGGCGTGGATCTGCGCAGCGCTCATTGCCATTGGCCTGATATTCGCCTGGTGGGCGCGGCTGCATCTCGGCCGTCTCTGGTCGGCCTCGGTGACGGCCAAGGCCGAACATCGTGTCGTCGACACCGGCCCCTACGGGCTGGTCCGCCACCCGATCTACACCGGGCTGCTGCTGGCCATCCTTGCCACCATGGCGGCCAAAGGCACGGTCTGGGGCATCGCCGGTGCGGTTTTCCTCACCATCGGCATCGTCATGAAGGCAAGGCTAGAGGAGCGTTTTCTGCGCGGCGAACTGGGCAGCGCCTATGATGACTACGCCCGCCGCGTGCCGATGCTGGTGCCGTTCACGCCGGCCTGACTACAGCATCCTGAGCAGCGCGCCACCGATCGAATAGCCGGCACCGAAGGCGCACAGCACGCCAAAATCACCGGGCTTCATGTCGGCATGGTTTTCCGACAGCGCGATGATGGCGCCGGCGCCGGCGGTGTTGCCGAGCCGCTCCAGCACCATCGGCGCGCGGTCATGGTCGACCTCGTGGCCGAAGGCCAGCTTCAGGATCATGGCATTCATCCGCGCATTGGCCTGGTGCAGCCAGAAGCGCCGGACTGCTTGCGGCGTCAGCCCGTGTTCGGCCAGGAACTCGACGATGAATTTGTGGCCGGCGACGGTGACTTCCTTGAACACCTTGTTGCCGACCTGTTTGATCAGATTGCCCTCGAGGCTGATCATGTAGGGATCGTCCTGCGCGGTGCGGGTGTGGTAGCCCAGATTGGTGCGGATGTTGTTCGACATCTGCGTCCAGGTGCGTGTGTCCAGCACCTCGAAGCGTCCCGGCCGTTTCTCGCCCTTGGCCAAACCCTCGACCACCATCGCCACGGACGCGTCGCCGAAGATGAAATGCGTCTGCCGGTCGCGGAAATTGAGATGGCCGGTGATGATCTCCGGTGTAACCACCAGCACGCGTTTGTGCGCGCCCGTCCGCACCAGATTGACCGCGATGTGCAAGGCGGCCGCGGCGGACGAACAGCCGAGGCCCATGTCGAAGCCGGCGCCCTTGGTGCCCAGCGCCTCCTGCATTTCGATGGCGATCGCCGGATAGGGCCGCTGCTGGTGCGAGGCCGAACAGATCACCAGATCGATATCGGACGGGTTCAGGCCGGCATGGTCGAGCGCCTTTTTTGCCGCGGCCACGCCGAACTCGGCCTGCAGCGACAGCGCATCGTCGGGCCGTGCCGGGATGCGCGGCGCCATGCGGGTCGGGTCGAGAATGCCTTCCCGCTCGATGACATGGCGGGTCTGGACGCCCGAGGCATGGACGATGAAGGCGCTGTCCGATTTCTGCAGCAGGGTCTCGCCGGAGACCTCGCGGCGCGCATTCTCGGTATCGACCCAGGCATTGAAGCTGGCGACCAGTTCTTCATTGGTGATCTTGGCTTCAGGGATTTCAACGCCGATGCCGCTGATGATGACGCGATGCATTTCCAATCCGTCCATGCGCAGGCGTTGTCGTCCTCATGTGGGCGACGAATAGGCGCGACGCAACAGTTTTCTCACCCGGCCGGTTTACGCCGGCTTAAGCCGAGGACATTGGCCGGCATTCGCCAGAGCGCTAGCCCGCCCGCTTGGCGACAATGAAGATGCGCGGGAAGCGCAGCAACACCTTGCCGTTCGCCGTCTTCGGGTAGGCCTTGGCGATCTTCGCCGTGTAGCTCTCCAGAAACACTTTGCGCTCGTCGGCGTCCAGCGGATCGAGAAAGGGCTTCAACCCGGTCGACTTCACCCATTCGACGATCGCTTCGGCGTCAGCCAGCGGATGATTGTAGGCCGTATGCCAGATATCCACCCGGTCGGAGAGCGGCGACAACAGATCATAGTAGAACGACACCGGCGGCAACGGCCCGCGCGCCGCACCCGCCATCTTGGCAGTGAACGGCATTTCGGCCGCGGTCTCGCGCATCAGCTGATGCGAGGGCTCAAGCAGATTGTCGGGCATCTGGACGGCGAGCGCGCCGCCGGGCGCGAGAAAGCCCATCAGCCGCTGGAAGACAGCCGGATGGGTGGGCAGCCACTGGAACACCGCATTGGCAAAGATGACGTTGACCGGCTCGGCCGGCTGCCATGTCGAGGCGTCCGCGAGGTCGAAATTGACGCTGGGCAGGCGCGCCCTCGCCTTTTCGATCATGTCAGGAGAGGTGTCGAAACCGCTGATCTGCGCATCCGGCCAGCGCTCGACCAGCAGCTCGGTCGAATTGCCCGGCCCGCAGCCAATGTCGACCACCCGGCGCGGGAAATCGACCGGCACTTGCGCGACAAGATCGCGCGCCGGCCGCGTGCGCTCATCCTCGAATTTCAGATATTGGGCGGCGGACCAATCAGCCATTTGAGCTCCTCATATCGTCTTGAGAATTCGCCGCCCCGGTTGTTCCCTTACCGCGTCAGCCTCTTGTAGGTCATGCGGTGCGGGTTGACGGCTTCGGGCCCGAGCCGGCGGATCTTGTCCTGCTCGTAGTCCTCGAAATTGCCCTCGAACCATTCGACATGGCTGTCGCCCTCGAAGGCGAGGATGTGCGTCGCCAGACGGTCGAGGAACATGCGATCGTGCGAGATGATGACGGCGCAGCCGCCGAAGTTTTCCAGCGCGTCCTCGAGCGCGGCCAACGTTTCCGTGTCAAGATCGTTGGTCGGTTCGTCGAGCAGCAGCACATTGCCGCCGGTCTTCAGCATTTTTGCCAGGTGCACGCGGTTGCGTTGGCCGCCGGACAGGTTGCCGACCTTCTGTTGCTGGTCGCCGCCACGGAAGTTGAACGACGCGCAATAGGCACGCGTGTTGGCCTCGAACTTGCCGAGCTTGACCACTTCGGCGCCGCCCGAGATTTCTTCCCAGACGGTCTTTGACGGATCGAGCGCGTCGCGGCTCTGGTCGACATAGCCGAGCTTGACCGTCTCGCCGACGCGGACCGTGCCGGCGTCCGGCTTTTCCTGGCCGGTGATCATGCGAAACAAAGTCGTCTTGCCGGCGCCGTTCGGGCCGATGACACCGACAATGCCGCCCGGCGGCAGCTTGAATTCCAGGCCCTCGATCAAAAGCGTGTCGCCAAAACCCTTCGACAGGCCGTCGACTTCGATCACCACATTGCCGAGGCGCTCGCCATGCGGAATGACGATCTGCGTATCTGTCGGACGCCGCTTGTCGGCAGCGTCCAGCAGGTCCTGGAACGCCTGGATACGCGCCTTGGACTTGGTCTGGCGAGCCTTGGGGCTCGACTGGATCCACTCGCGCTCGCGGCCGATGGCGCGCTGGCGGGCGTCGTCCTCGCGGCCTTCCTGCTTGAGGCGCTTGGCCTTGGCTTCGAGGTATTTGGTGTAGTTGCCCTCATAGGGAATGCCGCGGCCGCGATCGAGCTCGAGGATCCATCCGGTGACATTGTCGAGGAAGTAGCGATCGTGGGTGATGATCATCACCGCGCCCGGATAGGCGCGCAGATGCTTTTCCAGCCAGGCCGTGGTTTCGGCGTCGAGATGGTTGGTCGGTTCGTCGAGCAGCAGAAGGTCGGGCTGGCGCAGCAGGAGTTGGCAGAGCGCGACGCGGCGGCGCTCGCCACCCGAAAGCTTGGTGACGTCGGCCTCCTTGGGCGGGCAGCCAAGCGCTTCCATCGCCATCTCGACCTGCTGTTCGAGATCCCACAGGTTCAGCCGGTCCATCTCGTCCTGGAGCTTGGCGGACTCGTCCGCCGTCTCGTCGGAGTAGTTCATCATCAGTTCGTTGTAACGTTCGATGATGGCGGTCTTGGCTGCGACGCCTTCCATGATGTTCTCGAACACCGTCTTGTTCGGGTCGAGCGCCGGCTCCTGCGCCAGGTAGCCGACGGTGGCGCCTTCGGCGAGCCACGCTTCGCCGTTCCACTCCTTGTCGATGCCGGCCATGATCTTGAGGATCGTCGACTTGCCGGCGCCGTTGGGGCCGAGAATGCCGATCTTGGCGTCCGGGTAGAAGGACAGATGAATGTTTTCGAGCACCTTCTTGGTGCCATAGGCCTTGTTGAGGCCGGCCATGTGATAGATGAACTGGCGTGCCACGCGCGCTTTCCCTGACAGTTGACCGAAAATGTCGGATTGAATGGAGGTTGGGCGCTATGTAGGCGATGCCGGGCCGAACGGCAATCGCTTTTGCCATTTCAAGCCAGGTGTACACCGCACGTTAAGTTTCCCGCCGGCCGCAGAGCGCGCTGAACTCCGGTTAACCCTTCAGCGTCAAAACAGGATCGATCGCTGGCTTTCCGCGATTTCGAGAAAGAGAGATCGGACCGACGGCAGTGCTGAACAGTTTCCTGCTCCTTGCCGAAGCTGTGGTCTACTTCAGCGTCATGGTCACGCATCCGAGCCCATTCGGCGTCGGTATAGGAAAAGCCCGGCCATTCCATGCGAGCGTCCTGGATTGCGATCATTCCCCGGGCCCAGAAAGCCAGCCGCGCCAGCGCGCCTGAAGTCATGCCACTCATCGCCACCCCCGTCGCATGAAATGCATCCAGACCATATCACCGCGTCACTGCCAAGCGACAGACGGATATCCTACTGGAACCCGGCCGCATCGACCGAACCCTTCGGGCAGCCGGCCTTGGTCGTCGGTGCGGAGGCGAGCATCAGACTGCCCAGCGAACTGTCCGGGCCGATCGGGCCGGTCAGGCCGAGCGTCAGCTCGCCGATCAGCCGCCTGCCGCTCGACGGATCGACCAGGCAGGAGACGCGCACCCGCGCGCCGGCCCCATTGCCGAAGGCGCTATCGA
Organism: Mesorhizobium sp. P171375; assembly: GCF_057786075.1. Taxonomy (NCBI): domain Bacteria; kingdom Pseudomonadati; phylum Pseudomonadota; class Alphaproteobacteria; order Hyphomicrobiales; family Phyllobacteriaceae; genus Mesorhizobium; species Mesorhizobium sp. P171375. The sequence goes on from NZ_JBYNWF010000001.1 coordinate 5,575,532, forward strand.
AGGCGCTGCGGATCTGGTCCGAGGTGAGCTGCTTGCCGACATTCTTGGTGAAAAGATCACGCACCGGCGAGGCATTCAGCGCCCGCATCAGGTTCAACGCCTCGGCAAAATACTCCTGCTGGCTCTTGCCGTAGCATGTGCCATGCTTGATCCACTCGTGCCGTTCGAGCTTGGACGCCGTTCCCGGCATCACCTGGTCAAGCTCGGCGCGCGTGTTGGCATCGAGATCGACCGGCGGCAGATCGGCCCAGTGGGCCGGATTGTCATTGGCCTTGTCGCTCGCCGCCACCTGGCAATAAAAATTCCCGTTCGGCTGCGGCCACAGCCCGTGCAGCGTGAAATGCGACGCGTCGAAACCGCCCGCCGTCTGCGCCTGGCATTCGGGCTTGCTCGACTTGGTTTCGCAAAAGGCCGGCTGCCAGCTCAGCGCAAAGACATATTCGGGCTTGCCCGAAGCCGCAGGCTTGCCCTGATCGGCCGGCGCGGCCGGCCCCGCGCTACCACCGGAAACATGGCCGCAGCTGATCTTGACCCAGCGGCGTTCCGGATCGGCGCCGGGCACGCGGATGAGGTAATGCGTCGGCGCATCCTTGTTGCCAGCCAGAAGGTCGTAGCTCTGTCCGGCCGCAGTCGAGATATTGCCCGGATTCTTGCCGCTCTTGATCGCCTGCGTTGCCGGACAGGCAGCGTCTGCGACGAAAGAGCCGCTCATCTTGACGTCGGCTCGCGCCATGCCTGCGCTGGCCAGCGCCACCAACACCGCGGCCCATATCGCCGATATCCGCATTCCAGAACTCCTAGCGTTTCATGCCGCAAGCTAGAAACGTACGACATGTCAGAATTACGATTTCTTTCGTCCGCCGCAAAAAACAATCTCCACCAGGTGCGGCTGACGCTTCCCGACCTCCCCTTGACGTCGGTCGCGCCGTCGCCCAACAGTCGCGGAGGGAGCGAGACATGGCATTTGACATGCAGACGACGCTGGCCTCACCGACCGGGGCCACGCTCAACCTTTATGTGAAGCACGCGAGCGGCACTCCGCGCGCCGTCGTCCAGATCAACCACGGCCTGGCCGAGCACGCCGCGCGCTATGCCCGCTTTGCCGATTACCTCGCGCCGCGCGGCTTTCATGTCTACGTCCACGACCACCGCGGTCACGGCGCGACCAAGGCGCCCGATGCGCCGCTCGGCAGGTTTGCCGGCACCGACGGCGCCGCCAAGGTGGTCGCCGATGTCGACGCCGTCCACGATCTGATCGCCAAGGAGCAGCCCGACGTGCCGGTCATCCTGTTCGGCCATTCGATGGGCGCGTCGGTGGCATTGAACTACCTGTTGGCGCACTCGCCACGCGTTCACGCCGCCGCGATCTGGAACGGCAATTTCTCGCAAGGCCTGCTTGGACAGCTTGCGCTCGCCATCCTGGCCTATGAGCGCTTCAGGCTCGGCTCCGATGTCCCCTCGCGTATCTTGCCCCGGCTGACCTTCCAGGCCTGGGGCAAGGCGGTGCCCAACCAGAAGACGCTGTTCGACTGGCTGTCGCGCGACGAAGCGGAAGTGGCCAAGTACGTCGCCGATCCGCTCTGCGGCTGGGATGCCTCGATCTCGATGTGGCGCGATGTCGTCCAGATGGCACAGAATGGCGGCAAGGACGCAGGGTTCGCCGGCATAAGGCGCGACCTCCCAGTCAGCATCGTCGGCGGCGAGAAAGACCCGGCTTCCGACTACGGCAAGGCCATCGATCATCTCGCCAAACGCATGCGCGCGATGGGCTTTTCGAATCTGCTTTCAAAGGTTTACGCCGACACCCGCCACGAAAGCCTGAACGAAGTGAACCGCGACATCGTCATGGACGATTTTGCCGCCTGGGCCGATGGTGTGTTGAAACGCTGACATCGCTGGCCCAGCGCAAGGCCCGTGACAGCGGCATCCCGGATTGATAGAGGCTGCGGTTCCGACCCGCTCTGGTGATTTATGGCTGAACCTCCACTGAAAGGCGTCCGCGTCGTCGAACTCGCCCGCATCCTGGCCGGCCCATGGGCCGGCCAGTTGCTGGCCGATCTCGGCGCCGATGTCATCAAGGTCGAAAGCCCCGATGGCGGCGACGACACCCGCAAATGGGGTCCGCCCTTCGTCATGAGCCATGACGGCGAGAACCTGTCGGCCGCCTACTACCATTCCTGCAATCGCGGCAAGCGATCCATCGCCGTCGATTTCTCGACGGCCGAAGGCGCCGAGACAGTGCGCCGGCTGGTGGCCACCTCGGATGTGCTGATCGAGAACTTCAAACTCGGCGGACTGAAAAAATACGGGCTGGATTACGAGAGCCTGAAGGCAATCAATCCCCGCCTCGTCTACTGTTCGATCACCGGCTTCGGCCAGGATGGCCCTTACGCACCCCGCGCCGGCTACGATTTCATCATCCAGGCCATGGCCGGCATGATGTCGATCACCGGCGAGGCCGGGCGCGAGCCGCAGAAGGCCGGCGTCGCCATTTCCGATATCTTCACCGGCCTCTATTCGGTGATCGCCATCCAGGCAGCGCTTCGCCATGCCGAAAAGACCGGCGAGGGCCAGCACATCGACATGGCGCTGTTCGACACCCAGATCTCCGCACTCGGCAACCAGAACCTCAACTATCTCGTCTCCGGCAAATCGCCGGTGCAGATGGGCAATGCGCATATGAACATCGCGCCCTATGAGGTTGTGCCGGTCAGGGATGGCCACATCATCCTCGCGGTCGGCAATGACGGCCAGTTCGGCAAATTCTGCGCCGCCGTCGGGCTCGACCATCTCGCAGCGGATCCCGATTTCGCCACCAACCCGGCTCGCGTCGCCAACCGGGTGAAATTGCGTGAGCACATGATCGAGACCCTGAAGGACTGGGATCGCGACCCGCTGCTGGCGAAGCTCGAGGCGGCAAGCGTGCCAGCGAGCCCGATCAACAATATCGGCCAGATGTTTGCCGATCCGCAGACCATCGCGCGCGGCATGCGGCTCGACCTCGACGACGGCCATGGCAACCGTCTGCCTTCGGTGCGCGCGCCGATGGTGATGTCCGGCACGCCGCTGGTCTATGAGCGCCCCTCGCCGCGCCTTGGCGAACACACTGACGAAATCCTTGCCGAACTGGAGAAATCTGGACGATGAAGACCGGCGGACAATTGATTGTCGACGCACTCGAGGCCAACGGCACCGATCGCATCTTTTGCGTGCCGGGCGAATCCTATCTTGCGGTGCTCGACGCGTTGCATGACTCACCGATCCGCACCATTGTCTGCCGCCAGGAAGGCGGCGCTGCCATGATGGCCGACTGTCAGGGGCGGCTGACCGGCAAGCCTGGCATCTGCTTCGTCACCCGCGGCCCCGGCGCCACCAACGCCTCGGCCGGCATTCACATCGCCATGCAGGATTCGATCCCCGTGATCCTGTTCATCGGCCAGGTCGCCAGCCACGCCAAGGAGCGCGAGGCTTTTCAGGAGGTTGATTACAAGAGGTTCTTCGGCGACATCGCCAAATGGGTGGTCGAGATCGACGATGCCGCGCGCATCCCGGAATTCGTCACCCGCGCCTTCGCGGTGGCAACCTCAGGCCGCCCCGGTCCTGTCGTCATCTCGCTGCCGGAGGACATGCTGACCAGCCTGGTCGAGGCGCCCGCGGCCTTGCCGCACACGCCGGTCGAAACGCGGCCGGGCGAAGCCGAGCTCGACGCACTGGAGAAGCTGCTTGGCAAGGCCAAGCGTCCTTTCGTCATCCTCGGCGGCACGCGCTGGAACGAGGAAGCGGTGGCACGCATGCGCACCATTGCCGAGGCCTGGTCGCTGCCGGTCGGCTGTTCCTTCCGCCGCCAGATGCTGTTCGATCATCTCCACCCGAACTATGCCGGCGATGTCGGCATTGGCATCAATCCGAAGCTGGCCACGACGATCAAGCAGGCCGATCTGGTGCTGCTGATCGGCGGCCGCATGGGCGAGATGCCGTCCTCCGATTATACGCTGCTGAAAAGCCCCTACCCCGACCAGACGCTGGTCCATGTCCACGCCGATGCCGGCGAGCTCGGCCGCGTCTACCGGCCGACGCTGCCAATCAATGCCTCGCCCTCGGCCTTCGTCGAGGCATTTGCCAAACGCAAGCCGACTGGCACGCCAGCTTGGGCCGACGAGACGGCCAAGCTGCACGCCGCCTATCTCGACTGGTCGATGCCGCCGGAAAGCGGCCCCGGCCCGGTCCAGATGGGCCCGATCATGAATTATCTGGAAAAGGTACTGCCCGACGACGCCATTCTGACCAACGGCGCCGGCAACTACGCCACCTGGGTGCATCGCTTCCACCGCTTCCGCCGCTTCGCCACGCAGGGCGCTCCCACCTCCGGCTCGATGGGCTACGGCACGCCGGCCGCAGTTGCCGCCAAGGCTCTCCATCCAGACCGCACCGTGATCGCCTTTGCCGGTGACGGCTGCTTCCTGATGAACGGACAGGAATTCGCTACCGCTGTGCAATACGACCTGCCGATCATCGTCATCGTCGTCAATAACGGCATTTACGGCACCATCCGCATGCATCAGGAGCGCGACTATCCCGGCCGCGTCGTCGCCACCGACCTGAAGAACCCGGACTTTGCAGCTCTTGCCCGCGCCTATGGCGGCCATGGCGAGACGGTCGAGAAGACAGCCGATTTCGCCCCCGCCTTCGAGCGCGCCCGCGCCAGCGGCAAGCCGGCAATCGTCGAAATCAGGCTCGATCCCGAGGCGATCACGCCGACCCGGACGATGACGCAGATCCGCGACAAGGCCTGACGAAAAGGGGCGGTCGGCCGCCCCCTTTTTGTCGGTTTGATTGGGTTATTTCACGGCCTCGATCTGCCCGCGGATCTCGCCATCCTTGTTCGCGGCAGTGTGGACATTGACGTAATAGTTGCCGGCAGCCAGGTCGGCGGCCTGCGCATCGGTGAGTTCCGCCGAACCCTTGATCGGGCTCTTGAGCTTGCCTTTGAACGGGATCACTGGAGCTGCGTTCGCACCCATCGCCGCCGGACCATGAATGTGCGCCGCCGTCGCCGGGCCGCTGAGGCCGGAATATTTGACGTTCCAGCTGAGCTTCTTCTTGGTAGTGTCGAATGTGAAAGTGGCTGTGCCTTTGCCCTTAGTGGTGACTGCCGGATTCTGCTGGCTGCCGTCGAGTGTCGCCTTGTACTTCACCACCTCGGCCATGGCCGGCGACGTGAACAGGAAAGCCGTCGAAACGGCGAGCGCCGACAGAATCGGCGCCAGGGACTGGACGTGCATGGAAACCTCCGTTGTAGCACCCGAAATGGATGCACCGTCACAACGGCTTAAAGAGCCGATGTTTCCCGGGTAACGGCGATTTGACATCGCGGAGAGAAGGGGGCGGTCGCCCGCCCCTTCCGGATCTCCACGAAAAGCACTGATCAGACGCTCGCCAGCGCCTGCGTCAGGTCGGCGATCAAATCGTCCGGGTGCTCGACACCGATCGACAGCCTGACCGTGGTCTCCAGCACGCCGATGCGCTGGCGCACGTCGAAGGGAATGCCGGAATGGGTCATCGCCGCCGGGTGGCTGGCAAGCGATTCCGTGCCACCGAGGCTCACCGCCAGCTTGAAGATCTGCAGCCCGTTGAGGAGAGCGAAGGCCGCCTTCTCTCCGCCTTTGATATCGAACGAGAAGGTCGAGCCGGCGCCGCTGCACTGCGCCTTGTAGGCGCGGCCGGCAGCCGTATCCTCGCCCAGGAACGGCAGGTAATGCACCTTCTCGACCTTGGCGTGGTCGCGCAGGAATTCGGCGACCAGGCGCGCATTGTCATTGGCGCGCTCCATGCGTATCGATAGCGTCTCCAGCGAGCGGCCGAGCATCCAGCAGGAATGCGGGTCGAGCTGCGTGCCGATGGCGCCGCGCAGCGCCTTGATCGGCTTGGTCACCGCCCTGCTGCCCATGGCCGCACCGGCGATCAGGTCGGAATGGCCGCCGACATATTTGGTCAGTGAATAGACCGAGACATCGGCGCCGTGTTCGATGGGCCGCTGGAACACCGGGCCGAGCAGCGTGTTGTCGCAGACGATGATCGGTGTTGTTCCTTGCTTGGAGCCAATTTCGTCGGCGATCTTCCGGGTCAGCGCGATGTCGACCAGGCTGTTGGTCGGATTTGACGGCGTCTCAATCAGGATGACCGACAAACGGCCCTTCGCAACTGCCGCGTCTGCAGCCGCCCGCACCGCCGTCTCGTCGACGCCATCGGCGAAACCGACAGCGCCGATGCCGAAGCCGGACAGCGTGCGCGTCAAAAGCGTCTCGGTGCCGCCGTAAAGCGGTTGCGAATGCAGGATGACATCGCCCGGGCGGGCATAGGCGAGCAGCGTGGTCGCTATCGCCGACATGCCCGACGAAAACAGGATGCAGGCATCCGTTCCCTCATAGATCGCCAGCCGGTCCTCGACGATCTCTGAGTTGGGATGGTTGAAGCGCGAATAGACCAGGCCCGAAGCCGTGCCGCTCGGCGGTTCCTTGCGGCCGGAGGTATAGTCGAAGAAGTCGCGCCCCTCTTCCGCCGACTTGAACACGAAGGTCGAGGTCAAAAACACCGGTGGCTTGACCGCGCCCTCCGACAGCTGCGGATCGTAGCCGTAGCTCAGCATCAGCGTCTCCGGATGGAGCTTGTGGTTGCCGATATGGGTTTTCGACGGGCGTGGCGCGGTCATGGCTTTTCCTGGATTTGGAGGAGTCTCGCGCGGCAATTTATGCGATCCCGATCCACCAGTCCTTGCTATTTTCGGCTCCGCATGCCTGCATCCCCGCAACAAACTGCCAGGAGCGAGCAAAATTGCAGCAGAAGATAGCCGATGATTTCGACCTAAAAATCCTGCGCGAACTGCAGGCCGACGCCCGCATCACCAACAATGAGCTGGCCGAGCGCATCGGCCTGTCGCCGTCACCTTGCCTGCGGCGGGTACGCCGGCTGGAGGAAGCCGGCATCATCAGGGGCTACACCACGCTGGTTGATCCCTCAGCCTTCGGCTGGAGCATGGTCGCCATCGCCACCGTCAGGTTGAGCCGCCAGAACGAGGACGAGATCGTCATGTTCGAGGAGGCGATCCGGGGCTGGGAAGAGGTGCTGGAATGCCACCTCGTCACCGGTTCGCGCGACTATGTGCTGAAGGTGGTGACCGGCAGCCTCGACCAGTACGAGCGCTTCATCAAGGAAAAGATCGCGCGGCTGAAATGCGTCGCCTCGATCGAGACCAGCTTTGTTATGAACACCATAAAGGAACGGCGCCTCTGAACCAGAGGCGCCGTTTCTACGGATCAGTTATGCCGGACAGGCTTATTTGATCGCCTTGTCGGTGATGGCCGTGGTGTAGGCGCCGGTCGGCGCCTTGGTGATGATCTTCTGGTCGAGCAGCGCCTTGGCGGTGCGCTCGTAGGTCGCCGGATCGAGCTTGCCGTCGGCATTGTCGATCAGCTTGGCGATTTCGCTCATCATCCGCTTCTGGTGGTTCTCGTCCTGGCCGCCATTGTCCATGACGATGCCTGCGGCTTCGTCATTGTTGTCGATGGCATATTTCCAGCCCTTCATCGAGGCGCGCACGAAACGCACCATCTTGTCCTCGAAGGCCGGATCCTTGAGCTTGTCTTCCGAGGCATAGAGCCCGTCTTCGAGCAGGTCGTTGCCCATCGCCGAGTAGTTGAACACGGTCAGCTGTTCCGGCTTGTAGCCGGCATCGATCAGCTGCCAGTACTCGTTATAGGTCATGACCGAGATGCAATCCGCCTGCTTCTGGATCAGCGGCTGCACGTCAAAGCTCTGCTTGAGAACGGTGACACCGTCCGGGCCGCCTTCGGTCTTGAGGCCGAGCTTGTTCATCCAGGCGTAGAACGGATACTCGTTGCCGAAGAACCAGACGCCCAGCGTGTGGCCCTTGAAATCGGCTTCGGTCTTGATCGGGCCGTCCTTCGGGCAGACCAGTTCCATGCCGGCCTTCTTGAACGGCTGGGCGATGTTGACCAGCGGCACGCCCTTTTCGCGCGCGGCCAGTGCACCACCCATCCAGTCGACGATGACGTCGGCGCCGCCGCCGGCGATCACCTGCTCGGGCGCGATATCGGGACCGCCCGGCTTGATGTCGACGTCGAGACCTTCGGCCTCATAGAAACCCTTGGCCTTGGCGACATAGTAGCCGGCGAACTGGGCCTGCGTGACCCATTTCAACTGCAAGGTCACCTTGTCGGCGGCCATGGCCTGGAACGCGGCCAGCGACATCGCGCCGGCCAGCAACGGAATAATCAGTCTTTTCATGTTTTTACCCTCTGAAGTTAACACCCAAAACCCACCGCCCTATCCACCACGGACAGAGGGATGCCAAAACGTGACGGCTCTCTCGATAAGAGCGACCACGCCATAAAAGACCGAACCCGCAAGGGCTGCAACTGCGATTTCGGCCCAGACCATGTCGATGTTCATCCGCCCGACCTCGGTCGAGATGCGGAAGCCCATGCCGACGACCGGAGTGCCGAAGAATTCGGCGACGATGGCGCCGATCAGCGCCAGCGTCGAGTTGATCTTCAGCGCGTTGAAAATGAAGGGCGCCGCGGCCGGCAGCCGGAGCTTCAACAGCGTCGGCCAGTAGCCCGAGGCATAGGTCCGCATCAGGTCGCGCTCCATATGGCCGGAGGCCGCAAGCCCGGCGACCGTATTCACCAGCATCGGGAAGAAGGTCATGATGATGACGACAGCTGCCTTGGACGGCCAGTCGAAGCCGAACCACATCACCATGATCGGTGCTACGCCGATGATCGGCAGCGCCGAGACCATGTTGCCGATCGGCAGCAGGCCACGGCGCAGGAACGGCACGCGGTCGGCCGCGATGGCCACTAGGAAGCCGGCGCTGCTGCCGACGACATAACCGAAGATCACCGCCTTGAAGATGGTCTGCCGCACGTCGGCGCCAAGCACCGGCAGGGAACTCGCGATGCGCGCGCCGATAGCGCTCGGCGGCGGCAAAAGGATAAAGGGAATGCCGGCGCCGCGCGTCACCGCTTCCCAGATGATCAGGATCCAGGCGCCGAAGATCGCCGGGATGATCAAGCGCAACGCCATCCGCACCCCTTTTTCGATCGGCCGAAGCCCCGACAGCACCGCCACGCAGCGCCAGGCAAGCAGCCAGGCAGCGGCGAGCAGCAGGAAATACGGCGCCAATGCTGCGCCTTCGAAACCGGTAATGCCGGAGATCAGCATCCAGGCGACGAGGTGGGCGCCGATAAACAGCACCACGGCCTCCGCCAGCGGCGGAATCCTGAGCATCGAGATCAGCCCCGCCAGCACCGCCAAGCCGATCATCGGGGTCTTTAGTCCGAAATAGGGATAGTCGAAGCTGGCGGCCGGATCTGCAAGTGCAGCCGCTTCCGGCTTAGACATCGCGCCGAGCGCCAGAGCGACAAGGCACAGGAGAATGGCCAGCGCCGCTTGCCAGGATGGCTTCAGCCAGTTCATGCCGGCCTCCCGCCCATGGCGCGGTCGACGAGGCGCCCGGCTATGCCGACCACCATGACCAGAAGTGCCGCCACCACCGAGCCTGCGACCAGCGCTGACCAGATGTCGATCGACTGGCTGTAATAAGCGCCGGCGAGCAGTTTCGCGCCGATGCCGGCAACGGCACCCGTCGGCAGTTCGCCGACAATGGCGCCGACCAGGCTCGCCGCCACCGCCACCTTCATCGAGGTGAACAGGAACGGCACCGATGCCGGCACGCGCAATTTCCAGAAGGTCTGTGAGGCGCTGGCATTGTAGGTGTGCATCAGGTCGAGATGCATGAGTTCGGGCGAGCGCAGGCCTTTAACCATGCCGACGGTCACCGGGAAGAACGACAGATAGGTCGAGATCATCGCCTTCGGGATGAGACCAGTCACGCCAATCGCCGCCAGCACGACGATGATCATCGGCGCCACCGCCAGGATGGGGATGGTCTGCGAGGCGATGATCCACGGCATCAGGCTGCGGTCGAGCGTTGCCACATGCACAATGCCGACGGCGATGATGATGCCGAGCGCCGTGCCGAAGGCAAAGCCGAGCAGCGTCGACGACAGGGTCACCCAGGCATTGTAGACGAGGCTGCGGGTCGAGGTGATCGGCCGCAGAAAGGTGTTCTCGAAGAAATTCACCGCCACCTGATGCGGCGCCGGCAGTGTCGGCTTCGGCTGCGACAACGTCTTGCCGATGAATTCGACGGTGCCGGGGGTTTCATTGGCACGGCGGTCGAGATCACGCTGGAACGGCGCGTTGAGGATCACGGCGAAGACATACCAGAGCACGACCACGCCAGCGAGGATCGATGTCACCGGAACGAGCTTGTCGCGGAAGCTGTCCATCTAGCCCACCGCCTCAATCTTCATAGCTGTGCCCCGCGTGCAGACCATCGCGGACGCGCGCGGCGATCGCCAGGAATTCCGGCGTCTCGCGGATGTGGAGCGGCCGCTCTCTGGGCAGCGTCGATTCGATGACATCGGTGACGCGGCCCGGGCGTGGCGACATGACGACGATGCGCGTCGAAAGATACACGGCCTCAGGAATGGAGTGGGTGACGAAGCAGATGGTCTTGTTGGTGCGTCCCCACAATTCCAGCAATTGCTTATTGAGATGGTCGCGCACGATCTCGTCCAGCGCGCCGAACGGCTCGTCCATCAAAAGCAGGTCGGCGTCGAAGGCGAGCGCGCGGGCGATCGAGGCGCGCTGCTGCATGCCGCCAGAAAGCTGCCAGGGATATTTCTTCTCGAAACCTGAGAGGTTGACGAGGTCGAGCGTGCGGTTGATCCGCTCCCTCTGTTCTGCCTTTGACAGGCCCATGATCTCCAGCGGCAGCCCGACATTGCGCTCGATGGTGCGCCACGGAAACAGCGCGGCGGCCTGGAAAACATAGCCATAGGCGCGTTTCTCGCGCGCCTGTTCGGCCGTCATGCCGTTGATCGAAATCGTCCCCGAGGTCGGCTTCTCCAGATCCGCGATGACGCGCAGCAAGGTGGTCTTGCCGCAGCCCGATGGGCCGATGAAGGAGACGAACTCGCCCTTGCCGATGGTGAGGTCGACATTGGAGAGCGCCTGTACCGGACCGTCATTGGTCTGAAAGGTAAGGTCAAGTTTGCTTGCCGAAACGACGGCTGGCGAGGTTCCCGTCATTGGCTGCACGCCGCCTTTCGCAGCCGCTGCCGCGCAGGATGAAATGCCGTTGCATTTGCGTTGATGTTGTTTTCCACTCGTCCAATCCCCATCAATCGACGCCCGGAGCCTTGCCGATGTCGCCCAAACCCACCTGTCACCTTATCCGTCCTGAAAGCACTTATGAAGGCAAGCAGGGATTGACCTATTTTGCCGGCATCGCGGCGGAGTCGGTCGGTTCCTCCGGCATCTGCATGCACGTGCTCACCATGCCGCCCGGCGCCCGCGCCAAGGCGCACCTGCATGAAAGCCATGAAACGGCGATCTACGTGCTCTCCGGCGAGGTTCACACCTGGTATGGCGACCGGCTTGAGAACCACATCGTCGTCAAGGCCGGCGACCTCTTCTACATCCCTGCCGGTGTGCCGCATCTGCCGGCCAATCTCAGCAACGCCCCCTCGTCGGCGGTCATCGCCCGCACCGATCCCAACGAACAGGAAAGCGTCATCCTGCTGCCGGAACTGGATGCGCTGGTGGCCTGACGCTGACGGGATCGCCGTCATTTGCACCGCGCAACCTCGCCCATGACGTTGCCATCTTCGTCGGCGATCGTCAGTTTCTTGGCGTTCTTGGCGCTGCGCTTGATTGTGAACTTGGTCGGCTTCGACCCCTCTTCGCCTTCCGCCTCGCATGTTGCCGTCACCACCAGCGATCCATCGGCCTGTGCTTGCTTGTCTGTGAAGGTGCAGGCGCTGGCGGCGGTGACCAATGTCTCGTCGGTCAAGAGCAGCATCTGATCGGCGGCGACTTCCTGGCCGTTGCGGTTGATGCAGCCATATTTGTCGCCGTAGGGTTTCGACAGGTCGATGCCGGCCGCGACAGCCTGACCGGCAGCCAGAACGGCAAGCACCGCCACAGAGAGACCAAAACCACGCACACTCATTCCCCCAAATCCAACGTCACGAACACGGTAGCAGCGGTCCCATTTCTTCAAGGCCGGGAATGGTCACGAAGAACCCATCGTCGCCTTTGTTGGTGACCACAACGGTTTCAGCCGTCGTCCCCGCCTCACCTTCGGCCGAACAGGTCGCAGTTAGCGATTGCGAACCGGGCGCCGAGGTCAATTGCTGCGCAAACCGGCAGCCACTGCCATAGGTCTCGATGCCTTCGGCAGTCAGCACGATATAGTCGTCGCCGTCCTGGTAACCAGCCTTTGCGACAACGCAGCCGGCATCGTTGCCCCAGGAGCCAACCAGCACGCTGGCCGCTTCTGCCGGACCGGCGATGACGGTCGCCGCGACCAGTGAGATGAACGCTGCGGAATTCGGCAACCTCAGACCCCCGTCGCCGGAATGCCGGTGCGTTCCACCTTGCGTGGCGCGGTAATGTCCTTCCAGGTCGACAGCGCCCGGTTCACCGCCGCGTTCGGCTCGCGGGCGACGAACTCGCCATGGCCGGGCTTGGCCTTGACCTCGGCTTCCTCGATCGACAGTTCACCGCGCGAGAAGACGAAGCGCGGCAGGCCGGTCACCTCGAACCCTTCGAAGACGTTGTAGTCGATCACCGATTGCTGCTTTTTCGAGGTGATCTTCTTCTTGCGCTTCGGGTCCCACACGACGATGTCGGCATCCGCCCCTTCGACGATGGCGCCCTTCTTCGGATACATGTTGAGGATCTTGGCGATGTTGGTCGAGGTTACTGCGACGAACTCGTTCATCGTCAGCCGTCCGGTGTTGACGCCTGTGGTCCACAGCATCGGCAAGCGATCCTCGAGCCCGCCAGTGCCATTCGGGATCTTGGTGAAATCGCCGACGCCGTTGCGCTTCTGCTTGGTGGTGAAGGCGCAATGGTCGGTCGCCACCACTTGCAGCGAACCGGCCTGCAGGCCGGCCCACAGCGAATCCTGGTGCAATTTGTTGCGGAAGGGCGGGCTCATCACGCGGCGCGCCGCATGGTCCCAGTCCTTGTTGAAATATTCGCTCTCGTCGAGTGTCAGATGCTGGATCAGCGGCTCGCCGAAGACGCGCATTCCTTTCTGCCGCGCCCGGCGGATGGCCTCATGCGCCTGCTCGCAGGAGACATGCACGACATAGAGCGGCACGCCGGCCATGTCGGCGATCATGATGGCGCGGTTGGTCGCCTCGCCTTCCACTTCCGGCGGGCGCGAATAGGCATGCCCCTCCGGGCCGTTGTTGCCGGCGGCGAGAAGCTTCTGCGATAGTGCGGCGACCACGTCGCCGTTCTCGGCATGAACCAGCGGCAGCGCGCCGAGGTCGGCGCAGCGCTGGAACGACGCATACATCTCGTCGTCGTCGACCATCAACGCGCCCTTGTAGGCCATGAAATGCTTGAACGAGGTGATGCCTTTGTCGACGACGGTCGCCATCTCGTCGAACACCTGCTTGCCCCACCAGGTGATCGCCATGTGGAAGGAATAATCGCAGGACGCCTTCGACGTCTTGTTGTCCCACATCTGCAAGGCTTCGAGCAGCGACTGCTTCGGCGACGGCAGGCAGAAATCGACGACCATCGTCGTGCCTCCGGAAAGCGCTGCGCGCGTACCGGACTCGAAATCATCGGCCGAATAAGTGCCCATGAACGGCATTTCGAGATGGGTATGCGGGTCGATGCCGCCCGGCATGACGTAGCAGCCGGTGGCGTCGTACTCATGATCGCCATGCAGGTCCGAGCCGATGGCGACGATCTTGCCGTGCTGCATCAGCACATCGGCCTTCCAGGTGCGGTCGGCAGTGACGATGGTGCCGTTTCGGATGACTTTGGTCATTTTCGTGTTCCCTTGTTCTTGTCGCGCTTCTTAGTGAGCGTCGTTTGAACCCAGATTTTAGTTCACGCCACGATCCCCGCCGTCTCCACCACCGCGTGGAACAGCACATCGGCGCCGGCGCCGGCCCATTCCTTGGTGATTTCCTCGGCCTCGTTGTGTGACAACCCGTCAACGCAGGGACACATCACCATGGCGGTCGGCGCAACGCGGTTGATCCAGCAGGCATCGTGGCCGGCGCCGGAGACGATGTTGCGGTGGGTATAGCCGAGGCGATCGGCGGCATCGCGGATCGCCTTGACGCAGCCGGCGTCGAAGGTCACCGGATCGAACGCGCCGACCTGTTCGACTTTGTACTGGATGTCGAGCGCCTCGCAGATCGTTTCGATGCCTTCGCGGATGCGGCCGTCCATCGCGTCCAGAACTTCCTTCTCGGGCGAGCGGATGTCGATGGTGAAGACGGTGCGCCCGGCAATGATGTTGCGCGAATTCGGAAACACTTCCATGTGGCCGACCGCACCGACGGCATCCGGCTGGTAGTCCATGGCGATCTCGTGCACCAGCTCGATCACTCGGGCCATGCCGAGCCCGGCATTGCGGCGCTTGGGCATAGGCGTCGAACCGGTATGCGCCTCCTTGCCGGTCAGCGTCACCTGCAGCCATTTCAGGCCCTGGCCATGGGTGACGACGCCGATATCGATGCCTTCATCCTCGAGGATCGGCCCCTGCTCGATATGCAATTCGAAGAAGGCGTGGATTTTGCGATCGCCGACCTTCTCCGTGCCTTTCCAGCCGATTCGCTCCAGCTCCTCGCCGAATCTTTTTCCCTGTTTATCGGTGTGCTGATACACGTCCGCCTGCTCCAGCACGCCGGCGAACACGCCAGACGCCATCATCGCCGGGGCAAAGCGCGAGCCTTCCTCGTTGGTCCAGTTGGTGACGACGATCGGATGCCTGGTGGTGATGCCGAGATCGTTGAGCGAACGGATGATCTCCAGCCCGCCGAGCACGCCAAGCACGCCGTCATACTTGCCGCCGGTCGGCTGCGTGTCGAGATGGCTGCCGACATAGACCGGCGGCAGGCTGGGATCGGCGCCTTCCCGGCGGGCAAACATGGTGCCCATCTCGTCGAGGCCCATTTCGAGCCCG
Source organism: Mesorhizobium sp. P171375 (assembly GCF_057786075.1). Classification (NCBI taxonomy): domain Bacteria; kingdom Pseudomonadati; phylum Pseudomonadota; class Alphaproteobacteria; order Hyphomicrobiales; family Phyllobacteriaceae; genus Mesorhizobium; species Mesorhizobium sp. P171375. The sequence goes on from NZ_JBYNWF010000001.1 coordinate 5,590,620, forward strand.
GCCGCCTCGCACCAGCGCTTGAACAGATGCCGGCCCTCGCCATCCTCGTCGGTCACGGTCTGGCGATTGTTGCCGCCGGCAATGCCGGGGCCAATCTTCGCCATCTCCATGATGGAATCCCACAACCGGTCTGAATTGATTCGCAGATTCTCGCCTGGGGCGGCCATTCAAAATCCTCTCATTTCATATAACCAACCCGGCGGCGGTTCCCGCCACCGCCGGATTGGCTCAATAGATTAGTCTATCGCCCGCAGCACTTCACGCACATGGTCGATCAATTCGTTGATCTGGCCCTTGGTGATGATCAGCGGCGGCGACAGCGCGATGATGTCGCCGGTGGTGCGGATCAGCGCGCCGCGCTCGAACGCCTTGACGAAGGCCGAGAAGGCCCGCTTGGTCGGCTGGCCGGCAATCGGCGCCAGTTCGATCGCGCCGATCAGGCCGATATTCCTGATGTCGATGACATGCGGCTCGCCCTTCAGCGAATGCAGCGCGTCTTCCCAGTACGGCGCCAGCTCCTCGCCACGGGTGAGCAGACCCTCTTCCTTGTAGGTATCGAGCGTGCCGAGTGCTGCGGCGCACGCAATCGGATTGCCCGAATAGGTGTAGCCGTGGAAGAACTCGATCATGTGCTCGGGACCGGTCATGAAGGCGTCGTGGATTTCCTTCTTCACGAACACCGCCCCCATCGGGATGACGCCGTTGGAAACGCCCTTGGCGGTGGTCATGATGTCGGGCGTGACGCCGAAATAGTCGGCGGCGAAGGGTGCGCCGAGGCGGCCGAAACCGGTGATGACCTCGTCGAAGATCAACAGGATGCCGTGCTTGGTGCAGATTTCGCGAAGCTTCTGCAAATAGCCCTTCGGCGGCAGGATGACGCCGGTGGAGCCGGCGACCGGCTCGACGATGACGGCGGCGATGGTCGAGGCGTCATGCAGGGTGACGATGCGCTCCAGCTCGTTGGCAAGCTCCGCGCCATATTCCGGCACGCCCTTGGAGAAGGCGTTCTTCTCCGGCAGATGCGTATGCGGCATATGGTCGACGCCGCCGAGCAGCGTGCCGAACATCTTGCGGTTGCTGACGATGCCGCCGACCGAGATGCCGCCGAAGTTGACGCCGTGATAGCCGCGCTCGCGGCCGATCAGCCGGGTGCGCGCGCCCTCGCCCTTCACGCGGTGATAGGCGATCGCCATCTTCAGCGCCGTGTCGACCGATTCCGAACCGGAATTGGTGAAGAAGACATGATCCATGCCCTTGGGCGCGAGATCGACCAAGCGGTTGGCCAGTTCGAACACGATGGGGTGGCCCATCTGGAAGGCCGGCGCATAGTCGAGTTCGGCGGCCTGATGCTGAATCGCCTCTGTGATCTTCGGCCGGCAATGGCCGGCATTGACGCACCACAGACCGGCGGTGCCGTCGAGCACCTTGCGGCCGTCGCTGGTGGTGTAGTGCATGTCCTTGGCGGACACGAACATGCGTGGCGCCTGTTTGAACTGCCGGTTTGCCGTGAACGGCATCCAGAATGCGCTGAGATCGTTCGGCGTGACTTTCAGCCGGTTGGACATGACCAAGACTTCCCCTTGTAACCTGTTTCGGTGCGGCTAACGCTTGGTCTTTCCAACACTTGGTCTTTGCGACGTTTTCATGCTACGCAAATTTTGACCGATTGGACAAACGTTAGCACCGCCCTGTCGGCGGTCAAGGGATTACTAGCGGAAATGCGGCCTTCGAAGTGCGCTCCACGGCTCAGGGAAAAACTGGTCCAGAGAATTGGTCCAGATGACCCGCGCGACCAAGGCTTGGCCGTATGACCGACGCCATGGAAGGCTCCGCCCCTCGCCGCACCCGCATCCAGCAGGAAAAGCGCGAACTGATCCTGGAAGCGGCCCTCGAAGTCTTCTCCACCAATGGCTTTCGCGGCTCGACCATCGACCAGATCGCCGAAGCCGCGGGGATGTCAAAGCCGAACCTGCTCTATTATTTCCGCCGCAAGGAAGACATCCACGAAACGCTGATGGAGCGGCTGCTCGCTACCTGGCTGGCGCCGCTGCGCGAACTCGACGACATCGGCGATCCCCTGACCGAACTCCGGAGCTACATCAGGCGCAAGCTTGAAATGGCGCGCGATTTTCCCAGGGAAAGCCGGCTGTTCGCCAACGAGATTTTGCAGGGCGCGCCGCGCATCATGCCGCTTTTGGAAGGCGAACTGAAAACGCTGGTCGACGAGAAGGCCAATGTCATCAAGGGCTGGATGCGCGCCGGCAAGATCGCCCGTACCGATCCCTGGCACCTGATCTTTTCGATCTGGGCGACGACGCAGCACTACGCCGATTTCGACGTCCAGGTCCGCGCCGTACTCGGCGCCGACCGCGGTGGCGACGGCCGCTTCGAGGATGCGGCGCGATTTCTCGAGCAGTTGTTCATTGATGGGCTGAAGCCGAAAGGCTGAGGCAAGATCGCGCTTGGGGGCCAACTTGCCGGTCGTCGGGGCTGCTGCAGACGGTGGAGATTGGCCGAGGCGCACATTGATTTCGTCATTCTAGGGCGAAGCTGAGAGGCTGCAGCCACCAACGCTACGCGCTACGGCGCTCCACCGGAATCGCCTCGAGCAGCTCTTCCAGCTTCACAACCGAATTCTGCTCGGCGAGTGGCGTGTAGACAATCAGCTTCATGTCCGAGCCGTCGTCGATCGACAGGCTCATATGCTCAAACGCCATCGCGCCGGCGATCGGGTGGCGCAGGTACTTCTTGCCGGACAGACGATGCACCACATCGCGCTGCGGCCACCATTCGCGGAATTCCGGGCTGGAGCGCATCATCAGCGCAATCAGCCGCTCGAAGTCCGGATCGCCGGTGTATTTTGCGCTCTCGGCGCGAAACGCGGCAAGGGTGGCGCGCGCCAGTTGTTCCCAATCGACCAGCAGGTGGCGCCGGTGCGGATCGGTGAACACGCCATGGAGGATGTTGCGGGCATCGCCCTCCAACAGACCGTAGTCGCCGAAAATGGCAACGGCCCCGGCATTCCAGGCCAGCACATCCCAGCGCGGCCCGACAATATAGGCCGGCTGCAGGACCAGGCTCTGCAGCATGTGCAGCAGTGGACCTTCGACCTTGACCGGGGTGATGCGCCGCCGCTCGGGCTGCTGGCGGCCGGCCAGCGTGAACAAATGCCGCTTCTCGGCGGCGTCGAGGCGCAAGGCCTCGCAAAGCGCCGTCAGCACCTCGACGGAAGGCCGCACGTCCCTGCCCTGCTCCAGCCAGGTGTACCAGGTCGTGCCGACACCGGCGATCATCGCCACCTCTTCGCGGCGCAGACCGGGCGTACGCCGCCTCGCGCCGGCCGCAATGCCGGTGGCTGACGGCGAAAGCCGTTCGCGGCGCGAACGCAGGAAGGCACCGAGCTCGCGCCGGCGGCTGTCTTCGGGTGATGGTGCGGAAGCATCCATGGGCTCAGTATAGCAGTATCGATACCAGGATAAAGTTTGAACTGTTTGCGGCGCGCCGATCGCCCCATCTTGTCACCCAGAGCGAATATGGAGGCTCTCCGAAATGGACCTGAAAGACAAGACAATCCTCATCACCGGCTCGACCGACGGCGTCGGCCGCGTCGTCGCGCAACGGCTTGGCGCCGGCGGCGCCCGCGTGCTGGTGCATGGCCGCGATGCCGCGCGCGGCAAGGCCGCCGTCGCCGAAATCGAAGCCGCCGGCGGCAAGGCCGAGTTCCTCGCCGCCGACCTCGCTTCGCTGGCCGAAGTTCGCCGCCTCGCTGAGGGCGTGCTTGCGAGAACCAACCGGCTCGACATCCTCATCAACAATGCCGGCATCGGTACCGCCGGCGCCAAGCGGCAGCTCAGCGCCGATGGCTTCGAACTGCGCTTTGCAGTCAATTATCTCGCCGGTTTCCTGCTGACATCGGAACTGCTGCCCCTGCTCAAGGCCAGCGCCCCGGCGCGCATCGTCAATGTCGCCTCGGCCGGCCAGCAAGCGATCGATTTCGGCGATGTCATGCTGACGCGCTCCTATGATGGCGTGCGCGCTTACTGCCAGAGCAAGCTGGCGCAGATCCTGTTCACCATCGACCTGACCGAGGAGCTGAAAGGTAGCGGCGTCACCGTCAACGCCCTGCATCCGGCGAGCTACATGAACACCACCATGGTGCGCCAGGCCGGTGTGACACCGTGGAGTTCGGTCGAGACCGGCGCCGACGCCATCCTCAACCTCGCGACATCGCCCGCCCTTGAAGGCCGCAGCGGCCTCTATTTCGACGGCCAAAAGGAATCGCGCGCCGATGCGCAAGCCTATGACGCGAAGGCGCGAGAACAATTGCGAGCTCTAAGCCTCGACCTCGTCGGCCAAGCCTCCGCAAAATCGAAGGAACAGCATTCATGACCAGCAACATCCAACACACAGTCATCATCGGCGGCTCGTCCGGCATCGGCCTGGCGACCGCGCGCAAACTGCTCGGCCCGGGCATGAAGGTCACCATAACCGGCCGCAATACGGAAAAACTCACCAGCGCCTGGAAGAGCCTCGGCGGCGCCGCCGAAAAAGCTGCCTTCGATGCTTCGAAGCCGGACGAAGTACGCCAATTCTTTAGCGACCTCGGACCTTTCGATCACCTTGTGCTGGCTGCCAGTGGCGGCAAGGGGCTTGGCCCGTTCGCGAGCCTGGACCTTGCCGACGTCGCCGGTGGCGTCAACGAGAAAGTCCGGCCGCAGCTGTCTTGCCTGCAGGCGGCTTTGCCGACGCTCGACAAATCAGGATCGGTCACCTTCATATCGGCGGTGTCGGCGCAACTGACCGCGCCCGGCGTTGCCGGCATCGCCGCCGTCAACGGCATGCTGCTGACGGTGGTGCCGATCCTGGCGGTCGAGTTGAAGCCGCTGCGTGTGAACGTCGTCGCGCCCGGTGTCATCGACACGCCGTGGTGGGACTTTTTGCCTGACGACCAGCGGCAGGCGGTCTTTGCCGACTATGCCGGAAAGACCCCTGTCGGCAGGATCGGCCACGCCGAGGATGTCGCCGGCGCGATCGCCTTCCTCGTGTCCAACGGCTTCATGACCGGTCAGGTGCTGACCTGCGATGGTGGTTTGCGCTTTGCGGCGTAAACTTACAGCGACTGCGCGATCAGCGTCAGAAAACCGCCGGCCAGCGCGACATTGCCGACAAAGCCGTTGATGCGCGATGCCCGGTCCGGGCCCTGATGGTCCCAGAAATTGTGGAACATCGGCGTGGCGACGATGAGGAACAGCACCAGCACAGCACTTGCGATCGCGGTCCACACACCTGCCATCACCAGCGCGCCGGCAATGGTCTGCAGGACGATGCCGGCCCACAGCGCCAGCTTGGCCTGCGGCACGCCGCGCGCGGCCATTAGCCCGGTCAGGAAGGTCTCGTTCTGAACATTGCGCAGGCCGGCGACGACGAAGGCGCCGCCGAGCAACAGGCGGCCGAGAAACAACAAGGTCAAAGGCAAATCGACAGGCACAAAAACTCTCCCCTTAAAAACAGTTGGAGCGCCGCCCTCTCGACGGCGCTCCATGGCTAAACCGGACGGTCAGGCTGCTTTGGCAGCCGGCATCGGGTGAATGGCGTGGAACGGGATGCAGAGCCGGTTCCAGGTGTTGATCATGCCGATCGCGACCGACAGCTTTACCAGTTCTTCTTCCGAGAAATGCGCGAGCGTGCGGGCATAGCGCTCATCCGACACGCCATTGCTGGCGATCAGGGTCGTCGCCTCGGTCCAGGCAAGCGCCGCACGTTCCCGCTCGGAAAACAACGGCGATTCTTTCCAGGCCGAAACCAGATAGAGCCGCGTCTCGGTCTCGCCGTCGCGCCGCGCCTCGCGGCTGTGCATCTCGACGCAGTAGGAACAGCCATTGATCTGCGAAGCCCTGAGCTTGATCAAATGCAGCACGCCCACTTCCAGCCCGCATTCGTCGACCGCCTTGTTGAGCGCCGACACCGCCTTCATGATTTCTGGCGCCTTGGCGAAGAATTGCAATCTCTGTTTCATCGTCTTTCCTTTCACGTCTCTCTGGCGAGGATTAAACTTGCTTGGTCGAAGCGGATTTCTGCGGCCGCTGATGGCGCGCCACAAAGGCGCAGCTGGCGGCGATCGATCTCGGATCGCCTTCGGCCTGGTAGTCAGCCACGATGTCGGACAACCGGGTTTCCGCGAGAGCCGCACGATAGGCGCGCTCGGCCTTCAGCATCGCGGCGTTGATGCCGCACAGTTTTACATAGGCGGACGCGTCGAGCTTGACCGGCCCGTTGCGGCGGATCTCGCCGCAGCGAAACGCCGGCTCCCGCCCTTCGATGGCAAGCACGATATCGAGCAGCGTGATGCGCTCGGCCGGCCGCGCCAGCCGGTAACCGCCCGCCGGCCCGGGTACCGATTCCAGGATGCGCTCCGCCGTCAGCATGTTGAGATGCTTCAAGAGATAGCTCGGCGACAGGCCGAAGGATTCTGCCAAGGCAGCGCCCGGCATGGTGCTGTTGCCTTCCACGCTGGCCAGTGTTGCTGCGCAATGGATGGCCGCTTCTACGCCCTCGCCCAGCTTCATAGTGATGATCTCAAATTCATGGATACATTTTATCGTGGATAAATTTTATCTGCAATAGGAAAATGGAGAATTTCACGTGTTCGTGACGATGTTATTCGTTGTGCCAACGGTGGTGTGGAGAGCTAAAGGAATTCTCCGCGCATAGACTCGAAGTTGGCGCTGCCCCTCATTGCCCTGCCGGGCATTTCTCCCCGTAAACGGGGCGAAAGATGCCGTCATCGATGATTTCGCCAATTACTGACGTTGCAGGAAAAGGCGACAGCGGCCGTGCAATTGCCTTCTCCCCGTTCACGGGGAGAAGGTGCCCGAAGGGCGGATGAGGGGCGGCGCTGACCTCTGAAATCGAAGCGTCGCACACATGCAAAGTCGCCTGATGCGGACGCGCAGGGCGATTGAGCTAGATCGCTAGCGAACCCTACTCCGCGGCCACCTTGGCCATCGGGTTGTTCGGATGCGTCGTCCAGTTGGCGTAGACCGGCGAGACCGGCTTGCCGGTGCGCTGGTCCATCACGCCTGCGGCCAGCGGCTCCATGGTGATGCAGTTTTCCACCGGGCAGACATTGACGCACAGATTGCAGCCGACGCATTCGGCCTCGATCACCTCGAAGTGCCTGACGCCGTCGACCATGTTGGTGATCGCCTGGTGCGAGGTGTCCTCGCAGGCGATGTGACAGCGGCCGCATTTGATGCAGGCGTCCTGGTCGATATGTGCCTTGGCGACATAATTGAGGTTGAGATACTGCCAGTCGGTGACGTTGGGCGTGGCGCGGCCGATAATGTCGTCGAGCGAGGCATGGCCCTTTTCGTCCATCCAGTTTTCCAGCCCCGCGATCATTTCCTGCACGATCTTGAAGCCGTAGGTCATCGCCGCCGTACAGACCTGCACATTGCCAGCGCCGAGCGCCATGAATTCGGCGGCGTCGCGCCAGGTGGTGATGCCGCCAATGCCGGAGATCGGCAGGCCGTGGGTTTCGGGATCGCGCGCGATCTCGGCGACCATGTTCATGGCGATCGGCTTCACCGCCGGGCCGCAATAGCCGCCATGCGAGCCCTTGCCGTCGATGGTCGGCTCTGGCGCGAAACTATCGAGATTGACGCCGGTGATCGAATTGATGGTGTTGATCAGCGACACCGCGTCGGTGCCGCCGGAGAGTGCGGCGCGCGCGGGCTTGCGCACATCGGTGATGTTGGGCGTCAGCTTGGTGATGACGGGCATGCGGGTGTTGGCCTTGCACCAGCGGACCACCATTTCAATATATTCCGGCACCTGGCCGACCGCCGCACCCATGCCGCGTTCCGACATGCCGTGCGGGCAACCGAAATTGAGCTCGATGCCGTCGGCTTCGGTCTCCTCGACCACCGGCAGGATCGCCTTCCAGCTTTCCTCGACGCAGGGCACCATCAGCGAGACGACGATGGCGCGGTCGGGCCAGTCCTTCTTGACCTGCTTGATCTCGCGCAGATTGACCTGCAGATCGCGGTCGGTGATCAGCTCGATGTTGTTGAGGCCGAGCAGGCGGCGGTCGGCGCCCCAGATCGCGCCGTAGCGCGGGCCGTTGACGTTGACCACCGGCGGGCCTTCTTCGCCGAGCGTCTTCCAGACCACGCCGCCCCATCCCGCCTTGAACGCACGGATGACGTTATACGCCTTGTCGGTCGGCGGCGCCGAAGCCAGCCAGAACGGATTGGGCGATTTGATGCCGACGAAATTGTTGCGGATGTCAGCCATGACAGGTCCCTTTCAACCGAGACGAAGGAGCAGTTCGACGGGTGCAAGAATGCCGCCTTCAAGCGCGGCGGTGAGATTGGCGATCTTGGTGCGCGCGTTCTCGCCCATGATAAGATTAACGCCGGGCGGCGGTTTTTTGCCTTCCGCCTGCGCCGCAGCCATGCGCGCCCGTATCGTGGCGAAGAATTCGATGGCGAAGGCGCCGCGTGGGCGCTCGGCGGTTACAGAGAACCCTGCAGCCGCGGCAGCCGAGCGATAGTCGTCGGGCGTGGCGACGAAGGACATGCTCTCGTCGGATGCCCATGGCAGCGGATAAGTCAGCGCACCTGCCTTGAGCCGCATCACATCGTAGACGGCAAAGACGCCGCCCGGCTTGAGCACGCGCGCCGCCTCGCTCATCAGCTTTTTCTTGTCGGGAAGATTCATGCCGACATGCAGGATCATGGCCGTATCAAAGCTTTTGTCGCCGAACGGCATGCCCAGCGCGCTGCCCTGCACGAACCGGACTTTGTCGGCCATTCCCACCCGCTTCGACAGGCTGGTCGCGATATCGACATTGCTTTGCGTCAGATCGATGCCGGTGACATCGGCGCCGACATTGTTGGCGGCAAAGCGGGCTGGGCCACCCACGCCGGAACCAATGTCGAGCAGCTTGGCCCCCGGCTTCAACCCCATCTGACCGATGAGTTCCCTAGTGGCGGCGACGCCGCCAATGTGGAACTCGTCGACCGCTTCGAGATCGCTGGCGCGCAGATGGGCAATGTCCACGCCGGTATCGGCGAGCACGGCAAGGATGTGCTGCTCAAGACCCGATACGTCGTAGTGACGGGCGATGCCCGATTCCACCGAGGCCATGATCTCTATCCCTGTGTCAGACTCCTGTTGATGCTCTCAGCCGCATCGCGCCCTTGGGCCACGGCCGAGACGGTCAGGTCGTCGCCGCCAAAGATACAGTCGCCGCCGGCCCAGACATTAGCAAGCGAAGTGCGGCCTTCCGCATCGACCTTGATGCGGCCGGCTTCGAGTTCGATCGCAGCACCGCTGCCGTTGAGTGCCGCCGGCACAAAGCTCTGGCCGATCGCCTTGAACACCTGGTCGGCGGTGAGCGTCAGCCGCTCACCGGTGCCAGCGAGCTTGTCGCCGTTCATGGCGGTGTATTCGAGTTCGATGCCCGACACCTTGCCGTTCTCGACAATTACCCGCTTCGGCTGCAGCCAGTGGCGAATGGTGACGCCGTTGGCGGCGGCCAGATCCTGCTCGAACTCGGAGGCGTTCATATGCTCCTGGCCGCGCCGGTAGCAGATCGTCACCTCCTCGGCTCCGAGCAGCTTCGACTGCACCGCCGCGTCGATCGCCGTCATGCCGCCGCCGATGACGACGACGCGCCGGCCGACCGGCAGGCTTGCGAGATCGCTGGCCTGGCGCAGTTCGGCGATGAACTCGACCGCATTGGTGACGCCGTCGGCATCCTCGCCCTCGGCGCGCAGCGCATTGACGCCGCCAAGCCCCATGCCGAGGAAAACGGCATCGTAATTCCGGATCAGGTCCGACAGCTGGTAGTCGCGGCCGAGCGCCTTGCCGTTCTGGATGTCGATGCCGCCGATCCCCGTGACATAGTCGACCTCGGCCTGGGCGAAATTGTCGATGCTCTTGTAGGCGGCGATGCCATATTCATTGAGGCCGCCGGCCTTGGGGCGGGCTTCCAGAATGGTGACGTCATGGCCATGGCGGGCGAGCCTGTGCGCGGCGGCAAGACCCGCAGGCCCGGCGCCGACCACGGCAACCGACTTGCCGGTCGATTCCGCACGCGGATAAAACTGCTTGTGCTCGGCCATCGCGACATCGGTGGCATAGCGCTGCAAACGGCCGATCTGCACCGGCTTGCCTTCCGCCACCTCGCGCACGCAGACCTCTTCGCACAGCGTCTCGGTCGGGCAGACGCGGGCGCACATGCCGCCCAAAATGTTCTGGTCGAAGATCGTCTTGGCCGAGCCGATCGGATTGCCGGTCGAAATCTGGCGGATAAACAGCGGAATGTCGATCGAGGTCGGGCATGCATTCATGCACGGCGCGTCGTAGCAGAAATAGCAGCGGTCGGATTCGACCAGGGCCTCGTGGTGATCGAGTGGCGGATGCAGGTCGGAAAAATTCTCGGCATACTGGTCGGCCGGCAGCCGGCCACCGGCAATACCGTCCTTGAACTGGCCTTCTGGCATCGTCAGTTCCCCATGTTTTCGTTTTGGGGAAGGCTAGCACGTTTTATTTTTTTATCAATTGGTCAATTTTCGGCGCAAGGCACTGAAAAGCCTCGATAATAACATGATTTTTTTACTCATGTTATGGCCCTATGGCGCAGACGAAAAGCTAGAGCCTGGAGCGCCACCATGGATCGACCTTATCTCATCGGCGACCAGTTGCTGCAGCCGCCACAGATTGCGGTCGCGGATGCCGAATTCCTCGAGGTGGCTGACGGTGTTGTAGAGATATTCGGCACCCGAGCCGACATGGCCGCAAGCCCGCGCCAACACCCGCGCCACCCGGTCCAGCGGCTGCCCGAGCGATGTGCCTCTGCCCGTCACCCCGACCCAGAAGCCGAGCGCCCGCACCACCCCTTGCGCCGTACGCACCGGAACCCAACGGACCGAGCTGACACTCTCATGGTCGTCGATCTCGCGCCGCAAAAGTCTTTCGATCTGCTGTGGCTTGTCGCCGTCGGGCAGCCGGTAGATGACACCATCGCAACGGCCGCCGCGTTCGAGCGCCATCATCAGCCCCGGTTGTGCTGCGGTACCGCGCCAGCGCACCATGTCGAGACAAAACGATCGATGCCAGCCGAACGCGGTGGCGCGCTGGCGTTCGACAGATTCGAAAGCCGGCTTCCAGATCAACGAGCCATAGGCGAACACCCATAACGGCCCCGCATCGGCTTCATCGGAGAGCTGTAAGGCAAGCGTGCGGAAGTCCTCGTCGGTCAGCTGCGTCCAACTGCCGTCGGGGCCGGGATCGACCTCCTGCCGATGACACAGTGACACAAGCTCAGGCGTGAGCGACATCCGGCGCATGAAACGACTACCCCTCATTCCCTAAAGGAAAGTCGAAAACCGCCGCACGTGCAAGCCGCCGGGCGCGACGAAATGCGGAACGATGTGTCAACGCAGGCGTTGAATTTTCTCATGCGCGCTGTCGGATTTGCGCCGCTGAAATCGTCCTTTGATGGATCGGACAACGATCGATGCATGAAGGTGAGGAGACCGAAATGCCGAAAACCCCAATGCCCTTCTTCTGGTACGAACTGATGACCACCGACCTCGATGCGGCGCAAGCGTTCTACACCACCGTCGTCGGCTGGCGGGCCGAGCCCTTCGACAAGACGCCCGGCATGCCGCGCTACATCGTGGTGAACTCCGCCGAGCGTGGCGTCGGTGGGCTGATGACCATGCCCGAGGACGCCGCCAAGATGGGCATGAAGCCGGCCTGGCTCGGCTATATCCACACCAGGGATACGGATGCCTCGACCAAGGCGCTGAGGGCCGCCGGCGGAACTGTCCGCCGCGAACCCGACGACATTCCCGGCGTCGGCCGCTTTTCCGTCGTCGCCGACCCGCAGGGCGCCATCTTCATGTTCCTGCAGCCCAATGGACCCGACCAGCCTATCCTTCCAGCCGCCACACCCGGCCATGTCGGCTGGCACGAGCTCTATGCAGCCGACCGCGAGGCGGCCTTCGACTTCTATTCAAGCCAGTTCGGCTGGACCGATGCCGGTAGTATGGATATTGGCGAGATGGGCATCTACCAGACCTTCGGGGCCGGCCCGGAATCCGGCGGCGGCATCATGAACAAGCCGCAGCAGCTGCCGGTGCCGGTATGGCTGTTCTACTTCAATGTCGATGCCATCGACGCCGCCGCCAAGCGCGTCACCGACAATGGCGGCAAAATCGTCATGGGTCCGATGCCGGTGCCGACCGGCCAATGGATCGCCCAGTTCACCGACCCGCAGGGCGCCTATTTCGCGCTGATCGCTCCGGGACGCTGATCCGGCCAGAGGCGCATCAACACGAAACTGCTCTCATCGCACGCCGGTGCGATGAGGAAGCGCATCATTCCGGCGCCAGCACCGCGACCTTGATGCTCTCGTCCTTGGCGCCACTGAGCTGGATAGTGGCTGCGCCCGGCGTCAGCTTGAAGCGCACGCTCTTGCGAATGCCGGGACAGGTCTTCACACCGCTGAACGCTGCCGACTTCGTGGCATGGCCGTCTTGAATCACATCTATCCACGCCTCGCCTGACAGGCTGATCTGGAGCTCGCCTTCCGGTAGGACGGTCACGCTCGCCGTCGCGCCAAACGTTCCGGCTGCCGGCGCACGTTCCGGCGGCACGGTATAGCTGACCGCATCGACCGGCTCGAGCGCCAGGTCCGCGGCCTCGCCAGCCGCGAGGGCAGCGCCGGACTGCGTAGCAGGCGCAGCCGCAAACAGCGCCTGCTCGCGCGCCACCGGCCATTTGAAGGCATCACAGCCGCCGTCTGCGGCCATGGCGAAGCTGGTGCCTGCAAGGATTGCGAACAGGCTGAGGACGACTTTTTTCATGACCAGGGGAACCCATTTGGTTAAGCAATTTCCAATCACCGATTGTTGATGGCAAGCGCCGGGAAGTGAATGGTCCAACGCAAAGTGATCATCTAATGGCCGGGCCGAAGGGTTGGCAAAATGGAGTTTTAGATGAAGCTTTTTGACGGTCTCGCCAGGTTTCAGCCGCAGGCCCTCGGCGTCCTGCGCATCATGACGGCCCTGCAGTTCATCGAGCATGGCTCGCAGAAACTGTTCAATTTCCCGGTCAGCGCCGAGCCTCACGCTCTCAATGGGCTGACGACGACGGCAGGCATTCTCGAATTCGCCGGCGGCATCCTGCTGGCGCTCGGTCTCCTCACTCGCCCCGTCGCCTTCCTGCTGGCCGGCGAAATGGCCATTGCCTATTTCATGGCGCACTACCCGCGCGACTTCTTCCCGATCAACAACAACGGCGACGCCGCCATCTCCTTCTGCTTCATCTTCCTCTATCTGGTGTTTGCAGGCGCCGGCGCTTTCGCGCTCGACAGTCGCCGCAACGCCTGATGTCCCCTGCGGGGGTGAGCCCTCATCCCCGCATCCGTTCGAAATTGGCATCGAACAGCGGCGCCGCCTGCATGCGCGCCGCGTGACGCTTGCCCAAAAGTTCGATCTCGAAGCCGTCGCTCTCGTCGGCGATCTCCTTCGGCACATAGCCGAGGGCGACGGATTTTTTCGGATGATGCGCATAGCCGCCTGACGTCACCCAGCCGCGCACCGCGCCGCCGAACCAGATCGGCTCGTCACCGATGACATCGGCGTCGTCGGCATCGAGAATGAAGGTGCGCAGCCTGAGCTTGCCGCCTTGCTTGCGCTCGGCCAGAGCCGCCGCCTTGCCGATGAAATCAGCCTCCTTGCCATAGGCAACGAAGCGGTCGAGCCCGGCCTCCAGCGGCCCATAGATCGGCCGGTACTCACGCGCCCATGAGCCGTAATTCTTTTCCAGCCGCAGTGCATTGAGCGCGCGCGAGCCGAACAGGCCGATGTCGAACTCTTCTCCCGCCGCCATCAGCGCCTGGAAGGCGGCGCGCTGGTATTCCGGCGCCACCCAGATCTCGTAGCCGAGATCGCCGGTGTAGCTGACACGGCCGACCAGGCACGGCGCCATGCCGATATCCATTTTTGCCACCGCCATGAATGGAAACGCCGCATTGGACACATCGGCACGACTGACTTTCGCCAGCACTTCCCTTGCCTTCGGCCCGGCGATTGCGAGGCCGGTCATCTTTTGCCCCAGCGCCTCGATGCCCACCGAACCATCCCCGGGCAAATGCGCCTCGAACCAGCGCATATGGTATTGCTCGGCGATACCGGAACCGGCGATGAACCACTCGCCGTCGCCGATGTTGGCGAGCGTAAAATCGCCGATCAGTCTGCCGTCGTCCTTCAGCATCGGCGCCAGCGTCATACGGCCAGGTCTGGGCAGCTTGCAGGCAAAAATCCGGTCGAGCCAGGCGGCCGCCCCCTCGCCCGTCACCTTGTATTTGGCGAAGTTCGAAATCTCCGCCAGGCCGACGCCATCGCGCACCGTGGCGACCTCCTTTGCGACATGTGTGAAATCGCTCGAGCGCCGCCACGAGAACTCGTCCTTGATGCCCTCGGGCGCAAACCAGAGCGGCACCTCCAGCCCATAGGACACGCCCCATTGCGCGCCCTTGGCCGACAACAAATCGTAGATCGGCGTGGTCTTCAGCCCTCGTCCGGCGGGCAGTTCCTCATTGGGGAAACGGATCGAGAAGCGGCGCGAATAATTCTCGCGCACCTTGGCGTTGGTGTAGGCCATCGTTGCCCAGTCGCCATAGCGCGCAACGTCCATGGCCCAGATATCGGCGCCGGGATCGCCCTCGATCATCCAGTTGGACAGCGCCAGACCGACGCCGCCGCCCTGGCTGAAGCCGGCCATGACGCCGCAGGCGACCCAGAAACCCGGCAGCCCGCGCACCGGCCCGACCAACGGGTTGCCGTCCGGCGCGAAGGTGAAAGGCCCGTTGATGATCTGCTTGATGCCGGTCCTCTCGAAGGCCGGGAAATGGCGGAAGCCGACTTCGAGTGACGGCGCGATGCGGTCGATGTCGGGCTCCAGCAATTCATGACCGAAGTTCCACGGTGTGGAGAACTCGGACCACACTTTGTTGGCCTTCTCATAAGTACCCATCAGCATGCCGCCGCGCTCCTGGCGCAGATAAAGCTCGCCGTCGAAATCGACAGCATGGATAATCTCCGTTCCGGTCTTGGCGTTCCACGCGGCGACCTCCGGCATGTCCTCGGTGATCAGGTACATGTGCTCCATGGCCAGCACCGGCAGTTCCAGCCCGACCATGCGGCCGACCTCGCGTGCCCACAGGCCGCCGGCATTGACGACATGCTCGGCCACCACCTCGCCCTTGTTGGTGATGACCCGCCACATCCCGTCGGGCCGCCGGACGATGTCCTCAACCTTGGTGAAGCGCTCGACCTCGGCGCCGAGCTTGCGCGCCGCCTTGGCATAGGCGTGGGTCACGCCGGACGGATCGAGATGGCCGTCCTCCTTGTTGCGGACGGCGCCAACAAATTGCTTGGGATCAAGCAGCGGCATCAGTTCCGCCGCCTCATTGGCCGAGATTTCTTCAAGGTCGATGCCGAGATAGCGCCCCTTGGCGACGACGCCGCGCAGCCAGTCGAGCCGCGCCTCGGTCGCCGCCAGAAGCACGCCGCCGGTCAGGTGCACGCCGGTCGCCTGGCCAGACAGCTCCTCGATCTCCTTGTAGAGCGAGATCGTGTATTTTTGCAGCTTGGCGACGTTGGGATCGCCATTGATGGTGTGCATGCCGCCGGCCGCATGCCAGGTCGAGCCCGACGTCAGCTCGTCGCGCTCCAGCAGCACGACATCGGTCCAGCCATGACGGGCCAGATGGAACAGCACCGAGCATCCGACGACACCACCGCCAATGACCACCACCTTTGCATGCGATTTCATGGATTTTTCTCTGATATCAGCGAGTTGGGGAGATAATGTGAATCAGAAAGGCAGCGCCAGGCACCCCCCTCTGGCCTGCCGGCCATCTCCCCCTCAAGGGGGGAGATCAGCAGCGGCTGCGTTGCCGCCCGCTTGTCAGCGTTGGTGATTGGCGAAGGAAGATGTGACAGCCAATCTCCCCCCTTGAGGGGGAGATGTCCGGCAGGACAGAGGGGGATGTGCGCGCGCAACCCTATCACGGCTCACCCGACCCGATCGCTTCCTTGCGTCTGGCCACATACGCCTCCAGCGCCTCGCGCACGGCAGGATCCATCGTCGGCTCGACATAGTCTTCCAGCGCCTTCTTCCACAGCCGCGTCGCGCGCGCCGTCGCGTCGAGGCCGCCGGCCTCCTGCCACGCCTCGTAATTCTGCCAGTTGGACAGCATGGGCTGGTAGAACGCCGTCGCATAACGTTCCAGCGTGTGCGGCTCGCCAAAAAAGTGGCCGCCGGTCGGCACCGCGCCCAGCGCCTCGACCGCCAGCTCCGCCTCGTCGACCACGATCGGCCGCAGAAACTCCATCATGTGCTGGATCATCTCGACATCGATGATGAGCTTCTCGAACGATGCCGTCAGCCCGCCTTCCTGCCAGCCGGCGGCATGATAGACGAGGTTGCCGTGGCCGAGCACCGCACCCCACAGCGCCATTAGCGTCTCATAGGCGCCCTGCGCGTCGGCGGCGTTGGAGGCCGAGCCCGGCGTCGTGCGGTAGGGCAGATGGTAGCGCCGCGCCAGTTGCCCCGACGCGACGTTGGCCTTGGTGTTCTCCGGCGTGCCGAAGGCCGGCGCGCCCGACTTCATGTCGACATTGGAGGTGAAGGCGCCGTACATCACCGGCGCGCCGGGGCGCACCAGCTGCGTCAGTACCACGCCGAACAGCGCCTCGGCATTCTGCTGCGCCAGCGCGCCGGCGAGCGTCACCGGGCTCATCGCGCCCATCAGCGTGAACGGCGTTACCGCCACCGATTGGCCGAACTCAGCCATGGTCATCAGCCCTTCGGCCATCATCTCGTCGAAGCGGCGCGGCGAGTTGACCGAGATGATGGTGGCGATGCCTGGATCGTCGCGCATCTCGTCCAGCGTCAGCCCGCGCGCAATCGCCATCATCTCGATGCCGTCCAGCGCCCGGCCGCGGCCGATCGCCGAGACATGGAAGGATTTGTCGGTCAGCGTCAGATTGGTGAAATAGGTGTCCATATGCCTGGTATTGGCCGGCAGCTCCACTGGCGCACAGACCTGGTTGCCGAGCATGTGGATACAGTTGAAATGCTGCGCCAGCCGGGTGAGATCGGCATAGTCGCGCAAATTGCCGGCGCGCCGGCCGCGCTCCATGTCGTGCACATTGGGCGGTCCGGCGACGAGGGTGAAATTGATCGTGTTGCCGCCGAGATGAATGGCGTTTGCCGGATTGCGCGGCGTCAGCCGGTAGCTGGATTGCGTGGTCTTCAGCGCCTCGGCGACAAGGCCCCTGTCGATGCGGACATTCGCCGTCGCATGATCGACCGTGGCGCCCGCCTTCTCGAACAGCGACAGCGCCCGCTGAGACATCACCTCGATGCCGAAATTTTCCAGAATGTGCATCGAGGCCTGATGGATCGCCTCGATCTGGTCGGCCGACAGCATTGCCATCGGCGGATAGGGATTGGTCACCCGCCTGAGCGGCAGTTGCGGGATGGCCGACGGCCCCCTGTTGCTGGTGCGCTCGGCGCCGCGCTTGCGTCTTGGTTCATTCATGCCGGCATCAGAACGCCAGCATCTGGATACGGCTGTCAGAAATCCGCCCTTCGCAGGCGTGATTTTAGCCAAGGCGGCATTTTTGAATTATCGTGGAAACAAAAGCGACGTAAAGCGTCGGAATAATGATACCAGCTGTCACCGGCGGAGCCGGGCCGGCAACCCGTTAAGAAACGCCGCAAGATTCCCTTTATGATTTCGGCCTATTCGTCTTCCTATGCGTAGGTCGAGTTTTAGTAAAATTGTAGCGGTTGGTGTGCTGCTGGCGTTGTCAGCCTGCGCGACGCCGCCAAACCATATCAACAATGTCTGTGCCGTCTTCGACCAGAATGACGGCTGGTTCGACAACTGGCAGGCGGCGGCCGAACGCGCTTCGCAGAAATACAGCATCCCCGTCCCCGTGCTGATGGCGACGGTGCGCAAGGAGTCCGGCTTCAAGAGCAATGCCAGGCCGCCGCGCACTAAGCTGCTCGGCTTCATTCCGTGGAAGCACGTCTCCTCGGCCACCGGTTTCTCGCAGGCGCTCGACGGCACCTGGTCGCAATACCAGAGCGAAACCGGCAGCTGGGGGGCGCGGCGGACCAAATTCGCCGATGCCGTCGATTTCGTCGGCTGGTACCATTCCAAAACCGCCGACACC
This sequence comes from Mesorhizobium sp. P171375, assembly GCF_057786075.1. NCBI lineage: Bacteria > Pseudomonadati > Pseudomonadota > Alphaproteobacteria > Hyphomicrobiales > Phyllobacteriaceae > Mesorhizobium > Mesorhizobium sp. P171375. The sequence goes on from NZ_JBYNWF010000001.1 coordinate 5,608,889, forward strand.
TTCGGCGTCGCCCGCAACGACACCTACAATCTCTATCTCGCGTACTATCTCGGCTGGACCGCCTATGGCCGCGGCAATCGCGGCGATGCCGGCGTACAGGGCTATGCGCGGGCGACCGAAAAGATGGCCCGCGACTATGCCGTTCAGCTCCAGCAATGCGGCAACTAGCACCTTTCCGGTTTAGTGCCGCCTTGTCGTATCTTTCGGCTTTTTAACACCGGTTTCGGAAGCCTCGTCGACTACTTTGTGGCGACGGGCTCGCATCCCAGCCTGGCCCTGCTCCACGGCATCCCCGATCTGGTCGGCCTCCGCGCTGCCCGTTTTGCCTCGCGGCCGGTTAGGTGCTTTTCCAGTGGAAACCGGCCCGGTACTGGGCGCATCCTCCGGCACGCCTTCATGCGCCGCGTGCTCCTTGTCGAACTTGATCACCGGCTCCATCGTCGCCAGCACATCGTCCGACAGCCAGCAGAGGCTCATATGGCCGTCGCCGAGATGCTTGACCGGCGGCACCTTGGTCTCGCACAGATTGTCCGGCACCAGTTTCTTGTAGCCGCAGCGCGTCTGGAACGGGCAGCCCGATGGCGGGTTCATCGCCGACGGGATGTCGCCTTCCAGCACGATGTGCTTCTTGACCACACTGGTATCGGCGATCGGGATCGCCGACAGCAGCGCCTCGGTATAGGGGTGGTAGGGCGGCGCGAAGATCTGGTCGGTCGTGCCTTGCTCGACGATATAGCCGAGATACATGACGACCACGCGGTCGGCGATGTAGCGCACGACGGACAGATCGTGGCTGATGAACAGCATCGTCGTCTTGTTCTTGCGCTGGATGTCCATCAGCAATTCGGTCACCGCCGCCTGCACCGAGACGTCGAGGGCCGAGACCGGCTCGTCGGCCACCACCACCTTGGCGTCGCCGGCAAAGGCGCGCGCCACGCCGATGCGCTGCTTCTGGCCGCCTGAGAGCTGACGCGGCTTGCGGGTCTCGAAGGCGCGGGGCAGTTTCACCAGGTCGAGCAGTTCCAGCATGCGCTTGCGCCGTTCGGCGACATTGTTGCCGACATTGAATTTTTCCAGCGTGCGGATGATCTGCGAGCCGACGGAGTGGCTGGGATTAAGGGTGTCGAACGGGTTCTGGAACACCATCTGGATCGACGACACCGTATCGACGCTGCGCTTCTCGATGCTGGTCGACTGAATCTCCTTGTTGCCGAGCGTCACCGTGCCGGAACTTGCCGTCTCCAGGCCGAGCAGCACCTTGGCCAGCGTCGACTTTCCGCAGCCGGACTCGCCGACAATGGCGACAGTCTCGGATTCGCGCGCCACGAACGAGATCGTCTCATTGGCCTTGACGACGCGGCCTTCGCTGGAGCCGAACACTTCGCTGCCGCCGACCTTGTAGTATTTCCTGAGGTCCTCGATCTTGAGCACCGGGGCACCGGGCACGACCTTCTCGTTGACCTTCTTGGCGCCGGGCGGCAGTGCTTCCCAGTCGATCTCGTTGAAGCGCACGCAGCGCGAGAAATGCCCTTCATGGCCGGCGACTTCGATCATAGGGATTTCGGCGGCGTTGCAGACGCCCTCGACGAAATGGTGGCAGCGCGGACCGAAATTGCAGCCCTTCGGGCGCTCATGCGGCAGCGGCAATTGCCCGGGAATGGAGATCAGCGGCCGCGAATTCTTGTCGGCGCCCGGCAGCGGGATCGAGCGGAACAGCCCTTGCGTATAGGGATGACGCATCCGGTCGAACACGTCCTTGATCTTGCCGGTCTCCACCGCTTCGCCCGAATACATCACAGTGATGCGGTCGCAGGTTTCCAGGATCAGGCCGAGATTGTGCGACACGAAGATCATCGACGTGCCGAACTTTTCGCCCAGTCCCTTGACCAGGTCGACAATGCCGGCCTCCACCGTCACATCGAGCGCCGTCGTCGGCTCGTCGAGCAGCAGCAGCGCCGGCTTCGACAGCAGCGCCATGGCGATGACGATGCGCTGCTGCTGGCCGCCGGAGAGCTGGTGCGGATAGGAGCGCATCATGCGCTCGGGATCGGGCAGCTTCACCGCCCGCACCATGTCCAGCGCGCGGGTGTAGGCCTCTTCCTTCGACACCTTGTCGTGGATCAGCGGCACTTCCATCAATTGCTGGCCGACCTTCATCGCCGGATTGAGGCTGGCCATCGGCTCCTGGTAGATCATGGCGATCTTGTTGCCGCGAATGGCGCGCAGCTCCTCGTCGGAGAGCTCGCCCATATCCTTGCCCTGGAACTTGATCTTGCCGCCGACGATCTTTCCGATGTTGGAGAGGTCGCGCATGATGCCGAGCGACACGGTCGACTTGCCGCAGCCGGATTCGCCGACGATGCCCATCGCTTCGCCGGGCATCACCGTGCAGGAAAAATCCATGACGGCAGGGATCTCGCCCTTGCGGGTGAAGAAGGAGATCGACAAATTCTCGATCTCGATGATCGGTTCTCCGGGATTTCGAACTGCCTCATTCATGGGTCGCTCCAATCCTGTTTTCATGCGTCGGGCCGAACCCGCAGATCAGTCTTTCATCGATTGTTCGCGCAGCGAGTCGGCGAGCAGGTTCAAGCCCAGCACGAACGACATCAGCGCGATCGTCGGCGGCAACGCCGGGTGGATGAAGGAGCGCAGCAGGCGGCTGGCGTCCTTGATCGCAGTGCCCCAGTCCGGGCTCTCCGGCGCCAGGCCAAGGCCGAAGTACCCCAGCGTGCCGAGCAGGATCGTGGTGTAGCCGATGCGCAGGCAGGCATCGACGATCAGGGGTCCGCGCGCATTGGGCAGGATTTCCCACAGCATGATGTACCAGGGCGATTCACCGCGCGTCTGCGCCGCCGCCACATAGTCGCGCGTCTTGATGTCCATCACCAGGCCGCGCACGATGCGGAACACGCCGGGGCTGGAGGCGAACACCACCGCCACGAAGATGTTGAGCTGGTTGGGATCGATGTGGATGACCTTGAACGGATCGGCATCGAAGACCAGGCCGGCATAGACCCAGCCGCCGATGACCAGCGTCAGCCCGAGCAATATATAGAGCCGGTCCGGGCGGTTCTTGTAGCGGGTCCAGAACAGCACGGAAAAGAAGATGATCGGGAACATGAAGAACAGCCCGGCCATGGCGTAGGGGATGGGCGTGTCCATGATGCCCGGCGTCACCAGCAGGTAGAACAGCAGGATCACCGGGAAAGCCAGCACCAGATTGGCCAGGAACGACAGCACGGTGTCGATCCTGCCGCCGTAATAGCCGGCAGGCAGGCCGAGCGTGATGCCGACCATCAGTGCGAACCCCGTCGCCGCCGGTGCGATGATCAGCACGATCTGGCTACCGTAGACCATGCGCGAGAAGACATCGCGGGCGAGCTTGTCGCCGCCGAAATAGTAGATGAGCTTGGATACCGGCTCGATCCCGCCCGGCAGCGCATCCTTCATGATCGGCACCTGGGAAAGCGGATCGAAGGGCGCGACGGTCGCCGCGAAGATCGCGGTGAACAGCCAGAACAGGCAGATGCCGACGCCGACAATGCCGACGCCGCTGTCGAACAGCTGGCCGTACAGGCCGAGCCTTTTCTTGTAGGAGAAGCTCGCCCCCATCACCAGGGCAAGCCCCAGCCAGACCGGCCAGAAGCGCGCAATCACGCCAAGCACGATGTTGAAGGCGCCGATATATTCGACCTGCATCTGCCCGGCCCCCTATTGAACTCTGATACGCGGATTGAGGAACGCGTAGCCGACATCCGAGATAAGCTGCGTGATCAGCACGATGAACACCGAGACCAGCGAGCAGCCGAGCAAAAGGTCGATGTCGTTGTTGCCGGCAGCCTCGACCAGCGTGTAGCCAAAGCCCTGGTAGCGGAACATCACCTCGACGATGACGACGCCGGTGAGCAGCCAGGGGAATTGCAGCATGATGACGGTGAAGGGCGCGATCAGCGCATTGCGCAGCGCGTGCTTGACGACGACGCTGCCGAAGGAGAGGCCTTTGAGGCGGGCGGTGCGGATATATTGCTGCGTCATCACCTCGACCATCGAGGCGCGCGTCATGCGGGCGATGTAGCCGATGCCGTAGATCGCCAGCGTCATCACCGGCAGGGTGAAATTGTAGAAGGTGATGCCTTGGCTGGCCGACGCGGCCGAACCGTTCAGCCAGCCGAGCCAGGAGGCGAAGATGACGGTGAAGATGACGCCCGACACATATTCGGGCGTCGCCGTCGAGGCGATCGAGGCGACGGACAGCGTCCGGTCCGTCCGCGACCCTTCGCGCATGCCGGCAAGGATGCCGATCAGCAGCGAGATCGGCACCATCACGAGCAGGACGCAGAGCATCAGGATGCCGGTGGCGCTAAGCGCGGGAAAGAGCTTTGACGCCACTGCCGTCTTGAACTTGGTCGAGCAGCCGAAATCGCCCTGCAGGACGCCGGAATATGTCGGCACCAGCGGATCGTTGCAGAAGGAGAAGCGCTGCGCCGGCTTGCCCGTCACGGGATCGGTCACCGGCTGCTTGGGCATCACGCCGAGCCACTGGCCGTAGCGCGCGAAGAAATTCTGGCGGTAGCCATGTTCAGCCAGCCAGCTTTCGAGCTGCTCGGCCGACGTGTGCATTTCGGTCTGGCTGATCGCCAGCTTCTTCAAATTCGGATCGAGGTTGATCAGGAAGAAGACGATGATGGTCAGGCACAGCATCGTCAATGCCATGGTGCCCAGGCGCCTGATAACGAAAGAAAGCATGGCGGTCCCCTGCCGGTCTGGTTGGGGTTGGAGCCAGCTTGGATGCCAACTCTACCGTTACCGGCAGAGTTGGCCCTCAAACCGGCCCTCGGATGCGATCAACCCTGTTTTATTGCATGATCCTTCCCGAAGAGTCCGCAACTTTCTGCTGCGCTGGCTTCCGGTCCTGGACCCATGCGAGGAGTGATGGGGAAGGGGCGGAACCGCCCCCTCCCCGATCGGTCCGATCATGCCTGCTCGAGCCAGACCTTGCCGTAGTCGCGCTCGTAGGTCGGGTGCATCTTGTAGTTCTGCACCGCCTTGACCGAGTGACTGTAGAGCTTGCGCCAGAAGGGCTGGATGATGATGCCGGAATCCTGCAGGATCTGCTGGATGTCTTTCATCATCTCCTTGCGCTTGGCGGCGTCGGCGACCGAAAGCGCGGCGTTGAGCTTGGCATCCCAATCGGGATTCGACCAGGCTGTCTCGTTCCAGGCCTCGCCGGTGCGGTAGCCGATCGCTAGCACCTGGACACCGAGCGGCCGCATGTTCCAGGTGGTCATCGACAGCGGATACTTGGTCCAGTCGTTCCAGAAGGTCGAGCCCGGCAGCACCGTGCGCTTCACCTTGATGCCGGCGTCGCGCAGCTGCGCGGCGATGGCGTCGCCCGTGTTCTTGTTCCAGTCCTCGTCGGCGGTGATCAGCTCGTGCTCGAAATCGGCCTGTCCTGCTTCCGCCATCAGGGCCTTGGCCTTGGCCGGGTCCCGCTTGATCTTTGGCAGTTCGAAGTACTCCGGATGAATCGCGCAGACATGGTGGTTTTCGGCGACAGTGCCGGCATTGCCGTAACCAAGCTGCAGGACGACAGCGTTGTCGACGCCGAGCTGCAGTGCCTGGCGTACCTTCTGGTTTTCGTAAGGTTTGTTGGTCACATTGGTGCGGCAGACGATGGTCGCCGCGGTAACCACCTCGGACTTCACCAGATCCATGCCGTCGAGGATCGAGACATAGTCGGCCGAGGTTTCGTAGTTGGTGTGCACTTCTCCAGCTTCGAAGGCGCTTACCATTGCCGCCGGATCGGTGCCGTAGTCGATTAACTCGACGCCGTCGAGGAAGACCTCGCCATCCCACCACTTGTTGTCTTCGCGGCGTTTGTAGACCACCTTCTGGCCGACATCGTAGGAGACGAGTTCGAACGGACCGGTGCCGATGGGGCAGGCCTTGAAGTCGCCGCCCTTCTCGTCGAAACTCTTGTGAACGATGAGGCCCGGATAGTCGCACAGGTTCGGGATGAGCGCGATATCGGCTTTGCCAAGCTTCAGCTTGACGGTCATATCGTCGACCTTGGTCACGGCGCTTTCGTCCAGCTTGTCGTCCTTAACCAGCGAGCCGAGACGGCCTGGCATGGAGTTGCCTTCGGCTTTCTTGTCGCCCCAGCGCTTGAGATTGAAGATCACGTCGTCGGCGGTGAATGCATCGCCATTCGACCAGGTCACGCCCTTGCGCACATGCAGCGTGTATTCGGTGGCGTCGTCGTTCACATCCCAGCTCTCCAGCAGATAGGGGCGGAACGTGTATTCGGTGGTGTACTTAACCAGCGGCTCGAGCGCCTGGCGTTCGGCATTGGCGATTTCCGACCAGTCGGCCTTGCGCGGATCCTTGGGATCCTTGATCCACTGGGCGACCTTGAGGATGCCGCCTTTCTTGCCTTGCACTTCTTCTGCCTTGGCCGGCGTCGGGTCTACCAGTCCGAGCATGCCATAGGCCATCGCCGTGGACGCGCCGAAGACGCTGGCCAGAGCGAGGAACTCGCGGCGATCGACCCTACCTGCCTTGGCTTCTTCGGCCATGGCCAGGATGTGATCGGGAACGCGATCGCCATTACTCTTATAAATTGTCATGACTTAACTCCCATTGTTGGCTTTCCGCCTTTTAACATTCCGCATCCAGGCCGCGATGTCAAAGCGGCATGGAGTGGGAACATGTTAGCGAATGTGCAACTTTGATAAGGGAGCGGTTCGCGTGATAACGACAGTCTTGGCGCAAATTTGCTACTGCCCAACGGATTCCTCAGGAATCTCGTTTCGTCGATTAAAGTGAAACAGTTACTCGAGCTTCGCCAATGCCAACGGTGGGGCCAACGTCCGGCCGAAGGATCAATATTCCTTCTCGTAGAAGATGCCGCCCTTGGCCTCGCCGCCATCGTTGGCCTCGCCGCGCAGCTTGACGCCGCGCCCGACATTGAGGTCGATCGTCGCCTTGCCCGATCCGGGCTTGTCGCCCTTCTGGATCGTCACATAGGTACGGTCGTTGAGGTATTTGCCCGCCGACACCGCGGTACCGCCCTGATCGTCGGTGGTTACGTCCAGATCGTCGACCCCGATTGCACTGCGCAGATTTTCGAGCAGCGAGGTCGAACCGCCGACGCCGGCCAGTTGTCCGGCGGCCTCGGCGAGCTGGGCGATCTGCAGCGGCGACAGGTTCGACATCGAGCGGCCGAAGATCAATTGCGCCAGCACCTCATCCTCGGGCAGTGCCGGCACCGAGGAGAAGGTGAATTTCGGGTTGGTCGCCTCGCCCGACACCACGATGGTGACGGTGGCGCTGGTCGTGGTCGATGTCGCGGTCAAATTGAGGTAGGGCACCAGCGAGCCGGAAAAGCCGACCGTGCCTTCGGTGAAGGTCAGCCGCTTGCCGAGGATCGACAGCCGCCCGCGCTGCAGAGTGAAGGTGCCGACCGCTTGCGGCGACGCCGCCGGCCCGGTCAGCCTCAGCGAACCGCCGAGCTCGGCGTCGACGCCCCTGCCCTGGATGAAGATCTGGTTCGGTGCGTTGACGGTGACGTCGAGGACGAGCCCGCTGCCGCCACCGCCGCTGGCAGTGGCCGGGCGCAAGGCCTTGTCCTGCGCCCGCACGCTGGCGGGCGCGTTCTTGTGCTTGACACCGAGTGCCGTCAGCGAGCCCGGCAGTTTCTCCGGAACGGTGATGACGGTCTTGGCGAGGTTGACGGTGCCCGAAATCACCGGCGCCGAGGTGAGCGGCCCCTTGATGGTGAGGTCGCCGCCGAGATTGGCGGTCACCACCCGCCCGTCGGTGTAGCGGCCGTCGACCAGCTTGATCGACAGGTCGGCCGGAAAACCTTGCGCCGGATTGATGCCGACCGTGCCGCTGGCCGACAGGCTGCCGCGCGTCGACAGGGTGCCGGTCAGGCGATTGATCCGGGCCACACCATTGCCGATCGAAACGTCGGCGGCGATGTCGTTGACGGCAAGGCCCGAGCGCGCGTCGACCAGGCGGACGCCGGACGTGCTGACCGTGCCGCCGATTACGGGCGACGTCGCCGGCCCGCGCACCTGGACATTGACGTTGGCCGTGCCGCTCAGCGACAGGCCTTGCGCGGCAAGCTTGGCGGCAAGGAAGGAAAACGGCACCTTGCCGTTGAAGTCGAGCACCAGCGCCGGCGTTCCCGCTGTGGTGACGCTGCCGCCACCCTTGAGGCCAAGCCCGGCGCCGTCGCTGATGTCGGCGTTGAAGGTGAGCTTCTTGCCGGCGAACGTTCCCGACGAAGAGATGTTCATGCCGCCAAGGCCGGCACTGCGGGTCTGCGACGTCTGCACCCCGCCGGCGTCGATGTCGAAGGCAACGGCCGGATTGGCCGGCGCGCCCGTCACCTTCACGGTCCCGGAGATCGACCCGGCGGCATCGAGGCCCGGCGAAAAACTGTTGGCCAGCGATGCCGGCACCTTGGCCAGCGCGGCATTGATGTCCAGCGCCTGCCCGACCTTGCCCGTCACCGTCGCCGTACCGCCGCCGAGATTGAGCACCAGCCTGTCCAATGTCGTCGTGCCATTGGCGATGCTGACGGTCGAGGCCTGCGCGATGGCGGCCTTGATGCCCTGCACCGTGGCTTGCCCCGAAGCGAGTTCGATGGTTGTGATGCCGCCAGCGACCTTCACCCGGCCCGCGGCTTTCGCCGGGATACCCTTGACGGTAGCGCCGCCGGAAAAGCCGGTCCAGTCGCCGTCGCGCTTCAGGTCGACATCGATGCCGCTGATAGCGGTGCCGCCGGAGATGACGCTGTCGGCGCGGATTTTGCCTGAGATGACCGGCGCGGCGAGATAGTTGGCGACCAGCGCATCGATCGACACCGTCTTTGCTTGCAAGTCGCCGCGCGTGATCGACGCCGTCGACGCCTTGACGGCGACGTTAGGGCCATCGTTGCTCTTGGTGAAGGCTATGGTGCCCCGCACGTCGCCTTCGGCCTTTTCCAGCGCCAGCGCTGCCAGCGGCCCGATGTCGGGCAGGTCGAGCGCGATGGTGCCGACCGGCACGAAAGCCTCGTCGAGCGCTAGGTCGCCGGAAATCCTGTTCTTGCCGAGCGACAACAGCAGGCCGTTGATGGCGCTCTTGCCGTCCGCCGTCGCCAGCACCGCGCTGCCTTGCAGCGCCTGTCCGGCGACATTGCCAGTCAGTTGCACATTGGCCGCCGGATTGGCGGCATCGGCCTTGCCGGTGGCGGTCAGCTTCAGCCCGGTGATTTCACGTTCCGCAACCAGCAGCCGGTCGCTGTTGACCGTCAGCGACAGGTCCGGCGCCATGACAGGCCCTTGCGCGTTGAGCGCAAAGCCAACCGCGCCCTTGGCATCCTTCGACAGCAGCGAGATGTCTGATAGAGCGCCCTTGATGTCGGCGCTGAGCTTGTTGTCGGCGAGGCTGGCCTGGCCGTCAGCGGTCAGCGCGCCCGATACCAGCTTGACCGGACTGGCGCTGACATTGCCTTGCGTATCGCGCTTGAGTGTAGCGCTGAGCTGCGTCCGCTCGGCCAGCACGCCGCGCGCCGCTGCCGGCAATGCCGCAGACAGGGCGTCAGCCTTGAGGTTGAGGTCGATGGCGCCGTCGGCCAGCGAGACGCGGCCGTTGAAGGCGCTTTCCAGCGCTGCGCCCTGCACCGAACCGCTGTCAATGGTGATGGCATCCGCCGCCAGGCTGCCGGCGACCTTGGCGGTGATCTTGCCGGCAATCAGCGGTGCGATGGTCGGATTGTCCAGACCGATCTTTTCCGCCGTCACCGTGCCCGAGATCGGACCGGTTCGGCTTTTTACATCGAACGCATCGGAATGCAGTGCCAGCACGATGCCTTCAACCTTGGTGAAATTCGTCGCCACCGACGGCAACACCGCCGAGATGTCGAGCTTGGCTTGGGCAGCCTGCCCCGCCGCCTTCACCGACAGCGCCTGCAATTCGAGCTTGATCGGGCTTTCCGCGCTGCCGAGCGTCAGCGGCAGGCTCGGACCAGACGAAGTCAGGTCGAGCGCAAAATCGCTGGCGCCGTTCGGGTTGATGGTCCCGGCCGCCTTGCCCGAGATTTTTTCGCCTGACAGCGTCGCCTGGTCCAACACCACGCCACCTGCCGTGGAATAACTGCCGGCCGCATCGAGATCGAGCGGCCCGAGCCCGGCCTGGCGGGTCTGGTTGGTCTCGGCACCAGCCAGCCTTGCATTAAAACGGATGTCCGGATTGGCCGACGCCCCGGTGATTTGCGCCGTGCCGTCCAGCGTGCCCGCGGCGTCGAGGCCAGGCGAAAAATCATTGGCGAGGGCTGCCGGCAAGGCGGAGAAAGTTGCCGCCAGATCGAGCGTCTGGCCTGCCGTGCCCGACAGCGTCACCGAGCCGCCGCCGAGATCGACCACCAGCCTTTGAATGTTGGTGATGCCATCGGCGATCGTCAGGCTCGACGGCTCGGTAATCGCCGCCTTGATGCCGTGCACCGTCGCTTCGCCGGATGCGATCTCGACGCTGGTCGTGCCGCCGGCGATCTTCGCCCGCCCGGCAGCCGTCGCCGGGATGCCTGATATGGTCGCGCCGCCGGTAAAATTGGTCCAGTCGCCGTCGCGCTTCAAGTCAACGCCGATGCCGCTGACGACGGTCGTTCCCGAGGTCACGCTGTCGGCCTTGATCGTGCCGGAGATCGCCGGGCTGTCGAGATAGTTGACAATCAGCGCACTGACGGTGATCGCCTTGGCCGCCACATCGCCGCGCGCAACCGACACGCTGGCCGCATTGATGGTGACGGTGGGCGCCTCGCCGTCCTTGGCGAAAACGACGGTGCCGCCGATGTCGCCGGCCACCGTCTGCCCGGCCAGCGAAGCCAGCGGCGCGATGTCGGGAGCGGATATCGTCAGCGTGCCCAGCGGCAGGAAATGATCGTCCAGCGCGAGATCGCCAGACACCTTGTTGTCGCGCAGGGCCACGCTGAGCCCGTTGATGGAGCGCTTGCCTTCGCTGGTCACCAGCGCCGCCTTGACGGCGAGCGGCTGCTCATCGACCGAGCCGGTCAGGGAGACTTGCGCCGCCGGGCTTGCGATGTCCGCCTTGCCCGAGGCGGTCAGCTTGATGTCTTTGACCGTCCGGCCCGACGCCGTCAGGCTGGCGCTGTCGGCCGAAACGCTGAAATCCGGTGCATTGCGCGCGCCGCTAGCCGTCAGCGCGAAATCGACGCCGCCGGCGACCGGCACGCCAACCAGCGGCGACAGCACCGAGACATCGCCGAGCTTGCCCTTGATGTCGGCCTGGATGTCGCTGCCTTGCGCGCTGGCGGTACCGCTGGCGCTGAGCGAACCGGAGGTCAGCTCGATCGAATTGGCGGCGAAGGACCCCTGCGGATCGCGGGTGGCGGTCGCCGCGAACTTGACCCGTTCGCCAAGCAGCGAACTGATCTGCGGCGGCAATGCCGTCGACACCGCATCGGCATTCATCTTCAGCGTCATGGCGAGGTCGGCCAGCGTCACCTTGGCCGTCAGCCCGGCATTGAGCGCATCGCTGCGCAGCGTGCCTTCATCGAGCGAGATTTCATCCTTGCTGATTGTGCCGGCCAGAGAGGCCGTCAGCTTGCCGGTGATCAGCGGCGCCAGCGTCGCCACGTCGGTCTTCAGGCCGGCTGCCGCCAGCGACACGCTGACCGGGCCGCTGCGGTTCTCAATGTCGAAGCCGTCGGAATGGATCCGCGCATCCAGATTGTTCACCTGAGAGCCGCCCGCCACCACCGAGACGAGTGAAGCGCCGGCGTCGATCATCGGGGCCTTGCCGTCGCCGAACGCGCGCGCCGTGACATTGTTTATGGCCACCATGATCGGTTGCGCCGGGGTGCCGACATTGACCGTGACAGGCTCGCCCTTGGAAGCGAGTTCGACCGAAAGGTCGCTGGCGCCCTTCGGGTCGACCATGCCTGAGGCGGTGCCGTGGACAGCGCCGCTCTCGATCGTGGCGCGCTCGATGTCGACGCCGCCGGCCGCGGTCGCGGTGCCGGCGAGGTCGAAACTGGTCTTGCCGGCAAACAGCGACTTGAACTGTTCCGGCAGAAACCCTTCGAACGAACCGTCGCCCTTGGCCTCGATCCGGTTGCCCTTGTCGGTCAGCTGATGACGGCCAGTAAGCTGGGTGACGATCTGGCCGTCGACCATGAAAGTGCCGACGCCGCTCCAGTTGGCCAGCGGCCCGGTGCCGGAGACAACGATGTTGACTGGCGGCGCGCCCGGCAGCTTGAGCAGATTGGCAATGATGCCGCCGGCCGGTTCGGATGCCTTGAGATCGAGGTCGAGCTTGTTGTCGGCGGGCGCGAAATGGATGTTGGCGTCGACATTGCCCTGCTTACCGTCATGGCGGGTGACATTGAGCACAGTCTCAACCGCAAGTGGCGATGCATCGACCTTGGCCGATCCCTTGGCCGCGAGTTCGGCAATACCGCTGCCGGCAAGTTGCTGGCCAAGCGCGATCTCCGGCAGATCGATCGCTCTGATATCGAGCGAAACCGGCAGGCCGGTCGACCCGCTCTTGGCAGGCTCCGTGCTCGCAACCGGCAGCCGCGCCAGTTCGATGCGCTCGGCAGCGATACGGTCGGCGCTGAAATTCTTCGACAGCAGCGCCAGCGGCGACCAGTCGACGGCCACTTTGCGCGCCACCAGCCATGCGCCCTCGCGGTCTTCCAGCACGACGTGGTCCACCGTCAGCGCGCCCGACCAGATGCCGTCAATGCCGCTGACGGTGACCTTGCTGTCCCCTGATGAAGCAATGTTCGAGATGATGCCGGCGAGGTTTTCGCGGCCACGCTCGGTCTTGGTCAGCACGACAAGCGCGCCGACGGCCGCCGCCAGCACGATCAGCAGCGTGTAGAAAAAGAGGCGAAGGATGCGTCTCAAAATCTTCATCGTCAGAAAGCCTGTCCGATGCCGGCATAGATGCCGAAACGCGGATCGCCACGGTCGCGGTTGAGCGGCAGGGCGGCGTCGATGCGCAGCGGCCCGAACGGCGTAATGTAGCGCAGGCCGACGCCGGCGCCGACCTTCATGTCGGAAAAGTCCGGCGTCGATTTGGTCGAGACGGTGCCGGCGTCGACGAAGGGCACGATGCCGATCGTGTCGGTGAGCGCGATGCGCATCTCGACCGATGTCTCGAAGAAGGAAAGCCCGCCGATCGGCTGATTGTCGATGTCCTTGGGACCGATGCCCTGATAGGCATAGCCGCGCACCGAACCGCCGCCGCCGGAATAGAAGCGCCGGTCGGCCGGAACATGTTCGAGGCTGGTGCCGACGATCGAACCCAGGACGACACGTTCGGCAAGCACGAACTTCGAAGCCGTGTCGAGCGACTGATAGGCCGACCCCTCGCCCTTCAGCTTGAGGAAGGCGGCGCCGCTCATAATGTCGTAGCTCGGCTCGGCATAGGCCAGCACCCTGAAGCCGCTGGTCGGGTTGAGGCGGTTGTCCCTGTTATCATAGACATATTGCAGCGGGATGCTGGCGATCAGGTATTTGTGCTTGCCGAAAGCGTCGGTGATCCTGGAATAGTCGAGCGCGATTTCAGCCGAAACCGTCTGCTTCTTGTCGATCTGATAGGACAGGCCGGTGCTGCCCTTGACCGAGAAATGGTCGTAGGCGTCGGGATGTTCGAGCACGGTCTTGACGCTGGCGATGAATTTTGAAGCCGGTCCGATCACGCCCGGCTTTTCGAACATGATGCCGGCATTGTAATTGAGTTCGCTGAGATCATTGCTGCCGATACCGCTGATCTTGCCGTCGATGCGCAGCTTTTCGGCCCGGCCGAACAGGTTGCGATGGCCCCAATAGCCTTCGAGGCCGAGCCCCTCGGTGTTGGAGAACGTGCCGCCAACGCCAAAATAGCGCGGCTTGCGCTCACTGACTTGGACGCCGATCGGGATGTTGCCGTCGGCGTCTAGCTGGTCTGCTTCCTTCAGCGTGACGCTGTTGAACACTTCCAGCCCGAGCAGCCTGTCGCGGGCATCGTCGATCTCGTCAGGAGAATATTGCCGGCCGCGTTTCAGCCCGGTCATGTATTCGGTGAACTCGCGGTCGACCTTCTCGGTTCCCTCGACGGTGGTGTCGCCATAGCCGGCTAGCGGCCCGGCGGCCACCGTCAGCGTCGCGTCGAGCGTCGAGGTGTTGTGCTCGGCCACGATCTGCCGGTCGGTGATCCGGGCCAGCGGCCGGCCCTCCTGCTTCAGCGCCCGCACGATCAGCGCCTCGGCCTTGAGCACGGCGCCCGAACCGGCATCGCCGCCGGCGATCAGGCCGAAATCGGCGCTCGCAAGCCCAGCGGCATCGCCTTCCAGCCGGATATTGCCGAGGGTGAATTTAGGCCCGCTGGCGATGCTGACCACCACCGGAATCGGCTGTGGGCCGGTAAATTCGGCGTCCGGCGGCAAATCGTCGAGCGCCTTGCCCTGGATGGTGATGGTGACGACGCCTTCATAGCGGGCATCCGAATAAAGCGCCGCGACCAGCTGCTCGCGGTCGCTGCGCGCCTTGGCCAAAAGGCCGAGCGAGCCGGAAACGGGGCGTTCCTCGTCGGCTTTCAGCGTCGATGCGTTTTCGAGCTTCTTGACCAGGTCCTTGTCGGCATCGGGCGCCTCGATGCTAACGGAATAGCGCAGCGGGTCGACAATATCGGCGTCCTCGTCGTTAGACGAACCCCACAATTTGATTCCGAAAATCTCGAAGGCCGCCGCCGACCCCGATTCGGCTGCGAGCACGGTCGAGCACGCCAACACCAGAATCAGCGCGCGCGAAAGCGCACGCCGTGGCGCGGTTCCTTTCGACATCTGCGCTTCACACGCCGGCATTAAGACAACCTAGGTTACAAAACTAAAATTGGAATGAAGTTTTGAAGCGCTCGTAAAGGGGCCACAATCCAATTGTCTGAAATAGGCAGGGCTTGGAATTCACACCTTCTGCGTTGCCGCAAGAAAGCGTGATCCCCTTCCCTGTGGATGAACTGTCGGCATACCGGTCAATTGCCGGTTTGGGAACCGTTGGCAGGCGGAAACCTGCCCGTCCTCGTGTTGACAAGCTTGACTGAAGCTTGAACAAGCCTTGGACGTCAGCAGTGTCTGGAGGGTGTTATGGCAATGCGCGCGGCTCGTGGTCTGTCTATCCTGATCCTTCTCTTTTTCGCCTGGGGAGCTGTCGCCCAAGCGGCCGAAGCCCGCCGGGTGGTGACCTCAAACAATTCCGACTATTTCGGTTTCGATCTCAGATCGGACCAGAATGTCAGCCTCGATCAGTGCAAGACCACATGCCTCGGCGACCCCGCCTGCCGCGCCTTCACCTACAACAACAAGGCCAAATGGTGCTTCCTCAAGTCCGATTACAACCAGTTGAAACCCTTCAGCGGCGCTATCGCGGGCAAGGTCGTCAATGTCGATAGTGACCCCGATATCGGCGCCCCGCCGGAACTTGCCTTCTTTCCCAACTGGATGGCCGATCAGGCCCAGCAGTACCGCAACAAGCTGACCGATCCGGCCTATGACAAGCCGACCGAGGGTCTGGAAGCGCTCCGCGCCGCGGCCGAACAGGCCGCACTGACCGGCGACCATGCCCAGGCCATGAACAAATACGAGGCTGCCGTTTCGGTCCTGCCCGATGACGCCCAGCTGTGGCTCGGCCTGGCCCGCGAAACGCTTGCCCAGCAGCCGGCTAATGGCAGCTCGGGAGCTTATAATTTGCCGGTCAAGGGTACGTCGGCAGCCTTCAACGCCTACAAATTGCTGCGCACCACCAAGACCCGCGCCGAGGTGCTGGCACTGATGGGTAACGGCCTCGACCGCCGCGATCTCTACCGTCCGGCCCTGCAAGCCTATGAAGCCAGCCTCGCGCTGGTCAGTTCGCCGGCCGTCAAGGCCGAATATGAGGACCTCAAGGCCCGCAAGGGCTTCCGCGTCATCGATCACTCCATCGATGCCGACACCAGCGCGCCGCGCATTTGCGCGCAGTTTTCCGAGGAGCTGGTCAAGACCGGCGTCGATTACGCCCAGTTCGTTACCGTCGACAACCAGCCGCCCAAGGGCGTCGAAGCCAAGGACAAGCAGATCTGCGTCGAAGGCCTGGAGCATGGCCAGCATTACGAAGTGACCTTCCGCGCCGGCCTGCCGGCGGCGATCGGCGAAGTCACCGCCGCCCCTGTCGTGCTGTCGATCTATGTCCAGGACCGCGCACCGTCCGCCCGCTTCACCGGCGACAGCTTCGTACTGCCGGCCGGCGCCCGTCGCGGCATCCCGGTCGTCACCGTCAACATGACCGCCGCGCAGATGAAGCTTTATCGCATCGGCGATCGTTCGCTGGCGCAGCTTCTGTCCGGCTACCAGTTCCTGAAGCAGCTCGACGGCTACGACATCTCCAGCATTTCCGACCAGATGGGCGAGCCGGTCTGGCAGGGCCAGCTCGACATCGCCAACGACCTCAACAAGGACGTCACGACCTCGTTCCCGGTCGACGAGGCCTTGCCGCAGCGCAAGCCCGGCGTCTACGTGCTGACCGCGCAGCCGGTCAACGCGAATGGCGACGACGACGATTACAATTCGCTTGCCACGCAGTGGTTCGTCGTCTCCGACATCGGCCTGTCGACCTATACCGGCCAGGACGGGTTGAATGTCTTCACCCGCTCGCTCGGCACCGCCAAGCCGATTGCCGGCGCGGAACTGACGCTGCTGGCCAGGAACAATGAAATCCTCGGCACTGCGACGTCGGATGCCGAAGGCCATGCCGTCTTCAACCCCGGCCTGACGCGCGGCGACGGCGGCATGGTGCCGGCCGTGCTGATGGCCAAGCAGGGGGACAACGACTTCGTCTTCCTTGACATGGGCCGCGCCGGCTTCGATCTTTCCGATCGCGGCGTCTCCGGACGTGCCGCACCTGGTGCGCTCGATGTCTATGCCTGGACCGAACGCGGCATCTACCGCGCCGGCGAGGACGTGCATGTCGCAGCCCTTGCCCGCGACGGCGCCTCCAAGGCGGTCGAGAACCTGCCGCTGACCTTCATCTTCACCCGTCCCGACGGCGTCGAAAACCGCCGCATTGTCGCCGACGGCGTCTCGGCCGGCGGCTATGCCGTCGACCTGCCGCTTGAAGCCAACGCCATGCGCGGCACCTGGACGGTGTCGATCTACACCGATCCCAAGCAGGCCGCCGTCTCCAGCCAGATGTTCCTGGTCGAAGACTTCGTGCCGGATCGCATCGAGTTCGACATGACGTCCGACAAGCAGGAGATCGCACAGGGCGAAACCGCCAACATCGACATTGACGGCCGCTTCCTCTATGGCGCGCCGGCTGCTGGCCTCGCGCTCGAAGGCGAACTAACGCTGTCGACGGCGCGCGATTGGGACCGTTTCGCCGGCTATTCGTTCGGCCTCGCCGACGAACAGTCGGCCGAGCCTTCGGTCACCCCTTTCACCGGTCTTCCCGTGGTCGGCGATGACGGCAAGGCGACCTTCCCGGTCACGGTCGACCAGTTGCCCGCCACTACCAAGCTGGTCGACGCCAAGGTCACGGTGCGCATGCGCGAAACCGGCGGCCGTGCCATTGAGCGCTCGCTCAACATCGGCATTCGCCCGCAAGGCCACATGATCGGCATCCGTCCGGATTTCGAGGACAATGAAGTGCCGCAGGGCGGCACCGCCAAATTCAGCCTGATTGCGGTCGATCCCGACGGCAAACGCGAAACGCTGAAAGGCGCGCAGTGGTCGCTGGTCAAGGTCGAACGCAACTACCAGTGGTACCGCAACAACAACTCCTGGAACTACGAGCCGGTGACCTTCACCAAGTCGATCGCCAATGGCCAGGTCGATCTCAGCGCCGATGCCGAGGCGACCGTGACGATGCCGGTCGACTGGGGCCAGTACCGGCTTGAGATCGAGACCGCCGATCCCGAGGGCCCGGCGACCAGCTATGAGTTCGACGCCGGCTGGTATGTCTCCTCGACCTCCACCGAAACCCCCGACGGGCTCGAAATCGCCCTCGACAAGGACAGCTACGCCGCCGGCGAAGTGGCCAAGCTGAAAGTATCGCCGCATTTTGCCGGCGAACTGCTGGTCACCATCGGCGCCGACAAGCTGCTCAAGACCGTCACGGCAACCGTTCCGGCCGGCGGCAGCACCGTCGACATCCCGGTCGGCGACGACTGGGGCGCCGGCGCCTACATCACCGCAACCCTGTTCCGGCCGGGCGATGCGCAGGAGACGCGCATGCCGGCGCGCGCCATCGGCGTGAAATGGCTGACGGTCGATCCGGGCTCGAAGAAGCTCGCCGTCACCTTGACGCCGCCCGACAAGACCATGCCGCGCCAGCAGCTGTCGATCCCCGTTTCGGTGGCTGGCGTTGCACCGGGCAGCAATGCCTACGTCACGGTCGCGGCCGTCGATGTCGGCATTTTGAACCTCACCAACTACAAGGCGCCGGATCCGGAGGACTGGTATTTCGGCCAGCGCATGCTGGGCCTTGAAGTCAGAGACATCTATGGCCGCCTGATCGACGGGTCGCTCGGCACCACCGGCAAGCTCAGGACCGGCGGTGACGGCGCCTCGATGCAGCCGCAAGGCAGCCCGCCGACCGAAAAGCTGGTCGCCTTCTTCTCCGGCGTCGTCCAGCTCGACGCCGACGGTAAGGCAAGGATCGACTTCGACATCCCGCAGTTCAACGGCACCGTGCGCGTCATGGCTATCGCCTGGACCAAGGATGCGGTCGGCCATGCTTCGACCGACGTCATTGTCCGCGATCCGGTGGTGATCACCGCCGGCTTGCCGCGCTTCCTGGCGCCGGGCGATGCCGCTGTCATGCGGCTCGACGTTGCCGAAATGGACGGCCCGGAAGGTGACTATGCCCTGTCGATCGACACCACAGGCGACCTCTCGACCGGCGACAAGCCGTTGCCTGAAAAGCTGACGCTGGCCAAGGGCAAGCGCCAGACGCTGACCGTGCCGCTGATTGCACAGACGGCGGGCAATGCCTCGATCACCATCAAACTCGCCCATGGCGACGGCACCTCGGTGGAACAGACGCTCTATGTGCCGGTGCGCCCGGCGCAATTGCCTGTCACCACCCGTCTGGTCGTCGACCTCAAGGGCAATGGCGGTTCGCTGCGCGTTGACAAGGAACTGCTCGCGGCAAGCCTGCTTGACGGCGCCTCGATCAGCGTCGGCGTTTCGCAGGCAGCCGCTTTCGACGTGCCATCGCTGCTGATGACGCTCGACCGCTACCCCTACGGTTGCGCCGAGCAGACCACCAGCCGCGCCATGCCGCTGCTCTACGTCAACGACGTCGCATCAAGCATCGGCATGCAAAGCGATCCTGACCTGCACGACCGTGTCCAGGCCGCCATCTACAAGGTGCTGAGCTACCAGGCTTCGGCCGGCAGCTTCGGCCTGTGGGGTCCGGGCTCCGGCGATCTGTGGCTCGACTCCTATGTCACCGACTTCCTGACCCGGGCGCGCGAGCAGAACTACGACGTGCCGGCCCTGGCGATGAGCCAGGCGCTGAGCAACCTGCAGAACTCGGTCGGCTACGACCAGGACGTCCAGGACCGCGGCAGCGAGATCGCCTACGCGCTCTACGTTCTGGCCCGCAACAAGAAGGCCTCGGTGGGCGATCTGCGCTACTACGCCGACACCAAGCTCGAAGCCTTCTCGAGCCCCATGGCCGTCGCCCAGTTGGCGGCGAGCCTGGCGCTCTACGGCGACGCGCAACGTTCGGAAGCGACCTTCCAGACGGCGCTGCAGCTGGCCAAGTCGACCACCGACTACGACTACTACCGGTCCGACTATGGCTCGCGGCTGCGTGACGGCACCGCGATCCTGGCGCTCGCCGCCGAATCGAAGCCGGTGCCGACCATTGTGCCGGAGCTGATCAAGCTGGTGGCAAGGGAACGCGCCGATGCCCGCTGGACCAGCACGCAAGACGAGTCCTGGATGCTGCTGGCGGCTCGTGCGCTGAAGTCGGGCAACGATTCGATCAAGCTGTCGGTCAACGGCGCGCCGCATGCCGGTGGTTACTCCACCCAGCTCAGCGGCAGCGATATCGCCGACAGCCCGCTGACCATCGCCAACACCGGGTCGACGCCGCTGCAGGCGGTTGTCACCACGGTCGCCTCGCCGGTCCAGCCTCTGCCGGCCGGCGGTGACGGCTTCACAATCGACCGCACCTACTACAAGCTTGATGGCACCGAGGCCAACGTCACCGAGGCGACGCAGAACGAACGCTACGTGGTCGTGCTCAAGGTCTACGAGCAGAACCGCTGGCCGTCGCGCCTGCTGATCACCGACCTGTTGCCGGCCGGCTTCGAGATCGACAATCCGGGCCTTGTTTCCAGCGCCCAATTGTCGAACTTCACCTGGCTGGCGCAGACCGATGCCGCCCATCTCGAATTCCGCGACGACCGTTTCGTCGCGGCATTCAACCCCAATGACGGCGACGGCGACCGCAACATCATGCTGGCCTATGTCGTGCGTGCGGTGACGCCGGGCACCTATGCCCATCCGGCAGCCACGGTGGAGGACATGTACCGGCCGCAATACTCGGCCCGCACCGCCACCGGCATGATGGAGATCAAGGCGCCGTAAGGCGCCTGATAGACGTAGCGATGGCGCTGCCCCTCATCCGCCTTCCGGCACCTTCTCCCCGTATAGTGACGGGGAGAAGGGGACTATCGCGAATTTCGCTGCTTGTTCTGCCACGTTGGCAATTGGCGAAACCATCGGCAACAGCGTCTTTCTCCCCGTCTCTAGACGGGGAGAAATGTCCGGCAGGACAATGAGGGACGGCGCCATGTTCTCCAGGAAATTCGTTCGCCGCACAGCCATCACAGCAACGACTGTCGCCGGCCTTGCAGTCCTCTCCACCGCTACCCTTTGGCAACTCGACCGCGCCTTCCCGCCGCCGCTGCCCGAAAAGCTCACCGTCTCGACCGAAGTCCAGGATCGCGACGGCCAGCTGTTGCGAGCCTTCGCCACGCCGGACGGCTACTGGCGGCTCGACACAAGGCTCGACCAGGTCGACAAGCAGTTCGTCGACATGCTGGTCACCTATGAAGACAAGCGTTTCTGGGACCATGACGGCGTCGACGTGCTGGCGCTGGCGCGTGCCGCCGGTCAGCTTGTCACCAACGGCCACATCGTTTCCGGCGGCTCGACGCTGTCGATGCAGCTTGCCAGGCTGATCGAGCCACGCGAAAGCCGCAGCCTCGGCTCCAAGCTCAAGCAGATGCTGCGCGCCATCCAGATCGAGCGACGGCTGTCCAAGCAAGAGATCCTCGAACGCTACCTGACCTTGGCGCCCTACGGCGGCAATCTCGAAGGCGTGCGCGCGGCCTCGCTTGCCTATTTCGGCAAGGAGCCGAAGCGGCTGACCGTCTCGGAAGCCGCCTTGCTGGTGGCGCTGCCGCAATTGCCGGAAAAGCGCCGGCCCGACCGCAATCTCGATATTGCCCATGCCGCCCGCGACCGCGTGTTGACCCGCATGGTTTCATCAGGCCTGCTCGGCGAGCGTGAGGCAGCGCGTGCAGCACTTGACGATGTCTCGGGCCTGCGCCGCAAACTGCCGGCGCTGGCGCCGCACGCCGCCTACGCCATGCTGCCCAAGGCCGTCCCCGGCAAGCCGCTGCAGCTGACGATTCGCAAAAGCGTCCAGCAAGGGCTGGAACAGGTGGCGCGCGATGCCGCCATCAAGCTTGGCCCTCGCCTCTCCGTCGCCATGGTGATGGCCGATGCCCGCACCGGCGACATTCTGGGCGAAGTGGGCTCGGCCGATTTCTTCGATGCCAGCCGTTCGGGCTGGATCGACATGACCAAGATCGTGCGTTCGCCCGGCTCGACGCTGAAGCCGTTCATCTATGGCCTCGCCTTCGAGCAGGGGCTGGTGGCGCAGGAAATGCTGATCGAGGACAGCCCGGTCGATTTCGGCGGCTACCGGCCGAAGAATTTCGACATGGGCTATCAGGGCGATGTCTCGATCCGCCAGGCGCTGCAGCTGTCGCTCAACGTGCCGGCGATCCGTGTGCTTGACTCGGTCGGCCCGGCACGGCTGATGGCGCGCTTCCGCCAGGCCGGCGTCAGTCCGGTGCTGCCGATCAACGAGGCGCCGGGCCTCGCCATCGGCCTCGGCGGCGTCGGCGTAACGCTGCGCGATCTCGTCCAACTCTATACCGGGCTTGCCAATGGCGGCAAGGCGAACACGCTGCATGACGGCACCGAGCCGGCCAACGCCGAGCGCACCACCGCCACCATCCTCGACGCCCAGGCGAACTGGCAGATCACCGACATCTTGTCGGGGGTAAAGCCGCCCGAAGGCGCCTTGCAGCGCGGTATCGCCTACAAGACCGGGACCTCCTACGGCTATCGCGATGCCTGGTCCGTCGGCTTCGATGGCCGCTACGTGCTGGGCGTTTGGGTCGGCCGCGCCGATGCGGGCGCCGTGCCCGGCCTGTCCGGCTATGTCTCGGCCGCCCCCATCCTGTTCGAGGGCTTTGTCCGCTCGGGCCTTACCGCTGTGCCGCTGCCCAGCCAGCCGGCCGGCGTCGTCAAGGCCAGGCGCGAAGACCTGCCGGTGACGCTGGCCCGTTTCGGTGCCGGCGCCGACGGGCTGGTGCAGGCAGGTCCGACCGAGCCGGCGCCAACGATCATCTTCCCGCCCAACGGCGCCCGCGTCGATCTCGCCACCAATTCCGCCGATGCTTCGCCGCTGGTGCTGAAGCTGCAAGGCGGCCGCGCGCCGTTCCGCTGGCTCGCCAACGGCAAGCCGCTCGTCGGCATCGACCGCCGCCGTACCGCGACCTGGCTGCCCGACGGCGCCGGCTATTCGACGCTCACCGTCATTGACGCTGTGGGCCGCGCGGCCAGCGTGAAGGTGTTCGTTGAATAGACTCCGTCAGGCGATTCAAAGCATTGGACTTTGCGTCCTCATGCCTTTCGTCTTCGCTCTGCCCGCCTCCGCCGATCCCCTGCCCGCCGGCTTTGTCCGCCTTGCCGATGTCGATCCCACAATCCGCCAAGACATCCGCTATGCCGGCCTGGAAAACTTCTTGCATCGCAAGGCCGACGGCTATGACGCGCCGGTCTGCATCCTCACAAGGCAGGCGGCGCAAGCGCTGTCCGGCGTGCAGAAAGCGCTCGCCACCGATGGCCTGACACTGGTCGTCTTCGACTGCTACCGGCCGGCGCGCGCCGTCGCCGACATGGGCAAATGGACCAGAGCGGGTGGCCCTCCCGACCCGCAATGGTATCCCCTAGTCAAGCGCGGCGACCTCATCGCCAAGGGCTATATCGGCGAACTGTCCACCCATTCGCGCGGCTCGACCGTCGATGTCGCCATTGCCCGCAGCGACGGCAAAAGCACATCATCCGCTGCCTGCGGTGCTACGGGTGCCGGCACGCTAGATTTCGGCACCAGCTTCGACTGCTTCGACCCTACAAGCGAAACCGCCCACCGCCCGCTGGCAACAGAGGCGGCGGCAAACCGCAAAAGACTGCTCAATGCCATGCGCGCCGGCGGCTTCAAGAATTATTCGCGCGAATGGTGGCACTACACGCTCGGGAACGAGCCGTTTCCAAAGCAGCGCTTCGACTTCCCCGTCACTGCGAATTGAAACCACCCGGTGCTACGGCGAATCTCCGCCGCAGCGGCCTTGCCTCAGCGCGGCCCGCTTCTAAATAGCGCCGGACGGCCTGGAGTCGGCCTAGGCTAATATGAGGAAAATGTTTCCTCTCAGCGCGCAATATCGGCGAAAAATTGCTTCGAAGGGCCAAAAAAGGCAACGTTGAATGCATCTAATTTCTATCAATTCGATAGAGTTCAGCCGTCATCAACGGAGGCGGAAATGACCAAACCTCATTTCAGGAAACTGCTCGGCGCACTGGTCGCCACATCGATCCAGTTCGGCACGCTCGGTTTCGCGTTTGCCGATACCACCATTCTCAACGTGTCCTATGATCCGACACGCGAACTCTACAAGGCCTATGACGAGGCCTTCGCCGCCCACTGGAAGGCCGAGACCGGCGAAACCGTCACCATCCAGCAATCGCATGGCGGATCGGGCGCCCAGGCCCGCGCCGTGATCGACGGCCTCGATGCCGATGTGGTGACGCTGGCCCTCGAAGGCGACATCAACGCCATCGCCACCAAGTCGAAGAAGATCAATCCCGACTGGCGCAAGAAGTTCGAGAACAATTCGGCCCCCTACACCTCGACCATCATCTTCCTGGTCCGCAAGGGCAACCCGAAGGGCATCCATGACTGGAGCGATCTGGTCAAGGACGGCGTCCAGGTGATCACGCCGAACCCGAAGACGTCGGGCGGCGCTCGCTGGAACTACCTCGCCGCCTGGGCCTACGCCAATGCCAATGATGGCGGCGACGAGGCCAAGAACAAGGAATTCGTCGGCAAGCTCTACGCAAATGCTCCGGTGCTCGACACCGGTGCCCGCGGCTCGACCGTCACCTTCGCGCAAAAGGGCATTGGCGACGTGCTGATCGGCTGGGAAAACGATGCCTATCTGGCACTCAATGAATTCGGCGCCGACAATTTCGAGATCGTCTATCCGCCGACCTCGATCCTGGCCGAGCCGCCGGTGGCGATCGTCGACGCCAATGTCGACGCCAAGGGCACCCGCAAGGTCGCCGAAGCCTATCTCGGCTGGCTCTACTCCAAGGAAGCCCAGACGATCATCGCCAAGAACCACTATCGCCCGGCCAAGCCCGAGCTGGTGGATCCGGCGGATATCCCGAAAACCCCTGAAATCAAGCTGATCTCCATCGACGATCCGCTTTTCGGCGGCTGGAAGAAGGCACAGCCTTATCATTTCGGCGACGGTGGTATATTCGACCAGATCTACAAGCCGGCCCAGTGAGCTAAAATCTAGATCAGGACGACATGACCATAGCACCCGCCAAGGCGGGGTGGCGGTTCAGACAGCCGAGTGTCATTCCGGGTTTCGGACTGACGCTCGGCTTCTCGCTTGCCTACCTCACGCTCATCATCCTCATCCCCCTGTCGGGCCTCGTTTGGCGTTCGGCAGCCCTCGGCTGGACCGATTTCTGGGCGATCGCCACGGACCGCCGCACCCTCAACGCGCTTGAAATCAGCTTCGGCGCCGCCTTCATCGCGGCGGCTGTCAACGTCGTCTTCGGCACGCTCGTCGCCTGGGTACTGGTGCGCTACCGCTTCCCCGGCCGCCGCATCGTCGACGCTATGGTCGACCTGCCCTTCGCGCTGCCGACGGCAGTGGCCGGTATCGCGCTGACCACGCTCTATGCGCCCAATGGCTGGATCGGCCATCTCCTGGTGCCGCTTGGCATCAAGGTCGCCTATACCCCGCTCGGCATCGTGGTGGCATTGGTCTTCATCGGCCTGCCCTTCGTCGTGCGCACGGTGCAGCCGATTATGGAGGAGATCGACAAGGAAGTGGAGGAGGCAGCCGCCACGCTCGGCGCCAACCGCTTCCAGATCATCACCCGCATCCTGTTTCCGGGCCTGGCGCCGGCCATCATCACCGGCTTCTCGCTGGCCTTCGCGCGCGGCGTCGGTGAATACGGCTCGGTCATCTTCATCGCCGGCAACCTGCCCTACAAGTCGGAGATTGCGCCGCTTCTGATCGTCATCCGGCTGGAGGAATACAACTATCCGGCAGCGACCGCGATCGCCGCGATCATGCTTTTGCTGTCGTTCGTGATGCTCCTGATCGTCAATCTCGCGCAGTCATGGAGCCGCAAGCGCTATGGCTGACCCCGAGATCAAATCCTACGAGCCGCATCACGAGAGCCAGTCGGCCGCGGTGACCGAAAGCCTGCCGGTGCGGCTGCTGCTGATGGCGGTGGCCTTCGCCTTTCTCGTCATCTTCGTGCTCCTGCCGCTGATCATCGTCTTTCACGAGGCGCTGGCCAAAGGCCTCAGTGCCTACACGGAGGCACTCTCCAATCCCGATACGCGCTCGGCGATCCGACTGACACTGCTGGTGGCGGCGATCGCGGTGCCGCTCAACGTCGTCTTCGGCATCTCCGCCGCCTGGGCGATCGCCAAGTTCGAGTTCAAGGGCAAGGCGTTTCTGACCACGCTGATCGACCTGCCCTTCTCCGTCTCGCCGGTCATTTCCGGCCTGGTCTATGTGCTTTTGTTCGGCGCTCAGGGGCTGCTCGGCGAATGGCTGAAGGCGCACGGCATCCAGATCCTGTTCGCCGTGCCCGGCATCGTGTTGGCCACCGTCTTCGTCACCTTCCCCTTCGTCGCCCGCGAACTGATCCCGCTGATGCAGGAACAGGGCAATGGCGATGAAGAGGCCGCGCTCTCGCTCGGCGCCAATGGCTGGCAGACTTTCTGGTATGTGACGCTGCCCAACGTCAAATGGGGATTGCTCTACGGCGTGCTTCTGTGCAACGCCCGCTCGATGGGCGAATTCGGCGCGGTCTCGGTCGTGTCCGGCCACATACGCGGGCTGACCAACACCATGCCGTTGCATGTCGAAATCCTCTACAACGAGTACAACGCCGTCGGCGCTTTTGCCGTCGCTTCGCTGCTTGCCGGCCTGGCGCTGGTCACGCTGGTCTTGAAAACACTTCTCGAGATGCGCTACGGCGCCGAGATCGCCGCGACGCGCGGACACTGATAGAGGGATTTTCATGGAAGTTCGCGTTGCCAACGTGCGCAAGGAGTTTGACCGGTTCCCGGCCCTCCATGACGTATCGCTTGACATCAAGTCCGGTGAGCTGATCGCGCTGCTGGGGCCGTCCGGCTCCGGCAAGACGACGCTGCTCAGGCTGATTGCCGGGCTGGAGCGGCCGACGCGCGGAAAGATCTTCTTCGGCGACGACGATGCCTCGCAGAAGTCGATCCAGGAGCGCAATGTCGGCTTCGTCTTCCAGCACTATGCGCTGTTCCGGCACATGACGGTCGCCGACAATATCGGCTTCGGCCTCAAGGTCCGGCATGGGCCGTCGCGCCCGCCGGCGGCGGAGATCCGCCGCCGCGCCTCAGAATTGCTCGACCTCGTCCAGCTTTCCGGCCTGGAAAAGCGCTATCCGGCTCAGCTTTCCGGCGGCCAGCGCCAGCGCGTTGCACTGGCGCGCGCCATGGCGATCGAACCCAAGGTGCTGTTGCTCGACGAGCCGTTCGGCGCGCTCGATGCGCAGGTGCGTAGGGAATTGCGCCGCTGGCTGCGCGAGATCCACGACCGCACCGGCCACACCACCGTCTTCGTCACCCACGACCAGGAAGAGGCGCTCGAGCTTGCCGACCGCGTCGTGGTGATGAGCCAGGGCCGCATCGAGCAGGTCGGCTCGGCCGACGAGATCTACGACACGCCGAACTCACCCTTCGTCTACTCCTTCATCGGTGAATCGAGCACGCTTCCCGTAAAGGTCGAGGACGGCCAAGTCTGGATTGCCGACCGACCGATCGGGCTGTCCGCGCCGCATGCGCCGAGTGGCGAGGCAGTCCTCTACTTCCGCCCGCACGATGTCGAACTGGTCGACGGGTGCAGCGGCTGCATCGCCGGCACGGTCGCCGCCAGCCGCCGCGTCGCCGGCACCAGGCGCGTCGAACTCGAAATCGGCGGCGAACGCCAGCGGGTCGAAATCGAACTGCCCGTCGACCATCCGGCGGCGCAGAAGAGCCGCGTGGCGTTCAGGCCGCGGCGCTGGAAGCTTTTCCCGGCGACATAGACATCATCCGCCGACTGGCCGAAGCGAATCCGTTTGGAAGGAAATCCTACCAACCGGCTGTTTCAGCAACGCTTTTTCTCATCACCGTTCAATGGACCCGGACTGCGTGTCTGGCGGCATTGGACATCGTCCTATTATGTTGGCGCACTATATCGAAGCATTCGAACCGGCATTCCCAAGGAGCCCTTTTCATGAAGCGATTTTTGCTCAGCGTCGCCACTGCAGCCAGCCTGGTCCTCGCCTCCTCACAAGCCTGGTCGGCCGACAAATTGCTCAACGCTTCCTATGATGTCGGGCGCGAATTGTTCGTCCAGGTGAACAAGGCTTTCATCGCCGGTCATCCGGGCGTCACCGTCGACCAGTCGCATGCCGGCACATCTGCCCAGGCGCGCGCCATTGCCGAAGGCCTCGGCGCCGACGTCGTTACCTTCAACCAGGTCACCGACATCGACTTCCTGGTCAAGAAAGGCCTCGTCTCCGCCGACTGGCAGAAGGATTTTCCCGACAACGCCTCGCCCTTCTATTCGCTGCCGTCCTTCCTGGTGCGCGCGGGCAACCCCAAGCACATCAAGGACTGGAACGACCTCGTGCGCGACGACGTGCAGGTGATCTTCCCCAATCCGAAAACCTCGGGCAATGCGCGCTATACCTATCTGGCGGCCACCGCCTACGCCAAGGAGGCCTTCAAGGGCGACGACGCCAAGGTGAAGGAGTTCGTCACCAAGCTGTTCAACAACGTGCCGATCTTCGACACCGGCGGCCGCGCCGCCACCACCACCTTCGTGCAGCGCGAGATCGGCGACGTGCTGATCACCTTCGAGTCGGAGACGCGCGGCATCCGCAAAGAGTATGGCAACGATAAGTTCGAGCAGGTCACCCCCACGGTCAGCCTGCTCGCCGAGTTCCCGGTGGCGATCGTCGACAAGATTGCCGACGAGCATGGCACGCGCGATCTGGCCAAGTCCTATCTCGACTTCCTCTACACGCCGGAGGGCCAGACCATCGCCGCCGAAAATGGCCTGCGCGCCCGCAACGCTGAGGTCGCGGCAAAATACAAGGCAGACTTTCCCGATGTCCGCCTGCTGACGGTGGAAGACGTCTTCGGCGGCTGGGACAAGGTGCAGAAGGAGCATTTCGCCGCCGGCGGCCTGCTCGACCAGACCTATGGCAGCCGCTGACATCGGCAGCAGCTGGCCTGAAAACGGAACAGGAAAGCCGGCTCTTTGCCGGCTTTTTCGTTTTCGCGCGCCGACAAACGACTTTCACCAGAATCCGGCGGCACATGTGAAAAACGTTACAAAGAATCAACGCCTTTGTGCCTAACCTCTCAACCGGGCGGCTTGTTCTACGCGAAACCGGGTTGTTCAGGCGAAACGTCATGATTTGCACACAAACAACCGCCAGATGCGGGTGGTTGGGGTTTTCATGAACTGAATCGGGCATGCTTACCAAAAAAGGCAAATACGGCCTCAAGGCCCTCGTGCATCTTTCCGGCCTGCCGGTCGGCCAGCTTGCATTCGTCAACGACATTGCTGTCGCCAACAACATCCCGAAGAAATTCCTGGATGCCATTCTGGGCGAACTGCGCAATGCCGGCTTCGTTCTGAGCCGCAAGGGCAAGGAAGGCGGCTATCGCCTCGCCCGGCCTGCTTCCGAGATCAAGATCGGCCATGTCGTGCGCGTGCTCGACGGGCCGCTGGCGCCGATCCCATGCGCCAGCCGCACCCAGTACCAGCGCTGCGAGGATTGCGACGAGGCGACCTGCCAGGTCCGGCACATGATGCTGGAAGTGCGTCAGGCAATCGCCGAGGTGCTAGACAACAGAAGCCTCGCCGCCATGCGCGATGCCGACAATGACGATTTTCCGGTCGAACTGACGTCGCAGATTTAGATAAGTTCGAACCTTGAATGGCGTTCACCATGGCCTTGCCGGTGCCGATTGCGCGCCCGTGGCAGACGCAGTAAAGCGATTTTCGGACGCGCAAGAACAGGTGGACACCGGTCGGATGAGGCTGCCGTGGTTGGGAAAATCCCGGAAAGCCGACCGGACACCGTCGTCCGCCGTTATTTACCATACTGAAATCATCGCCGATCTCCTGGTGCCCGAGCGGGCCGAGCATGTGCGCTTCTTCAGCCGCAAGCTGGTTCGCCCCGGCAAGTTGCGTACCTTCAACAACAGGGATTTTCGCGAGCTGGTGCTGGCCGCCTTCTATCTCGGCGTCGCGGCATTGCTGCCGGTCAGTTGGTGGGCAGCGATCTGCAGCCGCGTATCGGGGCTGCGCCTCAAGCGCCATATCCGCAAGGACTTCGTGCGCTACGCCGCCGCGACGCGCGCGGTGCTCGGCAACGGCATCGATGCGCAAAGGCAGTTCAGGGCCTTGCTCTACGCCAACCACCGCAGGCGATTGCTGCTTGCCGCGCATCTCGTCGGCCACCACTGGTCACCCGATATCCGGCTTGAGGGCCTGGAGGGCCTGCAAGCGGCGCTGGCGCGCGGCCACGGCGCCATCATCTGGTGCGATCAGTTCACGGTCCAGACCATCATCGGCAAGCGCGCACTTTATGAAGCCGGCATCGAGGCGCACCAGCTCAGCGTCAGCGCTCACGGCATCTCCGACTCGACCTTCGGCCTGCGCTTCCTGAACCCGCCAATGGTCCGGGTCGAGAACCGTTTCCTGAAAAGCCGAATCGTCTTCGATCGCAGCGATGCCTACCAGGTCACCGGCCGGATCCAGAAGATCCTTGGCAACAACGGCGTCGTGCTGGTGACCAACACCGTGCATGCCGGTTCGACATTCACCGAAGTCGGCATCGGCGAAAGTGGCTGGACCCACCTCGCCTCGGCGCCGACGAATTTCGCCGCCAGAGGCAAGGCGGCGCTGTTTTCCATGTCGACCTTCGAGACCGATCCGTTCCGCCAGTACCGCGCTATCCTGAGTCCCGAACTGGTGCCGGCCCCGGCGGGAAATTCTGAGCCCACGACAAGAGCCGGCGGCGCCAAGAACATGGCATTGCAGGCCGAGTACATCCTGCTCAAGCGCGACCGCTTGCTGGAGGCGCTGAAACTCTACCCCGAGCAAATGATGATCTGGTCCGGCGCCGACCGGTTCACCGAACGGCCGGAAAACGCCTTGCCCGATGAGGGTGGTTCATGATTTTGCGCCGGCCAGCAGGCTGGCAACGGCGCTAACGATGTCAGCCACTGGACGTGTGGCGTCGACCGTCAGCGCCTGCTCGTCGGCGCCAGGCGGCTCAAGGATGGCGAACTGGCTGTCGACCAGGCTGGCCGGCATGAAATGCCCCTTGCGGGCGTCGACGCGCCGCTTGGCGGTAGCGGGATCGATCTCCAGATAGACGAAAACGATATCTCGGCGGAAACCGCGCAGACGTTCGCGATAGCTGCGCTTCAGCGCCGAGCAGGCGGCGACCACGCCCTGGCCGCTGCCGGCCAGGTCCGCGATCCGCTCGCCAATGGCATCGAGCCAGCCTTCGCGAAGCTGATCGGTGAGCGGCTCGCCGCTCGCCATGCGCGCGACGTTTTCGGGCGGATGCAGCCTGTCGCCTTCGACAAAGACGGCCCCTTCCGCTGCTGCCAGCGCCTTTCCGACGGCAGACTTGCCACAGCCGGCGACGCCCATTACCACGATGGCCCGAGGCACTGGGCCGGGAGCGCCCGTTGGCGCCTGTGCCTCGTCCACGGTCAGCGGCTTGCCGGCGCGCGGCCGTAGAGCAGGAGCATGGCGACGATGACGACGCCATAGATGATCTGCCGGCCGGCCTCGGGCATCTGCATGACGGAAAGGATGGATTGCAGGAGCGTGATCAGGATGACGCCGGCGACGGTGCCGAGATAGGAGCCGCGACCACCGAGGATCGAGGTGCCGCCCAGCACCACGGCGGCGATCGACGGCAGCAGATAGGCGTCACCCATCGACTGCGCCGCCTTGGAAGCATAGCCGGCGAGAAGCACCCCGCCAAAGGCGGACAGCCCGCCCGATATGGCGAAGGCGATCATCACCACGCGCCTTGTGTCAATGCCGGAGAGATAGGCGGCACTCTCACGGTTGCCGATGCCGTAGACGCTGCGGCCGAAGCTGGTGCGTGTCAGCACGAGGACCATCGCAGCACCGATCAGCGCCCAGATGATGACGGCGTTGGGCACGCCCGGAATGGCAAAACCTGTCGCAAGATAACGCATGGCACCGGTGGCCGAATCCTGTGGCGAGAAGCCACCTGTATAGACGACCATGAGCCCTTGCGCGACGGCGTTGGTGGCGAGTGTGATGATCATCGAGGGGATGCGAAGATAGGCGACACCG
The DNA here is from genome assembly GCF_057786075.1 of Mesorhizobium sp. P171375. Taxonomy (NCBI): domain Bacteria; kingdom Pseudomonadati; phylum Pseudomonadota; class Alphaproteobacteria; order Hyphomicrobiales; family Phyllobacteriaceae; genus Mesorhizobium; species Mesorhizobium sp. P171375. The sequence goes on from NZ_JBYNWF010000001.1 coordinate 5,640,923, forward strand.
ATGCCGTTGACGATGCCGATCAGCACGCCGCAAAAGATGCCAAACGGAATGGCCAGCGCCACACCGACCGGGCCATAGGCCGCGGCCGCGGCCGCCATCATGGCGCCGACCGCCACCGACCACGGCACCGACAGATCGATCTGGCCGAGCAGGATGACCAGCATCATGCCGGTGGCGATGACACCAAGGAACGACGCCACCTTGAGCTGCTGCAACAGATATTCCGGTGACAGGAAACTTCTGGAATAGAGGCTGCCGAGAAACAGCAACAGCACGATGCAGGCAAAGGCGGTGAGCACCGCCGGATCGGCGCGGCGGATGAATTTCGGCATGCGCCCGGCGATGCCGCCGATGGTCGTCTCGCTCACAGGAACCACTCCAGCCGGTTGCGGACCCGAATCAGGGCGAAGGCGCCGAGGCTGACCGCGATCAGCAGGATAACGCCCTGGAACAGCGGCTGCCAGAGCGGGTCGAAATCGAAGACGAACAGCAGGTCGCCGATGGTGCGGAAGGCAAGCGCGCCGAAGATGGCGCCGATGGCGCTGCCCTTGCCGCCGAACAGCGAAACGCCGCCCAGCACGACGGCGGCGATCGAGAACAGCGTGTAGGCGTTGCCGCTGGCATAGGCCGCGTCGCCCGTATAGGTGAAGAAGGTCAGGAACAGCCCGCCGATCGCCGCCAGCAGCCCGGCAAGCGCGTAGGCGGCGAACTTGCCGCGCCGGATCGGCACACCTGACATGTAGGCCGCCGTCTCGGATGAGCCTGCTGCGTAAGCGGCACGGCCAAGCACCGAACGGCTGAACGGCACCCAGACGATCAGCACCACGGCGAACAGCGCGACCAGGCTCGCCGGCACCACGCCGAACAGGCGCCCGGTGAGCGCATCGGCCAGATCCTCATTGACCGAGCCGCCCGGGAACGGCCTGAGCAGCAGTGCGATGCCGAAATAGACGGCACCCGTGGCGATGGTGGCCACGATCGGCTGCAGTCGGCCGTAGATGACGATGGCGCCATTGATCGCGCCGCACAACAGCCCGGTGCCGAGCACGGCGACGACGCCGAAGGCGGTCTCGAGGCCGGTGCCGATGACCAGCCAGGAGGCGAGGCAATTGGTCAGCGTGAAGATCATGCCGACGGAAAGGTCGATGCCGGCGGTGATCACCACCAGCGTCTGCGCCATGGCGACGAAGGCGAGCAGCACGCCCTTGTTGGAGGCCGTCTGCACGACATTGGCGGTAAATCCCGCCGGATGGTTCGCGGTGTAGATCGCGAACATGAGGATGAAGATGGCGAACGCCAGCAGCGTTCCGCGTTGTTCGGCAAGCCAGTAGCGCCAATCCTTCACGCGTCCGCTCCGTGGCTAGGGGCGGCGTCGCCGCCATGGATGTTGAGTGCGCTGGCAATCAGCGCCCGTTCGGTGATCTCGGTGCCGACCAGCTCTCGCTTGACCGCGCCGTCATAGAGCACCAACACCCGGTCGCAGCAGCCGATCAGCTCGTCATAGTCGGTTGAGTAGAACAGGATAGCGGCACCCGCGTCCGCAAGCTTGCGCATCAGTTGATACAGCTCTTGCTTGGTGCCGACATCGATACCGCGCGTCGGATCGTTGAGCAGGATGATGCGCGGCTGGCGCATCAGCCATTTGGCGATGACGACCTTCTGCTGGTTGCCGCCCGACAGCGCGCCGACCGGAATGTCGAGGCCCGCCGTCTTGATCGCCAGCAGCCCCACCATGTCGTCGATCAGCCGCTGCTCGGCGGCGCGGTCGATGATGCCGCCTTTGGACAGCCGGTCGAGAGCCGCGAAGGAGAGGTTTTCGCGCACCGTCATCGGCAGCATCAACCCTTCCGTCTTGCGATCCTCGGGGATCAGCGCCATGCCGATCCGGTCGTCGCGCGCCGCCGCCGGGCTGGCGATCGCCACCGGCTTGCCATCGATCAGGATCTCTCCGGAGAGACCGCGCAGCACGCCGAAGAAGGCAAGCAGCAACTCGCGCTGGCCCTGGCCGTCGAGGCCGCCGAGACCCACCACCTCGCCGGCCGCGACGGTCAGCGAGACATTGTCCAGCCGGTCTGTCCACGACAGGTTGCGCGCTTCAAGGACCGGGATAGCAGTAGCCGGCAGGCGCACTGGCTTGGGCGGAAAAATATGGCTGTATTCTCGCCCGATCATCAGCTCGACGACCTCATTGTCGCTCTTGGAGCCGGCGGCATAGCTGGCGACATTGCGGCCGTTGCGAAACACCGTGCACTGGTCGGCGAGCTCTGCGATCTCGTTCATACGGTGCGAGATGTAGAGCAGTGCCAGCCCTTCCCCACGCAACCGCTTCAGCACCGCGAAGATCTTGGCGACATCGGCAGCAGCCAGCGCCGACGTTGCCTCGTCGAGGATCAGGATGCGCGGCTTCCTGGCCAATGCCTTGGCGATCTCGACCATCTGCCGTCTCGAAAGCGGAAGATCCTTGACCAGCGCCAGCGGATGGATGTCGGCCGCACCCGCGCGTGCCAGCGCCTCTTCGGCGATGCGGCGCTGCGCCTTGCGGTCGATCATGCCGAACCGGGTTGGCGGATCGGAAATGACGATGTTGTCGGCGACGCTGAGCTCGGGGACCAGCGACAGTTCCTGGAAGATGCAGACGATGCCGGCCTGGTTCGCGGCGGCCGGCGAGGCAAAGCTGACCTCACGCCCGTCCAGCGTCATCGTGCCCTCGTCGGGCGCCACCACGCCGGCCATGACCTTGATCAGCGTCGATTTGCCGGCGCCGTTTTCGCCGAGGATGGCGTGGATGCTGCCCGATGTGACCGAAAGTTCGGCCTTCTCCAGCGCACGCACGCCGCCATAGCGCTTGGAAATACCTTCCATGCGAAAGAGTGGAGCTGCACCGTCCATCAGCCCTCCGGGGCAGTTTTATGGATTGAGATGGCAAGCGGTTCGGCGCCGCGGAGCATCCCGCGGCGCCGATTGTGCAGCCTATTGGTCGGCCTTGGTCTGGCCCATGATTTCCTGCGCAGTGAAATTGATGCCGCAGGTCGGGAAGGAATTGCCGACGAAGAAATTGTCGGACTGGTCAGGGAAGTAGTCCTGGCCTTCCTTGAAGTTCGGATCCTCGACGATGGCGAGCGGCAGCTTGACCGATTGCGGTACGACCTGACCCTCAAGTGCGGCGATCGCCGTCTTGATGGCGACCGCGACCTGGGCAGGGCCAGTGCCGGCCGAGGAGCATTTCAGGCCGTCCGCCGCGTGCGCCGCGCAGAACTTGCGGAAACCGTTCTCGGTTTCGCCGCCGAACGGCACGAACGGATGCTTGGCGTCGATCATCGCCTGGACGATGCCTGTGTCGCCGCCCTGGCCGGTGATGCCGACGAACGGACCATTGGTTGCGATCGCGTCAGCCGTGACCTTCTGCGCTGTCGGATCATCCCACTTGCCGGCGACTTCGGTGACGTCCCATTTCTTGCCCGAGGCGTCGAACGCCTCATGGATGCCGTTGTGGCGGTCGGTATCGACCGACGTGCCGGCAACGCCGCGCACTTCAAGTATCTTGCCGCCATCCGGTATATGGTTGATTAGCCATTTGCCCCACAGTTCGCCAAGACCCTTCTGGTCCACGTTGACGTTGATAGCGTCCTTGGTGTCGAGGATGTTGTCGAAGGCGACCAGCACGACGCCGGCTTCCTTGGCGCGCTTGATGACCGGCCCGAAGGCGGTCGGATTCTGCGCGTTGACGACGATCGCGTCAAAACCGGAATCGATGAAGTTGTTGATCGCTGAGATCTGCGCCGGCACATCCTCGCCGGTCGATACGACCTTGAATTCCTTCAACTTTGCCGCGACGTCCTTCTGCGCAGCGTAGGCCTTGGCCGTCTGGATCATCTGGATGCGCCAGGTGTTGGCGATATAGCCGTTGGCGAGCGCGATGCGGTATGGGCCTTCCTTCTTGGGGAATTTGAAGAACTGTGTATCGGCCGCCCACGGCGCGAAGCAGTCGGGCTCGGCTGCTGGTCCCTTGACGACTTCAGGTTCGGCCATGGCCGACGAACTCAGCATGACGAATGCAGTGGCGGCAACGATGCCACCAACAAGTGACTTGATCATCGATATTCCTCCCAGTTGCAGTTTAATTTTTGATGCTGCTTGCCGTGGTGCGTTTTTCCACGCCCGGCGAAGGCCCTCCAGCCTTGCGGGCGGCACGTCTCAAGGGCCTGAAGCCGGCCCGATCCCCTCCCCCTCGCCGCTTCACGGGCGAGAAACGAAACCTAGCATATTATACATAATAAACAAGCATGAGCTGTTGCTTATGTATAATAAACAGGCGTGGCTCCTCAACCACAACGCCTGTCTGATAAAAATGGTAGCGCTACCATGACGTTGTGTAAAGCACCATTTGCTGAGGTCGCCAAAGCGTGTTCAGCGCGCCGTGCTCTCGCGGGGCTTGAGTTCGAAACCGAGATCGACAACCCGCTGCTCAGGCCTTCGCCCGGCGATCGCCGCCAGCGCCATGGCAACAGACCGGCGACCGATTTCATAGCGAGGAGTGCGGATGCTGGTGAGCGGCGGGAACGCCGCCTGCATCATCTCGAGGTCGTTGAAGCCGACAATGCCGATTGTCTTCGGCACGTCGAGTGCGGCGCTATGGCATTCGAACAAAACCCCGAGCGCGATATCGTCATTGTTGCAGAAGACGCCGTCGAGCGCCGGCATCTTGGCCAGCGCATGGCGAAGCAGCTCGCGGCCGAGCGACACGCTGGACAACAGCGGCGTGGTGGTGATCAGCCGCGGGTCGAACAGGCCGGCCTTCTCCATTGCCGCGCGATAGCCGGCAAGGCGCCGCTGCGAGCGCGGATCCATACGCGCACCGATGAAGCCGATCCGCCGGTAGCCCGCCTTGATCAGGTGCTCGGTCGCCGTGCGGCCGCCGTCGAAATGCGAGAAGCCGACCAGCATGTCGACCGGATCGGGCCCGGTCTCCATCACCTGCACCACCGGGCAACCGGCGCTCTCCAGCAGTTTTCGCGAGGTCGGTGTCTGGTCGATGCCGGCCACGATCAGCGCCGCCGGACGCTGCGGTGCGAACACCTGCAGCAGGCGCTCCTCCTCGAGGCCGGAATAATGGGTGTTGCCGAGCTGGACGCGGAACGGGCCGTCCGACAGGCTGTCATAGATGCCGCGCACCACTTCGGCGAAGACGTTGTTGGTGAGCGACGGCACCAGCACGCCGAACACATCGGCGCGCGCCGAGGCCAGCGCCCGCGCATTGGGATCCGGCACATAGCCGAGCTCGTCGACTGCGGCTTGGATCTGGCGGCGCAAATCCTGGCTGACGCGATCGGGCTCGCGAAGCGCTCGCGACACGGTGATGGCGCCGACGCCGGCCTTGCGCGCGACATCGGCGATCGTCGGGCGGCCGCCGCCGCGGCGCGAGCGCGGCTTGGTCACGGTCCTGCCCTCTGCACCGCGCGCGATTGCGACTTCGTCGTCTCTGTCGCCATGTTTGTCCGGCTTCCCCACTACGCCATGCCAGCTTGGCGTCGCGCAGCCACTGACGATTGTCAAGCTGACGGCGGTTTCCAACTCCTTGACAAAGTTGGGCGGTCTACGTCATTCATGGATGAAGGGAAAAGGGAGGACGTATAAATGAAGAAAACATATGAAAAGCCGGCGCTGAACAAAAAGGACCGGCTGTCCGCAGTGACAGCATCACCACCAGCCTCACAGATCCCGCCGCCGCCGCAGCCGCCAGCTTGAGGTGTTTGGAGGCGCGCAGCCTCCATCGGTAAGAAATGGCAAGTCCGCCACGACTGATTGCCGCCCATCATACGTGAATGATCAGCAACATTCGACGGGCATCGTCAAGGCGGGCAAATTTCAAACTGAGACACTACCGCGGGCTGCGGCCTCGCCGGCTGGAGTCTTCAGGCCGTAACCATGGCCGGGCGCCGCGCCCGCCAAATCAGCAGCAGGATAGCTCCAACGTTGACCAGGTTCCACGCGATCCCGTTGAGGAACGCGGCCGCGTAGGAGCCGGTCAGGTCGTAGATCCAGCCCGACATCCAGCCACCTATCGCCATGCCGAAGATCGTCGCCATCATGACGATGCCGATACGCTGGCCGGCCTCCTTGGCGGGCAGGTATTCGCGCACGATGATGGCATAGCAAGGCACGATGCCGCCTTGCGACAGGCCGAACACCAGCGACACGACATAGAGCGAGGCAAGCCCGTCGAACGGGATATAGAACAGCAGCGACAGGCATTGCAGCACGGAACCGATAAGCAGGGTTTTCACGCCGCCGATGCGGTCGGCGACAAAGCCGGAGGCGAGCCGGCTGACGACGCCCGCGGCCATCATGATCGACAGCATGTCGGCGCCATGCGCGATGCCGTAGCCGAGATCCATGCAATAGGCGACTATGTGCACCTGCGGCATCGACATTGCCACGCAGCAGCCGAGACCGGCGATGACCAGCAGCATTTGCAGTGCCGCCGGCGAGATTGATATCGGCTGTACAGGCCGGTTTCCCGGCGAGCCGGCCGCTGCCGCGTCCGGAGCGCCGCGCCGCAGCAACAGCACCAGCGGTATCATGGTGAGCAGACAAAAGACGCCGATGGCGGCATAGGTGAAGCGCCAGCCTTCCGCCTTGATCAGCGTCGGCATGATGGTTGGCCAGAGCGCTCCGGCGAGGTAGTTGCCCGCGGCCGCCGCCGTGACGGCGACGCCGCGTCGACGGTTGAACCAGTGCGAAATATCGGCAATCAACGGTCCGAAGATCACCGATGAGCCAAGGCCGATCAGCACCCCCTGGGCAAGGGTAAATTGCAGGATCGACGTCGACGCCGCGGCGAGCAGGAGTCCGGCGGCGAGTGCCACCGAGGAGATCAGCGCCGGGATCCAATAGCCCATGCGATCGATGGCGCGGCCGACCAGCACATTGCCGGCGGCAAAGCCCACCATGGTTGCGGTGTAAGGCATCGATGCCGCCGCGCGGTCAACGCCGAATTCGGCCTGCACGGCCGGCAACACCACCACGACGGCCCACATGCCGACGGCGCCAATCGTCGCCAGCAGGATCGAGATGGCGAGACGCATCCAGGCATAGGAGCTGTCGATGCCAGGGTTGCTCGCCGGGTTGGCGACGATGGGGGTCAAGGCGTTTCCTGTCCGCGGTTCCGGGAAGTCGACTGCCGCCACTATCGGCGCATTCGCGGCGACGGGCAGCGCCACAGGGCCCCGATCGGTGGCTCCAGCGGCCAGGCGATTTTTTCGGGAACCGGCAACGCTCTGCCTGAGTTTTGCGACAGGAAGGAGTTTGCCATGACCGCGAAGAAAAAATGGTCAGCCGAGGTGACCGAGCATAGCGATGCGATGGACCTTCAGGAGCACATCTTCGAAGCCGACGACGCCAAAAGGATCGCGGCTTCGCTCAAACGCTCGGCCGAGCACAGCGACCGGCGCAAGGCCGAGCCGTTCCAGTCGGCGATGTCGATGCTGAATTTCTACATCAATCGCGCCGGCAAGAACCTCCCGCAGGCCCGCCGGAAAGTGCTTGAGGATGCCAAGGACGAACTGCGCGTCGCCTTCGGTCGGCCGGAGCAGGACTAGCCCTCACAATTGGCTCCGCCAAATTCGCTTGAACTGGACCTAGTGACAGGTCCTCTTTCCCTCCAGTTTGCCAGCCTCGGCATTGCGTTCCCCAAGCCTGCAAAGTGGCGGCATGACGGTCAAGATCGGCATCAATCCCATCACCTGGAGCAATGACGATGTTCCCGAACTCGGCGGCGACACGCCGCTCGAGACCTGCCTGTCGGAAACCTGGCAGGCTGGCTATCGCGGCACCGAGCTCGGCGGCAAATTTCCCAGGCGAAGCGACGAGCTTGGAACGATCCTGTCCTCCTATCGGCTGGAGCTCGTCTCCGGCTGGTATGACGGCCGCATTCTCGACCGCACGGTCGACGAGGAATTCTCCGCCATCACGCCGCATCTGACCTTGCTGCGCGACCTCGGCGCCAAGGTTGTCGTCTATGCCGACACATCACGCGGTCGGCATGACGGCATCTTTGCCCCGATCTCGCAGCGCCCGCGTCTCGCCGATGACGAATGGGCCGCCTATGGCGAGAAGCTGACCGAGCTCGCCGACCGCATGGCCGCCTTCGGCGTCGGCATGGCTTTCCATCATCACATGGGCACCATCGTCGAGACCGATGAGGAGGTCGACAGGCTGATGGCGGTCACCGGGAAATCTGTCGGCCTGCTGTTCGACACCGGCCATTGCCTGTTTTCGGGCGGCGACCCGGCCTCTCTCCTGAACCGGCATCTCGACCGCATCGTGCATTTCCATTGCAAGGACGTCCGCGCGGCCGTGCTGGAAAAAGCGCGGCGCCAGGACATGAGCTTCATGGCTGCGGTGATGGAGGGGATTTTCACCGTGCCCGGCGATGGTTCCGTCGATTTCCTGTCGCTGCTGCAGCCACTCGCCAAACGCGGTTACGAAGGCTGGATCGTCGTCGAGGCCGAACAGGATCCGGCCAAGGCGCATCCCTTGACCTACGCCACGAAGGGTTACGCTTCGCTTCTCGCCACGGCCCGCAAGGCCGGGTTTGAGGTAGCGACACGGGACTTGGCCTGACCACAGCCGGGGGGCTGGTGGTTGGCCGGTGGGCGCGCGCCTCGGTAGGGGTAGCGACGCGAAAGCGCCCGGCGATCCGCGCCGCCGTCCTCCCCTGGCGGCGCGGATCGAGCAATTCTCGGCACCGGCTTGGGAGGTCGGATTTTAGACCCCGGAGTTTCCGGCCGCAGAGTTTCCAGCTTGAGGCTGGCGGCAAGCCGTGCCTTGATGCAGGTGGAGGAGCGATATGGCATTCGAGGCGGCACTCGGCATGGAACGGCTTTGCACCATCCGCAAGATTGCGCAAAAGGCGGAACTCGGCGCCGCCACCGTGCATCGCGCGCTGAAGAACAGCGAGGTCCATCCCGAAACCAGGCGGCTGGTGCTCGACACCGTCTGCCTTCTCAACGAAGAGAAGATCGCCCGCGCAGCCAGGTTCATCGGAGACTAGAGCATGATGCCGAAAAGTGTGAAGCGGTTTTCGGACGACATCATGCTCCATCTCTTAGATTTAGAGCCGGATGATTTCAGGTCGAACAAACCTGAAATCATCCGGCTCTAGACTTTGGCCGACCATATGCGCCTTTCCCTCGACATCATGTCGGTCGACCGCGCCTCGGACGAGCCGATGCACCGGCAGATCTATGGCGCCTTGCGGCGCTTCATCCTCGACGGCCAGATCCAGCAGAACACGCTTTTGCCCTCGACCCGCTCTCTGGCCGAGGATCTGAAAGTCGGCCGCAACACGGTGATTGCCGCCTACGACCAGTTGCTTGCCGAAGGCTTCATCGAGGCGCGCGCCGGATCCGGCACCTGGGTAGCGCCGATCCAGCAGAAGCGCCCGCCGGCCTCGCTGCGCGCCGGTCTCGCCGCTCCGCAAAAGCTCTCGCGGCGCGGCCAGACCATCGTCAACGGCCCGCAGCCGCCGCGCAATGCCGGCGTCATCAACTTCCATCCCGGGGTGCCGGAAACGGCATCCTTCCCCTTCACCATCTGGTCGAGCCTTCTGGTGCGCAATGCGCGCAGCCGTGACGAGAATCTGCTTGGCTATCTCTCCTTTGCCGGTCATCCGGGCCTGCGCCAGGCCATCGCCTCGACCATCAGCCTGTCGCGCGGCATCAACTGCACCGCCGACCAGGTCATCATCGTCACCGGCGCGCAGGCGGCGCTCGACCTCGCCTCGCGCGTGCTGATGGACGAAGGCGACCATGTCTGGATGGAGGAGCCCGGCTATCTCGGCGCCAAAAGCGCCTTCCTCGCCAGCGGCGCCAGGCTCGCGCCGCTGAAGGTCGACCGGCACGGCTGGCACCTCGCCGACCCCGAGCTGCCGCCGCCACGGCTGATCTATGTGACGCCGTCCTGCCAATGGCCGTTCGGTACCATTATGCGCATCGAGGAGAGGCTGCAGCTGCTCGACATCGCCGAGCGCCACGGCGCCTGGATCGTCGAGGACGACTATGACGGCGAGTACCGTTTTCGTGGCCGGCCCGTGCCGGCTTTGCGCGGCCTCGATCATGCCGACCGCGTCGTCTATATCGGCTCCTTCGGCAAGACGCTGATCCCGGCGCTGCGCATCGGCTATCTCATCGTGCCGCGCGAACTGTCGGTGCCCTTCGACCGCGCCGTCTCCATCACCGGCCAGTTCGCGCCGCTGATCCTGCAGGCCACGGTCAACGACTTCATCACGCAAGGCTACTTCGCCACGCATCTGAAGCGCATGCGCCGGCTCTATGCGCGCCGGCAGGCCAATTTCGTCAAGCTGTGCCAAGAGCATCTGTCCGATTGGCTGGCCGTGACCGAGAACGATTCCGGCATGCAGCTGCTGGCGAGTTTTACAAGACCCTACAAGGACAGCGACGTCGTAGCCGCCGCCGTGAAGGAAGGGTTGGACGTGCAGGGCATCTCCATCAACTACCATTCAAGCGAGCCCGAACACGGCCTGCTCCTGGGCTACGCCGCCATGGACGAACGCCAGATCCTGCGCGCCGTGCTGGCGTTGCGGGCCGCGTTTACGCGGCTGGACCGGCAGTAGGCCGGCCTAGAGCGGCGTGTTTCAGTTCACACTATCGAACTTCTGCAGATCCACTGGGGCTGCCTTGCGCACCTCGACATCGTCCAGCGAAGCGTTTTCCAGTGCCACGCGAGCCGCCGCGTCGATGTTGTGGATCATGTCGTCGATCTCGGCATCGCCATGCGCCGGGTTCATTGCCACCATCACCGTGCGGTTGAGGATGTCGAGCGACCCCTTGCCGAGATCGTCGGCATAGGTCAGCCGCAGACCCTTGTTTTCCGGCAGCGTGTAGGGATTGAGCGCCGCGTGATGCGCACCCTCATGCATCAGCACCTGGTCCCACTGGGTAAAATTGTGGCGGCCAGTCTTCCCGGCAATGACGCTCGGAATGGTCTTGGAAAAGGTTTGCGCCGACTGTTCGCTCGGCAAAAGATACATCACCTGCGCCGCGCAGTCGTCATCGGGGCTGTTCATCGGCGATGGCGTCAGGCCGAGATTGCCGAGATGGCGCGTGCCGGCCAGCACCTTCTTCTTCTCCGCCCGCATCGCCTCGATGATGCCATCGAGACGGTCGAGTTGGACATTGAGCATGGCGCCCATCAGTTCCGAGGCGCGCGCGCCGATGCCGGCGAACGGCTTGATGCTGTCGCTGCGGCCTTGCCAGTAGAAATGGCAGGGATCGATGGCGCAGCGCGCCCGCTCCGCCACCTTCGGATCGCTGGTGGCGATGCCGCCGCCCTCGCCCGAGGTCATGTTCTTGAAGTAGTTGAAGGAATAGGCGCCGGCATGGCCAATGGAGCCGAGCTTCTTGCCCTCATAGCCGCCGCCAATGCCCTGGCATACATCCTCCAGCACGAGCAGGCCGCGTTTTTTGGCGATGTCCATGATGGCATTCATGTTGCAGGCGGCACCCCACATATGCACAGGAATGACCGCTTTGGTGCGCGGGCCGATAGCGTCGCGCAGGGCTGCCGGATCGATGGTGAGGCTCTCGTCGATATCGACGATGACCGGAATGGCGCCGACCGAGAGCACGGCGGTGGCTGTCGCCATATAAGTGTGCGCCGGCACCAGCACTTCATCGCCAGGCCCGATGCCGAGCCCGATCAGGCCGGCGGCGAGGCCATAGGTGCCACTGGCGGCCAGCGCGAAATGCTCGACGCCGAGATGCCTGGCATAGCGAGCCTCGAAGCGGTCGCATTCGCTGTTGTCGCCATAGCGAAACAGCGCGCCCGAGCGGATCACCCTGGCAATGGCTTCGATCTCTTCTTCGCCGGCAGTGTACATGGCAGCTCTCCATATCGCTTGATGGTGTGAAAGCTCTACGCTTGCCGGCGCTGTTTGAAAGAACCACTCCGCGGCGATCGGACCAAGCCATCCCGGCTGCGCGAGGACGGGTTTGACGCCGAATGTGGGCATAACGAATGAAATCGGCATTCCACAATGCAGGCCCCGCGGAAAAATCGTACCCATCCGAATTCGCTGAAGTGGCCCTGTTGGAAAGCCGGCTTTGGGCGTTCCATCGCGTCCAGTTGGGCAAACGGTCGGTTCCATGCAGCACGGGACACACTTTGGAAGACCCTCGCAACCGGCGTGCCGGCAAGATGGTGGCCGTTCATGAATGCCCCCATGAATGCCCAAAGGCGACAGCTTGTGCTGCATGAAGACGATGTCGGCATGTGCCATGGCGCCAACAGCGCCTTCCTCGAACTGGCCGGGCTAGGCGCCTGCAGCTCCGGCGCGGTGATGGTGCCTTGCCCGTGGTTCCCCGAGATGGCCGAAGCGGCAGCCGCGGACCCTGCCCTCGATCTCGGCGTCCACCTGACGCTGAACAGCGAAAAGCAGCACTACAAATGGCGCCCGTTGACCTCGCCGTCGCGCGCGGCCGGCCTGACCGACGAGTTCGGCTATTTCTGGCCCGATGTCGCGACCACCCGCCGCAAGGCGGCACCACAAGCGGTCGAGACCGAGCTGCGCGCCCAGATCGACAACGCCTATCGCGCCGGCATCGACGTCACCCATCTCGACGCCCATATGGGCGCGGCCCTGTCGCCCGAGTTCTGCGACGTCTACATCAGGCTGGGCCTGGAATACCGACTGCCGGTGCTGCTGACCAAAACCCTGTCGGCCTATTCGCCCAACGACAATCTGGTCGGTGTCACCGAAGAGGGTTTCCAGCGCGGCGTCACTGAAGCCCGTGCCAAAGGCTTTGTCATCTTCGACGCCGCCATCCAGACGACCTGGGGCCGTCCGCGCTCAAAGCCGATTGAACCCGCTTACAAGGCATTGGTCGAAGGGGTGCGCGAAGGCCTGACCTTCTTCTGCCTGCATTTCAACGCGCCGGGCGAGCTCGAGTTGATCGAGCCGCGCTCCGCCTATATCCGCACCGAGGAATATGAACTCTTCCGCGACCAGGCTTTTCGCGACTGGCTCGGCACGCAGGACATCGACATCATCGGCATGAAGCCCTTGCGCGAGGAACTGCGCGCCAGGCTTGGAGCATCGACACCGGCAAAGGCCCGCAAAGCGGCCACCCGGTCAGCGCTGTAAGCCGATCCTTCGGCCTGCGGCGCAAAGAGGGAATTGGAACTGCAACGACAATGGGAGAATGACATGAAGACCGTTCTGAAACTGGCGCTCGGCGCGCTTGTCTCGATGAGTATGTTGGCGGGCGTCGCGCAGGCCGCTGGCCTGAAGGACCCGAAGGACGTCCGCATCACCTTCGTGGTGCATGGTTCGGCCTCCGATCCCTACTGGTCGGTGGTCAAGCGCGGTGTCGATGATGCGGCCGCACTCACCGGCGCCAAGGTCGAATATTACGCGCCGCAGGTCTTCGACGTGGTCGAGCAGTCCCGCCTGCTCGATGCGGCGATCGCCACCAATCCCGACGGCATCGCGGTCTCCATCGCCGACGCCAATGCGCTCGGCAAATCGGTCAAGGCGGGTCTCGCCGCAAACATCCCGATGGTGGTTCTGGATTCCGGCGAGAAGGAAGGCGCAGAGCTCGGGACGACCATGTATGTCGGCACGGTCTCCGAATATGATTCCGGCAAGAAGGCCGGTGAGCGGCTGGCCAAGGAAGGCACGTTCAAGGTCGTCTGCATCAACCACGAGGTCGGCAATGTCAGCCTCGACCAGCGCTGCCAGGGCTTGAATGACGGGCTGAAGCCTTCCGGCGGCGGCACTGAAGTCCTGACCGTGTCTCCCGATCCGGCCGACATCCAGCGCCGCACCGAAGCCTATCTGTCGGCGCATCCCGACACCCAGGCCGTGTTTGCGCTCGGCGCCACCGCCGCCAATCCGCTGATCCCGTTCTTCCGGCAGAAGGAACTGTTCGGCAAGATCAAGCTCTACACGTTCGACATCAGCCCCGAAGTTCTGGATTCCGTCGTCGCCGGCGAAATGGGCTTCGGCATGGACGCCCAGCAATATCTGATGGGCTATTTGCCGGTGATCTATCTCGTCGAGCACGCCACGCACGGCTTCTGGCCGCAGAACAACGCCTATACCGGCCCGCTGTTCATCGACTCACCCGACAAGGCCAAGGCGATCCTGGCGCTCGCCAAGGACGGCATCCGCTAAAGCAATTCCAGGAAAAGTGTGAAGCGGTTTTCCGTCCGGAATTGCGCAAAACAAGAGAAACGGTGAAACGCTCTAGGCAAGAAACCAAACGGATCGGGGAGCCGCCATGCGCTCCCCCGATCTCTGGTCGACATTGCGAAGTGAGCGATTGGGGAGCCTAATGACAGCCGTGGAAGACAAGGCGATACCTTCAGAAGGGCCGGTCAAGGACCGTTTCGGCATGACGTCGAAGCGCGCCGCCGGCGCCGATGAGCGGCTGGCCAGCACCGGCCGGCTGACGCAGTGGCTGCGCCGGCCAGAAGCGGGTGCCGCCGGCGGCCTGATCGCCACCATCATCATTTTCGCGCTGCTGCCGGGGGCGTCGAACCTCTATTCGCTGCAGGGGTCGATGACCTTCCTGACGCTGGCGGCCGAACTTGGCATCATCGCCACGGCCGCCGCGCTCCTCATCATCGCCGGCGAATTCGATCTCTCCGTTGGCTCGATGGTCGGCTTCGCTGGCGTCGTCATCGGCCTGACGGTCAAATATTGGGGCCTGCCGCTATGGGGCGGCATCGCCTGCGCCTTCGCGGTGGCCATCCTCACCGGCTACGTCAATGGCCTGATCGTGGTGAAGACCCGCCTACCCTCCTTCATCGTCACGCTGGCCTCGCTCTATATCCTGCGCGGCCTGTCGATCGGCATCACCCGCGCCGTCACCGGCCGCACGCAGATCCCATACATCCTCGACGGCGCGCCGGACCCGGCCACCGCCGGCCTGTTCAACGGCCATCTCCTGACCGGCTTCTTCCACTGGATGGGTACGCAAGGCTGGATCGCCACCCGCACCGACGGCATCCCCTTCGTCGTCGGCATTCCGATGTCGATCGTCTGGTGGCTCGGCCTGACCGCGCTCGCCGGTTATGTCCTGACCCAGACCAAGTACGGCAACTGGATCTTCGCCACCGGCGGCGACCTCAATGCCGCCCGCAATGTCGGCGTGCCGGTCGACCGGGTAAAGATCGCGCTGTTCATCTACACCGCCTGTGCCGCGACCTTGCTGGCCACCATCCAGGTCATGGAGGCCGGCTCAGCCGACACCACGCGCGGCCTGCTCAAGGAATTCGAGGCCATCATCGCCGCGGTCATCGGCGGCGTGCTGCTCACCGGCGGCTACGGCACCGTCTATGGCGTGCTGTTCGGCGCACTGATCTTCGGCCTGGTGCAGATGGGCATCTTCTACACCGGCATCGACACCGACTGGTTCAAGGTCTTCCTCGGCATCGTCATCCTGATGGCGGTGCTGGTCAACAACTACATCCGCCTCAAGGCGCTGGGACGCGGAGGCGGCAAATGACCCAAGCCATTCAGCCAGCCATGGAACTGCGTGGCGTGTCGGTCAATTTCGGTTCGGTGCGCGCGCTGCAGGACATCGACATCAAGGTCTATCCTGGAGAGGTGCACTGCCTGCTCGGCGACAACGGCGCCGGGAAGTCGACACTGATCAAGGTGCTCTCGGGCGTGCATCGGCCGAGCAAGGGCGAGATTTTCGTCGACGGCAAGCGGGTCGCCTTCCGCAGCCCGCGCGACGCGCAGGACCTCGGCGTCGCAACCGTGTTCCAGGACCTCGGCATGATCTCGCTGATGTCGATCACCCGCAACTTCTTCCTCGGCCGCGAGCCAACGAAGAGCAGCTTGCCCTTCTCGCGCTTCGACAAGGAGCGTGCCAACGCGATTGCCCGCCAGGCGATGGCAGACATCGGCATTGACGTCCGCGACCCGACACAGGCCGTCGGCACGCTGTCGGGCGGCGAGCGCCAGTCGGTGGCGATCGCGCGCGCCGTGCATTTCGGCGCCAAAGTGCTGATCCTCGACGAACCGACATCGGCGCTCGGCGTGCATCAGGCGGCAATGGTGCTGAAATTCATCATCGAGGCGCGCATGCGCGGACTGGCGGTGATCTTCATCAGCCACAACATCCACCACGCCTACCCCGTCGGCGACACTTTCACGCTGCTCAACCGCGGCCGCAACCGTGGCACCTACGCCAAATCCGAGATCTCGCGCGACGAGGTGATTTCGATCATGTCGGGCGGCGAGGATCTGAAAGCGGTCGAGGCGGAGATCGCCGGCCTGTTGGCGCAGATCGGCAACCGGCCATCGGCGGCGCCGTGACGTTTCAGACCATCAAGAGAGACATTGCATGAGCAGGATACGGGTCGGCGTCATCGGCGCCGGCATGATTTCGCAGGTCGAGCATATTCCAAACCTGTTGCGGCTCGGCGATTTGTTCGAATTGGTCGGCGTCGCCGATCCGTCGAAGGTCTCGCGGCAGTTTGTTACCGACACTCACGGGTTTGGCAACTTCGAAACGCCGGAGCAGCTGTTCGACCAGAAGCTCGACGCCGTCGTCATCGGCTCGCCCGACCCGCTGCATCACGAGCAGGTGCTGGCCGGACTCCAGCGCGGCCTGCATGTCTTCTGCGAAAAGCCGCTCTGCTATTCACCGGAGGAGATCGCCGAGATCGTCGCCGCGCGCGACAAGGCCGGCAAGGTGATGCAGGTCGGTTATATGAAGCGCTTCGATCCGAGCTATCGGCTGGCGCTGGCCTCGCTGCCCGGCACGGCAAAGACGCTGCGGTCCGTCTCGGTCGAGGTCAATGACCCCGATGCCTGGCCGTTCATCGCCCACCAGCGCTATATCCGCGGCAATGACATTCCGAAAGAGTTGATTGCCGCCGCGCAAGGCAAGCAGAAACAACAGGTCGAACGCGCCATCGGCCAGCCTTTGACCGATCTCGCTTTCCGTGGATTTACCGGCGCTTACAGCTCCGCCTTGATTCACGATGTGAATGCCGTGCACGGCCTGCTCGACGCGCTCGGCGTGGCGGACGGCGAGGTCGTCGGCGCGCAGATCTTCGCGAATGGCGATGGCGGCCAGGGTGCGGTGAGACTGCTCAACGACCAGGCGCTGTGGACGATGACGCATCTCACCGTGCCGAAGCTCGCCGACTACAAGGAGCGCATCACGCTGTTCTTCGACGATGCCAGCCTCGAGCTCGAATTCCCCTCGCCTTGGCTCAACCATCATCCGACCCGGCTGACGGTCAAGACGTCGGACGGCCATACGCTATCGACCAGGGACCTGCGCGCCGGCTATGGCGAAGCCTTTGTCGAGGAGATGCGAGGCTTCTGGGGCGCGATCGTCAACGGTGACGCGGTGGTCAACCCACCCGAACACGCCGCCCGCGACCAGGCATTGCTGATCGCGCTGACCAAGCGGCATTTGGCAGGATAGCCTGCGGGACCCCGCTTCTACCTGGTGTTGATGACGCCGTCGGTATTGGCGAGCAGCTTGCGCACGGCATTGCGGGCCGCCTCCGGCCGCTGCAGCCGAATGGCCTTCTCGATCGCCTCGTGCAGATGCTGTGCGTGCTGCAGATCGTCGAGTTCGCGCGTCGTAAAAGTGAACAGGTTATCGAAAGCGGATTCGATCAGCACGCCGAGCGGCACCAGCAGATCGTTGCCGGAGGCACGCAGGATGGCGAGATGGAAGCGCGTGTCGGCCCGCGTGCGCTCCTGCAGGCTGGTCGCCTCGCCCATCTCGCGGCAGGCCTGGCTGATCTCGGCCATCTGCTCCTCGGTGCGCCGCATGGCGGCAAAGGCGGTCGCTTCCGGCTCGATGATGTGGCGGAACTCTTGCACCGTTTTCAGGAACACTTCGCGGTCGGGCGAGGTCGCATACCAGGCCAGCACATCGCGGTCGAGCAGGTTCCAGCGCTCCCTGGGTTCAACCCAACTGCCGATCTTGGGGCGTGATGCCAAAAGGCTTTTGGCCATCAGCATCTTGATCGCTTCGCGCACCGCCGAGCGGCTGACGTTGAAGGTTTCCGACCATTTGGCTTCATTGGGCAGGATGGTGCCCGGCGGATAATCGCCGCGCACGATCCGAAGCCCGATTTCGCTGGCCAGCGACGCGTGCACGCTGGAGCCGGGCACCCGGGTTGCGTCGGCCCGACGAAGCGCCGCCGGGCGCTCGGCGGCCGCCGCCTTGTCGGGCTTCTTTCCCTTATTCGGCTTTCCGTCCCTCATGCGTCCACAAAGTCCGGATTTCGAAAGCTGTCAAGCAGAGGAAAGGGCGTTGGCGGCAAAGCCTGAGGCTGTGCACAGATCAGGTTACAACCTTGCCTCCAAAGCCCTGCCCGCCCTATTTGACGTATTTGCGCCAGCTATGCTCGGGACGGAAGCCGAGCAAGTCCCTGGCCTTGCGGTTGGAGAGCAGCGTCTCATATTCGCCGAGCTCCGCCTTGACCGGCACATTGGGGTAAAACCGCTTCAACAGCTCGGCCGTCGGCAGGTCGGACGAGGTGTCGTCATTGGCGGCGTTGAAGACCTGAAAGCCGAGACCGTCCTTTTCCACCGCGCGCAGCGTGATCTGGCCGAGGTCGCGGGCATCGACATAGCTCCAGGCGATACGCTTGCGGAAACCCGGATCGGCGAACCATTTCGGAAACAGCGAATATTCATGCGGTTCGATGACGTTGCCGATGCGCAGCGCATAGATGTCGGTGCCGTTGCGCTGCGCAAAGGCGCGCGCCGTGTGTTCGTTGACGACCTTGGACAGCGCATAGCTGTCCATCGGATCGACGTCGTATTCTTCGTCGAGCGGGAAATATTTGGGGTCGCGCGGTTCGTTGGCGAATACCACGCCATAGGTCGTCTCGCTGGATGCGATCACCACCTTCTTGATGCCGAGCTTCACTGCCGCTTCGATGACATTGTAGGTGCCCATCGCATTGATGCGAAACACCTCATTGTCGGGCGTGATCATGATGCGCGGGATGGCGGCGAAATGCACGACGGCATCGACCGGCTGCGAGCGCAGCGACGGGTCGAATTCATGCAGGCCCATGTAGCTCGTCAGCGCGTTGAACACCTGGCCGCTGTCGGTGATGTCGGTGATCAGCGTGCGCACCTTGGGATTGTCGAGCGGTTTGGTGTCGATGTTGAGCACCTGGCAGCCCTGCTCGACCAGATATTGCACGACATGGCGCCCGGCCTTGCCACTGCCGCCGGTGAACATGATCCGCTTCGTCATTTTCGCCTCCAATGCCTAGGATTCCTGTGTATTGTCAGACAATATGGCATTCCGCAACCACCCTCGCCGGCAAAACGGCGGCGCCAGATATCAATCATTGCAACAGGACTTCAAGACATGACCACGACTGCCGCGAGCGAAAAGATCGGCTTCATCGGCCTTGGCCTGATGGGGCACGGCATCGCCAAGAACATCGTCGACAAGGGGTATAAGCTGACCTTCCTTGGCCGCAAGAACCGCAAGCCGGCGGAAGACCTGCTAGGCCGCGGCGCCAAGGAAGCAGCAACCTCGCGCGACGTGGCGGCGGCGTCCGATATCGTCTTCATCTGCGTCACCGGCTCGCGCGAGGTCGAAGCCATCATCCGCGGCCCCGGCGGCCTCAAGGAGGGCCTGAAGAAGGGCTCGGTCGTCGTCGACTGCTCGACCTCCGATCCGGTCTCGACAGTGGCGCTGGCGGCGGAACTCAAGGAGATCGGCGTCGACTTTGTCGACGCGCCGCTGAGCCGCACTCCGAAGGAAGCCTGGGAAGGCACGCTTGACGCCATGGTCGGCGCGCCCGACGCGCTCTTTGCGCGTGTGAAGCCTGTCATCGAAACCTGGGCCGGGCGCATCGTCCACATCGGCAACACCGGCGACGGTCACCGTATGAAGCTGCTCAACAACTTCATCTCGCTGGGCTACGCCGCGATCTATTCCGAGGCGCTGGCGCTGGCCGAGAAGGTCGGCATCTCGCCGCCGCGTTTTGACAGCGTCATCCGCAACGGCCGCATGGATTGCGGCTTCTACCAGACCTTCATGCGCTGGACGCTGGAAGGCGACCGCGACGCGCACAAATTCACCATCGCCAATGCCTTCAAGGACCTGACCTATCTGGAATCGATGGCGGGTTCGGCCGGCATCGCCAACCCGCTCGGCAACGCCACCAAGAATTCCTTCGCCGGCGCCCACGCTACCGGGCCGGCCGAGCAGTTCGTGCCGATGCTGGCCACGCATATCGCCAAGGTGAACGGCGTCGATCTCATGCCTAGCAAGGACGGCAAGAAGCAGACGATCTGATCAGCCGATCTCCCCCGGTGTGGGGGAGATCGTACTGCCTCACCGCCGCGCCTTGCCGATCCCCTCATCCGTATTGGCCAGCAACTTTCGCACCGCGTTGCGGGCCGCGTCGGGCCGCTGCAGGCGGATGGCCTTCTCGATCGCTTCGTGCAGCTTCTGGGCGTGCTGCTGGTCGCTGACCTGTATGGTCGTGAAGACGAAGAGATGGTCGAGCGCCGATTCGATCAGCACGCCGAGCGGCACCAAAAGATCGTTGCCGGAGGCGCGCAGGATCGTGAGATGAAAGCGCGTATCGGCGCGGATACGCTGCTGCAGGCTCAGCGCCTCGCCCATTTCCCGGCAGGCCTGGCTGATCTCGGCCATCTGCTCGTCGCTGCGTCGCATCGCGGCAAAGGCGCTGGCTTCCGGTTCTATGATGTGACGGAACTCCTGCACCGTGCGCAGGAACGCCTCCCGGTCCGGCCCGGTCGCATACCAGGCCAGCACATCGCGGTCGAGCAGGTTCCAGCGTTCCCTGGGCTCGACCCAGCTGCCGATCTTGGGCCGTGAAGCCAGCAGGCTTTTGGCCATCAGCATTTTGATGGCTTCGCGCACCGCCGAGCGGCTGACGTTGAACATCTCCGCCCATTTGGCTTCGTTTGGCAGGATGGCGCCTGGCGGATAGTCGCCGCGCACGATCCGAAGCCCGATCTCGTTGGCCAGCGAGGCGTGTACACTGGAGCCGGGGGGCCAGGCCGTATCCGGTCGTCGAACAGCGGTGGCAACCGGGCCGGCCGGCGCATCTATCCTGGCGGATCGCCTTCTTGGTATGTCGTCCGGCATCGTCGGCATCGGCAATTTGTCGCAGGGAAACCGTCCGGAATTGTCCGTGCCCTTCGCCGAAAGCAAGACGCATGAGCCCGTCAAAGCCGGAGCTGCCGCCCCGACAATGTTGCCTGTCCTTGTCCCTGAGGAAAATGACGGGGCGCCCTCAAAGGACGCCCCGGTATCGCCGACTATTTCTGGATGCAGGTGTCGACCGTATCCTTGGTGCATTCGTCGAGGCCGGTGAACACCGGATCGGCGACGGCCTTGCCTTCGATGAGATCGATCATCACCGACGGCGCCTTGTAGCCCATTTCGAACGGCCGCTGGCCGACCAGCGCGGTCACCAGCCCGTCCTTGGCGATCGCCACCTCGTCGCCGATCGTGTCGGCGGCTCCGATGACGAAATCATTGCTGGCGATGCGGTCCTTGAGCGGCCCAAACAGGTCGCGATAGGGCTGCGGGGCGCCGAACAGCGGCCAGCCGCCCATGATGCCGAAGGCGTCGAGCTTCGGGTTGGCGGCGAGGATGTCGGTCATCGCCTGCACGCCCTTGGCGCCATCGTCATTGGTGAACACCGGGCAGCCGGCGGCTTCAGTCCAGCCGCCTTCGCCGGCGAGTGCCGCCAGGCCTTCTTTGCCCGACAGCGCATCGCGCATGCCTTGCGCGCGGCGCAGGATGTTGTCGGCCGCCGGATTGCCTTCGATGGTGCAGATCGTGCCGCCGTTCGGCTTGCCCTTCTTGATGTACTCACCGATCTTGTGACCCATCAGATAGTTGTCGGTGCCGAGATAGGTCTTGCGAAGTGCTGCATCTTCCTTGGCCAGGTCGGCGTCGAGGGTCATGATCGGGATCGTCGGATTGGCGGTCTTGATCGTCTGCGCGATCAGCGGCGCGTTGGACGGCGAAATCGCCATCGCCACCGTGTCGGCCTTGCTCAGCATATCCTGCACGATCTGCGCCTCGCCGGCCTCGTCGGATGTCGACGCCGGGCCGGTGTAGAAGCACTCATACTCCGAGCTGGCGTTTTCCTTGTTCCACTTCTCGCAGCCCTGGTGGATGGCCTCGAAGAACGGATTGTCGAGACCTTTCACCACGATGACGAGCTGCTTCTTGGCCAAAGCCGGCCCGGCGCCCAGCGCCATGGCGGCGACGGCGGCAAGCAAAACTGTTTTCCTCATATCAGTCCTCCCTTGGAAACAGACGGACACGACGTGCCCGCCACACGAACCAACCCGGAATACGGTGACAGAGGGTCGCTATGCGAGCGCTCTTGTCAGCAAGCCAGGTCGATAAGCATTTCATTTCGGTCAGCCGGTTCGAAAAGAAGCCGGCTGGCACCGACGCATTCCTGCGATCCCACGCAAACCGGCACGGGGTCGGCAGGTTACTCCTCCGCCCTCCAGCTAATATCGGCTTGTGGCCAACGTCAATGGTATTTGTCCTACAAAACGGATTTTTAGATTCCGCCTGCCGATTGACGCCCGTGCAGTCATTTGCGTAAATGGAATTCAACATCGCTGTCCCGGGAGGAGCTGGGCGAGCGAGGCCGCGGGCAGAACCGGCGGTCTGAGCATGATCCCGAAAAGTGGGAACCGGTTTTCGGAAGAGATCATGCTCCAACAACAAAGTGTTGGATCTGGATGACGTTTCAACCAAACGTCATCCCAGATCCAAGTCACGGGGAGGCAAGAAGGCTGGTGGCGGTTCTCGAACTCACCAACATCTCGAAACATTTCGGCGCCATCCAGGCGGTCAACGACGTCTCGTTGTCCATCGAGCCGGGACAGGTCGTCGGCTTGATGGGCGACAACGGCGCCGGCAAGTCGACGCTGGTCAAGATGATCGCCGGCAATTTCCGCCCGAGCCACGGCTCGATGCAGATGGACGGCAAGGAGCTGATCCTGCACAAGCCGGTGGAGGCGCGCCAGCACGGCATCGAGATCGTCCACCAGGATCTGGCGCTGTGCAACAATCTGACCGCCGCCGCAAACGTCTATCTCGGCCGCGAATTACGCCGGGGCGTCGGCCCGTTCCGCATCCTCGATTATGCCGCCATGTACAAGCGCGCCGGGCAGATTTTTGCCGAACTGAAATCGGAGACGCGGCCGCGCGACCTGGTCAAGCAGATGTCGGGCGGCCAGCGCCAGGCGGTGGCCATCGCCCGCACCATGTTGTCGCAAGCCAAGATCGTGCTGATGGATGAGCCGACGGCGGCGATTTCGGTCCGCCAGGTCGCAGAAGTGCTGAACCTGATCCGCCATCTGCGCGACCAGGGCATCGCTGTGGTGCTGATCAGCCACCGCATGCCCGACGTCTTCGACGTCGCCGACCGCGTCATCGTCATGCGGCGCGGCAGGAAAGTCGCCGACAAGAGGATCGCATCCAGTTCGCCCGAGGAAGTCACCGGGCTGATCACCGGCGCGATCGAACAGGTCTGATTAGGGGATAAATGTCGACAATGGCAGTCACGCTTGACCAGACGATCGCGCAGAAACAGCACAGCTTTTTCTCGCGCATGTTCGCCAGCCAGACCTTCTGGGTGGTGATTGCCGTCATCATCGCCTGCATTTTCCTGTCGTTTGCCACCGACGCTTTTGCGACGCAGAAAAACCTCTACAACATCACCCGCAACATCACCTTCGTCGCCATCATTGCGCTCGGCATGACGTTCGTCATCATCACCGGCGGCATCGACCTGTCGGTCGGCTCGGTGCTGTGCCTGTCGTCGATGGTGCTGGCCGTCACCATGCATGCCGGCTATTCGATCGAAATCGGCATCCTCGCCTCGATCGCCACCGCGCTCGCCATCGGCGCCTTTAACGGCATATTGATTGCCTATCTCGGCTTTCCACCCTTTGTGGTGACGCTCGGCATGCTGTCGATCGCGCGCAGCCTTGCCATGGTCGCCTCCAACAACACCGTAGTCTTCCAGTTCGGCCCGGACCACGACAAGCTTCTGGCGCTGGGCGGCGGCGCCTGGGTGTTCGGCATCGCCAATCCGGTGCTCTACATGATCCTTCTGGCGCTGATCACCGGCTTCACGCTACGCTGGACCAAATTCGGCCGGCACATCTTCGCCATTGGCGGCAATGAGCACGCGGCGACGCTGACCGGCGTTCCCGTCAAGCAGATCAAGGTCGCCGTCTACATGATCTCGGCGCTGGCGGCCGGCATTGCCGGCATCATCCAGACGGGATGGCTGGGCGCCGTCACCACCAACCTCGGCACCGGCATGGAACTGCAGGTGATCGCCGCCACCGTCATCGGCGGCGCCAATCTGGCCGGCGGCGTCGGCACGGCCTTCGGCGCCATAGTCGGTGCAGCACTCATCGAAGTGATCCGCAACAGCCTTGGCCTGCTCGGCATCAATGCCTTCTGGCAAGGTGTGTTCATCGGCGGCGCCATCCTGCTTGCGGTGCTGTTCGACCGCATCCGCAACTTCAGGCGCAATGACTGAACCTTCCGCTGGAAACCATTGCTTTGACATCGAAATCCCTGTTCGACCTTAGCGGCCGGCTGGCGCTGATCACCGGCTCCGGCCAAGGCATCGGCCTCGCATTGGCGCGCGGTCTTGCCGAGCATGGTGCCAGTGTCGTGCTCAACGGCCGCGATGCCGGCAAGGTCGCGAACGCAGTGACAGGTTTGCGCGATGCCGGCTTCACGGCGCACGCCTCGACCTTCGACGTGACGGACTTTCGCGCCGTCGATGCGGATGTCGCCCGCATCGAGGCCGAGATCGGTCCGATCGACATCCTGATCAACAATGCCGGCATCCAGTTTCGCGCCCCGCTCGAGGACTTTCCCGAGGAGCAGTGGGAGCGGCTGTTCAAGACCAATGTCTCCGGCGCCTTCCATGCCGGCAAGGCGGTCGCCCGCAACATGATCGCGCGCGGAAAAGGCAAGATCATCAACATCGGCTCGGTGCAGAGCGAACTCGCCCGGCCTAACATCGCGCCCTATACGGCAACCAAGGGTGCGATCCGCAACCTGACTCGGGGCATGTGCACAGACTGGGCGAAATATGGGCTTCAGATCAACGCCATTGCGCCCGGCTATTTCCGCACCGAGATGAACCAGGCGCTGGTCGACAACCAGGAATTCTCCGCCTGGCTGGAAAAGCGCACGCCTGCCGGTCGCTGGGGTTATGTCGACGAGCTGATCGGCGCCGCCGTGTTCCTGGCGTCGGACGCATCATCCTTCGTCAACGGCCACACCCTCTATGTCGACGGCGGCATGACGGCTTCGGTTTGAGGCACGCCTTGCCTTCTCCCCTTGTGGGAGAAGGCAAAACCCTATCGCTCAGTCTGAAAATCCGCTGCCGCGCATGGCAGCACACGGCTGCTTTGGCCCTGCGCCTTGACGGGAGCCCGAACTCAGCCGCACAATCCCGGGTGCAGGCGAAGGGAGGCCAGTCGTCTGCGGGAGGATATACCCATGACGGACGCGATCAGGCTCTATTGGGGCCGGTTCGGACATGTTTCTGTCCTGAATGTCGCCAGCGACTTCGTCACCCATGCTCATGTCGAGGCCCATATCATCATCTGGCTGGAAGGCACGGCCGGCGAGATGACCATCGGCCGCGAGACGGTGGCGTTGGGACCCGGCACCGCCGCAGGGATCAACTCCTACCAGCCTCACAGCCATGTCCTGTCGCAGAATGGCAGGCCGGGTTTGTTCCTCGCCTTCTATATTGATCCAGACTGGGCGCGCCGGCGCCGCGACTTGCCGTCGTCGGCGCCGCTGTTTGCCCAGGCTGCGATCACGCTCGAACCCTGGCTGCATCAGGCCGCCGCCAATCTGCTCGATCATCTGAGCGACAATGAAAGCGTCGACGACATCGCCAATTACGAGATCGAGCGCTTCATCGATAGCGTGCTTGACGCCGCCGACGCTTCGGCGCCGCAAGAGGCGCGCATCCGCATCAACACCATGCAGGATTTCCGCGTCCGCAAGGCGATCCAGCTGATGAAGGCCAATGTCTGCGAGCGTATTTCGTTCGATGACGTCGCCCGCAGCGTTGGCCTGTCGCGGCCGCATTTCTTCGCATTGTTCAAGGAACAGACCAATCTGACGCCCAATGTCTATTGGAACACGCTGCGCATGGAGGAAGCCGTGCGGCAGTTGCAGTGGTCGCAGGAAGCCGCTGATCTCGGTCGCTTGCAATCTCGGCTTCACCACTCAGGGCAATTTCTCGCGCTTCTTCCGCGACCATGTCGGAGTGCCGCCGACGCTTTACCGAGAGGCAGCGCGGGCCATGGCCTGAGCAAGCCGCTCGTTTTTCAGACTCCTTGATAGGGCCGCAAGACCCATTGATAAGCGCGGCACCGGCCGCCGCCCTACCTTGAATGTAGATTCGATTGCTAGGGAACGAGCTCATGGTTGATGTCACCATATCCAGCGTCATCGACGCGCCCGTCGAGAAGGTCTGGGCGCGCATTCGCGACTTCAACGGCCTGCCGGGCTGGCATCCGCGCATGGTGGAAAGCCATATCGAGGACGGCAAGGACGCCGGCACCATCGGCTGCGTGCGCAATTTCGAGCTCGCCAGTGGCGCCCGCATTCGTGAAAAACTGCTCGATTTCTCCGACGAGAATTTCCGCGTCAGCTACTCCATCCTGGAGACGCCGCAGCCGCTGACCAATCACAAGGCAACGCTGCAATTGCGCCGCGTGACCGATGGCGACCGCACCTATGCCGAATGGACCGCCAGCTTCGATGCCGTGCCGGAAGAGGCCGACAAGATCGCCGCCGGCATGGGCGCCAACGTCTTCCAGGGCGGCTTCAATGCGCTGAAGAGCCATTTTTCCGGCGAAAGCTGAACCAAGGAGCCTGCCATGGCACTTGCCCTCCAGACCTTTCCGACCATCAGGGACGCCAACGCAGCGCTGAAGGCGTCCGGCTCGCGCTATCTCGGCGGCGGCACGCTGGTCGTGCGCGCCACCAATGAAGGCGATGTCTCCGTCACCAGCCTTGTCCGGTCCACCGATCCCTCGCTCTCGGCCATCGAGATCGCCGGCGGCAAAGCCCGCATCGGCGCCTCCGTGACCATGGCGGCCATCGCCCGCCATCCGCAGCTCGGCGCCATCGCCAAAGCGGCGCGCGCGGTCGGCGGCCCCGCGATCCGCAACATGGCGACGGTCGGCGGCAATCTGTTTGCGCCGGCGCCCTACGGCGATTTCGCGGTTGCGCTGCTGGCGCTGGATGCGACCGTCAGCACCGATGATGGGGAATTGCCGATTGGGGATTTTTTGGCCAAGCGGGACGACAACCACGCCATCGTCACCTCAGTCAGCTTCGCGCTGCCGAAGGCCGACAGCTTCCGCTTCCTGAAAGTGTCGCGCGTGAAGCCCAAGGGCGTCTCGGTGCTGAGCATCGCCGCCGCGCTCGAACAGGCCGGCGACGGCGCAATATCCTCGGCGCGGATCGCGCTCGGCTGCATGGCCGACCGGCCGATGCGTGCACGCGCGGCGGAAAAGGCGCTGATCGGCAGGCGGCTTGACCGGGACGGCATCGCAGCAGCGCAGGCTGCGGCAGGTGAAGGCACTTCGCCGATCACCGACCCGATCGCTAGCGCCTGGTATCGCGCCGAGGTCCTGCCGGTCCATCTCGGTCGTCTGCTGCTTACTTAACCACCGGTAGGGGGCGCGCGTCTGTCCGATCAATCGGGCAGGCGCGCTGGGAGGAAAACATGGCAAAGGTTCCGGTTCAGTTCACGCTCAACGGCAGCGAGAAAGCCGAATTCGTTGAGAGTGGCACAACACTGCTGCACGCGCTGCGCAACAAGATCGGCGACACATCGCCGAAAGGCGGCTGCCATCAAGGCACCTGTGGCGCCTGCTCGGTCATCATCGACGGCGAACTCCGGCTCTCTTGCCTGACCCTGGCCGAGACCTGCAATGGGGCGGCAATCACCACGACATCGGGCCTCGCCGAAGCCGGCGTCCTGCATCCACTGCAGCGCGCCTTCCTCGATGCCTTCGCCACGCAATGCGGCTTCTGCACGCCGGGCATGATCATGGCCGCCAATGTGCTGCTCGACCACACGCCGAATCCCAGCCGCGAGGACGTCGTCGAAGCGCTGTCGGGCAACATCTGCCGCTGCACCGGCTATGAGCCGATCATCCAGGCGGTGCTGACCGCGGCGCGCGCCAATTCGCAGAACGCCGCCTAGAGCCGGATGATTTCAGGTCGAATCGACCTGAAATCTGAATCCGGCTCTAAATCAAAGAGATAGAGCATGATGTCGTCCGAAAACCGCTTCACACTTTTCGGCATCATGCTCTGAGGGGACCAAGAGAATGGAACTGCGCAAGAGCTATTTCGCCGATCAGCGCAAGGACGGCCTGCACGAGATCGGCCAGGGGCGTCCGCGGCTAGATTCGCCGGGCCATGTCACGGGCAAGACCGCCTATTTCGCCGACCGCAATTTCCCTGGCATGCTCCACCTGAAAATGGTGCGCAGCCCGCACCATCACGCCCGTATTCGCTCGATCGACACCTCCGAAGCCGAGAAGCATCCGGGCGTGGTGAAAATCCTCACCGCCAAGGACGTGCCGCACAATGTCTATACCATCCTGATCCTGATCCAGATCGGCCCGGAGGACGAGACGGTGCTGGCCGATGGCAAGGTGCGCTGGAAGGGCGAGGCCGTGGTGGCCGTACTGGCCGAGACCGAACGCGCGGCGCAGGAAGCAGCCGCCAAGGTCAAGGTGGACTACGAAGTGCTGCCGGCCGTCTTCGATATGGAGGAAGCGCTGAAACCCGGCGCACCGTTGGTCAACGAATACCACGGTCAGAACTATTATCTCTACGACAGCGGCGAATGCCGCAAGGTGCGCTTCGGCGATGTCGAGGCAGGCTTCGCTGAGGCCGACCATATCCTCGAGCAGAGCTACCAGTCCTCGCCTATCGAGCATGCGCCGACCGAGACCACCGGTTGCGTCGTGGTGCCCGAAGGCAATGACCGCTTCACCTGCTACACCAACACGCAGGCGATGTTCTTCACACTCGATAATGCCTCGATCATCCTGCAGATGCCGGGCTCGAAGTTGCATTTCGTCGGCGGCACGGTCGGCGGCGGCTTTGGCGGCAAGGTCGATGTCATCGTCGAGCCGATTGCCATCCTCGGCGCCAAACTAACCGGACGACCGGTCTGTTTCATCTATAGCCGTGAGGAGGAAATGCAGATCTCGTCACCGCGCGCGGCCGAAAAGGTCGTCATCAAGGACGGCGTGATGAAGGATGGCCGCATCGTCGCGCGCAAAGTCACCGGCTACACCGACGCCGGCGCCTATTCGCGCCACTCGCCCTATGGCGCGCAGAAGGGTGCTGCGCACTATCCCGGGCCTTATACGATCCCCAATGTCTGGATCGACACCTACTGCGTCTACACCAACCGCACCCCGTCGTCGGCCATGCGCGGCTTCGGCGTCACCATCGGCGACTTTGCGCTGGAGGTGCAGATGGACAAGCTGGCGCGGCTGATCGGCATGGACCCGCTCGAATTCCGCTTCATCAACGCCTATCGCGACGGCGACATGAAGGCGCATCGCCAGCCGACCGAAGGCGCAGCGCTGATCGAGTGCATGCAGGAGGCCTCGCGCGCCGCCAACTGGCCGGTGGCCGAAAAATACATGGCGATGTCCTCCTACAAGAAGGGAGCCTGAGATGGCGATCCGGCGCGGACGCGGCGTCGCCGCGATCAACTATCCGACAGGTATGAATCTCGGCGGCGATCCGACCCAGGCGCTGGTGCATTCGACGCCGACCGGCAATTTCATGGTGACGCTGTCGTCCGTCGATCTCGGTCAGGGCCTGAAGCAGATCATGGCGCAGATCTGCGCCGAGACCATCGGCGTGCCGACCGACCGGGTCATCATCGACACCGCCGATACCGACACCGGTCCGCACTGCATGGGCACCTTCGCCTCGCGCGGCACCCATCGCGCCGGCAATGCCGTCATCCAGGCGGCCAAGGAAGCCCGCCAGGTGATGCTGGAAGTGGCGGCCGAGGAGCTGGAAGTGAATGCGTCCGACCTCGAGACGGATGGCGAGGGCAACATTCTGGTCAAGGGCGCACCCCAGAAATCGATCTCGATCTTCGACGTCGCTTTGTCGGCGCATTTCAAGCGCGGCCGCTCGATTTCCGGACGCGGCATGTTCCTGATCCCGCGCTCCTATCCGGAGAAGGAAACCGGCGCGATGAAGCCTTCGACCTGCTACGCCCATGCCTGCACTGTCGCCGAGGTCGAGGTCGATGACGAGACCGGCGAGGTGACGGTGCTGACCGTCAAGAATGTCTTCGAGATCGGCCGTGCGCTGAACCCGAAAATGGTCGAGCAGCAGCTGGTCGGCGGCTCCTGGATGGGCATCAGCCATGCGCTCTACGAAACCACCGAACCGTATTATCCCAACCGCGACCATGGCGGCACCGACTTCAACCAGTATCTGATGCCGGGACCGGGCGACCTCGCCGAGACCGAGATCATCGTGCTGGAGCGCCCTTCCGCCGACGGACCCTATGGCGCCAAGGGGCCGGGGGAAATGTGCGCCAACCCGCAGATACCCGCTGTCGCCAATGCCGTCTTCGACGCCGTCGGCGTGCGTATCGACACGCTGCCGATCACGCCGGAGCGCATTTTGCGCGCGCTCAAGGCGCAGGCGGCGAACTGAGGACTGGAAATGCCGGAGGTGACTGCCGAGACTGTCGCGACCTCACCGGAGGCGGTGGCGCAGCATCTCGCCGCCTCGCGCTATCTCGCCGACGACAGCCTTGCCACCGCCATCTTCCTCGCCATTCGGCTCGGCAAGCCGCTGCTGCTCGAAGGCGCGCCCGGCGTCGGCAAGACGGAAGCGGCGAAGGCCATCGCCAAAGCTCTCGGCCGAGATCTGGTGCGGCTGCAATGCTATGAAGGCATCGACGCAGCACACGCACTCTACGAATGGAATTACCAGCGCCAGCTGCTCGCCATCCGCCATGCCGGCGAGCACGAGATCGACATTTATGACGACCGTTTTTTGATCGCCCGGCCGTTGCTCCAAGTGCTGCGAGCGCCAGAGCAGCGAGTGCTGCTGGTTGACGAGATCGACCGCTCCGACCATGAATTCGAAGCGCTGCTTCTGGAATTCCTCTCCGATTTCCAGATCAGCATCCCGGAGCGCGGCACCATCCGCGCCGAAGCGCAGCCGATCGTCATCCTGACCTCCAACCGCACCCGGGAACTTGCCGAGGCGCTGCGCCGCCGCTGCGTCTATCATTGGATCGGCTATCCCGACGCAAAGCGCGAGGCCGAGATCATCATGCTGCGCGCCGGCGGTGTCGCCGAGGCCACCGCGCGTGCGGTCGCCAATGCCGTGCAGGAGATCCGCGGCCGCCCGCTCGCCAAGCCGCCGGGCATCTCCGAGGCCGTAGAGTGGGCCAATGCCGCCACCATATTGGAGAAGGGCGGCAGCCCGTGGC
Organism: Mesorhizobium sp. P171375; assembly: GCF_057786075.1. Classification (NCBI taxonomy): domain Bacteria; kingdom Pseudomonadati; phylum Pseudomonadota; class Alphaproteobacteria; order Hyphomicrobiales; family Phyllobacteriaceae; genus Mesorhizobium; species Mesorhizobium sp. P171375. The sequence goes on from NZ_JBYNWF010000001.1 coordinate 5,672,516, forward strand.
CGGAAGCCTTCCGCCGCGCCATCGGCGTGCTGATCAAGGATGAGGAGGATTTGTCCGTGATAACGCCGGAGCTAGGCCGCATCGTCGAGGAGGCGCTGGCGTGAGCCGGGACCTCAACGACCGCTTCGCCCCGTTTACGGGGAGGAGGTGCCCCGAAGGGGCGGATGAGGGGCGGCGCCATGATGGGCAGAAGGTGGCGCCGCCCCTCACCTGCCTGCCGGCATCCTCTCCCCGTAAACGGGGCGAGGAGAGCTTGCCCCGCGCCGCCGAACCCTTGCTCGACTTCGCTCGGCTGCTGCGCCACCACGCCTTTCCCATCGCACCCGAGCAAGTCTCCAGCTTCATGCAGGCCGTTACCCTGCTCGGCCCGCGCTCCATGGCCGACATCCGCGAGGCGGCGCTCGCAACGCTCGCGCCCTCACCCGACCGCCGCGGCGAATTCGACGCGCATTTCCGCAGCCATTTCTATGGCGACGCCAGACCCTCGATCGCAGGCGAAGAGGACGAGGAAACGCGCATCAAGGACGATCACGGCACGCGCGAGGAAAAGAACCAGACCACGCGCCAGGAGAAAGGTGGCGAATTGTCGTCGGCGATGGAACAGCTGAGCAGCCGCGACTTCCAGCGCGACGATGATAGCCTTGTCCCCTTCCGCCGCAAGCTCGCTTCCGCGCTGCCCGCGCGCCGCTCCTTCCGCACGGTGGGCACCCGTTCGCGCGGCACGCTCGACCTGCGCCGTTCGCTCAGCGAAATCGTCAGCGCCGATGGCGACATCCCCTCGCCGCTGTTGCGCCGCCGCCAGACCGTGCCGCGCAAGCTGCTGCTCTTGATCGATATCTCCGGCTCGATGAAGCTGCACACTGCCGACTATCTCAAACTGGCGCATGCGACCGTGCAAGGCGCCGACCGCGCGGAAGTCTTCACCTTCGGCACGCGGCTCACTCGCATCACCTCGGCACTGCGCATCCGCGACCGCGATCAGGCGCTGTCCCGCGCCGGGGCACTGGTCGACGACTGGGACGGCGGCACGCGCATGGGGCCGACGCTGCTTGCCTTTCTCTCGGTGCCGCGCTTCTCGGCCTTCGCGCGCGGTGCTGCAGCCGTCATCCTGTCGGATGCGCTGGAACGCGGCGACCATGCCGATCTCGAAACCGCGATACGCCGACTGAGCGCCCGCGCCTTCCGGCTTTCGCTGGCAACACCTTTGGCCGGCGATCCGCGCTTCCAGCCTGCTACAGCGGCGCTGCGCGCTATCCTGCCTGACCTCGACGATCTCATCGACGGCTCGTCGCTGAACAGCCTCACCGATTTCATCCTGTCGCTCGCCCGCCCTGCCCCAGCGGCATCGACAATCTGGAAAAGGGTATCGTGATGCAGAAAGCCATCGACGCGCATTTCCACATCTGGCGCCAGCAGGATCAGCCCTGGCTGGTCGGTCCGATGGTGCCGCGCATCTTCGGGCCGTACGAGCCGATCCGCCGCGACTATCCGATCACGGAGTTTCTCGACGACCAGAAAGGCGCCGGCGTCGAAAAGGCGGTCTATGTCCAGACCAACTGGGCCAAGGAGGATTTCGAAAAAGAGGTCGCCTTCCTGCAGAAGACTGCTGATGAAACCGGCTGGCCGCATGCCATTGTTGGCTATGCCGACATGACCGTGGACGACGTCCGGCACCAGATCGACCGGCTGATGAAATACCCCCTGCTGCGCGGCGTGCGCATGCAGCTGCACTGGCATGAGACGCCGGCCTTCCGCTTCGCCGCCTCGCCCGACCAGGTCATCGACCCAAAGGTGCGCGCCAATGTGGCGCGGCTGAAGGACTATGGCCTGTCATTCGATCTCCAGCTCTTTCCCACCCAGATGAAGGACGGGCTGACGCTGGTCGGCGAGAACCCGCAGACCAATTTCATCCTCACCCATGCCGGCATGCTGACCGGCATGGAGCCGGAGACGACCGAAGCCTGGAAAGCCGGCCTGCGCACGCTTTCCGCCGCGCCGAACTTCTACGCCAAGCTGTCGGGACTGGGGACCTTCGTCCACCGCAACGACCCGGATCTGATCGCCTACATCGTCGACAATGCGATCGACATTCTGGGTAGCGACCACCTGATGTTCGGCTCGAACTTCCCGATCGAAAAACTCTGGACCAGCCACGCCGAATTGACCAAGGCGCACCGAGATGCAGTGGCCAGGCATGGCGCGGGGGCTGAGGCCGATATTTTCTGGAACACGGCTGAGAAGGTTTATCGGCCGGTGTAGCACGGACCTCCCCTTCTCCCCCTGTGGGAGAAGGTGGATCGGCGCGCAGCGCCGAGACGGATGAGGGGTGCTGGAAGAAACTAGACGTGAAAAGATCAAGGGATTTCAATCGCTTAGTTCTCAAAGGTCGCGATCCTTTCCAACACCCCTCATCCGACCTCGCTTCGCGAGGCCACCTTCTCCCACAGGGGGAGAAGGTAAGGGCGCGCCGCCGCCTCACTTCACTTCAAACTCAGGATCGACCGGGACCATCGTCACCAGATGATTGGTCTGCCCGGCCAGCCCGATGATCGACACCAGCTCGCCATGCTGCGCATCGGTCATGCCTTTGGCGCGAGCGGCGGCCGTATGCGAATGGACGCAGTAGGAGCAGCCATTGGCAGTGGACACCGCGATGTAGATCATCTCCTTGGTCAGCGGATCGATGGCGCTTTCAGTGGCCATCACCACCTTCACCTGTTCCCATGTCCGTTTCAGCAAGGCTGGATCATTGGCCAGCCCGCGCCAGAAATTGTTGACGAAATCCGATTTGCGAGTCGCCCGGATGTCATCGAACACCGCCTTCAAGGCCGGGATCTTCTCGACCTCGGCATCGCTGAGCAGTCTTGTCGCGGCCATGGTATTTCCCTTCGTTGAATCGGTGGATCAGGTCGTTGAATCAGATCTCGAGCAAACGTGCCTAACCTTTTGCCGATTCAAGTTTCGCGGCGGAAGAATTCGACGTCAATTCTTCAGAGCGTGGCCGGAAACCTCGGCGCCCGCACCAGGCGGCAGCACCAGGAACCGCAACGCCGCCACCAGCCCGATGGCGCCGATCACCAGGAAGGCGATGCGAAAATCGACGAGGTCGAGCGCAGGCTGCGCCCTGACGATCTGCGACAGATTGAGGATTGCCGCCGCCACCGCGACACCGAACAGCATCGCTATTTGCTGCAGCATGGAAGACAGCGTCGCCGCCGAGCTGCGCTGCGTCGCGTCGATGTCGGCGAAGGCCAGCGTGTTCAGCGCGGTGAACTGCATCGAGCGCGACAGGCCGGCGACCAGCATCAGCGCCACCACCAGCGCCTGCGGTGTGTCAGGCGAGATCGCCGCGCAAGCCATGATCGATGCCGAGGCGATCAGGCCGTTGACGACCATCACCGAGCGGAAACCAAAGCGCCGCAGCGTCGGCGTCGTCACCGTCTTCATGCCGAGATTGCCGAGGAAATAGGCCAGGATCATCAGGCCGGCATCGACGGGCGAAAGCCCGAAACCAACCTGGAACAGCAATGGCAGCAGGAACGGCGTGGCGTTGATCGCCACGCGGAAGATCGTGCCGGCGGCGAGCGTCGAGATGGCGAAGGTCAACACCTTGAACGCGGAGAGATCGAGCAGCGGATGCGGCGCGCGCCGGAGGTGCCGCACCGCCAGCCAGCCGATGACGATGCCGGCGGCAACCAGCAGCACCGTCGGCAAGGCACCATCCTCGGGATGCGCAACGCGTTCGAGGCCATAGAGCAGAAGGGCAAGTCCCAGCGATGTCAGGAAAAATCCCGGCCAGTCCAGCGGCTTGGCATCGGCCTCGCGGTCGCCGGGGATAAAACGCGCCACCAGCGCCAGCCCAATCAGCCCAAGCGGGATGTTGATGAAGAAATTCCAGTGCCAGGAGAGATAGGTGGTGATGAAGCCGCCGAACACCGGCCCGACGACAGGCGCGAACAGCGCCGGCCAGGTGATCAGCGCCGTGGCATTGAGCAGCTCCGACTTCGGCGCATTGCGTAGCACGAGAATACGCCCGACCGGCGTCATCAGGGCGCTGCCCAGGCCCTGCACGGCGCGGGCAGCGACGAATTGAGGGAGACTTTGCGAGAAGCCGCAGGCGAGCGAGGCCAGCGTGAACAGCACGATCGCCAGCAGGAAGATGTTGCGCGCCCCGAAGCGGTCGGCAAGCCAGCCCGACAGCGGCACGAACACCGCCATGGTCAGCATATAGACGGTGATGCCGATGCTCATCGCCACCGCCGGCACGCCGAAGGATTCTCCCATCTGCGGCAGCGAGGTCGAGATGATCGTCGAATCCAGCAGCTGCATGAAAAACGCGATGGCGACGATCAGCGCCACGCGCCGCGCATTGCTGGCGGTCTCGGTGGAGGCTTCGGTATCGGGAACGGCAGTCATGACGAACCGCGTTGAACAGCATATGGCTGGCCCAGTCCAGAGCCTAGCCAACAAACTTCCGTGTCAGCCCGAGGCCTGCTATGGGATGGACGGGTCGACGGAGGAAAGCGCGCGCATAAATGAAGCCGATCTATATCGACTACCTCAATGCCCTCGATATCGAAGCCCTTGATATGACCGACGGCGAAATCATCGCCGCCGTCGAGGCCGGACTGGTCGCGCAAGGCAATGGCCAGACGGTGATCGAACCGCGCGTCCATCTCGAACCCGATCCGGCTTTCCATGGTCATTTCAACGTTCTGCGCGGCTACGTCGCGCCGCTCGATGCGGCCGGCGTGAAGATCGTCGGCGACTATGTCGACAATTATCTGCACGGCCTGCCCTCGGAATTCGGTATTTTGAACCTGTTCGATCCGCGCACCGGCACGCCGCGCGCCATCCTTGACGCCACCGTCATTACCGACATGCGCACCGGCGCCGTCACCGCCATCGGCGCCAAGCATCTGGCGCGCAAGAATTCCAAGGTTCTGGCCCATATCGGGGCGCGCGGCACTGCCTACTGGAACGTGCGCCTGCTCGACCATCTCTTCGACTTCGACGAGATCCGCGTCCATTCGCGCCGCCCGGAAAGCCGCGACGGCTTTGCCGCCAAACTCTCCGCCGATCTCGGCAAACCGGTCACGGCGGTCGCCGACTGGGAGAGCTGCGTCAAAGGCGCCGACATCGTCGTCGAGGCCTCGCGCCTGCCCGAGCCGCAGCCGCTCCTCAAGACCGAATGGATCAAACCCGGCGCTCTCGTCATGCCCTACGGCACGATGAGCGCGGTGGAGCTATCGCTGACCGATATCATGCAGAAAATGGTCGTCGACGACTGGGGCCAGTGCAAGGGCGGCAAGTTCGGCTCGCTGCGCGCCCATGTCGAGACCGGACGGCTGAGCGAAAAGACGCTGCATGCCGAACTCGGCCAGATCGCTGCCGGCCTGAAAGCCGGGCGCGAAAGCGACGACGAGACGATCCTGTTCTGGCATCGCGGCCTGTCGCTGTCCGACATTGCGCTGGGCAAGGCAATGCTGGCCAAGGCCACAGACAAGGGCATAGGCCAGAGGCTGCGCTTCGCATGAGCGCGCTCGTCCTCAGCGGCGCCGGCATCAGCGTCGAGGATGTCGCGGCCGTCGCCCGTGGCGGCCGCAAGGTCGAGGTCGGGCCCGGCGTCATCGAGAGGCTCGACAAAGCCCGCAAAGTGCTTGACCAGGCCGCAGCGTCCGGCCAGCAGATCTACGGCCTCAACACCGGGCTCGGCGCCAATCTCGGCACCACGGTCGAAGGCGATGCCAGTGCCTTCCAGCGCCAGCTGCTGGAAGGCCGCAGCGGCGCTGTCGGCGAGCCGCTGTCGCAAGAGGCGGTGCGGGCGACAATGCTGGCGCGCGCCGCGATGTTCTCGGTTGGCGGTTCGGGTATTTCGCCGGCTGTTTTGACCGCCCTTGTCGACGCGCTCAATGCGGGCGTGCATCCTGTGATGCCGTCTCTAGGTTCAATCGGCGCCGGCGACCTGCTGCTGATGACCGCGACAGCCCCGCACGCTGATTGCAGAGGGCGAAGCTGACTACCAAGGCCGGCGCATGCCTTCCGCAAAGGCGTTGATGATGGCGCGGCTGGCGCCGATCAGCCTGGCGCCCAAAGACGGACTGTCGTTGATCAATGCTTCGGCGGTCTCGACGGGTGCCGGCGCACTGGCGCTCGCTGATACCCTCTCAGCCTTTGAACAACAGCAGCAAGCCGGCGCACTGACGATGGAGGCACTTGGCGCCAACCGCACCATCCTCGATCCGCGTCTGCATCTGGCGCGTCCCGCGGCCTGCCAGCAGCTTGCGGCAAAGGAGCTACGCGATCTGCTCGCCCGCGACGAGCAACCACCGCCCACCACCTTGCAGGATCCGCTTTCGGTCCGCTGCATGCCGTCGATACACGGCGCGCTGATCCAGGCGATCGACAATGCAAGGCTTGCGGTAGAAATCGAGCTCAACGCCGCCGCCGACAATCCTCTGGTACTCGAAGAGGACAATTTGGTCTTGTCGACAGGCAATTTCCACACCGCCTCGATGGCACTCGCTTTCGAGACGCTTGGCCTCGCCATCGCGCAGGCCTCAGCCGCAACGGCCGCACGCTTCGTCCAACTCACCGGCTCCGGCCGCAACGGCCTGCCCAAATATTTGTCGCCAATCGGCGGCGCGTCCGCCGGCTTCGTGCCGCTGCAAAAGACAGTCACGGCGATCCTCGCCGCCATCCGCCACAAGGCCAATCCGGTGATGCTCGACTTCCTGCCGGTCTCGGAAGGCGTCGAGGACCATGCGACGCAGACGCTGCTCGCTGTTACGAAATGCGCCGGCATGATCGGCCTGTGGAGACGGTTGATCGCCTTTGAGCTGATGGCGGCAGCACAGGCGGTCGATTTGCGCGAAGGCCTGACGCTGGCGCCGGCGACAGGAGTCATCCATGCGGCGGTGCGCGCGCACGTGGCGAGCCTCAGGGAAGACAGGCCGCTCGGCCCGGACGCCGAGCCGCTTTACGCCTCGCTCGCCAACGGTGGTTGGCGGGCGTAACAGCGACCACGCCAGATCGGCGAGTTCAGGCCTTTTCATCCACCCTTTTCATGAATTGGCTTAGCTCGGCCGGGTCCATGCGCACCACATGCTTGTCTTCCGGATAAGCGCCGCTGTTGACGTCGGCGACATATTCGGAAAACGCCGCCACCCGCTCTGCTTGCAAGCGGTCATATTCAGCTGCGAAATTGCGATAGACCTTGGAATGGCGCGGCATGTGGCCCCTGTTCTGGCCGAGTATGTCGTCGGCGAACAGGTATTGCGCATCGCAGCCAGTGCCCGCGCCCATCGACAGCATGATCAGCGAGGTCCGCTCCGAGATTGCCTTGGCCACCTCGACCGGCACCACCTCGATCTCGGCGCCGATGGCGCCGGCGGCCTCATACTGCTTCACCGCCTCGAAGATCTGCATGGCGGTGTCGGCGGTCTTACCCACCGCCTTGAAGCCGCCGGTCCAGGTCGCGCGCGACGGAATGAGGCCGACATGGCCGATGACCGGGATGGCATCGGCGGCCAGCCGCTTGACCGTGGCAAAGCCGGCGCTGCAGTAGACCGCGTCGGCGCTCGCCTTGTAGACCCGGAACGCCCAGCGGATGAAATCGTCGGCGGTGCCGATCTCGTAAAAATTCTCGCCCGGCATGGTGAACAGGCTGGGCGCCGCGTCGCGATACTCAGGATTGAGCACCAGCTCCGGTGGCACCGAGACGATGTCGACCCCAGCCCGCTCGGCGGCCTCGGCCTCGTCCATCGTCATCACGCGCAGCATGGTCAACTGGCGCTTGCCCTTCATGGCGCGCAAATCCGCCACCGTCGGTCTTTTCCGGCTCATCGATCTTGCTTCCTTGTGTTGCGGCTACTGCAGGCCGGTCAGCTGATGTCGATCATCACTTTGCCAGCCTCGACCTTAACTGCATAGGTCCTGAGATTGACGCAGACAGGCGCGCCCTTGGCGGCCCCTGTCTTGTAGTTGAAGCGGCCATTGTGCTTGGGGCATTCGATGATGTCGTCCATGACCAGCCCGTCGGCCAGATGCGTCTTCTCATGGGTGCAAAACCCGTCAGTGGCAAAGAATTCGTCATCGGGCGAGCGATAGATCGCAAAGCTGCGACCGCCATGATCGAAGCGGATGACATCCTCTTCGTCGACAGCGTCGACGGCGCACGCTTCAACCCAGTCAGCCATTTTTCTCTCCTGCTGAGATCGGAAGCCTATTCCGCCGCCGCCGACATGTTCAAGTCGTGGAATTCACCCCGGTAGGGCCGCGCAGTCGCCGGCAGTTCACGCTTGAGGAAATAGTCCTCGTATTTGAGCTGCTTGAGCATCACCGGCCAGACCTCGCGATAGGCATGCCACATCGACGGGTTGGGCTCCGGCAGATCATGCTTGATCAGCTCATGCAGCCGGGGCAGCGCATGGTAGGGCACCATCGGGAACATGTGATGCTCCACATGGTAATTCATGTTCCAGTAGATGAAGCGGCTGATCGGGTTCATGTAGACGGTGCGGGTGTTGAGCCGGTGGTCGACGACATTGTCGGCCAGACCGATATGCTGCAGCAGGCCGGTCAGCACCATGTGCCAGCTGCCGTAGAGGCGCGGCAGGCCGATGATCATCAGCGGCAGGAACGACCACATATAGAGCGCCAGCGCGATGGTCGCGACGTAGATGGCGACATGCCAGCGTGCGGCGGTGATGACCTTCGGCTGCTCCATCTCGGGGATGTAGCTTTTCTCGTCGGGCGAGATGTTGCCGAAGGCGTTGCGCACCAGCGTCGGCAGCGAATAGCGGAAATCGAGAATGCCGGTGAAGGCAAGGGCGGCGCGCAGCAGGTCCGGCGGCCGCATCACCGCGATCTCGGCGTCGCGGCCGACGATGATCGTGTCGGTGTGGTGGCGGGCATGGCTCCAGCGCCAGGTCACCGGATTGCGCACCACCATGAAGCTGGCGATCTGATAAATCGCATCGTTCATCCAGCGCGTCCTGAATGCGGTGCCATGACCGCATTCGTGCCAGCGCGAGTCGCTGGAGGAGCCATAGAGCAAGCCATAGACGAAGAAGAACGGCACGCACCACCAGGTGCCCCAGAACCAGATGCCGCCGGCAGCAGAGCCCAGTATGGCGACGATCCAGATGATGGTGTCACGGATCGCCGGGCCGTCCGAACGCTGCATCAGCTCCTTCATCGCCTTGCGCGAGACATCGGTGTGATACCATTCGGCCGAGGCCAGACCGGTTTCGATCGCCCGCCGCGTGCTTTCGCCAACCAGGCTGTAGTCGCGCTTTTTCCCCGTCACATCGACCTCCGATTTCCGGCCCGCCAGCCGAAGTTTTGCATCCCGGTCATGCCTTGCCCGCCAATCCAGGAAAATTGCCCGACGGCTTCGGGTAATCCTCGCGCGGCTGCTGCGCGATGGCAGCAATCCGGCGCTCTGCAGCGATGATCTCATCGGCGCCGTCGAGAACGCGGAACACCGCATCGTAGGAGCGGCTTTCGCCATGCTCCAACCAGATCATCTCGCCGCGTTCACGCGCCGCAAGGTTGCCGAGCACATGATGCGTCGAGGGTTCGATGCCCAGCGCATACTGTCCGGCCTGGAAATTCTGCCACTGATAGGCGCAAGGCAGCTGGTCCTTGCGCGTCACCACTTCGAAGCCGAGGCCGAGCCGGTCGTTGACCACCGCCACCGGCACCTCGCCGGTGGCATTGGCGGCCATTTCATGCTGCCAGACCTGCTCGCTGAACCCCAGTTGCGGCGCCGGCATCGTGCGGTAGCCGACCTGCTGCGCCTCATAGCGCTCGCCGGCATGTCCGGCCCAGACGACATCCTTGATCGGTGCCAGATAGCGCGACCCTTCGTCGAGCAAGGGATGGCTGACATTGATGTGGTAGAAATACATATGCGGCGTGCGGTTGAAGCCGTGATTGACGACGCGATCGGAAAGTCGGATCTCGTTGCCGCCGACATCGGCCTCGATGCGGCGCAACAGATGCAGATCCTCGCCGAACACCGTCGCCTGCTGGACGATCGCCTCGGCCCACAGCACGCAGCGGTCGCCGTCCCAGGCCTCGCCATAACCGGTCAGCCGCGCCGGAATGGTGCTGATGCGGCCATGCAGCGAATGGACCACGCTCTTCTTGCCGGGATAGTTGTAGGTGTCGGCCGACACTTCATCGCGGCCCAGAATATGGTCGAGACCGCAGGTCAAAAGCAGCCCGGAAAACGAACGCGCCCAGCCAAGTCCCTGCTCGCCTTCATAGTCGTGCAGGCCGGGATGACGGAACCCGCTTGGCGAATGCCAGCCGATCGCCTGGCCCCTGAAATCGCAATCGGCGATATCGAGCGCCCGGTCGACCAGCGCCGTGAAGCGCAGGCCCGAGCCGGTGCGGAATTCGAGCATGCGGATGCCGCGTTCGACGCCGTCGCCAAGTGTCATCAGCCGCACGCCGGCAAATTGCGACAGCATGCCCGAACGTTCGCTGACCTGCCGGCGCGAAAGCGTCTTGCCGTAAAGCTCTACCATGTGCCGGCCGCTTCTCTCACTTCGCTGTGGCGATGCGCCGCCGCAAAGCGGCGACGCAAGGGGTGTTGGTGTCAAAGGCCGTTGGCGCGGAACTTGTCGTCGAGGAATTTCTTCGCCCTCGGCACATCGTCTTCCGAGAGATGCTCGATGATGACAGGGATGTTCGGGTTCTTCTGCGCCAGGCGCTTCAGATAGAGATCGTAGTTGAGCGAACCGGTGCCCGGTGCGTTGAGCACCATCTCGCCGACGCCGCGGAAGGTGTGCGAGGCGAGCGCGTCATCATCGCCGATATCGGCGTGCTTCTCACTCTTGTCGTCGCCGGCGCGCGCGACATCCTTGGCGTGCGCAATCTTGACCTTGTCGGCCAGCGTGTCGAACACCTGGTTCAGCACCTTGTCCATCTGGTCGATGTTGTGGCTTTCGAAATAGTTGGTCGGGTCCATCAGCAGGCCGAGACCGGGATGGTCGACCTGCGCGAACATGCGCACCGTTTCCTCGACCGAGCCGACGACATTGTTGACGTAGGTTTCGAGCAGGAACATCGAGCCGTGGTCGTAGGCTTCCTGCGCCAGTTCGGCGATCACCTTGCGGCACATTTCAAAGCCCTCTTCGGACTTGTTCTTGGGATCGCTCATCCACTCGCTCTCGGTGTTGTAGGTGCCGGTTTCCGAGATCACATAGGCCGAGCCGAGCTGGCGGGCGTTGCGGATGATTTCCTTCAGCCGATCGACATTCGCCTTGCGGTGCGCGAGGTCGGGATGAATGACATTGGTGTAGCCCGAGATGCAGCAGATCGGCAGGTCGTAGGCACGAAATGTATCGCGGACTTTCTTGGCCCTGTCCTTGGTGATCTGGCCGGCCGACAGGTCGATATCCTTGAAGTGCAGGTCGAGCTGTACGGTGTTGAAGCCGTGGCCGCGAATTTTCTTCGCCGTCTCTTCGAGCCCGTAGGGGAAGTACCCCGTAAAAATCCCGGATTGCATCATGGTGTGAAGTCCTCCCTGTAAGCGATTCAGTTGATTCAGTTTGTCGAGATTTCGGAAAGCTTGACCGTGCGGCCCTTGTCGATCGAGCGGTAGCCGGCTTCGACCAGCGCCATGGTCTTGACGTTGTCGGCGACGGAGAGCGCCGGCGGCGTGCCGGTCTTCACCGCGTGCTGGAGCTGCTCCATGACGCCAATGAAGGCATGCGGGAACCACATCGTGTCCCAGCTGGGCGTCACCCATTTGCCGTCGGTGGTTTCGGTCGAGGCGTAGGTCAGCGTCGAGGCGGAGCCTGTCGGCCAGCCGATCGTGCCCTTGGCGACACCCTTGGTGCCGTCGACGCGCCAATTGATGTGCTGGTCGTCCTTGTAGCCATCCTGGCGCGGACCGGACCAGACATCTTCCAGCGACACCGCGAGCACGCCGGAGGGAAAGCGCAGCGTCGACACGGTGATGCCGTCGGAATGGTCGAATTTTGTGCGCGGGTCCTTGCGCGTCAGAGTCGTGATCTCGTCGGGATCGCCAAACAGAAAACGCAGCACGTCGAGATGGTGCACGCTCATATTGGCGAGCGTCAGCCGGTCATAGTCCTCGAGAAAAGTCTGCCAGTGCGGGATGGCGTGCATGTCGATCTGCGCGAAGACGATGTCGCCCAGCGCGCCGCTGTCCATGATCTGCTTCAGGACACGCATCGACTGGTCGTAGCGCATGTTCTGGTTGACCGAGAGGATCTTGCCGGCCTTGGCCGCCGCGTCGCGCAACTCGATCGCATCCTCGAGCGACAGCGCCACCGGCTTTTGCGCCAGGATCGCCTTGATGTGCTTTTGCTTCAGCGCATGGCGGATCAGCGCCGGCTGCTGGTCCGGCGGAAAGGCTAGGTCGATGATCTCGACATTTGTGTCCTCGATCAGCTGTTCCGGCGTGTCGTGGACGGTCGGAATGCTCCAGCGCTTGGCGACTTTCTCGGCGCTGGCCTTGGTGCGCGAGGCAATCGCCACCACAGGAAAGCCGGCCTCCTTGTAGGCAGCCAGATGGCATTCGGCCATGATCATGCCGGCGCCGACGCAGCCGATTCTGTATTCCTTCGTGCGGACCTTCACGTCCGGCTCAAAGCCCTTGTTTGTCATCTGGTCCTCCCGAAATTCTTCTCTGAGCGTCGCCGTCAACGTGCCAGCGCTCCCCCGCTCTGTCCGAAATAATGCACGCGGGCCGGCTCGCAGGATATCGCCACCATTGCATCCGGCCTGATGTCGGGCTGACCGCGCAGCAGCGCCCGCAGCCGTGCCTGCCCGGCGGCCAGCGTCACCACCGTATAGCCGCCGAGCGGCTCGACCTCGAACACCCGCGCCGGACGGCTTGACGTCCCATCCACCCATGGCCCGACCTTGATGTCTTCCGGCCTGAGCCCGATCTCGACGGCATCGGTTGGAGCAGCCTTATCAGCGATGCGGATCGTGCCTTCCGCCGCCTCGACGCCGCCGGCGCCGCGCACCGATTTCAGGATGTTCATCATCGGCGAACCGAGCAGTCGCGCCACATAGGTGCTGGCTGGGCGGTCGTAGATTTCGGCCGGCGCGCCGATCTGCCTGATCTTGCCGTTCTCCAGGATGGCGATGCGGTCGGCGACCGACATCGCCTCCTCCTGGTCGTGCGTGACGTAGATCAGCGTCTTGCCGAGTTCGCGCTGGATGCGCTTCAGCTCGACGCGCGTCTCCTCGCGCAGCCGCGCGTCGAGCGCCGAGATCGGATCGTCCATCAGATAGGCATTGGGATCGCGCACCAACGCACGCGCAATCGCTACGCGCTGCCGCTCGCCGCCCGAAAGCTGCGCCGGCGGCTTGTGCAGAATATGACCGATATGCAGCTTGGCGGCGACATCGGCGACGCGCTTTTTGATCTGGAGTTCGGCGACCCCGCGTTCGACCAGCGGGAAGCGCACATTGTCGAGCGCGCTCATATGCGGGAACAGCGCCAGATTCTGGAACACCATGGCCACGTTGCGCTCGGCCAGCGACACCGCATTGACCGGTTTGCCGCCGATCAGGATCTCGCCCGTATCAGGCGCTTCCAGCCCAAGCACCAAGCGTAGGATTGTAGACTTGCCCGACAGCGGCGGACCGAAAAAGCAAAAAAACTCGTTGTCGTTGACCGTGAACGAGGCGTCGTCGACGGCGAGTGTTTTGCCGTAGCGCTTGGTCACATTGCGGAAGACGATGTCGGCCATGGTCTCAGTCCGCTTTCATGGCGCGGCCGGTGGCGGCGTCGAAGATGCGCACCGACTGCGCGGCCGGCGCGAGGATGGCGGTTTGCCCGATCGCCAGGCCGACATCATTGTCGAACACCGCCTTCACGGCGCTCTCACCCTCACCGAGATGGACGATGGTGCGCGCGCCGATCCGCTCGACGAAGGTCACCGGCATCGACAGGCCCGGGCCACGCTGTACCAGTGTCACCTGCTCCGGACGAAAGCCGTAAAACACTTCGCCGCGCGCTCGGCGCACGGAAGCGGCGATATCGTCGGGCAGCGGTGGCGTGGCGCCCAGCGGACCGAGGTCGACGATCAGGCCGCGGTCGCTTTCCGCCAGCCAGCCCTTGAGCAGGTTCATGCCCGGCGCGCCGATGAAGCGGGCGACGAACAGATTGGCCGGATTGTTGTAGACCTCGAGCGGCGTGCCGACCTGCTGCAGCACGCCATGGTCCATGACAGCGATGCGGTCGGCCATGGTCATCGCTTCGAGCTGGTCGTGGGTGACATAGACCATGGTCTGCTTGAACTGGCGCTGCAACTGCTTCAGCTCGGTGCGCATGACGGCCCGGAAGGCGGCGTCGACATTGGACAGCGGCTCGTCGAGCAGGAAGATCGCCGGCTCCATGATCGCCGAGCGGCCAATCGCCACGCGCTGCAGAATGTTGACCGACAGCCGGTCGGCCTTGCGGTCGAGCAGCGGCGTCAGCTGCAGCATCTCGGCAATGGCGCCGACGCGGCGGTCGATCTCGGCTGGCGCCGCGCCGCGCATCCTCGGTCCATAGCCGAGGTTCTGGCGCACCGTCATATGGGTGAAGATGGCATAATTCTGGAACACGAAGCCGACGCCGCGCCGCCCCATCGGCACGCCGGCCATGTCCCGCTCGCCAAACAGGATCTTGCCGCCGGTCGGCTCTTCCATGCCGGCGATCATGTTCATCGTCGTCGACTTGCCGCAGCCCGAGGGGCCGAGCAGCGCCATGAACTCACCGTCGGCGATGGCCAGATCCATGGTCTTCAGCGCGGTGAAGTCGCCGAATTTCTTGACCAGGTTCTGCAAATGGATGGCGCTCATGCCGGCATCTCCGCTGTACGCGCCATGCGCTTCATGGCAAGCACCGCTGCGATCGACAGCACGATCAATATGGCCAGCGCGATCGCCGCGACATAACCCCAGATCAGGTCCTGCGTGGTCAGCTTGTAGATGTAGACCGAGATGGTTTCGGTGGCGACGCCGGGACCGCCGCCGGTCATGATGTAGAGCGTGTCGAAGATCTTGAAGTTCTCGATCACCCGGATCGCCAGCGCGATGATGATGATCGTCTTCATCTTCGGCAGCACGATGGTGACGAAGCGCTGCCACGGATTGGCGCCAAGCAATGTCGCCGCCTTGATCTGGTCCTCCGGCACACCAACCAGGCCGGCGAGCAGGATGAGGAACATCAGCGGTGTCCACTGCCAGATGTCGGCGACCATGACGGCAAACAGCGCCAGCGTCGGGTCCGACAGCCAGGCAATGGTCACCGGAGAACCGGTGAGCGACGACAAGATGTCGTTCACCGGGCCGCCGGACTGGAACAGCATGAAGAACATATAGCCGGCCACCGCCGGCACCACCATCATCGGCATCAGCAGGATCGAATAGAAGATGCGCTTGCCCGGAAACTCGTCGGCAAACAGCGTTGCCAGCGCCAGCCCGAGCAGGAATTCCACCGGCACGCAAACAATCATGACGATGGCCGTGCGCTTCAGCGCGCTCCAGAAGCGCGCATCGGCGGCAAGGTCGGTGTAGTTGGCAAAACTGTTCCACATCGACCAGGCGCTCCACCAGCCGAGGCCCGACAGCGGCGACCAGTCGGTCAGGCTGATGTAGAGCTGCATCAGCAGCGGGAAGACGGCGATGAACAGCACCAGGATCTGCGCCGGCAGCGTCAGCCGAAAGCCGAGTTTTGCGCCATCGTCCCGCTGGGCCGGCTTTGCCTGGACGGCGTCCATGTCGTCCTCCGAAATCGTTGCGGTCACCGCGCTCATTGCTTGAGCGCCCCAAAGGTCAGGCCGCGCACCAGATGGCGCTGGATGGCGATGCCCATGATCACCGGCGGTACCGCGGCGATCAGGCCGAGCGCCGCCTTGGCGCCGTAGAGCTGTCCGGTCATCGAGGATGACAGCGAGGCCATGTAGACGGGGATCGTCACCCATTCGCGCGTCGTCAACAGCAGCGCGATCAGATAGTCCGACCAGTTGAGGATGAAGACGAAGAGCGCTGCGCTCGCCAGCGGAGCGCGCATCATCGGCAGCGTGATGCGGGTGAAGACGCGCCACCGCGAACAGCCCTCGACCAAGGCCGCTTCCTCGATCTCGCGCGGCATGTCGTCAAAAAAGGTCTTCATCAGCCAGAAGGCGAACGGCAGCGTGACGATGCCGTAGATCAGCGATAGCCCCCACCAGCTGTCGGTGAAATTGAGGAAAGCCCACATGATCATGACAGGCGTCATCACCGCCATCGGCGGAAACAGCCTGAGCTGGATCAGCGCCAGCGGCAGGTTCTGGCCCGAGCCGAAGCGCGACAGCCCGTAGGCGGCTGCGGTACCGGCCGACATGGCGATCGCTGTTCCGAACGTGGCCGACAGCAGCGACGACAGGATCGGTTTCAGCGCGTTGCGGTCAAGCGCGACGATCAGATTGTTGGTGGACTCGCCGAAGACGAAGCGAAAATTGCTGAGCGTCGGGTTTTTCGGCCACCATGTCAGCTCGGCGCCGGTTGCCGACCATTCGGCGATCGGCTTGAACGCCATCGACACCATCCACAGGATCGGGATCAACGTCACCGCCATGGCCGCGGCAATCGCCGCATAGCGGAATATGTCGAAGGGAGCGGAACGCTTCATCTGGCTGCTTTGCTGGTGGCGTCGTTTAGCGGAGAGGAGGAGCGACAAGCCCCTCCCCTCCCTTTTGATCCCGGATCAGCTGATCGGATCGAGAACGGTCGGCCAGGCCTCCTTGTTGGTCTTGATGGCTTCGAGAAGCTTGTCCTCGCCGATGCGGCGGGCAATCTTCTTCCACTCGCTCTCGGTGTCGGCCATTGCCTGCTCTGCGGTCTTGGCCTTGGTCAGCGATGCCATCAGGTTCTCGTCCAGCGCATTGTGGAAGGCGGTGGCACCCGGATAGTTGATGGTCGGCACGGTGCGGGCGACCGTCTCGCGCACCACGTCCATGTGGTAGGCGTGATAGGTCTGGCGAACCAGCGGATCGGAGAAGTCCGACAGCCGGAACGGATCGAAATAGCCGCCCGGATTGGCCGTCATCCAGGCATAGATGCGGGCGGAGCCCAGCCATTGCAGCAGGAGATACGCGACCTCCTGGTTTTTCGACTGCGATGAGACCATGCCGGTCAGCGAGAACCACAGCACCGAACGGCTGATCAGCTTGCCGCCGATCTCGCGACCGGGCGGCAGCATGGAGCCGATCTTGCCGGTGACAGCCGAATCCTTGTTGCCGGCATTGTCGAGGAATTTCGGCAGATTGGAGAAGGCGCAGGTCATCGCCGCCCCACCCTTGGCGAAATTGCCATATTGCTCCGGCCAGCCCCACGAGATCGCATCCGGCGAATGATGCGCCAGCGAGGCGATGTATTCGTTGGTGGCGGCAATGCCCTGTTCGGAATTGATCAGCGGCTTGCCGTCTTCGCCGAACAGGAACTGGTTGGGCGACGCCATCGAAACATAGCGCTGATACCAGTTGGTGTAGCCCCAGCCCTGGTTGCGCAGGTCGGTCGAGCCGAACAGGCCCTTGTCCGGGCGCTGGAAGAAGGCGGCGATGTCGCCGTGCTGTTTCCAGGTTTTTGGCGGCGCCAGATCGTAGCCGTATTTGTCCTTGAACGCCTTCTTCTCGGCTTCGTCGCCGAACAGATCGGTGCGGTAGACCCAGGTCTGGAAGTCGCCGTCCAGCGACACGCCATAGGTCGAACCGCGATATTTGTTGAGCAGCGACACGCCCTTGGCGCCGTCGACATAGCCGGTCTTGGGGTCGTCCCACTCCGGCTTGTACTGGGCGACAAAGTCGTCGAGCTTGGCGATGCCGCCGGTTTCGGCGAGGTCGCCGAGGCGGTTCCATTCCGTCGAGTAGATGTCGTAGGCCCCACCCTTGGTGGAGATGTCCTGCATCGTCTTGGTGAATTCCTGGCCGTTCGGCAGGCCGACGATTTCGATCGGAATGCCGGTTTCCTTTTCCCACAGATCCTTGATCGACGGCGCACCGGCCGGGAACGGCTGCGTCAGCTGGCCGATCGAGCCATCCGAGAGGCCGAGCACGATCTTGGCCGGTGCCTTGCCGGCGCCCTTCAGCGCCTTGGCCGCCTCGATGGCGCGGCCTTCCGGCGTGTCGGCGCCATACTGATAGCGCTCGGCGCCGTCGAAGCCGGTCGGGCCGCCGATCATGCCCGGCGCCAGCGCGTCGGCCGCAAAGGCGCGGCCGGGGCGAATGAATTGCGGGGCGATACCTGCCGCGGCCACGAAGACGGCCGCCTTTCCACCGGACGCCAGCAAACGGCGCCGCGACATGCGGATCAAATCAGACATTGAAAACTCCTCCCTCAGAGCCTTGTTCCTCCATGGCTCCGATGATTGATATTGACGGCACTATGCAAAGGCTGTCAACATCATAAATAATCAAAAAACATCATAACATCGCATACAGGGAGAGAAAATGCCTTACACCGATCACCAGTCACCCCTCTCGATGCCTGTATTTGATGGGAAAATGCGGCTCGCCTCACACGCGCGGCTGGGCCGCATGATTTGGTTTAGCGCAATGGCTTGCGCATCGGCCAAGGCCGGTTACATCATTTCCCATCAGAATCGCGGACAGCGATGAACCGTCATCCGAGTCCGGGTTGCGCGATTTTGATGCTTTTGCTGAGGTGATCGACAGTGCGGTCCACGCTGACAGACATAGCCCGGGAAGCCGGTGTCTCCCCGGCCACAGTCGACCGTGTGCTCAACAACCGTGCCGGCGTTCGGGCGCGCACCCGCGAAGTCGTGCTCGAGACGGCACAGCGGCTTGGCTACATCGCGGAAAATTCGAACAGCCCGGTGCCGCGCAGCGCCTTCTCCGGCGACGTCATCCGGCTCGACTTCGCGCTTCCGGCCGGCACAAACTCCTTCATCAAGATGCTGCATCGCCACATCGAGGCGCAGGCGCAGGCGCGGCCCGATCTCGACGTCCATGTCTCCACCATTGAAGGGTTCAATCCGGACCGGCTCGCCCGCCTGCTGCAGGATTTGCGCGGCCAGACGCAAGGTGTCGGCGTCATCGCGCTCGACCACCCGACGGTGCGCGAGGCGATCCGCTCGCTGTCGGCCAACGACATCAAGGTCGTCACCATCGCCTCCGACATCCAGCATGTGCCGAGGGTCGCCTATATCGGCATCGACAACCGCGCCGCCGGGCGACTGGCCGGCTATCTGCTCAACCGCTTCATGGGATCAGGGCGTGCAGGCAAGGTGGCGTTGTTCGCCGGCTCGCTCTCCTATCGCGGCCATGAGGAACGGGAGATGGGTTTCCGCCACATACTGACGGAGGAATCGCCGAACCTGCAGATCGTCGAAATGCGCGAAATGCTCGACGACCGCGAGAAAGCCTATTCGGAGGCGTCCGCCCTTTTGGAGCGCCATCCGGATCTCGCCGCGATCTACAATGTCGGCGCCGGCAACACTGGCATTGCCCGCGCGCTGAAGGAGCGCGGCCGCGAACATTCGACCGTGTTTCTCGGCCATGAAGTAACGGACGGAACCAAGGACCTGCTGCTCGACGGCACGCTCGACGCGGTCATCGACCAGAACCCGCGCGTCGAGGCCCGCGAGGCGCTCAACACGCTGACCCATGCAGTGAAAGGCCTGCCCTACGAACTGCACCAGCCCCGGCTGCAGGTGATCTTCAGGGAAAACATCCCGGAGATTTGAGCAGTAGAAGGCTTGGCCGGATCCTATCCGGCGATCAGCACCGTGCTCTCCGGCGACCAGCGAAGCACCACGTCCTGCCCTTCGGCCAGCCGCTCGATGCCGGTGTTCTGGACGATGACCTTCAGCGTCTGGCCGGCCCGTTCGACGAAATAGGTGCTGTTGTTGCCGGCAAAGATACGCTTGGACACCTGCCCCTTGAGCATGTTGGCGTTGACCGCATCCGGCGCCCCCGCATCGGTGGCGATGCGGATGCGTTCGGGCCGCACCGCGCAGCTCGCCTTGGCCCCGGCGGCGAGCTTTGCACCTGCCCCGGCGGCGATCGCCGTGCCGTCGGCCAAGCGGATGCCATTGCCGGTGGTGTCGCCGCGAAAAATGTTGGCGTCGCCGAGGAAGGTGGCGGCGAATTCGCTCTTCGGCCGGTCGTAGATTTCCTCCGGCGGCCCTTCCTGCACCAGCCTGCCGTCGCGCAATATGCCGATGCGATCGCTCATCGTCAGCGCCTCTTCCTGGTCGTGGGTGACGAAGATGGTGGTGATGCCGATCTCGCGCTGGATGCGCTTCAGCTCGATCTGCATGTCGACGCGCAACGCCTTGTCGAGCGCGCCGAGCGGCTCGTCGAGCAACAGCACGCGCGGTTTGGTAACGATGGCGCGCGCTAGTGCGACGCGCTGGCGCTGGCCGCCGGAGAGTTGGTGCGGCCGGCGCTCGCCAAGCTTGCCGAGTTGGACGAGATCGAGCGCGCGCTGCACTTCGGTCGCGATTGTCGACTTCGGCTCGCCCCGCACCGACAGTCCGAAGGCGATATTGTCGGCGACGCTCATGTTGGGAAACAGCGCATAGTTCTGGAACACCATGCCGATGCGCCGCTTTTCGACCGGCACGCGCTCGACGCTTTCGCCACCGATGGCGATGCGGCCGGCGTCCGGAAAATCGAAGCCGGCGATCTGGCGCAACAGCGTCGTCTTGCCGCTGCCCGATGGGCCGAGCAGCGCGTAAAAGCCGCCATCGGCGAAATCGATCGAGACGTCGTCCAGCGCCTTGTGCGCGCCGAAACTGCGGGAGATGTTCGCTACCTGGACGCCAGCCATTATTTCTCTCCGCCGAATTTGAAGAAGCGTGCCGTGAGCAGCATCAGCGCCATCGACACCACGATGATGATCGTCGACACCGCGTTGATCTCGGGCGTGAAGCCCTTGCGGATCGCGGCGTAGATTTCGACCGGCAGCGTCGTCTGGCCGGGTGTCGCCAGGAAGTAGGAGACGACGAACTGGTCGAACGACACGGCAAACGCGAACAAGCCGCCCGCGATGACGCCGGGCATGATCCATGGCAGCGTCACGCGGGCTGTGACCTGCCACTGATTGGCGCCGAGCGACCGCGCCGCCTCTTCCAGTTCCGGCGCAAAAGTCTGCAGCCGGGCCGATACGACGACGATGACATAGGGCAACGCCAGCGCCACATGGCCGAGCAGGATGGCGAACAGGCCGCGCCCGATGCCGACGCCGAAGAAGAAGATCAGCATCGCCGTGCCGGTGATCAGCCACGGAATGGCGATCGGCGGAAACAGCAGCGCCTGCAGGAATTTCTTGCCGCGGAAGTCGTAGCGGTAGAGCGCCAGCGATGCTGCCGAGCCAAGCACCACGCAGATGATGGTGGTGATCACTGCGATCTCCAGGCTGTTCCAGGTGGCAGCGATGAGCTGGTCGTTCTGCCAAAGCGAAGCGTACCATTCCGTCGTCCATTCGAACGGCAGCTGATAGAACGGCGAGACGTTGAGCGACATCAGCGCCATGATGATGATCGGCAGATAGAGGAAGGTGAGCAGCAGGCCGATATAGAAGCGGCCGAGCCCTTCGAGGACGCGGGTCGTCATCATCACGCGGCCCTCTTGAGCACCGGCGAGGCAACCGCCAGGATCACCAGCACGACCGCCAGCAGGATGAAGGACAAAGCCGCCCCCAGCGGCCAGTTGAATACTGCGACGAACTGGTCCTCGATGATCGTTCCGTAGAACGTGCCGGTGCGCCCGCCAAGAATGCGCGGCTCCATGAAAGAGCCGACAACCGGCACGAAGATCAGCGCAGCACCCGCCACCAGTCCGGGCATCGACAGCGGGATGATCACCCGCTTCAGCACCTGCAACCGCGAGGCGCCGAGCGAGCGTCCGGCCTCGATCAGCGAGTCGTCAATTGCTTGCAGCGTTAAATAGCAGGTCAGCACCATGTAGGGCACGTAGGAGTGCACCAGACCGATGATGACGGCCGGGTAGGAATACATCAGATCGATGTTGATCTTGAACGGCAGCACCGCATTGAGCGCCGTGTCGAGAATGCCGCCCTCGCGCAAAACCATCGCCCATGAGAAAATGCGCACCAGCCCGTTCGACCAGAACGGCAGGATCACGAGCAGGAAGATCGCCTCGCGGCTGCGGCCCTTCAGCACCTTGGCCAGCACATAGGCCGCAGGATAGCCGATGATGACGCACCACAGCGTCACTTCGAGGCCGAGCCTGAGCGAGGCGAGCAGCAGCGTCAGGTAAAGGCTTTGCGAGAAGAAGGCGGCATAGTTGCCGAGCGTAAAAGCCCATGGCTTTCCCGACAGCGGCAGGTCGGTCATGAAGGAGAAGAACACCATGGCCGAAAGCGGCAGGAAGATCGCCGCCGTCAGCCAGAGATAGGCCGGCGCCAGGAGCGGCAGCGCCGAACTCAGCCCGCTGCGCGACGTACCCTGCGCTGCCATGGTAACCCTCCTCCCAGGATTGAAAGACCAGCCGGCGCGAACCGCCGGCTGGCCGGGACGTAAGCTTTACTTCACGTCGACCTTGAGCTGCTGCCACAGCGCCAGATAGGCTTCGCGCTGTTTGTCGGTGATCGGCGCCTGGAACTGGATGCGTTTGGCAACCTCGGGATCGCCCATCACCTTGCGGTTGAAGGCATCCTCCGGCAGCGCTTCCACCGCCTTGGTGTTGGCGGAGACGGGAGCGCCGACCTTGGTGACCCATTCGACATAGAATTTCGGGTCGATCATGTAGTTGATGAAGGCTTCGGCGCCCTCGACATTCTTCGAACCGGCCGGAATGGAGAAAGCATCGAGCCAGGCGACGGCGCCCTCCTGCGGGATGACCAGCGAGACCGGCAGCTTGAAGTGGGTCTTGGCGCGGTCGGCCGAACCGCTCCAGTAGGTGCCGATGTCGATCTGGTTGGAGGCGACCATCTGGTTCCAGTCGTTCTCCGAGCTCCAGAAGGTCTTGATCTGCGGCATCAGCGAGGTCAGCTTCGCCTTGACCGCCTCCATATCCTTGATGTCGTTGATATTCTGGCCGGTGGCGATGGCCCCGAACTGGACCGCCTCGACGGCGTCGTCGCGAATGACTACGCGGCCCTTATGCGCGGCATTCCACATTTCGGCGATTGATGTCGGCGGCTTGTCGAAGGACTTTTCGTTGATGGCAAGCGCCGTCAGCCCCCACACCCACGGCACGCCATAGACCTTGCCGTCATGGTCGAGCATCGGCGAGCTCGCTTTGTCCGGGCTGATATTGGCATAGTTGGAAAGCTTCGACACATCGATCGGCTGGATCAGCTTTTCCGCCATCGCCTGGTCGTTGAAGGCGGCATTGATCATGACGACGTCGTAGAGCCCCGGGTTGGTCCGGATCTTGGTCAGCATTTCCTGTTCGGAATTGAAGAAGTCGTTGATGACCTTGTTGCCGGTCGCCTTCTCGAAGGCTTCGACGGCCCACGGCTCGTCGGCGCCGTAGCCCTTCCAGTTGAGCACGTGCACTTCGCCGGCGCTGGCCGCCAGCACCGAGGCGATGACGGAGGTTGCAGTCAGGAAAGCGGTCAGTCTGGGCATACGCATGTTCGTTCCTCTCATTGTTTGCCCGGTTGGCGGGGCATGTTTAGGCCTGTTGCTTCCGGCCATGCTCGTGATCATCGGCATGGCTCAGGAATGTCTGGATCTCTCTGTCCGTCGGCGCCGATGACCCGCCTTGGCGAGTGACCGAAAGCGCCGCCGCCGCATTGGCGTAGCGCGCCGCCTCGAAAGCCGGCACCCCGCGTGACAATGCGCTGACGAAAGCGCCGATATGGGTGTCGCCGGCGCCATTGGTGTCGATTGCATCGACCTTGAAGCCGGGAATGGTTTGCGCACTGCCGTCAGCCAACTGCACGAAGCAGCCCTTCGGGCCGGCGCGAATGACAACGCCTTCGGCCTTCGGGCAATGATCGGCGAGAAGTCGGCGTGCGAGGGTTTCGACATCGCCAAGGCCGGCGATCTCGGCCGCTTCGGTCGTGTTGCAGCTCAACCAAGTCGTGCCGGCAAGCACCCGCGACAGGATTGGGCGCGGAATGTCCGCAATGATTGGCGTCGGATCGAACACAAACGGAATATCTGCTGGCAGCGCCTCGATCCAGTCGGTCAGCGCGTCGCGGCTGCCGGGATAGCTCAGCGTGTAGCCTGAGGTGAACACCCAGTCGCCGGATGCCGCGACCACGGGCGCCATCATGGCGAGGCTGAGAATGCCCTCCGCGCCGGGCCAAGAGACGAAGGTGCGTTCGGCATCGCTCGAGATCATGGCGACGCAATTGCCGCTGTCCATCGCAGATGATGGCGGCGTCAGCGTTTCGATACCCTCGCCCGCAAGCGCAGCGCGCAGGAAATCGCCATTTGGTCCGCTGCCGAGTTGGCCGCCGAACACAACCGTCATGCCGGTGCGGCTGGCCGCAACCATCATGTTGAAGCCGCCGCCGGCGACCTGCGCATAACTTGAAGCTGTCTTCTCCGTACCAGGCGCCGGCAACACATCGATGCGGTAGACATGGTCGACCACCGCGCTGCCGACATGGACGAGGCGCCCGCTCATGCCGCGGCGTCCTTGCCGGAGCCGGTCTTGTCCGTGCGGCCCTTGAACACCCTTGCTGCAACCAGATCGGCTGCCAGCGTCCGAACCTCGGCCATGTCGATACCCCTAAGGCCGGCGATCCGGTCCTGCGGCAATTGCGAAAAGCCGATGCAGGCCCCAGCCATGCCTGCGGCAATGGCACCGATCGTGTCGGTGTCGCCGCCGAGATTGGCGCTGATGACAGCGGCCTTCCAGGGATCGCCGTTGGAGACTTCCAGCACCGCGAAGGCGGCCGGGACCGATTCCTGGCTGGCGACGCCGGTGCCGACCAGGTCGGTGATCAGCCGGATCGCATCCCTCGTCGCCTTGCCGCGCACGAGCTCCTGCGCCAAGACTATGCGTGCGGCGATGTCGCCGCCGGTCACCCAGTGGCCGACCTTGGCCCCTCGCCTCGCCGCCGCGACGGCGCTGTCGGAAGCAGCACGCCAGTCGCCGCCGGCGACGCCGCGACTGACAGCGGCCGCGACCGCGGCGGCCGAGGCAATGGCGATCGAGGTGTTGTGCGTGGCACGGCAGGTCTCCGCCACTTTGGCCACAAACGCATCGAGCGGCTCCAGCGGCATCATGATGCCGACAGGCGCGATGCGCATGGCCGCGCCATTGGTGTCGCCGCTGCGCCCGGCTTCTTCGGCCGGCACACCATTGTTGATGGCATCGATGGCGCGCTTGCTCGACGGTCCCAGCAGATCATAGCTGCCGCGTGCCTTGACCTCGCGTTCCCAGTCGAGCAGCGCATTGACCCAGCGCGCATGGTCGAAACGGTCGCCGGATTCGACAAGAATGCGGCCGAGCAGCAGCGCCTGTTCGGTGTCGTCGGTGATGGTGCCGGCCACGAGCCCCTTGGACACCGGATGGTCGGCGAAAGGCGCGACGAAATCCTCGACATGGCCATAGAGTTCGGCAATACGGGCCGGCGACAAAAGCTGCGTCGGCATGCCGAGCGCATCGCCCAGCGCCCCACCGACAAGCGCGCCCAGCGCGCGATCAACGACCTTGTCGGCTGCATCCGGCATCGCTCAAAACCTCATATGCAGCGCAAAATGCGCCGGGTTGAGCAGGCTGGTGACATACTCGATCGGCCGGTCGTCTGCGGCGCGCGTCAGCCGTCGCCCGCGCAGGAAGGGCGTGCCTTGCGGGCAGCCGAGAATGGCCGCGTCCTCGGCGTTGAGCATCTCGATGCCGACCCATTCCTCGCCATGGTCGGGAATGAGCCCGGCGGCCCGCAGCGTCTGGTGCAACGAGCCTTCGCGCAAGCCGCGCAGCGGCACATCCTCGAGTTCAGGCGACAGCGGCAGCCGGCTGCGCTCGATGGAGATTGCATGGCCGTCGCTGGCATTGGTGCGCACCCGGTCGACGGCGATGAAGAACGGGCTTTCGATGCCAAGTAGCGCGGCAAGATCGGCATCCTCGATCACTTCCAGCCGCAGCGTCCGCGTCTCGGCATTGGCGCCGGCATTGGCCAGCGCCCGGGACCAGCCGATGCTGTCATCGACTGGCTTGCCGTCGAAGGTGACGAAGGAACCAATGCCGACCTTGGTGGTGATCAGCCCGCGGCTGGACAGTTCTTCAAGGCCTTTGCGAACCGTGTTGCGGCTGACGGAGAAGCGCTGGACGAGCTCGTTTTCGCTTTGCAGGCGGTCGCCGAAGCCAAGCACGCCGGAGCGGATTTCATGTTCGAGAACGGTGGCGATCTGCTCGGGCTTGCCCGTGCCGGGAGACAGTTGAACTGCGCGCCGCTTCATATGGGTACCTGTTCAGTGAACCTGTATAGTCCTGTTCAATATTGGAGTTTTGACGTGAGGTCAACGGGATTCGTTGGGAGTGCATGCGCTGCTCCTCACCTGCCTGCCGGCACTCTCCCCGTAAACGGGGCGAGTGGCGCTCTCATCGACGATTTCGCCACTTCACCAACATTCAGAAATAAAGCCGGCAATGCGGGGGCCAGCCTCTTTCTTCCCCGTAAACGGGGAGAAATGCCCGGCAGGGCAATGAGGGCGGTACGCGTTTAGGCGATTAGCCTGCTGCTTAAACGAAGAAGAATTCTTCGATACGCCGTTTCGCCTTGCCCAGCTCCGGCAGGACATCCCGTTCCATCGCCTCGACGGAAAACCGCGCCGATTGGGTCGAGACGTTGATCGCCGCGACGGTCTTGCCGGCGCGATCACAGATCGGCACGGCGATCGAGCGCAGGCCGAGCTCCAGTTCCTCATCGACGATGGCAAAGCCACCCGCCCTCGCGGCGTCGATCGCCTTGCTGAGGGCTGCGCGGCTGGTGATCGTCTTCGGCGTCCGCCGCTCGATCCTTGCTTCGGCAAGGAAGGCCTTCAGTTCGTCCGGCGCGAGCCCCGCAAGCAGAACCCGCCCCATCGAGGTGCAATGCGCCGGCAGCCTGGTGCCGACATCGAGCGATACGCTGAGGATGCGCCGGCCGGGGATGCGCGCGACATAGACGACATCCTCGCCCGACAGCACCGCCGCATTGCAGGCCTCGTTGAACTGCCCTGCCACCTCTCGCAGGATCGGCGTCGCGAAGCTCCACAGCGAAGCGCCGCCAAGCCAGGTCCGCACAATGGTCAACAGGCGCGGCGAAAGCGAAAACAGCCGGCCGGATTGCCTCGCATAACCGGTAGCGGTCAGCGTCAGCAGAAATCGGCGCGCGCCAGCGCGAGTCAGCCCCGCCTCTTCCGCCATCTCGGTCAGCGTCAAGCCCGCCGGATGCCGGGCAAGGATCTCCATGACCGCAAGGCCGCGTTCCAGCGAACCGACATGGTCGCGCGTCGTTCCCTCGTCGTCCATGCGGCCTCCGCGAAACAATGCGTCGCCATTGACTCATCGCGGCGACCTGATGTAAATGTATTGCATACAAAACAAATGTTCGCAATACGAACTTTTGGAGTTTCCTGCGATGGTCAAATTCCTGCCGCTCAGTGAGGCCGTGGCCGAGAATCTGCATGATGGCGACGCGGTCGCTTTCGAGGGTTTTACCCATCTGATCCCGACGGCGGCGGCGCATGAGGCGATCCGCCAGGGCTTTCGCGATCTCACGCTGATCCGCATGACCCCCGACCTGATCTACGACCAGATGATCGGCATGGGCATGGCGAAGAAGATCATCTTCTCCTATGTCGGCAATCCCGGCGTCGGCCTGCTGCGGCGCGCCCGCGACGCCATCGAGAACAGCTTTCCCCGGGCGATCGAGATCGAGGAGCACAGCCATGCCGGCATGGCCAACGCCTATGAGGCGGGCGCGGCCGGACTGCCCTGTGCGGTGTTTCGCGGCTATCGCGGCGCTGGGCTTGTCGCCGTCAATCCGAACATCAAGTCGGTCACTTGTCCGTTCACCGGCGAAGTGCTGGCGGCGGTTCCCTCGATCCGCCCGGACGTCACCTTCATCCACGCCCAGAAGGCCGACAAAAAAGGCAATGTGCTGGTCGAAGGCATTGTCGGCATCCAGAAGGAAGCGGTGCTGGCAGCAAAACGCGCCGTGGTGACGGTGGAGGAAGTGGTCGACAATTTCGACGACCTGCACCCCAATCTGACCGTGCTGCCGCGCTGGACCATCGCTGCGATATCGGTGGTGCCCGGCGGCTCCCATCCCTCCTACACGCACGGCTATTATGCGCGTGACAACGCCGCCTATCTCGAATGGGACGAGATCGCCGCCGACCGTGAAAAATTCCAGGCCTGGATGCAGGCCAATGTCATCGAACGCACGGCCGATGATTTCGCGGCCCGAGTCGAACATCTGAGGAGCGCGGCATGAGCGGCTTCACCCCCAATGAGATGATGACCATCGCCGCCAGCCGCGCCTTGAAGAACGACGATGTCTGCTTCGTCGGCATCGGCGCGCCGTCGGCCGCCTGCAACGTCGCGCGGCTGACGCATGCGCCCGACATCACGCTAATTTATGAAAGCGGCACCATCGGCACCGCGCCCGATGTTTTGCCGCTGTCGATCGGCGACGGTGAACTCTGCGACACCGCCGTCACCACCGTCTCGGTGCCCGAAATGTTCCGCTACTGGCTGCAGGGCGGCCGCATCTCCATCGGCTTCCTCGGCGCGGCGCAGCTCGACAAGTTCGGCAACATTAACACCACCGTCATCGGTGACTATGCGCATCCCAAGACCCGCCTGCCCGGCGGCGGCGGTGCGCCGGAGATCGCCACCTCATCGAAGGAGATCTACATCACCATGGCGCAATCGAAGCGCGGCATGGTCGAAAAGATCGACTTCTTCACCTCCTTCGGCCATGGCGACGGCGGCGACCATCGCCGACACCTCGGCATCGACACATCAGGGCCGACGCTGCTGATCACCGACCTCGCCATCTGGAAGCCCGACCCGGTGACCAAGGAATTCACCGTGGTGTCGCTGCATCCCGGCGTGACGCGCCAACAGGTGCAGGACACTTGCGGCTGGACGGTGAGATTTGCCGATGCGCTTGAAGAGACGCCGGCGCCAACAGCGCTGGAACTGACGACATTGCGCGACCTGCAGGCCCGCACCAAGGCGGCGCACGAGGGAAGCGGAAAACAAAAGGCCGCATGACATGACCGAGGCCTTCATCTGCGACTACATCCGCACCCCGATTGGCCGCTTCGGCGGCTCGCTTTCCTCAGTGCGCGCGGACGACCTCGGCGCCATCCCGCTGAAGGCGCTGATCGAGCGCAATGCCGGCATCGACTGGCAGGCGGTTGACGATGTCGTCTATGGCTGCGCCAACCAGGCCGGCGAGGACAATCGCAATGTGGCGAGGATGTCGCTGCTGCTGGCCGGCTTGCCGAAGGAGGTTTCCGGCTCGACCGTCAATCGCCTCTGCGGTTCCGGCATGGATGCCGTCACCATCGCCGCCCGCGCCATCAAATCGGGCGAGGCCGAATTGATGATTGCCGGTGGCGTCGAATCGATGAGCCGCGCGCCCTTCGTCATGCCCAAGGCCGAGACCGCCTTTTCGCGCAATGCCGAGATTTACGACACCACCATCGGCTGGCGCTTCATCAACCCGCTGATGAAGAAACAGTACGGCGTCGATTCCATGCCCGAGACCGGCGAGAACGTCGCCGAGGATTTTTCGGTGTCGCGCGCCGACCAAGATGCGTTCGCCGCGCGCAGCCAGGACAAGGCCGTCGCCGCGCAAGCCAATGGCCGGCTGGCGAAGGAGATCACTCTGGTGACGATCCCGCAGAAAAAGGGCGATGCGGTCATCGTCTCCAAAGATGAACATCCTCGCGCCGGAACCACGGTCGAGTCCTTGGCCAAATTGCCGACGCCGTTCCGCCAAGGCGGGACGGTCACCGCCGGCAATGCGTCCGGCGTCAACGATGGCGCCGCGGCGCTGATCATCGCGTCGGAAGCGGCTGTGAAAAAATACGGACTGACGCCGATCGCCCGGATCCTCGGCGGCGCCGCCGCCGGCGTGGCGCCACGCATCATGGGCATCGGCCCGGCGACGGCGACGAAAAAGCTCTGTGCCCGTCTCGGCCTGACGCCGCAACAATTCGATGTCATCGAACTCAACGAAGCTTTCGCCTCGCAAGGTATCGCCGTGCTGCGCCAACTCGGCATCGGCGAGGACGCGGACTACGTCAATCCCAATGGCGGCGCCATCGCACTTGGCCACCCGCTCGGCATGTCGGGCGCGCGCATCACCGGTACCGCGGCGCTGGAGCTGCGCGAGCGCGGCGGCCGTTATGCGCTGGCCACCATGTGCATCGGCGTCGGCCAAGGCATCGCAGTGGCGCTCGAGCGCGTTTGAGATCGCACCGCCCTCAATACGGTAAACCGACATAGTTCTCGGCCAGCGCGGTCGACGCCGCCTGCGAATGCACGAGATAGTCGAGTTCGGCCTCCTGGATGCGCTGGCCGAACTCGCCGGTATCGGGAAAGCGATGGAGCATCGTCGTCATCCACCAGGAAAAGCGTACCGCCTTCCACACTCGCGCCAGCGCCTTAGCCGAATAGGCGTCGAGCCCACCCAGTGATTTGTCCAGGTAGAATTCGCGAAGTCCGGCAAAGAGATAGCGCACGTCGCTGGCAGCGAGGTTGAGCCCCTTGGCGCCGGTCGGCGGCACGATGTGGGCGGCGTCCCCGACCAGGAACAGCCGGCCAAAGCGCAGCGGCTCGGCAACGAAGGAGCGCAGCGGCGCGATCGACTTTTCGAAGGACGGGCCTGTAACGACGGCGGCAGCCGTCCGTTCCGGCAGGCGGCGGCGCAACTCATCCCAGAAGCGGTCGTCGCTCCACGCCTCGACGCGCTCGTCCGCCGGAACCTGCACATAGTAGCGGCTGCGATGGGTCGAGCGCATCGAGCACAGCGCAAAGCCGCGCTCGTGATTGGCGTAGACCAGTTCGTGATCGGCCGGCGGCACCTCGGCCAGCACGCCGAGCCAGCCGAACGGATAGGTGCGCTCAAAGGTTTTCAACACGCGCTCAGGCACTGATTTGCGGCTGACGCCGTGATAGCCATCACAGCCGGCGATGAAATCGCAGCCGATGCGGAGGCTGACGCCATCCTTGTCATAGGTGACGAAGGGCGCTTCGCCGTCGAAACCATGCAGCGCGACATTGGCCGCCTCGTAGACCGTGGTGAGCCCCGCCGCCTCGCGCTTGTCCATCAGGTCGTGCGTCACTTCTGTCTGGCCATAGACGGTGACGTGCTTGCCACCAGTCAGCGCCGACAGGTCGAGTCGGTGCAGGCTGCCGCCGAAGGCAATCGAGATGCCGGCATGCGGCAGGCCTTCGGCATGCAGCCTTGCAGCCGCGCCCGCCTCCTCCAGCAATTCGACCGTGCCCTGTTCGAGCACCCCTGCCCGCACACGGCCAAGCACGTGCTCCCGGCTCGAACGCTCGAGGATCACCGTCTCGACGCCGATGCCGCTGAGCAGTTGGCCGAGCAGCAGGCCAGACGGCCCGGAACCGACAATGACGATCTTTGTACGCATCAGTGCCCCAGGCTTTCGATCTCTCCGGCGAGCTCCGCGGCGAGCCGTAGTGCAGCTGCGGTCGCAACCGCCATTTGCGGCAGAAGCAGCCACTCCAGCGTCCACGCCGCGCCCGAGCGCTCCTGCTCGTGCACCAGCGCCTGGTGCACGCCGGAAAGCTGCGTGGCGTTGAAGCGCGCCAGCGCCACCAGCGCTTCGGCCTTCACCGGGTTCTGCTTGTGCGGCATGGCCGACGAGCCGCCGCCGCCGGACAGTGTGATCTCAGAGCCGGCCTGCGCCATCAGCGCAATGTCCTGGCCGAACTTGCCGAGGCCGCCGGTGATGAGCGACAGCAAGCTGGCGAATTCGGCCAGCGCATCGCGCTGGCTGTGCCATTGCGGCGCGTCGCCAAGGCCGAGTTTTGCGGCAAGGGCCGCGCGCACCGCAGGGCCCTTGTCGCCGAGCTTTTCCAGCGTGCCGGCGGCGCCGCCAAATTGCACTACGAGCAAACGTGGCGACTGTTGCGACAATCTCTGCTGATGCCGCTGTAGCGGTGCACGCCACGCTGCGACACGGTCCGACACTTTTATTGGGATCGCCACCTGCATCCGTGTCATCCCGGCCAATGTCCTGCCCCCGAAACGCTCTTCCAACGCCGTCAGCCGCACGATGTTTTCAATCAGCAAGAGATCGAGATGGTCGATCACGC
Organism: Mesorhizobium sp. P171375; assembly: GCF_057786075.1. Lineage (NCBI taxonomy): Bacteria > Pseudomonadati > Pseudomonadota > Alphaproteobacteria > Hyphomicrobiales > Phyllobacteriaceae > Mesorhizobium > Mesorhizobium sp. P171375. The sequence goes on from NZ_JBYNWF010000001.1 coordinate 5,704,774, forward strand.
GGCGCAGCCGAAGCGCCAGGCCAGTGTCGATGACATCCTGGCTGGTTGCGCCGAAATGCACGCTGGCCTCGTGCGGCGCGCCGACCGCTGCCTTCAACTGGCGCACCAGTTCCGGCACGATCACGCCGTCTTTTGCCACGCCGGCCCGTAGCCGCGCCGTATCCGGCTTGTAGGACAACAGGACAGACACGATCGCGGCCGCGGCGTCCTTGCCGATGATCCCGCTTTCGGCTTGCGCTTCCGCCAGCGCGCGCTCGAAATCGAGCATGGCGGCGATTTCGGCATCGGCGGAAAAATACCGCACCGCCTCCTCGTCGCCGAGCAGGCCGGACAGCAGCGGATGGTCGAAGGGCGATACGGTCATGCGAGGGGCCTCCTAGCTGTCGAAGAAGACCGTTTCCTTCTCCCCCTGGAGATGGACGTCGAAACTATAGATATCGCCTTGCCGCTCGGCGATCAGCGTCGGCACGCGCACCCTGTGCTCGATGCGGGCGAGGATCGGGTCCTCGGCATTGGCCTTCTCCTCGTCGGAGAAATAGAGCCGTGTGTGGAGGCCGATATTGATGCCCCGCGCCACGATCCACAGGCTGATATGCGGCGCCATAAGCCGCCCGTCGCCAAACGGCACGCGGCCCGGCTTGATCGTCTCGAAGCTGCACAGGCCGGTTTCCATGTCGGTCGGCTGACGGCCCCAGCCCTGAAAATCCGGATCGGCATCGCCGCGTAATTCGGCCGGCGAATTGTAGAAGCCATTGGCATCCGCCTGCCAGATTTCGATCAGCGCGTCCCTGAGCGGCGTGCCGGTGCCATCGAGCACGCGGATGCGCAAACCGATGCGCTCGCCCTTGGTCTTGTCGTTGAGCATGGTCGCGCCAAGGTCCGTGGCATACACGCCGCCAATGCCGCCGAAATTCGGCGTCAGCCCGATATGGACATAAGGCCCCGCGGTTTGCGACGGGCTCTCCTTCAGCCGGGTGAGAGCCTGCGCCATCAATTGCCCTCCGCCCGGTTTTCGAACAGCGAGGCGCGACGTCCGCGCAGCACGATGTCGAACTTGTAGGCACGCGCGTCGAACGGGATCGTTGCCTGCATGTCGAGCGCGGCGATCAACGTCTCCACAGCCGCCTTGTCGCGGATCCCGCCCACGATCGGACAACGCCAGATCAGCGGATCGCCCTCGAAATACATTTGCGTGATCAGACGTTGCGCAAAGCCGTGGCCGAACACCGAGAAATGGATGTGCGACGGCCGCCAGTCATTGGGGTCGTTCGGCCAGGGATAGGGACCGGGCTTGACGGTGCGAAAGGCATAGCTGCCATCAGCGTCGGTGATGGTGCGGCCGCAGCCGCCGAAATTCGGATCGAGCGGCGCCAGATACCCGTCCTTCTTGTGGCGGTAGCGGCCGCCGGCATTGGCCTGCCAGAATTCGAGCAGCGCGCCCGAGACGCCAACGCCGCGCTCGTCGAGCACGCGCCCATAGACGATGATGCGCTCGCCGATGGCGCTCTCGCCGGGCCTGGCGAAATTGTGGATGAGGTCGGCATCGAGTTCGCCCAGAATGGCGTGGCCGAACACCGGGCCGGTGATTTCCGATGCCGTGTTGTCGAAGGCCAGCAGCGCCTTCTGAGGCGAGCGCAGCACCGATGTCTTGTAGTCCGGCGTCAGCGCCGGCGGATGCCAGTTGCGGTCGCGCTGGAAGAAGGCGCCGGTCTCGGGCCTGCGGTTCGAGCCGGCATCAACTGGCATGGCCATTCCTGCTTCCGTCCATTTCCGAAAACACCTCCTTGGCGATCCTGAAGGCGCGGTTGGCCGCCGGCACGCCGGCGTAGATCGCGACATGCAGGAACGCTTCGCAGATGTCGTCACGCGAGGCGCCGGTGTTGGCGGTGGCGCGCACATGCATGGCGACCTCTTCATCATGGCCGAGTGCGGCGAGCAGGGCCAGCGTCACGATCGAGCGCTCGCGCTTGCTGAAACCCGGCCGCGCCCACACCGTCCCCCAGGCTGCCTCGGTGATCAGCTCCTGGAACGGCCGGTCGAAATCGGTGACGGCATCCTCGCTGCGGTCGACATGCGGGTCGCCGAGCACCGAGCGCCGCACCGTCAGACCGGTCCGGTATCTGGTCGTGGTCTTGGACACTTCATCCATGGATCTGCTTTCTCTGAGGAAGCGACGCGAGAAATTCTCGGATCAGGGCGGTCAGCGCACCGGGCTGCTCGACGCAAGGAATGTGGCCGGCATCCCGGATGATCTCGAAGCGCGCGCCGGGAATGAGTTCGGCCAGCCAGCGAACCAGGTCCGGCGGCGTCGAGCCGTCCTGGTCACCGACGACGCAAAGCGTAGGCACCGCGATAGCCTGAGCGACCTCGGTGAAATCGGCGTCGCGCACTGCGGCGCAGGTGCCGATATAACCGGCGACGGCTTGCCGGGTCATCATGTTCCAGTAGCCGTCAAGCTCGGCGATCCGGTCCGTGTGGAAGGCCGGAGTGAACCACAGTTTAAGCACTGCGTCGGCGATGGCCTGGATGCCTTTGCTTTCGACGGTTGCTATGCGGGTGTTCCAGCTGTCGGCGGTGCCGATCTTGTGCGCCGTGTCACATAGGATGAGACCGTCGACGATGTCGGGGCGCCTTGCATAGAACCCTTGCGCGACCAGACCGCCGACCGAAAGGCCGCAAAGCACGACATTGGTCAGCCCGAAATGATCGATGAGGCCGGAGAGATCATCGACATGATCGTCAATCGAGGTGATGCCGCCAATATCGGAGAGCCCGTGGCCGCGCTTGTCGTAAACCAGCAAGGGCATGTCAGCGTTCAAGTCAGACACCACTTCGTCCCAGATGCGGAAGTCGGTACCGAGCGAATTGATAAACACGACTGGCCGCGCGTCCCCATTCGCCTTGAAGTTGCGATGGTGGAGCGTGATGCCGCCAATGTTGACGAATGGCACGATTTCGATCCTCCGTGTTCACATTGCACAAGGCATTTGGTTTGGTAAAATGATATTTTGCGCCGTTTCATTAACTGGGAGGTTACGAGAACCATGTCCGAAAGCCGCATAAGGTTCCGTCACCTGCAGGCATTCCTTGAGGTAGCGCGGCAAGGCAGCGTGGCGAGGGCGGCCGATTTTCTTCATGTCAGTCCGCCGGCGGTGACCAAGACATTGCGCGAACTGGAAGAGGCGCTTGGCATCGCAGTCGTCGAACGCGACGGCCGCGGCATAAGGGTGACACGGCTCGGCGAAATCTTCCTCGGTCATGCCGGCACGGCGATCACCGCCTTGAAGCGTGGCGTCAATTCCGTCCGCCAGGACGGCGCCATCAACCGCCATCCGATCCGCATCGGCGCGCTGCCCACAGTGTCGGCCAGGGTCATGCCGCTCGCCATGAGTCTGTTCCTGAGTGAAAATACGGGAGCGGCGATCAAGATCGTCACCGGTGAGAATGCCGTGCTGCTCGAACAGTTGCGTGTCGGCGCGCTCGATCTTGTTGTCGGCCGGCTGGCGGCACCGGAAAACATGACCGGCTTCTTCTTCGAGCATCTCTATTCCGAACAGGTTCTGTTCGTGGTGCGGGCCGGCCACCCCTTGGCGCAGCCGGGCCAGGACATCTTCGCCCGCCTCGATGAGTTCCCGGTGCTGATGCCGACCCGGGAATCGGTCATCCGCCCGTTCGTCGACCGCCTGTTCATCACCAATGGCATGACCGCGCCGGCGACCGAAATCGAGACCGTCTCGGATTCCTTCGGCCGCGCCTTCCTGCGGCAAAGCGATGCCGTCTGGATCATCTCGACCGGCGTCGTCGCCAATGAAATCTCCAGCGGCGCCTTCGTCGCTCTGCCGGTCAACACCGAAGAGACCAAGGGACCTGTCGGGCTGACGATGCGCACCGACACGGCCCCCTCGCCGGCCTTCGCCATCCTGCTGAAAACCATCCGCGAGGCGGCCAGCCGAGGCGGCTGAGGCAGTTGTCGTTACGAGGGGCAAGGCAATCAGGTCAGTCGCCGGCAGCCTGTGGGAATGCGCAAGTCTCCTAACCCATGGGTTAATAAAAAACCGCAAAATATCATTTTACCAAACCAAACACCTAAGGCAGTGTGGCAATGGGAGGATCGAAATCGTGCCGTTTGCCGGCATTGGCGGCGTTCCGCTGCCGCCTTGGAGACAGTCGGGGCATATCCGATCTGAACAACGGGCGGCACCGATTTTGAGCAGGCCGGCGGTCGCCTCCAGGCACCGTCAGGAAAGGGAGGAATATCAGCATGACCTCAAGCAAATCCGGCGTCTCGCGGCGCCAGTTCATCACCACATCTCTCGCCGGCGGCGCAGCCCTTGCGCTCAGCCGCGGCAAGGCTTTCGCGCAAGCTGCCGACACGCTGAAGGTCGGCTTTGTCAGTCCACGCACCGGCCCGCTCGCGGGCTTCGGCCAGACCGACGGCTATGTGCTCGACCTCGCCCGCAAGGCGCTCGCCGGCGGCCTCGATGTCGGCGGCAAGAAGTACAGTGTGGAAATCCTCGATCAGGATACGCAATCGGATCCCTCCCGCGCGGGCCAGCTCGCCAAGGACCTGATCAACAACCAGGCCATCGACCTGATGCTGGCGGTGTCGACGCCCGAGGTCATCAATCCGGTCGCCGACGCCTGCGAAGCCGCCGGCGTGCCTTGCCTCTCCACCGTCATGCCGTGGGAAGCCTGGTATTTCGGCCGTGGCGCCAAGCCCGACGCCCCCTCGCCGTTCAAGTGGACCTATCATTTCGGCTTCGGCGTCGACGAGTTCTTCCGGACCTATGTTTCGCAATGGAACCTGATCGAGACCAACAAGAAGGTCGGCGTCATGTATCCCAACGACGCCGACGGCAACGCCATCCGCGCCCATCTGGCGCCGCGGCTGGCCAAGCAGGGTTTCACCATCGTCGATCCCGGCGCCTACGAGACCGGCACCACCGACTATTCCTCGCAGATCGCGCTGTTCAAGCAGGAAGGCGTCGAGATCTTCAACTCCTTCCCGATTCCGCCGGACTTCGCCGCCTTCTGGCGCCAGGCAGCGCAGCAGGGCCTGATCAAGCAGATCAAGATCTGCCAGGTCGCCAAGACCGGGCTGTTCCCGTCCGACATCGAGGCGCTTGGCGATCTCGGCAACAAGATTTCGAGCGCCGCTTACTGGCACAAGGCCTTCCCCTACAAGTCGCCGCTGACCGGGGTTTCGGGCACTGAACTCGCCGACGGCTATGAGGCCGCGAGCGGCAAGCAGTGGACGCAGCAGCTCGGCGCCTCGATGTCGCTGCTCGACGCCGGCTTCGAGGCGCTGAAGGTGAGCACCGACGCCAAGGACAAGGCAGCGGTCGCCAAGGCGCTGAGCACGCTCAACACCGAGACCATGATCGGCAAGGTCGACTTCACCAGCGGCCCGGTCGCCAATGTCTCGCCCGGTCCGATCATCGGCACACAATGGGTGGCCGCCAAGGAAGGCAGCAAATTCCCGCTCGACTATGTCGTGACCGAGAACGCCACCGACCCGAAGGTTCCGGTCGAGGCCAAGCTCCAGCCGTATAACGGCTGAGCGACGGTTACGGGGATCGCATCGTGAACGGTTCAGCAAACGCGATCCTCAGCGCCGCCGGCATCCACAAACGCTTCGGCGCGCTGGTGGTGCTGGACGATATCGACTTTGCCATGCATGCCGACGAGGCTATCGGCATCGTCGGCCCGAACGGCGCCGGCAAGACGACGCTGCTCAGCGTGCTTTCAGGCGCCTTTCCGCCGAGTGCCGGCACCGTCGCCTTTAGGGGCGGCGACGTGACGGCGCTGCCGGCCACGGCCCGCTGTCGTCTCGGCCTGGTGCGCACGCACCAGGTGCCGAAGCCGTTCAGTGGCATGACCACGTTCGAGAACGTCTTCGTCGCCGCGTCGCATGGCGCGGGTCTCGGCCGCGACGAAGCCTATGAGGAGGCGCTGGCGTCACTGAAACTGTGCGGCATGCTGGGCGTCGCCAACCGGCGCGCCGAGACGCTCGGCCTGCTCGACCGCAAGCGGCTGGAACTCGCCCGCGCGCTTGCGGCGAGACCGACGCTTCTTCTGCTCGACGAGATCGGCGGCGGACTGACCGATGGCGAGGCGAGCGAACTTGTCGATACGATCAAGGAATTGCGCCGGCGCAAGATCGGCATCGTCTGGATCGAGCACATCGTCCACATTCTGCTGCAGGTTGCCGAGCGGCTGATCTGCATGGATGCCGGCAAGATCATCGCCGACGGCGAGCCGCAGGCGGTGATGGCCGACCCGGAAGTCGTGCGCGCCTATCTCGGTGGAGGCCCGAAATGAGCCTGCTCGCCGTAGAAAACCTCGTTGTCCGGCACGGCCTCTTACAGGCGGTGCGCGGCGTGAGCTTTGCGATCGAGCGCGGCGAAACGCTGGCGCTGGTCGGCGCAAATGGCGCCGGCAAGACGACGCTGCTGAGAGCAATCGCCGGCGCGCATCAGCCGACGGCCGGCCGCGTGCTTCTGGATGGCGCCGATATCACCGGCGTGCCGTCGCACAAGCGCGTCGGCATGGGTGTCGCACTGGTGCCCGAGGGACGAAAGCTGTTCGTGCAGATGACCGTCGAAGAGAACCTCCTGCTTGGCAAGACCGCCGGCCGTCCCGGCGACTGGAGCGTGGAACGAGTGCTCGACACCTTTCCCAACCTCAAGCCACGCCGCCATGCCAAGACCGGGCATCTTTCCGGTGGCGAGCAGCAGGCCACGGCCATCGGCCGCGCCCTGATGAGCAATCCGGAACTGCTGCTGCTCGACGAGGTCTCGCTCGGCCTGTCGCCGCTGGTGGTCGACCGCGTCTACGCTTCGCTGCAAGGACTGATCGGCTCCGGCACGACGATCATCCTGGTCGAACAGGATCTCAACCGCGCGCTCTCGATCTCGGACAAAGTCATCTGCATGCTCGAAGGACGCGTGGCGCTCGAGGGTTCGAGCAAGGGGGTCTCGCGCGACGAGGTGACGAAGGCCTATTTCGGCCTGCACAGGAAGAGCGCCGGGAGTGTGCCGGCATGAGCAACCAGATCGTCCAGGGCATCCTGCTCGGCGGCTACTACGCGCTGATCGCCTGCGGCCTCTCCTTCATGTTTTCGGTGATGCGCATCATCAACCTCGCGCATGGCAGTCTTGCCGTGTTTTCGGCCTATGCGCTGTGGTGGCTCGCCTCGCAATTCCACATCTCGCCTTTCGTCGGCCTGCTCATCGTCCTGCCGCTGACGGCGGCGATCGGCTGGGCGCTGCAGCGCTTCCTGCTCGAGCGCAGCGCCCGCGGCGGCGCGCTGCTGCCGATCCTCACCACCTTCGGCCTCGCCATCGTCATCGACAATGCGCTGTTCGAGCAATTCGGCGCCGACACACGTTCGCTGGCGCCCTATATCGGCAGCCTGTCCTACGATTCCTGGGAATGGCCGGGCAGCATCTATGTCGGCAAACTTGCCGTGATCATGTTCGCCGCAGCTGTCGTCATGCTCGGCGGGCTGCAGCTGTTCCTGACCCGCACCAGGCTCGGCCGTTCGATCCGCGCCACCTCGGAAGATCCTGATACCGCTGGCCTCGTCGGCGTCGATGCGCGCCGCGCCAGCGCGCTTGCAGCGGCCATCGCCATGGTCACCGTCGGTCTTGCCGGCGCCTTTCTCGGCATGCGCGCCACCTTCGATCCCTATACCGGCGCACCGCAATTGCTGTTCGCTTTCGAGGCGGCGGTGATCGGCGGCGCCGGCTCGCTGTGGGGCACACTTCTCGGCGGCATCGTGCTGGCGCTTGCCCAGACGCTCGGCGCGCAGGTGCATCCGCAAGGCTTCCTCATCGGCGGCCATGTCGCCTTCCTGATCGTGTTGTTCATCCGGCTCTCCACGTCCGGCCTCGGCTTGCGTGGCCTGGTGCGCCTGCCCGCGAGGAAGACGACATGAGCGCAGTTTCGACCTCCCCCGTGATCGAGCGCGGCACACCTGCTTCGCGTATCTCGGCGATCGCGGTCGTCGTGATCATCGCGCTGCTCGCCGTTGCGCCGCACTTCCTGTCAGCCGGCGCGGTCGACCGCATGACGGCCTTGTTCATCTATGTGATCCTGGCGGCGATGTGGAATGCGCTGGCCGGCTTCGGCGGCCTGGTCTCTGTGGGACAACAAGTGTTCTTCGGCCTCGGCGCCTACTTCGCCATTCGCCTGGCCGATGCCGGCCTCAACCCGTTCGCCTCGCTGTTCGTCTCGGCGATCATTGTCGGCGCGATCTCCTGGCCGATGTCGCTGTTCATGCTGCGGCTGAGGAACGGCGAGTTCGCCATCGGCATGTGGGTCATCGCGGCGCTTACCCATCTCCTGGTCAATCTCGACCGGCTGGTGCAAGGCGAGACCGGGACGTCGCTGATTTCGCTCAACGTCTATGACGCCGGCGCCAGGCGGGCGACGATCTACTGGCTGGCACTGGCCGCGATGACCGCGCTGCTTGCCATCCTGTTCGGCCTGCTGCGCGGCAACACGGGTGCGGCCATCCGCGCCATCCGCGACAATGAGGATGCCGCTGCCTCGGTCGGCGTGCGTGTCACCGGCACCAAGCGGCTTCTGTTCGTGCTCGCCGCCTTCGGCATCGGCATGGCCGGCGCGCTGTGGCTGGCGACTTCGATCACCTTCCAGCCGAAAACCTATTTCAACGTCCAGTGGACCGCCTACATGATCTTTATGGTGCTGGTCGGCGGCATCGGCACCTTCGAAGGCGCGATCCTCGGCGCACTGCTGTTCTTCCTCATCGAGACCTGGTTCGGCGGCACCGGCGTCTGGTACCTGATCGGCCTCGGCGCCACCGCCGTGCTGTTTTCGCTGTTCCTGCCGCGCGGCCTGTGGGGGACGCTGGAGGAGCGCTTTGGCCTGCGCCTGCTGCCGGTCGGCTATCGCGTCAGGCTGCCGGCAAACACCGGCGATGCGGACACGGCGGCAGCGCCGCACGAAACCACGGTACAGCGGGAGAAGGCGTGACCATGCTTTTCGGCAAAACCATTCTGATCACCGGTGTCGCTTCCGGCATCGGTGCCCGAACGGCCGAACTTGCCGGCCAGCTCGGCGCCGACGTGATCGGCGTCGATGTGCGCGAGCCGACAGCAACAGTCGGCGGCTTCGTCAAGGCCGACATCTCGTCCAGGGCCGGCGTTGAGGACCTCATTGCGTCCGTGCCGCAGCGTATCGACGCGCTCTGCAACGTCGCCGGCCTCTCCGGCAACACCGGCGCGGTGTCGACGCTGGCGGTCAACTTCTACGGTCTGCGCGCACTTTCGGAAGGTCTCGCGCCAAAGCTTCGCGAAGGCGGCGCCATCGTCAACGTCGCTTCGATCGCCGGCTATGGCTGGCGCGCCAACCTCAACCGCGCGGCGTCGATGGTCGGCATCGAGGGCTTTCCCGATATCGCCAAAGTGGTCGCCGACCATCAGGTGAAGAACGAGGAAGGCTACCCCGTCTCCAAGGAACTGCTTCTGTTGTGGACGCAGCGCGCCGCGCATCAGGAGCAGTTCAGGAGCCGCGGCATCCGCGTCAATGCGGTCAGCCCCGGCCCGGTCGAGACGCCGATCCTGAAACAGTTCCGCACTGTGCTCGGCGATGCCCGCGTCGACAGCGACATCGCCCGTGTCGGACGCGCCGGCACCTCGGGCGACATCGCGCCTGTCGTGCTGTTTCTGTGCTCGGACGGCGCACGCTGGGTCAACGGCGCCAACGTGCCGGTTGATGGCGGCCTCGAAGCATCGATCAACGCCGAGGTGCTCGGCTTCTAAATTTTGCGACGCTCGACGGCGAGCGAGGGAGAAAACAATGGACATCGGACTTCTGATCGACGGCGACAAACGGGATGCGTCGGGTGCTGCCTCTTACGAGCGCATGGACCCGTTCACCGGCAAGCTGGCGACGCGCGCCGCAGCAGCAAGTGTCGCCGACGCCAATGCCGCGGTCGAAGCTGCAGCCACTGCCTTCAAGACCTGGTCGAAGACCGGACCTGGCGAGCGCCGCGCTTTGCTCGCCAAGGCGGCCGATGTGATGGATTCCAAGGTTGGCGAATTCACCAAATTGATGATGGAAGAAACCGGCGCCACCGGTCCCTGGGCCGGCTTCAACGTCATGCTCGCCGCCAAGATGCTGCGCGAGGCAGCCGCCATGACGACGCAGATTTCGGGCGAAGTCATCCCGTCCGACAAACCGGGCACGCTCGCCATGGCGATCCGCCAGCCGGCCGGCGTATGCCTCGGCATTGCACCGTGGAATGCGCCTGTCATTCTCGGCACCCGCGCCATCGCCATGCCGATCGCCTGCGGCAATACAGTGGTGCTGAAGGCCTCCGAAATGTGTCCGGGCACGCACCGGCTGATCGGCCAGGTGCTGGTCGAGGCCGGCCTGCCCAAGGGCGTCATCAACGTCGTCACCAACGACCCCAAGGACGCTGCCGCAATCGTCGAGGCGCTGGTCGCGCATCCCGCCGTCAGGCGCGTCAACTTCACCGGTTCGACCAAGGTCGGCCGGATCATCGCCGAGCTCGCCGGCAGGAACCTGAAGCCGGCGCTGCTCGAACTTGGCGGCAAGGCGCCGCTCGTCGTGCTCGACGATGCCGACATCGACGCCGCGGTCAATGCGGCAGCCTTCGGCGCCTACATGCACCAGGGCCAGATCTGCATGTCGACCGAACGCCTGGTCGTCGATGAAAGGGTCGCCGATGAGTTCGTTTCCAAGCTCGCCGCCCGCGCCGCTGCATTGCCGGCCGGCGACCCGCGCGGCCATGTCGTGCTGGGCTCGCTGATCAGCAGCCAGGCCGCCGACAAGATGGAGGAGCTGGTGGCCGACGCCGTCGCCAAGGGCGCGAAACTGGTGGCCGGCGGCAAGCGCACCGGCACCGTGGTCGAGGCAACGCTGCTCGACCATGTCACGCCTTCCATGCGCGTCTACGCCGAAGAATCCTTCGGGCCGGTCAAACCGGTGATCCGCGTCAAGGGCGAGGACGAAGCCGTGCGCGTCGCCAACGACACCGAATACGGCCTCTCCTCGGCCGTCTTCAGCCGCGACATCCGCCGTGCCATGGCGGTCGCCGCGCGCATCGAGGCCGGCATCTGCCACATCAACGGCCCGACCGTCGGCGACGAAGCGCAAATGCCGTTCGGCGGCGTCAAGGGCTCGGGCTATGGCCGCTTCGGCGGCAAGGCCTCGATCGCCGAATTCACCGACCTGCGCTGGCTGACCATCGAGGATCCAAACCAGCACTATCCGTTTTGATTCTTCTTCCCTTCAATGGGGGCTATTGTCGCTTTCCTCCCCCGGAATGCGGGCCGTTGCCTGGCGAGCCAACGGATTCCCGCATCAAAACGCGGCAAGGCTCGAGCCGCGCGATCGGCGGCCCCTCCCCACCTTCAATTCTTGCAAACAGCGCCTCCATGGCGTGGCCGGCGATCTGGCGCACCGGCTGCACGACGGCGGCGATGGCCGGCCATGTCACCTGCATCCATTCGGCGTCGTCGAAGCCGACCAGCGAGATGTCGTTGGGACAATGCCAGCCGCGCCGGCGGAACTCGGACAGCGCCACCAGCGTGCCCTTGAGGAACAGCGAATAGACCGCCGTCGGCCGTTCGCCTTTCGCGAAATACTCGCGCAACTGCGCTCGCAGCGGCTCGACGTCGGCATCGGCCAGTACCACATCGATGCGCACATCCGGCGCCAGTTTGAGCGCAGTAGTGCGAAACCCGTCGAGGCGGGCGCGCATCGTGGCCGCCTGCTCGCCGAGGCCGACGACCAGTATGTGGCGATGGCCCTTGGCGATCAGTTCGCGCGCCACTTCGGCGCTGGCCGCGGCACTGTCGGCCGACACCGTGTCGAAGGCGTCATCGGAGAGCACACGATCGATCAGCACGCCTGTCATGCCGTTGGCCTTCATGAAGTCGGCAGCCGGCCCATGCTCGTTGCGCACCGGCGCCAGCACCACGCCGGCGACGCGCCAGTCATGCATGCGGGCCAGGATTTCCTTCTCACGCGCTTCCGATTCACGGCTCGACGCCGCCACCAGCGTGTAGCCGCGCTGCTCGGCGAGGCTCTCGAGCTGGGTGACCATCTGGCCAAAAAATTCGCTTTCGAACTCGGGCATGATGGCACCGATAATGCGGCGCTTGGCCCGGCGCATGTCGGAGGCGAGCGGATCGACGCGGTAACCCAGCTGCTCGACCGCATCGAAGACGCGCTGCGCATTTTCGGGCTTCACCGTGGTGACGCCGGCCATGACCTTGGAGACGGTGGCGGCGGACACGCCGGCGCGGCTGGCCACGTCGTGGATCGACGCACGCCGCTGCTGGTCCTGCCTATGCGCCATTGGTCCTCCTCCCGAAGCGCGGACCGAGGCATTCCGTCCGCTGGAGAAATGAGTAAATCGATTTTTCGGAGTTGTAAATCGTTTAATCGTGGGTATTTTGTCGAGCGCATGTCGCCCTAAAGTGTGATGCGGTTTTGGGATAACGACAAGTGCAAAGCAAAAATACGCGCTAGCAAAAATACGCGCTGCGGATCGCCCGGGAGGAATCATCATGCCAAACACGGCCTTGCCGCTGGTCATCAGCGCGCCGGAACCACGCACGCTCGAGCTGATCTTCACCCCGCCACAGCTGGCGCGCCTCAAGGCGCACTACCGCATTGTCGAGACGACGGCCGACGGCGTGGCGAAACTGCCGGCCGATGTGCTGGCCGAAGCCCGCTACATCATCGGCCAGCCACCAATCTCGCCTGAGACGCTGGAAGCTATGAAGGCGCTGCGCTGCGTCTTCAATGTCGAGACCAACCTCGTCAACAACATGCCCTACGAGACGCTGTTTGCGCGCGGCATCCATGTCGTCACCACCGGCCTGGTCTTTGCCGAGCCGGTGGCCGAGCTCGGGCTTGCCATGGCGCTCAATCTCGCCCGCAACATCGTCGATGCCGACCTCGCCTTCCGCAAAGGCGAGGAGCTGTGGGGCGGCGACGGCAACCTCACCGCGCGGCTGCTGTCGGGCGCCGATGTCGGCATCATCGGCTTCGGCGATCTCGGCCGGGCGCTGAACCGCCTGCTGTCGGGTTTCCGCACCCGCACCAAGGTGTTCGATCCCTGGCTGCCGCCGTCGATCCTGATCGACAATGGCGTCGAGCCGGCCTCGCTCGACGATGTCCTGACATCGAGCGACTTCGTCTTCGTCGTCGCTTCGGTGACCTCGGAGAACCAGGGTTTCCTCGGCGCCGGTGCTTTTGCCAGCATGCGCAAGGGTGCGGCCTTCATCCTGCTCAGCCGCGCCGGTGTCGTCGACTTCCCTGCTCTGATGGCAGCGGTAAAGAGCGGCCACATCGTTGCCGCCAGTGACGTCTTCCCGGAAGAGCCGCTGGCACAGGACCATCCGGTCCGTACGATCCCCGGCTTCCTGCGCTCCGCCCACCGAGCCGGCGCGCTCGACATCGCCTTCAAGCGCATGGGCGACATGGTCCTGGAAGACATGGACCTGATCGACCGCGGCCTGCCGCCGCTGCGCTCCAAGCGCGCCGAGCGCGAGACGGTGTCGAGGATGCGCTCGAAACCGGCGGATCGGAATTGATGGCAGGCGGGGGACCGTTTCGCTGATTTGTCCGTGGTTTGAGAAACACCGCGCGCCGTACACAAGCTCAAACCCGCTATGACCGCGCCATGACCGTGCTCTCCGCAGGCGATTGCAATATTACTAATTTAGTGACAACTTAATTAAGGATGCTGGCAACAGATCCCAACCCACGGGTTGGAAATGGGGGTGGAAAGAGACATGTACTTTCCGCAATTTCTGGTCGGGATGTCTGCAACGGCAATCGGCGTTGCAATCTGGGCCTATCTGGAGACCGGGTCGATCTGGGTGACCCTTGGCTGGTCAGTGCTGACACTGGTAATCCTGCAGGTCGGTTACTTCGGCCTGGTCGTTCACCTGGTGTTTAGGCGATCATCGGAACCATCGGGCGCACGCTCGGCGGCGGATCCGACAAGCCCGCTTTTATTCCAGACTTTCTGAACGGGCGAGATCGAAAGCCACGTCGGCGATCGCCCCAGGCGCATGGACGACATGCTGCCAGAGGCCATAGGCCCGATCGACCACGGCCCGCCGCCGCTGCCCTCCAAGCGCGCCGAACGCGAGACGGTGTCGCGGATGCGCTCCAAGCCGGCGGACAGGAACTAGTTACCGCTCGTTGAGCGGCCAGATCTCGATCACCCCATGCGCCACCGCACAAGGCGATTTCGAGGCCAGCGCGATCGCCTCATCCATGTCGCTGGCTTCCATGATCGAAAAGCCGGCGATGGGCAGGTCCGACGAGAGATAGGGCCCGGTTTCGGTCAGCACGCCGCTGGCGTCCGGATTTCGCACCTGCACCGGTGTTTCGGCGATGCCCATCACCACGCCGCGCTGCTTGAGCGACGCATCATGCTCATGGGCTGCCTGCCTGACATCCTGCGGCGTCCGGTCATATCCGGCCCGGTCGCCGTAGCCGATGGTGATATACTTGGGCATGATTGGTTCCTCCATGTTCGAGGACAATGGCTGGGCAGCCGTGGTGGTTCCGGCGCGGTCTGCTCGACCACCCGCCGCATGGCGTCGCGATCGCGCGCGCCACGCATTGGGCGAGCAAGCTGATCCTGCTGGATGAGCCGACGGCCGCATTAGGCGTCGCCAAGACGGCCGGGGTATTGATTTTGGCTATGACGTAAGGACTTGCAGGAATCTCGCGGAACCATCCTTCCGCCGGATAGTTTTTAAAGCAGTCGGGCGGTGGGAAGCCCGGCGTACTCCACGAAGGCCCGTCACGATTCGCGTCGGTGGCGGGCCTTTTTTCATTCCCGAGCCGTTAATGCTTGAGGCGACCTGCTCGCCGCGCTCTATCCGACAGCGACGCCGGCGGCCGAGCGATTGGCCAGCACCAGCCCGACCTCGCCGACAACCTGCTCGACGCGCTTCAGGATGGGTTCTGCCCGCAGCACGCCGTCTGAGAAATCCTTGTCCGTGGCGTAGACTCCGGTCGGCAGCGTGAGCGCCTCGAAGAAGCCGAACAGCGGCCGCAACTGGTGCTCGACGATCAACGCATGGCGATCATTGCCGCCGGTGGCGAGCAGCACCACCGGCTTGCCGCGCAAGGAAGCGGGATCGAACAGGTCGAAGAAGTGCTTGAACAGGCCGGTGTAGCTGCCCTTGTAGGTCGGCGAACCCACCACCAGGACATCGGCGGTGACGACGCTGTCGAAAATCGCCCGCGCCTGGCCGTCGAGATCGCGCGCCCATTTGGCAGCGCCCAGCGAGGGGCCAAGGTCTTCGATGTCATAGGTGCTCGCCGACAGGCCATGCTGGCGCGCAATGTCCCTGACGACCTGGTCGACGAAGCCACGCGTCTTGGACGGCCGGGTGAAATTGCCGGAAAACCCGACGACGGTTGGATTGGGCATGTGCTCTCACCTCTCAGGACGGTGGCCGTTTCATATCGCCTATTTACAGGCTTGCACCTGCCGCAAGAAGCAAGGATAGGCCCTCCAGTGCCATCCCTAGGGAATTTTTTTCCGTTTGCCCGACTCGCTCGCTGGTCCGCAAGAAACAGAACGGTCTGCAAGCGCAAAACGACGTTGGCGGCGGCCGTGCCTCGCGCTAGGGCTTTTTCAGGACTATGTCTGACCATATCCCGACGCGGTTCGCCGCCACTTCGCCCAGGAGATGCTTCGTGCGCAAAGGTTCAGACCTGCTTGTAGCCGCCCTCGAGAATGAGGGCGTCGATCGTATCTTCGGCATTCCGGGCGAAGAGAACCTCGACGTCGTGGAATCCATCCGCAAATCGTCGATCCAGCTCATCCTGACCCGCCATGAGCAGGCGGCAGCCTTCATGGCCGCCACCCATGGCAGGCTCACCGGCAAGCCAGGTGTGTGCATCACCACGCTCGGGCCTGGTGCCTTGAACCTGACGACCGGTGCTGCCTATGCGTTGCTCGGCGCCATGCCGATGATCATGATCACCGGGCAGAAGGGCATCCGGTCGTCGCGCCAGGCCCGCTTCCAGATAGTCGATATCGTCGCCGCGATGAAGCCGCTGACCAAGCTGTCGCGCCAGATCATCTCGCCGCGCACGATCCCCGCCGTTGTGCGGGAGGCCTTCCGCATTGCCGAGGAAGAGCGTCCCGGCCCGGTGCATCTGGAACTGCCTGAAGACATCGCGGCCGAGGAATGCGACGACGTCGCGCTGATCCCGCCGCATCCGGTCGAGCTGCCGCTGGCGAGCCCGCTCGCGCTCGACCGCGCCGCGCAGATGATCATCAAGGCGCAGCGTCCGCTGGCGATGCTGGGCGCCGCCGCCTCGCGGCCGCGCTCGACCTCCGACCTCGCCCAGTTCGTGCTCAGGACCGGCATCCCCTATTTCACCACGCAGATGGGCAAGGGCACGGTGCCCGGCGGCACCGAACTCTACATGGGCACGGCCGCGCTCTCCGAGCGCGACTATGTGCATGAGGCGATCGAACAGGCCGACCTCATCATCACCATCGGCCATGACACGATCGAGAAGCCGCCCTTCATCATGGGCGACAAGGGACCGAAAGTCATCCATGTCGGCTACCAGCCGGCCAATGTCGAGCAGGTCTATTTCCCGCAGACCGAAGTGATCGGCGACATCGGCGCTTCACTGCGGCTGCTTGCCGATCGCATCGAGGGCAAGATCCCCAACGCGCAGGCGCTGCTGCCGCTGCGCGAAGGCATTTTGGGCCGCATTGCCGCGCGCGCCACCGAGGACCGGTTCACGCCGCAGCGCCTGGTCCACGATATCCGCGCGGTCATGCCGGCCGACGGCATCCTCGCTCTCGACAACGGCATGTACAAGATCTGGTTTGCGCGCAACTACCGCACCCGCGTCGCCAACACGCTGCTGCTCGACAATGCGCTGGCCACGATGGGCGCCGGCCTGCCGTCGGCGATGACGGCGGCGATGCTCTATCCCGGCCGCCGCGTCATGGCAATCTGCGGCGATGGTGGCTTCATGATGAACAGCCAGGAGCTGGAAACCGCCGTCAGGCTGAAACTCAACCTGGTCGTGCTGATCATCGAGGACAACGCATTCGGCATGATCCGCTGGAAACAGGCGGTCGACCAGTTTCCCGATTTCGGCATGACCTTCGGCAACCCCGATTTCGTAAAATATGCCGAGGCCTATGGCGCCAAGGGCACCAGGGTCAGCGCCATTGCCGACCTCAAGCCGACGCTCGAAACGGCGTTCACCGCCGGTGGCGTCCATCTCGTCGTCGTTCCGATCGACTATTCGGAGAACGAGCGCGTCCTGGTCGAGGAACTGCGCCACCGGCTGCCGGCGCCGCCAGAGGTGTGACGCTCAGGCTGCCCGGACCTTGGCGCTCCCACGCGCCCAGGCCGGCAGCCAGTCGCCATGCGCCGTAAGCAACTCGTCGACCAGCGCCCAGACCTGGTCGAGGTCGAGTTCGGCCGCCGTATGCGGGTCCATCATCGCCGCGTGGTAGATGTGCTCGCGGTTCTCGGTCATCAGCGCCTGCACCGTCAGTTCCTGGACGTTGATGTTGGTGCGGATCAGCGCGGTGAGCTGCGGTGGCAACTCGCCAATATAGGTCGGCTGGATGCCTGAGGCGTCGACCAGGCACGGCACCTCGGCCGCGCAGTTGTGCGGCAGCGAGGTGATGCAGCCATTGTTGCGGACATTGCCGTAGATCACCGACGGCTCGCCGGTCCACACAGAATTCATGATCGAGGAGGCGTATTCCTTCGACTGCTCGACCTCGATGCGGTCGGCCGAGCGATAGGCCTCGGCCTGTCCCTTCCAGCGCTCGATTTGCTCGATGCAGCGCTTGGGATATTCGTCGAGCGGAATGCCGAATTTCTCGATCAGGTCGGGGCGCCCTTCCTTGATGAAATAGGGCGTGTATTCGGCGAAATGCTCGGAGCTTTCGGTGACGAAATAGCCAAGCCGCGTCAGCATCTCGTAGCGCACCTTGTTAGGGCAGCGCGGGTTCCAGCCGGGCTTCGGCGCCCTGCCCTCGCGATAGGCGCGGACGAGGTCCGGATAGAGGTTGCGATAGGAGCCGTCCGGCTGGCGATGCTCGAATTTGAGATAGAAGGCCATGTGGTTGATGCCGGCCGAGCGATAGCGGATTTCCTCGTAGGGAATGTCGAGATCGTGCGCCAGCTCCATCGCCGTGCCCTGCACCGAATGGCAGAGGCCGACCTGCTTAATGCTGGGATATTTCTCTGAAATCGCCCAGGTGTTGATCGCCATCGGATTGACGTATTGCAGCATGATCGCCTCTGGACAGACGGCGAGCATGTCCTCGCAGATCTTCCACAGATGCGGCACGGTCCTGAGGCCCCGCATGATGCCGCCGACGCCGAGCGTATCGGCGATGGTCTGGCGCAGGCCGTATTTCTTCGGCACCTCGAAATCTGTGACGGTGCACGGCTCGTAGCCGCCAATCTGGAAGGCGACGACGACGAAGTCGGCGCCGGCGAGCGCCTTCTTCTGGTCGGAATAGGTCTCGGCCTTCGCCTTCACGCCGAGCGTTGCGATCAGCTTGTTGACGACGATGGCGCTCTCTTCCAGCCGCTGCGGATTGATATCCATCAGCGCGATCGTAGCATTCGACAGCGACGGCCGCTGCAGCACGTCGCCGACAATGTTCTTCATGAACACGGTCGAGCCGGCGCCGATGAAGGTGATCCTGGGATGTCTTTGCACTTTTAAACCTCCGGCACTTTGCTACGCCACATCGAAAGCGGCCCTGACGAGCCGTTCGGTGTAGGCGGTCTTGGGATTGGTGAGGACCTCGTCGACGGGTCCCTGTTCGACGATCTTGCCGTTCTGCATGACGATGACGCGGTGGCAGAGCGCGCGCACCACCTTGAGGTCGTGCGAAATGAAGAGATAGCTCAAGCCGCGCTCGTCCTGCAGCTTGCGCAACAGGTCAATGATCTGCGCCTGCACAGAGAGGTCGAGCGCCGAAGTCGGTTCGTCGAGCAGGATGAATTCGGGCTCCAGCGCAATGGCGCGGGCAATCGCGATGCGCTGCCGCTGGCCGCCGGAAAATTCGTGCGGAAAGCGCGAAAGAATGTCGCCCGGCATGCCGGCGCTGACCAGGGCGTCGCGCACCCGCTCGACCCGCTCGCGCCGCGTCGCCCCTAACCTATTGACGACCAACCCTTCCTCGATGATCTGGCCGATCGTCATGCGCGGATTGAGCGACGAGAATGGATCCTGGAAGACCACCTGCATGCGTGAGCGAAGCGGCCGCATCTCGGTGCGCGACAGGCCCTGGATCGGCTGGCCGTCGAAGCTGATCGCGCCGCGCTTGGCATCGGTGAGTTTGAGCAGAGCGAGACCGAACGTGGTCTTGCCGGAGCCGGATTCACCAACCAGCCCAAGTGTTTCGTGGCGGCAAAGTTTCAGGCCGAGATCGTCGACGGCGACGAGTTCGCGCCAGTCCGGCTTCAGGAAGCTGCCATGGCGCAGCATGAAGCAGACACGCATGTCGTGGGCTTCTAGGATCGTGCCGCTGTTCTGAGGCAGCGGCTGTGGCTTGCCGTGCGGCTCGGAGGCGAGCAACCGTTTGGTGTAGGGATGCTGCGGGTCAGCGAACAGACGCTCGGTGACGTTGTGCTCGCACATCTCGCCATACTGCATGACATAGACATAGTCGGAGAATTTCCGCACCACGGTGAGGTCGTGGGTGATCAGGATCACCGCCATCCTGAGCTCTTTCTGCAGGTTGCGGATCAGGTTCAGGATCTGCGCCTGGACCGTGACGTCGAGCGCGGTCGTCGGCTCGTCGGCGATCAGCACATCGGGGTCGTTGGCCAAAGCCATGGCGATCATCACGCGCTGGCGCTGCCCGCCCGACAGCTGGTGCGGATACTGCTTGATGCGTGCTTCCGGCTCGGGGATCTGGACATGCCGCAGCAATTCGAGCGCCCGTGCCCAGGCCTCCCTACGGCTCACCTTGCGATGCACCCTGATCGCCTCGACGATCTGGCTGCCGACCGTGTAGATCGGGTTGAGCGAACTCATCGGCTCCTGAAAGATCATCGAGATGCGGTTGCCGCGCAGCTTGCGCCGGGCGCTCTCGGGGAATTTCAGTATGTCCTGCCCGCAATAGTCGACGCTCGATTTCGGCGACACGGTGGCCCGCTTTGACAGAAGCCCCATGACGGTGCGCGCCGTCACCGACTTACCGGAGCCGGACTCGCCGACGATGGCGATGGTCTCGCCGCGATAAAGCTGGAACGAGACATCCTTCACCGCCTCGACGACACCGTGCTCGACCTTGAAGGCGACCTCGACGTTGCGGGCATCGATGATCGGTTGGTCGTGGCGGCCGGCATGGTCGAGCCGGACGGCGGGTGCGAAGGATTGTGCGAGCACGACGGTCATCCGGCCACCTCAATAGGGATCGACGGCATCGCGCAGGCCGTCGCCCAGCGCGTTGAAGGCAAAGACGGTGATCAGCACGAAACCGACCGGCGACAGGATCCACGGATAGGTGCCGATGACCGAATAGGTCGCGGTATCCTGCAGCATCAGACCCCAGGAGATCAGCGGCGGTTTCACCGCGAAGCCGAGGAAACCAAGAAAGGCTTCAAGCAGCACCACCGTCGGGATCGCGATCGTCACCGCGACGATGACGTGGCTCATCACATTGGGGAAAATATGCTGCATGATGATGCGCATATCAGTGGCGCCGACCGCCATGGCGGCGCGCACATAGTCGATCCGCGCCAGCGCCAGCGTCTTGCCGCGCACCTCGCGCGACATCTGCGCCCAGCCGAGCGCCGACATGACGATGATGACGAAGGCGAGGAACACATTGGTCGGCGCGGTCACCGGGATGAGGGTCGTCAGCGCCAGATAAAGCGGCAGTTGCGGGAACGCGAGCACCAGTTCGACGAAGCGCTGCACCCAGACGTCGAACCGGCCGCCGAAATAGCCGGAGACCATGCCGACGGTGGTGCCGATGACGGTGATGATGAACACCACCGTCAGCGCGATCATCAACGAGACGCGCGAGCCATGGATAGCGCGCGACAGCACATCCCGGCCGAACTTGTCGGTGCCGAGAAAATGCACCGGTAGGCCGTCGGTCGAGGCGAAGAAATGCCGGTTGGCGGGGATCAGCCCGAGCAGCCGGTACTCGGCACCCCTAACGAAGAAGCCGAGCAGGCGCGGATGCTCGTAGTCCGGTCCGACGACCGGCTGGAAGGTGACCGGGTCGAGGTCAGCCGAATCCGCCAGCGCATAGACCCGCGGCTGGAGCACGAAATTGCCGTCCTTGTCGTGAAAACTCATGACTTGCGGTGGGGCGAAAGCGACATCGGTCGCCTTGGGGTCCATCGGCGCGAAGAAATCGGCAAACAGCGCCATCAGCACAAGAAGCACGACAAGGATCAGCCCGGCCATGCCGGTCCAGGAGCGCCGCAGCCGGCGCCAGACCAGCGCCATGTAGCTTTCATTGCCGCGCGGTGTCGGAATCGTTGTTGCTTCGGCCGGCGGCGGCGGGGATGGGTCGCGTGCCAACATCTAGCTCTCTCCGAACTGGCGCACGCGCGGGTCGAGCAGCGCAAGCAGCATGTCGGCGATGATGTTGCCGACGATCAGCGTCGCCGAAAGCACCATCATGAACGTCGCCGTGACATAGACGTCGCCGACCGCCATCGAACCGACAATCGCCGGCCCGACCGTCGGCAGCGCGAAGATGATCGCCGTCTCGATCTCGCCGGTCAGCATGTAGGGCAGCACCACGCCCTGATACATGATGAGCGGGTGTAACGCGTTGGGCACGGCATGGCGCATGACGACGGCGCCGCCGGTGAGCCCCTTGGCCTTGGCCGTCTCGACATACTGGGCGTTCAGCGTATCGAGCAGATTGCCGCGCATGACGCGCATATTGTAGGCGAGCCCGCCAAAGGTGGCGATCGCCACCACCGGCCAGACATGTTTGACGAGGTCGGCGAACTTTGCCCACGACCACGGCGCGCCGCCATATTGCGGCGAGAAGAAACTGCCGATCTCCGACACGTTGAACTGGAAGACCAGGAGATAGACGATGATCAGCGCCATCAGGAAGCGCGGCACGGTCATGCCGAGGAAGGAGATGGCCGACAGCATCGAGTCGATCCAGGTGTATTGCCGGGTGGCCGCCCAGATGCCGAAGGTGATGCCGAGCACCGAAGCGAGCAGATGGCAGACCAGCGCCAGCAGCAGCGTGCGCGGCAGCCGCTCGCCGACCACGGCGGCGACCGGCTTGTTGTAGTAGAGACTGTAGCCGAAATCGCCGCGGGTGACGATGCCGGCGATCCAGTTCACGTACTGAACCGGCAGCGGTTTATCGAGACCATGCTCGACGCGGTAGGCCTGCGCCTGCGCGTCGGCTTCGGCAAAAGACGCGCCGCCCTGGTTGATGAGCTGCGAGCGGATATAGTCGGCATAGTCGCCCGGCGGCGCCTGGATGATGGCGAAGGTGACCAAGCTCAGGATGACCATAACCGGTAACGCCGATGCTATGCGCATGGCCAGGAATCGCAGCACCGTCTCGCCTCCTCGTTGCCGGTTTCAGGGTTCTCTGCCGCTGACCTTACTCCGTCCCGGCCGCGCGCGCAGCGCGGCCGGGCGTCAGCCAGGGGAGGTAACTCAGTTTGTCGGACCCTTGTCGCCGGGCTTGCCGGGAAGCTGCTCGGGAAAGAGTTCGTATTTCTGCTGCTTGTCGGCGGCGACGAACACGCGTTCGCGCACGATCGAATCCTCGGCCCAGTTGAACATGAAGATCGGCGTTCCCTGCGGGATGTTGGAGAAGCGCTTGTTGATGATCAAGGCGCCGGGATATTCCGTTAGGCCGACATTGTAGACATGCTCGGTAGAGATCTTCTGGAACTCCTTCATCAGGCTGGCGCGCTCGTCATTGTCTGACGAGGAGACGAACTTGTTGACGATGTCGACGAGATCCTTTTCGAACGGCATCAGGTCGACCTGGCCGCTTTCCGGCGCGCGGTGATCCCAACTGGTTTTGGGGCCGACGGGAGCGAGTTGCACAGTATTCTGCACGACGGAGGTCAGCTCCTGCTCGTTGCGCCGGATCAGCCAGTCGAAGCGGCCGGAATATTGCGTGGCATCGCGCTGGGTGCCATTGAGGCCGTTTAGCACGATCCTCAAGCCCAGCTTCTCCATCTGCGCGACGACGCCTTCCGCAAGGCTCTTGTCGGTGGTGTAGTCGTTGTTGACCAGCATCACGATCTCGACATCCTTGCCGCCAGCGGTGCCGGCTGGGAAGTTCACGATACCGTCGCCGTCCGTATCCTTGAGGCCGGCCTTGGCGAGCTCCGCCTTGGCGCCTTCGAGATCGAAGGGGTAGTAGACGGTGGAGTTGCGGTCATAGAAGCTCGTGCCGGAGGAAAAGCCGCCGGGGTAGATGGCGGTGAACGGACCCTTGACCAGCGAGTCGCCGAGCGCCTTGCGGTCGAGCGCCATGGTAATGCCCTTGCGGAAGTCCTCATTGCGGTTGAGCTCGCGGATCGCCTGACCGCGTTCGTCCGGATTGCCCCAGCCATTGGCGGAAAAATTCATGCGCAGATTGTAGCCGATCAGGCGCGGGCCGAAGGCGAGCCGGGCCGGTGCGTCCTTGTCCGCCGCGCGCTTCAGCGAAGCGACGAAGTTTTCCGGCTGCTCAAGATTGGAGAAATCGGCGGCCCCGGCAACAGCCTGGACATCGCGATCGGCCCAGGTCGACAGCTTGTAGTGCAGCTCGTTGAGATAGGGCAGCTGGTTGCCCTTCTCGTCGACCTTCCAGTAGTAGGGATTGCGGCGAAGGACGATGATGTCATCGGCTCGATACTCCACCGGCACCCAGGCGCCCATTACCGGCATATTCATATATTCCGGCGGGAACGCATTCTTGAACTGATCGTAGGTGTTCTTCGAATATTTCGGATGCAGCGGTTTCAATATATGCGCGGGGCCGGGGCAGAAAGTGCCATAGGCCACGGCATAGAGATACTGCTTGGGAAAGGCGTCCTTGAACGTCCATTCGACGGTGTAGTCGTCGATCTTCTTCAGCGTCGTGCCGACACCGAAGGTTTCCGCTGTGGCGCCGTTTAGCGGCGAGACATTGGGATCGACCACTTCGTCGTCCCAGTAGAACATGACATCGTCGGCATTGAACGCAACGCCGTCAGACCATTTGGCGCCTTCGACCAGGTGCATCGTCAGCGTGTGGCCGTCCTTCGACCAGTCCCAGCTTTTGGCCAGGTTCGGCAGCGGCTCGGTGTCCTTGGCCTCGACCTGGAATAGCGGCGCGGTGCGCGTCAGGCATTCGGAAAGGCCGATGTCGATGCCGCCCCATCCTTGCGTCTGGCCGGCGCCATAGTTCCAGCCCTCCGGCCGGCCGCCAATGACGTGGCGCATGGTGTCGCCGTAGACGCCGATGCCGTCCGGCATGTTGCTGGTCTTGAACACCAGCGGCTCCTTCGGCAGGCGGTCCTTGACCGGCGGCAGCTTGCCGGTCTTGACGTATTTCTCGGTGACCCAGTCGGGCTCGTGATATTCAGTCAGCGCCTTGAATTCCAGGATGGAATCGCGGGCGACGTATTTGATCTTGCCCTCGGCGGGAAACTGCGCCGGCGCCGGCGGCGTGGTCGGCTCGGATGCGTATGCGCCGAGCGCCGATGCGCTCAGCGCCAGGCCGGCGAGAATGCCAATTCTTCGCCCAGTGAGAATGCGAATTCTGCGAAAGTTCCTCATAGTCTCCTCCCAGATGTTTCGACGTCTGCTGCTGCCTGCATCACTTCACGACGACTGATTGGCGAACCGGCCTCCCGCGGTCCGCCTGCAAGCATTCTCAGCCGGCCTGTTTCAGTGCCGTCTTCTCCGCGCGCAGTTCCTCGATCGAGCGCACATTGCGCCGCGCCGCACCCGCCCAATCACGGGTCTTCACCTTCGATTTCGAAAGCCGCTCCTTCGCCGACGGCACGGCCTCGCCATATTGCGGCAGCCAGCGCGCCTGGGCGACGACCATCTCGTCGACCATCTGCCACACCTCTTCCGGCGTCGACACCGCACCGACCAGCGGATCGTGCAGCACTGCGAGTTTCAACAGGTCGATATCGCCAGATATCGCCGCATGCACCGACATGCGCTGGACGTTGATCGACGAAATGCAGGTGGCCGCGCACGCTTCCGGCAGCGTGATGCCGGAAGCCATGTTGATGCCGAAGCGATCGACGAAGCCGGGCGACTCGATGATGGCGTCCTGCGGCAGGTTGGTGATGATGCCGGTGTTCTTGACGTTGAAGTGGCCGCGATAGACGCGATTCGTCTCCAGCGCTTCGAGAATGTGGCTGGCGTGCTCGTTGGAGCGCTTCGACGCGTCGAGCGGCTTCGACGCCGCTTCGAGGAATTGCGGATATTCGGTCTCAAACCAGTTGCGCGTTTCGGTGGAATAACGGAGGTAGCCGCCGGTCTCGCCGTGGATCCAGTCGGACATGTCGATCCAGCGGGTGATTTCGTCCGGCCGCTTGCGATACCACGGCAGATATTCGGAGAGGTGGCCGTTGCTTTCGGTCGAATAGACGCCGAAGCGCTTCAGCACGTCGATACGCAGTTTTTCCTGCTGCGAGTACACCGGATGCGCCTCGAAGGCGGCGATCAGCTCATCCTTGCCTATTCTGCGGCCGTTGAGGCGAAGGTCAATGAACCAGGTCTGGTGGTTGATGCCGGAGCAGACATAGTCGAGTTCACTGTGCGATTTGGCGCCGAGCACTTCGGCGATCTGTTCGGCGCCGTGCTGGACGCCATGGCAGAGGCCGACCGTGTCGACCTTGCCATATTCGATCGCCGCCCAGGTGTTCATCGCCATCGGGTTGGCATAGTTGAGGAATTTCACGCCCGGCTCGGCGAGTTCGCGGATGTCCTTGCAGAAGTCGAGAATGACCGGAATGTTGCGTTGGCCGTAGAGGATGCCGCCGGCGCAGATCGTGTCGCCGACGCACTGGTCGATGCCGTATTTCAGAGGAATGCGGATGTCGTCGGCATAGGCTTCGAGCCCGCCGACGCGCACACAGCTGATGACATAGCGCGCGCCTTCCAGCGCCTTGCGACGGTCGGTGGTGGCTGTGACTTTTGTCGGCAGTCTGTTGGCCTCGACGATGCGGTCGAGGATCGCCTTGATCATTTGCAGATTGTGCTCGCTGAGATCGGTCAGCGCGAATTCGATGTCGGCGAATTCCGGAACGCACAAAATGTCGGTGAACAGTTTTTTGGTGAAGCCGACGCTGCCGGCGCCGATAATAGCGATTTTGAAACTCATCACCTTCACCTCGATCCAATCGAATGCCAGGCAAGGAGCAACAAGAGAGTATATGGCGGCGCGCCCATGGCGCGCATGCCATTCGAGCCGGAATTCCGGCTCTTTCTCCTCCCCGCCCGCTCCTCGACCGCGGGTCTTTCGCGTTCTCAGGATTTGGATTATGCCTTTATTCCACGGCGCGGCCAGAGAACGTTTATGCTTTCGAGGGTAATTTTGTGCTGCGTGACCTGATCGCCAACGGACAGTTGATGCGCACCATCTCGCTGCCGCGCGGTCGTCAGCGCCTGCATGCCATGCCGACCAGCACCGGCTATGAGGTGCGCGAGGGTGTCACCTACGACTGGGATGGGCGAAAGCGCGGCCAGACACCATTTACCGTGCTGCAGCACACGATCAGCGGCACCGGCCAGCTTCGCTATGAGAACCGCAACTACCGGCTGCAGGCCAACGACACGCTGCTGGTGCTGGTGCCGCACAACCATCGCTACTGGCTGGAGAAGGGCGATCGCTGGGAATATTTCTGGATCTCGATGAATGGCGAGGAGGCGCTGCGTATCCACAAGTCCATTCTCAGCGTCTCCGGCCCGGTGTTCCGGCTGCAGCCGGAGACGATCGATCATCTCGCCGATTGCAGCCTGCGCCTGATCAAGGGTGGCGCTTCGCCGGGCGCTGCTTCGGCGATCGCCTATGAGGCGGCGATGGCGCTTTACGACGATGTCTTCGGCTCGCACGCTTTCACCGAGAAACAGAGCGCCATGCAGCCGGTCATCGATCATATCAACGCCAATCTCGACAAGCCCCTGCCGGTGGCCGATCTCGTTCAAATCAGTGGCCTCAGCCGCGCGCATTTCTCACGCTGCTTTGCCGAAAGCGAAGGCATTCCGCCGGCCGAATTCGTGCTGCAGCAGCGGCTGCAGCGGGCAGCGAAACTTCTGACCAGGGCCGACTTCCTGCCGGTCAAGGAAGTCGCCATATTGTGCGGCTTCGAGGACGCCAACTATTTTTCGAAAGTCTTCCGCCGGCTCTACGGCATCAACCCGACGCAGTTCCGCACCACCGGCATGTATGCCAGCCTGGGCAACCATCGGTAAGGAGGGACTTCAGGCACTCTCACCCGATGCGGTTGCCGCTTTCCGGATCGAACAGGTGCAGCGCTGCCGGATCGGCGGACAGCCGCACCGTGTCGCCCGGTCGGATAGTGCTGCGCCCCATGACGAAGACGCAGACCAGCTGGCCCGCGAACCTGACATAGAACTGCGTCGACAGGCCGAGCGGCTCAACCACTTCGACCTCGGCCTTGAGCGGACCATCCTCGGCGAGCTGGATGTGTTCCGGCCGCAGCCCGACGGTGAGCTTGTCGCCATCCTTGAGCGGCAGACCATCGGGCAATCTCAGCTTCTGGCCGTCGGCCAGCACCGCATCGACCTTGCCACCCTTGGCGACCGTCGCCGGCAAAAAGTTCATGCCGGGCGAGCCGATGAAACCGGCGACGAAGGTGTTGACCGGCCGGTCGTAAAGTTCGAGCGGATGGCCGACCTGTTGGACATAGCCGTCATGCATGACGACGATGCGGTCGGCCATGGTCATGGCTTCGATCTGGTCGTGCGTGACATAGACCGAAGTGGTCTTGAGCTGCTGGTGCAGCGCCTTGATTTCGGCGCGCATATGCACGCGCAGTTTGGCATCGAGGTTCGACAGCGGTTCGTCGAACAGGAACACTTTGGGATCGCGCACGATGGCGCGGCCCATGGCCACGCGCTGGCGTTGGCCTCCGGACAATTGCCGCGGCAGCCGGCCGAGGAAACTGTCGAGGCCGAGCCGCTTGGCGGCGGCCCCTACCCTGCCGTCGATCGTCGTCTTCTCCGCCTTCTTGAGCAGCAGGCTGAAGCCCATATTCGAGGACACATCCATATGCGGGTAGAGCGCGTAGGACTGGAACACCATGGCGATATCGCGGTCCTTCGGCGCGACGTCGTTGACCAGCCGCTCGCCGATGCGGATCTCGCCGCCAGACACTTCCTCCAGCCCGGCGATCATGCGCAACAGAGTCGACTTGCCGCAGCCGGACGGGCCAACCAGCACGACGAACTCGCCATCGGCGATTTCAAGATCGACGCCGTGCAGGATGCGCAGCGAACCGTAGTCCTTCTCGACGTTTTGCAGCGTGACGGAAGCCATCGATTATCCTTTGACCGCGCCGGCGGTCAGGCCGGTGACGAGATAGCGTTGCAGGAAGGCGAAGAAGATGCAGACCGGGATCAGCGCCAGGATCGACGCCGCCATCATCTGCCCCCAGTCTACGGCGAACTTGCCGATATAGGTGAGCAGGCCGACGGCAAACGTCTTCTGGTCGTCACTGGAGATCAGCATCAGCGCGAACAGCAATTCGCTCCAGGCGGCGGTGAAGACGAAGCCGAGCGTCGCGCCCATGCCGGGCAACGTCAGCGGCACGATCACCTTGCGCATCGCCTGCGCACGGGTGCAGCCGTCGATCATCGCGGCTTCTTCCAGATCCTTCGGAATGCCGTCGAAGAAGGACTGCATCAGGAAGGTGGCGAAGGCAGTGTTGAAGGCGGTGTAGATGATGATCAGCCCGACCAGGCTGTTGGTCAGGCCAAGCTCACCCATGACGCGGTAGATCGGCGGAATGACCATCACCAGCGGGAAGGTTTGCGTCAGCAAAAGCATGATCGCCAGCGTCGCCTTGCCGCGGAAGGTGAAGCGCGACATGGCGTAGCCGGCGAGCGTGGCGATGACGGTGACGAATGCCGCCGTCGACACCGAGACGATGACGCTGTTGAGGAAATAGCGGGGGAAATCAGAGGCTTCGAGCACGGTGATGAAGTTGCGGAATGTCGTTTCCGAGGGCCACAAAGTGATGCCTTCGGAATAGAGCAGCCGCTCCGGCGTCACGGAAATCTTCAGCGTCCAGAAGATCGGAAACAGCGCAAAGATCATGTAGGCGGCAATCGCCGCGTAGAGGCCGATGCCGCTGAAGATGCGCGAGGAGGTGGAGCGTCCGGCGATCATCAGACGTGCCTCACCAGCAAGCGGCGGATGGCGATCAGCGCGATCGCATAGGCGATGAGCAGGACCAGCAGCAGCACCGCGACCGCCGAGGCATAACCCTTGTCCAGCGACTTGAAGGCGCTGACATAGATGTAGACCGGCACCGTACTGGTCGAGCCCGCCGGCCCGCCTTCGGTCATGACGAAGATCAGATCGGCGAAGGTGGCGATCCAGATCGTGCGCAGCATGACGGTGATGACGATGGTCGGCGCCAGGAAAGGCAGCGTCACCTTGGTGAAGCGCTGCCAGGGCGAAGCGCCATCGATGGCCGCCGCCTCATGCAGTTCCGACGGGATGGACTTCAGCGCCGCCAGCAGCGTGATGGCGAAGAACGGGATGCCGAACCAGATGTTGGCGATGATCGGCCCCCACATGGCGGTGGCCGGATCGGACAGCACATTGGTCGGCTCGGCCTTCAGCCCAAGCGCGAAGAGCCAGTGCGGCAGCGGTCCGATGATCGGGTTGAACAGCCAGGCCCAGGTCAGGCCCGACAGGAAGGACGGCACCGCCCAGGGCAGGAAGACGACCGCCTGAACGAACTTGCGGCCGATGAACGGCTTGTCGAGCAGCAGCGCGAGGCCAAGCCCGAGGAAGAACTGGAAGAACAGGCTGGCGACGGTCCACCACAGCGTGTTGACCAGCGCCTGCCCCAGCACCTGGTCGGAGAGCATCGCCTCATATTGGCCAAGGCCGACATATTCGGATTTGAAGGCTGAGAATTTGCGGAAGGAATAGCTGATGCCGATGATCAACGGCACCAACAGCACCACGACGAGCAGAACGATCGCCGGCGAGAGATAAAGCCAGGGTTCGATGGCGGCATGCGTCAGCCGCTTCTTTCGCGGCCGGCCTGCGGGTCGTACTGTGGACACGGCATAGGTCATCGGGTGCTGAATCGTCTCCTGGAGGAGCGCCGGAATTGGCGACAAGCGTCCTCCCCGCTCACGGGGAAAGATGCCGGTCCACCCTCCGTAGCTGCAGCGCAGCTGCGGCGGAGGACGGGCAGGCAGATGAGGGGCAGCGCCAACATTGGGGTGCTCGCGCTGCCCCTCATCCCACCTTCTCCCCGTAAACGGGGAGAGGAAGAAGAAGGCGGCGCCTACTTTTTGTTCTTGGCCATCCAGTCCTGCTGTTCCTTGGTCAGGAACGCGGCCCACTGGTCGGCAACGTCCTTGGCCGACTTCTGGCCGAGCAGCACTTCCTGGAAATTCTTGATCGCCACCTGGTCGACGAAGTTGCCGAGGTTCTCCAGATGCGTCGGCGGCGTCACCATTTCATATTTGGAGGTGTCGCTGAGCTCGGTGAACCAGCCCTTGAACTGCTCGGTCTTGAAATGGGCGTCCTGGTCGGCGCCGTTGTGGATCGGCACGACGCCGACTTCCTTGGCCCATTCCAGATTGTCCTTGGGCGACAACAGCGTCGCCATCAGCTTCCAGGCATCGTCCTTGTGCTGCGAATTGGCAAACATCGCCCAGCCGGCATAGCCCAGCGTCGGATAGGATTTTCCGCTCGGCCCGACTGGCAGCGGCGCCACGGCAAAATCGTCGGCGCTCATCTTGTCGGCAATGCCGATCAGCGCATCCGGATCCTGGTTGAGCATGGCGCAGGTGCCGGAATAGAAGCCGGTGACCGTTTCGTTGAAGCCCCAGCTCACCGCATCCTTCGGCGCCAGCCCGTCCTTGTACATGTCGGCCAGCATCTGCAGGCCCTTGACCGAGCCTTCCTCATTGATGGTCGAGGTGCCGTCCTCGTTGAAGTAGCCCCCCTTGCCCTGAGCGATGTTCATGAACATGTGCATGCCGTTGAAGGCGCCCGGGCCGCCACGCAAGCAGTAGCCATATTTGCCGGGAATGGCGGAGATCTTCTTTGAATCGGCAATGAAGTCGTCGAGCGTCGCCGGCGGGCCGTCGAGACCGGCTTCCTTGAACAGCTTCTTGTTCCAGAACAGCGCGTTCACATAGTAGCCGTAGGGGATCATGAACTGGGTGTTGTTGACGGTCGAGCCGAACTGCTTGGCGCGCTCGCCGAGCG
Organism: Mesorhizobium sp. P171375; assembly: GCF_057786075.1. Classification (NCBI taxonomy): domain Bacteria; kingdom Pseudomonadati; phylum Pseudomonadota; class Alphaproteobacteria; order Hyphomicrobiales; family Phyllobacteriaceae; genus Mesorhizobium; species Mesorhizobium sp. P171375. Next base: position 5,736,233 of record NZ_JBYNWF010000001.1, read on the forward strand.
TCTTGGCATCGTCCCACTTGGCCATGTAGGGGCCGAGATCCTCGAGCTGGCCGTTGGTGGCGTAGAGACCCATCCAGCGCTCCGGCATCTCGACGATGTCGGGCGTATCGCCGGCCTGGACCATGGTCAGGAATTTCTCGAACGCCTGGCCCCAGGGCAGCGACACCACCTCGACCTTGACGCCCGCATTGGCGGCCTCGAACTCGGCGATCTGCTTCTTCAGGAATTCGGTGCGCTGCGGGCTGGTGATGACCTCGACCAGTTTGAGGGTGGTGTCGGCCAGCGCGCCGCTGGCGGAAATCGCCAGGCCGGCAGCGGTGGCAAGCATGATGCTCAGTCTTTTCATGTTCAGAACTCCCATTTTGAACCCAGTTATTTTTTTGCTTTGTCGAAGGCCTGGGCGACGTCGGCCCAGAGGTCTTCGACGCTTTCCAATCCGACATTGAAGCGGATGGTTCGGGGGCTGACGCCGAAGCGCGCCATCGAATTCAGACCCGGCGTCTGCTCGAGCGAGGCCTTTGCCGGCACGACCAGGCTTTCGTGACCGCCCCAGCTGACGCCGATGCGGAAGAATTTCAGCGCATCGACGAAAGCGGGAATGTCGATATCCTCCGTCACCTCGAAGGAGAACAGCCCGGCATAGCCGGCAAGCGTCTTCTTGCCGGGATGGTTGGAATAGGCGGGATGATTGACCCGCTCGACCTTGTCATGCGCCTTGAGGCGCTCGGCGATGGTCAGCCCGCTCTTCATGTGATGCGGCAGCCTCAACGGCAGCGTGCGCAGGCCGCGCAGCAGCAGCCAGCCCTCGAAAGGCGACAGCTTGGCGCCGAGCTGGGAGTAGGTCTGGTCGTTGATGTGCTTGATGTGGGCGGCCGAGCCCGCCACCACGCCAGCGACGGTGTCGCTGTGGCCGCCGAGATATTTGGAGGCCGAATGCAGCACCAGATCGACGCCGTGCAGGATCGGTTTCTGGAACACCGGCGTCGCCCAGGAATTGTCGATGGTGGTGACGATGCCCTGCTCTTTCGCCAGTCGCGCCAGATGCGCGATGTCCTGCAGCTCGAACATCATCGAGGTCGGGCTTTCCAGATAAAGCAGTTTCGCGCCGGGCAGTGCCGCCGCAATCGCGTCCGGATCCGAGCCGTCGACATAATCGACCTTGATGTTCAGACGTGGGAACAGCCGCTCGAACAGCCTGTAGGCGTCGCCATAGCAGTTGCGCACCGCGACGATGCGCTCGCCGGCGCCGACAAAGGCAAGCACCGTGGAGCTGATCGCGGCCATGCCGCTGGAAAAGCCGCGCGCGGCTTCCGCACCTTCAAGCGCTGCAACGCGCGCCTCGAACTCCATCACCGTCGGATTGTCGCCGCGCGAATAGATCGGCTGCTTGCGGCGGCCGGCAAAGGTGTCGGCCATCTCGGCATAGCTGCCGAAGGTGAACAGCGAGGTCTGGTAGATCGGCGGCACCACTGCATTGCCGGGGAACGGATCGTCATGCGCCAGGAGCGTTGCCGCCTCGGCGAGATAGTCGCTGCCGGAAATGCCTGGGTCGAAGCTGTGGTCGTTCATTTGCGGTCCGAAAGTTTGAGGTTGGCGGCACCGCGCTTCAGGTCGTCCTCGACGGTAGCGATCAGCTTCAGCGCCTCGGCCCGGGCGCCTTCCGGGTCGTGCGCGGCGATGCAATTGAACATGGTGCGGTGATAGGGAAAGCTGGCATGGCCGAAATCACGCACGCCGAGCGGATGTTCCCAGAAGCGGTGGAACAGCTCGTGCATGGCAGCGATGATCTGCTCGAACAACGGATTGCCGCAGGCGCGGTAGATCGCCTGATGGAATTCCCAGTCCTCTTCCGACGACATGCCGGCCCGGTTGAGAAACTCCTCCTCCATGATGTCGAGCTTGCGCTCGATCTCGGCGAGATCGTCCTCGTCGGCACGGACGGCGCAAAGCGCGGCGGCTTCCGCTTCCAGTGCGCGGCGGATTTCCAGCGTGCGCATCAGGCCGGTGAGGTCATTGCCGCCGGAGAGCGTCAGCGGCATGTGCAGCATGTCGAGCGAGACGGCGGCCTTGAGATAGGTGCCCGAGCCCTGCCGGCGCTCGACCAGGCCAAGCCCTTCCCAACGTGTGAGGGCCTCGCGCACGGTGTTGCGGCTGACCTTCAGGCGCTCGGCTAGGATGCGTTCGGTCGGCAGTCTCTCGCCGGGCTGCAGCTTTTCGCGCATGACGAACCCGGCCAACGCCTTCAGCACCGCATCGTCGCGGGCCGTCGTCTGGATCGGCGGAAGGCTGAATTCGGTCACGCCTGTGCAAACTCAAAGTGGTTCAATGGTCCAACCAATTTCTGCACAGACGAAGAGAGGTGTCAACAGCGGAAACGCAGCTGGGCCGAAGGGCCGGAGATATGCGCCTTCGGCCCTGCCGCTTCAGCCGTGGATGCGCGCCGGCGCAGCGGCCGCGCGAGCCTCGCGCCAGCGCGCGAACATTTCCTCGCGAACCCGTCTTGAACCGGAGAGCCGCTCCTTTGCCTGCGCCAGCACGGCAGGCGAAGCCTCGGCGGGCGTACCCGACCGAAAGGGAGGAGCCGGGGCATATTCGAGTGAGAGCTGCACGATCTCGGCCTCCTCCTGCCCAAGCAGCCTCGCAACCAGCGCCAGCCCGAAATCGATCCCGGACGTGACGCCGCCGGCGGTAATGAGCTTGCCGTCCTCGACGATACGCTCATCGACGGGGATCGCCCCGAACTCTTCAAGGAAATCATGCGCATACCAGTGCGTGGTCGCCCGCTTGCCCCTGAGCAGCCCGGCCGCGCCGAGCACCAGGGCCCCGCTGCACACCGAGGTAATGTAGCGCACGTGCGCCGCGCGCTCCCACACGAAATCGAGGACTGTCTGGTCCTCCAGCAGCGCGTTGACCCCGCCTCCGCCTGGAATGCACAGCACGTCGAGAGGCGGGCAATCATCGAAGGTCGCCGTTGGCGTGAGGGACAGCCGTGTCGAGGACATCACCGGATTGCGATCCTTCCAGATCAACTCCACTTCCGCGCCCTTGGCTGTTGCCAGGACTTCGTAGGGACCGGTGAGGTCGAGCTGCTGGACGTTGGGGAATACGAGGATGCCGAAACGAAGGGTCATGGAAATCTCCGTGGTTGACTTCAGGCAATCTAGGGCATCATGTTTTGGCGCGATTGCCATTCATCCCTCGTTTCAGGCCAAACCCGATGCGCCGTATCGAAGTGCTTGCCTATCCCGACATACAGCTCCTCGACGTCAGCGGACCGCTTCAGGTCTTTGCCAGCGCCAACGACTACAAGCGGCAGGCCGGCGAGCCTGCGCCCTACGAGGTCTCGGTCGTCGCCGCTTCGCCGCGCATCCGCACATCGGCCGGCCTTGTGCTGGAGGCAGCAATGCTGCCGGCGCACGGAGGCGAGATCGATACGTTGATCGTGCCCGGCGGATGGGGCGTCAACGCGGCCTGCGACGATCCCGTGCTGGTCCAGTGGATCGCCGGCCGCTCGTCCGATGCCACGCGAACCGCCTCGGTCTGCAGCGGCGCCATGCTGCTGGCGCAGGCGGGCCTGCTCGACGGCCGTCGCGCCGTGACCCACTGGGGACGTTGCGCCGAGTTCGCCCGGCGCTTTCCGGCAGTCCGCCTCGAACCCGATCCGATCTTCATCCGTGACGGCAATGTCTGGACGTCCGCCGGCGTAACAGCGGGGATCGATCTCGCACTGTCCCTCGTCGAGGCGGACCTTGGCCGGCATACGGCGCTTGCGGTGGCGCGCGAGTTGGTGGTCTTCCTGAAACGTCCCGGCGGCCAGGCGCAATTCAGCCAGACCCTCAAGCTGCAGCAAGGCGATGGGCGCTTCGACCAGCTGCATGGCTGGATCCTCGAAAATCTGGCTGGCGACCTGTCGCTGGCGCAGTTGGCCGACCACGCCAATATGAGCCCGCGCAGCTTCTCGCGGCGCTATCGCGAGGCCACCGGCCGGACACCCGCCCGGGCGATCGAGGAGATCCGCATCGAGGCGGCGCGACGGATGCTGGAGCGCGGCCAGCCCGTCAACCAGACGGCACGCCGCTGCGGTTTCGGCTCGGAAGAAACGATGCGGCGCGGCTTTCTGCGCGTGCTGGGCACCAACCCGCGCGCCTATCGCGAGCGTTTCTGATCGCGACTGCTCGCGCCATCAACGCGGTGGCCGACGCCGTGGGGATAGAGCCCTATCCCGGCAATCTGCCCAGGCGGGAAGCGAAGCGCTCCACCATTGCGAGGCCGACTTCGCTCGGCCGCATCGCCGGCGCCCGGTCGTGTATCGGTAGACCCGCGCGGGCGCCAAACAGCCGCTTGCCGTAACAGATCAGGTTTTCTGGCGCAGCCCGGTCTGGCGCCACAAGGACGGCTCCTTCGCCGAACGGTAGCCCGGCCGATCTTGCGGTCAGGCCGCTACGACTGCGGTGCAAGCGTAACGCAGGCCTCTGAGGTCAGCAGCCGGAAGGTGAACGTCTCCTGCAGATAAAGCTCGACGCTCGTGCTGGAATGCGAGAGGTAGCCGATCGACAGGTCCTGGCCGATATCGAGCTCGAAATCCCCGCCGCGCGTGGAGAGCACGAACCCATCTTCGATGGCCGGCGCCCAGATGATGCCGCCATCGACCATGCGCTCGATATGATGGAAAACCGGGTAACCCTCGTCGCTGCCGCCGCTGACGGCCGTGTAGGCCGCCGCACCCAGCACCAGCGCATAGGGGCCGTTGACCCCGGCGAGCCGCAACTGGCTGACCGCCTGGGCAACCGCTTCCGGATAGCCCATCACATTGGCCGGCAACGCCACGACCGGATTGCTGGTGCCTTCACGAATGCCCTGGATACCGGCGGAGGCGTAGCCGTCGAACACCAAGCGATCCTCGGCAAAAGCGATCTTGCGCGCCGCTTCCTTCACCGCGGACCAATCTGAATCCGTGGCACCCCGGTCGACATCGTCGATCGCCTGGCGCGTCAATTCGAACGGAACCCGCAACTCGACCAGCGCCTTGACCTCGCGCTGTGTCGATTGAACCCCCTCGCCTGGCGCCGCGATCGGCTTGGTATGGCCGGTGCCGACGGAAGACAGGTCAAAACCCTTCGGGCCGACGACATCGACGACGCGCCGCGCCGCCAGATGTCGCTTGAGCGTGCGCGATGCCTCGTCATCGATCTGCGCCCAAGCGCCGTCGGAAATGGGAGCGAGTTCCCGGTAAAGCGTGTTCATGTCTGCCTCACATCCTTGAGAGATCCGATACCGAGTGAACCATCGCGCGGGCGCGACTGGGTTTGATCCGTCGCCTCAGGCTGGGTCGACAGCGGAGCAGCAGTCGCATCCGCCGCGACACCGTCAAGAAAAGTCGCAGACGGCACGAAAAACAGTGTGCCCGTCACCGCGCGGCTGAAGTCGAGCAGCCGGTCGTAATTGCCGGGCGGGCGGCCGATGAACATGTTCTCCAGCATCTGTTCGATGCGCCGCGGCGAGCGGGCATAACCGATGAAGTAAGTGCCGAACTCGCCCTTGCCGGCATCGCCGAACGGCATGTTGTCGCGCAGGATCTCCAGCTCTTCGCCGTCCTCGGTGATCGACGTCAGCGCATTGTGCGCCGATGTCGGTTTGACCGCGTCGTCGAGTTCGATGTCGGAAAGCTTGGTCCGGCCGATGATCTTCTCCTGCTCCGCCACCGGCACCTCGTTCCAGCGCGTCAGGTCGTGCAGGTATTTCTGCACGATGACGTAGCTGCCGCCGGCAAAGTCAGGATCCTCCTCGCCGATGATGGTGGCGTCGATTGCGCCCTGATCTACCGGGTTCTCGGTGCCATCGACGAAACCGATCAGATCGCGGTTGTCGAAATAGTTGAAGCCCTGCACCTCGTCCGTCGTGGCGACAGCGCTACCAAGCCGCGCCATGATCTGCGTCGCCAGTTCGAAGCAGAGGTCCATTCGCGCCGCACGGATATGAAACAGCATGTCGCCCGGCGTCGAAACAGCGTGATGCTGGCCGCGGATCTCGCGGAACGGATGCAGATCCCTAGGCTTTGGGGTTGCGAACGACCGGTCCCACGCGTCGGAGCCAATTGCCATGACACAGGACAACCCGCCCTCGAGGTCGCGAAAGCCGACCGCTCGCTTGAGTGCGGATAGACCGGCACACAGGCCGCGTGCGGTCGCGTCGTGTTCGGGGCCGGGTTTGAGCGTAACGACAAGAAAAATCGCGGCCCGCGTCAGCAGCGCGACGACCGGTTGCGAAACAACGGCTGGCAAACTGGACTCCATGCTTGATCCGTTCGGTATCCTCTGACGCGGTGCCTGAATCAAGCAGCATCTTACTCAGGTTGGTTCACAGGATTTGGCGCTTGCGCCTGCCCTCGACGATACGGTATTCCCGCCGCAATGGGCATCCCTCCAAGGGATAGGTCGGAAGGATTTTTGATCCGACTGCCTCACGATGCGCCTGCCCTTCGATTACCGGTATCGCGGGCAGGTCCGACAGAGCGAAGCGGGTTATGAAAAGCAGCGGCATCGAATTCTCGACGTATGGCACGAGAACGATGTCTGCAAGTAAATGCAACCAGAACGACATAGTTTTACTAGAAGCGGTTGCTTGCAAACATCGGATCGGTTGATGCTTTTGACATCCAATCTAAAGCAATCGCTATCGATGGAACATGACGGAAATCCGGTTCTCATCGACCTTTCCTTGACGCAGGCCGCGTCGACATTTCCATGTCGTCCGGCGGCTGCGTAGGCGTTCGCGATGCCAAACTCCCCGCCACACTGCAATCGAATTCTATGGGTCGACAAAATGCGAAGAGCGTGTTGATCCAATTGGACTTTTTGCTCCATTACCAAAAAACAAACTCGACCTGAAATGGTCCGTTCTTCGCGATTTGGACAACGCTTCGCTGCGGCGATGCAACACATTGATTTATCTGTCAATTTTATGAAAAATTTACCCGTTAACTAACTATTAACGTATCGCTTAACTTCCCCCTCGTTTTACTTAGAATACTTCGAAATGGGTAACTTCCACGATGCGTGACGTTTCAAAAAAATCTCAAGGGGGTAAGAGCGCGATCCGCGAAGCGGATGCGCGGCGCCCCGAGGCGTCAGCAGCAGGTGAGGCTTCCCATCCCCGCTCACTTGGCGAGACCGCACCCGAAGGCGTGACAACCGGCGCGCAGTTTCCCGCCTTGCCGACGGTTTTGCTCGGCGGCCTGCCGATCACCGTTATCGATCGGCAAGACGCCGCCCGGCTGATGATCGCGTCGGCGCGCGGGCATCTGCCCAACACCCGCCCCTATTATTTCACCTCCGCCAATGGCGATGTCATCGCCCAGGTGGGGCAGAACACGGAGGTCGCCGGGCTGTTTCGCCAGGCCGACCAGATCTTCGCCGATGGCCAGCCGCTGGTTTTCGCCTCACGCCTGCTGTGCAGCGTGCAGCTGCCCGAGCGGGTCGCCACCACTGACCTGTTCCATGATGTGGCCAAGCTCGCCGAACAGGAAGGCACGACATTCTACCTGCTGGGTTCGACGGAGGCGGAGAACAACAAGGCTGTCGCCCGCATCAGAGCCAAATACCCTCGCCTGCGCATCTCCGGCAATTGTCACGGCTTTCTCGCCGGCCAGGCGCTTGAAAGGAAACTCGACGAGATCAACGCGCTTGCGCCCGACATATTGTGGCTGGGCCTCGGCGTGCCGCGCGAGCAGATCTTTATCCGCGATTATGCATCGCGGCTCCACAATGTCGGCCTGATCAAGACGTCGGGCGGGCTTTTCGACCATATCGCCGGCAAGGTCCGGCGCGCCCCGCTATGGGTGCAGAAGGCTGGCTTCGAATGGCTCTGGCGTGTGATGATGGAGCCGCGCCGGCTTTTCTGGCGCTACTTCACGACCAGTCCCCTCGCCGTCTACGCCCTATTGAGGTATTCCAAATGACTGCCGAGCACCGCCACAGTCCACTGCCCGCAGGGACCGATGCCGAGATCGCCATCGTCGGCGCCGGACTTTCCGGCACCATTGCGGCGAATGTGCTCGCACGGGCCGGTTACAGCGTCATCCTGATCGATCGCCATTCGGTCTTTCCCAGGGAATTCCGTGTCGAGAAAGTCGCCGGCGACCAGATTGAAAAACTGCGCCGGCTTGGCCTTCTGGACAGGCTTTCGACGGCGGCCGTGGCCTTCGACGACATCGTCAACATTCGCAGGGGGCGTGTCCTCGACCGCACGCATGCGCGCCACTACGGCATTTTCTACGATGACCTCGTAGCCGCCATGCGTGCCGAACTGCCCGAAAATGTTCGCTTCATCTCCGGCCGCGTCAACGGGCTGGAGACAGGAGCGGAACGCCAGCGCGTGTCGATCCTCGATCATCACGACGTGACGGCGCGGCTGCTCGTACTGGCCACCGGCATGGGCGACATTCTGAAGCGTGACGTCGGCATCGAGCGCCACTTCGTTCACCAGAAGCAGTCGCTGACCTTCGGCTTCAATTTGCGCCCGGTGGGAATAAGCGCCTTCAGGCACGCGGCCGTCACCTACTACGGCGAGCGGGTGTCCGACGGCATCGACTACCTGACCTTGTTTCCCGCCGCCGACGTCACGCGCGCCAATCTGTTCGTCTTCCGCGATCACCGTGATCCCTGGGTAAAGGCGCTGCGCGAACGTCCACGGGAAACGCTCATCGAAACACTGCCGGGGCTGGTTAAGACATTCGGCGATTTCGAAGTTATCAACCGTGTCGACAGCTGGCTCACCGACATCACCGTGGCGCAGAACTGTGTGCGCAACGGTATCGTTTTGATCGGCGATGCCTATCAGACCTCTTGTCCGGCCGCCGGAACCGGCGTCAGCCGGCTGCTCACCGATGTCGAACGGTTGTGCACGGTGCATGTACCGCAGTGGATGGCTTCGCCCGGCATGACGGCGGCCAAGATCGCAACATTCTACGACGATCCGGTAAAGCAGGCGATGGACGAACACGGCCTGCATATGGCTGATTTTCGCCGCAGCCTGACCATCGACACGGACCTGCGCTGGCGCGCGCGCCGGCAGCTTCACTTCAGCCGTCGTCGCGTGATGCAGAAGATCAGCAATTTCAGCCCCGCTTTCGCGGCCAGGCTGCGCGGTTTCAGAAAGCCGGGTATCGAAGCCACGACCTGAAACAGCTCTATCTTTGTTTTTACGCAATTCCGCGGCGAAAGCGCTGGCGCGCTTTTCCCGCGAAAAACCGCTTCACCCTTTTCCTGTAATTGTTCTAGGAACCGGCCGCCTCGTCGCTGGGCGCCTGCGGCAGCACGGTACCGCCGGACTTGGGCTTCTTGCCATGCGACCCGACCAGCCGCCGCGCCAGCACCTTGGCCGCCGGCAGTTTCTCGACGGTCATGTGCGCAGCATAGCCGAGCGGGCTGCCGGCCCTGAAAATCTGCCACATCGGCGATGGCCGGCCACCAAAGGTTGTCTTGTAGGGTTCGTCCCCAATCGTGAAGTCGAGCGAATGGTCGCCGCGCTCGATGCAGTCGCGGGCGATCTGTTCGAACATCAGGCTGCCGATCGACTGCTTCCGGTAACCCGCCTCGTCAAAGCCGCCGAGAATGACCAGCAGCGAGCCGCGATGTGCGAGGCCAAGCGCGCCGGCGATCGCCCGATCGTCCATCCAGAACGTGTAGGTGCGGGCAAAGCCGCCACATCCCTCGGCCGCCACGGCCATATAGAACTCGAAATAGGACGGCGACTGCAACAGGTCGGCCGGGCCGTCGCTGCCGTCGAAACGCTTGCCGCGGTAAAATTTGAGCGCATCGAATGTCGTCCGGATGGCGTCGATACTATCCGAACATTCAAAACGCGCCTGGCCCATCCGGCCGAGCTGCCGCGACTTCTTGTCGAGTTCCTTGCGATATGAACTGTCGAGCTGATGTTCGCGCCACGCCGCGAATGTCGTCTCGAGCTTGCTGGAATAGGCGCTCATGCCCATGCTTTCACGCTTGTCGATGCCAAACAGGCGCTCGATTGCCAGCGAGCGGTCGGCCAGCTTGCCGATGCGCAGCAGGTCATAGGGCTTCAGATGTTTTCGGATGGCGGCCACAGTGCGGCCGTCTGCCACGATACGCGAAAACGTCTCCTCGTCGGCGACCGGCGATATGTAGTCGGAAACACGCATGTCGGCGAATTCCACGACTTTCAAGAGCGTGTAGCGACGCCTGACCAGCGGCAGGACCATCGCCAGTCTTCCGCCTTCACGCACGACGATGATCAGCGGCGTGGCCGCACCATTTCCGACGATCTTCTCGTACAGCAGGGCGAGCCAAATGGGGTGCTGAAAAGCGGTCGCGGCCGAGCTGGCGAAAAGCTCGGCATATTCCTTCGAACGAAAATCGAACGAATCCTCGACTGTGACTTCAAACATGTATGGTCCGAACCGGCTGGGTATGGTCTATCGACGCTGTCTTGCGTTCCACGTCAAGGTCAACCGCATGGAATGTTAGAAACTTGGTATATGCGGGGCCTCAAGCGCTGATTGCATATCTACCGTCAATCCAGCATTGCGCGGCTGCCCGGCAGGATTGGTCAAGTTCTTCCCGTAAAGCGAATAGCCAGACTTGCAAGTAACCGCAAGGTAAGTTTTTTCAGTCAGTCATTTGTTTGTACCGGTCATTTCTCTTCAAATGTACAGGCCGGGTCCCGATACAATCGCGAACTGGTACGACATGCTGGCGATCGACGTCATTGTTCCCCAAACTGCACCGCGCCTGTGGCAGAAGATTGTCGTCGAGCAACTGCAATCGGACGGCCACGATGTCGCCGTGCTGCAGCAGCCGGGAACGGCAGGCTGGCCAGGTTCGGCCAAAGCCGCGTTCGCGTTCGAACAGCGCCTGTTTCGGCGCCGCCGTCCCAATCTGGCCGCGGCGTTGAACGAGATTCCGGTCCAGCCGGCCGGCCGGCCCGCAGCACTCAGGCTGGACCTTGCCGGCAATGCGCCGCGATCCGATGTACCAACCATTGGCCTCCTTTTCGACGGATCTCGGTCCGATCTTGCAGTGGCAACAGTGGTCGCGGCCGGAAAGTTGCCTGTTATCGAGGCCGTCCTTGATGGAAAACTGGTCGGCCAGGCACGGCCGATGGTGGACAAGCGGGAATCGGTGGCGCTCGGAACGGAAGATGTGCTCGCACGCGCCATTACCCTGATCGTCTCGCTCGCCAAGGCTTTTGCCGACGGCCGACCCTTGCAGAACGAACCATCGTCCGAAGCCCGCAGCGGTCCGGCAATGCAATTCCTGCCCGCCTATCTCGGCTCGGCGCTGCCGCGGCTTGGCCGTGAAATCATCCGGCGCGTCAGCTATCGCCACGCGCATTGGCGGGTCGGCTACCGCTTTGCCGATACCCCCGGCGTCGTGGAAACTGGCAGGCTGGGCAGCGGCTGGTCGGTGCTGCCCGACCCCGGCGACCATTTCTACGCCGATCCGTTCCCGTTCGAATGGCAGGGCCGGTCGTTCCTGTTCGTCGAGGACTATCCCCATGCCACCGGCAAGGCCGTCATCTCGGTCGTTGCGTTCGATGCCAACGGGGTTCCGGAGGCGCCGCGGGTGGTTCTGGAGGAACCGCACCACCTCTCCTATCCCCAGGTGTTCGAGCGTGACGGGGCAGTCTGGATGCTTCCCGAAGCCAGCGCCAGCAGCAAGCTCACCCTCTATCGCGCGTCAGCTTTCCCGGATCGCTGGACTGCCGAGACCGTTTTGGTCGAGGGCGAGGTTTCCGACGCAACGCTGCTCGAACATGACGGGCAGCTCTGGCTGTTCGCCACCGACCGCGACGGCTACGGCAGCACCTCCGACACACTGGTGGTGTTTTCGGCTCCTGCCCTCACCGGCCCCTGGACGCCACATGCCGGCAACCCGATCCTGATCGACCATCGCATGGCGCGTCCGGGTGGCGCTTTCGTACACAGCCGCGACGGCCGTATCGTTCTTCCCGTACAGGACGGAACGCTCGGCTATGGCGGTGGCCTCGGCCTGTCCGAACTGTTGCAGCTCGACCGGCAGACGGTGCGGCTTTCAGCACCCCGGCCGATCGTTGCCGATGGCGACTGGCCATACCCGAAAATCCACACGCTCAACCGCGCCGGCAGGCTGGAAGTAATCGACGGGATCGCGGCGGTGCGGAGGCGCTAAAGCAATTCCCGGAAAAGTGTGAGCGCTTTCCCTTGGGAATTGCGCAAAATATAGACATAGAGCGATTCACCGTTTCCGTGAACCGCTCTAGGAAAGCAGTAGCGCCTCGTAGCCGGCACACATCTGGGCCGGCGAGTACTTGTCCTTGAGCCGCCGACCGGCCGCCGAAAGCCTGGTCATGAGCTCCGGCCTGGCGATCATCTCGGCAAGCCCCGTGGCCATGCCGGCGGCGTCGGCCTCGACGAAGATCGCAGCCGGTTGGCCGTCTTGCGCGGTCAGCACCTCGTGCATCACGGCAAGATTGCTTGCCACCACCGGCAGCCCGGAAATCGCCGCTTCGACGCAGGCAAGACCGAAGGTCTCGCTCGTCGACGGGAACGCGTAGACATCGCCTGCCGCAAGGAATTCGAAAATCTGCGCCGGCGGAACTTCGCCGACCAGATGCAACCGGTCCGCCACGCCCCGCTCCCTGGCAAAGGTGACAAGCGTCTCGAGTTCAGGTCCGACGCCGGCAAGCGCTACATGGATGTCGGACAACCGTGCAAGTGCCCCGACCAGCGCGATCTGGTTCTTCGTCCGCGTCAGGCGTCCGGACGAGACGGCAAGCCACGCATTGCCTGGCAAGCCGAAGCGGGCGCGCGCCGCAGCCTTGTCGAATTGCTCACGCGGCGCCGATACACCGTGATCGATGCGATGGAGGCGCCGCCGGTAGGCGTGCGGATAGTGATCGAATTGGGCTTCGGTCCAGGCCGAGTTGACGATGTTTGCATGGTAAAGGCCGGTCACGCCCATAAGCTTGTCGATCTGGGAGAGCAGGCCCATGGTGCCCTTGGTGTGCGGTGCGCCGCTCTGGTTGGCGACGATGTGCCTGACCCCGGCCAGTCGCGCGCCGATCGTGCCGAAGATGTTGCCATAATGCTGATAGGTGATGACGGCATCCGGCCGCGCCTTGCGCAGATAGCTCGCCAGTCCGATGGTCGCCCGGATCTGTCCAGGCAAGCCTTTTGGCGGCTCGGCAAGGATGAAATCGGCGCTGGCGTCGTGGTCGAATGCGTCGGTCTTCCGGTACATGAAGACGGTGCGGACATCATGGCCACGCGCCCGCAATCCTTCACCCACCATGTCGGAAACGCGTTGCGCACCGGCCGCCTCCGCCTGCGTCTGGACCTGCACGATCTTCACGTGCGGTCTCTAAGCACAGGACGGGAAACGGCTGCCGCCTTGCCCATCGCGAGACCGAAGATGGACGGGTTTATGCCTATTCGGCGCCGCGCGATCGACACTGCGAGGGCAGTCCAGGCAATCACCGTTCCGGCGATGGTGACCGCCGCGCCGACCGGCCCGAAATAGTAGGTCGTCGCGGCCGTCGCGGCGAGCCCCAGCACGTTGACGATGATCAGCACCTTGAACAGTGCATGCTGAAGGCCGGTCAGTTGCAGCAGTATCTCGATCGGGCCGCAAGCGGTGGCGAAGGTCGCGCCGATGCCGAAGATGACGAGCGTCGTACGCATGGTCGGCGTGTCATAGGCCGGATTGAAAATGGACAGGATGAAGCCGCCGAAAAGCCAGAACGCCGCCAGCACGCAGAGCGCAATGGCGAAGCTGCCGAGTGCCGCAAGACTGGTGATGCGCTGCACATGCGCCCTGTCGCCGCTATAGAAGGCGCTCGAAATCTGCGGCGCCAGCGCCTGGTTGATGCCGTTGAGCGCCAGCGCCACGAAACGGGTTGTCCGGTCGGCCACGAAGATGGCGCCGGCCGGCACCGGCCCCAGGATCATGGCCACCAGCAAGGTGCTGACCTGGCCGAGCGCCGGCGGCAGCGAGGTGACGCCCCACAGGCCAAGTGTCACCGTCTTGAATTCCTGCTTTTGCGCTAGGCTGAGCGGGCCGCGCTCGGCGTGCGCGGTTTCGCGCAGCAGAAGCACCGTCTGTGGCACGACCGAAAGGATGAGCAGCCCGGCGGTCAGAAAGGTCGCTGCGACCGCACCCATCTCGATATGCAGGAAGCGGCACCCGAGCATGGCGGCAATGGTCGCCGCCCGCCATATGATATCGCGCGGCAACAGACCGTAAATGAGTGCATGCTTGGCGCGGAAGGCGCCGGAGGTGAATTCCGACCAGCCGAGCGAGAATGACAGCACCGCGGCAGCCAGGCACAGTGATAGCCATTCGGGCGTGCCGCCGCCGACGAACGGCAAAAACCCCGCTACCAGGATAAGCAGGCTGGAGACGACAAGCCCGAGCAGCGCCACCAGTATGGCGCGCGCCATCATGCCATGCGCCGAATTGAGGTCGCCGAGGCCGGCATATTGCGGCCAGAACCTGAGCACGGTGCTCTGCTGGCCAACCGATGCAAAGAAAGAAACCAGGCTGGCGCCGGCATAGGTGGCGCTGTAGAGGCCGAACTGCCGCTCGTCCATCACCATCGCCACGGCCACGAACATCAGGAACGACAGGCCGGCACTGGCGAGCTTGATCACACCCGCGACCGCCCCGCTCCTGGCGAGCGCGGGGATGGACATGCGCATGTCGGCTGCCGGATTGCCGCTCCCAGCCATTGCGGCTTTGTTGTCGCTTATGTTGTCATCCAAGATCGGCTCCTGTGACGACCGGCAATGGCCTTGCCCCCGCGGCAGCCGAACCGACCCTGAAACCTGTCCCTGAATAGAACAAAAACTCACGCAGGCGCCAGTGCCAACGCGACGAATGGTTACTGGCGCCCCTGCATACAAAGGTGAAACGCTTTGGTAACCTTAACGAAGGGCTAACGATAATGGGAAATAGTGCGAGGTGTAGAGTGATGTGACTCTGCAGAGGAAAAATGATGAGTCCTGCCAGCATCGACGATCGCACGCTTCCACCGCTGTTTGATATCGCGGCGCTCTGGGCGATTCTTTGGGGCCGTCGCCTGATGATTTTTGTCATTACAGGTGCCGTGCTGCTGCTGACGGTGCTCTATCTCGCCGTGACCAGCCCGAGCTACACGGCAACAGCCTCGATCCTGATCGACCCGCGCGATTCGCGTTCCACCAATTTCAACAATGTTCTTCCCGGCATCGGCTCCGACAGCGCCGCCATTGCCAGCCAGGTCTTCGTCATCGAATCGCAGGATATGCTGGGAGATGTATTCGACGGTCAAAAGGTGGAGAGCGACCCCGAATTCTCGGGACGCGGCCTGGTATCGCGGCTGTTTTCCATATTTGGATCGGACAAGAAAGCCACGCGCGACGCGACCTTCAAGCGCTTTCAAAAAGCGGTGACTGTGGAGCGCGAAGGGCTCACCTATGTCATCAATGTCGGCTTCACGTCGAAATCGCCGGAGACGGCCGCGCGCATCGCCAACGCCATCGTCGAGCGCTACCGGACCGGTCTTGCCGGAGAGCGCGAAGGCGCCAACAGCGATGTGAACTCCCTCCTCAACGACCGGATCAAGGGCCTGCAGAAGGACGTCAGCGACGCCGAACGCTCGGTCGAGGATTTCAAGACGACGCACAGGATCGTCGATCCGACCGATGGCGGCACGCTGCAATTCCAGCTTGACCAGCTGACGACGCAGCTGATCACCGCCCAGGGCGACGCCGACCAGGCAAGGGACCGCTACAATCAGGCGCTTGCCGTGGGCAGCTCGCCTGCAGATCTGGCCAGGCTGGCGGAAATCCTATCCTCCAACTCGGCCATAAAATTGCGCGACGACTATAACCAGCGCGCCGCCGAACTCGCCAATCTCGAAACCATGTATGGGCCGCGCCATCCGGCGATCGCGCGGCTGCGGTCCGAGCTTGAGCGGATGAATCGGCTCATGGGTGCCGAGGCCGACCGCATCAGGCAGCAGCTGAAGGCCAGCTACGATCTTGCGGCGCAAAATGTCGGCAAGTTGCAGGCCAAGCTCGAAGCCTTGCGCCAGCAGTCTTCCGACTCGAGCCTTGCCCAGGTGCAGCTGCGGCAGCTGGACTCCAAGGCCCAGGCCGCTCGCGGCGTCCTCGACGACTATCTGAAGCGCGCCAAGGAAACCTCGCAGATGGAGGGCGTCCAGACCTCCGAGGCGCGCACGATCGCCAAGGCTTCGCCGCCACTGCAACCGACCTGGCCGAAGCCGGCCCTGCTGTTGCCAGTGAGCGCGGTTCTTGGCCTTCTCGCCGGATGCGGTCTCGCTCTGGCGTTCGGCCCGGTCCGCCGGCCCGAAGACGAACCGCAGGCGCCCAAGGAAGAAGTGGTGCCGGCGGTCCAGCCGAGGCAGGACGCACCGCGTGCCGCTGCCCAGCCGGCTCCGCAGCCGCTGCCGGCCAGTCTGGGCGAATACCGCGTGCCGGCCAGCGGTACGGCGCTTTCAGGCATCAAGGCAATCAGGGCCTCACTGTTCCAGGACGGCGACGAGGCGCTTTCCCGCGACGTGCTGAAGCTGATGCGGCAGATCATCCTGCGCCTGCACGACCATCCCAAACCCTTTGTGCTGGCCGTGTCCTCGACGCGCGGCAGCCTCGAGGCAAGGCTTGCCGGCGCATTGATCGGGATCAGCCTGCAGCGCGTCGAGCAGAACGTGCTGGTCGTCGAGATCGAAGGCCAGCCATCCGCTTCGGCGGACCACGGCCCCGGCATATTCGTCGACAGCGCCAGCGGCCTCAGAACCGCCATCTGCAGCCCGCAGGGGCAAAAAGGCGGCCGGACCTTGGGCGACGTCCTGACCGAGGCTGGAAATGCCTTCGACTTCATCCTCGTCAGTGCCCCGGCCTTCAGCGAAAAGGCCTGGTCCCCGGAGTTTTTCACGCGGGCCGATCTGACGCTTCTGGCGCTGACCCCGTCGGAGCAGGCAGCCGACGCTGCCGCCCTGTTGGTGAAACGGCTGGGCGTTGCCCAGATCGGACGCAGTACCACGCTGGTGATCGCACCGCAGACCGTGGCGACTGGCGCGCGCACGCCTGTGCAGCCGTCCGATGCCGGCGACTGGCGCCGCAGCTCGGCTGCGAGGAGCTGATCCGTGCCGGCGGAGCTGACATCGCTGCCGGTGATGTCACGGCGGCAGGCGCTCGCTCTGGCCGGCGGGGCTGTGCTTGCCGCCCTCCCCTTCCCGGCCTCCGCCACGACGACCGCGCGCAGCATTCCATCGCGCGGCTTCAATCTTCCGGGATGGCTCGATCGCGAGGCAGGGATTGCTCCCGCCACTGCGACGCTGGAAAAGCTGCGCCAGTCGGGGTTCGAAACCATCCGCTTGCCGGTGAACAGCGATCTTATCTCGGCCGGCGACACGGTCGGGCTCCGCCGCATCCGTGACGGCGTCGCCGACCTTGCCGGGCTGGGCTTTGCCGCTCTCGTCGACATGCACCCGTCCGCCGACCTTCACGCCGCTTTCGAGCGCGATCCGGCGGGCGCAAGCGAACAGGTTGTGCAGGCGTGGACGGCCTTGGGTCCCGTCATCGCCGATCTGCCGGCGGCCTCGGTCTATCCGGAGCTGCTGAACGAGCCGCCGATGGAGCGCGCCGTCTGGCTGGCGCTGCGCGACAGGCTCGCCGAGACGCTGCGCGCAACATGTCCGCGCCACACGCTGGTCTGGGGCCCTGCACGCTTCCAGGGCATATGGGAAATAGCCGATACGCCGCCTCTGGCCGACGACAATCAGATCGCCGCCATCCACTTCTATGCGCCGATGGCGTTTACCCATCAATGCGAGAACTGGGATACGTCGCCGCTCGCCCGCATGGCCAACCTGCCCTTTCCCGCGACAAGGGAGACTCCGGCGGTCCGCGAGCTCATTGCTAGACTGCGCACTGCCGGCGACGAAGAGGCCGCTTCCCTGCTCGAGAAAGAACTTTCGAACCCATGGACGCAGGCCGCGATCGCCGCGAACTTTGCCGAGGTCGCACGCTGGTCGGCGGCTCATGACTGCCCGCTGATGCTGAACGAATTCGGCGTGCTCAATTTCTGCGTCGATGCGCAAAGCCGCGCGGCCTGGGTCCGCGCCGTGCGCGAGGCCGCCGAAGCCAACCATATCGGCTGGACCTATTGGGAGCTCGACCAGGGCTTTGGCTTCATCGCCAGCAGGCAGAGCACGGAAGGTTTCGACGCCTCGATGATGGCTGCCCTCCTGGGCGAGGCGGGCCAGCTATGAGCGTCACCGGAGCCTATCCGCCAGTCGGCCTGCGCGCGCAAAGCCTGGCAGCCCCGCGCGACGCAGTGCTGCATGTCTGCGTGTCGCTGATCGTTGTTGTCTTGACGGTTTCGGCCTTTGCCGTCTGGACCCCGTTCGGCATTGCCGCGACCTTCCTCCTGACGCTAATCGTGTCCAACGCCCTGCCCGCGGGCGTTCCCGTCCTGATCATCTGCGCCTTCCTCTACCAGAACCTCGTGGTCACCTGGTACACCCCTTACATCCCAGACAACGATACGTTCGATTCGCTGCGCGGTACCAATTTCGTCATCCTGATGAGCGCCTTCGGCATTTTCCTTGCCGCGTCGTTCCAGCACCGCGTGCGCGCCCTGATCGAATTGCGCTTCTGGCTGCTGCTCAGCCTCGTGCTCTGTGGAACCATCACCTTCTATCTCGCCCTGGGGGTCGTGCACGGCCAGCCCAAGGACGCGGTCGTCTATTTCCGCAACACGATCACGCCGCTTGCCTGCTTCCACATCGCCGTGCTCGCCGCCAGCCTCTATCCGGTCGACCTGCGCAAGAGCATGTTGTGGCTCGGTGCCGGCGCGGTCGTCTACGGATATCTGGAATTGATCTTCACGATGAATTTCCTCAGCCTCTTCCATGGCGACCTTTACATCGAACGCAGCATATCGCGGCAGATCGAGACCGGCGTCTGGGAGAAGGCGCTGCAGGAGACCGGCTTCGTTTTCCGTGGGCTTGAGGACGTGATGACCACGACCTTCTTCAACACGCCGTTCTTCAACGACATCCTGCCCAGCGTCTTTCGTGTCGGCGGCCCGAATTTTCATCCGATCAGCTATGCCTATGCCCTCAGCATCATATCGGCCTGGCTGCTCTTCAAGGGACGCTGGCTGCTGCCGATCGCGGCCTTGCCGCTGCTGCTCGTCATCGGCTCCAAGGGCGCGACGTTCCTGCTGCTCATAGCGCTCGCCATGCGTCTGATCTACAGCCCCTCCCGTGCCGGTTTTACGCTCACCGCCGTTATAATCCTGGCTTTAGCCTGGACGACCGCGGCAATCGGCTATGGCGCGACGCATGGGGACTATCACGTGCTTGGCCTGACGGCCGGCCTGCGCGACTTCCTGGCCAACCCGCTTGGACAGGGACTGGGCTTTGGCGGCAATTTGTCGAGCACCAGCCTCAATCTCAGCTGGGCCAACGCCCAGGCGGAAGGTGTCGCCTCCGTTCCCGTCGAGAGCGCCGTCGGCGTCATGCTCTATCAGATGGGCATAGGCAGCTTTGTCTTCTTCGGCTTCCTGGCGGCGCTCGCCATGGCGGCACGGCGGCAGTTGATCGAAACCCGCGACCCGGATTTCCTGTTCGGTTTCGTCGTCATCGTTACCATCTCGGCCAATGCCGTGCTGCAGGAAGAAGCCTTCTACTCGCCGCTTGCACTCGGCTTCTGCCTGCTGCTCGTCGGCGTGTCGCTGGGCACGCGCTGGCGCGAACTGGCGGTGCAAAGAGCAATTACGGCCCGAACACCACAAGCTCGGTGAAGGTCAGGTCGCCGGGCGCCGGCGGCTTCGGACCCTTGAAGTATTTTATCCCCCGGTTGGCGAAGTAACGGCCGAACAGGCCAAGGATAGGCTCCTTGGCATCGACGAGGCAAAGCAGGATTCCCCTTCGCAAGACAAAGCGCCCCACGGCGCCGGCACACCGGCTCAGATCCGCCAGGGAGCGGCAATAGACGATCTGGGCGCAGGGGATGAGACCATGCAGTATTCGGCGCGGCATCAACACCAGCGGAGACGCCACCCCGTCGCAAATGCAGACCAGAGAGATGCAGCCCAGCGCGGCGTGTTCCAGGACGATGTATCTTTCGCCGTCGGAGAGCATCGCCAATTCGGCAAGATCGGGACGCACCTCAAGCACCCGACACGACCGCCGCACCGAACTCAAGGCGGGCAGGAAGGCAAACTGTCCATTGGAAAAAAGCTGAAAGCCGAGTGCCTTGTTGGCCTTCAATGTCGAGGGCGCCGGCGAAATGTTCGTGAAGGTCACGTCCCTCCGCCTGAGGATCGCCCAAATCAACTTCATGGCCTGGGGACGGTACTCTTCGTCCACCGTCCAACTGGAAATGTTGCAGCGGATTTCATCGCCTTCACGGCCAGGGAAGCGGGCGTAGAGCGTCAGCACAACGCCAACGATCCGGCCGGCATTCTCCAAGGCAAAGCCGTATTGTGGAAAATCGGCGACGACGGGACGCTGCGACAAACGGGCAAGCGCCCGCATCCAGTAATTGCGGCTGCGTTCTGGAAAGCCCCGGAGCAGGCAATCGGCTACGCCGTCCCAATCACCCTGGTGAATTGGCCGGCAGCTGAGATCGGGAGGAACGGTACCAAATACTGCCATAGTCGACCCGTGAACACGATCAGATTACCAGACCCATTCACCCCCGGACTGCCAATAACGCAGGACGATTAATAATCTGCTTTGTCGTCGGAAAATATCCCCATTATGGCGCCCGATGATAGCCTGTCTCGGCGTCGATGGCAGGATTGGCCAGGGCGTCACCTGCCCGACGCGTGCAGGCCTGCATTCCTGCCGGAAAAGATGCAGCTGCCGAGAAATGTCCCTTCAAGCGCATTGTAGCCGTGATAGCCGCCGCCACCGCCGCCGGCCACCTCGCCTGCCGCATAGAGCCCCGCAATGGGCTCGCCATCGCCGTCCAGAACCTGCGAATTGAGGTTGGTGTGCAGGCCGCCCAGCGTCTTGCGCGTCAGCACGTTGAGGCGCACCGCGATCAGCGGCCCGTGCCGGGGGTCGAGTATCTTGTGCGGTTTGGTCACCCGGAAGATCTTGTCGCCGATGTAGTTGCGGGCGCCGCGGATGGCCGTGACCTGCGCGTCCTTGGTGTAGGCATGCTCGACCTCGCGGTCGCGCGCCACGATCTGCGCCTTGAGCCGGTCATAGTCGAGCAGATTGTCGCCTGACAACGCGTTCATCCCAGCGACCAGGTCGGTCAGGTTTTCGCGGACGACGAAGTCCTCGCCCTTTTCCAGAAACGCCGCCACCGATGGCGACGCCTTGCCGCCGCGCCGGTTCTTCAGCACGGCCCGCCAATCCTTGCCGGTGAAGTCGAGGTTCTGCTCCGAGCCCGACAGCACGAACTCTTTCGAGGCGATCGTCTTGGTCAAAACGAACCAGGAATAATCATGCCCGGTCGACAGGATGCGCTTCAGCGTGCCGAGCGAATCGAAGCTCGGAAAGAACGGCGCCTCCATGCGTTGTCCGAGCGCGTCGAACCATAGCGGCGACGGCGCCGACAGGATGCGGATGCCATGGTTCGGCCAGATCGGATTCCAGTTCTTGATCCCTTCGACATAGTGCCACATGCGGTCGGCGTTGATGACGGCTCCGCCGGCTTGCTGGGTGATCGCCACCATGCGGCCGTCGACATGGTGCGGCACGCCAGCGACCATACGCTTCGGCGCCGGCCCCAGCCGCTCGACCGGCCAGACCTTGCGGACAAGATCGTGGTTGCCGCCAATGCCGCCGGAAGTGACAATGACCGCGCTGGCCGAGAGTTCGAAGTCACCAACGACCGTGCGGTTCGACTGCTTGCCGCGCTCGACGTTGGACGCCTCCAGGATTTCGCCAGCGACACCGGTGACCGCGCCGTTGGTCTTGACCAGCCGGCTGACCTGATGGCGGAATTTCAGCGTGATCAGCCCCTTGGCGACGTGTTCGCGCACGCGCCTTTCGAACGGCGCGACCACGCCCGGCCCAGTGCCCCAGGTCAGATGGAAGCGCGGCACCGAATTGCCGTGGCCATTGGCCAACGCGCCGCCGCGCTCGGCCCAGCCGACTACCGGCCACCAACGCATGCCCATGGCGTGCAGCCAGGGCCGCATCTCGCCGGCGGCGAAATCGACATAGGCTTCCGCCACGTTCCTTGGCCAGTGATCCTCGGGCCGGTCGAACTGGGCCGAACCCAGCCAGTCCTGCCAAGCGAGGTCGCGGCTGTCCCTGATGCGCAAGCGGCGTTGCTCGGGCGTGTTGACCAGAAACAGGCCGCCGAGCGACCAGAATGCCTGACCGCCGAGAAAACCGCCGCCTTCCTGCTCGACGATGATCACGCGCTTGCCGGCATCGCCGAGTTCCGCGGCAGCGGCGAGACCGGCCAGCCCGCCGCCCACAATGATTGCATCCGCGTCAGCCATTGTCGTAACTCCTGTCTCGCCTTTGCGATGCTGCCCTGGGATCGTTGCTTGCCACTCGGCACTATCCCAGCAGCGCGTTCCAGATGATACGCGGCAGTTTCAGGACGCTCGGCCGGTAGTGAAACTCGGTGATCAGCCGGCCGACGATGTGCGCCCTTTTATGTGTCAGGAACCACGCCGGTTTCGGCATGATGCGGAACGGCGCTTCGAGCACGCTGCGCTCGGGCATGTCGAACAGGTAGGTGTTGTGGACGACGCCGATGCCGCTCTGCACGTCATCGAGCGTGTGACCGGGGAAAGCGCCCCAGGTCGGCCGCAGCAGCGCAAACAGAACGCCGCTCCAGGAATTGATGCCGATGCCGCCATAGCCCAGTTCTGCAACGATCTCCTCGAAGCGCTGCCGGCCGATTTCGGCGATCGTCTTGGGATGGATGAGAATGTTGGCGGCCAGCGTGCCGTGCAGCTTTTCATTGGCGTAGGCGACCGCGGCTCGCAGGTAGGATTCGGCGTTGCCCGCCGGCAATCGCAAGACGCTGAGCGCCGGCGCGAACACTTCGGCGTTTTCGAGATAGGCATCGCTGCCCGGCCGGAACGGCACCACCACGCAGGCAGGTCCACCCGGGCGCTCGAATTTCTGCAGGCTGTCGGCATGCGCTTCGAAGGCGGCGAGGCGCTCGGCGGCGCCGGGATAATAGGCCGGCCGCGACGGGGCCTTCTGCATCACCTTTTCGAGCGCTGCCAGCAGCGCATCGGATTTGTTCCAGCTCTCCGGCAGCACCAGCATCTGGCAAGCGATGCAGTTGAAGCCGGAATTGTTGAGCTTCTGGGTTGCGATCAGTTCGGCGTGGTAGGCGATGTCGGCATTCGACCATGGGCCGGGCACCACGATGGTCGGCGCCACGCCGCCGAGTTCCGAGGTGATGCGTCTTTTGTTGTTCGGCGTGCCCGCCGCCTTGTTCTTGCGGCCTTCGTCGCCCGGCCCCCAGACGATCGCGTCGTGCGAGGTGGCGGCACCGGTGATGTGGATGTCGTCGACGAAGTCGTGATTGCACAGATAGCCGCCGACATCGGCGCCGCCGCGCACGATGCGCAGCGCGCCGAACTCGATCAGCGGCCGCAGCGCCGGCCGCAGGAAATCGATGAGATAGTCGTTGACCGGGTTCATCTTGAGCAGGACGACCTGGTGTTCGACGAGCAGCTTGTGCAGGCAGTCGAGCGGTGCGATCGAGGCGACATTGCCGGCGCCGAGCACCAGGCCGATCTTGCCCTTGCGGCTCGTCGCCGGCGCGTCATAGGCCGAGGCGGTGTTTTCGGCCAGATTGGCCTTGGTCACGCCGGGCTGCATCCATATCTCGGCCTTCAGACCGGTGAACAGCACCTTGTCCCAGACCGAGTTCGGAACCACCGTCACCGCCACCTGTCCGTTGGGCAGAGTGCGGACCGGCAGCCTGGCGAGGAATTTCTTGCCCTCCATCAGGCTCAGCGTGTGGATGAACTGGTTGCAGCCATCCATCAGCGCCGCCGGGCCGGCCAGCCATTCCTCACCTTCGAGCGGCGAGCCAGTCGGGATGCCCTTTTTCCGGGTGGCGGTCTTGACCCATGCCTCGGCGACCTCGCGGATATGCTCCTTGATCTTGCGCAGCAGTGCGATGCGCTCGCTGTTCGAGGTCTGCGCCCAGTCATCCTTCTTGCTGTCGAGATCGGTGAGCGTCAGATCGAGTTCGGCTGCCCATTCAGGCTGCGTGGGCTGGGTCTTGATTGCCTTGGCGACCATCGTTTCTTCCTCCCACTTCGATTTTACGAAAACGGCAGCGCGGCCCATTGCGCGGCGATCTTACCGCCGGAATAGACCTGGATCGAACCGAATTGCTGCAGCACGAATTCGCTCTGCGTCGGACGCAGGAAGGCGTAGTCGTCGGGTCCGATATTCGCGTCGTCGGGCAGCGCCATGAATTGCTGATTGGTCGAAAAGCCGAACGTCTTGTCGGCCTTCATCCCGGCGGGATGGACAGGCTTGGCCATCCACTTGCCGCCATAGAGGAAACAGCCGCGCCGTGGCAGCAGCCCGAGCTTCTGCAGCAGCCATGAGCGCTGGTCGAGGCCCGGCACCTGGACATCGACCACCTTCAGGATCGGCGTCGCGATAAAAGCGGCAGGCTGCAACTGGCTGAGGCTGGGCACGTCGAAATCGGTCGGCAAGACGAAGGCCGATCCGATGGACAATTCATTGGCGCCGACCCAGCTGTCATAGAGCAATGCGGTGCTGCTGCCGCCAAGGTTGAGGATCCTGCGCTGGTCGGGCGCAAGGCAGCCGACATACTGACGAAACAGGCTGACCGCCTTGGCGCGCGCCTTGGCCGGTCCGCCGAGCAGTTTGGGGATGTGGCCGATATGCGCCTCGTAGGCCATGACGCCTTCGCATTTCAGCCGCGGATAGTTCGCCAATGTGGCCACCGCCCGCGCCAGTGCGTCGGGATTGCCGATACCGCCGCGATGCAACCCAACATCGACCTCGAAGCAGATGCGCAGCTCGCGGTCGAGCTCAGCGGCAAGGGCGCCATAGGCAGCCAGCCGTTCCTCGGTGTCGATCAGCCAGACGATGCGCGACGTCGCTTCGCCAAGACCGGCGAGAACACCCTTGGTCAATGCGTGCCTGGCGCCGGCGACTGGCATCGGCTTGCCAAGCAGGAGATCGACATCGGGAAAGGCTTTCAGCATTTCAGCGCTGACTGGCAGATGAAAGGTCATCAGCCTGTCGGTCGCGAACGCCGCACGGATGTGCTCGATGAGCGGCAGGCAAGGCAGCGACTTGTCGACGAGGCGCAGGTCGAGGCCCGTGGCGAACTTCGCCTCGATCGCAGCGATGTTGTGATCGAGCCGGTCGAGATCGAGCACCAGGCAAGGCTGGAAAATCCCGGCCGCCCTGAGCGCGCCAGATAGTTCGGCGAAATAGGTGTCGGTCAGGCTCATGCCGCGACGCCGAGCAGTCTGGCCATGTAGGGCGACACGAAGCGGTTGTCCGGGTCCATCTCGCGGCGCACCGCCATGGCATCGTTCCAGCGCGGATAGAGTGTGCTCAATTCCTTTGATGTCAGGCTGTGCATCTTGCCCCAGTGCGGGCGGCCGCCGCGCTTGCGGAAGATCGGCTCGGCGGCGTTGAAGAATGCCATCGGATCGCGCTCGACGCCGTGATGAATGGCGATGGAACAGGTCGGGCGCTTGTAGAACGGGCTCAGCCAGATGTTGTCAGGCGCGACGACTCGCACCTCCATCGGAAAGTAGACCTCTGGGAACCGCGTCTCGAGCATCGCAATGATCTCGCCGAGCGCCGCCGCCCCCTCCTCGAACGGAAGGTGGTACTCCATCTCGTTGAACTTGACGTTGCGCTCCGAGGTGAAGACCTTCAGCCAGTCCTCGACATAGTCCTCGGCTGGCACCTTGGCGAAGGCCGAGCCGATGAGACGGCGGCGCAGCCACGGGAACCAGCTGAGATAATCGCGCAGCTTCCTGAGCGTGGTGACGGCATCGTCGTCTTCCGTTGGCGGGCGCACGGTCGCCGGAGCTTCGGTGATGTCGCTGGCGATCAGCAGCGCCTGGCCGGAAAACGGCACGTAGTAGAACTCGGCCGAGCGATGCGCCGTCATCGTGCTTTCGAATTGCGCAAGCACGTCGGCAACCGGCGCCGTCCAGCGGCGGTGCCGCATCCGGTAACTCGCCATGTTACGGATCGTCACTTCGGTGACGGCGCCGAAAGCGCCGAGCGAGGCGCCCATGGCATCAATCATGTCGGGGTTTTGGGCACGGTCGAACTCCTTGACCGCGCCACGCCCGTCGACGATCTGCATCGCCTCGAGCTGGGTATGATAGGCGCCGAGCGTGATGCCCGAACCATGCGTGGCGGTGCCAAGCGCGCCGCCAAACGCTTGCTTGTCGATGTCGCCCATATTCGGCAGCGCTTGGCCGACGCCGTGCAGCAGCTTCGCCAGCGCGCCGATCTTGGTGCCGGCGCCGACCCTCGCCGTCAGTCTTTCGGGATCATGCGCCTTCAGGCCTTCGAAGCGGTCGAGCGACAGGATTGTTCCGTCATTCTTGACCAGTGGCGTGAAGGAGTGCCCCGTGCCAGCGAAACGAACCGGTCCCGGCGAATTGCGAATGGCGACGCTCAACGCATCGAGAGATTGCGGTTCGGCAAAAGCCTGGGGCGTGGCCGTGACATAGCCCGACCAATTGCTCCACTGGCTGATAGCCTCTCCCACAATCGCCTCCCTGGGACAGCCGGTTTGGCCGGTCTTGATCGCTGTTTGGAATAATATGATACATAGTCAGCTTTTTGGATATGATACATTGTCAGCTTTCTGTCAAGCTGGCAATCGAACGGTACGCTGCCTTGAGCCGACTTCAGAAGAAAGCGGCCGTGAACTTTCATGAACGGTGACTTTTCGCGTCAATCACAAGGCTCGTCGCTTACTGTCATTTTTCAGGGGTAAGCAGCTGTTATGGGACGGCTGTCCCTCGGTCTTGCCGACCGGCAACCCGTCCTGAACCGCCTGTCCCCCGAAGAGAAATCGCATGTGGCTGAGTGAATTCGAAATTGTCCTGCGCGACCGCGTCACCCCGAGCGGCGCCATTCGCATCGAAAACGGCCGGATTGCCGAGATCCGCAACCAGCCGGTCGAAAATGCCGACATCTCAGGTGGCGGCCGCCTGCTTCTGCCCGGCTTCATCGACATGCATGGCGACATGGTCGAGAAGGAAGGTGCGGGCAACATTCCGTGCCGGCAGCATGATCTACAGTGACGGCACGTTGAGCCGGCACCGGCATTGAAACGCAGTTCGTTTGCCCCTCAAGCCAGTCCGAACGTCTCCACGGCGCGCATGATGCCGCGCAGTTCGGCGAGGCCTTTCAGGCGGCCGATCAGCGAGTAGCCGGGATTGATCCTTGTCTTGCCGATATCGTCGGCGAGCAGATGGCCATGGTCCGGCCGCATCGGGATTTGCCAGTCGGCGCGGCCTTCTCTGTGGCGGCGCGCCTCTTCCTGCATCAGCGTCAGGATGACATGCGCCATGTCGGTGCCGCCCTCGAGATGCTCGGCCTCGTAGAACGACCCGTCCTTCTCGATGGTGATGTTGCGCAGATGGGCGAAATGGATGCGGTCGGCAAATTCCTTGACCATGGCGACAATGTCGTTGTCGGCGCGTGTGCCGTAGGAGCCGGTGCAGAACGTCAGTCCATTGGCCTGGCTGTCGACAGCACTCAAGATGAAGCGCGCATCCTCGGCGGTCGAAACAACGCGCGGCAGACCGTAGAGCGAGAAGGGCGGGTCGTCTGGATGGATGCACATGCGCACCCCCTCCTCTTCCGCCACAGGAATGATCTCGCGTAGGAACCAGGCGAGGTTGTCGCGCAGCTCCTTCGGCCCGATCCCCTCATAGTCCGCCAAGGCCTCGCGAAAACTCTCGCGATCATATTTGCGCTCGGTCGCCGGCAGGCCGGCGATGAGGTTGCGCTCGATCTGGTCGATCTTCTCGGGCGGCAATTCCTTGAGCCGCTTCTCCGCCTGCGCAATACGCGCCGGCGTATAGCTGTCGGCGCCGTCTTTGCGCTTCAGCACGAACAGATCGTACGCGGCGAAATCGATCGCGTCGAAACGCAAGGCATAACCCGTCGTCGGCAGCCGGTAGGCGAGATCGGTGCGGGTCCAGTCGACCACAGGCATGAAATTGTAGCAGATCGTGGCGATGCCGGCCTTGGCCAGCGCACGGATGCTATCGCGATAGTAGCCGGCGTAGCGCTCGCGCTCCGGCGCGCCGATCTTGAAGGAATTGTGGACCGGGATGCTCTCGACGACCGACCAGGTCAGTCCGGCCGCCTCGATGATGTGCTTGCGTTCCAGCACGTCGGCTTCCGGCCACGCCCTGCCGTCGTAGATATGGTGAAGCGCCGAGACCACGCCGGTGGCGCCGGCCTGCTTGACATGATCGAGCGTCACCGGATCGTCAGGTCCATACCAGCGCCAGCATTGTTCCATTTTCGGCTTTCCTTCTGCGAGAGGTTGGCAACTTATTGTTGGACCGCGACGGGAGTCGATAGAAAAGGAAGGAGTTTTTAGAAATGATGGATTTCGAGGGCAAGGTGGCCCTGGTGACCGGGACGACCGGCATTGGCCTCGCGACAGCCAGGCGCCTCGCAGCCGGCGGCGCTGCAATCATCGCCTGTGGCATCGACCGCGCCGCCAATGCAACGATGAAAGCGCAACTGGAAAGCGCCGGCGCCAAAGCGTTGGTCATTGACACCGACGTCTCCGTCTCTGACCAGGTGCGCGACGCGGTGGCGGCCGGCGTGGCGAAATTCGGTGGCCTCGACGTCATCGTCAATTCGGCCGCCGTGCATCCCTATGGAACCGCGACGACGACCGACTGGGAAACCTGGAACCGGACGATGTCCGTCAATGTCGGCTCGATCTATCTGACGACGCATTTCGGCATACCAGAAATGATCAAGCGCGGCGGCGGCGCCATCGTCAACGTCGCCTCCGTGCAGGGCTTCGCCTGCCAGCAGAACGTCGCCGCCTACGCCACCACCAAAGGCGCCATTCACACGCTGACGCGCTCGCTGGCGCTCGACTATGCGGCTGCCGGCATCCGCGTCAATTCGGTGAGCCCCGGTTCGATCCGCACGCCGATCCTGGAGAAGGCCGCTCGTGGCGAGAGTGGCAGCGATGCCGATGTCGAAGAGGCCTACAAGCGCTTCGGCTCGGCCCATCCGCTCGGCCGCATCGGTGAACCGGAAGAGGTGGCGGAACTCATCGCCTTCCTGTGCTCGTCGAAAGCCGGTTTCTGCACCGGCGCCGACTACAAGATTGATGGCGGCCTGACGGCAGGCATTGGCGTGAAGTAAGGCTGTGATGGCGTTCTGCACGCTTGCCGGCAATCGCGAACCTTGTCCGATCGCCCTATAGCTTCCACATCCGCCTGGCATTGCCCGACAGCAATTTCATCCTCTCCTCGGGGCTGGCGCCCGCGATCAGCGCGTGCGTCGCCGCCACCCAGGTCGCGAGCCCTCCGCCAAGCGTGCACACCGGCCAGTCGCTGCCCCAGACGACGCGATCCCAACCGAAAGACCCGATCGTGTGTTCGACATAGGGGCGCAAGTTCTCGACACTCCACGAGCTGGGGTCCGCATAGGCCACGACGCCCGAAATCTTGCCAATAACATTGGAGCGCCGCGCGATCTCGGCCATGTGCTCGCGCCATGGGTGCTCGGCGCGGCCTTTGATATCGGGCACGCCGCAATGGTCGAGAACGAACTGGACGTCCGGCGCGAGATCGGCGAGTGCAATCGCGCGTGGAATCTGATGCGGTAGGACCACGAGGTCGAAGGTCAGCCCACTGCCGGAAAGCCGTTTGATGTTGTCGCGAAACAGCGCACTGTCCGAAAGCTCGTCCGGCATGACATGCAGCACGCGGCGGAACCCCTTGATGAAGGGATCGGCCTGTTGGCGTTCGAGATAGGCGGCAAAGCCGCCCTCCTCTGGACGACAAGCGGCAATCGCGCCGCGCAAAAGACTGCCCGCCTGCTGCGACTGCGCCTTGACATGGCTGGTCTCGGCCTCGATGTCGGCTTGATCGACATCGACCTCCATATGCAATGCCGCCTCGATGCCGGCGCGGCGGGCCTGGGTCGCATACTCCTCATGCGGGAAATCGCGATTGAGCGCCGGTGCGCCGGCAAGCCAGGGATAGCGCAGCGCCGACAGATCGATCAGGTGCAGATGGGTGTCGATGATCATGCTTTCCTCGCGAGTCGATTTCGTATCGTCGCCAGATATTCCAGGCCTGGTTCAATGCCGCTTCGGGATCTCTTTGTCCTCAAGCAGCAACGTCAGCCCCATGGCGACGAAGTAGAGCGCCGCCACCCAGATGAACATCACGTTGAACCCGCTGGAGTAATGGTCGAGCACCACTTCGCGGATCGCGCCCGGCAGGCTTGACGCGAGGTGGGGGGTCAACCCGTTCAGGCCCTGCGGCAGCAGGGCGGCGGCATCGGCGGGGAGCTCGGCAGTCTGCCGGTTCAGGGCCCAGATCATCACCGCGCCATTCAGCGCCAGTCCAAGTGATGCTCCCAAGGTCCGCGCCTGGGTGATCAGCGACGTCACCGCGCCGATGTCCTGCAGGGGTGCTGCCGCCTGGATCGCCACGATCAACACCTGGAACTGCAGGCCCATGCTGATGCCGAACACAGCCATCATTGTCGCCAGCACCCAGATCGGCGTGTGCTGGTTGGTGACGACGAAGCCCAGCATCAGGAACCCGCCAATAGCCATGGCGACCACCGGCATCCATTTGTAGCGTCCGGTTGCGGCAATCACGCGACCGGCGACGATCGAGATGACCATCGACGTCAGCGACGCCGGCAGGAACAGGAAGCCGACTTCGGCCGGGCTTAGACCCGTCAGCGTCTGCATGTAGAGCGCGAAATAGAAGAACATGCCCAGCGTCACCGTTCCGGCGACCAGCGATACGCCGGAGACGATGCTGACCGTCGAGTTACCGAACAGCCGCAACGGCACGATCGGTTCTTCCGCCCGGCGCTCGACCATGATGAACAGGACGATGGCGACCAGTGCGACCAGCGGCAGCGCGAAGGTGATGAGGTCCGGCCCTGTGGGGTCGAGCACATGATAGCCCCAATAGACGATGGCCGTCGTGCCGATGGCGAGCAGCGCGCCGCCGAGATAGTCGATGTGGTGCTTTCTCTCGTTGAACCGGCTGCGCATGGCGAAGGCCAGCACCGCCATCACGATAATGCCGATCGGCAGGTTGACCAGGAACACCCAGCGCCAGCCGAACAGACTGGTGATGTAGCCGCCGGCCAGCGGACCGAGCACCGACGACAGCGCAAACACCGCCGAACTGTAGCCCTGGTATTTGGCGCGGTCGCGCGGCCCGAACAACTCGCCGATCATGGCGAAGGCCGAGACCATCAGCCCGCCGCCGCCAATGCCCTGCAGCACGCGCGCGGCGATCAGGCTCTCCATCGACCAAGCCATGCCGCAGACCAGCGACCCTACGAGAAACAGGCCGATCGCCGTCAACACGACATTCTTGCGGCCATACATATCGCCGAGCTTGCCGTAGAAAGGCGAGACTGCGGCGGTCGACAGCAGATAGGCGGCACCCACCCAGCCGAACAGATGCAGATTGCCGAGTTCGCCGGCAATGGTGGGCAAGGCGGTGACGACGATCTGCATGTCGATGGTGGCCATGAACATGGCGATCAACGCACCGAAATAGACGACCAGTGTCGTCAGATCGGGCCTGGCTTCGGCCTCCACGGGCGCCGCATCTGGCAGCGTCTGGTCGACAGTCATCGGGGTCTCCGTAACTTGGGGCGCGATTTATGTGCCCACAGCCAAGAGGTGTCAAATAGGCGATAACGCCATGCCTGGACGCAGTCCGTCCGGTTAAAAGGAAGAGCCCCAGCGGACCGTGCAGTCGTGGATGATCGTCGCGACCTGTTCCGCGGGGGTCGCGCGCGATCAGGTCGACGATGCTGTCAATGCGGCCGCCAGACTGCCCTCGTCCAGCGCCGCTACAAACACCCGCATGGCTTCTATACGGTCCATCCATTCTTTCCGGATGCGCAACATTGCTGCCAGATTCTCAACGAGAAATCCGGCTCTGGCAACAATCCATCAACCCTGACGATTATGCCGATATCGGGAAGGGTTTCCGCCGCGCGCTGGGATTCAGCCGATGCGGGAACGCTTTCGCATGCTCTGTCTATGCGGGTGAACGGACCGGCCGACATGAGTGGGTTCCTGCGCCCCGCCGGGTATGTTTCGGCAGGGCGCAGAATTGGCCGGTACAACGGGCCCATTTTCAATCAATCCTCAACGGATTCCTCCTCAACGGGTGCCGGAGTCGCATCCGGTAGCTTCTGCTGTCCAACCCGATCGGCAACGAGCATCGAAAGCATCATTTCCACAAGGCCGGTGGCGGCCCCCTTCTCGCCACCGGTGGCGCCGATCTGGATCTGCGGCACGAGCGGTAGCCTGCCGTTCTCGATCGCCTCGGCGAAGCGCATGAGAACCTGCGAGTTGAGCTGATAGTCCGGGCCGCCGAAGGCCGCGACCTTCTTCTCGGTGGCCTCGGCCTCCGCCAGACCGAGAGCACGCACCTTCTCGGCTTCCGCAAAACCGGTCGCCTTGATGCGCTCGGCATCGGCAAGCGCGATAGCCTTGATCATGTCGGCCTCGCCCTGGCCGCCGAGACGCACCTTCTCGGCCTCTGCCTTGGCAGTCACCTGAATCGTTTCCGCCTCCTGGCGGGTGCGGGCGAGTTGCGCCTTGCCCTCGTTCTCGCTGATCTCGATGGTAAGTGCGGACGTCGTGATCTTGGCTTGCTGTTCGGCGAGCGCCTCCTTCTCACGCAACGTGCGTTCCTGAATGGCCGCCTTCTCCTGCAACTTATAAGTCTCGACCTTTTCGACTGCGATCTGGCGCTCGCGCAACTGGATCAGGATCTGCTCTATGCTGTTCTGGCCATTGGCAGCACGGGGCGTACCAATCAACACTTCCTGCAGCTCGAGGCTGTAGGTATTGAATTTTTCGCGCATCTCCTCGCCCGATTTGCGCTGGATATCGCTACGCTCCTGCAAAAGCTGGATCAGCGTCTTTGTCTGGGCGATATTCTTGAAGTAGGCAGAAACCATCGGATCGAGCGTTTGTTCGACCAGCCGCTTGATGTCACCGAAACGCTGCACCACGAGCGGCGCCTTCATATAGTCGATATGCACGACGACGGAGAGCGGCAGCACAGGCTCGAACGCATCCTTGGTGATCAACGACACTTCAGACAGGTTCTCGTCCAGCCTGTGTTCGCCAAACTGCTCCTTCGTCCATTTGAGCACGAAGTTGGTGGTCGGCACTGTGATGATTTTGCCGGCATAGGTATTGAACGCATACTTGCCTGGCAGCAGCGGCGTTGACCAGACACCGCGTGCCCCGATTTCGACGAGCTCGCCGTGACGGTATGCCTGCCCGGATATATCCGTGCCGTGGCGGCCGTTATAGGAGACGACGACACCCACCGTGCCAACGTCAATGATCGTCTTCTCGACCAGTTCGACGGTCGCGAAAATGCGGTTGAGGAAGTAGCTGCCGTCGGCCAGCACCTGCAACTGCCGGCCACGGTAGCCACCGGCTTTGAGAAACTTCTCCGGGTCCTGAAAATTGTTGTGGAAGTTCGGATCGTTCGGATCGTTGGCGACGGTCGGTGCGATGATCTCGCCGTCCGGCAGGGCCGGACCGTCATGGATGGTGACGATGCCGATCATGTCATCGGCATTATGGATGACGACCGGCTCAAAGCCGCCCCGCTCCGAGATCATGCTGGACATGTTGGAAAAAAGGCTTTGTTCCGACGAGCTCAGATTGACGGCATAGATCGACTGGGCGGTCAGCACGATGAATTGTGCGAGATTGATGGCATAGGTGCCTTCACGCAAGATCTTGCGTTGCGGTCCTTTCTGTCCGCCTTTTTCGAGAAAGCCGCGAACATCCTGGAAATCATCGGCGTCGGTGTTGCAAGCAAGTGTCTGCGTCGGAGGCAGCGGTTTGCCATCACGGGCGAAGACATAGCCGATCTGACCCTGCGGGATAGTGACAAGATTGGCGCGATGCATCGAATATTGGAACGGCATGAAGAAATGCAGGCCACCGCGCACGACTTCCGGCTGGTAGCCTGCCTCACGGTTGAGGGCGATGAAGCCATTGCTGATGGAACCGCGAAAACTCCATAGTTTTTCCAGGATGCCGAGCCTGTCGTTTGGGATGTAGCGGACCACGCCGCTCCACCAGAGCAGGATTGCCAGCACGATGACCAGCACGACCTCGATCGCCATCCATTCGATCGGGCCGAGATATTGTAGGGCGTCCATCTCTTCTCTCCTATGGGGCGCGCGGGTTCGTTCACCCGAGGGCCACCCGGTTGGTGTTGATTGATGAAGCGGGGAGATTGCGCACCAAAACGCTCGACGCACTTAAAGGGCGTGTCGAACGTTTGGGCTGCTCATTGTGTGGGAAAATGACCGCGCATCCCGAGTCCCCAGTGAGGGGAGGCGTGGCCGTGAGCTATCTCACATCGGTGTTGCCTTGATAGACATAACAACAAACGACGTAGGTATCGCGCCAATAGGTTTAAAGATATTCCGCGCGGAAATCGTATAAATATTTCCAACGCTATTTCGAATAGCGTCGCGGTTGGCTTTTAGAAGTAGCAAGGGGTGAAATGGCGCTCCTGATGGGTTAGAACCGGTCGGCGGCCGATCCGACCGGCTGCCTTGCGCTAGTCGAAGAAACCGGCGTCCTCTTCCCCAAGATACTTCTTGGCGCCCGCGGCATCGATGTCGAGGCCCAATCCCGGAGCTTCGAGCAGGTCGACCATCGAATCCTTCACGATCTGCTTTGGCAGGCCGATGACGATATCCTCCCACCAGGGATCGGAGGCACTGGGATATTCGAAGGCGATGTAGTTGGCCGGCAGCGTGGCGCAGACATTGATCAGTGCGCCGAGGCCGAGCAGGCCGTTCGCCGTACCGTGCGGCGCCATCATGATCGAGTGCATATACGCGTGCTCAGCCACCCATTTGAGCTCGGCGATGCCGCCAATATCGGCGGGATCCGGACCGATGACGCGCACGGCCTGCGTTTCGATCAGTTCCTTGAAGTTGTGCCGCAGGTAGATCTGTTCTCCGGTGTGGATGGGAGTAGACGTCGATGTCGTGAGTTCGCGGTAGGCCTGCGGATTGACCCATGGCACGTAGTCGCCGGTCAGCATGTCCTCCAGCCACATCAGATTGTACTTTTCCACCGCCTGCGCAAAGCGGATCGCATCCGGCAGGAACCAGCCGGGACCGCAATCCAGCGCCAGCGAGACCTTGTCGCCGAGCACCTCCTTCATGGCGATGACGCATTCGATCATGTGCGCCATGCCGCGCTCGCTGATCTGCCCCTGGTCCATCGCGCCGTGATAGGTCGGCAGCTGGCGCACGCCGTAATGGAAGTCGGGCACGCTGGTCTTCATGTTGGAGTGAAAGCTGATGCCTTGCTTGACCATGAAGAAGTTTTCCGGCCGCTCCATCATCCATTTGACGTCGGCCGCGTAGTCCTCCGGCCTGTCGCCGGTGCGCTGCTTGCGGATGGAGCCGTTATAGACCCGCACCTGGTCGCGGACCTTGCCGCCGAGCAGCTTGTAGACCGGAACGCCTGCCGCCTTCCCGGCGATGTCCCAAAGCGCATGCTCGATGGCGCTGACGGCGGCGCCATAGGGCTTGAACGAGCCGCGCTGGCGGATCTTCAGCATACAGCGTTCGACATCCGTCGGATCCTCGCCGATCAATGCCTCGCGCAAATGCAGCACCCAAGGCTTGAGATAGGGCTTGGTGTACTCGACCTCTCCGAGGCCATGGAGGCCTTCGTCAGTGACGATGCGGACGATGGGATGCTTGCCGATGACGGCGCACCGGAGATCGGTGATCTTCATGATGTCCTCTATTTCACCGACGAGAAGGCGGTTGGCGCGAGAAACTGGCTGGAAATATTGGCCAGGATCGGGCCATCGCGCTCGGACTCGTCGCGGACCTTGAGCCATGCCGGATCGGTGGTGAAGGCCTTCCATTTCACTTCGCGCTCGGCAAGGGATTCCCAGGCGACGAAATAGGTCAGTTGATTGCTGCTTTCGCCGACCACCGTGGTGAAGAACCCGGCTTGGCGGATGCCATGCCTCTCCCAGATGGCCAGCGTTTGGTCGGAAAAGCGCTTGAGCAAAGCCGGCAGCCTGCCCGGCAGGCAGTCATAGATACGCAGTTCGTAGATCATGGTTTCGTCCGTTTCTTTCTTCGCCTCTCCCTTGGGAGAGGTCGACACGAATGGTCGGTCGTTGGCCCCTGGGAGCCTGGGGGAATGAGGGCGGGGGTCTGGGCTAACTCCAGGTCCGGTCCCAGCTATATTCATTGTCCCAATGCTCGGTGGATTGCCATATCCCCGTGACACCGGGCTGCAAATGCTGGCTGATTACTTCGTCGACGATGTCGTCTATGCCGAGGCCTGGCTTGTCCGGCACGGTGATGAAGCCGTCCTTGACCAGCGGCTTGGGCAGGCCGGTAACGATATCGTCCCACCAGTCGACCTCGACGCTGTGGTATTCGAGCGCCATGAAGTTTTCCGTCGCCACCGCGACATGTGCGGCGGCCATCGCGGCGATCGGGCTTTCCGCCATGTGAATGGCCATGGCAACGCCATGCTCCTGCGCCACGTCGCCGATCTTCTTGGTCTCGAGAATGCCGCCTGACGTCAGCAGGTCTGGGTGGATGACCGAGATGCCCGCGTTGAGCAGCGGCTCGAATGCTTGGCTGAGGTAGATGTCCTCGCCTGTGCAGATCGGCACCGACGTAGCCTGCTGCAGCTGCCGATACTGTTCGGTGTACTGCCAGGGGATCACGTCTTCGAGCCAGGCCGGTGCGTATTTCTCGATCCGCCGGGCGAGACGAATGCCATCCTGCAGCGAGATGTGGCCGACATGGTCGATGGCGAGCGGGACCTCGTAGCCGATCACCTCGCGGACTTCGTGGATATACTGATCGAGCAGGTCGATGCCCTTCTCGGTGAAGTGCAGGCCGGTGAAGGGATGCGGCACGTTCTGCGCGTCATAGGCGGCATTGCGCGCCCGCCGCTCGTCCAGCGTGCGCGCCGGACCACGAGAGGCATGGCTGCGGAAACCGTCGAGCACGCCAGCCGGGGCGACCACCGCGCCCGGGATGTGCGAGATCTGCGCCAGGCCGAGGTCCATCTTGAGGAAGGTGAAGCCGAGATCCATCCGCGCCTTGAGCCGCTTGCCGGTCTCGGTGCCGCTGGGCTTGTCCGCGTCGGTGTCGCAATAGACCCGTACCTTGTCGCGGAACCGCCCCCCAAGCATCTGGTAGATCGGCACGCCGTACGCCTTGCCGGCGAGGTCCCAGAGCGCGATCTCGATTGCCGAGACACCGCCACCTTGCCGCCCATGGCCGCCGAATTGCTTGATGCGCCGAAACAGCCGGTCGACGTCACAGGGGTTCTCGCCCAGCAACCGGCTCTTGAGCATCAGCGCATAGGTGGCGCTGGCGCCGTCGCGCACCTCGCCCAGGCCGACAATGCCCTGGTTGGTGTAGATCTTGATCAAAGCCGAGGTGAACGGCGCGCCGACGATCTCGGCGACGCGCAGGTCGGTGATGCGCAGTTCGCTCGGCTTGGAGTTCGTGTTTACACGATTGAGCGCCTCGCCGGCTGCGTCCGTCTTTGGCATGATCTATCCTCGTTCTGGTTGGCTACGCTTGGCGGGCCTGCACGCTGCGCCGGGCGAGAGCTAGCCCAGCTCAATCTCGTGGGCCTGCAGGTACTCGCGGTTCATCTCGACACCCAGACCGGGTTTCGACGTCAGCTTGAGGTTGCCGTTCGAGACATCGAGCGGTCGGTCGATGAGATGATCGTATTTGCCCAGGTTCCACTCCGACGTCTCGAGCTTGTAGAAGTTGGGAACGGTCATCATCACCTGGGCTCCCGCGACCACGTTGATCGGCCCGGCAGCGTCATGCGGCGACACCGGGATGTAGTAGGCTTCGCACAGAGCGGAAATCTTCTTGAGCTCGGTGATGCCGCCGGTCCAGGTCACGTCCGGCATGATGTAGTCCGCGAGCTTGTTCTCGAGCACCGGCACGAAATCCCACTTCGTGTGGCCGCGCTCGCCCCACGAGATAGCGGCGCTGACTTTCTCGCGCACCTGTTTGAGGGCGTTAAGGCTCTCGGGTGGACAGGGCTCCTCGAACCAATCGATCTGGCCGGCCTCCTCGAGGGTCCGGCAGAGGCGAATGGCGGTGGGGACGTCGAAGCGACCATGCGCATCGATGAGGATGTCGATGTCGGGGCCTGCCGTTTCGCGGATCAAAGCCGTGAGTTCGGCTGCCTCGCGCTCGTCCTTGCGGGTCATGCTGCCATCGAGGTAGCCGTCCCGCTGCTCGCGCGATTGCCCATCGGCGGTGCGGCCCTGATGCGGGAAAGGGTCGAACTTCAGCCCCGTGTGTCCGGACTCGACGATGTCTCGAATTTCGCGAACCACAGCCTCCTTGCTGGTAAACTTGCGTTGGTCAGGATGGGTATAGAGCGCGACCTCATCGCGTACCGGTCCGCCCAGCAGCTCGTAGATCGGCTTGCCAAGGACTTTGCCGCGGATGTCCCAGAGCGCTATGTCGATGGCGCTCACGCATTCGACGGCGGCGCCGCGGCTGCCCATATAGGTGAAGCTGCGGAATATCTTGTGCCACAGATACTCGATACGCGCCGGGTCCTCGCCGGTCACGGCGGCACCGATCTGCCGCAGGATCGTGCAGAGCGCGCGGTTGGCGAGCCTAGTGGTGGTGGTGATCTCTCCCCAGCCGCTCACCCCCTCGTCGGTCGTCACTTCGACGAACAGGAACTCTCCCCAATAAGAAGCACCGGACTTGATCAGCCACGGCCGAACGCTCGTGATTTTCATCTCAACTGCCTTATGCGAAGTGGATCGGGATAGCTGAGTTCCGGACCGGAGTTTCTATCCTGCCCGCGCGGCGCTGCGCGCGCGCATGTGTTCGAGGACATGCCGGCCGGAGCCTTCGACATGGCGCGCAATCAATTCGGCTGCCTCGTCGGCATTTCCCGCTTTTACATGCGCGAT
The DNA here is from genome assembly GCF_057786075.1 of Mesorhizobium sp. P171375. Lineage (NCBI taxonomy): Bacteria > Pseudomonadati > Pseudomonadota > Alphaproteobacteria > Hyphomicrobiales > Phyllobacteriaceae > Mesorhizobium > Mesorhizobium sp. P171375. The sequence goes on from NZ_JBYNWF010000001.1 coordinate 5,775,472, forward strand.
GAGCTCGCGGTGCTCGCGAAGGATCGCGGCACGCCGGGCGAGCGTGAAATTGAAACGCCGGCTCACAGCCCGCAGCACTTCGCGATGCTTCCACCAAAGCTCGGCGGCATGGCGGTTGTAGTGCCTCTGGTACATCACGGTGTGAAAGGCGGTATCCAGCTCGCTGTGCCTGAACGTGTCGGAAAAATTGTTCTCTTCGATCAGGCCTTGGATACGTTCGAGTTCGGCAATGTCCTCGACGGTAGCCATATTCACAAACCATCGCGTCAGTGCTGGCTCGATCAGGACTCCGATCTCGTAGATATCCCGGACAAAATCCTGGTCTATAGGCCGGACGCGCGCCCCACGATTGGCAACAAAGGTGACAAAGCCCTCGCCCCGCAGCAGCTGCAGTGCCTCGCGCACGGGGTTGGTCGAGGTACCGTGACGTCGGGCGAGATCGGTGACCACAAGCCGTTCGTTGGCGGCGAGCCGCCCCTCGATGATGTCTTCCCTGATCAGTTGATAAAGCGAAGCGCCCTCGCTGGAGGCCCCGATAGGGTCGATCCCTTCGGGTGGCTCTGCTTTGAAATCGCTTGCTTCGGCCAAGGCTGCCCCCAAATCAATACACGCCTTAATCGATATCACGCACGGTTTCCATAAACAATGTACGATTTGGCGCGTTGACAGACAATCCACGATCTGAAAACGTATGAAGCGCTCGAAGGGATACATCGAACGGTACGTTCGGCCACCGACGAGCAGGACCGCTCGCCTCGACGCAGAGCGGCGTGGGAGAGAAACCTGGAGGATACCCTATGACGAGGATTTCACTCGGCGGTGCCGTCCTGCGCGGCACTGTCTCCACTGCTTTGGTGGTATCGTTGATGTCCGCATCGGCGTTGGCTGCGGCGCCGGTCGACTTGAGCAAGTGGTCGCCGGAATATGTGCGCTCCATTGCGGGCACGCAGGATTTCGACACGGCCGCCGATTGCGGCAAGGTCACCCCTCTCGACTACAAGGGGCGACTGACTTTCTGGTATCAGGGCGTGTTCGAGGGCGACCCCGACCTCCTGCGCCAGTACTACAAGGATTTCTTCGAAACCTTCCGCAAGACCTACCCGAACATCCAGCTGGAAGAACAAGCCCTCACCTACAACGATCTCCTCGACAAGTTCCGCACGGCGCTCCTCGGCAATGCCGCGCCGATGGCGGTGCGCCTGCAAATCCTGGGTGGTACCGAATTCGCCGCAAAGGGCTATCTGCAGCCGCTCAAGCCCGAGGACGTGGGGTATTCGACCGAGGACTTCTGGCCCGGCGCCTTGAAAGCCGTGACCTGGGACGGGGTGAGCTACGGCATTCCGACCAACAACGAGACGATGGCATTCATCTGGAATGCCGACATCTTCAAGCGCGCGGGCCTTGACCCGGACAAGGCTCCGGCAACCTGGGACGACGTCGTCAAGTATTCCAAGCAGATCCACGACAAGCTCGGCATTGCCGGTTACGGTCTCGTGGCCCGCAAGAATGCCGGCAATACCCCGTACCGCTTCATGCCGCAGCTGTGGGCCTATGGCGGCGGCGTCTTCGACGAAGCCACCGCGAACCCGATCTATAAGGAGGTCGAGCTCAACAGCCCGCAGAGCAAGGCGGCGCTGCAAGCTTCCTATGACATGTATGTCCGCGACAAGTCGGTTCCGGTTTCGGCGCTCACCAACCAGCAGGCGGACAACCAGCCGCTGTTCCTCGCCGGCCAGCTCGGCATGATGATCTCGCACCCGTCCGATTACAACGTGATGCTCGACCTGCAGAAGAAAGCGACGGGCACCGACAAGGACAAGGCGCAGACCGTCATCGACAACATGCGCTACGGGCTGATTCCGACCGGGCCGGACGGCAAACGCGCCGTCGTCTTCGGCGGCTCGAACATTCACATCCTCAAGCCCGAATATGTCGAGGGCGGCAAGGTGGACGAGCCGGCGGCAAAGGCCATCATCTGCATGTGGACGAGCCCGGAATGGTCGTTGAAGATGGCCTATGCCGGCTCGAACCCCGGCAACCTCAACGGCTTCAAGACCAAATGGATGAAGGAACGCCTCGACAGCATCAAGTTCCTCGATGTCACGACCTCGATGCTGCCATACGGCATCCCGTTCCCGGCGCTGCCGCAGTCCCCCGAGATCATGAACATCATCGTCCCGGACATGCTGCAGAACGCCCTGACCGGAGCGATGACCGTCGATCAGGCAGCGGACGACGCGGCCCAGAAGGTAAAAGACCTGATGGGCGGACTCTAGTCCGAGCCGGACCCACGATCTGACCGGCTGCGCCGATGGTGCGGCCGGTTCGTTCCGAAGAACAAGGGCACGCCACAGTGACGATCGTGACCGGCAAGACCGAGGCTCGCCGAAGACTGCAACCCGGGAGGTCCGGCGTGCTGCGGAAGATCTGGGAGCATCGCGCTGACTACGCGTATGTGCTGCCTGCGATCGTCGTGATGCTCATCGTCATCGCTTATCCAATCTACTACACGGTCGAACTGTCGTTCTTCAATACGCCGCCCGGTCTGCAGCTCCGCGACAAGATCTTCATCGGCTTCGACAACTACACGGCCATCCTTACAAGTCAGGTGTTCTGGAAGGTCACGTGGAACACTCTTGTCTGGACATTGGCATCCACTTTCATCTCCTTCGCCCTCGGCTTTGCCGCCGCGCTGGCGCTCCACCGCGACTTTTTCGGCCGCGGTGTCCTGCGCGCCATCCTCATCATTCCCTGGGTCATCAGCGCGGTCGCGGCGTCCTACATCTGGAAGTGGATCTACCATTCGGATTTCGGCATCATCGGCGCGGTGCTGGTCGGCCTCGGATTGGCCGACCGGCCGCCGAATTTCATCGACAGCGTCTCAACGGTGCTGCCCTCCCTGATCGTCGTCAACATCTGGCGCGAATTTCCGTTTGCCATGATCATGATGATGGCCGGTCTGCAGACGGTTCCCGACCAGCTGCTGCGCGCCGCAAAGGTCGACGGAGCCAATGCATGGCAGCGCTTCTGGCACGTCACCTTCCCGCATTTGAGAAACGTCTCGACAGTGACGATCCTCCTGCTGGCAGTGGCCAATTTCAATTCCTTCATCATCCCCTGGATCATGACCGGCGGCGGGCCGTCGAACGCATCGCATATCTGGATCACCCATATTTATGAGCTCGCCTTCGGCCGGCAACGCTGGGGGGTGGCATCGGCCTATTCGGTGCTGCTGTTCCTCATCCTGATGACGTTCGGCTACTTCTACGTCCGCGCGCTAAGCGGCAACGACAGGAAGGATGGCAACGCATGAGCACGATTGCTGAGACAGCCGCTCGAGGCCAGGCCCGTCGCCGCCTGCGTTTCGACGGATGGCGGTGGGGCGGACGCATCTTCCTCGTATTCATGCTGCTTTACACCGCGTTGCCGATGGTCTGGATGCTGATCACCTCGATCAAATCCGGCTTCGCCGCGATGCAATTCCCGCCGCAATGGTGGCCTGACCAGCCGACCCTTGCCAGCTACCAGAAGCTGCTCGATCCGCAAAACAGCGTCGGCCAGGACTTCCTCCGCTTCTTCTGGAACAGCCTTTTCGTCTCCACCGCCACGACTGTCCTTTCGGTGATCGTGGCGGTTCCCGCGGCCTACGCGTTTTCGCGCTTCACCTTCCCAGGCCGGAACTTCCTGTTCTTCACGGTCCTGCTTCGCAACATGTTCCCGGCGGTGATCTTTCTCGTGCCGCTCTTCATCCTGATGCGCGCGATCGGGTTGGTGAACACGCATGGCTCGCTCATTCTCACCTATCTCACCTTCGGCCTGCCGCTGGCGATCTGGCTGCTCAAGGGTTTTTACGACAACATTCCGGTGCAGCTCGAGCAGGCGGCGCGCATCGACGGGGCGACGCGGTTCCAGGCCTTCATCCTGATCGTGATGCCTCTGTCGACGCCGGGCATCATCGCCACCGCAATCTATTCCTTCATCGGTGCGTGGAACGAGTACATCTATGCCTACACCTTCCTTTCGAAGAACGAGCAGTTGACCCTGCCGGTCGGCATCCAGCGCTTCTTTTCGGAAAACACGACGGACTTTCCAGGCCTGATGGCGGCGAGCTTCATGATGAGCGTGCCCGTCGTGGTGCTGTTCCTCGTCCTGCAGCGATACTTCGTACGCGCCCTGACAGAAGGCGCGGTCAAGCATTAGGGAGTTGCCGATGGCCCACGTGGTCCTCAAAGATCTCGTCAAGACCTATGGCGGCTTCAAAGCTGTCAACGACGTTTCGCTGACGGTCAATGACGGCGAATTCGTTGCGCTCGTCGGCCCCTCAGGCTGCGGCAAGACGACGACGCTCAATCTCATCGCCGGGCTGATCCCGATAACGTCGGGCGATATCTTCATCGGCGACCGGGTGGTCAACGACCTCGACCCCAAGGACCGGGACATCGCAATGGTGTTCCAGAACTACGCGCTCTATCCGCAAAAGTCGGTCTATATGAACCTCGCCTTCCCGCTGCAAATGCGCAAGCTGCCCAGGGATGAGATCGACAAGAAGGTCAGGGAAGCGGCGAAGGTGCTCGACATGACGCAGTTGCTTGAGCGCAAGCCACGCGAACTCTCGGGCGGGCAACAGCAGCGCGTGGCCCTGGGTCGCGCCCTCGTTCGAGATCCGGCGGTATTCCTGATGGACGAACCGCTCTCCAATCTCGACGCAAAGCTGCGCGTGCAGATGCGGTCCGAAATCAAGCGGTTCCACCAGGACCTCAAGGCGACGATCGTCTATGTGACGCACGACCAGCTCGAGGCCGTGACGATGGCCGACAGGATGGCTGTGATGAACGGCGGCTTCCTGCAGCAATACGATTCGCCGGCGCAAGTTTTCGCCCATCCCGCCAACATGTTCGTCGCGAGCTTCGTCGGCAGCCCGGCGATGAGCCTTATCCCGCTGGAGGCATCGACCGCAAACGGCGGCACCGTTCTGACCAGCGCGGAAGGCTGGAGCCTGCCGCTGTCGCAACTCAACGCGCGCAAGGTTCTGGGAGCAACCACCAGGAAGATCGTGCTCGGCGCGCGACATTCGACGATCAAGCTGCACAAGAGCGCCGCCCCCGGCGCCATTCCGGCCAAGGCCTATACGGTGGAGCCAACCGGAGACGTCACCTTCGTGCAAGCGTTCCTCTCCGGCGCGATCGTCAATATCAGTGTGGTTCCCAACATCGCCGTCACACCCGACGAGCACATCTGGCTCGAGTTCGATCAGGAACGCATCCATCTGTTCGACGGCGAAACGGAGATGGCCCTCCATGCCGATTGAGACACGGGAATGTGTGGGGGAATGCGTGTGAATGATCACAAAACTTAAGATCACGGCGATCAAGCCTTATCCGGTGTGGGTGGGAACCCGCAACCAGATGCTCGTCAAGGTCGAGACCGACCAGGGCATATATGGCTGGGGCGAGAGCGGTTTGAGCGGTCGCGAAAAGGCCGTGACCGGAGCGATCGAGCACTATCGCGAATTCCTCATCGGCCGCGACCCGATGCAGATTGGTCGGATCTGGCAGGAGGTCTATCGCAGCCAGTACTTCGAAGGCGGACGCGTTCTGCAGGCGGCGATTTCCGCCATCGACATTGCCCTTCACGACATCAAGGGCAAGGCGCTGGGGGCGCCGGTCTACCAATTGCTCGGCGGCAAACAGCGCGACCGCATCCCCACCTTCGCCTCGACTGGAGACGAGGCCGAGGGCGATATTGCCATCGAACGAGCCCGGGAACTGTGCGCGCAGGGGTGGCAGGCGATCCGCTTCTTCCCCATCGGGCAAAGCAGCAAGGACATCTTCGAGCCGCGCGAGTCGATTGGCGCTACCGCGAGGATGCTAACCAAGGCACGCGAGGCGCTGGGCGACGAGGTGGTCCTTGGTATCGACTATCATCATCGGCTGTCGGTGGCCGAGGCGGCGAGCTTCTGCAACAAGCTCGGCCGTGGCGTGCTCGATTTTCTTGAGGAGCCGATACGCGACGAGACACCGGAGGCCTACGAATCCCTGCGCACGATGACCGACATCCCGTTCGCCATCGGCGAGGAATTTGCCAGCAAATGGCAGTTCCTGCCCTACATCGAGCGCGGCATCCACCAATTCAACCGGCTCGATGTTTGCAATGTCGGCGGGCTCACCGAGGCGATGAAGGTCGCTGGCTGGAGCGAGGCGCACTATGTCGACCTGATGCCGCACAATCCCCTTGGCCCGGTCTGCACCGCCGCAACCATCCATCTCGCCGCGGCGGTGCCGAATTTCGCGTGGCTCGAGACCAGGGCGCCGGAAAGGAAGCTGGGCTTCGACAATTCCGAGTTCTTTCCCGTGCAACCACGGCTGGACGGCCCTGATTACCCGGTCAGCGATTTGCCGGGACTGGGCGTCGAGATCAACGAAGAGGCGATCCAGGCGCAGAGCTTCCGCTTCTGGGAAGCGCCTCACCTCAAGCGCCGCGATGGCTCAGTTACGAACTGGTAGTTCAATTCCAACCGGAGTCCATTATGACACATACTCCCGATATCACGCAGCGGCCGCCAAAAGACCTGATCGACGCGCTAAGGGAGATTGGCGCCGCGACGGTTGCCGGCACGCTCGGCCACATGGGCTTCCGCAATCCACACATGGTCGGTCCGGTGGCGCAGAACCACGGGAAGTCGATCGTCGGGCCGGCGCTGACGCTGCAATTCCTGCCGCAGCGGCCCGACCTCTTCAGCGAGGGAGAATACGCCGACCCGGAAACGCAATTGCACCGGCATGTGCTCTATCACGCTCAGGAGGGCGATGTGGTGGTGGTCGACGCGCGCGGCGATATGAGCTCCGGCGTCTTCGGCGATATGATGTCGACTTATTTCAAGGGCAGAGGTGGCGCGGGCATCGTCATTGACGGGTGCATGCGCGACCGGCCCAATGTCGAGAAGCTCGACCTTCCCCTTTGGCTGCGCGGCTGGACACCAAATTATCATGTGCAGACCAGCATCTACCCCAATGCCGTCAACGTGCCGATCGCCTGTGGCGGTGTCACGGTGATCCCCGGCGACATCATCGTGGCCGACGACGACGGGGTGGTGGTACTTCCGCTCGCAATGGCCGCAAAAGTGATCGAAGAATCACAGAAGCATCACGAGTGGGAGGAGTTCTCGCGCATGAAGCTGATGCAGGGTGCGCCGCTGCAGCGCTACTATCCGCTGCATGACGATGCCCGCGGCGAATATGAGGAGTGGCGCAAAGCCAATCGCCCGGCGGATTGAGGTGGGACCACGCGGCACGGGCCGCCACCCAATCGTCACTCCTGCAGCGCCTTGGAGCTACTTATACCCGTCGCCCAGCGCATAGGCATGAACATAGTCGAGGGGAACGCCTTTGGCGTTCAGGACGCTGGCCATTGTGGTCTTACTCCTTCAACTCCGCCCCGATGCAGCCTAGCATCCATGGACAGCAAAGAAGCGAATTGGTCTTCGACCTGGGAGAGTTACCGGGAGCTTAACGCAGAGGCTATCCGCCGGAATACTGCCGGCGAAGTTCCTGGTCGAGGCGGGCGCTTTCGGCCGGCGAGGCGGGAGATCCGACACGGGAGGCAAAGGACAGGACCCGCGTCGCATTGGCGTCGATCTCGCAGCGGAAACTCAGATGGTACCATGTTGTTCGCGTGCGGAAATAGGCATCCGAGTCGTTGATGATATTGCCCGCCTTCTGCCGAACAATCGGCCAGAAGGCGGGAACGTAAGAGGCGTCAAGCAGCTCCTGCTGCAGGACGCTGGCACAGAGTTGGCCGGCCCGCTCTGCTCGCGGCAGGCCGGCCATCGCGGTCGCGGCAAACGCATCGCCGGTAGCGCCTTGCGAGAAGAGCTTGCGGACGCCCGGAAGGCCCGAATAAGCCCCGGCAGCGGCCACGTCCATGGAGCTGGGCCTCCTGGCACCTCCGCTTCCAGGCTTCGAGACCTTTGCAGGGCTTGGTTTCGGCGTGTTCTCGGGCCTGGCCTTCGGCGCCTGGGCCGACGCCGGAAGCTCGACCTCACCGTCCTCGCCGGGGACAGCCAAAGGCATTGCGGCCACCTGTTTGTCAGCGTCTTGCGGCTCCGGTTTGTCTGCTTCCTGCTTGCTTGCGTCCTCGGTCGCCTGCTTCTCCTGCGTCGGCTCTGTGGCCGCGGTTGCCGGCTTCTCCTCGGCCTTGGCTGCATCCGGCGGCTCGCCGGAGTTTGACGACGCAACGGGTTTGTTCTCTGCGTCCTTCGGCTCGCCTGGCGGCTTCGAATCCTTATCCTTGGCCGGTGTCGGCGAGTTGTCCTGGGCGCTGGCTCCATCCAGGGATTTCCTGGGGCCGGTATCTTTGTCGCCGAACTGGAATACAGGTTTCAGGACATCGAGCGCCGGCGGCTTTTCCGGTACAGGCTTTTCTACCTTCTGCTCGGGCGGCTTTTCTACTTTCAATTCCGGCGGCTTTTGCGCCTCGGGCTTCTTTGGAGGCGGCGGGGGTTCAGGCTTTGGCGGATCGGGCGGAGGTACGAGTGCGACGTTGACTGGTTGCTCCTCCTGCGGCTGTTCCGGAGACGTAGGCAGGCCGTAAATAAGGAACGCGGCGATGAGCGCGTGCAGGATCAGCGATGCGGGCAAGGCCCACAGCAAAGTCCGACGCCGCTCAAATGTCTCGTCCTTCATGCCTCACGATGTGGAGCGAAACTGCGGCCGCATCAAGCGTTGCCGCCGCATTGGCGCATTTTAGCCGCAGCCCCAGCGCGCTCGTGCTGGGGGCGAGGCCGTTCCGCATCGTCCGATGCTGACGGCCTTTGAGCGCCCAGGCGCTTCAGAAATCTTGTCATGACGCCGCGTGGCAAGTGCGCGCACCGGCTGGTTGCTGTCAAATGACACCACGACCACACGACCACGCGACCAGCATTGCTACGATGGCTCGCCAATCCCAAAAGATTGGGCTGAGACACGTTCAGGAGTTGCAGGCGTATATGGTACGAGCGCCACATCTTGTCTTGCCGCAAAGTTCACCCTCTGATTCCCTGCGCCAAGGCTGTAAAAGCTGATTCTTGCACCTGGCGTGTTCAAATGGCGCGTTCCGGGATGAATCTTTTGTCGATCAATTCCAAGGAGACAAGACGATGAGCACCGCGGCAAGGCCCGTCATCTCTGAAATGCGGCCGAAGATAACCGTTGTCGGCGTCGGCGGTGGTGGCGGCAACGCGGTCAACAACATGATTGCGGAAAATCTGCAGGGGGCGGAATTCATCGTCGCCAACACCGATGCCCAGGCTCTCACCATGTCGAAGGCATCGCGGCTGATCCAGTTGGGAGCCCATGTCACGGAAGGCCTGGGCGCCGGATCGCTGCCCGCGGTCGGCCGTGCCGCCGCCGAGGAATCGATCGACGAGATCAGGGACCACCTTGCGGGAACCCATATGTGCTTCGTGACCGCCGGCATGGGAGGCGGCACTGGAACCGGTGCCGCGCCCGTCATAGCGAACGCTGCGCGGACAGCCGGCATCCTGACCGTGGCGGTCGTCACCAAGCCATTCACGTTCGAAGGAAAACGCCGCATGCAAGCCGCCGAAGAGGGCATCGAGCGGCTTCGCGAATGCGCCGATACCGTGATCGTTATTCCGAACCAGAACCTGTTCAGGATCGCCGACGCGAAGACGACTTTCGCGGACGCCTTCGCCATGGCCGATCGCGTCCTTTATTCCGGCGTGGGCTGCATCACCGACCTCATCGTCAAGGAGGGGCTGATCAATCTCGACTTCGCCGATGTGAAGTCGGTGATGCGCGACATGGGCCGCGCGATGATGGGCACCGGGGAAGCCACGGGCGAGGACCGCGCCAAGAAGGCCGCCGAAGCGGCTATCGCGAACCCGCTTCTCGACGAAGCCTCGATGATCGGCGCCAAGGGCGTCCTGGTCTCGATCTCGGGCGGCATGGACATGACGCTGTTCGAAGTCGATGAGGCCGCCACCCGCATCCGCGAGGAGGTCGACGCCGACGCCGACATCATCGTCGGCGCCATATTCGACCGGGCACTTGCCGGAAAATTCAGGGTCTCAGTCGTCGCTACAGGATTGCGGCCCGGACTTGAGATTCCACAGTAAGCAAGGGTCCGCTTGCTCACCTAACGGAGCTACCGAGGCGGAAGCCGCTGCGACGAGGCCGATCAGGGGCGAAGGCTCCTGCTCGGACGCGCAAGATGACGTCCTTCATTCCACGCTTCGCTGGTCGGGAAAACCCGAACGGCACGAGGCGTGCTATTCGCTCTAGCGGTGAGCCTGACAACGTCGCTGTCGGCCACCGCGAAGCAGGTTTCCTCGGTGGATCTCGAGCTGAGCGGGAGGATATGTCAACGCACCGCTCGATGCCGCAGTGTTGCAGTCCATTGTACCCGGCCGGCGTGGTAATGCCCATGTCTGTCTCCTTCGACCAATATGAAAATCATAGGCCGTCCTTCAAAGGAATCCTGAATCCTTTAAATCGCTGGCACTAGCCAGATGGGGGGCAACCACAGGGTGGACATTTCAGCCCACATGGAAAATGATCATGTTGCCATGCACAATACTGCAGGGCTCTGATATCGACGAGAAGCCTGAGCGTAGAAGCGGATCAATCGACCCTCCGGGTCCAGCGAGTGGGGACGCAAATGGACACCCCCGAGAATGGGCAATTGCATTGCGACGCGGGCGGGCGACCCCGTCGATCGGCCGGCTGGCTTGCCCGCGCCGCCCTGTCGGCGGCATTCCTGCTCGGCATGGCTTTCAGCAGCACTGCGTTTGCGCAGGACCAGCAGCTACCCGTGGTGACGGCGGCCAAGCCGGTGGTCCGTGACATCGTCGAAGACGACGAGTTCGTCGGGCGCTTCGAAGCCGTTGACCAGGTCGCCATCCGTTCGCGCGTCAGCGGCTATCTGGACAAGGTCAGCTTCCAGGATGGCGCACTGGTCAACAAGGGCGACCTGCTCTTCACCATCGACCAGCGTCCGTACCAGGCGGCTTATGATGCCGCCAAATCGCAAGTGGACGTCGCCAAGTCCCTGCTCGAATTCTCCAAGATGCAGCTGGATCGCGCCGACGAACTCGCCAAGACCGGCAACATCTCAACCGCGACGGTCGACGACCGCCGGCGGGAATACCTTTCGGCACAGGCGCAGATGCAGGGCGCAACGGCTGCGCTGAGGTCTGCCAGCCTGAATCTGGAATTCACCGAGATCAAGGCGCCCTTGTCCGGCCGCATCGACCGCCGGCTGGTGTCGGTCGGCAACCTCGTGCAGCCGGATTCCACCTTGCTGACGACCATCGTTACGCGCGATCCGATCGATTTCTATTTCGACGTCGATGAGCGCCTGTATTTCAGCTACGCCCGCGACGCGAAAGAGCGCGGCGGCTCGATGCAGGAAGGCGCCGGCGGGCTCGAGGTGGTGGTTCGCGTCGCCGACCGCGCGGAGGCGGTCTTCAAGGGCAAGCTCGATTTTGCCGAGAACCGGATCGACAACGCGACCGGCACCATGCGGGTGCGTGCAACGTTTCCCAACGCCGACGGCGTTCTCCAGCCAGGCATGTTCGGGCGCATCAACGTGCCGGGGTCGCTGCCGCATAGCGGCGTGCTGGTGCCCGACGAGGCGATCGGCGCCGATCAGGATCGCCGCATCGTGTTCCTGGTGGATGAGGCCGGGATGGTATCGGCGAAGCCCGTGCGCACCGGCCCGCTTCTCGACGGATATCGGGTGATCCGCCAGGGCCTGACCGGCAACGAGACGATCATCGTCAACGGGGTGATGCACGCCAGGCCCGGCACCAAGGTGAAGGTCGAGATGGTGACGTTGCCGCCCAAGGTCGAGACCGCCGGGTTGCAGCAATGAGGTTCGCACATTTCTTCGTCGACCGTCCGATCTTCGCATCGGTCGTTTCGATCGTCCTGCTGATCCTTGGCGGGATTGCTTATACCCAGCTGCCGGTCGCGCAATATCCCGAGATCGCGCCGCCGACCATCGTCGTTCGCGCGCAGTATCCGGGCGCCGACGCCGAGACGGTCGCAGCGACGGTGGCAACGCCGATCGAACAGGAGATCAACGGCGTCGAGGGAATGCTCTACATGTCGTCCTATTCGTCGGGCGACGGGGCGATGGCGCTGACCATCACCTTCAAGCTGGGCACCGATCTCGACCAGGCGCAGGTGCTGGTGCAGAACCGCGTGTCGGTCGCCGAGCCGCGCCTGCCCGAAGAAGTCCGCCGCCTCGGCATCACCACCACCAAGAGCTCGCCCGACCTGATGATGGTCGTGCACATGCTGTCGCCCGACAATACCTACGACCAGCTCTACGTCTCGAACTACGCCCGCTCGCGGGTGCGTGACATACTGCTCAGGTTGGACGGCGTCGGCGACCTCATCATCTTCGGCGAACGCGAATATTCGCTGCGCATCTGGCTCGATCCGGAAAAACTGTCGGCCCTGGGGATGACCTCGGGCGATGTGGTGCAGGCGCTGCGCGACCAGAACGTCCAGGTGTCGGGTGGCTCGATCGGCGCGCCGCCGACCAACATGGGCACGGCGTTCCAGTACACGGTCACCACGCAAGGCCGCTTCAACGACGCGCGCGACTTCCGATACGTGATCGTCAAATCGACCGAAGACGGCCGCCTGATCCAGCTGCAGGACGTGGCGCGCATCGAGCTCGGCGCCAAGGATTACGTCACCAACTCCTATCTCAACGGCAAACCGGCGGTGGCGCTCGCCATCTTCCAGCGGCCGGGCACCAATGCGCTCGCCGCGGCCGCGGAGATCCAGGACAAGATGAAGGAGCTTTCCCGCGACTTCCCGAAGGGGTTGAGCTACGACATCGTCTACAATCCGACCGAGTTCGTCGCCGAGTCGATCCAGGAGGTCTACAAGACGATCCTGGAGGCGATGGTGCTGGTCATCATCGTCATCATCGTCTTCCTGCAATCGTGGCGCATGGCGATCGTGCCGATCGTGGCGATCCCCGTGTCGCTGATCGGCACGCTGGCGGTGCTTTACGCCGCCGGCTTCTCGCTCAACATGCTGACGCTGTTCGGCCTCGTTCTGGCGATCGGCATCGTCGTCGACGATGCGATCGTCGTGGTCGAAAACGTCGAGCGCAATATCGCCAGAGGGCTGGCGCCCAATCCGGCGTCGCACCTGACCATGGACGAAGTCGGAACGGCGGTCATCGCGATCTCGCTGGTGCTGATAGCCGTGTTCGTACCGACAGCCTTCATCCCTGGCATTTCCGGGCAGTTCTACCTGCAGTTTGCGATCACCATCGCGGTGTCGACGGCGATCTCGGCATTCAATTCGCTGACGCTTTCGCCGGGGCTGGCCGCACTGCTGTTCAAGCCGCACCACACTGCTGCGGCGCCGCCACGCTTTTTCCTGGCGCGGTTCGGACAGGCGCTCGCCGACGGCTTCAATCGCGGCTTCGACAGGCTCGCCCATTGGTATTCGAGCATCATCCGCGTGCTCGTCGGCTCGCGGATAGCGATCGGCGCCATGCTGGCCGTTTTTGCGGCCCTCATCTACGCCACGGTCTATATGGCGCAGACGGTGCCGCGCGGTTTCATTCCGTCGCTCGACCAGGGCTACGCGATCGTCGTCGTCCAGTTGCCGGACGGCGCCTCACTGTCGAGGACCGATGCTGTCATCCAGCAGGCGTCGCAGATCATCCAGAAAACCCCAGGCGTCGACTACGCAGTCGCCTTCGCCGGCTTCTCCGGCGCGACCTTCACCAACGCCAGCAACGCGGGCGTGATCTTCGCCAGGTTCAAGCCGTTTGACGAGCGACTGAAAGCCGGCCAGTCCGCGACCCAGGTCATCGGCAATCTGTTCGGCAGCCTGCAAAGCATCAAGGAGGCCTTCATTATCGCACTGCCGCCGCCGCCGATCCGCGGCGTCGGCAATGCCGGCGGCTTCAAGCTACAGATCCAGGAGCGCAACAGCGCCGACATGCGGCAGATCCTGGCGCTTGCCTACGAAATCGCCGGCAAGGCCAACAAGACGCCGGGACTGACGGGCGTGTTCACCACCTTCTCCGCATCGAGCCCGCAATTCTTCCTGGCGATCGATCGCGACAAGGCGCGCATCCTGAACGTGCCGATCCCCAACATCTTCGAGACGCTGTCGATCAATTTGGGCACCGCCTACGTCAACGACTTCAACGCTTTCGGGCGCGTGTACCAGGTGCGGGCGCAGGCCGACCAGGCGTTCCGCCTCGATCGCGCCGACATTTTGAAACTGAAGGTGCGCTCGGCGACCGGCGCGCTGGTTCCGCTCGGCACGTTGATCGAGATCCGCGACGTCACCGGCCCGGCGCTGGTCCAGCGCTACAACATGTATGTCTCGGTGCCGCTGCAGGGCAACGCCGCGCCCGGCGTTTCCACCGGCGATGCGCTGGCCAAGATGGAAGCGATCACGGCACAGACGCTGCCGGCCGGTACCTCCTATGAATGGACCGAGCTCGCCTATCAGGAGCGCAACACCGGCAATGCCGCTGTCTATATCTTCGGACTGTCGGTGCTGTTCGTGTTCCTGGCGCTGGCGGCGCAATATGAAAGCTGGGTGCTGCCCTTCGCCATTGTGCTGGTGGTGCCGCTCGGCGTGCTCGCGGCATTGCTCGGCGTGTCTTTCCGAGGGCTGGACAACAACATCCTCGTGCAGATCGGCCTCATCGTGCTGATCGGGCTTGCCGCCAAGAACGCGATCCTGATCGTCGAATTCGCGCGGCAGGCGCAAGAACGCGGCCTGTCGGTCGCCGAGGCTGCCGTCGAAGCCTGCCGGCTCAGGCTGCGGCCGATCCTGATGACCGCCTTCGCGTTCATCCTCGGCGTGGTGCCGCTAATGATCGCAACGGGCCCGGGCGCGGAAATGCGCCAGTCGCTCGGCACCGCGGTGTTCTCCGGTATGCTCGGCGTCACCTTCGTCGGCCTGTTCCTGACGCCGGTGTTCTACGTCGCGCTCAAGTCGCTGTTTTCACGGCGCAAGCCGCATGCCGAGGCCGAGCCTTCGGCGCCGGCAGAGGCGCCATCGGAGACGGCGGCCGAATAGGGTTACGAATTCGCCGCGTCGGGCGCGGCTTATCACTCCAGAAAATCGGCGCGACGCGGCAACGGCAACGATCTGAGTGATCTCGGCGTCGAGGTGCGGTGGAGACCCTGCTCGGCGAGACGATGCCGGGCGGCGGCATAACTGGCACGCTCGCGGATGTCTTCGCGAGAAATGCCGGCATCCGCCAGTGTGCGGTCCGGGACTCGCCTCAAGCTCGCAAGCGTCTGGCGATAGGCAAGCCAGCGCGCGAAACGCTGTCGAAGTTCATAGAACATAATCGTCTCCTTTGGCGGGCGGAACGCCCGCGCCTGAATTAATCGAAAGCGCAAAGCATCGGTTCAAAGTGTACTCGATCGAAGGGATTGCGCCGGCTTCCTAGCCTGCCGAGGCGCTTGTCGCCGCCCCGCAAGGCGGGATTTGTCCAACATTTCCAAGGCTCGCATACTTGCGCGTGGTGCCCGCTTCGCGCTACAGCCACGGTCGCAACGATTTTTTCATTTCTGCAATATGGATATCGACTGGGACGATCTGAGGTTGTTTCTCAACGTTGCGCGGCTGGGTGGCTTGAGCGCTGCGACGGGAACCACGCGCCTAAGCGCGGCCACCCTTGGCCGACGCGTCACCGCGCTTGAAAAGCAGATCGGCGAACCGCTGTTCGTGCGTCAGCAGACAGGCTACCGGCTGACGCAGGTCGGTGACGAACTGCTGCGGCGCGCCGAAGATGTCGAGGCCGCAATGCAGTCGCTGACCCGCTGGCGCGAGGGCAGCCTGCCCGACCGCATTGTCCGCGTCTCGGCCGGGCCATGGACCTCGGCCTTCGTTTCCGCCCATATCGGCGAAATCTGGACGGTCGATGACGGCATAAGGGTAGAACTGATCACCACTACCGACCGGGTCGACATCGGCCGCCGTGCCGCCGACATCGGCATTCGCGGCGAGCGCCCGACCGAACAGTGGCTGGCCGGCCGTCAGAGCGGCAAGGTTGCACATGCCATTTATTCCGGACGCCACCTGATCAACGGCATCGCCGCCGGGTTGTTCGTCGGCGTCACTGGCGAAGGCGCAAACATTGCCTCGGCGCGCTGGCTGCAAGCTCATCACGGCGACCGCATCGCGGTGCGGGGCAACAACGCCCATTCGGTGCGTGAACTGGTGGCCGCCGGCGCCGGCCTTTCGATCTTCCCATGCTTCGTCGGTGACAGCGACCCGCGGCTGGTTCGCGTCGCTCAGCCCATTCCAGAACTCGAAACCGACCAATGGATCGTCACCCATCACGAGGAACGTCACTCCCCGCCGGTACGAAAAGTCGCCGACCGGATCGCGGCCTTGATGCGGGCGCACCAGCCGCTGTTTCGCGGCGAGACGCCTATCCGGTAAGCCTCAGTCGATCGCCCGCCAGCCGAGCGCATGCTGGCGCTCGTTCCTGGCCGCCACTGAAGGCGGGGACAAAGAGGCGGTTGTCGACACAGTTACGGCCAAGCGCGGTGGAGCGTTAGCGTCTGACCGCCGGCTCCGACAGAAAAGTTCCTGCTCGAAATCCGAAACCGCTGCCATGCGCCTGCTGTGAGCCGCCAATGTCGCTGTTCCGTTGCGAGCTGTCCATAGATAGGCGCCGCCGCGACCGGTGGCGTCTCTCCCGTGTCGGCTCGGATAGGCGATCTGGAACGAGCGCCACATCGAAGAGCCGGCCGCATTTACTCCGCGGCCTGAAACCGATTGACCTGGATGATCGCCCTGATCTCGGCCCGGCAGGAGCCGCAATTGGTGCCGGCCTTCAGGGCGCCGCCGATGGCATCGACGGTCGCGCAGCCGGCCGTCACTGCCGCCACGATCTGGTTGACCCCGACGCCGAAACAGGAACAGACGATCGCACCGGCATCTGGCCGTTCGGCTCCAGCGCGGCCGGCGACGATGCGGAAGCGTTCGCGCTGGCTGGCGTGCACCTCCTCGAGCTGTTGCGCTGCCCAGCCGCGTGATACCGCGACCGGGCCGGACGCAACGAACAAGGCCCCGGCGAGGTGCTTGTCATCGAAGGCGGCGATACGGTGCTGGCCCGCGTCGCGGTCGTGATAGGCGAGCATTTCGGTTTCCGGCGGCGCGCCGAACAGGGACTGGGCAAAGCCTGTCCAGTCGATCTCCGCCTCGGCGAAAGCGAGTTCGATGCGCCAGCCACCCCTGCAGCGGGCTGCTGCCCAGTAGTCGGCGTCGATCGCCTCGGGACGTCGCCGCGTCACGGCGAAGCCAAAAGCTTTTGCGGCGAATTTCTCAAGCCGAACCGCGACGTGTTTCAAGGCGGGCTGACCGGAAACGGGGTCGGTGAGCGACGCGGTCAACGCGTCGAGCCGGCCCTTGGCGGCGAACTGGTCGGTCCAATGCATCGGTGCAAACAGACTGCCACGGCGCTGGCGGGACGTGATCATTGCGCGCACGAGCACCTCGCCGCGCGGGCTGGAGATACGCACGATGTCGGCGTCGCCGATGCCGTAGCGCTGTGCATCCGCCGGGTGAATCTCGACGAAGGGCTCCGCGATGTGCTGGGACAGACGGGGGCTTTTGCCGGTCCGCGTCATGGTGTGCCAGTGGTCGCGGACCCGGCCGGTGTTGAGGATGAGCGGATAGTCCGGATTGGTGCGGCTTCCCGTGGCGGCCCGAATGGCGACGAACCGCGCCTTGCGGTCGGCTGTGTAGAAATTGCCGTCAGCGAAGAAACGGGTGATGGAGGGGCCAGGTGCGGTCTTCTGGGAGCTCGACGCTGGCCACTGGAAAGGCGCCAGCGCGTGATAGTCTTCTTCATCGACACCTGAATAGGCACCGATATCGAAATCGCGCGCGCCGTCATTCTCGAAGCCCGACAGCGCGGCGTGTTCGGCGAAGATTTTCGCCGGCGACGAATAGGAAAATGCTTCGCCAAAACCCATCCGCTTGCCAACCTCGGCGACAATCCACCAGTCGGGTCGCGCCTCGCCGGGTGCTGGCAGAAAGGAGCGCTGGCGCGAGATCCGGCGCTCTGAATTGGTGACGGTGCCGTCCTTCTCGCCCCATGCGGCGGCGGGCAACCTGACTTGGGCGTGGCGGACCGTGTCGGTCTTGGCCAACACGTCCGACACCACGACGAAGGGGCAGGCCTTGATTGCTGCTTCAACGGCGTCGGCATCCGGCATGGAATCGACCGGGTTGGTAGCCATGATCCACAGCGCCTTGATACGTCCGTCGGCGAGCGCCTGAAACATCTCCACCGCCTTCAGGCCGGGCTTTTGCGCAACGGCCGGTGCGTTCCAGAAGCGCTGCAGGCGGTCGCGATGCTCAGGGTTTTCGATCTCCATATGGGCGGCCAACATATTGGCCATGCCGCCGACCTCGCGGCCACCCATGGCGTTTGGCTGGCCGGTCACCGAAAACGGCCCTGCCCCGGGTTTGCCGATCCGGCCAGTGGCGAGATGACAGTTGATGATGGCATTGACCTTGTCGGTGCCCGACGAAGACTGATTCACGCCCTGGCTGTAGATGGTGACGGTCTTCGCTGTGGCCACGAACAGGCTGTAGAACCGGGTGAGCTCATCCTCGCTGAGGTCGGTTGCGGCTGCGACACCGGCAAGGTCGAGCGTCGAGGCGGCGAAAAGCGCTTGCCCGAAACCGGTCGTGTGCGCCGTGATGTAAGCGCGGTCGAGCGCGTTGTGCTGGCCGAGATAAGCGAGCAGCCCCGTGAACAAAGCAACGTCGCCATCCGGCGCGATCGCCAGATGCATGTCGGCGATGTCGGCAGTCATGGTACGCCGCGGGTCGACCAGCACGACCTTCATGTCGGGCCGCTTTTCCCGCACTGCTGCGATGCGCTGGTAGAGAACGGGATGGCACCAGGCGAGGTTGGAGCCGACCAGCACGATCAGGTCGGCGAGCTCGAGATCCTCATAGGTGCCCGGCACGGTGTCGGAGCCGAAGGCGCGTCGGTGGCCGGCCACCGATGAGGCCATGCAGAGGCGGGAATTAGTGTCGATGTTGGCCGAGCCGATAAAACCTTTCATCAGCTTGTTGGCGACATAGTAATCTTCGGTCAGCAACTGTCCGGAAACATAAAAGGCGACCGAGTCCGGACCGTGCTCAGCGATGGTCCGCGCAAAGGTCGTGGCGACGCGGTCGAGCGCTTCGTCCCAGCCGGCGCGGCGCCCGTCGATTTCGGGGTGGAGCAGCCTGCCGTCGAGGTCGACGGTTTCGGCCAGGGCCGAGCCCTTGGAGCAAAGCCGGCCGAAATTGGCAGGGTGGTCGGGATCGCCGCGGACCGACACTTGCCCGTCCGCGGCGACCTTCGCCAGCACGCCGCAACCCACCCCACAATAGGGGCAGGTGGTCCTCACCTCGCGCGCTGCGTCGATTTCCATGATTCAGGCCGCGCGGCTGGCCAGCGCTTCCAGCGCAATGAACAGGTGCTCGCCCTCGATGCGCACCGGAATGGTGCGCACCACACCCTCATCGGCGCCCAGCGCCTTGCCCGTCTCCAGCGAGATCACCCAATTGTGCAAGGGACAGGTCACCGCGGTGCCATGGACAATGCCTTGGCTCAGCGGTCCGCCTCTGTGCGGGCAGTGGTCGTCGATTGCATAGACCTGATCGTCCTGGGTGCGGAAGACCGCAACCTTGCCTTCCGGCGTGGCGACGCAGCGCGCCCCACGGCGCGGAATGTCCGAGAGCGAGCCAATGGCGATCCAATTCATCATGCTCACTCCGCCGCCTGCGCAAACCCGACCGAAGCCATCGGCCTGAACTCGTGCTTGTCCTTGCCGGAGACGCGCTCCGACCACGGGTCGACCTGGGCGAATTTCTGGCTGAAGACGAAGCGGTCGTAGTAGGCCTTGCGCTTGTCGCCGTTGTCCATGATCTGGCGCTTGATCTCCGGGATGCCGATGCGCTTGGCCCATTTGTAGATGCGTTCGAGATAGCGGCCCTGCTCGCGATACATCTGCGTCAGCGCCACGATATGTTCGAGCGCCTCGTCTTCTGTCTTCACAAGGCCGAGCACCTCGGTGCCCTTGATGTCGAGGCCGGCGGCACCGGCGAAATGGATCTCGTAGCCACTATCGACGCAGATCACGCCAACATCCTTGCAGGTTGCCTCGGCGCAGTTCCTCGGGCAGCCCGACACCGCCATCTTGACCTTGGCAGGGGTCCACGAGCCCCACATGAACTTTTCGATGCGGATGCCGAGGCCCGTCGAATCCTGCGTGCCGAAACGGCACCAGTCCGAACCGACGCAGGTCTTCACCGTGCGCAACCCCTTGGCGTAGGCATGGCCGGAGACAAAGCCGGCCTGGCCGAGATCGGCCCACACCGCCGGCAGGTCTTCCTTGCGGATACCGAGCATATCGATGCGCTGGCCGCCGGTGACCTTGACCATGGGGATCTCGAACTTGTCGACGACATCGGCGATGGCGCGGAGTTCCGCGGCGTTCGTCACGCCGCCCCACATGCGCGGCACCACCGAATAGGTGCCGTCCTTCTGGATGTTGGCGTGAACGCGCTCGTTGATGAAACGCGACTGGTAGTCGTCGGCATAGTCGTCCGGCCAGTCGCAGACGAGGTAGTAGTTGAGCGCCGGCCGGCATTTGGCGCAGCCGCAAGAAGTTGTCCATTCCAGCTCCTGCATGACGGCCGGAATGGTCTTCAGGCTCTTGGCGATGATCAGCCGGCGCACCTCGTCATGGCCGAGCGTGGTGCAGCCGCACATAGGCTGTACTGCTGCCGGGTTGTACTTGTCGCCGATGGTCAGCACCATCAGCTTCTCGACCAGCCCGGTGCAAGAGCCGCAAGAGGCCGACGCCTTGGTGTGGGCGCGCACGTCGTCGAGCGAGGTCAGGCCCTTGGCCGTGATCGCGCCTGTGATCTTGCCCTTGCAAACGCCGTTGCAGCCGCAGATTTCCGCATCATCCGGCAAGGCTGCAACGGCCGCCATAGGGTCCAGCGGGGCACCCCCCTGGTACGACTGGCCGAAGATCAGTGTGTCGCGCATCTCCGATATGTCGGTCTGCTTCTTCTTGAGATCGTTGAACCAGGCCCCATCCGCCGTCTCGCCATAGAGCACGGTGCCGATGATGCGATCGTCCTTCAGCACCAGGCGCTTGTAGACGCCGGCCGCGGCATCGCGCAGCACGATCTCCTGGCGGTCCTCGCCCTCGGCGAAGTCGCCGAGCGAGAACAGGTCGATGCCGGTGACCTTGAGCTTGGTCGGGGTGTCCATATGGACGAAAGCGGCTGCCTCGTCGCCGGCAAGCTGGCGTGCCGCAACGCGCGCCATCTCGTAGAGCGGCGCCACCAGGCCATAGACCTGTCCGTTGACCTCGGCGCATTCGCCGAGTGCGTAGATATCGGGATCGTTGCTGCGCATGCCGGCATCAACGACGATGCCGCGGTTGACGGCGATGCCAGCTTCTTTGGCCAACGCCGAGTTCGGCCTGATACCGACGGCCATCACCACCAGCGTCGCCGGAATGACGGTGCCGTCGGCAAGTTCGACCAGCGCGACCTTGCCGTTGCCTGTGATCGCCTTTGTGTTGGCCTTGGTGATGACCTTGATGCCGCGCTGTTCGACGGCGCGCTGCAGGAGATAGCCCGCGGCGGGATCGAGCTGGCGCTCCATCAGCGTCGGCATGACATGCAGCACTGTGACGTCCATGCCTTGGGCGTTCAAACCTGCTGCCGCCTCAAGCCCGAGCAGGCCGCCGCCGATGACCACGGCCTTGGCGCGCGACTGCGCGGCAAGCATCATCGCCTGCACGTCGTCGAGGTCGCGATAGGTTAGCACGCCCGGCAGATCATGACCGGGTACCGGAATGATGAACGGCACCGAGCCGGTGGCGATGACGAGCTTGTCGTAAGGCTCGGTGACGCCATGATCGGACGTGACGGTCTTCGCCGTCCGGTCGATCGCGATGATCTTGTGACCCTTGTAGAGGGTGATGTTGTTGGCGATGTACCAGCCGTCGCCGTGGATGATGATTTCCTCATAGGCCTTTTCGCCCGACAGAACCGGCGACAGCATGATGCGGTCGTAGTTCACGCGCGGCTCGGCGTTGAAGATGGTGACGGTGTAGCGACCGGGAGCTTGCTCAAGCAGATGCTCAAGCATGCGCCCGGGGGCCATGCCATTGCCGATGATGACGAGTTTTTCGCTCATGGCGTTACTCCGCGGCTTCGACAAAGCGGTGGCGTTCGTAGAGGAACTTCAGCACCGCCTCGCGGCAGCGCAGGAAGGTGCGGTCCGAAGAGAGTTCTATGCGCCGGCGCGGACGCGCCAGCGGCACCGCAAGCACCTCGCCGATGGTCGCCGCCGGGCCGTTGGTCATCATGACGATACGATCGGACAACAGCACTGCCTCGTCGACATCGTGGGTGATCATGATCGTCGTCGAGCCGAGCCTGGAATGGATGTCCATCACCGCATCCTGCAGATGGGCGCGCGTCAGCGCGTCAAGCGCGCCGAACGGCTCGTCGAGGAGCAGGATCTTCGGTTCCATGGCCAGAGCCCTGGCGATGCCGACGCGCTGCTTCATGCCGCCCGATATTTCGGCTGGCCGCTTGTCCTTGGCATGCGCCATCTGGACGAGATCGAGATTGCGCATGATCCAGTCATGCCTCTCGGCCCTGCTCTTCGAACGTCCAAGGACTTTCGATACCGCCAGGTTGATGTTTTCGTAGACGGTGAGCCACGGCAGCAGCGAATGGTTCTGGAACACCACGGCGCGTTCGGGTCCGGGGCTGTCGACTTCCTTGTCTTCGAGCAGCACGGCGCCGGCGGAAACCTTGGTCAGCCCGGCGATCAGGTTGAGCAAGGTCGACTTGCCGCAGCCGGAATGACCGATGATCGAGACGAACTCGCCCTTGTCGATGGTCAGCCTGATGTCCTTCAGCACCTCGCTGACCTGATTGCCGCGGGCAAAGGATTTGTCGATATGATCGAGTTTCAGATAGGCTTTCATCACCCTCTCCTCACTTTGCCGTTGTGCCGCGGGTGACGAAGGCACCGACCGCCGCGACCAGACGGTCGAGGCAGAAGCCGGTGACGCCGATATAGGCGAGCGCGACGATGATGTCGGGCAGCCGCGACGAGTTCCAGGCATCCCAGATGAAGAAGCCGATGCCGACGCCGCCGGTCAGCATTTCGGCGGCGACGATGGCGAGCCAGGACAGGCCGATGCCGATCCTGAGACCGGTGAAGATGTAGGGGGCCGCGGCCGGCACCATGATCTTGACGAAGAATTCGAACTGGTTGAGCCGCAGAATGCGCGAGACGTTGCGGTAGTCCTCGGGGATGTTGCGCACGCCGACGGCGGTGTTGATGATGATCGGCCAGATCGAGGTGATGAAGATGACGAAGATCGCCGACGGGCTGGAATCGCGGAACGCTGCCAGCGACAGCGGCAACCAGGCCAGCGGCGGCACGGTGCGCAGGATCTGGAACACCGGATCGAGGCCGCGCATTGCCCAGATCGACTGGCCGACCAGCGCGCCGAGCGCGACGCCGACGACCGCCGCCAGGCCAAAGCCGATGGCGACGCGCTGCAGCGAAATCAGCACCCGCCACGCCAGCCCGATATCTTGCGGACCATTGTTGAAGAACGGATGGGCGATCAGGTCATAGGCCTCGTTCCAGACCTGGCTCGGCGGCGGCAGGCTGGCGGTGGGCGACGAGCAGGCGATCTGCCACACGACCAGCATCAGGGCGATGACGATCGCTGGCGGCACCAGCGCACTGGCCAGTTTGCCGGCGATCACGATCGGATCAAAGCGGCGCCGCGCCTTGGCGGTGAAGGCGATGACCTCCGCCGGCTTCGCGGGGAACGCCTTCACCGTTGTGTCCTCGATAGTCTGAATCGACATGTCTGGGAAAAACTCCTTGGGCCACTGGCGCCGACGATTAGGCGGATGCCTTGATCTTCAGGCTGTCGAGATAGGCGGACGGGTTGGCGGGATCGAAGACCTTGCCGTCGAAGAAGGTCTCGACGCCGCGCGATGAAGACGCCGGGATGTCGGCCGCGGCAACGCCGAGATCCTTGGCCGCCTCGCGCCACAGGTCCTCGCGGTTGACCTGATCGACGAGTGCC
This sequence comes from Mesorhizobium sp. P171375, assembly GCF_057786075.1. Classification (NCBI taxonomy): domain Bacteria; kingdom Pseudomonadati; phylum Pseudomonadota; class Alphaproteobacteria; order Hyphomicrobiales; family Phyllobacteriaceae; genus Mesorhizobium; species Mesorhizobium sp. P171375. Next base: position 5,799,635 of record NZ_JBYNWF010000001.1, read on the forward strand.
TTGATGTCGGTGGTCGGCGCGAATTTTCCCCAACGGATGTTTTCTGCGAGGAACCAGCTGTCGTGGCTCTTGAAGGGATAGGAGACGCCGCCGTTCCAGAATTTCATGTAGAGATCGGTGCCGGAGGCGACGCGGCCATTGCCGTAATTGATGTCGCCCTTGAGGCGGCCGATGATGTCGGCGACAGGGACGTTCATCCATTGCCGCTTGCCGATGATGGCGGCCATCTCGTCCTTGTTCTCCATGGCCTCGCACCATTGCTGCGCTTCCATGACGGCCATCAGGATCGCCTTGGTGGCGTTCGGGTATTTGTCGATGAATTCGGCGCGCAGGCCGAGCGCCTTTTCGGGATGGCCCTTCCACAACTCGCCTGTCGTGGCAGCGGTAAAGCCGACACCCTGATGGACGAGTTGCTCGTTCCACGGCTCGCCGACGCAGAAGACGTCCATGTTGCCGACCTTCATGTTGGCGACCATCTGCGGCGGCGGCACCACGATGGTCGAAACATCCTTGTCGGGATCGATGCCGCCGGCGGCGAGCCAATAGCGCAGCCAGAGGTCATGGGTGCCGCCCGGGAAAGTCATGGCGGCCTTGATCTCCTTGCCGGCTGCCTTCTTGGCGGCAAAGGCATCCTTCAGCTTGGAGGCATCGAGGCCGACGCCCGTGGCGGCATATTCCTGCGCCACCGAAATGCCCTGACAGTCGTAGTTGAGCCGCGCCACGATCGCCATCGGCATCGGCTGGTTGTTCTGCGTCACCTTGCCGGTGTGCATAAGGTAAGGCAGCGGCGTCAGGATGTGGGCTCCGTCGATGCCGTTGGCTTCGCCGCCGAGCATCAGATTGTCACGCGTCGCGCCCCAGGAGGCCTGCTTCAGCACCTCGACATCGGGCATTCCGTGTTTGGCGAACAGCCCCTTCTCCTTGGCGATCATTAGCGGTGCCGCATCGGTCAGCGCGATGAAGCCGAGCTTGGCGCCGGTGACTTCCGGAGCAGTCGTGGCGGCATAGGCGCCCGAGGGGAAGAGCTTGCGAGCCGCTATGAACAGACCGGCGGTCATGGCACTGCTGACAAGAAAATCGCGACGCGTCACATCCTTGAGCGACGTGCCTGTCCCGATCCATTGCTTCATCGTCTTCTTCATCGTCGTCTCCGGTTGAACGCGAGGGCGTTGGCCCAAAACAAAAAAGCCACCGTCCAGGCCTCGCACGTCCGTACATCCGGGATCGCGTCTTGACCTGAGCGGCAGCTTTGCCTGTGGCGCCCGCCATTGGACGCCTGTTCCGTGACCCGCGAAGGGCCTGATCATTACAAAGCAGGAACCGTGCCAGTTTTGGATTGAAGGAAAAACATCAATGAAATCAGCAATCCGAAGCAATTCCCATTGCGCCGGCGCATAGGCTGGGAGGCCAAAGATTGTTCATTAGAGCACTTGCACGCACAATTTTTGTGCAATGCACAAGAATGGCGCAGAATTGATCAGGCGGGGTGCAGGCCTGATTTCTGACTGGCTATATAGGCGTCGATCTCGTCGGGATCGAAGATCTGGCCGTCGAAGAAGCCGTCCGGGCCGAGCACAAGGCTGGCACCCGCCGAACCGACAGGGGTCGCAGCCTTCAGCGCGCCCTCGACCTTGGCGTTGGCGCCGGGCAGCGCCACACCGAGCGGCTTCAGCGCCGCGCGGTAGAGGTCGGGCCGGTAGCAATCCCTGGCGATGGCGAGATTTTCCGGCGTGTGCGCGACGTCGCCCCAGCGCACCATCTGCGTGTAGAACCACAGCGCATGGCTCTTCCACGGAAAGTTCGCCGCCTTGTCGAAAGGCACGAAGAAGTCGTCGACATCCAGTTCGGCGCCGCCGCCCAGTTGGAGATGGCCGGTCAGGATCGGCATCTGGACAGTTGGTGGCAGGCCGAGGAAGCCAGCTTGAGCCATCACATCAGCCAATTCGGCGTGGTTCGCCGGATCCTGGCACCAGCGCGCCGAATGATGCAGTGCGCGCAACAGCGCCGCCAGCGCCTCGGGGGACTGCTCTGCCCAAGCCTTGCGCGCGCCGATCACCTTCTCCGGACTGTTGCGCCACAACAACGCCTTGACGGTGACGATATGGCCGGTGCCGGCGGCAACCGCAGCGCTGTTCCAAGGCTCGCCGACGCAGTAGCCGTCGATCCGCCCGGCGGCCAGCGCATCGGCCATGAAGGGCGGCGGCACGATGACGATCTCGATTTCGCGCCCTGGTTCGATGCCGCAGGCGGCGAGCCAGTAGCGCAGTTCGTAATTGTGCCCGGAATGCGGGTGCACCACGGCAAAGCGCAGCGGGTCGTGGCCGGCGGCAGCGCGCTCGCGGATGAGCGCGCTAAGTGCGGCACCGGCGCGCGCTGGGTCGAGGTCGGCCTTTGCGCCAAGCGCCGCCATCCCGGCCCACACAGTGTTGGAGATGGTGACGCAATTGCCGCCGAGGCCGAGCGAGAACGGCACGATGGTTTCCGAGGCGAGCGGCGTCAACCCAAGATTGCAGGCGAGCGGCATCGGTCCCAGCATATGCGCGAGATGGAAGTGGCCGATGGCGATGCGGTCACGGATGTTGGCCCAGGAGGTCTCGCGGTGCAGCGTGAGATCGATGCCTTCGCGTGTAGCGAAGCCAAGCTCGCCGGCCGCAACCAGCACGGCACTGTCGAACAGCGGCATAAAGCCGGCGGTGATCTGGTGCTCGGCGTCCATGCTCATTCGTCCTCCGACGGCCCGAGCAGTCCGGCAGCGGTCACCAGACTATGGGCGATGTCGCTAATCTTGCGGTTCTGGTTCATCGCCGTCTTGCGCAGCAGCGTGTACGCGGCCTCTTCCGTCAGGCCGCGCGACTTCATCAATATGCCTTTGGCGCGATCGATCACCTTGCGGTTCTCGAGCTCACCGCGAACCTCTTCCAGTTCGCGCGCCATGCGCGAGAAGGCGTTGAAGCGGCTGACTGCCATGTCGAGGATCGGCTTGACGCGCTCCTGCCTGAGACCGTCGACGACATAGGCCGAGACGCCGGCATCGACTGCTGCCTCGATCGAGGCCTGGTCCGAGCGGTCAACGAACATGGCGATCGGCCGCTTCACCGCGCGCGACAGCTGGAACATGCTTTCCAGCATATCGCGATTCGGATTTTCGAGGTCGATGACGATGACGTCCGGCTCGATCTCGGCAATGCGGCGTGCGATGCCGATCACGTCATGAATGATAGTGACCCGCTCATGCCCGGCCTCGCGCAAGCCTGCCTCGATGATCGAGGCACGTATGCGGTTTTCGTCGATCACCAGGACGGCGAGTGGAGAGCGGACCATGCCTGTATTGTGACCAAGCGAAAGAATTGTGCAATGCGGGATCGTCGACGGTCACAGGCCGATTCCCTGGTGCGTCGAGCTTGCCGCTATACGATCGATCCCATTTATCTGTGGAAGGGCACTGACAAGTTTGAAACTTTTCAAAATGGCCGGGAAAATTGCGGGCCAGATACTTTCCGGCTTCGCAACGAAGGTAATCAGAAGTTCAACCTACCTCGGTCGGGGCCCCGGCCCCTCTTGCCTTCGCGAAGTGCGTTGACGAAGTTCAAACGGGAACGCGATCTGACAAAAAGCGGCGCCAGCCGCCGAATGACGAGATGTCGGAAGCGCCTAGCAAGCCCACGGATTCCACCAGAAAGCCTTTGGCGGTGCTGCCGTCATCAAGCTCTATACTGCCAATGCCCAGCGGCGGCGGGATGGCGGCCACAAAGTGGCCGAAAGCGTCGGCAGGTAGCCGCCAGACCTCCACCTCGATCGCAGTGCCGTCGTTGCCGACACGGACCAGTCCCGGCTTGGGCGTGGCTTGGCCCGCGAGCTCATAAAGCTTGTATGAAGAGGCCGTCCTCATCGCCCTGCAGAACCGGGCACCAGCCTCCCTGAGCTGGCCATTGAGCGGCATTCCCGAGAGGTGAGCGCCGACCACCACCAATTCGATCGTGCCGTCTTCGGCCGATGCGCCGACAGGCTGCGCGCCCGGCTGCCGCCAGCCAGTCGCGCCGAGGGTGAGGCCGCTCGCGGCATGGAGATCGCGCGCGACGGACGCCACAAGGCCGTCCAGCCCGGCGGCCGCAAGCAGGGTCACGCTCATCGGCAGGCCGTCATCGCGCGTGCAGGTCGGTACGGCAATGCCGCACATATCGAGCAGGTTGACGAAATTGGTGTAGGTGCCGAGCCGGCTGTTGGTCTCGACCGGATCGGCGAGCACGCCGGCAGTGGTGTAATGCGTCGGCGCGGTCGGCACGCAGAACAGGTCGACCGAGGCGATGACCGGGGCGAGCTTCGCCTTGTAGGCCTGCAAGGCATAGAGGCCGCGAAAGGCGTCCGCCGCCGACAGACTTCTGGCGCCGCCGATGATCTTGCGCGTCACCGGATGCATGGCGGCTTCGTTGGCTTCCATGAAATCGCGGATCGCGGCATAGCGTTCGGCCACCCAGGCGCCCTCGTAGAGGAGATTGGCGGTGGCGTAGAAATCGCCGAAGGGAATCTCGACCAGCCGGCAGCCGAGCCGCGACAGCATGGCAAGCGAGGCCTCGAAGCCATCCTGCATCGCCGCATCGCCGAAGAATTTCAGGTCGGCTTTTGCCGGGATGCCGACGTTCAGCACCGGCGGGCGGGGGGCGAGCGGCTGGACGGCGATGTCGCGCGAATAGGGATCGGCCGCATCGCGCGCGGCTGCGACCGAGAACACCAGATAGGCGTCGTCGACGGTCAGCGCGAACACCGAGACGCAGTCGAGCGTGCGGCAGGCCGGCACGACGCCGGCCGTCGACAGCGCACCGACGGTCGGCTTCAGCCCGACGATGTTGTTGAGGCCGGCCGGGATGCGGCCGGAGCCGGCCGTGTCGGTGCCGAGCGCGAAGGAGACGATGCCGCGCGCCGTCGCCACCGCCGACCCCGAGGAGGAGCCGCCCGGCACGAGCTCCGCGTCGACGGCGTTGCGCGGGATCGGCCAGGGCGTGCGGACGCCGACGAGGCCGGTGGCGAACTGGTCGAGATTGGTCTTGCCGACGACGAGCGCGCCGGCGGCCCTGAGCCGCGCCACTACGGTGGCGTCACTGTCGGGCCAGTAGGTGTATTCGGCGCAGGCCGCCGTCGTCGGCATGCCGGCGACGTCGATGTTGTCCTTGACGGCGAAGGGAATGCCCCAGAGCGGTTTTCCCAGCGGGTCGAACGGGCCTAGCGCTTCGGCCGCCGCAAGCAGATCCGCCCGGGCGGCGAGATGGATGAAGATGCCCGGATCGTCAGCTGTCTCGATGCGGGCATAAATCGTCTCGATCACATGGCCAACGCTGACGCCGTCCCGATAGGCCGCGTGCAGGCTCGCTATGTCGAAGTGGATGTCGCTCATCTCGTCTCCCCCAGAATGATCACCGGCAGGTCCCACTGGATCAGTACGACGCAGCCGTCCTTCGTCCACACCGAATGCTCGGTCCCGACCGGATTGAGGATCACGCTGCCCGCTGGATAGTCGCCGTTCTCGTCGCTCTGGATGCCTTCCAGCACGACGATGGTCTCCAGCCCGACATGGCGGTGGCGTGGCACGCCGGCGCCAGGCTGGTAGCTGAGGATGGCGACCGAGGGTTCGACCGGTCCGCCCTTGAGCAGCCAGTGCACCCTGATGCCGTCGCGGAAATGCTCGAGCGCCAGATCGCGCCAGCCGCCGTCGAGCAGGCCGGCAAAGGCAAGATTAGGCATTCGTGATTCCCTCGAGCACCTGGTCGGTCGTTGCCGTCCAGCCGACGATGGCGCCTTGCGCCCTGATCATGGCCAGGGCCGCTGCCTTGAATTCGGGAAAGTAGCTTTCCGTCGCATCTTCGGCGAGCAGGCACTCATAGCCGCGATCGTTGGCCTCGCGCATCGTCGTCTGCACGCAAACTTCGGTCGTCACGCCGGCAAAGACGAGTTGGCGGGCGCCGATCCACTTGAGGTCGTTGGCGAGGCTGGTCGCATAGAAGGCGCCCTTGCCGGGCTTCTCGATGACGATCTCGCCGGGCAAGGGCGCAAGCTCGTCGAGGATCGCGGTGCCGGGTTCGCCCGCGATCAGTAGACGTCCCATCGGGCCCATATCACCGATGCGGATCGACGGATTGCCGCGGTCGCGCTTGGCCGGCGGCAGGTCCGAAAGGTCGGGCCTATGGCACTCCATGGTGTGGATCACCGGCAGGCCGGCGGCGCGAAAGCCTTCGATCAGCCGCTTCACTGTCGGCACGATCGCGGTCACGCGACCGACGTCGTTGCCGAGACTGGCGCCGAAGCCGCCGGGCTCGGCGAAGTCTCGCTGCATGTCGATGACCACCAGCGCCATGGTCTGCGGCTTGAAGGTGAAGGAAAACGGCAGCGCATCGATTTCCGCCATCAGTGATGTCCCGCCATGTGTTCGCCGATGGTCTGCACGCTGGCCTGCGCAATCGGCGTCTCATAGACCAGCGCGCCGTCCGACATGACGAAGATGCGGTCGGACAGTTCGAGCAGTTCGTCGAGGTCTTCCGACATCAGGAGCACGGCGGCACCCGCATTGCGCGCCTTCATGATGCGGGCGCGGATTTCGGCCACCGCCGAGAAGTCGAGGCCGAAGCACGGGTTGGAGACGATCAGCAGATCGACCTCGCCGGTGAGTTCGCGGGCAAGCACGGCGCGCTGCACATTGCCGCCCGACAGCGAAGCGATTGGCGAGGCAAGCGAGGCGGTCTTGACCTTGAACTGCTCGACCAGCCTGGCGCTGAATACCTTGATGGCGCTGGCACTGATCCAGCTCACCGGCTTGCCGCTGCTGTCGATGTCGAAGGTGCGGAAGGAGATGTTCTCGGCCACCGTCATCTTCGGCGCGCAGGCGTTTTTCAGCGGCTCTTCCGGGATGAGCCGGACGTTGAGCGCACGCGCCTCGGCGCGCGTCGCCGCATAGGCGGTACCGCGCACCATGACTTCGCCGGCATCGCGGGGGCGCTGCCCGGCCAGCACTTCGAGGAATTCCTTCTGGCCGTTGCCGGAAATGCCGGCGATGCCGACGATTTCGCCGGAGCGCACGCCGAGATCCTCGATCCGGATCGACTTCAGCCCGGTGCGGTCAGGCGCCTTCAGCGCCTTGACCTTGAGCACGATCTCCGCGTCCGGCTTCGGCTCGGCGCGGCTGTCGAGCGCGGCGATCGGCTGGTCGCCGATCATCATCGCCGCCATGGCTTTGCGGTCTAGGTCGACGACGCGGCCGGTGCCGGTCAGCCGACCCTTGCGCAGCACACTGACGTCGTCGGCGAACGCCGTCACCTCGTGGAATTTGTGCGAGATCATCAGCACGGTGAGGTCGCCGGCTTTTGTCATGTCGCGCACAAGGCCCAGCACTTCCTGCGCCTCGCCGGGGGTGAGCACGGAGGTCGGCTCGTCCAGCACCAGGAAGGAGCGGCCAAGATAGAGCTGCTTGATGATCTCCAGCTTCTGCTTCTCGCCGGCCGCGAGTTCGGCCACCTTGACGTCGAGCGGCAGCTTGAACGGCATGCGATCCATGAACACGGCAAGGTCGCCGCGCTCCTTGCGCCAGTCGATCACGCCGGGAACCTTCTCACGCGAAATGACCAGGTTTTCGGCGCCGGTCAGCGACGGGACAAGCGTAAAATGCTGGTAGACCATGCCGAGGCCGAGCGCCGATGCGTTCCTGGGGCTGGCGATCGCCACCTCGCGGCCGTCGACCAGAATACCGCCGGCGGTCGGGTGATAGAAACCCATCATGCATTTGACCAGCGTCGACTTGCCGGCGCCGTTTTCGCCGAGCAGGGCGTGGAAAGAGCCGGCTGGCACCTTGATCGAGACATCGCCCAGCGCCGTGAAGGCGCCGAAACGCATGGTCATGCCGATGGTCTCGACGCCGACGGCCTTGTTGCCCGTGATCGCGCTCATCCTGGCTTCCTCACGGCAGTTGGGCGACGAAGGACGCGGCGTTCGACACCGCGCCGAAGACGCCGCCCTGCATCTTGATCATCTTGATGGCAGCGAGATGATTGCCGTAGTCGGTCGCCCCGCAACAATCCTCCAGCATGACGCATTCGAAGCCGCGGTCGTTGGCCTCGCGCATGGTGGTGTGGACGCAGACATCGGTGGTGATGCCGGTGAGCACGATGTTTTCGATGCCGCGCTGGTTGAGGATCAGTTCCAGGTCGGTGGCGCAGAACGAGCCCTTGCCCGGCTTGTCGATGATCGGCTCGCCCTCGATCGGGTAAAGGTCGGGAATGATGTCCCAACCCGGCTCGCCGCGCACCAGGATACGCCCGCAGGGGCCGGGGTCGCCAATGCCGGCATTGATGCGGCGCGAGCGCCAGCGCTTGTTGGCGGGCAGGTCGGCGAGGTCGGGCCGGTGACCCTCGCGGGTGTGGATGATGGTGTAACCTTTCGCGCGCATAGCCGACAGCACCGACTTTATCGGTTCGATCGGCGCGCGCACCAGCGAGAGGTCGTAGCCCATATGGTCAACGTAGCCGCCCGGCCCGCAGAAATCGGTCTGCATGTCGATGATGATCAACGCCGTGTTGTCGGGGCGAAGTTCGCCATTGTAGGGCCATGGATAGGGGTCGGCGTCGATGTAGCGCTGGGTGATTTCGGCTCTGGCGTTCATGGCAAAAAACTCCAGTTATTTGGTGATCGACAATTCACCCGGCGCGCCGGCAAGCGAACGGGTCGGCGACGAGGTGGCGATCATGATGATCAAGGTGAGGATGTAGGGGGCGGCGTAGAACAGGTAGTATCCTTGCGTGACGCCGACCGACTGCAGCGCCGGTCCGAGCGCTCCGGCGCCGCCGAACAGAAGGGCAGCGGCAAAGCAGCCGAGCGGATTCCAGCGCGCGAAAATGACCAGTGCCACCGCCATCAGCCCCTGGCCAGACGAGATGCGCTCCGTCCAGCTGCCGGGATAGTAGAGCGACAGATAGGCGCCGCCGATACCGGCCAGCGCGCCGCCGACACCGGTGGCGACGAGGCGCACCGTGTTCGGGTTGAGGCCCATGGCGCGCGCGGCGTCGGAACTGTCGCCGACGACGCGCACGATGAGGCCGGCGCGAGTGTTGCGGAAGGCCCACCACAGGACGAGCGAAAGTGCCGCCCCGATCAGGAACAGGACGTTGACGTCGAGCGCCGCCTGCACCTGCGGAATGTCGGACCATGCGCCGAACGGAATGGCCGGAAGGTTGGGCGCCTTCGGCTTGATGAACGGCTTGCCGAAGAAGAAGGCGAGCCCCGAGCCGAACAGCATCAGCGCGATGCCGATTGCAATGTCATTGACTTTCGGGAATTTGCAGATCCAGCCATGGAACAGGCCGAAGCAAAGGCCGGCGGCCGCGGCGGCCAGCAGGCCGAGCCATGGCGAGTCGGTCATCACCGCGACCGCATAGGCGGTCATGGCGCCGAAGACGAGCGTGCCTTCGAGGCCAAGGTTGATGCGACCGGAGCGCTCGGTGATGGCCTCGCCCAGCGAGACGAAGATGAAGGGCGTCGACACGCGGATGGCACCGCCGAGGATGGCGAGCGGCACGCCCCAGAGACCGATCTCGGTTGCGTCCATCAGGAGGCCCTCTGCCACAGGTCGGGATTGAAGGCCTTGATGCGGCCGTACAAGGTCTCGCTGAACAGGATGACGATGAACAGCATGCCTTGCAGCACCAGCACGGTGGCGTCGGGCAGGTCCATGCGGCGCTGGATCAACCCGCCGGACGCGTCGATGCCGCCAAGCAGGATGGCGACCGGGATGATGGCCAGCGGGTTGTGGCGAGCGAGGAAGGCGACGAGTATGCCGGTGTAACCATAGCCGGCGGCGAGCGAGCCGTTGGCGCTGCCTTGCACGGCCGCGACTTCCAGCATGCCGGCAAGGCCGGCAAAGGCACCGGCAAGCGCGGTAAAGCCGACAATGAGCGGTCCGACGGCCAGCCCCTGCACCTGCGCTGCCCTGACATTGCCGCCGGCGATACGGGCGGCGAACCCCCAGCGGGTCTTTTCGATCAGCACCCAGGAGAGCACGCAGGCGACGACGCCGACGGCAAGCCCCCAATGCACCTCCATGCCCGGAATGTTGCCGATGCGGTAGATGTCGGCGAGCGGCTGAGTCGAGGGCTTGTTGAGCGAGGCCGGGTCGCGCAGCGGCCCTTCCACCAGCTGGTTCATCAGGGCGATGGCGATGTAGGCCATCAGCAGGCTGGATATGGTTTCGTTTACGGCCCGGTAATGGCGGAGCGCGCCGACGGCACCTATCCAGATGCCGCCGGCGGCCATGCCCGCCACGCCCATGGCAAGAATGACGATTGAGGATGGCGCGCCGCCCAGCGCCACGCCGATGGCAGCGGCGGCGACGCCGCCGAGAACGATGGCGCCCTCGCCGCCGATGACGACGAGGCCGAGCCGCGCCGGCAGCGCCACGCAGAGCGCCGCGAGCAGCAGGGGCGCCCCGCGCGACAGCGAGTTCTGGATGGAGAACCACGAGCCGAAGCCGCCGCGCCACATGGTTTCATAGAGCTGGACCGGCGATTTGCCGACCAGCGCAATGAACAGGCTGAACAGGACCATGCCGACGACCAGCGCCGCGAGCGGAATAACGAAGGCTTCCGCCCGCCTGGCGATCCATTCGAGCGCCGCCGGATATCCCCTGGCGCCGAACACTGCCGGCGCCTCCGCACTGCTGGTCGTATCCGTCATGGTCCCCGTCTCCGCGCTCAGCTTCAGGCGGTCGAGCCGACGACGCCCTCGACGAGATAGTCCATGCTTTCGAGCTCGATGGCGGTCTCGGCGAAGGCCTGGCCTTCCGTCGCCACGACGGCGCCCTTGTTGCTCTTCAGCGGACCCTTGATGACGGAGAAGCCGCCTTTCATCATTTCGGCCAGGGTGGCGTCGAATTGCTTGCGGGCCGCCTCGCCGACGGCGGGACCGAGCGGACTCATCTTGACGAAGCCGTCGGCCAGTCCGCCGCGGGTGAAATTGGGAAGCGGCGTGCCGGCGATGAGGTCGTCGACGAACATCTTGTAGACCTTGGCCCAGTTCCACTCGGCACCGGTGAGGTATTTTTCCGGCGCCAGCGGGCTCTGGTTGGCGTGATAGCCGCAGACGAAGGCGCCGCGGCCGGCGGCCGTCTCGACCACCACTTTCGGGCTGTCGACATGGCAGGTGATGACGTCGGCGCCCTGGTCGACCAAGGCATTGGTGGCTTCCGCCTCCTTGACCGCCAGCGACCACTCGCCGGTGAAGATGACCTGGCAGGTGATGGTCGGGTCGACCGAGCGCGCGCCGAGCAGGAAGGAATTGATGTTGAGCAGCACCTGCGGGATCGGCTTGGCGGCGACGAAGCCGAGCTTCTTGCTCTTCGAGGTGTGGCCGGCGACGACGCCGTTGAGATACTGGCCCATGCCGATATAGCCGAAATAGGAACCGGCATTCATCGGATGCTTGTCCTTGTTCCACATGCCGCCGCAATGGCGGAACTGCACGTCGGGGAATTTCGCGCACATGGCCAGCATGTGCGGATCGAAATAGCCGAAGGAGGTCGGGAAGATCAGCGAGGCGCCATCGAGATTGATCATTGATTCCATCGTCTTCTGGACGTCGACCGTCTCGGGAACGTTTTCCTCCTCGACGACGGAGATGCCTTCGATGCCCTTCAGCGACGCCGCCCCCTCGGCATGCGCCTGGTTGTAGCCGTAGTCGTCCTTCGGGCCGACATAGATGAAGCCGACGGTGGCGGCGGCGGCGAAGGCACGGCTGATCGGAAAGGATGCCGAGACCAGGCCGAGTGCGGCTCCCGCGGCGGTGGTCTTGAGCAGTTGGCGGCGGTTAAGCATGAATCTGTCGGTCATAGTGAATGCTCCCCTTTGGGACCCTTTTCCGGGTCGGTTAACATGCCGTCAAGAAAGTGCATGCAATCACCGTGCCAGTTTTCGAATTGAAATTTATCTAATAAAATCAGTTATCGTATCGAAAGCTCGTGCTCACAGCAGAGGCAATTGCATGCACTTTTTGCCTTGAAAATAGCCAGTTTGACAGGCAGATTAAAATAGAGGCATAGAGGGCATATCGAGTCGAAGGACCAACGAGTCGGCCGACTCCACGAGAAGACGCGACGGAGGAAACTTGTCGGGGAAGCGCAGCTTGATCAGGTCGGGCACGACCGTGGATCAGATGGTGCGGGCGATCGGCGACCGGATCGTCACCGGCTACCTGCGCCCCGGCGAAAAGCTGGACGAGGCCTCGCTCGCCGCCCGCTTCGACGTATCACGCACCCCGGTCAGGGAGGCGCTCGGCCAGCTCAGCGCCATGGGCCTGGTCGAGAGGCGACCCAACAGGGGCGCTATCGTCGCCGTCGTGACGCAGGAGCATCTCGCCTCGATGTTCGAGAGCATGGCCGAACTGGAGGCGATCTGCGCGCGCTTCTCGGCCGAGCGCATGACCAGCAGCGAGCGCCGCGGGCTCGAGATCGAGCACCAGGCTTCAGCGCGGATGGTTCAGCTGGGCGCCGAGGAGGACTACGAGTATTTCAACACCGAGTTCCATAGCCGGCTTTATCGTGGCGCCCACAATACGCATATCCACGATCTCACCGTGATGACCCGCAGCCGGTTGGCACCCTTCCGCCGCGCGCAGTTCATGCTACCCGGACGGCTGGCCAAATCCTGGCAGGAACACGACCTAATTGTCACCGCAATCATGCGCGGAGACAGCATGGCTGCGGGCAAGGCCGCCAGGGACCATGTCTCTATCGTCAGCGAAGCGAGCGCGGTGTTCGCGACTGACGATCGCAAGCCAATTCGGCGGGACGTGGCCTGAAAGTTTCCGGACAGCCCGAATGCCCGCAGACGATGTCGCTTCCAGGCAGTGCAAAGTTTCACTCCAGCGACCGTGATGCGACCCAAAGCTGCCATTCGGTATAAGGTGGCCCTATTGGCGAATGGCTGAACCAGCTTCTTGTCGACCTTGGCGAACCGCTTCGTAACCTATTGGCGGATAACGATTATTGTAGCCGCGGAGGGTCCTCGTTTTCTACACAAGATCAATATGCTAGCGGCTGGTTCGCCAACCCTAGGCAGATGGTGGACGTTCTCGGCCACAACGACATCGACCATGCGGAACTCTATCTTGAGAGGCGTCGCAAGTGCGTTTGGCCGTGCAGTTGGCGCATCGACCGTTACGGGACAAGACCGGTCGCTCGGTAGGCTCGGATCGTCCGGTCATAAATGCCGATGTCCCGGCAGCCGCGCGCGATCAACTGGGCCCCCTCGATGGCTGCGAAGATCGCCATCGCGTGCTCCTGCAGGTCTTGGTCGGTTGCGGAAGGCTTGGCCCGCGAGAGCACCTTGGCTAGCCAACCGACGTTCATAGCAGCGAATTTGTCGACCTCGGTCCGAACCTCCGTTGGAAGGTCGTCAAGTTCCGCGCTCATGATCCCGCACAGGCACATGCGATTGTCGTTGGCAAGAGCCGAGCGAAATATCTCGGTATATTTGTCCATGCACCAGGTCACGTCCTCGGACGTCGCCAGGAGCTCAGCGAGATATGCTGCCCCCTCCTCGGTGTAGCGACGCGCCAACGCCGCGCCGAGGTCGCCCTTGGTCGGGAAGTGGTAGTGCACGCTGGCGCTTTTGATCCCCACCTCTTTCGCGAGTTCGCGAAAGCTGAGCGCATTGTAGCCATGCGACTGCACCGTCGCTCTTGCGGCGGTCATGACCGCTTCGCGCATATCCGTTTTGGTTTTAGCCATCGTCGATCCGTATACCTATCACTCGATAGATAGTTCTTGACGTCGCAAAAGGGAAGAGGTAACCCACGATAGTAACCTATCTATCGATAGACAGATTAAAGGAGTCCCAAATGAAAATCTTCGATCGCCCCGGCTTTCCCAATCCGGCCCGCATCCGCATCGTGCTGGCCGAAAAAGAACTCGAACCGCAGGTCGAGTTCGTCTCCGTCGACCTCATCGGCGCCGAACACAAACAGCCGGCTTTCCTCGAAAAGAACCCCTCGGGCGTGCTGCCGGTTCTCCAGCTCGAGGACGGCACCTACATCGCGGAGGCCACCGCCATCACCGAATACCTCGACAACCTCGACGGCGACCCGCGGCTCACCGGCAAGACGCCGAAGGAAAAGGCCGTCATCCACATGATGCAGAAGCGGGCCGAGACCGAGTTGCTTGATGCTGTCGGCAACTACTTCCATCACGCGACGACGGGCCTCGGCGCAGAGCTGCAAGTGTTCAAGAGTCCGGAATGGGCTGGCCGTCAGGACTGGGGCAATCGCCAGCGCGATAAGGCGGTCGTCGGCATGAGGTATTTCGACACGGTGCTGCAGGACCGTTCGTTCGTCGCCGGCGATGCCTTCTCGATGGCCGACATTACTGTGTTTGCCGGGCTGATGTTTGCGGACGCCGCCGGCATTGCCATCCCTGACGATCATTCCGCGCTGAAGTCCTGGCGCGCAAAGGTTTCCGAGCTGCCGAGCGTCAAGAATCGCAGCGGCCAGATGTTCGTCGCCGAGGATCTGCGCAGGCTCGGCTTCTAACACCGCACGAAAGCGGTGCGAACACCGCGCCGACACGTCCAACCACATTCGCCACTCGCGCCGCCAGGCGGCATAACCTCACGGAGTTCCCTCATGTCCACGATCACAACACCCGACAGCGCTTCCCGGCGCAACCTGCTGAAAGGGGTCGCCATCGCCAGCGTCGGGCTTGCAGCAGTTGGCGCCGGCACATCCCCCGCCGATGCAAAGACCCCCGCGCCTGCCCGCGCCGGCAAGGCCACAGGCGATCGCCTCGTCACGAAAGACGGCACCAGCCTCTACTTCAAGGACTGGGGCACCGGCCCGGCCGTGGTGTTCAGCCATGGCTATCCGCTCTCGTCGGACGCCTGGGAGGACCAGATGTTCTTCCTGTTGCAGAATGGCTACCGCGTCATCGCCCATGACCGTCGGGGTTTTGGCCGGTCGAGCCAGCCGTCCGGTGGCTACGACTACGACACCTTCGCCGATGATCTGGCGCAACTGGTCGCGGCGCTCGATCTGCGCGAGGCGACCTTCGTAGGTCATTCGATGGGCGGTGGCGAGGTCGCACGCTATATCTCGCGCCATGGCCAGAGCCGCGTCGCCAAGGTCGCCTTCGTTTCCTCGGTGACACCCTTCCTGCTCAAAACCGCGACCAACCCGAACGGTGCGCCGAAGGAGCTGTTCGATACGTTCCGCGCCGCCGTGCAGGCAAACCGGTCGCAGTGGAATCTCGACGTCACCATGCCGTACTACAGTTTCAACCGTCCGGGCGCGCACGTCTCGGAAGGCCTGCGGGAGAGCTACTGGCGTCAGGGACAGGCAACCGGGTTTCTTGCTGCCTATCACGCGCTTGGCGCCTTCTCAGAAACCGATTTCCGCGACGACCTCAAGAAGATCACCGTTCCCGCGCTGGTGATCCACGGCAGTGACGACCAGATCGTACCTCTGGAAATCTCCGCGAAACTGACCGCCGGGCTCGTTCCACATGCCAAGCTCACTGTCTACGAAGGCGGCTCCCATGGGCTGCTGCATGTCGACAAGGACCGATTGAACGCCGACCTGCTGGCGTTCCTTCGCGGCTAATGGCGTGCGAAAGGCCGGGGGGTGGCCGTAGCCCGGCCCCCGGCGCCTTTGCGTGTTATCGTATGCTGATCTGGCAATGAGGACCCGGCGACCTCGTTCACCGGCGCGTTGTAAAAGAGATCGTCACCAAACTTCTCCCCGATGATGCCGCCCAGTCCTGCCGACAGTGACAGCGCAGCGTCCAGAGGCGCAAATGTCATCGTCACGCGCCGGACGAGCCCGGTCCCGTCACGCTCGATGACGCCTACCGCTTCCAGATCGAGGCCGGCGCGAAGCGTTGCCTTGTATTGCAGGAAATGGCGCTGATCGATCGCCCCATAGAAGGTGGGCGTCTGCGAGGCGTAGAGCGTGCCGACGGCCTCGACCAGGTGCTTGATCTTGTCTCGACCCGAAACCGGACGGCGCAGGACCGTCCCTCTCAGTTCGGCGTCATCGGCAAGATCATCGAGGAATGGGTGCTTTTCTCCGTTGCTGCTCGACATGTCGTTTCTCCGGATGGCGTGATTTCTGGGATGGCCGCGTGAGCGCGATCCAGACTCAACTGCGACGTTCCCGAAATTAGTGTGTAATTGCACTTCAAGCAATGAGCCGAGGAGCGGGTTGTGCCGACCCTGGTAATTGCGTAGAGCGCCGAGGTTCGGACTTGACACTGTGCAATTACACATTTAGATATGCTCCATGCCGACACCTACCGGTCCTCATCTCTGTTATGCCCTTGCCGCCCGCCAGAACGCGCGGCATCTGAGCCGTCTTTACGACAGTCATCTGGCGCCTGCCGGACTGTCGGTCTCGCAATTCTCGATTTTGTCTCTGCTGGAAGCCTACCAAAGCCTCAAGATCACCCGTCTCGCCGAAATGCTGAGCATGGAACGCACGACTCTCGTCCGCGCGCTGAAGCCGCTGCAGGCGGCCGGATGGGTCGTCGCCGGGAGAGCCGATAGCGGCCGCGCTTTCGATGTCACGCTCTCCCCCTCGGGCGTTGCAAAGGTGGCGCAGGCCATTCCTCTCTGGGAAGACGCCCAGGCCGCGTTTGAGCGGGAGGTCGGACAGGACCGTGCCGTGCGTATGCGCGATGAAATCCTGGAGTTGAACCTCGCCGGGTAGTTCCTTTTTTACCCATATATGTGTAATTACACACTTATGATGCGCCAAACACAAGGAGATGAAAATGACTGACAAGTTCCTCGTTACCGGCGCGACCGGTGAGACCGGCCGCTACACCGTCCAACGCCTGCTCGAGAAGGGCCACGCTGTCCGCGCGATGGTCCACAAGGAAGACGAGCGCGCCGAGACGCTTCGCAACGAAGGCGCCGAGGTCGTGGTGGGCGACCTCTTCGAGCATGACAACGTGATCCGCGCCGCCGCAGGCACCACCGCCGCCTATTTCTGCTACCCTGTCCGTCCCGGTATCATCCAGACGACGGCATATTTCGCCGATGCGGCCAGGCGCGCCGGCCTCAAGGCCGTGATCAACATGTCGCAGATCTCCGCGCGCGAGGACTCCGAGAGTCATGCGGCGCGCGATCACTGGATCGCCGAGCGGATCTTCGACTGGTCGGGCGTTCCCACCATCCATCTGCGGCCGACCTTCTTCTCGCAATGGCTGCTCTATCCGTTTGCGCGCAAGACGATCGTCGAACAGAGCATCATCGACTTGCCCTATGGCGCTGGCCGTCATGCTCCCATCGCTGCCGAGGACCAGGCCCGCCTGATCGCAGTGCTGCTGGCCGATCCGGCCGTCCATGTCGGCAAGACCTACACGCTTCATGGGCCGACCGAGCTTGATCAGCCGGGCATCGCCGCAGCCATCAGCGAGGTGCTCGGCCGCAAGATCAGCTATCAGCCGCTGACCATCCCCGCCTATCGCGATCGCCTGGAAAAGTTCGGCCTGCCGGAATTTTTGATCCAGCATTTCTGCGCCATCGCCCTCGATTACCAGAACGGCATTTTCTCGGGCGCCGACAAGATCATCGCCGAAGTCACAGGCGTGCCGCCGATGACCGTTCAGGACTTCGTCACGTCGCACCGGGCCGCCTTCAATACGCTGGATGCGGCGGCGTAAGCCACTCCGGCGTCGCCCGACGGAACATCGGAATCACTGGGTCGGAAGCACCTCTAAAGCGTTGATAACGACAATGGTAGGCCTGTAGGACATATTAAGATCATTGATTTTATTGGCTTTTTCGTGGCCAAAATCAGAAGTCCTCTATGCGCGCCCAGGAGAAACCCTGAACTGAAGTCAGGGACCGCGCTGAGAAACGCGCAGCTTTTGATCAGCCCCGGCCATTGGCGCAAAATCGGATTTGGCCAGCACCCCAGCTATCCTGGCAAAGCCGACAAATGCCTGCCGCGCCTGATCAGTTGTCATCTGACCGGCAATCGCGGCGTTGCAGCTTCTCACTGCGCAGCTGTATATCGGTCCCCGACGGGCCTTCGGCCATTGATTCAAGAATACCATCGCCTCCCGCACCGAGTTGATGTCGTGTATCACGTCACTGGTCTTAACCTGCACGGGGGCACGGAAAGCCAGACTGGTCATTTGTTACCTCCCTGGGATTGCAAGGGTTGATTCAGCATCACATGATGCGGCTCTTTCGTTTGAGGCTGTCGGACGCCATTTGACCATCCTCGCTGTCTGCAGAGGCCAGGGCTCGACGAGCCCCGGCCTTCCTTCGCGAACCTCATTTGCTGCCGTTGATTGCAATGCGTTTGGCGTTTGCCTGCGCCTTTTTGGTCTTCGGCAGTGTCACGGTGAGCACACCGTTTTTGAACGTAGCCACCACCTTGTCGTCTTCAACCTCACGGCCGAGACTGAAGCGCCGCTCAAAGCGCCCATAATAGCGTTCGCTGAACTGGCGGTCCTTGTCCTCGGTTTCTGCTTTCTTCTCGCCGCGAAGCGTCAGAACACCATCATCCAGCATGACCTCGACGTCGTTTTCGTCGAGGCCAGGGATTTCGGCCGTCACCCGGATTTCCTTATCGGTTTCCGAGAACTCCACGCTTGGCCAAGTGCCATTGAGAGGAGGCACGCGGCCAAGAACCGAAGGCGTGTCAAAACCGCGGAACACCTCGTCGAAGAGCCGGTTGACATTGCGGTGCAACGACAGAAACGGATCCATGTCGTCACTGCGATAAATGCTCGGTGCCTGGCTGCCGCCACGGCTCCAGGGAATCAAGTCACGTACGCTCATTTGTCCTTCTCCTTTCCGTTTTATGGGTCGCACCCGGACCCCATCCACGACAGGACGGGCTGTCTGCTGCAGGCCAACCGCCAAAGATCAGGCCGCCGCGCTTTCAATGCCCTTGGAGGCCGCATTCTTTCCGGTATCGACATTAATCGCGATCCGGCGCGGCTTCATCTCCTCGGGAATTTCCTTCTTGAGGTCGATGATCAGCAGACCGTTTTCGAGCTTTGCCCCGACTATGGTCACATGATCGGCGAGCTCGAAGCGGCGCGCGAACGACCTCAGCGCCAGGCCATGATGGAGGTACTGAACCCCGTCATTCTCTGTCTTGGCGCCCTCGATCACGAGCATATTTGGCTCATGCGTGATCGTAAGCTCGTCTTCACCGAAACCGGCGACCGCGAGGACAATGCGATAGGTGTCTTCGCCGAGCTTGGCGATATCGTATGGCGGCCAGCTATCCGCGTTCTGCGGGGGGCTGGCGTTTTCGAGCAGGTTGAAGATGCGGTCAAAGCCGATGCTCGACCGATAGAAGGGGGAAAAGTCCAGGTTCGTTCTCATAGCTACATCCTCCTTGGAGCAACATAGATACGAGGGAACGCCAAGAAGCCCCGGCGCTCCCTGACACATCGGCCCCTTGCGCGGCGACCGACAAAGATGAGTTGGGAATCGATTTCGGCCGTGTCAAGAGCGACGGCTAAAGCAGTTTCGCGACCGCCTTCGGATGGCTGGGTGGCAAGCTCTCCAGCGAATGCCCCATCTACTTCGCAGGTATTTCGAACGGAGGAAAAGGATGACTATGACACGCCAAGACGTCGTCTCGGTCCTCGGATTCATAGACGACGTGACGATTGCGGAGATCATCGCGTCCGGTGCCTCGCTCGAGGAATTGAGAAGGCTGGGCCTGGGCCTTCGGTGACGAGGCGCTGATGAGCCAGGGACGACCATTGCCGGGACACGGGTGGCAGCGCAAGGGAACCGGGACGAAGCGTGAAGATGCCGGCAGGTCCTGCCATTCAGGCAGACGTGCTTAGTCGTGCGATCCGCTTGGAAAGTTGTCCGTGCTGGAGGCATCTATATGACAGACAACGACAAGGGGCTCGCTTCCCGCTCCCCTTGCCCCGGTGACGCACCGCTTTGATGCTGCGGCGGTAGATTGCCGCCGCAGTACTAGCCCTGACTATCTATAGATGGTCTATTTTGCTGATCTTCGGCCCTGTCATCCACTGCGGCGCCGCGGGCAGATCCTCGATGACGGCGACCCTGCGTGCCCAGGTCATAAAGGCCCTGTTCGCCGCCTCGACAGACTTCCGGCCATCGTGCGCGGAGTAGCATGCATCCGACGCCGCAGCGTGGAGGAGGCCTCTCCTTTCAACCGGCCATTCTTCCAGAAACTCTATCGCATCCATGACACAGCCGATCTTTTGGACAACATGGCCCTCGTCTCTTACGAAAACCGGTTGTTTGAACGTCGCACTTTCCATAGTGACCTCCCTTCAAACCGTGGCGCAACTGGATCTTGCCTCCCCGTGCGCGGCTCCCGGCAAACGATGTCGGCTACTTGGCGAACGCCACGGCAAACGGCGGAAACCGGATTTTCAAAGAGCATCGTTTCCATGCGATCCTTCGGCTCCTGCTAACCCGATATCCGGCAAGCCGCGCTGGACACATAAAAAGATTGGAAACGCCACTTTCCAGTTCAAGGGGAGCGGACCCGGCTATTGAATTGTGAAGATGCCGTCTACGGCCTGCCATTCGGAAGGCCGGATAAGGCGGTGATGGGCGACTCGCACGGAATGCAGCGCTCCTTCGAGTTCGCGCTCCCAGTAATCCAGAAACCCCTTGAGGGTCGGGAATTCCGGTGCCAGGTCGTATTCCTGCCAAACGTAGAGCTGCAAAAGGCTCGGATGATCGGGAAGGTGGTAGTGAATTTCCGCAGTTGTGAGACCGTAGCCCTCCATCTGCAGCCGGAATTCCCTACTGACCATGCGTCTCTCCTATCGCGCGCGTTCAGGCATCAAGTCTTTGCGGGCGTTCTCGGGCTCGCCGTTCCTCGAGGTCACAGCCTATCTCGGCGCGACTATCGTCCAGTCGGCGAAGTGCATCCATGACGGCGTCAAATGTCACCGGGTTCGCAGCACCCGGTGGCTTTCGCAGCGTAGGCATGGAGTCGACGGCGCAAGCATCAGAAGCCCATGAGGCAAGAATGGCGCGCTTCTCCTGAGTGTCGAGCGTGCGGTCGCCCACCACCTCATCGGGGTGGCTAAAGTGCCGCGCCGGAAACAGCGGTCAAGCGAAGGATCAGTGGTTTCAGGGGCGATCGAGGGGATGTTTTTTGGGAAAGTTCGTTCCATCGACAGTCTCCGCTTCCTAACAATCTCCTTGGCATTATTGGTGTTGCAGTGACCCTTTTCGGGGTCTCCAACCGCAAAAAATTTCGTGGAGTTCGGGCCGAATTTCAAGACCTGAAAATCGCGCGCCTCGCAAAAATAGCTGCATGAATTCATGCGGCTAGCACTCCGGAATGCCGAGTGCCAAAATTTTTTCAGCGACCTCTTGAAACGCAGAAAATGCAAAACTAGTTCGATATGCGCGCGACGCCTGAAAAGGGTCGCGGCGCCCCGCACTGGCCCGATATTGCCGGTCCGGTGTGGAGGAACTCAAAAATCTGTTTGTCCTGAAGGAGAACGATATGACGTTCCGTCCATTGCATGACCGTATTCTGGTCCGCCGCATCGAAGCCGAGGAGAAGACGGCTGGCGGCATCATTATCCCGGACACCGCCAAGGAGAAGCCGCAAGAGGGCGAGGTGATTGCCGTCGGCCCAGGCGCCCGCGACGAGAGTGGCAAGCTCACACCGCTCGACGTCAAGATCGGCGACCGCATCCTGTTCGGCAAGTGGTCCGGCACGGAGATCAAGCTCAACGGCGAAGATCTGCTCATCATGAAGGAAAGCGATGTGATGGGCGTGATCGAGCAGGCCGCGACGGTCAAGAAAGCCGCCTGAGCGAGGCTCTGGTCCAACCGCAATCCAGTCAGTGAACTGCCTAGTGAAGGAGTGATCCAATGGCTGCCAAGGAAGTGAAATTCCATTCCGACGCCCGTGAGCGCATGCTGCGCGGCGTCAACATCCTCGCCGACGCGGTGAAGGTGACCCTCGGCCCCAAGGGCCGCAACGTCGTCATCGACAAGTCGTTCGGCGCCCCGCGCATCACCAAGGACGGCGTGACCGTCGCCAAGGAGATCGAGCTCGAGGACAAGTTCGAGAACATGGGCGCGCAGATGGTGCGCGAGGTCGCCTCGAAGACCAGCGACATCGCGGGTGACGGCACTACCACCGCTACGGTGCTCGCCCAGGCGATCGTCCGCGAAGGCGCCAAGGCGGTCGCGTCGGGGATGAACCCGATGGACCTGAAGCGCGGCATCGACAAGGCTGTAGAAGCCATCGTGGCTGAGCTGAAGACCAATGCCCGCAAGGTGACCAAAAATGACGAGATCGCCCAGGTTGGCACCATCTCGGCCAATGGCGACGCCGAGATCGGCCGCTTCCTTGCGGAAGCGATGCAGAAGGTCGGCAACGAGGGCGTCATCACCGTCGAGGAAGCCAAGACCGCCGAGACCGAACTGGAAGTGGTCGAGGGCATGCAGTTCGACCGCGGCTACCTCAGCCCCTACTTCATCACCAACCAGGACAAGATGCGCGTCGAGCTTGAAGAGCCCTATGTGCTGATCCACGAGAAGAAGCTGTCCAATCTGCAGGCGCTGCTTCCGGTGCTGGAAGCTGTCGTGCAGTCGTCCAAACCGCTGCTGATCATCGCCGAGGATGTCGAGGGCGAAGCGTTGGCGACGCTGGTCGTCAACAAGCTGCGCGGTGGCCTCAAAGTCGCCGCCGTCAAGGCGCCGGGCTTCGGCGACCGCCGCAAGGCAATGCTGGAGGATATTGCCATCCTCACCGGCGGCACCGCGATCTCGGAAGATCTCGGCATCAAGCTGGAGAATGTCACGCTCAACATGCTGGGCCGCGCCAAGAAAGTGGTGATCGAGAAGGAGAACACCACCATCGTCGACGGCGCCGGCTCGAAGAGCGAGATCCAGGGCCGCGTCAGTCAAATCAAGGCGCAGATCGAGGAGACTACCTCCGACTACGACAAGGAAAAGCTGCAGGAGCGGCTGGCCAAGCTCGCCGGCGGTGTCGCCGTCATCCGCGTCGGCGGCTCGACCGAAGTCGAAGTCAAGGAGCGCAAGGACCGTGTCGACGATGCCATGCATGCGACGCGGGCTGCGGTCGAGGAAGGCGTGTTGCCAGGTGGCGGCGTGGCGCTTCTGCGTGCGGCCAAGGCACTGGACAGCGTGCAGGCCGAGAATGAAGACCAGAAGCACGGTATCGAGATCGTGCGCCGCGCGATCGAAGCGCCTGTGCGCCAGATCGCCGAGAATGCCGGCGCGGAAGGCTCGATCATCGTCGGCAAGCTACGCGAGAAGCCGGAATTCGGCTGGGGCTGGAACGCACAGACCAACGCGTTCGGCGACCTCTACAACGAGGGCGTCATCGATCCGGTAAAGGTGGTGCGGACCGCGCTCCAGGATGCGGCATCGGTTGCCGGCCTGCTGGTAACGACGGAAGCGATGGTTGCCGAGAAGCCGAAGAAGGAACCCGCCGTTCCGGCAATGCCGGCTGGTGGCATGGACTTCTGAGGTAACGGCTGTGTCCGCGCCCGGTGGGCGCGGACACTCTGACAAATGGGGTAGATCCATGAACGTGATGAACTTGAACGTAATCCCCCCGCCGTCGCGTGCGGCCACCGATCTGAACTACGAAGCAGACCTGAAGGTTGCGCTTGACCCGATACTGGTCGACTTGCTCGACAGAGCGGAGGCCGCGGGTTGGGATCGGCGCAAAGCCGCATACACGGTGATGTTTCTGGCCGCGCGGAATCTTACCGACGGCAAAGGCCCTCCTGGAAACGGGAGTTCGGCAGGCTAAGGCGCGACGCACGCAACCTATCGCGCACGCGCCGTGGGAAAGGCTTCCGATCGATTGAGCTAACCACGTGAACGGAGGAAAACATGGAACACAATCAATTTCAGCATCCCGTGAGGGTGCTCGTGGGTCTTGGGTTTCCAACCGACATTCAAAGCGTAAGGGACGCCTTCGTCCTGCTGGATGAATGGCCGCCATCGAAGCGAAACCCTGCTCATGGCGTCGCGCTCAATGCCTGTCGGGCAGCCCTCGCCGGCGAGGTGGATGCCGAAACCGCTCGCAGCACTTTTGTCGCCTTTGCCCGCCGCATGGATTTGCTTGTGCCGACCGCAGCGGACATCGTCGCGGCCAAGGCAGTCGGCACCTTCGGATTAGCTGCGGGAGGCCATTTCAACAAATCGATGTAATCGATCTGTCGGAACGGTGGAAACCATGAGGGATATTCAATTTCCCGAACCAGTCAGACTGCGCGTGAGACCCTCAAGGGAACGGGTGGTTGCCAGCAGTTGGGAAGCACTTGAGTGCCTTCATGACCAATGGCCAGAATGGGCGAGAGGACCAAGCTATCGAGCAGCCTGCCGCACTTGCCGCGACTCCCTGGACGGATGGCGGGCCCCGCAACAAGCAAGAAGGGCATTTTTGAAAGCGGCCCGTCGTGCAGGTTTGGTCCAGGCTTCATAGTGAGCTCAGATGCGCGCGAGCCGTCGCTGGACAAAGCGGAGAGGCCTCGCGCCAGACCTGCGCAGGCGAGACCTCAACGCCTACTCGGATGAGCATGATCCGCCTGGACGTCGAACTGCGCGTCACCCCGGAGGACTTACCCCCTCGCCTCCTGCCAGTGGGGATAGGTGACATAGGCGGTGACCGCGCCTTGCTCGTGCGAGCGGATCGTGACCTTCTGGCCTTTGGGCATATGGACGATTTCGCCCGGCCCTGCGGTGACGCTGCCTGACTTTCCGGACACCGACAGCCGCCCCTCGAGGACGACCATCACATCATCGACGGCCATCGTCTCCTCAAGCGTCTGGTTCGGCCCATAGCGCCCGTACCCGATGGTGATCGGGGAGGCATCGTGCTGGTCGATCAGATTGCCCACAAGTACGTCTCCGCCCTGCCCCGGGGAACGCTCCAGCACTGCGTCGGTGATGTTGAACTTGCGAACCTTCACGGGAATTTCTCCTTCTAACTGGTGTGGTTGAGCGGTTAGCTTGAACTCCTGAGTCTCAACACAGAGTCCACAGAGCGGCCTCCTTCATGTCGTCCTCGTCCTCCGCGTAAATCGGGTGCGCTTATTCATCAGCCCGATCCTGTCAAGGCCGGGGCTTGGCGCGAAAGGCTATGTGTGGCGCTCGATGCATTGCCGAGCACGCAATTGGCCCGTTTGCGAACATCAAGTCCGCTCAGGCGGTTGCGCCACCGTCGGCGGTCAGGATGGAGCCCGTGATCATGCTCGCGGCGGGACTTGCCAGAAAGACCACAGCGTTCGCGATTTCGCGCGGCTCGGCGTAGCGTCCCAGTGACGTCAGGCCTCGCTGGAAATCGGCAGCCTCCCCATCCGCCGGATTCGCATCCGTATTGGTCGCCCCGGGCTGCACGAGATTCACGGTGATGCCGTTCGGGCCGAGTTCACGCGAAAGACCGCGGGTGAAGGAGGTAAGTGCCGCTTTGGACATCGCGTAAACCGTTATGCCTGGGAATGGGACCCGCTCTCCTAGGGCCGAACCGATCGTGATGATGCGTCCCCCTTCGGTGAGATGCGGGATAACTGCTGTCGCAAACAGCACTGGCGCTCGCACGTTGACGTCCATCACGGCCTGATATTCGTTCACGTCGACTTCGGCGATCGTTCCGGTGTGGCCGATAGCCGCGCTGTTGACGAGGATATCGAGTCCACCGAGCGCCGAGAGGGCTTGGCTCACTGAGCGCATGATGGCCTCCGGGGCGGCGCTGTCGGCTTGGATGGCGACTGCGCGACGCCCCATGCTTTCGATGGACTTGACCACCGCTTCAGACTTCTCGGCGGAGCGCCGGTAAGTAAATGCAACGTCGGCGCCGTTCTCCGCCAGTGCTAACGCGATCGCGGCCCCGATGCCCCGCGATCCTCCAGTCACCAATGCACGCTTCCCACTCAGATCGATCATGTGTCCGTCCTTTCTACCAACTTAGTTCAGGCATCCAATTGGTTCGCGTAGGATGCGACACCCGCTCGACGGCCTGATCCGGGATTTGGTGTTCGGCATTGGTCCCGATTAGTGTCGAGAAGTGCCAAACAGTGTTGCGGGGGGAGGAACGCTGCCCGATGGCTCACAAGGCAGCCAGGGTAATCATCCTCAGGAGCGATGGCCGCTTCGTCCTGGAGCCTAGGAAGCCACCGGCCCGGTAGAGTAGAGCCCGGGTAAAGCCGCCTCGGGCGGCCGCTGATGTGCGCTCCGGATGGGTGACACCGCGCCCGCCCCGGTGCTGTCCCGGTGATGGAAGTCGGTTCCTTGACAGGGCCTTGAGCGGTTCGCGTTCTACTAGGGGTCGAGACCCCAAACTTCCGGGTTCCTTTTGAAATACTCAGTCAGCATTTCGGTGAGCACCCGCACTTTCCGCGCGGGATGCTGACCCGGCGGGCGTACGACATACGCGGCCCCCGGAGGTACCGGATAGCGTGTCATGATCGGAACCAATGCACCGGAGGCCACATATTCATATGTAATGCAATCGGGGAGCCAGGCGATACCGAGGCCTGCCGCAGCAGCAGCGGCAAGCGCCGTGGCGCTGTCGGCCTTGAACCTGCCCTGCGGCTGGAC
The DNA here is from genome assembly GCF_057786075.1 of Mesorhizobium sp. P171375. Lineage (NCBI taxonomy): Bacteria > Pseudomonadati > Pseudomonadota > Alphaproteobacteria > Hyphomicrobiales > Phyllobacteriaceae > Mesorhizobium > Mesorhizobium sp. P171375. Next base: position 5,826,214 of record NZ_JBYNWF010000001.1, read on the forward strand.
CGTGACGATCCTGCCGCCATCCATGAACTGCCAGGCTTCCGTTCCCTGCATGAGGGCCTGATGGGTGACGAGTTCGTCCGGCGTCTCAGGTGACCCATGCGCTTTGATGTAATCCGGGCTTGCGACAAGCTTTCCATGGATCGGCCCAACGCGCTTCGCGATCAAGTTGGAGTCCTGAAGGTAGGCGCCCCGGATCGCGCAATCGAAACCCTCCGCAATGAGATCGACGAAGCGATCGCTGTAGGAGGTATGGATTTGAAGCTTCGGGTGCAGACGCGCCATTTCCGCGATCACCGGGGCGAAGTGGGTTGGGCCGAAAGTAAGCGGCATGGCAACCCTCAGGCGGCCGCGAAGGTCGCCGGTCGGGAGGATCGTTTCCCTGGCGCTGTCGATCTCGGCGCTGGCCCGGGCCGCATGGTCCCTGAACGTGATCCCCGCCTCGGTGAGAGCGGCCCCGCGGGTCGTTCGTGCAAGAAGCTGGACGCCAAGTTCCGCTTCAACCCGAAAGAGCCGTCGACTGACGATTGATTTGGAGACGCCGAGCCGACGCGCCGCGGCCGATACGCCCCCTGCATCGGCTACTGCGACGAATGTCTGCAGATCTTCGATGTCCAACTCGGTGTTCCTAATTTCGCGACACAGGTTGCCTGACTATGGCACTACCGCATCATCAAAGGGAACAGCAAATTACATCCAGGCAACGTCGCCTGCTGGCGCATGTCTCCCGTCGAACCCATTGCCGTCCATGGCAGCAGAGAAAGGAAGTCTTGATGACCCTTCGTAACGGCCTCGATTCGCTTCTTCGTCCTGAAGACTCAGTCCTCGTTCTGATCGACCACCAGCCTTACCAGCTCGCAAACCTGAACAGCCACGATCCGCACATGGTGGTCAACAACACGACCGCGCTGGCGAAGCTAGCAAAAGCCTTCAATGTTCCGACCATTCTCACCAGCGTGATCGCGGCGCGCGGTGGACTTCTCTTCAAGCAGATCACCGACGTATTTCCAGACCAGGAAGTCATCGATCGCACCTGGGTGAACACCTGGCAGGACGAGAATGTGGTGAACGTCGTCAAGGCGACCGGCCGCAAGCAACTGATCATCGCCGGCCTTTGGACCGAAGTCTGCGTCGCGATGCCTGTGATCCAGGCCGCTGGCGAAGGCTGGGACGTGACCGTGATCACCGACGCGTCGGGCGGCATTTCGAAGGAATCTCACGAGGTTGCCGTCCAGCGGATGATCGCAGCCGGCGCGAACCCGATGACCGTGATGGCGCTCGCTGGCGAATGGCAACGCGATTGGGCGCGCACCGAGCATGTCGAGGAGCTGACCGAGATTCTCATCCAGCACTTCGGCGGCAGCGGCATCGCGTATCTTTGGGAGCAGCAGCTTCTCAACACGCCAGTAGCTGGCTGATCCCGGCCGGGATGGCGAGCATTTCGGTGAGGGTCGGACTCGATCCGTTTGCCGGCCCTCGCCATCCTCACCTCACGGGGAAGCCTTGTGATGTCAGTGATAAATCCATGGGCTTTGTCACGACCGACGACGACGTACGGGGTCCCAAGGACGCCCAGCCAATCGATTTTCACCATGGCTGGCAGCTCAGCTCAGATGACTGGACGCGCAGATGCTTTTCTTCCTGTCGAAAGGCTATCGCGTGGTCGCACATGACCGACGCGGCCACGGACGCTCGGAGCAGGTCGCGACGGTCACGACAAGACAATCGAGGCGCACGCCGTCGAGCGTCGCCTGGACGGGCATAGGCGAGAAGGTCGGTGAGGCCCGCCTGGTCCATGTTCCTTCCCGATTTGATGTCGGTGGAACACCCTGATTGCGCCGGCCGTAGCTCACCCATTATGTAGCTCACCCTTACATATGGTCACGCGGTATTCGAGCGCTGCGCTCGCGCTCGAATACCTTATGACCGTCAGCCAGTGCTTCAACCCGCTCCGTAACCACCCATTCGGTCGCCGTGCAGGAGAGATGCGTGGTGCAATGGCTTTGCGTTCGCCAGCCTTCCCGCTCGGCACAGCACGTCCAGTGGACCTCTGCCGTCAGCGACAGCGGGTCATCGGGCGCTATCGACCATACCTCCTGCCGGATGTCGCGCGTGCACAAGCCGTTGCCCGGATGGCGACTAAGACCTGTGTCCTCGTGCACCCGATAGCGCGTCACGCCATTTTGCAGATCGCGTTCAACAGAGCGGTCCGACGATCCGTCTGTCAGGACTTCGTAACGGGGTAGAGGATCGGGATTGGATGGCTGCGGGATTTCGACCCTTCGATGCTCGCCAAGCAGCGGCAGTTCCAATCGCAGCGTGGCAAGATCGATCGCCAGCGTTGCGTCGCAGGGCGGCGGCAGGATCGTCGGCCAATAGGCGCTCGACAAGGACAGACGCAGACGGTGGCCGGGCGCAAAACGGTAGCCGCACGCATCGAGCACCAACTCGATTTCGACCGTCTCGCCCGGCTTCAGAGGCTGTGGTTCGGCATTGCCCATGCGATGCGAGAGGTTGAGCACACCGTAGCTGACGCGCGTCGCCGCACCATCGGGATGGACGTCGACGAGCCTGACGGCAAGGTTGGCGAAGTTGGCATCACTGGAAAGCGACAGTTTTACGAGCGGTTGGCCAAAGACGACGCATTCCTCAGCAAGGACGGCGCTGTCGAAGGTGAGTGATCCAGCATCGTCGACACGCTGGTCGCCGGCCATTTCCGAATCCGGCCTCCGCGGGAAGAACTCTCCCGCAGCGGTGCCTGTATCTTGAGGAGAGTGCAGGAGGGCTTTCCCTTCAGCATGCGATGAAGTGCTCCGAGCGAGCCTGCCCGAAGCGTCCAGGCTAAGGACGAGTGTGTCGGGAACGTTCCATCTCTCCATGGCAACCCAATAGCCTGGGTCGGTCTCGCGCCGGCGGCCGGGTCGCGGCCCGTCCAGGATATAAGCACGCAGCCTCGGCGTATGCTCCACCTTGTTGTCTTCTGCGCATAGCCAATGCCGCCACCATGAAATTGCCTCGGCGTGAAAATCGACGCGGGGCTTCGGATAGGCGAAATGCGGATACTTGTGAACCCATGGACCGATCAGGCCCCAGGCCATTTCCGGCATCCCGGCGACCGCCTTCAAGGGCGTGTTGCGGTAGCCGTCGGCCCATCCGGCAATCACCAGTGCGGGAACGGAAAAACCGTCAAAGTCCTCGCAGATCGAACCGTGACGCCAGAAGTCGTCGCGGCGTTGGTGGGAGAGCCACTGCTCCATGAAGAACGGCTCGCCTTCCAGGCGCTCAAGCCACATGTCGCGCCAGCGTTCTCCGACGAGATCGGGATCGGGGGACCGCGACTGGAAGGCAGTCATCGTCGCCGCCCATGACAGTTGCGCCGATAGATGCGCGCCATTCTTGTAGTGGATGTCGTCATTGTAGCGGTCGATGGTGGACGACAGGGAAATCACGGCCTTGAGAGCTGGTGGTTTGAGAGCCGCGACCTGAAGCGCGTTGAACCCGCCCCAGGAAATTCCCATCATGCCGACATTGCCGTTCGACCAGTCCTGCGCTGCGATCCATTCGATAACCTCGACGGCGTCGGCAAGCTCGCGCGCGGTATATTCGCCATCGATCACGCCGTCGGATTCTCCGCAACCGCGAATGTCGACACGCACGCCCGCGATGCCGGCCGCCGCGAAGACCGGATAGGTGGACTCGTCACGCGCGGCGGTGCCGTTGCGTTTTCGATAAGGCAGGAATTCGAGCACCGCCGGCACCCCGCCAGGAACCGTTTCGGGTCTCCAGATGCGCGCGGCGAGCCGGGTGCCGTCTTTCAGAACGATCCACTCATTTTCAATGACACGGAAATTTATCGTTATGCGATCAACCACAAAAGCTCCACTCGGCGGCAACTATCGGCCGCCGGAATTGCACGATCATTTCCCGGTTCAAGCCTCCAGCCAGACCCGGCTGGCGATGCGGCCATTGGAGAAGTCATTGCCAATATCGGGAACAAAACCCTTGAGGTGGCTCGTGCAGGCGTTGATGAAATCGTTGAACACCGGCAGTATCAGGCCGCCCTCATCCCGCACCATCAGCGCCATGTCACGGTAGAGTACGCGCCGTTTGGTCTCATCCAGTTCACCGCGCGCCTTGACCACCATCTTGTCGAAGTCGGGCCGCTTGAAGCGGGTGTCGTTCCACTCCGCGTTGGAAACGTAGGACGTGGAATAGCGCGCATCCTGCGTCGGACGACCACCCCAAAAGGAGGTGCAGAACGGCTTGACGTTCCAGACTTCCGACCAGTAGCCGTCACTCGGCTGGCGCTGCACATTGATCTTGATACCGGCCTTTTCCGCGCTCAATTGGAAAAGCTGGGCCGCATCGACCGCGCCGGGGAACGCCGCTTCCGAGGTGCGCAGCAGAATTGGATCTTGAAGGCCGGACTTCTTGAAGTGGAATGCAGCCTTGTCGGGATCGTAATTGCGCTGCTCTATATCGGCAGGCGCGAGCGCATAGTTGGCGTTGATCGGGTAATCATTGCCAATGGTGCCGAACCCGCCCAGAACCCCCTTGAGGATAGCCTCGCGGTCTATCGCATATTTGAGCGCCAGACGCAGATCATTGTTATCGAAGGGCGCGGTGTCGCAATGCATCAGGAAGGAATAGAACCCCTTGCCGGAGGTGCGCAGAATCTCGACGCCCGGAACCCGCTTCAGCAACGGCACGATCTTCGGTTCGACGGTGCTGATAAAATCGACCTGACCGGACCGCAACGCGCTGGTCCGGGCAGTCAGGTCGTTCATCACGGTAATAAGCACGCTGTCGACGTAACCCCGGTCCTGGCGCCAGTCGTCCTCGTTTTTTTCGAAAGCAGCGCGAATGCCCGGCTCGAATGCAGCCAGCTTGTAGGGACCGGTGCCGATCGCTGCCGCAGGTTTTTCCACGCCGCCGCCCGGCTGGATCTGAAGATGATAATCGGTAAATATCAGCGGCAAGTCAGCGTTGGCCTCCTTCAGCGTCACCACCATGTCGCCCGACCGTTCCTCGATGCGGTCTATCCCGGAGAGCAGGCCGAGTGCGCCCGATTGCGATTTCTTCCCGGCGTGGCGGCGCAAGGTCTCGACTGCATCGCTAACAGTAAATGCCTTGCCATCGTGGAAACGAACGTCCTTGCGTATCTTGAAGGTCCACTCCTTGGCGTCGGCCGACGGGGACCAGGATTCGGCCAGCGACGGAACCGCCGCGCCCGTCTTGGGGTCGGATTCGACCAGCGTATCGCCCCAGCAATGCGCGATCACAAAATTGACGCTGGCGGACGCCAGGGCCGGGTCGAGCGTGTCGGCGGAGGCGCCGCCATCGAGCCCCAGCCGCAACTGTCCGCCGCGCACTGGCGTTTGCGCCGCGGCCGGTGACGCCAGCGAGCCTGCGGCTGCGACAAGGCCTAGAGCCACCCCCGCTTGAAGAAGATCACGGCGTGAGAGACTCGATAACCTGCTGGAAGCGCTCATTGGGTTCCCCTTTGGACTGAAGCCTTGTGGTCGATACTAGGCAGAGCCCTCGGCAACGCAATTTCGTCGCTTGAAGCGTTTTTAAGCGGGTTTATACTGTCTCCATGAGCAAGCCATGGGCCAATTTCAGCAGCAACCTGAAACTCGCCTGCAGCACGCACAGATCAGTATCCGATCTATGCCGCACCGTCGGTATCAACCGCCAGCAGTTCAACCGCTACCTCAATGCAGGAACCCTTCCTTCCGCCCATAATCTCCTGACGATCGCGGCAGCCTTTGGCCTCGAACCAGCCGATTTCGACCTTCCTCCGGGCGTGTTCCGCAGCAAATTGGGCGAGCGGCGCCGACACGCCGACCTTACAGGCCCGCTAGCGGATGCCTTTCCGGGCGACCTGCATGCACTCGAACCCTATCTCGGATTCTACCAGGCATGGCACACATCGCTGTCCTGGCCTGGCCGGATCGTCTGCGCCTGCGCTCACTTGCGCGAAAATGGCGGACAAGTTCTGGTTTCCACGCTTGAGCGCATCGAAGATTCCGAAAACGGCATCGTGCAGCGTTCACGGTACGTCGGGCTCGCGGCGTATCGCCACGAGCGCATCTTCCTGACGGAACTGACGCGCGGCGAGGCTCCAACCTTTGGACAGACGATCCTCATGCCGTTCGAAACGTACCAGCGGCGTTACCTGCGGGGCATCACTATGGGCATATCGTGGCGAGCCAACAATCTGCCCTACGCCACCCGAACCGTCTGGCACTATCTGGGGAAACGCGTCAACAAGAGGAGTCTTATCTCGCGTTGCGGCATCTATGCGCCCAATTCCGCAGCGCTACCCCCGGCCGTGCTGTCCTACCTGACCGAGGCCCAGCCGGTTGCCGCCGCGCCTGTGCAGGCACCAAGGGGCTCTGTGGGCATTACTGCACTAATACCCGCTAAGGGAAATTGACTTGTTTGGATTGAATTGGTTAGCGCGGATTGGCCTGAATCGTTCGAGGGGGCGGTCAATTTCGTTGCAGAGGTAGTCGCAAATGAGCGCGATACAAACCAATGGCAGCGGTGCGGCCTGGGACAAAAGCCCGCCGCCCTATCTCCTCTGCGTTCCGGCCGCAAGCAGTGCGGGTCGATCGCGTCACGGTCAACGCCGAGCCATCGAGACGGGGCGTCTACCCCTGTTAATCCCTGTCAGCTTGCCGGATTGCGCGCGGTGACGATCCACGCCGCGCCGTCGATCATCACCGACCGCTCGCCGGGGTGGCCCGCGAAGGCGGCACGAACCGCGGCCGAGGCGCGGGCCCGGATGTCGTCGGGCTGATCAGCGAGAGAGCGCGCCAGCGGGCCGACCTCGAGTGTCATCTTCACCGCGTCGTCGAGCGCTGCGTCCCTCGTCTCCCCCTTGCCGAACGGGATGGAGGCATCGAATGGCGCGATAGCGACATCGGTGAAGCCAGCCGCCGTCAGGATACGCGCCACCCGCCCCTGGTCGCCAAACGAGAACGGGCCGGGCGCTTCGGGATCGGGCGGCGCCGTCGGCGGGACGATGTCCTTGATTGCGCCCATCGGCAAGCGCACCCAATCGTTCTCGGCCATACCGCGCCAGCAGACGAAAGCGACCCGCGCGCCCGGCTTGAGCGCACGGCGCATATGAGTGAAGGCCGCTGTAGGATCGTCAAAGAACATCACTCCGAAGCGCGAGAACAGGATGTCGAATGCGCCCTCGGGCAACTCGGTGCTGCTGGCGTCGGCCACCTGGAACAGGACCGGCGTATCCTGCGGCGCTAGCGCGCGCGCTCTGCCGATCAGCGGTTCGGATATGTCCACGCCTAGCACATGGCCCCCGGCGCCGACGCGGGCGGCCAGATGCAGACTAGACGCGCCCGCGCCGCAGCCGACGTCCAGCACGCGTTCGCCCGTGACGGGCGCGGCGGCCCCGATCGCGGCCTGGCCAAACACCGCCATCATGGCATCGAGCCGGGCCTGGTAAGCGACCCAACGCTCCCCGCTTTGGCCATTCCAGTCGGCTACCTGATAAACATTTTTCTCTGCCATGCCACATCCTTGTTCTGATCCGTTCTTAACGAGACTCTCCGGCCGCGTGGTCGTTGCCACCGTGCGCGGCGATGAACATGGCGACAGCCGACCGGCAATAGGATTCGATTTCGTTGTCGTCGTCTGCTCTCGCCTGATCGAAGCGTGCGATAATCAGGAGGTCGGATCCTTTGATAAGCGCGGCAAACAAGCGGGCGGACCGGAGAGGATCGGGCACGTTCAGAACCGCATTCGCGTGCAACTGACGCAACAGGGCCTCGATTTGGGCGATGACATAGGCGGGGCCGGCTTCGTAATGGAGCTTGCTTAACGACTTCTGATTCGTCTTGTCGGCCATGATCATGGCTTCGACACTGCGGACGTCCGGGCTCAACAGCGTGCGAAGCAGGGACGTTCCCACCGCCATGAGCTGATGTTCTGCCGAACCGTCGACGCCTTCAATAAGAGCCTGTGGTGCAAACTGATGGCAATGGGCCGCGATGGCCGCACTGAACAGCGCCTCCTTGTTCTCGAAGTGCCGATAGATGCTGAGCTTGGATATCCTCGCTCGCCGAGCGACCTTGTCCAATGTCGTCGCTTGAAAACCCAATTCCACAAAGAGTTCGCACGCGGCGTCGACTATCGTTTGGCCAAGCGCCTCGTTGGCGGGCCGGCCGCGCCGGGCCTGGCTGTTTTCGGTCACGACAATTCCAGTCCTTGACAGTATCCTAATTCTTGCATTACGATACCATGTAGTATCTGAAATGTGCAAGCCAATGGGTAGGTGTCCTCCAAATCAAGTTTCCCCGGGCCGCCCGGCGATATCGAATGCGGCATTGTCCGGCCGGCCAAAACAGTGACGGGCGACTTTCTCGTCGATGCCGAAGCCCTGCTCGCTGCCCGTCTCGAGCGCGTATCGCTGGACGAAATTTCGCGCCAGGCCCAGCCCACCCCCCTCCAACCACAACACGGAGCCCATCACTATGGATGACGTTATCATCATCGGCGGCAGCTTTGCCGGTCTCGCCGCCGCCCTCCAGCTCGGCCGTGCCCGCCGCAAGGTCACAGTTCTCGATACCGGCCTGCCACGCAATCGCTTCGCCGGCCACTCGCATGGCCTGCTCGGCCACGATCACAAGCCACCGCTGGACATCCTGGCAGAGGCGCGGCAGCAGCTGGCGCGTTATCCCACGGTCAAGCTGGTCAATGCCCGGGCCGACAGCATCTCCGGCACCATCGACAATTTCTCCGTCCTCACTGGCGATGGCGAGAGCCTCGGGGCGCGCCGCCTGATCCTGAGCTATGGCGTTGTCGATCAGATGCCTGCCGTTCCCGGCTTTGCCGAAAGCTGGGGCACATCCATCGTGCCCTGCCCCTATTGCGATGGCTTTGAAGTCGCTGGCCAGCATTGGGGTCTCGTCTGGTCCGGCCCGCAGTCGATGAATCAGGTCAGGCTGTTCCACGATTGGACCGACAGGTTGACGGTCTTTGCCGATGGTCACGACATTGCACCCGATATCCGGGCCGATCTGGCGCGCCGCAACATACCTGTCGTTGATGGCCGGATCGCCGGGGTCGCCCGTCACGGGCCCCACAATGCCACCATCAAACTCGATAGCGCCCCGGATGTCGCAGTCGACATCCTGTTCGCGCATCCGCGCAACAAGCCGTCCGCAAGCCTGCATGAATCATTGGGTCTCGCCACGGTCAATACGCCGACCGGCATCGCCCTCAAAGTCGACGAGCGCCGCGAAACCAGCATACCCGGCATCTACGCCGCCGGCGACCTCGCCAACCCCGGAATGCCCTCGGTCACCACGGCATCATGGCAGGGCGCGACGGCGGGTATCTCGGCCCAGCAGTCGATGCTGGTTTGAGAGCGCAGATTCCCTCCGGTTGCCGCAGGCAATCATATTCAGAAGGTTGCGGGCAGCGGACGGGCCGGGCGCTCTACCTCGCTAAGACCTCCGGCCGCAATCGTGTGGTTACGGAGGCACCTGCCGAGCGACGCCTAGCCCCGCAACCTTCGTGCACTTAAGTCCCTGTCGGCGGGGATGATGTTGTTTCGAAGCAGCATCGATCACGCACCGTGGCTCCACAAGTCGGCTGCCCTCTAAATCGCCCTCCTTCGCGTGCAATCAGGCGATCCATCCGCTCGACAACCGTCACCTCGGCGCCGAAACGGCGGTACATCTGCGCGAATTGGCGCGTCGATAACCACTTCCGCCCGTTCAGTCAGACGCTATGCTGCTGACCATGACACCAAGGCGCGCGGTCCGTTCGTAATGAAGCGAAGTCAACACCACTTCCATGAGCGGATGACCATTCGCGGTCACCTCGAACCCGCGTCCTTCGTGCCTTGGATCATGCGCCATGCGGCCAAGCTCGGTCTCGCGCACCACATCGCTCATGCAAGTACCGATCGCATCGAACTCGATATTACCGGTGCGGCGGAACTGATCGACATGATGGAGATGGGATGTTCGCTTGGGCCCATTGAAGTCTGGGTCGAGACGATCGACCGCGCCCCTGTCGAGCAAAAAAACATATAGCTTTGTGTGTGGTTACCGTCCGTTTGCACTTAATTTAATCAATATTGCAATTGCGAAATAATTATGCATACGTCAGCCCATCGAGCGGTTCGCCAACTCCTTGCGCTGGCATCTCTGGTCGGCAAACAGTGGTATCAGTACGGAAGTTAAGGTCATGCTGTCCGACAAGACGGACACCTGGGTGCCGGTCGCCCTTTCCCAGGATCTGCCAACAGGACAGGCAATGCCGGCGCGGACGCCCGCCGGTCCCATTGCCCTCTGGCGAAGCCAATCGGGGCGCGTGGCGGCATCGGCGGATCGCTGTCCGCATCGCGGCATGCGCCTCTCCCATGGCTTCGTGCGCGGCGAGGCGCTCTCCTGCATCTATCACGGCTGGACCTATTCGCAGGCCGGTCAGTGTCTGCGCATTCCTGCCCATCCCAGCCTCACGCCGCCGGAGACGATTCGCGTTGCGACCCGGTCTGTCGTAGAGGCAGGTGGGATCATCTGGGTCGCTGATGGAGCGCCTGACGACAACCCACCCCTTTTTGAGGGTTACGTCCCGCTCCGTTCATTGACGGCCCGTGCCGGATGTTCGGCACTCTCTGTCGCTGCCGGTACGAAGGCCGCCGTTGAAGGATTCGTCTGGCAGGCGCCCGGCGCGCCGGCAATCCGCCTGCTGCCCATCCCGCAGGAAGCCGGCGAGACGCTGATCCATGTCCTTGTTACAGCCGACTGCAGCGCGTCCGAGCGCATCGCCGCCTCGCGAGCCGCCGAGAGCCTTCGGCGCATGGCCGAACGGATCGAGGCGAAAGGGGGCGTGTCATGATCGACGATGCGATGCGCGACGAATGGTATCCGGTCGGGCTTTTCAGCAGGCTCGACCGCGATGGGCGCGAGACCACCCTGATGGGCGGACCGATCAAGGTTGCGCTCGACGCCAATGGCGCGGCGAAAGTGACAGGCGAAAACGGGCGCGTGCTGCCGGTTTCGGTGCGCTATGGCCATATCTGGTCGTCGCTCGGCGAACCGAAGAAACCGGTCTTTCCGATTCCCGAGGCGGACCAGCCCGGGCGCCGTTTCGTCGATGTCGGTGTGGTGCGGGTGCGCTGCTCGCCGCTCCGCGCCGTCGAGAACTTCCTCGACATCGCACACTTCCCCTTCGTCCATACCGACATCCTCGGCTCGGAGCCGCATACCGAGGTCGAAGACTACAAGGTCGAGATCCGCGAGGAAGAGGACGAGGTCTGGGCGACCCAGGTGAAGTTCTACCAGCCGCAGGCGGCGAAATCCGCGAGCGGAGGTATCACGACGGAATACATGTACCGCGTGCCGGCTCCGACCTGCTCCGTCCTCTACAAGACCTGCCCGCCGCGCCCGGGCGAATGGGATGTCATTGCGCTATTCGTCCAGCCGCTTGCCGAGGATCTCTGCGACGTCTGGCCGTGGATGGCGCTTTTCGATGACGAGACACCACTGACCGACCTCATCCACTTCCAGCAGACGATTTTTCTGCAAGACCGCTCGATCCTCGAAAACCAGATCCCGCGGCTTCTGCCGCTCGATCCCAGCATGGAAATCCCCACGCGCGCGGACCTGACCTCGGTCGCCTATCGCCGCTGGCTGAAACGCCACAATTATACCTACGGCGCGCAGTTGGTGGCACAATGAAGCTTTACGACTACGTCCTCTCCCCAAGTTGCTACAAGGTGCGCCTGATGGCGGCGCTGTCAGGCGTGAAGCTCGAAATCCGTCCCGTCGACTTCCATCCCGGCGCCGAGCATCGCGGCCCCGAGCTTATGGCGCTTAATCCGGGAGGCTCCATCCCGATCCTTGAAGACGGCGACCTGATCCTGACCGAGTCTTCCGCCATGCTTGGCTATCTCGCCGCGAGGGCAGCACCGGCCTGGCTCGGCAGCGGCGCCCCTGAGGAGACGGCGCGCATCCAGCAATGGCTTTCCTTCTCGCATAGGCTGACCACCAACCTCGGCGGCGCGCGCCTGCATGAGATGCTGCTGCGCCCCGGTGACATCGGTGCGCTTCAGGCCAATGGCATAGCGGCACTACGCGAACTGGAAGCCAGCCTCTTCGAACAAAAAATGCGTGGCAATCGGTTTCTCGCGTCCGACCTGCCGACAATTGCCGACATTGCCTGCTTTCCCTATGTCGCGCTCGCGCCCGACGGGGGCGTTTCCCTCGACCCGTATCCCACGATCCGGCTCTGGTCGCGAGCGCTCCGCAGCCTCGACAACTTCATCGAGATGCCTGGTATCCACCGGCTGCACGAGTTGAAGCCCGAACCGCGACCCCTGCCCGGACGAGGCGTGAGGTGACCGGCTATCTCCTGAAGAATTGCGCAGCGGTCATCACCGACGAGGGCAGGGGTCCGAGCGTCCGGCGCAATGTCGATGTGCTGACGAATGGCCCGCAGATCGAGGCAATCGGGGAAGGCCTGCACAGAAGCGAGTTGCCGGCCGGTACTATCGTGCAGGACGCCGACGGCTGGTTCGTCTATCCCGGCCTCGTCAACACCCACCATCACTTCTTTCAGTGCTTTGTGCGCAACCGTGCCGAACTCGACTGGACGAAGCTGTCGGTCATCGAATGGCTCGACCGGATCTATCCGATCTTCTGCCGGCTCAACGAGGATTGTTTCTACCACGCCTCGATCACGGCGATGGCAGAGATGATCAAGCACGGTTGCACGACGGCCTTCGACCACCAGTACAATTTTCCACGCCATGCCGGAAAGCGGCTCATCGACCGGCAGTTCGAAGCGGCCGACCTTCTCGGCATGCGTTTCCACGCGGGCCGCGGCGGCAACACGCTGCCAAAATCGGAAGGCTCGACCATTCCAGACGAGATGCTGGAGACCACGGACGAATTCATCGTCGACTGCGCACGCCTCATCGACACTTATCACGACACCAGTCCCTTCAGCATGCGTCAGGTCGTGGTCGCTCCCTGCCAGCCGGTCAACTGCTACCGCGAGACCTTCGTGGAATCGGTTTCGCTGGCGCGTGATCGCGGGGTGCGGATGCACACCCATGTCGGCGAGGGCGAAAGCCCGGTCATCGAGGCCCGCCATGGCATGCGCACTGTGGACTATCTCGAGGAACTCGGATTTGCCGGCCGAGACACTTTCTATGCCCATTGCTGGGAGCTGACGCATGACGAACTACGGGTGATGGCGGCGAGCGGCACCGGTGTTTCGCATTGCCCAGAGCCGGTCTATCTGGTGGGTGCGGAGGTGACTGATATTCCCGCCATGTCCGCCTTTGGCCTGCGCGTCGGTCTCGGCTGCGACGGTGCTGCCTCGAACGACAATTCCAACCTCATGCACTGCATCCATTCCGCCTACATGCTGCAGTGCCTGGCGGCCTCGACGCGCGCTCATCCCGTGCCTGCGCCGGCCGATTTCCTCGGCTATGCGACAACGGGCGGGGCCGCGCTTCTGGGCCGCAAGGACATCGGCCGACTGTCGTCCGGCATGGCCGCCGATCTCTTCGCGATCGACACCCGCCGCATGGATTATGTCGGCACGCGCCACGATCCATTGAGCCTGATTGCGAAGGTCGGCATCGGCATGCCCACCGACATGACCATGATCAACGGCCGCATCGTCTGGGAAAAGGGTGCGTTTACCGGGCTGGACGAGGCCCGGCTTGCTGCAGACGCGGAAGCCGCTCTTGCTGCAGTGGAATTCTGACAACTTAAAACAGGGGAACTGACATGCTGAACTACCTGACCCGCAGAACTCTGATGAAGGGCCTTGCCGCGACAGGGCTTGCCGGCGCGCTTGGCGGCCGTCCCGCCTTCGCGGCCGACGAGCCGCTCGGTATCACGCTCGTGCTCCCGTCGCCGGTCGGCGATGTCGGCTGGGGCCATGCGCTCGCCGCCGGCCTCGAGCCGGTCAAGGCCGAATACGGCGACAAGGTGAAGATCACCGTCATCGAGAACATCGCCGAGGGGCCGGACGCCGACCGGATCATGAACAAGACTGTCGCCGACGGTAACAAGTTCCTGATCGCCGGCTCATTCGGCTACCAGAATGGTGCACTGCAGATCGCCCGCCGCGATCCTGGGATCACCGTGCTGCATGCCTCCGGCTTCCAGACCGCGCCGAATTTCTCGCCCTTCGCGGCGAAGTATTTCCAAGGCACATACTTGCTCGGCATGGCCGCCGCAGCTCTTTCCAAGACCGGCAAGCTCGGCTCCGTCTCGGCCTTCGCCATTCCGGAGCTGATCACCTCGATCAATGCATTTACGCTCGGCGCACAGACCGTGAATCCCGCTATCGAAGTATCGGTCGTCTGGGTGAACTCCTGGTTCGACCCGGCCAAGGAACAGGAAGCCGCCAAGGCGCTGATGGCACAGAACTGCGACGTGATCTTCTCGAACGCGCAGGACACGCCCTCCGTCATCTCGGCCTGCGAGGAGGCTGGCGTCTACGCGTTCAACCTCAATTCGTCGATGAAGAAATATGCGCCGAATAAATACCTCGGCTGCATCGCGACGGACTGGTCGCCCTTCTTCAAGGCTTCCGTGGATGCCCATCTCGCCGGAACGTTCAAGGGCGCCAACGCCTTCCTCGGTGTCGCCGAAAAGGTGGTGGAGGTCGTGGACTGGAGCTCCGATATCCCAGCCGACACGATGACGAAGATCAAGGAAGTGGCGGCGAAGATCGCCGACGGCAGCTTCGCGCCCTTCACAGGTCCAATCATCAAGGCCGACGGCAGCGAAGCCGCCGCCGCCGGTGCGACGATGGCGGATCCCGAGATCGTCGCGATGGACTGGCACGTCAAGGGTGTCACCACACCACTGCCGAAGTAAGTCATGACCCCGCCCCTTCTGTCGCTCCGCGGCATCTCGAAGAGCTACGGCCAGATCCGGGCCAACCAGGCCATCGATCTGGACGTGGCGCCCCAATCGATCCATGCGATCCTCGGGGAGAATGGGGCGGGCAAATCGACGCTGATGAAACTCATCTATGGCGTCGAACAGCCGGACGAGGGCACCGTCGTCTGGGACGGAGAGCCTCTGAGCCTTGCCTCGCCGGCCGAGGCACGGCGCAGGGGCATCGGCATGGTCTTTCAGCATTTCTCGCTGTTCGAGACGCTGACTGTTGTCGAGAACATCCAGCTCGTCGTGCCCGGCGGCAAGACGGAGCTGGCGGGGCGCATCCGCACCCTCGGCCAAGATTTTGGCCTTGAAGTAGATCCTCTCGCCGATGTGCACGCGCTCTCGGTCGGCGAGCGGCAGCGGGTGGAGATCATCCGCTGCCTGATGACGGACCCGAAGCTGCTCATTCTCGACGAGCCGACCTCGGTGCTGCCGCCGCAGGCAGTGAAGACGCTGTTCGACACGCTCAGGCGCCTTCGCGACCGCGGCGTCTCCATCCTCTTCATCTCCCACAAGCTGGAGGAAATTCGCACGATCTGCGACCAGGCGACCATCCTGCGTGGAGGGCACGTTATCGGCACCGTCGACCCGCGCGACCATGATGCGCACGACCTCGCCCGCATGATGATCGGCCGCGACATGCCGGATGTGATGCCGGCGTTGGCCATGCCCGAGGGAGAGAAGCGGCTGGAAATAATCGGCATGGACTACACGCCGGATGACCCCTTTGCCACGCCGCTCTCCGGCATCAGCCTCACGGTACGATCAGGCGAGATCCTTGGCATCGCCGGAATATCGGGTAATGGCCAAGGCGAACTTGCCGCGCTCATCTCAGGCGAAGCGATGCTGCTGAAGGAACAGCGCGACCGAATCTACATGATGGGCCGCGACGTAGGCACACTTGATGCGGCCGCCCGCAGGAGATTAGGGTTCGCCTTCGTGCCCGAAGATCGGCTCGGACGCGGCGCGGTCCCTGAAATGTCGCTCGTGCTCAACACCGTTCTTACCGCCCATCCTTTCGATCTCGTGAGGCGCGGCCTCATCAACAGCGCCGGAGCGACGGCTTTCACCAGAGAATGCATCCGACAGCACGACGTCCGCGCCTCCGGCCCGGATGCCGAAGCGGGCTCGCTGTCCGGCGGCAACTTGCAGAAATTCATCGTCGGTCGCGAGATGATGCTCTCGCCAAAGCTGCTCTTCGTGGCGCAGCCGACCTGGGGCGTAGACATTGGCGCTGCATCCGCCCTCAGAAGGCGGCTCATTGCGTTGCGCAACCTGGGCGTGGCGATCCTCGTTATTTCCGAGGAACTCGAGGAACTTTTCGAACTCAGCGATTTCATCCAGGTGCTGCATCATGGAATGTTGAGTCCGCCTCTGGTCACGCGGGATACGCGCCCCGAAGACATCGGCAGATACATGATCGGAGCACATGCCTCGCCAGAGAAGGTTCCTGCATGAGCGTTTGGGCCGCGACGTTCCTCCCCGCGCTCGTCCGCCGGGAGCATGCCTCGCTCGTCGCGGCCATGCTGGCACCGGCTGCCGCGCTTGGCATGGCGATCATCCTCAATCTGGGCCTTTATGTGCTGATAGGCCGAGATCCGGCGGCCGTCCTGTACGCGATGCTTCTCGAGCCGTTCCTCTCCTG
The DNA here is from genome assembly GCF_057786075.1 of Mesorhizobium sp. P171375. Classification (NCBI taxonomy): domain Bacteria; kingdom Pseudomonadati; phylum Pseudomonadota; class Alphaproteobacteria; order Hyphomicrobiales; family Phyllobacteriaceae; genus Mesorhizobium; species Mesorhizobium sp. P171375. The sequence continues at coordinate 5,842,807 of NZ_JBYNWF010000001.1, forward strand.
GGCATCGTTCGCGGAGGTGCTGCTCAAGGCGGGGCCTCTTCTCCTCATCGCGCAGGGGCTGGCGATCGGTTTCCGCGCAAAAGTGTTCAACATCGGCGCGGAGGGCCAGTTCATCCTGGGCGCTATTTTCGCCTCGGCGATCCCCGTCTGGTTTCCGCAGGCGACCGGGCAGTGGATCTGGCCGCTGATGCTGCTTCTCGGTGCCGTCGGCGGTGCGCTTTGGGCATCTATCACCGCCTTCTGGCGCGTCAGGCTCAATGCGAACGAGATCCTGGTCTCCCTGATGCTGAGCCTCGTTGCGGCACAAGTCCTCAACTACCTGCTGCTCGGCCCCTGGAAGGACCCGGCCGGCTTCAATTTCCCACAATCCGTGATGTTTCAGAGCGACGCGGTGATGCCGACCCTGATCGCCGGTACCCGCGTCAACGTTTCACTGCTCATCACACTCGCGCTCTCGCTGGTGGCCTGGGTTTTCATGCAGCGAAGCTTCATGGGTTATAAGCTCAAGGTCGGCGGCCTTGCCCCGCGCGCGGCCGGCTACGCCGGCTTCAGCGAAGGGCGTGCGATTTGGCTATCGCTTCTGATCGGTGGCTTGGTGGCGGGACTGGCAGGCGCCGCGGAAGTCGCGGGGCCGCTCGGCCAGTTGCAGCGCTCGATCTCGACCGGCTACGGCTATGCGGCCATCATTGTCGCCTATCTCGGCGGCTTGCATCCGATCGGCATAATCTTTTCCGCGCTCTTTATGGCTGTCCTCTATATCGGCGGCGACAATGCGATGGTGTCGGCAAACCTGCCGATCGCAGCCGTCCGCGTCTTCCAAGGCAGCTTGCTGCTCGCCTATCTCGTCGCTGTGGCCTTCGTGCGCTACCGCATCGAATGGCGCCGCCCCTATCACCGGAGCCAGCCATGAACGCCGTCGAGTTCATTATTTCAGGCATGCTAGCAGCGGCAACCCCCTTTCTCCTTGCCGCACTCGGCGAGCTGGTGGTCGAGCGCGCCGGCGTCCTTAACCTCGGCGTGGAGGGCCTGATGGCCCTCGGCGCGGTGCTCGCGTTCATCGTCGTCTACCACGGCGGTGGACACCTGCTGGGCTTCGTTGCCGCCGGCCTCGGTAGCGCCGTCCTGTCCCTCGTCTTTGCAATGCTGGCACTCGGATTCCGGGCAAACCAGGTCGCGACAGGCCTTGCGATCGGCATCCTCGGCCAGGGCCTTTCGGCGCTGTTCGGCAAAAGCTACGAGAGCCTGACGGTCAAGGGGCTCCCGAAGCTCGCCTTTCCCGGCCTCTCGGAAATCCCGGTAGTCGGCAGGCTGTTTGTCCAGGACGTCGTCGTATGGCTTTCCCTTGCCGTGACGTTCGCGATCTGGGCGATGTTTGCCTATACGAGGGTCGGCTTTGTCGTGAGGGCAATCGGCGAGAATCCCAAGGCGGCCCACGCCATCGGCTATCCGGTCATCGCTATCCGTGTCGCGGCGATAGCCTTTGGTGGCATGATGGCGGGTTTTGCCGGCGCCTATGCGGCGGCGGTGTACACGCCCCTTTGGGCGGACGGTATGATTGCCGGACGTGGCTGGATCGCGATCGCACTCGTTGTCTTCGGTACGTGGCTCGCTGGCCGCATCTTCCTGGGTGCCTGCCTCTTCGGCGCGGTTTCGCTGATGAGCCTCGCCGCCCAGGCGACCGGTCTGGACGTACCGTCGCAACTGCTTTCCAGCCTTCCCTATCTCGTTACGATCATCGTGCTCGGTGTCATCTCGGCAGACCGCCGCCTGCTCAGGCTGAACGGCGTCGCCTCGCTTGGCGAACCTTTCGAACGCTAGCCAGGACGCAAAGTGGATTTGCGAAACTCGGCGTAAGTTGAAGGGATTCGAAACGCCAACGGACGATCGGCACCCTTGGCAGCCTCATAAAGATCGGTGGAGCAGTTTTGACCGAGATCGCCAGCGACGACCTGATCGGGAGGGAAGTCGACATGGTTAGAGCACGCTGGTCATTCCGCCGTCCACCAACAGAGTTTGCCCCGCAACAAAGCTTGCGGCCTCGGACGCGAGAAACACAGCGTCGCCGGCCAATCCATGTCCTCAATCACTATAAGACGATAGTCAAAGTCGCTCGGCGCGGGCCTTCACCAGTTGATATAGCATGTCGCGAAGGCGACGAAGCCCTATTAGCCACTTCTGTCTCATCGCGTTTTCGTCCCTGTTGAAAGCAACTTGCTTCGCAGACTGATTCAGATGAACTGCGCGGCCGTGGCCACCCCGACCAGCGAAGTGGCGAGACCGGCGGTGCGGATGGCTCCCGGCCAACCGGCGAATTTGGTGGCGGACAACACGCCCACCGCATGCAGGATCGAGGTGGCGAGGACGAAACCGATGGCGTAAGCGAGGCCACCGTCGCTTTCGGCAATCTCAAGGCCATGGGCGTTTCCATGGAACAATCCGAACAAGGTCGTCAGCGACATGGCGACGGTCAGCGGCAAAGGCTTCGCCAGACCGACCATCGCCCCGAACACCACGAGCGACAGTGCGATGCCGGTTTCAAGGGAGGGCAAGCCGATGCCGGCGACTCCGAACAGGGCTCCGACGACCATAGCGGAGACGAAGAGCAACGGAACGAGAAGAACGGCGCGCCCGCCGATTCTCGCGGCGATCATGCCGACAGCTACCATCGCGAGCAGATGGTCGATGCCGAACAGAGGATGCTCGACGCCGGCCAGGAAGCCATGGACGTGATAGCCGCCCGGATGGGCGAACGCCAGCGAGGGCGTCAAGACGGCTAAGGCCGAAAGGATAGTCATGCCAAATCTTGGGAGCGTTTTCATGGTTGGGTCTGTCCGATGAATGAGGTTGGCGAATGAGTTCAATGTCCGGGAACGGCGAATTGCGAGGCAGCGGAACGGTCGGCAAGGGCGCGCGCCGCGGCGAAGCCGAGATGTTTTTGCTGGGTGCCATCGTGATAGATGAAAGCAAGGCGGCGGCGGTGCGATGTCAGGCGCGCCGGCAACGGATGATAGGCGACGCCAGTACCGCCGACGAGCGGCATGACCGCGCCGACATCGACCAGGTCCTCGGTCTCGACGCGCAGCAAATGAAGCCTCACGCCGTCCTCCATTTGACCAACAAAAGGTATGCCGGCGAGACGCAGAAAGCTGGATGGGTCCGGTGCTCGCGCAAATCCTTCCAGGAAGGCCGTTTCAACAAGATCGAGATCGACCGACGCGGGATCGACAGGCGACTCCTGGGCCTGGTCAGGTGGCAGATGCGGCGTCTGCCATTGCAGCGGCTTGCCAGCGGGTCCGTTGTGGCCAAGCGTGTGATGATCGTTCGGCCCGTGGTGATGGTGGCCGTCGCGATGGCCATGAGAATGGTCATGATCGTCGTGCATGGTCAGAAACTCACCGGTTTGTCGATGATGGATTTATGCTTGCCGAGATTACCGTGGGCGACCATCGAACCGAGCGCCTCGACGACGACGCGCACACCGAACAGCGCAGTGATGTCCGACGTGTCGTAGGGCGGCGATACCTCGACCACTTCCAGCCCGCAGATGCCCGGCGCCGTCACCAGTCCGAGAAGCTTGAGCGCCTCGCGCGGCAGGAAACCGCCAGGCTCTGGCCATCCCGTGCCGGGCACGAAGCCGCAATCAAGGCTGTCGACGTCGAAAGAGATGTAGACGGCATCGGTGTCCTTCCAGGCGAGTTCGAGAGCGACTTCCGCCGCCTTCTCAAGCCCCATCTGCTCAATATCCGAAATGGTGAGCACGTTAGTGCCCCGCTTCCTCGCCTCGGCGACGCCGTAGCGGGGAACCTGCCAGCCGCCGATGCCGAGTTGCACGAGATTGGTTGCCGAGACATTCGGCAGGTTGGTCGCCCAATACCAGGGCGTGGTGTGCATGCGCTCGTCGAGATCCTTTTCCTGGATGTCGATATGCCGATCGAAATGGATGATGCCGATGCGCTTCGAGGTGACGTCGGCGATGCCGCGCACACAGGGGAAGCCGATCGAATGGTCGCCACCCAGCATGATCGGCAGCGCGCCCGACGAGGCGACATGGCTGACGCCCTTGGTGATCTGGTCAAAACTCTTTTCGAGGTTGGCCGGAATGGTGAAGACGTCGCCGGCGTCGCAAAGCGTCATCTGTTCGCGCAGATCGACGCCGAGTTCGTAGTTGTAAGGCGTGTAGAGCGCCGAGATACGGCGGATGCCTTGCGGACCGAAACGGGTTCCCGGCCGGTAGGTGGTGCCGCTGTCAAAGGGAATGCCAATGACCGCCGCATCATATTTGCCGACATCGCGGACGTTTTCGACATAGGGCGCCTTCAGAAAGGTGTTGATGCCGGCGAAATGCGGCAGCTCGCCGCGCGCGAATGTCGGGATCGACTTGTCGATGATCGAGTCCGATCCGGGCAGGCCCATGTCGAGCGCCCATTGCTGCTCCTTGCGCCAGCCGCTTTCCGGCAGCTTCCCCTCGGCCTCGATCGACTTCCAGCCCTGCGTGCCGCGGGCATCAAAATCAGGATGGTGCAAACGCCGCGACGGCTCTCGGGCGACCACGCCCGCCCGGCGGTGGCTGCGTTCGGGAATATTTCCAAACATTCTAAGATCTCCCTTGCGACGCCGTCGTCGCCATTGCTGCATCCGGCCGGGCCGTCCCGACCATCGCGGCCACCTTGGCCACGTCTCGTGAGGAAGCCCGGTTCTTGCGGTCGAGCTTCAGATCGTAGGTGATCGTCGCGCCGTAGGCCGACAGGAACTGCGGGTCGTGGCGCACCTTGTCGAAGACCAGCACGCGAGTGCCGAGCTTGAAGGCCTCGCCGATGTCGTGGGTGACCATGACCACCGTCATGCCATGCTCGGTCCAGAGCTCGGTCAGCAGCTCGTGCATCTCGACGCGGATGCCGGGATCGAGCGCACCGAACGGCTCGTCGAGAAGCAGGATCTGCGGACGGCCTAGCAGGGTCTGCGCAATCGCAAGCCGCTGCTGCATACCCCCGGAGAGCGATGCCGGATAAAGGTCGCGCGCATGGGCAAGGCCAACCCGTTCCAGCATGGCCTCGGCCTCTTGCCTGGCGCTTCTGCGCCTGACACCGAAGACGCGGCCAAACGGCCCACCCGAGCGAAAGTCTTCAACCAGCAGCAGATTCTGAATGGCGGTCAGATGCGGAAACACCGAATAGCGCTGAAAGACGATGCCGCGCTGCGGTGTCGGCTCGGGCACAATCGGGCTGTCGCCGACGATGACCACGCCCCCGCTTTGCTGTTCCTGACCGAGCAGTATGCGCAGGAACGTCGATTTTCCGCAGCCGCTGGCGCCGACCAGTGACAGGAATTCGCCGGCCTCGGCCGTAACGTTGACACGCTCGAGCACCCGGGCATCGCCATAGCTCTTCTCCAGCCCATGGACGACGATGCGGCTCATTTGGCCTCCACCGGATGAGCCCAGGGAGACAACGCCCGGGACAGTCGCACCAGAAGCCAGTCGGTGATGACGGCAAGCAGCGTAATCCAGGCGACGTAGGGCAGGATGACGTCCATCGACAGATAGCGGCGGACGAGGAAGATGCGGTAGCCCAGTCCTTCTGTAGAGGCGATGGCTTCGGCGGCGATCAGGAACAGCCAGGCTGGTCCGAGTGCCAGCCGCACGCAGGTGATGAGCCGTGGCATGACCTGCGGCAGCACGAGCCTCAGAACCATGGTCCAGCTGTTGCCGCCGAGTGTCTGCGCCTTGGCGATCAGTTCCGGCGGCAACTCCATCACCCGGTTGGCGATGTCGCGCACCATCACCGGCGCCACGCCGATGGCGATCAGCGTGATCTTGGCCGTTTCGCCGAGGCCGAGCGCAATGAACAGGATCGGCAGCAGCGCCAATGGTGGGATGACGCAGACGACGGTGACGAAGGGTAGCAGGAAGGCCCGCACTCGCGGAATGAAGCCGATGGCGATGCCGAGCGAAAGGGCGACCAGCGTGGCGGCGGCCACCCCCGCGAACAGCCTGACGAGACTAGCATAGGTATCGACCCACAAGATGAGATCGCCGGAGCGTTTGTCCGGAACCGTGGCAAGGTCCAGGAAAGCTGACCACATCTGTGCTGGCGAGGGCAACAGCTTGTCGGCAGGGTTGGCGTCCAGCCTTTTGCCCGACGCGATCAGATAGGCGCCCGCTGCGACCAGAAATGGCAAAGCGCCGAGAAACAAGGCGCCACCTCGGGAGACCCTTGCGTTGATCATGCGAAGGCGCACCTTGGGCCCTGGCTGGGGAGGGCGCGTACCCTCCCCGCCCGCCTCGGAGACTGCATTCATGATGCCAATGCCCCTGGCTAGCATGTCATGCCTATGTCACGGCGCTGCGGTTGCAACCTCAGCCATGAAGGCTGGATCGAAACGCAGCTTGACGTTTTTGGCGTCGCCCAGCGTGGATCCGTCGGGAAAACTCATGCCGACCACATCGACACTCACCGCGTTTGTGCCGAGGATGCCGTGGCTGAACAGAAAGTTGCGGACAAGATCCATCGTCTTCGGCAGTTCGGCGCCCTTGGTGAATTCGACAGCCTTAGCGGGATCGAAGAACATCGCCGTCGAGGCAAGCTGCGCGTCGAAGCCGGCGAGGTCAGTGCCGGACGCCTTGGCCATCTCCTCCTTGGCTGCTTGGCCTTCCGGCGTGCCCGAGGTCATCAGACGCATCGCTTCGTACCATGCGCCAACAAGCGCCTTGCCCAGCGCGGGGTTGTCCTTCAGCGTCTCGGTGTTGACGACCATCATGTCGATGATCTCACCGGGAATCTGCGACGAATCGAACACCTTGTGAGCACCCGGCATGGCGACGATCTCGGAAACCAGCGGGTTCCAGGTGACGACGGAGGTGACGTCGCTGGTGCCATAGGCGGCAACCATGTCGGCATCCGAGGTGTTGACGACGGTGATGTCCTTCTCGGTGAGCTTGACCGTGTCCAGCGCCCGCGCCAGCAGATAATGCGAGACCGAGAGTTCGACGAGATTGACCTTCTGGCCGGCAATGTCGGTGAGTGCAGCTTTGTCCTTGAGGATGACGGCGTCGTTGCCATTGGAGAAGTCGCCGATGATCATGGCTGTGCTGTCGACGCCGCCGCCCGCAGGGATCGACAGCGCGTCCATGTTGGTCATCGCACAGCCATCGAAGCCGCCGGCTGTGTACTGGTTGATGCTCTCGACATAGTCGTTGATGCGGGTGACCTCGACATTGATGCCGTATTTGTCCGCCCATTTCTTCATGATGCCGCTTTCGGCAAGATAGCCCCACGGCATCCAGCCGACATAGATCGACCAGCATATCTTGAAATCTTTCTTGGGCGCCGCGCCTGCAGCGGAAACGATAGGAAGGCTGAGTGTTGCGGCTAGGATGATTGCGGCCAGCTTGCGAAGCATTGCGTACCCCTGTTCGCGATCCGGATTGCGTCCGGACTTTATGTTGGGGTTTACAGAGCGCGCATCCGGGAGAGGTTCGCGCCAGCAAACCCGTGCAGGGTTCTCCCGGGATTTTGGCCCGCCGTGTTCCGCCGGATGCCTCAATGCATCCTGGGCGGTCGCATCTCTTGGACCAGCACCGCTCTAACCGCAGTCGGAACCCTAGACGCTCTGCACCTAAAACAACATGCAAGGTGTGTGCCAGGTTCGAATGGCACGGTTTGCACGACATATTCGTGTGCGCCGCCCCTCGACCCGCCGCGCCGATGATAAAAAATTCATCGCGGCGCCCGAAGATTGGGCAACCTTGATCGCACACCAATTGGCCTGATGCCGCAGCGATCGACCGCTACGTTCGCCACCGCAAGCCGCGAGCGGGGGCGGTTGCACCATTCCAGCGGTTTCCGACCTGGATGTGGCGCAACACCGATGTGGCGGCTTTCACCGACTGGATGCGTCACCACAACGAGAAGCTCGAGCCATCCAGGCAAGCAGGGTTCTACGGCCTCGACATCTACAACATGAGCGGGTCATAGAAGCGGTTCTCGACTATCTTGACCGGGTTGATCCGCAGGCCGCAAAGATTGCCCGCGAGCGCTATGGCTGCCTGACCCCGTGGCAAAACGAACCGTCCACTTACGGCCGGGCGGCGCTGACCTCGGGCTACCAGGAATGCGAGCAGGCCGCTCTCGCGCAATGCCGAGATCTGCTCGCCAGGCAACTGGACTATGCCCGACAGAACGGCAACGACTTTTCGATGCCGCTCAGAACGCCCGGTTGATAGCCTCCGCCGAACGTTATTACCGGATCATGTACTATGGCGGCGCACAATCCTGGAACCTGCGCGACACGCATATGTTCGAAACGCTGGAACATCTGCTGGACGCCAACGGGCCGAATTCCAAGGCGGTTGTTTGGGCGCACAATTCGCATATCGGAGATGCCCGCTACACCGAAATGGGCGTTGTCCGCGACGAGTTGAATATCGGCCAGCTTTGCCGGCAACGATTTGGCGACAAGGTTGCCCTGGTCGGTCTGGGCACGCATTCCGGCACTGTAGCCGCCGCCTCCGGCTGGGGCGAGGAGATGAAGGTGAAGCAGGTGCGGCCCTCACGCGCCGACAGCTACGAGCGGCTTTGCCATGACTGCCGCATTCCGCGTTTTCTGCTCGACCTGAAGCGCGACGAGGCGCTGCGCGAGCGGCTCCTGGAACGCAGGCTGGAACGCTTCATCGGGGTGGTCTACCGGCCGAAGACCGAACTGCGCAGCCACTATGCCGACGCCTCCCTGCCCCAGCAATTCGACGCCTTCGTATGGTTCGACAAAACCACCGCGGTGACGCCGCTTGGTCCGGAGCATGCAAGAGCTGGTGTTCCGGACACTTATCCGTTCGGACTTTAGCCGTCGGCGAACGGCAAATGGCCCGGAACATTTCAGCCGGCCCGTGGTTTTGAAACCGAACCTGTCGAAGGAGCTGTCTCATGACCACGACCAGACATACAAAGTGGAAAAACCCGAGCGTTGCCGACCTGGCGAACAATCCGGGCATCGGAACCTCCAAGGGCACGATCAAGGAAGGCGACGAGCTCGACCTTGAAGGCGAGAACACGGTCGAAGGCGACGTCGGGAGCGACACGACGGCCGCCGGCGGGATCAATCCAAGGCAGAAAATGCGAACGAACAAGTAGCGTGCCCAATTGCGCGAAAAGGGAGGCTATCGATGGCCGGAAACAAAACCCACGAGCAAAGCCTTCGCGTAATCGAAAAGCGCGAGGATACTAAGAATGCCGGCAAGGGCTTCGACGCGAAGACGGAGCTGGGAAAGACCGACGCTGAGCGCGCAGCCTCGCGGCAGAACAACCTCAGACCCAAGCTGGGGGATATTGCCGACCCCGATGATCGGAACATCATCCGCGGAGAGAACCAGGAAAGTTCTCACAACAAGCGTCGGGGAGGTCGTTGAGGTCGACCCATGCACCGACATCGGCGTAGCAACCCTCCCGAAGGAGTAACTCATGCCACTCACGCTCAGCAGTTCCGCCTTTGCCGAAGGCGCAAAAATCCCTGAAAGATATACGCGGGACGGCAAGAACGTGTCTCCGCCGCTCAAGTGGTCGGGGGCACCTGATGATACAAGGAGCTTCGTTCTCGTCGTCCAGGATCCGGATGCGCCAAGCGGAACGTTCGGCCATTGGGCGGTGTTCAACATGTCCCCGGACACCCAGGAGCTTCCCGAGGCGGCAAGCGGCAAGCCGGGTCCGCAGGCCCTCAGGCAGGCGACGAACGATTTTGGCAACGCCTATTATGATGGCCCTCAACCACCGGTCGGACACGGCGTCCATCACTATCATTTCCAGCTGGCCGCGCTCGACACACCAAACCTTGCCATCCCGGCAAGCGCCGGCATCCAGCGTATCTGGCAGGAAGCGCAAAAACATCTGCTCGAGCAGGCAGAACTCGTCGGAACGTACGAACGGATTCGATGAGTTGCATCCAGGCTATGGTTGGTTCTCGCGGCCGGCGGGCCATTGTTGCTGGTTATATTGACGGCCTATGTCGTGTTAACACGCCGCCGCCCTGGCCCCGCTGAACGTGGGAAAGTGACTGCGTAACTGACCGGCTGTGTCGCCAGAACAGGCGCTGATCCAGAAATGGGGCGGTCGGGAATCGCACGGCTGCGGGCACGCGACAATTCCCGACTCTTGGTCAGTGCATGATCCTTTGCCTCAACCATGCGAGAAACCTGTTCTCGCCGATCAGTGCGCGGACCCTAGTGGCAGCCCACCGTGCTGTCATGGTAGCGCCTACATGACAATCGCAAACGATGTCGTGCAGTTGCCGGTCATTCAGTTCGAAGAAGCGCTTGGCCTCGCCATACGTGTCATCCCTCAGGCCGGAAGCGCGTAGCACCGTGTCTTCGAAGGCAACAGCAATTGCCGACCCGTCGCCGCGTGCCATGGCACGTGCCTCCGGGTGCAGATGTTCGGTGCCTGTAAATGCGCCAAGGCATCGTTCGGGATTCTGCTCGAGAAGTTCAGCCCAACGCGCGATGCGCTCGTTTCGTGTCATTTCCAAATGTGGCGCCGAGGGCTCAATCCCGGCGATGGCATGCAGTTGGTCGAGTGTCTGATGTTTCATGGTCCGCTCCTGTTGCGAAAAGCGCCCACGCCTTCAGGGGAATTACCGCGCGGCGATCCTTCGACAAGAGCGGAAGCTGACAGAATTCATCACTCCCAAATTCAACTGGCTGGATCGTAAACGCGCCGACCGCGTTCATCGAAAAGGGGTGGCTATCACCAGCCACGGATCCAGAATCAGGTTCTGCCCATGCTCGTCCAGCCGATCGACTATTTTCTTGTTGTCTGGTTCACTCTTGCCGCCGCCTCGACGCTCTATGTCGGCATAGATCAGTACCGCAACAATCCCGAACCTGTGGTGATGAAATGGGGGTTCATCCTGGTGACCCTCTACATGGGCCCACTCGGCCTGCTGCTGTATGTGCTCGCCGACAAGGAGCCGCGACCGGGCGAGCACGAGGACTTCACCCGGCCACTGTGGTGCCAGTCGGCACATTGCCGCCCATCAAATCGTCCGGCGTGTAGACCGGCATGGCCAGATCCATCGGCATCGGCACGACATGCGCGCGCGCCACGCCGTCGCGGCGCCATGTTGAGCCGGTCGTGATGGCGATGTTTACCGGACTTGATCATCTTCACCATCACGTCTGGCGAGGTAAAATCATCAGCAAGCGGACGTTCCGCTGGCAAGAAGAATTTCGCTTGGTGGCGGACAAAAAAAGCGACGGCGTGCATATCCTGGCCGTGCCAGAGAGAGCCAACATTTGAAAACATCAATTGCCGGGGTGAAAATCTCGATTGCGCCCGGTATCATCTATGAAAATACCCAAATCGGAAGGACGCCGGTGCAAACCAAGAAGATCATCAATGACGGCAATCGCGCCGTCGACGAGATGCTGGAAGGCATCCTGGCAGCGCATCCCCGCCATCTCAAAAGCGTGGACGGCAGCCCACGTTCGATCATCGCCCGCGACGGACCGCGCCAGGGTAAGATAGGCCTCGTCATTGGTGGCGGCTCGGGCCACGAGCCGAGTTTTCTCGGCTTTGTCGGCAAGGGGCTGGCAGACGCGGCGGCCATCGGCAACGTCTTCGCCTCGCCGCCGCCCGATCCGATCCTTGAATGCGCAAAGGCAGCAGATGGCGGCGCCGGTGTGCTGTTCATGTACGGCAACTATGCCGGCGACGTCATGAATTTCGACATGGCGGCCGAGATGGCTGGGATGGACGATATTGAGGTGCGCACGGTGCTGAGCACCGACGACGTCGCGTCCGCGCCCGTTGGCGACAGGCACAAGAGACGGGGTGTCGCGGGCAATTTCTTCATCTTCAAGGCGGCAGGTGCCGCCTGCGACCGCATGTTGTCCTTCGATGAATGCGAGCGCATCGCTCGGAAAGCCAACGACCAAACATTCACCATGGGTGTGGCGTTGGCGCCTTGTTCGTTGCCGCAAACCCGCCGGCCGAATTTTGAGATCGGACCCGACGAGATGGAGATCGGCATGGGCATCCATGGCGAACCCGGCATCGCGCGCGGAAAGCTTAAAACGGCCGACGAGATCACCGACGAGATGCTGGACAGTATCCTCGCCGAGATGGCGCCGGCACGCGGCGAGAAGGTCGCCGTGCTGGTCAATTCGCTCGGTTCGACACCGCTGATGGAACTCTACATCATGAACCGGCGCGTGAAGCAGAGGCTTGACGATATCGGTGTGTCCATTCACGCAAGCTGGGTCGGCAATTACTGCACCTCGCTCGAAATGGCCGGCGCTTCGATCACGCTGCACCACCTCGACGAGGAGTTGCAGACGATGCTCGACCACCCTTGCGACTGCGCCATGTTTCGCGTTGGCTAAAACCTGTCAGAGCAGCAAGGGACAAAGACATGACAACGATCGACACTGCCCACCTTGCCGCGATGTTCGCTGGCATTGCGGACGCCATGTCAGCCGACCGAGACCGGCTCTGCGCGCTTGACGGCGTGATTGGCGACGCCGACCACGGCATTGCGATGGAGCTTGGATTTTCCGCGGCACGCGATGCGGTGGCCGCACTGGACGCCGCCACCACCGATCCGACCGCCTTACTGAACACGGCGGCAAAGTCGTTCCTCAACGCCGTCGGCGCATCCTCGGGTCCGCTCTACGCCACCGCGTTCATGCGCGGCGCTGCAGCCGTGAAGGGCAAGACGACGCTCGACGAAGCCGACACCGTTGCCGTGTTCCAGGCGATGGCCAAAGGCATACAGGATCGCGGCAAGGCTGAAACAGGCGAAAAGACGATGATGGATGCCTGGGCGCCGGCCGCGACAGCGGCGGGCGAGGCGCTGGCCGCCGGCAAGGGTCTGGCTGGCAGTCTTGCGGCTGCGGTCGAGGCCGCAAGGGCCGGCGCGGAAGCGACCAAGGCGATGATCGCCACCAAGGGTCGGGCCTCCCGCCTTGGCGAACGCTCGCTTGGCCATATGGATCCAGGCGCTGCGTCCGCCGTAACGGTGATCGAGGCGATGCGGGCCGCCTTGACGAGCTAGACCATATCCCTTCCGGGAAAGGTCATTTTCAAACAACAGGATAGAGGCTCAACTTGACTCTATCCGGAAAGACCCGTCTTCAGCGCTTGGCGTCGAGCTTGTCGATGGCATCCACGTTCCCGGCAGAGGGGCCGTTCGGATCGAACTCCGAGGCGAGCCACGCATCGGCGATCGACTTCGCCAGTTCGGGGCCGATGACGCGGGCGCCCATGGTGATGATCTGGGCATTGTTGGATTTTGCGGCGCGCTCCGCCGAATAGGTGTCGTGGGTGAGCGCAGCGCGAATGCCCGGCACCTTGTTGGCCGAGATGCTGACGCCGATGCCGGTGCCGCAAAACAGGATGGCGCGGTCGTAATTGCCGTCGATAATTTCGTGGCCAACTGCGGCGGCGATATCGGCGTAGTAGCCGGCCTGGCTGAGATCGACGACCTGCAACTCGGGCTTGGTGGCGAGATGCTTTGCGATGACATCGAGCAGCGGCTTGCCAGCGCTGTCGGCTCCAAGTGCGATCTTCATGACAATGAACTCCTTTGCTTTCCTGGTCAGCGCGCGATGGCGCTCGACGCCTTTTTCAGAATGTCGATATAGCCTTCCGCATGCCATGCCGAGCGGCCGATGAACAGGCCGTCTATATGCGGCTGGCCGATCAGTTCGGCCGCATTGCCGGGATTGACGCTGCCGCCGTAGAGCACAAGCGGGGCAGCCGGCAACCGGCTGGCGGCGACCTGTTTGATCAGCGCCTGCTGCTTGTCGGCATAGTCGGCGCTGGCCGGGATGCCCTTCTCGCCGATCGCCCACACCGGCTCGTAGGCAAACAGGATTTCCGCCGACAATTCATGGTCCGCGAGGCCTTGCAGCGCGCCCAGAACCTGCGCGGTCAGGATGTCATCGGCGCGGCCGCCCTCGCGCTCCGCCAGCGTCTCGCCGACGCAGATCAGCGGCACGAAACCGTTCCTGACCGCCGCCGCCGTTTTCAGTCCCACGGTTTTGTCCGTCTCGCCAAAATGTTCGCGGCGCTCACTATGGCCGAGTTCGATCAGGTCGAGTCCGCAATCCCTGAGCATCACCGGGGAAATCTCGCCCGTCCACGCACCGGCATCGGCCCAGTGCATGTTCTGCGCGCCAACCTTGACGCGTGTGTTGGCGAGCGCCGTCTTCACCTGCCGCACGGCGGTGAACGGCGGAATGACGAAAGGCTGTATCGCCGGATCGAAGCCGGGCACGAAGGCCGCCAATGCCTCGGCGAATTGCAACGCCTCCGCCAGCGTCTTGTTCATCTTCCAGCTGGTGCCGACCCAATATGGGGTCATTCTTTTCTCCTTCGATCCGAAATTCGGACGACACGTGTTTTCTCGGCCAGCATCGGCGCCAGCTTTCGAGCCGGCGTTTTACCTCAAGCGCGAGGCTTGAGACTGTTGCGGCCGCTGTCGATGTAAGGCGCCCAGAAATCCACCGACTCGCGGATCATTGCAATCACCTGATGATCGACCGGTTCCCTCTCCCGAAAGGAAAGTTCAAGGCAAATCTCATTGTCGGTTCCGCCGCCCTGTCGCACGGTGTCGAGCAACTTCTGTGGAAGGATGCGACCATCCTTGTTGTAGGCGGCCGTGAACGGCCAGTGGCCACCCTTGTTCATGGACGACTGCTTGATATGGATGATCGGCGATTGCAGCGGAAAGGCTTTCGCCCAGGCATAGGGATCGGTGTCGGCGGGGTTGGGCGAGGTGACGTCGCCATGGTCGATGTCGACCATCATTTTCATCGGGATCGGGAGCTTGGCCGCGTCGATGGCGCCCTGCAGGTCAACGCAGCTTTCGATCGTATGGCCAAACTCCCGCCCCACCGACATCGGCTCCCAGAACAGGTAGGTCAGGCCGGCTGCCTTGGCATGCTCGGCCACTTCGCGCCAGCATTCGACCGCGACGTCGAGAAGCGCTGCCCGCCGTTGCGGATCGTCATAATCCTTATAGGTGAAGATGGCGAACTGTGTGCCCATGCCCGAAGCGCCGAGTTCGGCGGAGATGTCGGCAAAGGTCTTGAACCAGTCGACATAGTAGCGGCGCACATCCGCGTCCGGATGGCCGAAATGGTTGAGCCTGCCATAAGGCCCGGTCATCCCTGAGGTGACGCGCACGCCGGTCCGCGCCAGGGCGCTGTTGAACAGGCGCAGGAATTTGGCAATCGTTGCCGCCGGCCAGCCCGGATTGACGAATTCATGCGTCAGTTGCACGTCGCGGATGCCGATGCCATAGGCAATGGCGTCGATCAAATCGTCGGGATCAGCGAAACGATTGACCAGCGGATTGGTGTTGAGAGAAAGCGTGAAGGCCATCAGTTTGCCGCCGCCATGATGTTAGCGCACCAGTCTTCAAATGTTTTCCGCTCGGCCGCATTGATGTGCAACCCGTGCTTGGTGCGGCGTTCGAGAACATCGGCAGCAGTCATCGCCCATTCGGTCTCGAACAGGAAGGCAGCTTCGCGCTCAAAGAAATCCGGGCCGAAACGACGGCCGAGATCGGCTTCGTTTTTCACCCCTTTCAGCAAAGCGCGCGTGCGCGTGCCGTAGCTTCGCGCATAGTGCTTCACCAGCGACGGGCTAAGCGAGGAAAACTCGGCGTGCAGATCGCTCAAAAACTGCTCGAAATCGGCGTTGGGCAGGTCGCCCCCCGGCAAGGGAATTTTGGCGGTCCAGGCTTTCTTCATCGTCGGGAAGAATGGCTGGATTTTTTCCAGCGCATGTTCGGACAACTTGCGGAAGGTGGTGATCTTGCCGCCGAACACCGAAAGCAGCGGCGCGCCGCCATTCGGGGCGTCGAGTTCGAAGATGTAGTCGCGTGTCACCGCGCTTGGGTTGTCTGCATTGTCGTCATAGAGCGGTCGCACACCTGAGAAACTGTAGACCACGTCCTGCGCAGTCAGCTGGCGCTTGAAGTAGCGATTGACCACCTTGATCAGGTAATCGACTTCGCTGGCCTCGGCGGCCACCTCCTCGGGCTTGCCTTCATAGGGAATGTCGGTGGTGCCGATCAGGGCCAGATCATTCTCATACGGGTTGACGAAAATCACCCGCTTGTCGCTGTTCTGGATGAGGTAGGCCTGCCGTCCTTCCCAGAATTTGGGCACGACGATATGGCTGCCTTTCACCAGGCGAACGTTGCGGGTGGAATTCTGTCCGGCGACGCGGCTCACAATGTCGTTGACCCACGGCCCGGCGGCGTTGACCAGCCCCTTTGCGCGGACCTTCGTCACAGCACCGGTGCGACCGTCCTGCATGTCGATCGACCACAGGCCGCCTTCGCGTCGGGCAGCAATACAGGCGGTGCGGGTGAAGACTTTTGCGCCGTGCTGACTGGCGTCGAGCGCGTTGAGCAGCACCAGGCGGGCATCATCGACCCAGCAGTCGGAATATTCGAAGCCGCGCTTGAATTCGTCCTTGATCGGCGCCCCTTCCGGCGCTGTCCGCAGGTTCAGTGTTCGCGTCCCCGGCAGCCGCTTACGGCCGCCAAGATGGTCATAGAGAAACAGCCCGAGCCGGACAAGCCATGCCGGCCTGTCCTCGGGGCTATGCGGCAGCACGAAGCGCATCGGCCATATGATGTGCGGCGCCGCCTCAAGCAGCACCTCGCGTTCGATCAGCGCTTCGCGCACCAACCGGAACTCGTAATATTCGAGATAGCGCAGGCCGCCATGCACCAGCTTGCCGGAACGCGAACTGGTGCCTTGCGCCAGATCATCCTTCTCGCACAGGATGACCGACAGCCCGCGACCGGCCGCATCGCGCGCTATGCCGGCGCCGTTGACGCCGCCGCCAATCACGAAGAGATCGACAACTTCAGACGTATCGCTCAAGACTTTGCTCCTGTGCGGTGCGCCATGCGTTTCCATACCGGCCGCAGCGCCTGGCGCGCCGCGACGAAGGATGGAAACAGCGCATCGTAGGTGTGGGAAAGCGCCTCGTCATAGGTGTCGCATTCGCCCAGCAGCGGCGTCACCCATTCGGAGCAACAATCATCCATGGAGCGATAGACGCCGAGCCTGACCGCGGCCATCATCGCTGCGCCCGCGGCGCCTGCTTCCTGGCGGCTGCTGGTTCTGACCTGCGCGCGGGTCACTGCGGCGATGATGCGGCGCAGCGACGGACTGCGGGCGGCACCACCCGACAGGCGGATTTCACCCGGCATCGTGCCCATCGCCTCGTAGCAATCGCGTGCCGCGAAGGCCAATCCCTCTAGAACCGCGCGCGCCAAATCGCCAAAGCCGTGCTTGACCGACAGGCCGATGAAGCCCGCGCGTGCATCCGGATCGACGAACGGGCCGCGTTCGCCGGCGAGCGAAATATAGGGCTGATAGACCAGCGATCCCGGCTCCGATCCTTCGACCCAGGCATCGAGTGCTTTCAGCAATTCGTCGCGCGAAGGCTTGGCGTCGCTGGCGGTCAGCACGTCGCGCGCAAGGCCAAGCAGCCAGTCTATGTTGAGGGTCGCCGCCATATTGGATTGCAGTTGCGCATAGGCGCCGGGAACCGGCATGGCGATCGTATAGCCGGACGCATTGTCGTTGAGCACGACATCGTCGGCGGTGCGCGCCAGGCGCGTGTGAATGCCGGTGGAGCCGATGACCGTGCAGCCGACATTGCCGCTTGGATCGTAGAGGCCGGCTCCGAGCGCGGTGCTGACCATATCCACGTAACCCAGCACCACCGGCGTGCCTTCGAGCAGGCCGGTCTCTCTCGCCGCCGATGGCGACAGCGGGTGATGGTCGGTCGTGCCTTCGAGCATGGGCGGCAACAAGCGCTGATGTGTCGTCAGATCCAGAATGTCGAGCACCGCGTCGGAATAGCTGCGCGAGCGGAAATCGCCGAAAGTGAAAGTGCCTTCCGACGGATCGGTGGCGCGCTCGCCGGTCATTTTGAAATAGAGCCAGTCCTTGCAATGAAAGGCGGTGGCGGCCCGCTCCAGGATTTCCGGGCTGTTCCTTTTCAGCCAGCTGAGCTGGGCGCCCTGCTGGCAGGCGTTGAGCCCGGTGCCGGTGATCTCGAACCGCGTGCGATCTCGGGCATCGCAGCGCATCTCGTCCACCAGATGGCCGGCGCGGGCATCGAGCCATAGCCAGGCGCGCCCGACCGGCATGCCGTCGCCATCGATAAGCCAGGTACCGTCGCCCTGCCCGGTGATCGCCACCGCCGCAATTCGCCGCGCGAGATCCGGAATTTTCGTCGCCAGTTCGCGAACCGTCTCAACCATGTCGCGCCAGGTTTGATCGAGATCCTGCTCGGCGCCGCCGCCTTCCAGCGTGACGAAGCTGTTGGTCACCGACGCCATGGCAAGCTGCCGCCCCGAAAGATCGAAAGCGACCGATTTGATCACGGAGGTTCCCGCGTCGATCCCGATCAGCAGGTCTTTCATGCGGCAAGTTCCGGATGGTTATGAAGGCAATTCAAAGGAGCAGTCTTTGTTGTCTGGAAGCCGTAGAAGAGGCAGGGAGTGTCCGCAAGGACACCCCCTGTGCACGTTTTATTCCGACAGCACGAAGGGTGCGGTGTACTTGTCCACATTGTCCTTGGTGATGAGAAGGCAATCGAACAGCTGCTTCTCGCTGGTGGCACCGGTGGCGCCCGACTTGATGAACGAGTCGGCCTGCTGCACGGCCTTCGCCGAGAAGATGGCGACAGGCTGCAGCACGGTGTATTGCAGTTCGCCGGACTTGATGGCCGCAACCGCATCCGGAGAGCCGTCGAAGCCGCCGACCTTGATGCCAGCCAGCTTGCCGGCTTCCTTCAGCGCCGCAACCGCACCAAGCGCCATTTCGTCATTGCCGCTGATCACGGCGATGATGTCGGGATTGGCCTGCAGCATGCTCTGCATCTTGTCGTGGCCCTGGGTACGATCCCAGTTGGCGACCTGCGAAGCAGCCTTTTCGAGATCCGGATACTGGCTCAGCACAGTCGCGTAGCCGTTCGAGCGCGTGGCAGCGTTGTTGTCCGACGGGGCGCCGAGCAATTCGACATACTTGCCCTTTTCACCGACCGCCTGCACCCACTGCTGGGCACCGAGAGCCGCACCCTGCGCGTTGTTGGAGACGAGCTGTCCCTTGGCGAGGCCTTCCTGGTTGATCTCGGCATTGACGAGGAAAACCGGGATGTTGGCGGCGATCGCCTTCTTCACCGCGCCGACCGAACCATCGGCATTGGCCGGGTCGAGGATGATCGCCACCGACTTGTTGGTGATGGCGGTGTCGATCAGATTGCTTTCCGTGTTGGTGTCACCCTTGTGGGCAGCGACATTGGCCGTATAGCCGAGCTTTTCGGCCTCGGCCTTGGCGACGTTGCCTTCGGTCAGCCAATAGGGATTGGCCGGATCGTTGACGATGATCGAGATCAGGCCCGCGGCCGATGCGGCTGCGCTAAACCCAACCACCATTGCGGCGGCAAGCAAACTTCTAAGCACGATTTTCATGTAAATTCCTCCAATGGTTTACGCGGTGTTGCTGCCGGTCACCCGGCAGTCTTCCCTTGGGCAGGATTGGCCGGTTCGGCCTTCCCCCGTTTCTGAGAAGTCGGTTGGCCGCCCGTGTAAGCTGGAAGCTTGCTACGGCGGCGATACTGAACGGCATTGAGGAGCACGGCGAGCACGATGACGGCGCCGGTGAACACTGTCTGCCAGTAGGATGAGATGCCGATGATCACCAGACCGTCGGACAGGAAGCCGATGACGAAGGCCCCGAGCAAGGTGCCGCGGATGTTGCCGCGCCCGCCGGTCAGCGCCGCGCCGCCGATGACGACGGCCGCGATGGCCGTCAATTCGTAGGTGGTGCCCGCAGTCGGTCCGGCCGAGGTCAGCTGCGAGGACAGGATCAGGCCGGCAATGGCGGCGCAGATGCCTGAAAGCACATAGACCGAAATCTGCACCGTCTTGACCGGAACGCCGGAGAGTTCGGCGGCGCGCTCATTGCCGCCCGAGGCGTAGAGCCAGCGGCCGAAAGCGGTGCGGTTCAAGACGATGCTGCCGATCAGCGCGATGACCACCAGCACCACCACGCCGGTCGGCACGCCGAACAGGCGGTTGAAGCCGAGCGCGTCGAAGCCGGTGTTGCCCAGCTCCGGCTTGCCACCGAGATTGTTGTAGGTCAGGCCACTGGTCATCAGCAGCGCCAGGCCGCGCGCCATGTACATGACGCCGAGCGTGGCGACGAAGGCCGGAACCTTGAACCGCGCGATCAGCACGCCGTTGACCAGACCCACAGCGGCGCCCAGCATGCAGGCCAGCACCGCCACCACCCAGACCGGAGGGTAGAGAACGACGCCCAGCCAGGTCAACGTCACGCCTTGCATCAGAAATCCGGCGACGACGCCGGCAAGCCCAAGCGTCGATCCGACCGACAGATCGATGCCACCATTGAGGATGACCAGCAGCATGCCGACGGCGAGAATCCCGAAGATGGCGACATGCGAGGCCATGGTCAGGAAGTTCGCCACCGAGAGGTAGTAGGGCGACAGCATCGAGAAGACGACGATGATGACGATCAGGGCAAAGAAAGCCCGACCCTCGAGCAGCAGCTTGGCCACGTCGAAGCCCTCGCCGCCCGCGCTGGGGCTGCACTGTTTGCTGGCCTGGCTGACATCGGTCATGATCGGGGCTCCGAAATTCTATGATCAGGCGACCACGGCTTCGCCGGAGGCGGCCATGATCTGCTCTTTGGTGGCGTTCGCGCCGAACTCGGCTGAAATCTTGCCGCGCCGCATGACGACGATGCGGTGGGCGATGCTGAGGCACTCATTGACCTCCGAGGTCGAGAAGATGACCGCCAGGCCTTGCGCAGCGCGCTCGCTGAGCAGACGGAAGACTTCGGCCTTGGCGCCGACATCGATGCCGCGGCTCGGCTCGTCGAGAAGGATGACCTTGGGGTTGGTCGTCAGCATCTTGCCGATGACGACCTTCTGCTGATTGCCGCCCGACAGCGATCCGATCATGGCGTGGCCGCCGGTGGTCTTGATGGTGACCTTCCGGATCGAATCGTCGATCAGTGCGCGTTCCCTGGGCCGGGAGAGGAACAAGCCTTTGGCGAACGCCTCGATGCTGGCAAGCGACAGATTGCGGCCGACGGTCATGGTCTGGACCAGGCCGTCGCGCTGGCGGTCCTCGGGCACCAGCACCAGGCCTCTGGCGATGCGCTGGGCAATGGTCAGCCCCGAGACGTCCTCGCCTTCCAGCAGCGCCCGCCCGCCCGCCATCGGCACGCGTCCGGCAACGGCTTCCAGCAATTCCGTGCGCCCGGCGCCCATCAGTCCATAGATGCAGACGATCTCGCCCGCTTTGACGTCCAGCGACAGGTGATCGACGACATAGTCCGAACCCGAAGCGTCGGTGACGCTGACATCCTCGATCGACAGCGCGACCTCGCCGAATTCATGGCCGGTCGGCGGCGAGCCGAGGTCAAAATTCTCGCCCACCATGTTGCGGACGATCCATTCGAGATCGATGTCCTTGGCCTCGGCCGTCGCCGTGATCGATCCGTCGCGCAGCACGACGGCATAGTCGGTGATCTGCAGCGCCTCTTCGAGGTGATGCGATATGTAGACGATCGAGACGCCGCGGCTGGTCAGGTCGCGGATCACCTTGAACAGCACCTCCACCTCTGTGGCACTGAGTGCGGAGGTCGGCTCGTCCATGATCAGGATGCGGGAATCGACCGACAATGCGCGAGCGATCTCGACGATCTGCTGCTGCCCAAGGCGCAGATCCTCGACCAGGGTCATCGGATCGATGTCTTCTTCGAGGTCGGCCATCAGCGCCCGCGCCTGGCGCGACTCCTCGGCGAAGTCGAGGCCGGTTCTGGTGCGCAGTTCGCGGCCCATGAAGATGTTGTCGCGAACGCTCAGATTCGGCGCCAGGCTGAGCTCCTGGTGGATGATCGAAATGCCGCGATCGCGCGCATCCGAAGACGAGGAAAAGCTGACGAGATTGCCATCGAGCACGATGTCGCCGGATGTCGGCGTCACCACGCCGGACAGGATCTTCATCAGCGTCGACTTGCCGGCGCCATTCTCTCCAAACAGGGTCGTGACCTTGCCGCGATGGATGTCGAAGTTGACGCCCTTGAGCGCGTGAACGCCTCCATACGACATGACGACATTGCGCGCCGAAAGCACGGCGTCGCCAGTCGCGGGTTCTGTGCCGGAAGCCGTTGTCATTTGACGTCCAGCCTTACCGGCGTGACCAGCCAGCTCTTCGGATTGACCAGCTTGAAGGCGCCGACCACCGCTATGGTCTTGCCGGTCAAGGCGCCGGTATCGACTTTCGTCAGCACCTCTTTTTTCATCTCGTTGTTCAGCGCCGAGCCGGCGTCTTGGTATTCGATCTGGTTGGTGAACTGACCGAAGGTGATCTTGCCGGTGGCGTCGCGAAGCTCGGTGCCGTTGATCGCTGGCCCTGTCTGCACGCGGACCGTCAGCGTATCCGGCAAACCGTCGACAGCGACCTTGTAGATGCCCGACTTTCCCTCGCCGACGACGCCGGTGAATTTGACCGAGATGACCGGCCCGACACCCGCGGGCACGCCGTATTCTTTCTCGGCCGTAGCCCTGTCCTTGGCGATCGCCGTCGCCACCTTTGCGGCGTCGGCGGCACGCGTCTCGACATCGGCCTGCACCTTGGGAAATTCCGACTTGCCGTAGTCGGCTGCGGAGAACACGGCGTTGCGAACATCGCCGGCGGAGCCGATCTTGACGATTTTGGTATCGAGCGCCATAGCGCCGAGCAGAACCAGGACAGCGGCGCCGGCAAGTGCGCGGCGCAGGCCGGGCGAAGTCTGCCGGGGCGATGCGGTGGCAGCCTTGGCGCTCATGATACAACCACCAGCGAAGCGGATTTTCCGTTGTCACGCATTCGACGATCCTCCGTTCACGCGGCGTTTCGTTGCACCGGATGCACTCTCAAGCCGGCCCTGTTCGATCAGTGCCCTGGCCGTGCATTCGTCGGTGATCAGGCCGCTCAGATAACGGCTTTCGAGCACCGCCTTGATGGCCCGCACTTTCACCTTGCCGCCGGCGACGGCCACGATCCTGCGGCCCTTCAACTGATCGCGCGGAAGCGCCAGGATTCTTTCCGACAGCGCTGTTTCGACCGGGCGGCCCTTGTCGTCGAAGAAATGCGCAAGCAATTCGCCGACGCCGCCGTCACGTTTGACATCGTCGATTTCGGCAGGCTCGATCATGCCAGTGGCGACCAGCGACGCCTCCCGTTCGGCCGTGCCTATTCCGACGAACATCAGGTCGGACCGGCCGGCGAGAGCGAAGACATCGCTGATGCCGCGCTGGCCAAGCAGCACCTCGCGGTCCTCGGCGGTGTTGGCGACAAAAGGCACCGGCATGACAAAAGCCTGCGCGCCGGTCCGCTCTGCCAGGCGATGCATGACGTCGTGCGGGTTGGCGGCGAATTTGCGCGTCACGCCGCCAAGCAGCGAGACAAAACGGATGTGGGCAGCAGTGGTGCGTGTCAGATATTCGACGCAGGCCGCAAGCGTGCGGCCATGGCCGACGCCGATCAGCATGTCTTCGCCGCGATCGATTTCGCGCTTGAGGAACTGGGCGCCGGCAATGCCCAGACCTTTGAGCGGCAGTCCGTCCTGATCGAGATCGGGAACCACCTCGCAATAGTCGAGCCCATAGGCGGCGGTCAGGCGCTGCTCCAGGTCGACGCATTCGGCGACATCTCCGTCGATGAACACTCTGACCAGGCCGTCCTGGTTGGCCTTAGTGATCAGCCGATGCGCCTTGAGGCTGGTCAGGCCAAGCCGCTTGGCCACCTGAGCCTGTGTGAGACCTCCGGCATAGTGGAGCCAGGCCGCGCGCGTGGCGAGGCTGGACTCGTGGTCGCGGTTCGCGGTTCCGCCGGATTTCAAGCCATCCCCTCCCCAGGGTGATAATATTATCTTTGTATGCAAAAATTTTCACACCTTTGCATCGCTGTCAATCCTCCGCAGATGGTTGCCTCAGCCGACGGGGTCGGCAGCCGACGCAGCATATTAGGAGGTCAACATATTAGGCGATCATACGGCGGCGTTAAGTTAACGTCAATTTGCGTTATATCATGTTCAACGACAACATGGACCCTTGAGCGCCGGCAGCTGAAATAACGAATAAGCATTTGTTTTTGTTGAAATGTTCGATGGCGATGAAAATCCCAATCCGGATGTAAGACAGGAATTTTGGTGCACAAGGCGCAACAAGGGCAAACCGATCGGATTGCCCTAGAATACTACCGGCGTCGGCGTCGGCGCGATCAGTCCAGCCGCATCAGGTTCCTGCCCTCGAGCTCGACAACAGCGGCTTCGACTTCCCGCGCGAGGCGCTCAGTGCTCCACGCCAACGCCCGCCCGGCGATCGCGGCAATCTCCTCCAGATCGCGGCGCGTCAGCGAACCGGCTATCGCCAAAGTGCTGCGGCGCATGACGACATCGGCCAAATGTTCGACGAATTCGTTGCGCGCGATGTAGTCGATTTCAGCCTTGCCATAGCCGTCCGAGTCCGGCAGGCGACCCTCATCATTCGACCTGTGCCTGGCGATCTGCGCGGCTCTGGTCCCGTAGCGCGACAGCAATTGGTCAAGGCGCTCTTGCTCGACGCCGGTTGCCTGCTGCGCCTCAGCCAGCCAGTCCGCGCGCGCCTCGGCATTGGCCGGAAAATCCCTCCCACCCCCGATCGGCATCGACTGAGTGGACACGTTGCGGCTGCGCTGCAAGCGCCCGAGCACGGTGTCAGCGACTTCCTCGGCAAAGCCGCGGAACGTCGTCCATTTGCCGCCGACCAGCGAAATGACTGCAAAGGGCCTGTTGCCGTCCGGCTCGGCAACCGGCGCCGAATGATCGCGGCTGATCAGTCCGGGCGTCGCTGCTTCAGACGTCGGCAGGGGTCGGATGCCGCTGTAGGCATAGACGATCTGGTCGCGCTCGAACGCCATGCCCGGCAGCAGCGTTCGCACGCTGTCGAGCAGATACTCGACTTCTTCGGGTTCGCAGCGCACCGCGTCCGGATTGTCGGCCTTGATGTCGGTCGAGCCGACCAGCGCCAGGCCGAGATAGTCGTAAACCAGGCAGATGCGGCCGTCATCGGCCTCGAAATAGAGCATGCGCCCTGCAAGGCTTTTGACCAGTTCGTCATGCTTTAACAGGATATGCGAGCCCTTGGTGCCGCCGATCATCTTTGACGACGCGCCAAGCAACGCATTGACGTCATCGATCCACGGACCGGCGGCGTTCACCACCAGCTTCGGCCGCACCGAAAAAGCGGTGCCGTTTTCCGGCTGGAAGGTGAGCACGCCATTGGCTGAAGCCGCCAGTGTCGTGTAGTTGGCACTGGCAGATGCCGCGTGGGCCTGCAAGCCGTCGAGGATCAGCTCCAGTACCAGCCTCTCGGGGTGGCTGATCTTGGCATCGTAGTAGGTGCCGGTGGCGACGATCGCCGGATTGAGAGCCGGCATCTCGCGAAGTGTCTGCCGCCGTCCGACCATGCGGTGGCGCGGCATGACCTGGTTTCGCGAACCGTAGAAATCGTAGATCATCAAGCCGATCTTGATCAGTATGGCGCCGCGGCTGCGCGGCGCGCTGGTCGAGCCGAACAGCGTTCGCAACGCCGCCAGCATGCCCTTGCTCCACGAGAAGATCGGGATGACGGTCGGCAGCGGGCTGACATAGTGCGGCGCGTTTTGCAAAAGCAGATTGCGTTCGAGCGTCGACTGCGCCACCAGCCCGAACTCGCCGGTCTCGAGATATTTCAGGCCACCGTGGATGAGCCTCGACGGCGCGGCACTGGTGCCCGAGCCGAAATCCGCTTTGTCGACGATCAGGCAGCTGACACCTTGCGCGCACAGATCGCGAAACAACCCTGCCCCGTTGATGCCGGCGCCAAGAATGACGACGTCGACCTCGCCGGTCCCGGCCATCGCGACGAGGCGTCCTGCGCGATCTTTCGCCCCTGCTCCGTCGGCTGGGCTCATGGCGCTTTCGTCTTGACGATGCGCAGCTTCACCCCGGCCCGTTCGAGGCTCTGCGCCTGCGCATCGCCCAGGCCCTCGGTCACCATCACCGCGTCGAAACTGGTCAGATCGTCGAAGACATGCAGCGCGATCCGGTCGAATTTTGCGTGGTCGACCAAAAGGATGCGCTTGACCGATGCGGCCATCATCGCCTGCTTGACCCGCACGACATTCGGATCCTGGATGAAAGCAGTGGTTCCGGTGATGGCCGAAGCCGAACAGATCAGCACATTGGCGCGCAACTGCGCCACGGCGTTCTCGCAGACGATGCCGATATAGGCATTGTAGGTGCCGTGATACTGGCCGCCGAGACAGATGAAGTCGAGGTCGTCGACATTGATCAGCAGCGCAGCCGTCGACACGCTGTTGGTGACAACCGTCAGCGGCTTGACGTCGAGCAGCAGCGTCGCGACCGCGTTTGCCGTCGATGAATCGTCGAGCATCACCACCTGGCCGGCCTCGACATAATCCAGTGCTGCCCGCGCCAGTGCATCCTTCTCGGCTCGATTGACCGTCACCCGGTAGCGGAAGGCGCTCTCATAGAGACCCGAGGGCTGGACCGTCACCGCGCCATGCAGCTTGCGCAGCACGCCCTGCTGCGCCAGCCGGTCGATGTGCCGGTGGATGGTCATGCGCGACACGCCGAAATGCTCGACCAGATCGTCGATGCGCACCTGGCCGAGCTTTATCACATAGTCGGCGATTTCTTCGCGTCGTTCGTCGGCCTTGATCATGCTTCTCCCCTCGGCCGCGCCAGCTTTTCGATGTCAGGCCAATGCGACTTCATCTGCTCGGCTATGCGGCAGTAGAGCGAAAATCGCTCATTGAACACGGCACTGGAGGCCGGCACGGGCTGGTATTTCCGCTCCGTCATGCCGACCTGCTTGGCGCCCTGTTGCGGCGTCGCGAAGATCCCGACCGCGGCCCCAGCGCAAAGGGCGGCACCCAGGGCCGCGGCCTCGTCGGACGAGGTGACGGTGACCGGGGCGTTCAGAACGTCGGCAAACATCTGCACGAAAGCCGGGTTCCGCGCACCACCGCCGGTCAGGCGGATCTCGCTGATGGCAAAGCCGTCACGCAAGGCTTCGACATGGGTGCGATGATTGAAGACAATGCCTTCCAGAACCGCCTTCAGCATGTCGCCGCGATTGTGCCAGCCATGCAGGCCGACAAAGCTGCCGCTGGCGACATCGCCATAGGGAGAGCCGAACAGATAGGGATGAAACAGAATGGTCGAAGGCCTTTTCAGCGCGGCGTCGATCTCGCTTGCCAGCATTTCGTGGATGGAGCCGAAATCCGCGTTTGCCGTGTCCTGTTCCGAGCGGCAGAACGTGTCGAGAAACCAGTCGTAGTTGGCGGTCGAGGCCGGCGAGATCGCCATATTGTTCCAACGGCCGGCGTCGAGGGCGTTGCGGCAGAACCAGCGCGGGTCGACGCGCGGCTCAGACGAAACGACTTCGTTGATGGAATAGGTGCCGGCGACAATGGCGAGCGTGCCCTCCTCATGGCCGCCCATGCCAAGTGCCGACGCGGTCACGTCATGCAGGCCGCAGGCGACGGGCGTGCCCTTGAACAGGCCGGTCATTTCGGCGGCTTCCGCGGTGACCTGTCCAACGATGTCGGCCGAATGCGCCACCTGCGGCAGCGCATCGAAAAGATCGTCCAGGCCGAAGATGCGCATCGCTTCCGGCGCGAAGGCCTGCGTTCGGAAATCCGTGAAGGAGGTGCTGGCCTCCGTACGGTCGGTGCCGATCGTGCTGGTCAGGCAAAAGCGCAGCCAGTCCTTGCAGGCCAGCACATGGCCGATGCGCCCATAGCGATCAGGATCGTTCTGCCTTATCCAGGCCAGCAGCGCCGACGGTGCCGAAACATGCGGCGTCTGGCCTGTCGTCGCCAGCGCATCGGCGAAAACGGTACCGGCGCACCACCTGTCGACAATGTCGCCGGCGCGGCTGTCGAGCGATAGGATGCCTGGTCCCAAGGGCTGACGGTCATGATCGAGCAGATAGAGACCATCGCCATGCGCAGTCGCCGCTACCGCCTTGATGTCTTCCGCCGGCCTGCCGGAAAGCGCGATCGCCTCCTTGATGGCGTCGGCGGTCGCTTGCCACAGGCCTGCCATGTCGCGTTCTACCGAACGCGCAAGGGGCATAGATTGCGGCACCCGGCGACGCGCCACAGACAATTGCGTGCCGTCGGCATCGAAGATGACCGCCTTGGTGACCGTCAGACCGTTATCGATTCCGAGCAGGCTGGGCATGATCACCGCCTCTTTCAGCAACTGGCGATTGCTGCAGCGCGATCCTGCAGTCTGATGCAAGGG
Organism: Mesorhizobium sp. P171375; assembly: GCF_057786075.1. NCBI lineage: Bacteria > Pseudomonadati > Pseudomonadota > Alphaproteobacteria > Hyphomicrobiales > Phyllobacteriaceae > Mesorhizobium > Mesorhizobium sp. P171375. The sequence goes on from NZ_JBYNWF010000001.1 coordinate 5,871,200, forward strand.
CGAAACACATAGCGACAATCCCGATAGAGCAAGGCGGACGAACTCCAAAAGCACCTTGCCGCGAGAAAGAACCCATATCTTTATGTGAATTTAACGTCAACATGCGCGACAATTTCGACGCTATTCAAGCCATTGCATTTCAGGTTGTCGACTAGGCTTTCACTAAGGCTTCGGCGCCAGTCGAGGCACGGATGGATCTCGCGGTTGCTGGCGCGGACGCGTTGTCAACTGCGAAGGCCGTCGCGGATGGCGCTGAAATAGCGTTCGGTTCCGACCTGCCCGCCCTTGAGCGCCACCTCCAGCCCATCGATCGCCTTGATGCGCGAGTGAGCGACGCAAAGCGGCGAGCCCGGCGATGCCGGCAGCGGCATCCGCACCGTCAGCGCATCGACACCCATCTGGCCGAGCGCGTGGCTCGACGTGTCGCCGCCGGCAATGACCACGCGTTGCAAATTCTGCTCGATCGTCAGCGCGCGAAGCAGTTCGCCAAGGCCGCGACCAAGCTTGTGGCGGGCACCTTCCTGCCGGTCGATTTCGGCGCCCCGGTCCGCCGCGGGACCAAGCGCGGTGTAGAGCACCACACTGCGGCCGGCTTCCAGACTGGAGCGGCCGGCAGAAACTGCGCGCGCGATTGCATCTCCGGACGCTTCGGAGATCAGTTCGACAGGATCGACCTCGATGCCGTCGAAGCCGTCGGTCAAAGCGTGCCGGATCTGTCGTTCGGTCGTCGGCGAACAACTGCCCGAGACCACCGCGACCCGGTCGGCCGCACCCGGCGGCGAAAATTTCGGTTCAGCACTGACCGTCCCGTTCGACACCCATTCGGCCAGCAGCGCATATTCGATCCCGGACGAGCCGACGACGAAAGAGCCGCCCGGCTTGCGGACACGCCAAATCTCCTTGCCGGCAAGCGCCTGCGTCTCCCGGCTGTCGACATCGACAAGCACGATGTCGGTGCCCTCGGCCAACAAGCGATCGAACGCTTCAGACCGGCCCGCCGACTGCAGCGTCGCGAGATCGACCAGCCCCGACGTCAGCTTCGTCTGCCGCGACAGATGGATCAGCAGGTCGGATTCATCCATCGGCGTGGTCGGGTGGCGGCTCATCACCGGATGGCGGTCGATGCGGAAATACTTTTCGCGATAGGCGGCGAACAGATGGCCAAAGGCGGTGTAGCGCTTGAGCTGCGGCGCCCCGACCAGCAGCGGCACGCTATCCTGCGCGAAGACCGAACGACCGATCTCGATGGCGCGGCCGATGCTGCCGATCGTCGGGCTGGAGTCGAAGGTCGAGCAGACCTTGTAGTGGCAGAGCGCGGCGTTCAGTGTCTTCAGCCAGGCGAAGGCTTCGCGCAGGTTCGTGTCCATCCAGAGCGGAGCCTCGCTGCGGCTGGTGCCGGCCAGTCCGATGGCTCGGCAATAGCTGAACTGCGCAAGCATGGCCGCGTTCGGCCGGCGCATGAACAGCACGGTCGGCACGCCGCCGAGCTCGAGCGCCTCCATCACATCGGTCGAGCCGGTGACATCGTCGCCATAATAGCTGAGCAGAAGGTTTTGCATCGTTTCAGGCTGCCTTGCCGTCGCCGAATTTTTCGATCGACCGCGCCAGCTCAGGATGGCTCAAGGCGAACTCCACCAGCGGAATGCCGTCGACCGCAGCTTGCCAGGCCTGCTGCACGGCGCGCACGCCGGCGCTCGGCCCGTCCGGATGGCTGACGATGCCCCCGCCGCACAGATAGAGCAGGTCGACCGTGCGGCCGGTTCGTTCATAGGTCTCGGGCGCCTGCCCGCCCCACTGGCCGGAGCCGGCCACTGGCAGCGCGCAGTCCTCAGGCAAAAAGATCGGTGTCGTCACCGCCTTGAAGGATTCGACGAAGGACGTGTCCGGCTCCCAGTATTTCGATTGGATGCCGTTGATCTGGAACTGGTCGACGCCGAGCAGCCGCCAGAATTGCTGCCAGACCTTGAAGTCCATGCCGAGGCCGGGATGGCGGGTGAGGATATCCCAGCCGTTGCGATGGGCGTGCAGCACCAGGCTGGAGCGCTTCCTGAGAAAGGCCATGCCGCCGAAGCCGATGGAATTGATGTTGACCACCGCGCAATTGCCACCGGCCTTGGCGACAAAGTCGTGGTTGCGCATCATCTCGTCTGGATCGGCATGCGAAATGCCGAAGGCATACATCACCTTCTTGCCGGTCTTCTGCTCATGGTCGAGGACCAGCGGCATGATTGCCTTCACCCGTTCCGCCAAGGGCGAATAGGCTGGGCTCATCAGCTTCTCGTCGTCCTTGATGAAATCGACGCCGGCGGCGATCAGCTCGCCCACCATTGCGGCGGTCTCGTGCGGCCGCAGCCCCAGCGCCGGCTTGACGATAGTGCCGATGATCGGCCGATCCGTGACGCCGGTCAGCCGGCGGCTGCCGGCGACACCGAACTGCGGACCTGGATGAGCGCCGCGATATTGCTCCGGCAGCTTCATGTCGACGACGCGAATGCCGGACAGGCCCTTGATCGAATAGGCGCCGCCGATGGCAATCGTCATCAGTGCCGACAGGTCGGTGCCGATGGCATCGAACGGAAAGGCGATGTCGACATCCGCGCGCTTGAACGGCCCGTCACCGGCCTCGGGAATGGAGGGCCTGTCAGCCTCGGGCAGATGGCGTATGGCGAGAACGCGCGCTGCCACTCTGGCCTTGAGTTCCTCGGTCTCACCGGGCAGCGCAACGAAGGTTCCGGTCGACTGGTCGCTGGCGATCTTGGCCGCCAGCGCCTCGATGCTGCCTGATGTCTCGATGCGGTAGGTGAGCGTGATCATGGTTCGTTGTCTGAGGCCGAAGGAGGTTCGAAAAGAGTTCCTTGATCGTCGAAATCTGGTATAATGAGTACATAAGCTTTGCAAGCAATATCCTGCTCGCAAGATATGGGCTGATTGGCTGGCAGGCATTCTGGAAATCGTGACGGCAGTGCTAGATAGACACCGGTCAAGGGAGTGATTCGCGACGATGAACCGTTCGGAGCCGATCGTCCGGCGCAAGCTTTCCGATGAAGTGTTTTTGCGGCTGAAGCGCCTGATCACCAGCGGCGAACTGACGCCGGGCGACGATATGCCTTCGGAGCGCGAACTGATGGAGCGCTTCGAGGTCGGCCGTCCCGCGATCCGCGAGGCGATGCAGGCGCTGAGCAATATGGGCCTGGTCGCGATCTCGCATGGCGAGCGCGCCAAGGTGCTGCAGTTGACCGCCAAGTCGATCATCAAACAGGTCGATGGCGCGGCCAAGATCATCCTGTCGTCGTCGAAGGACACGCTGGAACACCTGAAAACCGCGCGCATCTTCTTCGAGCGCGGCATGGTCAGGGAAGCCGCCGAAAACGCAACCGCCGAGGACGTTGAGCGACTGCGGGCCACAATTGCCGAACAGCGCGGCTTTCGCGGCGATTCCGAAGCCTTCATCTCCGCCGACATGAAGTTTCACACCCAGATCGCGGCGATTTCAGGCAACCCGATCTATGTCGCCGTCAGCGAGGCGATGCTCGGTTGGCTGAAGGAATATCATACGGAAATGCTGATCTGGACCGGCAAGGAAAAGTTCACGCTGACCGAGCACGAAGAGATCATCGACCGCATCGAGAAGAAGGATGCAGACGGCGCCGAGAAGGCGATGATCAAGCATCTCGAGCGCTCCCGCGCGCTCTATGTGATGAATTCCGAAAAATAGCTTAGCCGATCCGCGCGATCGCGTAAGGCGCCATCAAGAATTGCTCCCGACCAAGCGCTGAGATGTCGACCGGCACGTCGCCCGCTGCCAGGTTCACCAGCCACAAGATGATCTTGCCCGAGGCGGCGCGGCCAGCCAGCGCCAGCACCTTGGTCTCATCGCTCGTCGTTGCCGCCACATGCGCAAGGCCGGCCATTTCGCAAAGCCCCTTGATGGCATCGAAGATCGGCCGGGGTGATCCTTCCGCGACGGATTCTCCGGACGCCGCCAGCACGCCGAACGGTCCAGCGAAGCCGGAGAGCGTGAGTTGCTCCAGTCCAACCGGCGCGACGCGCGCGGCATAGCCGATCGTCCACGCGGCGGCGAACAGTCCGGCATGGCGCGGGTCGCGGTCGGCCATGGCGATGCGCTGTCCCCCGGGATTGGCCTTGGTCGCGCTGCCATAGGGGTTCTGGCGCATGGCAATCGTCGACGGGCCGATGCGGTAGGGTTTTTCTCCGAAGATCGCCCGCGCAGATCGCGTGATGAAGGGCAGCGCCTCCAGTGACTGCATGACGCTGAGATCGTCGGCGGCGTGCACGATCGGGCAAGTGCAGTGGGTGACGAAATCCAGCAAGCCGGCCGGCACGCGCTTGCGGTTGAGTTCGGTGAAATAGCTGAACATGCCACCGCCAAGCCGGATACCAGGAAAGGCGCGACGAGCAGCGGCATAAACGTCTTCGAGCGGCGGACAGTCCGGCCACGCGCTGCCCGGCGGCGTCGACTGCCGGTCGACGGAAGGCGAGACGGCAATGGCCGAAAGTTTTAGCCCGGCCTGGTGCACCATGTCGGCGACGGCTGAAAGTTCAGCTTCGAGATCGCCCGCGCAGACAACGACGCATTCCAGCGTCGTCTGCACTGGATAGGCGGCGGCAAGTTTTGCAAAGGACTGCAACGCACCCAGCCCATGGCCACGTGTCGGGTCGTAGTGGAAGACAAGTTGCTGCGGGCCCAGCGCGGCCAATGTCGGAAGGTTTGCGAGCGCGGCCTCCACGTCATCCGGGTAGATGATCACACCGATATCCGGCAGCCTCTGCCCGGCCTCGCCGAGTTCGATGCGCACCGGTTCGGTGCTTGCCGCGACAGCCGGTATTTTCCCCTCGTCGATGATGCGCAGGCTGATCGTCTGCCTGACGGGTTGATCGGCAGGCAACACATAGGGCCACGGCAGCGCAAGCGGCCGGACATAGGTCTTGTAGGACGCATCCGACCAGTTGCGCTGGTCTTCCATCTCGAAAGTGGCGCCCTCCATCCGGCATTCGGCAGTAATGCCCGGCTGAAGCTCATGGGTGATCGCGCGCAAATCCTTGAAAGGCTGCCAGGGATCGATCAGCAGCGGAAGTTTTGTCGCCACCACGCTGCCATCGGTATGCTCGACCGTCACCGCACTGCCAGCCAACCCGGCGATCGGGTGCAAGATGCAGAAGCCGCAGCGATTGGTCTCGAAATCGCTCTCGGGCAGTGCGCTGACGTCGAAGACCAGATGGCCATCAGAGGAGCCTTTGATCGTGGCGCGGAAGGCGAGCCGGCTTGCGTCCTGCCCGGTGCAGTTTGCCGTGTAGCTCACCGAGAAACTGTCGGCGCCACAATCGATCATAAGGTTGGTCAGCGCTGGTTCGTAAGTGCCCCAATCGCGATCCCTGACGATGTACGCGATGGCGCGCAGCACTTCGATGCCACCATAACGGATGCTGCGCAGATTGCCGTTGACGAAGTCGGCGCTGAGCGGGCCTGCACTCAGCCTGACTGGCTCGGCCTCGACCACGCGTGTGCCGTAGAGGAGAAAGGCGTCGGCTGTCATTTCAGCAAGGCATCGAGGTGGACAGGTTCGTGGCTCGCGGCGCCCAGATAGGCCGCCTCGACAAGCGCAAAGGTTTGGAGATTGTCCGCGCCCGAGGTCGCCGGCTCAGTCCCCTTTGCCAGGCAGTCGACCCAGTGCTGTTGAATCGCGACGACGCTCTCCTGGATGTTGTGCCAGGGCCGCGACGCCCAGGGCAGCAGCGGCGGCGAAACGTCTATGATCTTCGTGCCGCTCTTGCCGGTGACGGTGAGCCGGTATTCTTGCGCCAGCCGGATCGTGCCGTCGCTGCCGTCGATCTCGATCAGCGTTTCGGGAAACGGCTCGACGGCAAGCTTCGTCGCGTAGCTGCAGTCGACGACCGACGTCGCGCCGTTCTTGTGGTCCATCAACATCGTCGCGACATCTTCGCCAGCGATATCAGGGTTGATGCGCGCGGTTCGTGTCGTGATCGTCGACACATCGCCCAGCAGGAACCGGGCAATGTCAAGGCTGTGGATGCCGAGATCCTCGATGATGAAGCGCTTTCCCTTGGCGAGATAGGGCTGGCCGGAAAACACGTCATAGGCGGAGCGGAAGGAGATGCGGCCGAAGAAGGGCGTGCCGATCTTGCCGCTGTCGAGCACGGCGCGCACCGCCTGGATCGGCGACTGCCAGCGGAAGTTCTCATGCACCATCAGCGGTACGCCGGCATCGGCACAGGCCTTCACCATGGCCTTGGCGTCGGCCAACGTCGGCGCGAACGGCTTTTGGCAGATCACCGGCACACGGTAACGCGCCGCCATCTCGACCAGCGGACGATGGCTGGGCGCCGTGGTGGCGATATCGACGAAATCCAGCCTCTCGCTGGCAAAAAGTTCGGCCGCGTCGGTGTAGCGCTTCGCGATGCCGAACTGGTCACCAACGATGCACAGCCGTTCCGGGTCGCGGTCGCAAACGGCGACGATCGAGGCGCCTTCAATGTCACGCCAGGCATGCATCTGGTTGACGGCAAAGAAGCCGCAACCGATCAGTGCTCCCCGCAACTCCGCCATGCTCACCCTGCCTTTGCCATCTGCATCAGTGTCACCCGGCTCTGCAGCCGACGCTGCGCCTGGTCGACGACGACGGCGACGATGATGACGAGGCCCTTGATCACCATTTGCCAGAAGGAACTCACGCCCATCATCACCAACCCGTCCGAAAGAATGCCGATGACGAAGGCGCCGACAATGGTGCCGCCGATCGTGCCGCGACCGCCCGACATCGACGTGCCGCCAAGCACCGCCGCGGCGATGGCGTTGAGCTCGAAACTTTCACCCGTTGCCGGATGCGAGGCCATCAGTTCGGACGAAATGATCAGGCCGACGATCGCCGCGCAAAAGCCGGAGAACATGTAGACGAACATTTTCACCATGTTGACACGGACGCCGGAAATACGCGACGCCCGTTCATTGCCGCCGACAGCAAAGATATGGCGGCCGAGTGGCGTGTATTTGGCGAGATAGGCCGCCGCCAGCGCAACGACGATCAGGATCCAGATCGCCACCGGCAGGCCGAGCAGCCGGCCGGCGCCGAGGAAGCCGAACCCGGTAGTGCCGAGTTCCGGCTTGCCGACGAGATTGGGGAAGGTGCGGCCATCCGACGACAGCAGCGCCAGGCCGCGCGCGACGTAGAGCACGCCAAGCGTGGCGATGAACGGCGCGACGTTCAGCCTGGTGATCAGCAATCCGTTGGCGGCACCGATCAGGATGCCGACGGTAAGCGTGATCAGCGCGATCTCGACCACGTTGAAATAGATGGTGTAGCCGATCTGCAGGTCGATGCCGTTCAGCACGAGGTAGCCGGCTACCATGCCGCACAGGCCGACGATCGAGCCGACCGATAGGTCGATGCCGCCGGTGATGATAACGAAGGTCATGCCCATCGCCAGGAACGCGTTCAGCGCCACATGCTTCGACATCAGGATCAGATTGGCGGTCGACAGGAAGTTCGGCGCCGCAATCGAAAAGAAGATCAGCACGGCGATCAGCGCGATGAACGTCCTCGCCTTCATCAACGTCAGCAGCAGCGAGCCACTCGAGACGAATGGAATAGCCGCCTTGGCCGGGATGTCAGTCATGGGCGGTATTCTCCGTGTGCGGGGCCGGTCCGTGGCCAAGTGCCGAGGCGGCGACCAAGGCCGCCTCCGTCGCCTCGGCGCGATCGAACATGCCGGTCAGTTTTCCGTTGCTCATCACCGCGATGCGGTCGGACAGCGCCATCACCTCGTCGAGATCGGAGGTGGCGAAGAGAATGCCCAGTCCGTCACGCGACAGTTTGCGCATGGTGCGGAAGACGTCGGCCTTGGCGCCGACATCGATGCCACGGCTCGGCTCGTCCATCAGCAGCACCTTCGGTCCGGTAAGCAGCGCCTTGCCGATCACCACCTTTTGCTGGTTGCCGCCCGACAGCGACGAGACCTCCTGCGCAGGGTCGGCGACCTTGATCGCCAGTTCCTGCACCATCTGCGCCACTGCCTGTCTTTCGGGGCCGCCGCGAATATGAAACAGGCGAACGAACCGCGACAGGCTGGCCAGCGTCAGGTTGCTGGCAACCGAGAGGATCGACACCAGCCCTTCGCGCTGGCGGTCTTCGGGGATCAGCGCCAGTCCGCGCCCGATGCGCCGCGTCGTGTCGCGCTCCTTGACCTTTTTGCCGGCGATGAAGATCGTTCCGGTCGCCTGGCCATGGCGGCCCATGATGCAGTCGAACAGCTCGCTGCGCCCGGCGCCCATCAATCCGTAGATGCCTAGGATCTCGCCGGCGCGCAGCGACAGCGACACATGGTCGACGGCCAATCCACCGGTCGCGCGCGGCAGGCAGATGTCTTCGGCGCGGAATATTTCTTCGCCGGGAACATGGCCGTCGGCCTTGGCGAAATCCTTGGCGTCGGAGCCGATCATCTGCCGCACGATCCACCGCGTGTCGACGTTTTTCATCTCCTCCTGGCCGGTGATGTGCCCGTCGCGCAGCACAGTGATGTAGTCGCCGATGCGGATCAGCTCTTCCAACCGGTGCGAGATGTAGACGATGGCCACGCCGCGCGCCTTGAGGTCGGCAATCACCTTGAACAGGATCTCGACTTCCGCCGCACTCAGCGCCGAGGTCGGCTCGTCCATGATCAGGATGCGGGCATCGAGCGAAACTGCCTTGGCGATCTCGACCAGCTGCTGCTGGCCGATGCGCAGATCCTCGACCAGCATATCGGGCCTTATGCCGGCCTGAAGCCGTTCGAGAAATTGCGCGGCACGGCGCTCCTGCTCCTTGCGGTCGATCTTGCGGAACCGGTTGGTGATCTCGCGGGTGGCGAAGATGTTCTCGGCCACCGTCATATTGCCGAACAGGTTCAGTTCCTGGAACACCATGCCGATGCCGCGGTTCACCGCATCTCCCGATGACGAGAAGGAGACCTCCTCCCCTTCCAGAAGGATCCGGCCGAGCGTCGGCTGCTCGACGCCGGCGATGATCTTCATCAGCGTCGACTTGCCGGCGCCGTTTTCGCCGACCAGCACATTCACCGCGCCCCTGCGCACCTCGAAATTCGCGCGCTTGACCGCGACCGTGCCGGAATAGACCTTGGAGACGTCTTCCAACTTCAGGATGACATCATGAGCGGCGGCAGCAGTCATGGTTTTGGCCCGATTTCCGCCTCCGCCGGCGTCACCAGCGGCAGGTCCTGGCCGCTTTCGAGCGTATAGGCGCCGAGAACTTTCGCGGTCCGGCCTTCCAGTGCGTCGCGCGGCAGTTTGGAAAGCACGGCCGTGTCGGCATAGGCGTTGAACGCCTTGCCGAACTGGGCAAAATCGATCTGGTTGGTAAAATCGTTGAACTGGATGAAATCGAGGCTGTCGCGCAGCGCGGTTCCCCGCATCGCCGGTCCGATCTGCACCCGCGCATCCGCCTTGCCGTCGCCGTCGACATCGATATCCATCGTCGCCGCGCGCGACGCCGTGTTGGCGGCAATGATCTTGCCCTCAACGCGAACCGCGAAGGTCCAAGGCGAATTTGCCTGCTTGTTTGGATTGCCATATTTGGCGCCGGCAGAAGCGGGATCGGTTTTCGCCAGCGCATGAACCTCGGCAAACGGCCCGGCTTTCCGCTGGAGATAGGGCACGACCTTCGCCACCCAGATCTCCTCGACCATCTTGTCGGGGTTGAACGCGGTGCTGCTGCCGCTGTCTCCCGAGGGAGTCGGAAGAATCTTGCAGGCGGTAAGGCTGATGCCGAGTGTCGCGGCAAGGATCGGCCAGATCGGCTTGTTGTTCAGCATGATGGCCTGTTGTTCAGCACGGCGGTCGGCACCCACGGAAAATGGCGGCGAGGGACGACCCATGGGTCGTCCCTCGCTATTCATATCGCGCCGGCTCAGTTGGTCAGCGCAAAAGTTTCCAGCTTGGGAGCATTGTCGCCATTGACCAGGACGCAGTCCATCAACTGCTTTTCCTTGGCCGGCGACTTCTTGTTCTTGATGAAGTCGTTGGCCTGCTCTACCGCCATCTGCGCCTGCGCATAGGCCGGCTGCAGCACGGTTGCCTTGATGCCGCCCGCGGTGATCGAGTCGCGCACGTCGTTCGATCCGTCGAAGCCGACGACGATGACGTCCTTCCGGTTCGCCGCGACCAGCGCCGCATAGGCGCCCATCGCCATCGTATCGTTGCCGGAGATGACGCCCTTGATGTCGGGGTTGGCCTGCAGGATCGATTCCATCTTGGCGTAGGCTTCGGTCTGGCTCCAGTTGGCCGATTGCTGGGCGACCATCTTCAGGTCCGGATAGTCGTCGATGACGTCGTGATAGCCCTTGGAGCGGATTCCGGCATTGGTGTCGGATTCCTTGCCGACCAGCTCGACGAAATTGCCCTTCTCGCCCATCAGCTTGACGAATTCCTGCGCGCCGAGCTGGGCGCCCTGGTAGTTGTTGGAGACGATCTGCGCGACGGCGACTCCGGTGGCGTTGATCTCGCGGTCGATCAGGAACGAAGGCACGCCCGCGTCCTTGGCCTTCTGCACGGCGGCGACGGTGGCGTCGGCGCCGGCATTGTCGAGGATGATCGCCTTGGCGCCGCGACCGATCGCGGTGTCGATCAGTTCGGACTGCTTGTTGGCATCGTCGTCATGGACGAGCACCAGCGCTTCGTAGCCGAGTTCCTTGGCCTTGGCTTCGGCACCGACGGCTTCCGCCTTGAAGAACGGATTGTCATGCGAGGGCGTGATGATTGCAATGAGGTCCGCGGCATAGGCGGGTGCCGCGGTGCCAAGCGCCAGCATCCCGGCAAAAGCCGCAAGTGTCATTCTGCGTGTGAGTTTCATGATGTCCTCCCGTTTGAAAAACGGCCTTGATCAACCAAGGCCACTGTCTGCATTCGAATTCGTTACGCAGCGCGGGCCGCTGATCGGTTCAGGCTCAAAAGCCGTTTGCCGGCTTCCACTGACGGATCGTTGCTCCCCGGCCGTCCTCCACTCGTCCAGGCTTCGAACTCCCTGCGAAACCTTATCGATCCGAGTCAACAACAGCTAAGCCAACTGGTATGATGAGTCAATCACAAATTCAGATGATATGTACCTGATACGACCGAGGTTGAGCGTCGGCGGCGATGCGCCGAGGCATCGAGACGCTCCGGCGAGCACCTGACTTGGCCTTTCTCAGGTGATGCGCTGAATGCTCGCGGCGATCTCTTCCGGCTCGAACACCCGCTTCCAGTCGTCGCGCATCAGCACCGGCTTGCCGAACTCGATCGCCTTGTTGCAGGCGTCGGAGAACACACCCTTGGTTTCGCCGAAGATGACGGCGCCAAGAACATTCATATGGCCGAGCAGGAAATCGAGCGCAGCTTGCTTGTCGACGCCGCGCGCCACGACCTCGTCGACGGCTTCCTTCATGACGACGAGCAGCGAGGCGCATACGGTTTCCGAAAGGCCGGGCTCCAGCAACGCCATCTGATCGACAGTGACACGGTGCGAACGCATCACTGGCGCCCAGATGATCTTGGCGATCGCCTCGCCCTTGGCAAAATCCTCTTCCGGACCCTGCATCAGCGCGCTGACCATATGCTGCTTGGCTTTGACGCCGCCGAAATAGTCTTTTTTTGCCGCCATGTCGGTCTCGTCGTTGAAGATCGGCGGATGGCAGGGATGGGTGACAAAATAGGTCAGGTCCGGCCGCTTCGGCAAATGGCCGGCGAACGGCGCGGCGGCGTCGAGCACGACGACCATCGTGCCCGATGCAAGCTTGCTCTCTATGCTGGCCGCCACCTTGCCGATATGCGTATCGGGAACCGCCAGGATCACCACATCGGCACCTTTGAGCGCTTCATCGGCGCTGACGGCTTCGAAGCCCAGACCCGACTTCAGCCGCTCGCGGCCGGCATCGCTGACCTCGACATGGCGTATCGTATAGGGCGAACCGCGAAAATTGGTCGACAGGCGGTACCCCATCTTCCCGCCGGCACCGAACAACGCAATCGTCGTCATTTATCCCTACTCCCGATTTTTAAACGACGGCCGCGCCGATCGTCATGTTATTAACTGGTATAATCACTTTACCACGCTTTAGCAAGTTGAACAGGCCGAGAATTTGCCCAAACCAGAGCCCCGTTGCCCCGCTTTGCCGACGTTCGATGCCCACGCTCTGGAAGTCTGCGAGGTCCATTTTCTCGGGTGCTCGCGGCGATCCGGACGCTGCATTTTTCTACGTGTACGGCAGCCCGAGGTGGTCGAAGCAGTCGCGATCGATTAGATGTGGCTCAAGACCCAGCAGCGTCGACTACCGCAGCGCGATACCGCCCGTAGCGGTATGGGACCACCGGCAAGGCGAAGTGCTTCCGAGCGATCTCGGTCGCGTTTTTCGCATCTTAGGTTCCTGCTGCGAATTTTGGCGAAGGGCAATGGAGAATTCGTAATTCGCGGCTTCGCCGATCCCGGCGAGCCACCGCCTTTTCTACGCCATGACACGATATTGAACACTAGCGTGCCATTGTCAGTGCACTTCGGTCACGAATAAGCGAATCCAACAAAGTTGTCGCGACGTCGATGCGTTCAGACGGAAGTTGATGCGCGCCTGCCTTGGGCAACTTCGAAGGCTGTGACAATCCAGTGTTGTCTGCGTTTGAGCATGGCTGCAGAAACCATACTTTTAGATGTTAGTTCTACTGGTGCCGCAAGAGTGCCTGCGAAGGCGTGGACAGCCGCGACTGCCCGCGTCCTGGATTGAACTAACCGAGCGTTTGACTGGCGAGGGCATAGGTCTTCGGTGTGATTGCACCGCCGACGGCAAAATCGTTGAGAGGCTTGCCCATCGACATGGTGAGCACCGTGTCGAAAACCGGCATGCCGCTGTGCGACAGAAAGGCGGCGAACTCGCCATTGTCCATGTGGGTGTCGATCCGCAGGAAAGACCCCGAATGGTCGTCCACATGCGGCCGGACGATCGCCACGGCGTCGGCATCGCTTTCCGCCACGACCGGCCCCACGACGTGGCCTCGCCCGAGCGGCCGGCAGAGCGCGAATGCGTTCAGCCTGCCATCCTTGAAAAGACCATAGCCGGCCGAGTGTGCGAAAAGCCTTTCGATGAGTGCCGCCCGCCTCACGCCAAATCCTGCCGCGTCGAGCGCGATAGCTGCGGGAATGTCCCCTGCGCCCAAGGTCCTGACATCGCGTATGTCTCCCGGGCTACCCGTCGTCTCCAGGCGGGCGATGCCCTGGCATTGATAGACAGTCTTCTCCGGCTGGAAGTCGAGCGAGAGATAGAGCCGCCTTGCCGCCCTGGTCGCATTGAGGCGCAAGTCGCGGCCGGCTACCCTGTCGAAGACCCGCTTCATCAGCCATTGCCCCGCACCCAGCGTCTGGAGCCGCGGCGAGGTGATGACCATGCCCACGGTTGCGAAATCCGTGCCATGCGCGAACCACATGGCCGAGCCGAGAACCCGGCCGATCTCGTCGAGCGCCACGAACCCCTCTCCCGATTGGCGCAGGAATTGCCAATCCTCGGCGCGATGCGGCCATCCCACGGAGAGCGAGAGTGCGTGCAACCGGTCAAGATCGACGCCTTCAATGTCGTCGATTCGCATCGAGAAGGTATCGATTTTCAAGCTCTCGGACGGCTTCAAGTCCATGCCCCTGAAAGATTACCACGAGGGAGGGCGACCTATTGGCGACCGCCTACTGTCCCGCCAACGCTAAACAAGCAGCCCGGTACGATTTGCTCGAAAGCCGCGCGCCAACGCAAGATTCGACTGAAACACTTCCGCTTTCGGCACGCAATCGCGAAAGAACGCGCACACTCTCTCTGGAAATCTAGCAGCATATGGTCGACGGCATCGATCCGGCGAACCCGAAATGTTTTGAGGGCTGGAATGGACGTCTTCGACATCCTCGATCGTCTCGTCGCCTTTCCATCGGTCGCCGGCAGACCGAACGGCGATATCGCCGGCTGGATCGAGACCCATCTCGCGGAACACGGAACCCAGGTCACCGTGCTTCCAGGGCCGGAAGGCGACCGTTTCAATCTTTTCGCGACGGTCGGTCCCACCGATGTCCCGGGCTACATCCTGTCCGGCCACATGGACGTCGTTCCCGCCGGCGAGCCGCAGTGGAGTTCGGCTCCTTTCACCCTGCGCCGGGACGGTGAACGGCTCTACGGACGCGGCACCACGGATATGAAGGGGTTTCTGGCCGCTACGCTGGCGGCTGTGCCCATGCTGGCTGGACTGCGCCTCGCCAGACCGATCCATCTCGCCTTCTCCTACGACGAGGAAGTGGGATGTCGCGGCGTGCCACACCTGATCGCCCGGCTTCCCGAACTTTGCGCGAAGCCGCTCGGCGTCATCGTCGGCGAGCCGAGCGGCATGCGCGCCGTGCGCGGCCACAAGGGCAAGGCGGCCGCCCGCGTAATCATCAAAGGGCGCTCCGGCCATTCTTCACGGCCTGACCTCGGGCTCAACGCCATCCATGCGATGTCCGAAGCGCTGAGCGCGGCCGTGAGCGAAGCCGAGCGGCTGACGCGCGGTCCGTTCAACTCCGCCTTCGAGCCCGCCTATTCCTCGCTGCAGGCCGGTGTGATCGCAGGAGGACAGTCGGTCAACATCATTCCCGACAGTTGCACGCTGGATCTGGAGGCACGCGCCATACCCGGTGTCGACCCGGCGAGCCTTCTCGCGCCGATCAGGGCGCGGGCCGAGGCCCTCGAAACCGACGGCTTTCCGGTCGAGTGGACGGCGATGAGCGCTTATCCGGCCCTGTCGCTGCCACAAGAAGCGGCACTGGCAGGACTGCTGCGCGAGCTGACAGGCGAGGTGACGCTCGCCGCCGTCAGCTATGGCACGGAGGCAGGACTTTATCAGGCGGCCGGGTTCGATGCGATCATCTGTGGACCGGGCGACATCGACCGCGCCCACAAGCCGGATGAGTACATTCTCACCAGCGAACTCGCAGCCTGCCAGCGATTGATCGAGGCGCTGGGCGCGCGCTGCGCGGCTTGAAGGGAAACCGGATGACGTTCCTGTTCAATTCCGATGCGGGGCGCGGGGCGGTCTTCGCCGATGCATTCGCTACAGAATTGCCGGACGTCCCCTTCACGATGGATGCTGCAGCGGTCGATCCCGACGCGGTACGCTATCTCATCACCTGGACCGCGCCAGAAGACCTCGCGCGCTACAGGAGCCTGGAGATCCTGTTTTCGATTGGCGCTGGCGTGGACCAGTTCCGCTTCGATACCGTGCCGGAACAGGTGAAGATCGTGCGTACGGTCGAGGAAGGCATCGTGCGCATGATGCAGGAGTATGTGACGCTGGCCGTGCTCGCGCTGCACCGCAACCTACCTGCCTATCTGGCGCAGCAGCGCGCCGGCGAATGGAGCGATATCGCACAACTCCAGGCCGGGTCGCGCCGGCTCGGCGTGCTTGGCCTCGGGCAACTCGGCCAGGCCGTCCTCGACCGGCTGAAGCCCTTCGGCTTTCCGCTCGCCGGCTGGAGCCGCTCGCCTCGACAGATCGCGGGCGTGGCCTGTTATCATGGCGAACTTGGGCTGGAGGAGATGCTCGCGGCCAGCGACATATTGATCTGCCTGCTGCCACTGACCGAGGATACGCGCGGTTTTCTGAATGCCGACCTGTTGGCGAAGCTGCCCAAGGGCGCGGCGCTCGTCCACACCGGCCGAGGGCCGCAGCTCGACCACGAAGCGCTTGTCGCGGCTCTGAACAGCGGCCAACTATTGGCGGCGATGATCGACGTCACCGATCCCGAACCGCTGCCCGCGGGTCATCCGTTCTGGTCGCATCCGAAGATCATTCTCACCCCGCATATCGCAAGCGTCACCCAACCTGCGACGGCTGCACGCGCCGTCATCGACAACATCAGGCGCCACCGCGCGGGTCTCGATCCTATCGGGCTCGTCGACCGGTCGCGCGGCTATTGAAACCCAACCGGAAAGGTCATCCTTTGTCCCTGCTCAAGACCGTCGATACCAGCCCTGCCTCCCCGCCGCGCGAATCCAGGGCGCTGCCCGAACGGCTGATTGCCGGCAACCCTGCCTTCAAGACCTGGGCGCAGGACGCCGCCAAGAACGATCTCGTCCACACCGGCGTCTGGGAGGCGACGCCGGGAGAGACGCGCTCGATCAAGGGCGACACTTTCGAGTTTTGCCACATCCTGTCCGGCGTGGTCGAAATCACGCCCGACGCCGGTGAAACGGTGATCTACCGCGCCGGCGACAGCTTCGTGATGAAGCCCGGCTTCACCGGTGTCTGGAAGACCATCGAAACAGTGCGCAAGATCTACGTGACCGTCGGTTAACGGAACCCGCGTGAGATGCCGGCCTGCGCGGAAGATTTTGCCGTCTCTCACGTCTGGCACGCAACATTCGTCGGCGGTAGGTCGCCGAACAGCGCATGCTGCGTGCCGGCACGCGCTAGGCTCCAGCCCACGCCGCAGAGTGGTTGTCGATGAGCCTAAGCTTCAATCCCGATACAATCCCCCTCCCCGTCGGCCACCTCATCGGCGGGGAACTGATCTCGACCGAGGGCGGGCTCGAAATGCGCCGCCCCTCGGACGGCAGGTCATATACTGCCTGCCCTGTGGCTGGCTTAGACATGGTCGACCGTGCGGTGGCAAGTGCCAAGGCGGCGCTTAAGGCCAGCAACTGGGGCGGCGTCCGGCCGCGCGAGCGCACCAAAGCACTCCAGGCCTGGGCCGACCTGATCGAGGCGGAAGCCGAAACGCTCGCCAGGATCGAGGCGCTGTCCTCGACGCGGCCCGTCGGCCAGCTCGTTGCCGGCGACATTGCCGTGACCGCCGAACAGATCCGCTTTTTTGCCGAGTTCGCCGACAAGGAAGGCAGCGATCTCGTGCCGACCGACGACGCCACCTTCGGCATGATCATGAGCGAGCCCTATGGCGTGGTCGGCGCGATCACACCCTGGAACTTCCCTGTCTCCATGGCCGGATGGAAGCTCGGCCCGGCGCTGGCCGCGGGCAACGCTGTCGTGCTGAAGCCGTCTGAAATGACGCCCTTCTCTGCAGTCTACATGGCAGAACTCGCGATCAGGGCGGGCCTGCCGGCAGGGCTCATAAACGTGGTGCTCGGCGACGGTCCGACGACCGGCACGGCGCTGACCGGTCATCCCGACATCGCCAAGGTCTCCTTCACCGGCTCGACCCGCGCCGGTTCGGCCATCATGGAGAACGTCGCTCGTACCGGCGTCAAGCCAATGACGCTGGAACTCGGCGGCAAGAGCCCGCAGATTGTTTTTGCCGATGCCGATCTCGACAAGGCAGCAATGGCGATCGCCGGCAGCGTCACCTTCAATGCCGGCCAAGCCTGTGTGGCCGGTACGCGCCTGATCGTCGAGAAGAGTGTCGCCGACAGGCTGACGACCGCCATCCTGCAACGGATGAAGGCGGTGCGGCCAGGCCCGACCTGGGACGAGACGACGCAGTATTCGCCTGTTATCTCGGAACGGCAGCGAGCGCGCATCGACAGCATCGTGCGAGCCGCGGTCGAAGCCGGCGGCGAATGCCTGATCGGCGGCGCCGCCACGGACAGCCCGGGCTATTTCTACGAACCGACACTGATCACCAATGTCGATCAGGCCAATCCTGCAATCATCGAGGAAATCTTCGGCCCGGTCCTGACCGTCCAGACGTTCGAGACCGAGGAAGAAGCGCTGACGCTGTCGAGCCATCCGACCTACGGGCTGGCTTCCGGCCTGTTCACCTCCGACCTGTCCCGTACCATCCGCTTCGCGCGCAAGCTCGAAGCGGGCACCGTCTGGGTCAACCGCTACAGCCGCTCGCGCGACCATATCCTGCCAACCGGCGGCTACAAGCGCTCCGGTATCGGCAAGGATCTCGGCCGTGAGGCCTATCTCGCCAACCGCAGGACCAAGAGCGTCCTGATCAGCCTGTGAAGAGAAGCCGATGAAGTCCTATTCGATCGCCCTGATCCCAGGTGACGGCATCGGCCGCGATGTGACCGCCGCCACCTGGACGGTGCTGGAAACCGCGGCCAAAAACTTCGGCTTTGCGCTGACGGGAACCGACTTCCCCTGGTCCTGCCGCTTCTTCAAGGAAACCGGCCGCATGATGCCGCAGGACGGCATCGACACCTTGCGCGGCTTCGACGCCATCCTTCTCGGCGCGGTCGGCTGGCCGGCGGAGGTGCCGGATTCGGTCTCGCTGCACGGCCTGCTGCTGCCGATCCGCAAGGCGTTCGTGCAATATGCCAACATCAGGCCGCACCGTCTGCTGCCGGGCGTAAAGGGCCCGCTGCGGGCCGAGGGCTTCGACATCCTGTGCATCCGCGAGAACACCGAGGGCGAATATTCGGGCGCCGGCGGGCGCGTGCATCAGGGAACTCTGGATGAGGTGGCCGTAGAGACCTCGATCTTCACCCGCGCCGGCGTCGAGCGCATCCTGCGCTTCGGCTTCGAGCAGGCGCGGTCGCGGCGGCGGAAGCTCGCCTCAGTCACCAAGTCCAACGCGCAGAAATACTCGATGGTGTTCTGGGACGACATCACGCGAAAGCTGGCTGCGGATTATCCGGACGTCGAAGTGACCAGCTATCATGTCGACGCGCTCGCCGCGCGCATGATCATGGCGCCGGAGAGCCTCGACGTGGTCGTCGCCTCCAACCTGTTCGGCGACATCCTGACCGACATCGGCGCAGCGATCCAGGGCGGGCTCGGCTACGCCGCCTCCGCCAACATCAATCCCGACCGCTCGGCGCCGTCGATGTTCGAGCCTGTGCACGGCTCCGCGCCCGATATCGCGCATCTGGGCATCGCCAATCCGATCGCCACCATCTGGTCCGGCGCCATGATGCTCGACCATCTCGGCGAAAAGGCTGCGGCCGGCCGCGTCATGCAGGCGGTCGAGGCCGCAACCGCCAGAGGCATAGGCACCGTTCCCGGCAAAGACCGCACGAACGCCATCACCACCGCCGTCGTCGCGGCGCTCACCTGATTGCAAAGTCGTTTTCGATGAAAAATCTGAAAGACAAAAGTCTGTTCCGCGAGGCCGGCCTGATCGGCGGCAAATGGGTCGCGGCCTCTTCCGGAAAGACGGTCGATGTCGTCGATCCGGCGACCCAGGCAACGATCGGCACGGTGCCCGACATGGCCGGTCCGGAGACCCGCGCTGCGATAGACGCCGCAGCTTCCGCCTATGGCGATTGGAAGAAGAAGACCAACGCCGAGCGCGCTGGCCTCCTGGAGACCTGGCATAGCCTGATGCTCGTGCATCTGGACGATCTCGCGCTGATCTTGACGACCGAACAGGGCAAGCCCCTGGACGAGGCCAAAGGCGAGATCCGTTACGGCGCGTCATTCGTCAAATGGTTCGCAGAGGAGGCACGCCGCATCAATGGCCACACCATCCCCTCGCCCACGCCGGACCGGCGCATCATCGTGCTGAAGGAACCGGTCGGGGTGTGCGGCATCATCACGCCGTGGAACTTCCCCAACGCGATGATCACCCGCAAGGTCGCGCCGGCGCTGGCCGCCGGCTGCACGGTGGTGATCAAGCCATCCGAGTTCACCCCCTATTCGGCGCTGGCGCTCGGCGTGCTTGCCGAACGCGCGGGCATCCCCGCCGGCGTCATCAACATCGTGACCGGCATGCCGGCCGAGATCGGCAACGAGATCATGGCGAACGAGACCGTTCGCAAGATCTCTTTCACCGGCTCGACGCGGGTCGGTTCGCTGCTGATGCGCGGAGCGGCCGATACCGTCAAACGGCTCAGCCTCGAACTCGGCGGCAACGCGCCCCTCATCGTCTTCGACGACGCCGATCTCGATCTCGCCGTCGAGGGCGCGCTTGTCTCGAAGTTCCGCAACGGCGGCCAGACCTGCGTCTGCGCCAACCGCATCCTCGTCCAGGCCGGAGTCTACGAAACCTTCGCCGCGAAGCTTTCCGCCCGCGTCAACGCCATGAAGGTGGGGCCGGGCACAGAACCCGGTGTCGCCATCGGGCCGATGATCAACATGGCGGCGGTCGAGAAGATCAACCGCCACGTCGAGGATGCGCTCGCCAAAGGCGCGGCGATCATCACCGAAAAGCCGGCGCTGCCGGAGGGTCCTCAGTATGTCGCGCCGCTGGTGCTGACCGGCGCCACAAAAGACATGCAGCTCGCCGGTGAGGAAACCTTCGGTCCGGTCGCGCCGCTTTTCCGCTTCGAGACGGAAGAGGAGGCGATCGCGCTCGCCAACGGCACACCCTACGGCCTTGCCTCCTACTTCTACACAGAGAACCTGAAGCGCGCCTGGCGCGTCGGCGAGGCGTTGGAGTTCGGCATGGTGGGGCTCAACACCGGCTCGGTCTCAATGGAAGTCGCCCCCTTCGGCGGCGTCAAGCAGTCGGGCCTCGGCCGTGAGGGTGCGCAGGCCGGTATCGAGGAATATCTCGAGATGAAGAGCTTCCACATGGGCGGGCTCAGTTGAGGCAATTTGGCTGAAGCCGGCCAGGCCGGATCGACGATCACTGAATTCGGTCGAGCGCCTTGTAATAGAGGCCGACCATAGGCAGGAACCAGGGCTTGCCGGAATAGCCGGGAATGGAAGGCCACTCGAGCCCCTTCATCGGATTGCGGTCCTCGCGGCCGAGCATGGCATCAGCCAGGATCATGCCGAGATGGGTGGAAAGCTGCGCGCCGTGGCCGGAATAGCCCATCGCGTACCAGACACCGTCTTGGTAGCCGGCCCGCGGAAAACGGTCCTTGGTCATGTCGACCAGCCCGCCCCAGCAATAGTCGATCTCGACCTTGGCGAGCTGCGGGAAGATCGCCGCGAGGCCCGCCTGCAATATCTGTCCGCTCCTGGCGTCGGAGCGCTGGTCCGAGGTCGCCGAAAAGCGCGCGCGGCCGCCGAAGATCAGGCGCTTGTCCGGCGAAAGCCGGAAGTAGTTGCCGATGTTCATCGAGGTCACGCATGTCCGGTTGCCGGGCATGGTGGCAGTGATCTCGGCGTCGTTCAACGGCCTTGTGGCGATGATGAAGCTGCCGACGGAGATGATCCTGCGGCGAAAATAGCCGAAATTCGGCGTGGTATAGGCGCCGGTCGCAACCACCACATTGTCGGCGCTGATCCGGCCGCGGGAGGTGGTCAGCTCATGCCTGCCACCGGCCTGCTTGCGGTCGGTCACAACCGCGTTTTCGTGGATGACGGCACCGTGGCGGGCGGCGGCCGTGGCCAAGCCTGCCACATAGCGGCCCATATGCATCATGGCGCTCTTCTTCGACAGCATCGCACCGTGGAAGGGCGAACCGATCTCGGACTTGAGGTCGGCGGCCGACAGCAGCGCCGTATCCGGATCCACTTCCGCATGGAGGGCTTCGAAGTTGCGGGCGATCGCTTCGAAATGCTGTGGCTTGGAGGCGAGCTTCAGCTTGCCAGCGCGGCGGAAATTGCAGTCGATGCCTTCCTCGGCGACCAGCGCCTCGATGGTGTCGACGGAGTCGTCAAGCGCCCGGTAGAGCGCGATTGCGCGTTCCTTGCCGAGTTCCGCCTTGGCCGAGAGGTAGCCATGGGCGAGGCCGTTGTTCAGGTGTCCGCCATTGCGACCTGATGCGCCCCAGCCCACCCGCTCCGCCTCCAGCACGGCCACCTTCGCGCCGGCCTTCGCCAGTTGGCGCGCGGCGGCGAGACCGGTGAAGCCGCCACCGATGATGGCGGTATCGTAGTGCCCCTCGACCGGGCCTTGCGCCCCGCCGGCAAAGACGGGAGCCGTGTCGTGCCAGTAGGAGACGAACTTCATTGGCAACCCGCCTGTTTCAAAGACCAATCACGCCTGGAAGACCCGAAATGTCTGATATCTCGACATAGCCGTAGTACGGGTTGGCCGGCTCGTGGCCGCGATTGACCCAGACCTTGTTCTTGATGCCGAGATCATGTGCCGACATCAGGTCGTAGCGGAACGAAGACGAACAGTGAAGAATATCCTCCGGGCTACAGCCCAGCATGTCGAGCATGTATTCGAAAGCCTGGAAGCGAGGCTTGTAGGCCTGTGCCTGCTCGGCCGTGTAGACGGCATGGAACGGTGCGCCGAGTTTCCCGACATTGGACATGATCTGCGCGTTCATGGCGTTGGAGAGGATGACCAGCGGAATCTCCTTGGCCACCTTCGCCAGGCCGGCCGGAACATCCGCGTGAGGCCCCCAGGTCGGGACACGCTCATAGACCATCCTGGCGTCGTCGGCGCTGAAGGCGACGCCGTTGCGCTTGCAGGCGCGCTCGAGCGCGTTGTGGACGACGTCGGCATAGGGCTTCCAGTCGCCCATGATCTCGTCGAGCCGATAGGCGGCGAAGTTCTTGATGAACTCCTGCATGCGCTGCTCGTCGAGCCGGCTGCCGTAAAGGTCGCGCGCCGCTTCCGCCATCTGGAAATTGGTCAACGTGCCATAGCAGTCGAAGGTGATGTATTTGGGCCGAAAAGAAGCCATGTCTGTCGATCTCCCGTGGAAGCACACAAGCTTTGCGATGCACTTCATCATAAGCCGGCAGGCGACGAGCCACCTGACCGAAATGGGCCTCCCGAAAGCAGAAAGTTCCGTATCCGCCATCCGGTTTGGCACGCTGTAGCATCTTGACGGCCAATGAGAGTGCCTTTCGCGACCTAAGGCGCACTCATCGCGGAGGGCGCCAGCACAAGATGCGGCGCACCCCTTGTGCTACGGCGAAAGATACTGCCCAAGCCAAGACCTTCAGACGATCTGCGGCGCGCCGATGGCCGAGACTTGGCATCAGACGGAAGGGAAGCCTATGCAGCAGGGCGAGATCCAAATCCAGGCGTTCGGGCCGGACCATATCGAGGGCGCTGTGGCGCTTTCTCGCCAGGAGAACTGGCCGCATCGCCCGCAGGACTGGCAGATGGCGCTGCAGCTCTCGAGCGGCGCGGTCGCGCTCGACGACCAGGGCCGCGTCACCGGAACCATCCTGGTAACGCCCTACGGCGCGGAGTGCGCCATGATCAACATGGTGATCGTCGACAGGAACGTGCGGGGCAAGGGGCTCGGGCGCCGGCTCATGGAACAGGCCTTTGACTTGGCAGGAGACCGCCCATTGCGGCTCGTCGCGACGACCGACGGCATGCCTCTCTATCAGAAACTGGGCTTTGTGCCCTCCGGCACGATCCTGCAGCACCAGGGCAAGGTTGCAGAGCTTGCTGCGGCCGACGGTGTGGAAGCAGCAGGTGCAGACGATCTGCCGGAGATCAAGGCGCTGGACCGCGAGGCCTACGGCGCCGACCGTGAAGCTCTGATCGATGCGCTGGCCGAGCGCGGCCAGTTCGCGGTCATCCGCCGCAATGGCGCCATCGAAGGCTATGCCGCGATACGCCCGTTCGGACGCGGCGAGGTGATCGGCCCGGTCATCGCCGGAAATGTCGAGGACGCCAAGGCACTCATCAGTTTCTTCGCCACATCGCGCCCCGGCGCCTTCCTGCGTGTGGATACCGACAGCAGGGCCGGCATCGCCGACTGGCTCGGGGAAATCGGCCTCGCCCATGTCGGCGGCGGCGTGACCATGGACCGTCCGTCCAGGAAGGACGCGGCACAGGCCCGGCCAAAAGTTTACGCCCTCGCCAACCAGGCGCTCGGTTAATCCGGAGGACAACAATGCTCGCCAATTCCCTGATCGAACTCGACCGCGCCCATCTCATCCATCCTGTCTCATCATACCGCGGCCATGAGGCGCTCGGCGTGCGCGTCTTGAAATCGGCGAAGGGCGCGACCGTGACCGATGCGTCCGGCAAGCAACTCGTCGACGGTTTTGCGGGACTATGGTGCGTCAACGCCGGCTATGGCCATGACAGCATCGTCGAGGCTGCGGCCCGGCAGATGCGCGAGCTCCCCTACGCCACTGCCTATTTCGACCTCGGCTCGGAGCCGGCCATCCGCCTCGCCTCGGAATTAGCTGAGCGCGCGCCCGGGGATCTCAATCACGTCTATTTCACGCTCGGCGGGTCGGACGCGGTCGACAGCACGATCCGTTTCGTCCGCTACTACTGGAATGCCAAGGGCGAGGCGAAACGCGACCAGTTCATTTCCATCGAGCAGGGTTATCACGGGTCGTCGGTGGTCGGCGCCGGCCTGACCGCGCTCCCCGCCTTTCACGCCGGTTTCGGCATTCCCTTCGAATGGCAACACAAGATCCCCTCCCCCTATCCCTATCGCAACCCGGTAGGCGAGGACGGGAACGCGATCATCGCCGCATCGCTCGCCGCATTGAAGGCCAAGATCGAGGATCTCGGACCGGAGCGGGTCGCCGCCTTCTATGCCGAACCGATCCAGGGCTCAGGCGGCGTCATCGTCCCGCCGAAGGGCTGGATCAAGGCGATACGCGAACTCTGCCGGGAGTACGGCATCCTGTTCATCGCCGACGAGGTGATCACCGGCTTCGGCCGCACCGGCCCCCTGTTCGCCTGCACGGAGGAGGACATCGTTCCCGACTTCATGACGACCGCGAAGGGGCTGACCTCGGGCTATGTTCCTATGGGTGCCGTGTTCATGGCCGATCATGTCTACAACGTCATCGCCGATGGCGCGGGCGCTTCTGCGGTCGGCCACGGCTACACCTATTCCGCCCATCCCGTCAGCGCCGCCGTCGCGCTCGAGGTGTTGAGGCTCTACGAAGACGGCCTTCTGGAGAATGGCATCAGGGCCGGCGCTCGCCTGATGGCGGGACTGGCAGGCCTGAGCGACCACCCTCTTGTCGGCGATGTGCGCGGTCGCGGCATGCTTGCCGCGATCGAACTGGTGGTCGACAAAAAGAAGAAGACACCACTTCCGGCTTCGGCCATGGCGGCGCGGCGCGTCTTCGACAGGGCTTGGGACAACGGCCTGATCGTCCGTGCGTTTGCGCATGGGGTTATCGGCTACGCTCCCCCGCTCTGCTGCACTGACGACGACATCGATGCGATCATCGAGCGCACGCGCCGGACGCTTGACCAGACGCTGGACGATGCGGATGTCCGCCAAGCCCTGGCATGACGGGCGACGAATACCACGTGTTTCGAAATAGCGCCGGGCCAAACGATTTCGCAATTTTATGCCGCAGCCCTGCGCCTTTTCGGCGAATCCAGCGCGGGGGAAGTGCCAGACTGTCCTTAAGACAAGGCCAGAGGGCTCGAATTTCCGGGCTCTTGAAAAGGCCGATGCCCCGGACAGCACGAAATTTTGTTCTGTTCAGCACCATGCAATTCGGCCGCGCAGAGGAGAGCCAGTCTTGGCCAGGGGCTTTAGCGAATTCAAATACATGACCTTCGATGTCGTCGGCACGCTGATCGACTTCGAAGGCGGCATCACGACCTGCCTGGCCGGGATTGCCGCCGACGCCGGCGTTGCGATCGATGGCGAAGCCGCGCTGGCCCTGTATCGGCAGGCCCGCTACATGCCCGATGCGGCCCTGTTTCCCGACGATCTCGTGCGTGTCTACATGGTTATCGCGCCGCAACTCGGCCTGCCGACCGAGGAGAAATACGGCGTCCGGCTGCGAGACTCCGCCAGCGCCTGGCAAGGCTTTCCCGACAGCGCGGCGGCACTGGCCGAGCTTGCGAAATCCCACAAGCTGATTGCCATGACCAATGCCCGGCGCTGGGCGCTCGATCATTTCGAGAAGCGGTTGGGATTGCCCTTCTTCGCTACCTTCACCGCTGACGACACCGGCACGGAGAAACCGGACCCGGCCTTTTTCCAGAAGGTGTTCGATTTCGTCGCCTCTCGCGGCGACAGCAAGGACGACATTCTGCACGTCGCCCAAAGCCAGTACCACGACATCGGCATATCCCGGGCGCTTGGCATGACCAACTGCTGGATCGAGCGCCGGCACGCCCAGAAGGGTTATGGCGGCACGATCGAACCCGGGCGCTTCACCGTGCCGGACCACCACTTCACCTCAATGGCCGCGTTGGCGGCGGCCGTGCGGGAAAGCCTGAAGGAACGAACCTGAGCCCAAGCCCGGAAAGCCGCAACAAGACGAGCATCCCGACCACACAAACAGAAAGGGGAATAACATGACCGACAAGATCACGAACTGGACCAGCGCAGACGATGCCATGGTCGAAAATGCCATTCGGCGGGGCGCGAGCCGCCGCGAACTTCTCAAGATGCTGTTGGCCGGCGGCGCCGCGGTTGCCGCGGGTAGCCTGGTACTCGGCCGCGCCACCAATGCCGTTGCCGCTGAGCCGGTTTCCGGCGGAAATTTCAAAGCCGCCGGCTGGTCGTCATCGACCGCCGACACGCTTGATCCTGCAAAGGCGTCGCTCTCCACCGACTATGTCCGCTGCTGCTCGCTCTACAACCGCCTGACTTTCCTCGACAAGGATGGCGTCACGCAGATGGAGCTGGCTGAAAGCTTCGACAGCAAGGACGCCAAGACCTGGACGGTGAAGCTGCGCAAGGGCGTCACCTTCCACGACGGCAAGGACCTCACCGCCGACGACGTCGTCTTCTCGCTGAAGCGCCATCTCGACAAAGCGGTCGGCTCCAAGGTCGCCAAGATCGCCGCACAGATGACCGGCTTCAAGGCGGTCGACAAGTCGACCGTCGAAATCACGCTCGCCGACCCGAATGCCGACCTGCCGACCATCCTGGCGCTGCACCATTTCATGATCGTCCAGGACGGCACCACGGACTTCTCCAAGGGCAATGGCACCGGCGCCTTCGTGCTGCAAACGTTCGAACCGGGCGTGCGTTCGGTGGTCACCAAGAACAAGAACTACTGGAAGTCGGGCAAGCCCTATCTCGACTCTTTCGAGTTCATCGCCATCAGCGACGACAGCGCCCGCGTCAACGCCCTGCTTTCGGGCGACATCAATTTTGCAGCCTCGATCAATCCGCGTGCGATGAAACTCATCGGCGGCCAGGAGGGCTTCGAATTGTCGAAGACGACTTCGGGCAACTACACCGACCTCAACATCCGGCTCGACATGGATCCAGGCAGCAAGGCCGACTTCGTGGCGGGCATGAAGTATCTCGTCAACCGCGAGCAGATCGTCAAATCGGCATTGCGCGGCCTCGGCGAAATCGGCAACGACCAGCCTGTCTCGCCGGCGAATATCTTCCACAATCCCGACGTCAAACCGAAGGCTTTCGACCCGGACAAGGCGAAGTTCCACTTCCAGAAGGCAGGCCTGCTCGGCCAATCCATCCCGGTGATCGCTTCCGACGCGGCGACCTCGTCGATCGACATGGCGGTGATCATCCAGGCCGCCGGCGCGGATATCGGCATGAAGCTCGACGTCCAGCGCGTCCCGGCCGACGGCTACTGGGACAATTACTGGCTGAAGGCGCCAATCCATTTCGGCAACATCAATCCGCGCCCGACGCCGGACATCCTGTTCTCGCTCCTCTACGCTTCCAACGCGCCGTGGAACGAAAGCCAGTACAAGTCCGAGAAGTTCGACAAGATGCTCATCGAGGCGCGCGGCTCGCTCGATCAGACCAAGCGCAAGGAGATCTACGGCCAGATGCAGGCTATGGTCTCCGAGGAGGCCGGCACCATCATCCCGGCCTACATTTCCAACGTCGACGCCCTCTCCAGCAAGGTGAAGGGTTTGGAAGCGAACCCGCTCGGTGGCATGATGGGCTATGCAATGGTGGAATATCTCTGGCTCGAAGCCTGAGAGAAGCCAGCCGGGGGCCGGTCAGCCAGCCCCCGGCACTTCATTGCGCAAGATTGTTTGGCCTACGCAACCGCGGGGAGCGCTTCCATGACGTCTGGGGTTCTCAACCTCGTGCTGAAGCGGCTGGGGATCGCGGCCGTCACGCTTTTGATCGTGCTGTTCGCTGTGTTCTTCGCCACCAGCATGCTGCCTGGCGATACCGCGTCGATCCTGCTCGGCCAGGCGGCGACTCCGGAAGCGGTCGCCGGCCTGCGCGAGGCCATGCATCTCAACGATCCGGCGATCCTGCGCTTCCTGCTCTGGCTTCTTGGCCTGCTCCACGGCGACCTCGGCACCTCCTATGCCAACGAGATGCCGGTCGCGACACTGATCGGCGGACGCCTGGTCAACACCATGAAACTCGCGGGCATCACCACGCTGCTCTCGGTGCCATTGGCGCTGACGCTCGGCATCACCGCCGCGATGTTGCGCGGCTCCGTCTATGACCGCACCGTCACCATCCTGTCGATCGGCGTCATCTCCGTGCCGGAATTCATGGTCGCGACCCTCGCGGTCCTGCTCTTCGCCGTTTATTTGAAATGGCTGCCGGCGCTGTCCTCGGTCAACGAGGCGCATACGCTGACCGACCTCGTGCGCATCTATGCAATGCCGGTGATCACGCTCACCTTCGTCATCTCCGCCCAGATGATCCGCATGACCCGCGCCGCGGTGATCGAAACGCTCTCTACGCCTTATGTCGAGATGGCACTTCTGAAAGGCGCCTCGCGCGGCCGCATGGTGCTGAGGCACGCACTTCCGAATGCTCTTGGGCCAATCGTCAACGCTGTCGCGCTCTCACTGTCCTATCTGGTCGGCGGCGTCATCATCGTCGAGACGATCTTCAACTATCCCGGCATCGCCAAGCTGATGGTCGATGCCGTCGCCACCCGTGACCTGCCGCTTATCCAGAGTTGCGCGATGATCTTCTGCCTCGGCTACCTCTTCCTCATCACCGCCGCCGACATCGTCGCCATCATGTCCAACCCGAGGCTCAGATGACGATAGCGCGCGCGACAACCTCCCAACGGTCCTTCCTGGGTCACAGCTACAGCCTCGTCGGCGTCGTGGCCGCGCTGGTCATCCTGGCCTGGACGCTCATCGCGATCCTGGCGCCTTACGTCATTCCCCATTCGATCGGCGACATTGTCGACGACGACTATTTCGGCCCGATGCGCCAGGGACTGTGGCTCGGCTCGGACTATCTTGGGCGCGATATGCTCTCGCGGGTTCTGATGGGCGCCCGCTACACCGTCGGCATATCGCTCGCCGCCGTCGCCATCGCCTGCTTTTCAGGTGTCGTGCTGGGGATGATCGCGGCCGTCACCGGTGGCTGGCTCGACACCTGCCTCAGCCGCTTCCTGGACGCCATGAACTCCATCCCCAGCAAGCTGTTCGGCCTTGTGGTCGTCGCTGCGGTCGGCTCGTCGATCCCGGTGCTGATCCTGACGCTGGCCATCATCTATGTCCCCGGCGCCTACCGCTTCGCGCGCGCGCTCGCCGTCAACATCAACACCATGGACTTCATCACCGTCGCCCGTGTCCGTGGCGAGAGCACCGCCTACCTTATCGGCTCCGAGATCCTGCCCAACATCATCCGCCCAGTGCTGGCCGACTTCGGCCTGCGCTTCGTCTTCATCGTGCTGTTGCTCTCCGGCCTGTCCTTCCTGGGACTCGGCCTCCAGCCACCGCTCGCCGACTGGGGCGCGCTGGTGCGCGAGAACATCGGCGGCCTGCCCTTCGCGGCCCCCGCCGTCATCGTGCCGTCGCTGGCAATCGCCAGCCTCACCATCAGCGTCAACCTGCTGATCGACAACCTGCCGCAGAAGATCAGGGACCGAGACGCATGAGCAATCTCGTCGAGGTCAGAAACCTGAGGATCGAGGCGAAGACCGACTCCGGACGGCTTGTCGAAATCATCAAGGGCGTCAGCTTCGACATCGCCGACGGCGAGATCGTTGCCCTGATCGGCGAGAGCGGCTCCGGCAAGACGACGGTAGCGCTCTCGCTCATGGGCTATGCGCGGCCCGGCTGCCGGATCGTCGGCGGCGAGATCAACGTCAACGGCAAGAACATGGCTGCCCTTTCCGAAAAGGAACGCGCCAGGCTGCGCGGCACCGACATTGCCTATGTTCCGCAAAGTGCCGCCGCCTCGTTCAACCCCTCCTCCACGATCATGGAGCAGGTCATCGAGGTCACGCGCATCCACCAGCTTATGCCACCCGAGCAAGCGCGCCAGCGCGCGGTCGAGCTGTTCCGGGCCTTGTCGTTACCAGATCCGGAAGGGATCGGCGCGCGTTATCCGCACCAGGTTTCGGGCGGGCAATTGCAGCGGCTGGCCGCGGCCATGGCGCTCATCGGCGATCCCAAGCTGATGATCTTCGACGAGCCGACGACAGCACTCGACGTGACGACGCAGATCGACGTGCTGAAGGCATTCAAGTCGGTCATGCGGGCGGGCGGGATAGCGGGTGTCTATGTTTCCCACGACCTCGCGGTCGTCGCCCAGATCGCCGACCGCATCGTGGTGCTGAAAGGCGGCGAAGTGCAGGAGACCGGCACCACGGCGGAAATCCTTTCGGACGCCCAGCACCCCTACACGCGCGAACTGCTGGCCGCCTTCGAACCAAAGCCGCGGCAAGCACATGCAGACGCGGATACCGGGACGAAACAGCTGCTGCGTATCGACAATGTGACGGCTGGCTATGGCGCGGTGCGGGATGACGGACTGCCACTTATCCGCGCCGTCGATTCCGTCAGCCTCGTTGTCGAGAAAGGGCGCAATCTCGGCGTCATCGGCGAATCCGGCTGCGGAAAATCGACGCTAGCGCGCGTCATCGCCGGCATCCATCCGGCGGCTGCCGGTGACATCGTCTTCGACGGTGAGGAACTGCAGCGCGCCGCCAGGAAACGCAGCCAGGACCAGCTGCGCGAGATGCAGATCGTGTTCCAGTATGCCGATACCGCGCTCAATCCGGCCAAGCCCGTGGGGGACATCATCTCTCGCCCGCTGGCCTTCTATCATCGGCTCGACAGGCAGGCGCGCTCGAAGCGCGTCGACGAACTGCTCGACATGGTGCGCCTGCCCAAGACGCTGCGCTACCGTCATCCATCGGAGCTCTCGGGCGGCCAGAAGCAGCGGGTGAACTTCGCACGCGCGCTGGCGGCCAACCCCAAGCTCATCATCTGCGACGAAATCACCTCGGCGCTCGACACGGTGGTGGCGGCGGCCGTGATCGAGCTGCTCAAGGAACTACAGCGCGAGCTGGGACTCTCCTACATCTTCATCAGCCACGACCTCTCCGTCGTCGAGGCCATCTGCGACGAGATCATGGTCATGTACAACGGGGAGCGGGTGGAGCAGATCACGCCCGACAAGCTGACGGCGCCCACCCACCCCTATTCCAAGCTTCTGTTCTCCTCCGTGCCGAAGCTTGACCCGACCTGGCTCGACGGCCTCGTCCGCGACCCCGAGCTCGTCAGCCAGTACGGCCATCGCTAAGAGCAATCCCAGGAAAAGCCTGCGACGCTTTCCCGTCCGGAATTGCTTTGAAGCGGATACGTAGAGCGACGAAGCGCGGGGGCTTACATCGGAAACAGGCTGGGCAGTGGCATGTGCGCCTTGACGATGGGCGACTTCAGCACCACGAAGCTGAAATACTTGTCGATGCCGATATCCATGTCGGTCAGCCGCTCCATGATCGTCTGATACTCACTAATGCCGGAGGTCACGAATTTCATCAAATAATCGTAGCCGCCCGACACAAGATGGCATTCGATGACCTGCTCGATCTTCTCCACGACAGCGAGAAAGCGGGCGAAGTCAATCTGACGGTGGTTCTTCAAGGTGATTTCGGTGAAAACGGTCAGCGTCTGGCCAAGCTTGCCGATATTGATCTGCGCGGAATAGCCTTCGATGTAGCCTTCCGACTGGAGTTTCTTGACCCGCATCAGGCACGGGCTCGGCGACAGATGCACCAGATCGGCAAGTTCCACATTGGTGATGCGGCCGTTCTTCTGCAATTCGTGCAGAATCTTGATGTCGATCCGATCCAGTTTCACGGCCGTCTCCGAAGAACGCACGCCACAGCACAAAATGCTGCCGTATCAACAGCCATCGACACTACCACAGCCGGCCGGCCTGTCCATCCAAGCCGACACCACTTTGAAACGCAGCGACTTCCGATTTCAGCCGAGCTGCCGGAATAAAATACTGCCTCGGCCTCAACTGCAGCAGCGGCTGCCTGCGGAACGCGTTAGATTGGCGTATCGAGGCAGAGACCATGCGCGCTCAATTGCAGCAAATCGAGACATCTGGCGAACTGCCACAGTCCGCGGACGCGGTGGTGATCGGCGGCGGCATCGTCGGCGTCTTCGCGGCTTATTATCTGGCCAGGCGCGGCATGCAGGTCGCCCTCGTCGAAAAGGGAGGCATCGGCGCCGAACAATCCTCCAGGAACTGGGGATGGTGCCGCCAGCAGAACCGCGACGCCCGTGAGTTGCCGATGGCAACCCGAAGCCTCGATCTGTGGAACAGCTTCGCGGCGGAAACCGGCGAGGACACCGGCTTTCGCCGCTGTGGCCTGCTCTATCTCAGCGATGACGAGGCGGAACTGGCCGGCTGGGCGCGCTGGCGTGACTTCGCCAGGACGGCCGGCGTCACCACGCACATGCTCGACGGCGCCAAGGCCAGCGAGCGCGGTCGCGCCACCGGCCGGACCTGGAAAGGCGGCGTCTTCTCGCCGACCGACGGCACCGCCGATCCGTCGCGGGCCGCGCCCGCTGTCGCCCGCGGCATCCTCAAGCTGGGCGGCTCCGTGCACCAGAATTGCGCCGCGCGCGGTATCGAGACCGAGGGTGGCCGCCTGAGTGGCGTGGTCACCGAAAACGGAACGATCCGCACGAAGCTGGCCGTCCTGGCCGGCGGCGCCTGGGCCTCCTCCTTCTGCCGGCAGTTCGGCTTCCGCTTTCCGCAGGCGTCGATCCGTTCCTCCATCCTGTCCGTCTCGCCGGGCGCGGAGGGCCTTCCGGATGCGCTGCACACGGCAAGGATCTCGGCTACGCGTCGCAGCGATGGTGGCTACACGCTCGCCATAAGCGGTCGCGGCCGCGTCGACGTTACGCCGCAGCAGCTGCGCTTCTCCTCGCAGTTCCTGCCGATGTTCCTGAAGCGGTGGCGAAGCCTCGCGCCCGGCGGTCTTCAGGGCATGTGCTCGGGCCACGAAACGCTGCGGCGCTGGCGGCTTGACCAGCCGACGCCGATGGAGCGGATGCGTATCCTCGATCCGGTCCCGGATCGCGCGACCATTCGGCTTACCCACGCCCGGGCGCTCGAGTTGCTGCCGGCACTGCGCCAGACCAGGATCAATGCGGCCTGGGCCGGCTACATCGACAGCACGCCGGACGGCGTGCCCGCCATTGGCGAGATCCACAGCGTTCCGGGCTTCTTCCTGGCTGCCGGATTTTCGGGACACGGCTTCGGCATCGGGCCCGGCGCCGGGCATCTCGTCGCCGACCTGGTGACTGGAGCGGAGCCGATCGTCGATCCGACATCCTATGATCCCCGGCGCTTCGATGCTTCGGCCTGGGGAAAGGTTGCCGATTTCTAGGATGTGATCCATGCCATCCTGGTGTGGCCTCCGGAATTGCATCAACCGTCCCGGAGAAAGGCACCGATAGGTGCCGGGCGGACAGGCGCCTGCCCGCGAAACCGGCCGACAGCGCCGGGCGCACAGCCGGCTTGCGCCGCAACAAGTTCAACGGCAGCCAACTGGCAGTAGCGCCCCTGGCATCGCCCCATGCCGACGCGCGACAGCGATTTCACCCTGTTGGCCTCGCCGCCGCCGAAATCCGCGCTCTCGCGTACAGCTCCGGCAGTCACGTTCTCGCAGCGGCAAACGACCGCGTCGTCGGGGAGTGCCCGCGCCATCGCTGCCGGCCAGGGAAAGGCGCAAGCCAGGCCACGGGCAAAGCGCTCGAGCCGCGCAAGCTTGCGCAGATCGCCGCCGGTGGACCGCGCCGGAATTCCGAGATCGGCAAGGCATGCCGCCGCCGCGAGACGCCCCGCGATCTCCGCGCCGTCCGCTCCCAGAAGACGAGCCCCATCGCCCGCCAGATAAACGCCGTTGCCGGCCCGACCCATCTCGTCGGTCTTCGGCAGCCATTGCCGCCACTGCTCGTCATAGGTGAAGGCGCACCCCACAAGGTCGGCCAGATGCGTCTCTGCCCGCAGATGCCAGCCCATGCCTATCATGTCGCAAGGGGTGCGGTGCTCCCGACCGCCGGCGTCGCGCCAACGCATCGCCGTGACACCTTTTTCGTCAGCCTCGATCCGCTCGAGCGTCACGCCCGCATGGTAGCGGCCGCCGAGCCTTGCTCGCAGGGCCAGACCGCGCAGCGTGACGAGCGGCCGGGCGGCAAGCTGCCAGAGCCCCCGCATCTGCTGATGCCAGGGAGAAGTGTCCAGCACCGCCGCCACATCGGCTCCAGCTTTGACGAGCTGGGCGCCGACCAGCGTCAGCAAAGGCCCCGATCCGATCAGGACGATGCGCCGCCCAAGCGCCACGCCCTGCGCCTTGAGCGCGATCTGCGCGGCGCCGAGGCTGTAGACGCCGGCGCTCTGCCAGCCCGGGACCGGAGCGACACGGTCGGATGCGCCGGTGGCAAGGATCAGGCGGTCATAGCTGACTAGCTGCACGCCGCCCTCCCCCAGCACGTGCAGTCGCCCGTTCTGCGCGGCGATAACCGAACTCGCCGCGCAATGGGTGAGCCGCCCCTCTTTGGCCAGCCAGTCAAACAGCGCATGCAGCGCGTCCGCCTTCGCCGCCTCCGACCCGTAGAGTTGCTTCGCGGTGCGGGTGAACCCGGCGGGCGGGCGGCGATAGATCTGTCCGCCTGCGCGCTGCCCTTCGTCGATCACCACCGGGTGGAGCCCGGCCTCCACAAGCGTCGCGGCGGCCCTTATGCCAGCCGGACCGGCGCCCACGATCACGATCCGCGGCGACGGGGTCTCGCTCACAGCCAGCTCTCCGATGGCATCGTGCGCAACCGCATGCCTTCGCTGAGAAGTGTCGAGCACGCCCGCAGCCGCGGTCCGTCGTCCTGCCATACCCAGCAATCCTGGCAGGCTCCCATCAGGCAGAAGCCAGCACGCGGCTCGGCTCCGAACTCGGAGCTCCGCAAGGCGTACCCTGATGCCAGCATGGCGGTCAGCACGGTATCGCCTGCAAGGGCGCCGCGCATCTCACCGTCGAGAAAGAAATGCACCACTGCGCGGTCGCGCTCGGCCAGCCGGACGATGCGGCCAGCGGTGATCATTCCGCTGCCTCTCGCACGCTGTGAGGACGGGGCAGTTCGGGGAACCGTTCGCAGACCGCATCGAACGCCGCCTGGACGCCTTCCGGTCCCGAGCGCCCCTTCATGCGACGGAAGATCTCCGTCTTGGCGAAAAACCGCCAGTGGATCGGCAAGTCCCGCAGTATGGCGGTCAGCAGGTCATAGGCCGCCGGCGTCCACTGCGCTTCGTAGCCATCGCGCTCCGGACCGAAATGGAAATGGCCGGCGGACGGCTTGTGCCCCGCGCGCAGCCTCGCGGTCGCCTGCTCGTCGACCTCGCCATCGCGAATGACGACGCCATAGTCGCGCTCGGCAACAATCGGTGACACATAGCCGCGCCGCACATCCTGCGCGACCTGCCAGGGCTCGCGCTCATGCGGATCGCCGCGCCCGCCGCCGCCGGCGGAGCGGATATCAAGCACGTCGCCAGGCTGCAGGACCGCCGTGTCGATGTTGCCCAGCCGCCGCTCGTGCTCGGTCCCCGGATTGACGACCATGTCAGACAGGCCGGCCGCCTTGCCGCCCAGCACACCCCAGGGACGAAAGAAGCTGCGGTCCCGGTTGCGCGCCGTGATCCTGGAGTCGGGGGCGAAGACACGGAAGGCCATCTCGGTCGCCAGGCCGCCGCGCCAGCGCCCTGCACCGCCACTGTCCCTGGCGAGCCCGTACTTCACGAATTCGACCGGGGTCTCGGTCTCGGTGATCTCGATCGGCGTGTTCTTGAGATAGGCGGCGTCGGCGCCCGATCCGTTGGTGCCGTCGCGATGCGGCATCGCACCACCGCCCCCCACCACGGGGTTCACCGCCGCGATGACGGTCCGGCTGGTCCGCTCGTCCGTGGTCATGACGTTGACGATGCAGTTGTTGCCGGCGGGTGCTGCTGGTAGGCGCTCCGGCACGGCTTGCGAGAAGGCGCCGAAGATGACCGACCGCAGCCGGGCGCAGGTGAGCGAGCGCATGCCCACTGCGGCGGGATGGACCGGATTGAGCACCGAACCTTCGGGCGTGATGCAGGTGAACGGCCTGATAAGGCCCGTATTGAGCAGGATCTTCGGGTTGAGCGTGTAGAGCACGTAGTAGACGCCCACCAGCAGCATGGTGTGTCGCGGGTCGCCGCCTGATGGCACGTTGAGCGAGGAGCCGAGCTGCGGATCGGAGCCGGTGAAGTCGAGCACCGCTTCGTCGCCCCTGATCGTCAGCGTCAGCTTCAGCCGGCACGGATTGGCCTCGACGGAATCCTCGTCGGCATAGTCGGCGAATTCCCAGGTGCCGTCGGGCATCGAACGCAGCACGTCGCGCGCCTGCGCCTCCGCATGGTCGAGAAGCGCGGCAACGCCTTCGATGAAGCCGGCCTTGCCGAACTTCCTCACCATCGCCTGGATCTTGCGCTCGCCGGTGTTGAGCGCGCCGACCAGCGCCTTGATGTCGCCGATGTTGAGGTCGGGCTTGCGCACATTGGTGCTCATGATCCGCAGTATTGTCTCGTCGAAGACGCCCTCGTTCACCAGCTTCATCGGCGGAAAGCGAATGCCTTCCTGATGGATCTCGGTCAGCGCCCGGCTGAGCGAAGCCGGCACCGCGCCACCCATGTCGGTGTTGTGGATATGCCCTCCGGTCCAGGCGACGATCTCGCCATCGACGAAGACCGGCTTCCACAGATGCGTGTCGGGCGCGTGCGTGGCGACGTGGCCCGAATAGGGATCGTTGGTGAACGCAACGTCGCCCGGCCGGTAGTCGTCGACCATCGCGATGGCGCGGTGATACGAAAGCCCCGGATACCAGGTGGCGCCGAGGTCCATCGGCACGGCGAAGGTCGCGCCCGAACGATCCATCAGCATCACGGTGAAGTCCTGCGTCTCCTTGACGAAGGCAGAGTGCGCAGTGCGGTGCAGCGTGTGGGCCATGTTCTCGGCCGCCGCGCGGGCATGGTTCGCCAGAACCTGCAGATTTGTCCGGTCAAACATGGCATCACTCCGGGAAGGTCAGCAAAAGGTTGAGGTGACGGTCGACCCGTGCCTGTGCTCCAGCGGGAATTGCGAAGGTGGTGTCTTCCTGCACGACCACCGCAGGCCCGTGGAACGTGCTGCCCGGCACCAGGGCCTGCCGGTCGTGGAGGTCGACGGTCTCGACGCCAGCGCCCGTATAGACCGGGAGCCGGCGCGCCGGAACGGCGGCGGCACGGATCTCGTCTGTCTCCAGGAAAGAGAGCTTCGGCCCCGCGCCTACGGCGGATAGCCGGACATTCACAAGTTCGATCTCGCCGTCCGGGTCGTGGAAATCGTAGAGCTGCTGATGGGTGAGGTGGAAGGCCTGCGCGATGGCGGCCGCATTGCCGTCCGTCAGCCATTCCGGTGAAAGGAGGACCTCGATCTCATAACTCTGTCCGACATAGCGCATGTCGCAGGACAAATTGAGCTCCGCCTCCCCGTCATGACGTTGCGCCGCGAGCCAGTCACGGCCCTCACGTGCCAGGGCCTCGAAGGCCTCGCGAATTCCGGCAAGCGACATGCTCGACAGCGGGCTGAAGATGGTGCGGATGAAGTCCCCGCGCAGATCCGCCACCAACCCGCCCAGCGCCGACACCACGCCGGGACGGCGGGGCGCCATGACGCGCTTCATCCCGAGTTCGCGGGCCAGGAAGGCGCCGAGCATCGGGCCTCCGCCGCCGAAGGGCATCAGCGTGAAATCGCGCAAGTCGACGCCGGCGCGCGAGGCGAGTTTCTCGACCTCGACGAACATCTCCGACACCGCAATGTCGAGGATCGCCTGCGCGGTCTGCTCGACCGGTCGGTCGAGCCGGGCGGCAAGCTCGCCGACCCCGCGATGCGCCAGTCCGGTATCGATCCTGAGCTGGCCGTAGGCCATCTCGCTGTGGCCGAGCCATCCGCACACCACCATGGCGTCCGTCACCGTCGCCCGCTCGCCGCCACGGCCGTAGCATGCCGGTCCCGGCGTCGAACCCGCCGACTCCGGCCCGACGCGCAGCACCCCTTGCGCGTCGACGCTGGCGATCGAGCCGCCGCCGACGCCGATAGAGCTCACCGAGACGGAGGGGATATGGAGCGGAAATTCGCCGATCAGTTCGCCGGTGCCAAACTGCGGCTCGCCGTCGATGATGAGCGCGAAGTCGGCCGAGGTGCCACCGATGTCGAGGGTAAGGATCCTGTCTTCGCCTGCCTGGCGCGCCAGCCACGAGGCGCCGATGACACCGGAGGCCGTTCCCGACAGCAACATGTTGACGCAGGCGTGCTTGCCTTCGGCGGCGTTCATCAGCCCGCCGTTCGACTTCGTCAGCATCGGGCGGGCCGGCACGCCGCGGTCCTTCAGCCGCTCTTCCAGCGCCGTCAGATAGCCCGAGACGCGCGGATGGACATAGCCGTTGAGAATGGCGGTCGAGCTGCGCTCGTATTCGCGGATGACCGGCCACACCTCGGCCGAAGAGAAGACGAAGAGGTCGGGAGCGAGACGTGCGATCGTCGCCTTGACGGCAGCCTCCTGCGCGGCGTTGCGCCAGGAATGGAGGAAGGAGACGATGATCCCCTGCGCCCCATTC
Organism: Mesorhizobium sp. P171375; assembly: GCF_057786075.1. Taxonomy (NCBI): domain Bacteria; kingdom Pseudomonadati; phylum Pseudomonadota; class Alphaproteobacteria; order Hyphomicrobiales; family Phyllobacteriaceae; genus Mesorhizobium; species Mesorhizobium sp. P171375. Next base: position 5,909,801 of record NZ_JBYNWF010000001.1, read on the forward strand.
GCTTTCGCCGCTGCCACCGCGCTGGCCACCACCGCCATGTCCGGCGCCTGGGATTCGCTTCCATCGGCGCGCATGCGGACCGGAATGCCGAACACCATGTCGCGCGAGATCAGCGGGTCCGGACGCGAGCAGAACAGAGAATACATGTCCGGCATGCGCAGCCGCGCGAGCTCGATCACGTCTTCGAAGCCGGCATTGGTGAACAGCGCCAGCGGCGCGCCCTTGCGCTGGATGATCGTGTTGATGCCGACGGTGGTGCCGTGCACGAAGCGCGTCATATGGGCAGGATCAAAACCTTCGCGCACGGCCAGAAGGGTAAGACCGGTCATCAGTTCGGCGCCCGGATCTTCTGGCGTCGTCAGCACCTTTAGCGAGGCGAGGCGTCCGGAATTTGCTTCGAGCGCACAGAAATCGATGAATGTCCCGCCGATATCGACGCCAACCTTCCAGTCGGCTCTGTTCTGCGCCTTATCCGCCGTGATGACACCATCCATGATGCGTCCTTCCTGTCTGCCAAGCAAATTGGCATGCCGGATGGTGCGGGTCCAAGACGTATGATGAGCAAGGATATAAGTCTTGCTTATGCTTTCGCGCGATGCTCATTCAGGACGGCGGCACAGGCCGCGCGGATCTCATCGCGCATCATCTCATCGGCGCGTGAAAGGGCCCGCGTCCGCGAGGTGAGAAGCGCGATCGGAAATTCCGGGCCTGTCAGCAGCCTGACCGCAAGCCCGGCAAACTGATGCCAAGGCAGCAGCGCGTCGACCAAGGCGATGCCCAGACCGGCCTGGACAAAACCGACCGCGGAGATGGATACGTCGATCTCGAGCGACGGCGAAAGCGTCACACCTTGCGCGCGGGCAGCGTGGGCCAGTTCGTCGGCAGGACGGGTGTTGCCGCGATACGATATCAACTCCTCCCCGACGAGGTCGGCGAGCGTCAGTTCGGCTTTCTTTTGCAGCGCGTGCCCGGCGGGCAGCAGGCATGCGAAGCCGATGCTGCCGATCACCTCCGCCTCAATATCCGGAGGGAGCCGGTCGTCCATGGCCACGCCGAGGCTGGCGTCGCCCGCTCGCAGCATGTCGACGATGGCGGCGATCGGCGCGCTATGAGCGCGCAACATTATGTTGGGATGCTGGGCCCGGAATTTGGTGAATGCACGCGGCAAGATAGCCATGGCCGGCGGCGGTGAGGCGGCGACCCGCACCAGCCCTGCCCGACCCAAGCGTAGATCGGTGGTCTTGCGGCGCAAGCCTTCAAGCCCCGCTGACAACCTCTCGGCATCAGGGAAGATCTCGAGCGCCTCCGGGGTCGGTCGCAACCGGCCTTTCACCCGCTCGAACAAGGTGAAGCCGAGTTCGTCCTCGGCGTGGAGCAGGATCTGGCTCAAAGCAGGCTGGGAGATGTTCAGCAGCCGCGCCGCGGCGGTCACGGTGCCCGCGCGCATAACAGCGATGAACACTTCGAGCTGCCGGGCCCGCATTGCTACTCCATAGGTAAAGCTTATGGCTTCTATCCAAACCCATCTTTGACGCAATGCCGTGGCGCCGACAAGATTGGTCAATGATTCATTGCAAGAGGGCGCCATGGATGTGATCGTGCTGGGCGGCGGACTGATGGGAACGGCTTCGACCTATTTCCTGGCCCTGCACGGCGCGCGCGTGACGTTGATCGAGCGCAACCGGATCGGCACTGGAGCAACGGTTGCCTCCTTCGGCAACATCCGGCGCACGGGGCGTCATCTGTCCCAGCTTCCGCTGGCCCATCGCTCGCTCAGGCTGTGGGGCGAGGCCGAAAAAATGCTTGGCCGCGACGTGGAATTCCGCGCTACCGGCCATATCCGGCTGATCTTCGATGAAGATAGCCTCGCCGACATGCGGGCCTATGCCGAGGCGGCGCTGCCCTGGGGGCTTGAGCTGGCGGAGCTCAGCCGACGCGAGATTCGCGCCCGTTTTCCCGGTCTCGGTCCTGATGCTGTTGCGGCGTCGTTCTCGCCGCACGATGGCAGCGGCAATCCCCGGCTGATCGCACCGGCCTTTGCCGAGGCAGCCCGCAGGCTGGGCGCCGAAATCGTCGAGGCGACTGAGGTCGAGACGATCCGGTACACGGGCTCCAGCTTCCTTGTAGCCAGTTCAAAAGGTGCATTCGCCGCCGAGTGTCTGCTCAACACCGCCGGTGCTTGGGGCGCGCGCATCGCCGCGCAGTTCGGCGAAGCGGTTCCGCTCGACGCCCGTGGCCCGCAGATGGGCGTGACCGAGCCGCTGCCGCATCAGATCTTGCCGGTGGTCGGCATCTGGACGCGCAACCAGGACCATGGCGCCTATTTGCGTCAGGTCGAGCGGGGCAACATCGTCTTCGGCGGAGCGGCCGAAAGAGTAGCGGTGAATCTCGATCCAGGCCACGCCAGCGCCGATCCCATGCGCCTTCCATTGCAATCGCGCGCCGTCGCGCGGCTGCTGCCGGCGATCGCGCAGGCTACGGTCATTCGCACTTGGTCCGGCTGCGAGGGTTATGTCAGAGACATGCTGCCGATCATGGGACGCTCGGCGACGACGCCAGGCCTGTTCCACGCTTTCGGCTTCAGCGGACACGGCTTCCAGCTCGGTCCGGGCGTGGGCGATGCCATGGCCGAGCTCATCATGACCGACCGTTGCGAAACGCCGCTCGACGATTTCAGGGTCGATCGCTTCGGCTGCGCAGCCTGAAGGAGTAGCTGTCCGCGCAACGATGGCCATGGCCCTTTTTGCGAAGGCGGGATAGTCAGTTCTCGCCGAGTTCGGCCCCCCTAATTGCACGTCGTTGCCGCCGAATACCGCACGCATCGCTGAAGGGTCTTTCGAAGCCAAGGAGTGTTGAGCTACGTGTGACGGTTGCCATCAACGAGACGGAGAAATTGACGAACGGCCCCAAAACCATTTCACCCAACAGGCAGAGGTTTACCCGAAAACACTCAATTAAAACTCAAAGAATTAAACGTAAGACACTGATTTGTAACAAGTTGGTGGGTCCGGAGGGTCAACGTTTTCTACACAAAATCAATACGTTAGCGGATGGTTCGCCAACCCGTTTCCTTCGTATGTTCTCGTATTCGGTGGCGAACCCGGTGAGAGCTCCAAATGAGCACCTCACCCTCTGATACCTAATCTTCACAGGTTTCGATCAATGGGTGGCTACAGAGTCAAAGCCCAGAGCGATGCTTCGCCAGTTTCCTAAGGGTTGTTTGTTCGCGGAACCATTCTCGCAGAGGTTTGGCCGGCATTCCGCCCCAGCGTTCGGCTGCCGGCACGTCTCTCATGAGCCGCGATGCTGCGGCAAGTTGAGCGCCCCGGCCAATGTTCAGATGGCCAGCAATGGCACTATGGCCGCCCACCGCAACGCAGTTCTCCAGCACGGGCGAGCCCGCGATCCCGACCTGGGCAGTAATCACGCAATGGCGTCCAATCCGTACATTGTGCGCAATCTGAACGAGGTTATCGATCTTCGTCCCGTCTCCAATGACGGTGTTGCCCCCGCTGCCGCGATCGACAGTGCTGTTGGCTCCGATCTCGACGTCGTTTCCGATTATGACGCGGCCGAGTTGCGGTATCTTCACATGTCCTGAAATGCTCATCGCGAATCCGAAACCATCCTGACCAATGCGGGCTCCCGCATGAACGATGGACCGATCGCCCATGTTGCAATGGGTGATGGTGACGCTGGGACCGATGGAGCAATCCCAGCCGATCACCACGTCCGGCCCCAGAACCACATGGGCACCTATCGTGGTGCCGGCGCCGATGAACACCCGCTCTCCGATGACAACGCCGGGATCGAGCACGACGCCGGCTCCAATCTGCGCTGATGGATGCACAAAACATCCCTCGGTGGCATTGGCGCTGCAAAAAAGGGGGCAGCCCGCAGCGCCTCGGGATGCAGTCGAGCAAGGACCCTGGCGTAGACCAGGCGGGGATCCCGGACGATGATGGGAATGGTGCCGGCCGGCACTATATGGGCAAAGCGCTCCGAGACAAAGCAAGCGCCGGCCTTGGTGGTGCGCAAGGCGTTCGCGTAGCGGGCATGATCGATGTAGGCGATGTGCCATGACTGGGCCGTCTCCAAACTCGCGCCACTCTGCAGACGCGTGGTCGAATCGGCGGACGGCGGAAGCGACACTCCCGCTTCTATGGAAGCGACCAGGGCAGCTTCATCGCGCTGCCGACCTTCGAGCAGGCCTGCTATGACGATCCCGCCTGGGGCCCAAATCCGGAAGCGACGCGCGACTGCGCCGCACCCGAGGATGCAGTCTTCAAGCTTGTCAACAAGTCATTCGAAGCGAAAGAACCCTTCGCGATCGAAATCCTGAAGAAGCTCAAAATGAGCACGGATGAGATGGCAGCGGCGATCAAACTTCAAGAAGTCGACGGCAAGGCTACCGACGATGTGGCCGTTGAATGGATGGCGAAGAACCGGGATGTCTGGAGTGGCTGGATCAGATGACGGAAGAGGTCGCGGAGGCATCATCGCGACCGAGGTCGCAGAGCCTCCAGTGTCCAACTGCCACGGATCTGCCATTTCTTCAGGAACGATGATCGAAGAATCCCGCTGGCTGCTCCCGAAACGCAGCGAGACCATGGGGAGGAGCATTTGTCTCCTGCCCATGGTTGCTTTGTCCGACGTCCTTATGGCATCGACCCTGGCCAACGCGCCATCTGACCTCGCAGCGCGGATCATGGCGCGCCTTCTATTGGTAGGTTGGCGGGCTTCGCTACCATATTTTCACGACGATGCCTGAGCGTTTGCGCTCTTGCAGCGAGGGCAAGTTTGATCAAAATGGACGGTTTAGAGATCAAGACTGCGGAAAGTTCGGGACATATGAATGATAAGAAACTGACGGAGGGCGGCAAGGAAACCATCGCTGACCAAATCTACAATTCTATCCGCAGAGACCTCATGGAATGTCGCTGGCCCGCGGGCCATATGCTCAAGATCAGAAATCTTGCGGCTGAATTCGGCGTCAGTCCTATGCCTGTGCGGCTGGCGTTGAAAAGGCTTGGCGATGAGGGCGTGCTGACCGTCAAGGAAAACCACTCGGCGCGCGTTCCCGTCATTTCCCAACGCCGCTTTAGCGAATTCTATGAAGTGACGGTACGCCTCGAGACGCTGGCTCTCGAGAGGGCTTATAGCCGGATCACACCTCAGCAGCTCACGAGTTTGATAGACAAGGCCGAAGCGCTGAGGCTCGAGCTGGAGAAGGGTCGCACCGTCGGCTATGCGCAGCGCTTCAATTCGATGCTGATGGAACTCTATCGGAGCGGCGGATCAAGCGCCCTGATCGAAATGATCGAATATGCCTGGGTGCATGTCGCCCCTCCTTCGAACGTAATCTTTGAAGCGCCGGTCTTTGTCAGCAAGATCCACGTTCATCTGGTCGAGATATTCCAGGCGATGCGGCGCAGGGACCTCGACGCAGCAGTGACGGCCCTTGTAGCGGCACTCAGCTTCGCCGAACGGGCGATAAATCTGTTGATGGACATGGAACGACCCTCCAGCTCGCTGCGGGGCCGCAAGCAGGGGCGCCGAAAGGCAGAGGCCTCCGACGCGGCCAGCCGTAGCGACGCCTGACTGGCTCCGCCAGAAAGAATGCCGGGACAGAAAAGACCCGGCGCCAGGGGGCAGGCTGCCGATTTCCTGCAGCTTCCGCCGCTTCCCACTGTTCCTCGGTGCGCGGACCGGCGATGGTCGTCGTGATAGGCCGGTTGTTGAGCACCCGGGCCAGCGCGAAATCGGCCGCCGAGACGCCGCGCGATTTTGCGTGCGCCGCGATCTGCCTGGCGACGATCCGGCACCTGAACTTCGGCCCGACACGCCCGCAGATACTCGCAAGTGGTATTGCGGGACAGGCCGGCCCCGCGACCAATCTCCCGAATCGATAAATGCTTTCAAAAATGACCGCGTCCGATTTACGCTTAATAACGCCATGTCGGTCCCTCCAAAGTCCCTGCTAAAGTGCAAGGGGTGGTTCAAACATGATCGATTTTCGGTGAAAATATCTTGTGTTTTCCGGTCATTCCACGTTGGCAATCAACACTTTAGGCTACGCAGGTCTGTGAATTGCTTTTACTTCCTGAAAATCTTCAAGACCAAACTTGCCGCCCTCGCGGCCATTGCCGGACCGCTTGTAGCCCCCGAATGGGCTTCCGTAGCGGTGCGGCGCCCCGTTGATATGCACCATGCCAGCCCGCAGGCGCGCTGCCACCCTTTCAGCTCTCTTAAGATCACCGGTCTGCACATAGGCTGCGAGGCCGTACGCCGTGTCATTCGCTATGGCTATGGCTTCCTCTTCGGTGTCAAACGGAATGATGGCAAGAACCGGCCCGAAAACCTCTTCCCTTGCGATGCGCATCCCGTTCTCGACGTCGACGAAGATAGTTGGTTTCACGAAGTAACCAGCTTCGAAGCCTTCCGGTTTGCCCGGGCCGCCAACGATCAATTTCGCTCCTTCGTCGATCGCAGCGTTGAGCAAGGTTTGGACACGGTCGAACTGAACGGCGCTCACCAGAGGCCCAATATGCGCCCCTTCCTTCATGGGATCCCCAACTTCGGCGGCCATGCCGGCGCGACGCGCTATCTCGATTGACCTTTGATAGACAGAGCGCTGCACGAGAAGGCGCGTCGGAGCATCGCAGGACTGGCCGGAATTATTAAAGCAGTCAGCGACACTGGCGGAAATGCGCTCTTCGAGATCCGCATCTTCGAAAACGATGTTAGGGGACTTGCCACCAAGCTCCAGGGTTACCCTTTTGACAGTGTCCGCAGCATCCTTGCTGACTGCGATCCCTGCTCTGGTAGAGCCTGTGAAGGACATCATGTCGACGTCCTTGTGCTTCGAAAGCGCCGCGCCGCAATCGGCGCCGCCATTGACCAAATTGAAGACACCGGCGGGAAAGCCTGCCTCATCAATCATCTCAGCATACAACATCGCGTTGAGAGGCGTGAATTCGCTGGGCTTCAGGATGCAGGTGCACCCTGTCGCGAGGGCCGGCACCACCTTCAATGCGATCTGATTGATCGGCCAATTCCATGGCGTAATCAGACCACAGACGCCGATAGGTTCGCGCAGAACGATATCGCCATTGGGCAGCGCTTCGCGAACTTTCAGATCGCGCAGCGCATCGATGAACCCCCGCAGATGGCCAACACCGACATCGGCCTGCTGCTCGCGGCTCATGGTGATTGGGGCGCCAAGCTCCAACGTGATGGTTTCAGCCATCTCGTCGTAGCGACGTTTGTAGATGGCCAGAAATCGTTCGAGCAACCGGAGGCGCTCTTCAAGAGTAGTTCGGCTATAGGACGCGAAAGCATTCTTTGCTGCCTCGACAGCCTTGGCGATATCCTTTTCAGAACCCATGGAAATGACGGCAATCGGCTTTTCGGTTGCAGGGTTCAGGACTTCCAGATCCAGCGCCGCGATTGGGGACACCCACTCGCCATCGATATAGAACTTCCGCTTATCGAGCATGACAACGCTCTCCCCAATTCGAAAAAGGCTCACAGCCGACTCATGCGAGCGAAGGGCTAAAAGTCAGCAGGCTCAGAATTTCAAAGAGCACCTGAGCCCCGACCTGCGCTGTGTTGGTTGTCGCGTCGTATTGCGGGACCACTTCGACCACGTCTGCGCCGACAAGATTGACGCCCTTCAGTCCCCTGATGAGCTCCAATACCTCGCGCGTCGTGAGCCCGCCAATCTCTGGAGTGCCTGTCCCCGGTGCGAAGGCCGGATCGACGCTGTCGACATCAAAAGAAAGATAGGTCGGGCCGTCGCCGACAATCTCCCTCGCCTTGCGGATCACGGCTTCGATTCCAAGGCCCGAAATTTCTTCGGCGTGGATGACCGTCATGCCGGACGCATAGGAGAATTCCCACAAATATTCCGAGGGGCCGCGAATTCCGATCTGGATTGTCCGGGCGGGATCGAGCACGCCGTCCAGGACCGCGTTACGCATCGGCCCACCGTGATGGAACTTGGTCTGATCGAAGGGGCCGCCAGTGTCGCAATGCGCATCGATATGAATCAACCCAACCGGGCGATCGCGGCCGACGGCCCTGAGGATAGGATGAGTGATCGAGTGATCGCCTCCAACCGAGACGGGAATTACGCCCGCAGCGACGACCGCCGCAATTGCCGCCTGGATATCATCGTGACTTTGCTCCAGGCGATAGCGGCTTTTGAAAGGAACGTCGCCTATGTCGGCGATCCTGAGATCGAACGCAGGAGCGCATTCGAGGACATGATTGTACGGCCCAATCCGCTCGATTGCCCGTATCGCACGTGGCCCGAAACGCGATCCGGGCCGGTTGCTTACACCAAGATCCATTGGCACGCCGACCACCGCCACCTGGAGATCGCCGAAGTCGGGCGCGTTAAAATCGATTGTCTTCAATGGCAGGCTGGCAAAGGTTGAGATGCCAGAATACGGCGCCAGACGGATTCCCCCACTAAATATCTTCTCACCAACCTTGCGGAATTTCGGATCATGAAACTCAAGACTGTCGGCGAACTTCGCCCGCAGCGCTGCAAGGCGCTCATTAAAGTCAACCATTGCGAAACCCTCTCCTTGTGTCGCTTTGTTCCCAGAAATCAAAAGACATGAAACTGGCCAACGGCCCGTCCCGCGACCCGGGCCCGGAATGACTTCAACGTGCCACCCTCAATGTTCATATTTCCGCAGCCGTAGCGGGCAGCCGGAGCATTGATGATCATGATGAAATAGCGCGAGGCGAGCCGGGGGCGTTCAATTTCTCCGCGACCGCGCCTACATAGCGGTCCAGGATGATTGCCAGTGCGGAAATCGCAAGGCCTGCAAGCAATCCTCTGCCGGCCTCGACGCGAGCGATGGCATCCACGGTCTCCAGTTCAAGCCCCTGTGAGCCAACAAGCGCCGTGATGACCACCATCCCAACACACATGAGGATCGTCTGGTTGAGACCCAGCATCAGACCAGGTCGGGCAAGAGGCAGACGAACCTTCCAGAACGTTTGAAGTGGGGTGGCCCCGAACGCCACCGCAGCTTCGATCGTCGTTGGATCGACATTGCGGATGGCATGGTCCGTGTATCGTACCGTCGTCGCCACGGAGTAGAGCGCGATGGCGATCACCGCGGTTGCATCTCCGGGACCCAGAAGCATGACAACGGGCACCAGGTATACGAAGGAAGGCAACGTCTGCAGGGTCGTGACGATAACCTCTGACACCGCGTGCACGCGGCGCGAAGATCCGGCCCATATTCCCAAGGGCGCTCCGACAAAAAGGGAGAGCAGCGTTCCGACCGTCACCAGATTGAAGGTGATCAGCAACTTGTCCCAATAGCCGATGGCAGCGATCAGGATGAGCGTGGCGCAAGACAGGACAGCAAGAAAAGGCCGCCGCAGCGCGAAGCCGAAACACAGCATGCAAGCCGCAATCGACGCCCAGCCGAGCTCTCTCAGTATCGTCAGCAAGGGCCGAATGACGCTGAGCGTGATGGTCAGCCGAGCGGCTTCGAAACCATCGCCCCAGTTGCCGTTCAGCCAAGTGATGACGCGTGACCAGAAATCAGCGGTCGAGATCGTCAACTCGGTGGGATATTGCGCCAGGGGTGCGATTGCAACTCCCGCGACTGTGGGAATGACCAGGATCCCGGCCAGGATCGCGAGGTGCTCCATCGGTCGCGGCCGAGACAGATGAGAAGGTCGTCGCACGGCGATCGAATGTCCGTAGCCGTAAAGCAGTACGGCCAGCAGTGTTATCGCAATCCCCGCCTCCAACCCGCGACCGATCTTGAGGGATTGGATCGCGCGAAGCACTTCCGCTCCCAGACCACCTGCGCCGATCATCGAAGCCAGAATGACCATAGCCAGAGCCATCATCACCAGTTGATTGACGCCCAGAAGGAGGTCGTCCCTCGCGCTTGGCAAAAGGATCTTCGATGTGCCCTGCCAGCGGGAGGCACCGGTCATGCTGGACAGTTCGAACGTATGGTCCGGCAACCGACGCAGGCCATACACCACCGCTCGCGCCATCGGCGGCAAAGCGAAGATCAGTGTTGCCACCAACGCCGCGACGGGACCGAACCCGAAGAGGATCAGGACTGGCACCAGATAGCTAAATGGCGGAATCGTTTGCATGACGTCGAAGACGGGGCTCAATACGGTTTCGAGCCAACGCCAACGAAACAGCATCACGCCAAGCACCAGGCCAAAGATCACGCCGACGACGATCGCAAACGCCACGGAAGCGAGCGTCAATGTCGCTTGAGCCCAAAGATTGAAAACAAGAAAGTACGCGAAAGTTGCAAACGCCAGGACAGCCAGGCGGCGCCCACCGGCGAGCCAACCCATGTAGGTTGCAGCAAGAACCACCGACACCCACGACAATGGCGGCAGAGTAACCGTTTCGGCTGCAGTGCGACCCGGAAAGGACCAGCCGGTGGTCAGAAGGTTCTGCAAGCCCCGCATCGGAAGGCCGACTGCCTCCCCACCCGCACGCGTCCAGACCCGGAGAGGCTCGCCAAAAATTTCGGATCGGCGAAGCAACTGGTTGAGCACATCGTTGGACATCTTAAGCAACGGCAGCAGCCATTGCTTCGGCCAGACGTACAACCCTTCGGGCAGCACCTCCCGCCCAACATAGGCAGCGACGAGCAAAATGAGGCCGAATGTCACCCACAAACGGCTGCTCAGCAGCCATTTGTGGTGGATGAGCGGCGCCACAGATGTCGCGCCGAAGGTTATTGAAGCCACGGTGACCACTTTTTCTCGTTGGTGGAAATCCACTCAGCCGCGGCAGCTTCGGGCGTAAGTCCGCCCTTATCCTGCTTGAGGATGCCCCAGGCAACATCGTCATTGGTCAGAACAAACTTCTTCAAGAGATCCGTTACATTGGGCTCGCGCTTGGCGAAATCATTGTTGATCAACTCGATGATATCTCCCGTGGGTAATGCGCAGTCGCCCACGAGATCGGGGTTGACGCCCCAGGCGGGATCGCTGCGGCACGCGTCCTCATAGGGCGGGAAATCGACAAAGGTGCCCACGCCGGAGCCGTACAGCCAGTGAGGCACGAAACCAAATCCGATGATCGGTTTTTTCCTTTCGATTGCGCCCTGCATCGTGGCGACCATGGCCGCCATGGTGCCCGGCAAGGTTATGTGGACATCAATGCCCAACGCCGCGATGCGGCGCTCGTCATCGGCGTCAAAGTCCGCCGGCGTTCCGAGATAATTGATCTTTCCGTCCGTCTCGGGGTTGGATAGCGCTTTGATGCATGCAGGATTCTTGAGCGCCTTCCAGTCCGGCAATCCCGGACATAGCTGAGCAACATAGTTTGGGTACCACCAGGTTTCCCTGATCTTGACGCCGACCGACCCCACCTTCGTCACAGAGCCCGACGCAAGCGCAGCTGCGATCAGTTCGGGAGAAGACGACCAGATTGCGGGACTGATCTCGAGATCGCCGAGCTCTATGGCCGTGAACTGCGCCGTGTAGTCGGTATGCACGTACTGAATGTTGTATCCGGCCTTCTTGAGCAAGGTCCCGAAGACGTTCGTAATGAAGTCCGCGTCGGGCGCACTAACGATCGCCAACCGCACCGGATCCTGGGACTCGGCAGCGGCGAGCGCCTCGCCGGAAGAAATGCACAGACTGGCGCAAAGCACAGACGCCAACGTGACTGATGAGAGTGGAAACCGCATGTCGAAACCCCCTTTCAGAATGACCTACCAGTCAAAGCTAGGGCGCAATTGTATCACATGTCAATCACAAAAATGAAAAAGGAGGTTGCATTGCGACGGCATCTCAGGTTGAATGAAGCATGGAATTGAATGTAAAATATCACAAACGAGTCACAAATGACAAAGAAGGATGAGCAGGGCACGACCGCTTCGGACCGCGTGTACAAGCTTGTCCGTCAGGATATCCTTGAGTGCCGGTGGCGGGCCGGACAGCGCCTGAAGATCCGCGATATCGCCGCCGAACTGGGCGTCAGCCCGATGCCGGTCCGTACGGCGTTCCGGCGCCTCGGCGAAGACGGCATTCTTATCATCGAGGAAAACCGGTCAGCGCGCGTCCCCTTCGTTTCGCGGCAGAGCTTTAACGAATACCTCGAGATCTCGGTGAGCCTCGAATGCCTGGCGCTAGAGAGGGCCGCCGCGCGCATATCGAGTGAAACGATCCAGGCGCTCCGAAGCGAAGCCGAGTGCATGCAGCGCGACATCGAGGCTGGCAACACTGTTGGCTACGCCCGTCGGTTCAACGGCCTTCTGATGAAGATCTATGTGCGAGGGGAATCTCAGGCGCTCATTGAGATGATCGAAAGCGTCTGGATCAAGACAGCTCCGCCGGCGCGCGAGGCCTTCGAGGAAAAGGGCATCATCACGCGACTGAATGCGGCCCTGGTTGCGATCATCGACGCCTTGGAGGCGACCGACGCGGCCAGTGCCATGGAAATTCTGACCTCCGCCCTGCAGTATGCCTGCAAAGGCGTGAACCTATTCCTTGAAATGGACCAAGATCAGAAACTGAGACCAAAAGCCAAAAAGAGGATCGAAGAACAATATGTCGAATCCAAGTGAAGCTCCGATCGCGCTGATCACAGGCGCGTCCCGCGGTATTGGGCGAGCGACTGCAGAGATGTTGCTTCGGGATGGCTACGATGTGCATGCCACGTACCTCAACGATGCAGCAGCGGCAGAGAGCCTTGTTTCGTATGGCGAAGAACTGGAGCGCAAAGTCACGCTTCACCATTTTGATGCCGGCGCGCGAGAGAGTCAGGACGAGTTGATGCGGCGTCTGCACGGTGTCCAACTTCGGGGCATCGTCCACAATGCGGGAATCGTCAAGTTCGAGCGCTTTACTGAATATGACATTTCGATCTGGGATCGCACCTTCGAAGTAAATCTGAATGCAGCGTTGCGGCTAACTCTTGGACTGCAGAAGCAGATTGTGTCGGGAGGATCGGTTGTTTTGGTCGCGTCCACCGACGCGTTCTTCGGCTCCTACGCAAGTATGGCTTACGCGGCGTCGAAGGCGGCGATGGTCAATCTGGCCAAGAGCCTCGCCTGCAATTTCGGCTCCCGAAACATCCGCGCCAACGCCGTCTCGCCGGGATGGATACAAACCGACATGACGACTGAGGCGTCCTCGGGATCAGCATCAGTCACACCTCTTGGGCGAGACGGGCGGCCGGACGAAGTCGCTGGCGTGGTCGCCTTCCTTCTGTCCGAGCGGGCCAGCTTTGTCTCGGGCACGAGCATCGCCGTCGATGGCGGCTATACCTCCTCTGACGCGATCATGTTGAACGAAGCCAGGGAACTGGGCTGAGGATTGTCGGGGATAGCCATGCTAAGCTGCAAGAACCTTTGGAAGATTTACGGACCGGCCAAGGCACATAGTATCGATCCCGAAGCGCCACTGAGTGAGAATATCTCCTCGGTGGAGCAGCGCGGCGGTTTCGTCGCGTTGGCCGGCATCGATCTCTCCGTGGCGAAGGGCGAGATCCTGGTCATCATGGGGCTTTCCGGATCCGGAAAGTCCACTCTGCTGAGATGCTTGACGCGCCTGGTGGAGCCGACGGCCGGAGAGTTGCGCTTCGAGGGTCAGGACTTGCGCGCCGTGCCTGAAAAGAGCCTGCAACTGCTGCGTCGTACGCACATGAGCATGGTGTTCCAGAATTTCGCGCTGCTTCCCCACCGTACCGTGGTCGGCAATGTGGAGTTGCCCCTGGAAATCCAAGGCGTGCGCGCAGCTGAGCGGAGGCAGAAGGCGCTCGATATGATTGGGCTCGTCGGGCTGTCCGGCAAAGAAGATCACTACCCGCACGAGCTCTCCGGAGGCCAACAGCAGCGCGTCGGCATTGCTCGCAGTCTGTCAACCAATCCTAGCCTTTGGCTGCTGGACGAGCCCTTTTCAGCGCTCGACCCACTCATTCGCGAAGAGATGCAGGACGAAATTCTCAGGCTACAGAAAACGCTGTCGAAGACTGCCGTGTTCGTGACCCATGACTTCAACGAGGCTGCTCGCGTTGGAGATCGCATCGCCCTTTTGCGCAAGGGCGAGCTCGTCCAGACCGGCAGCGCTGCGGAACTGATCCTGAATCCCGCGGATTCCTATGTGAGAGCATTCACCGCGAGCGCGGAACGCAGTCGAATACTGACGGCGGAAAATTTCATGCAGCGTGGAGAGCCGGGCGCATTCGACGTGCAACTCGAGGCTGAGGCGACACTTCGAAGAGTCGCGGAAACCTTCCAGGGCGGGGCCAGCGTGATCGCCTTCGGCAATTCCACCGGCAGAACGGTAGGGTTCATGAGACGCCAGGATCTGGGCGACGCGCTCACGTCTGCTATGACGGCGTAGTGGCAGGGCGTCGAAATCGAGGTACCAGTTCGACCATGCAAACGAAAATCACCGAGACTGAAGCGCGCTCGCTCCTGCGCAGCATCAAGGCGCCGCAACTGGACCTGAAGCCGGTCGCGGACCATGTGCTCGAACACTACGGGCTGGCAGGCGAATGGCATCAGCTGGGAGGGGAAAGAGAACAGAACTATCGTCTTGTCACTGCCGCCGGCGAGAGGTTTGTCGTCAAGATTGCATCTCTCGAAGAGGATGAGGAAGGTCTCATCTTTCAGGCGAAAGCACTTGAACATATCGAACAGGTAGACCCGGCGCTCCAGGTCCCACGGGTGCGCAGGACCCTTGCAGGTGACCTGCTTTCCAGCATCTCGGCTGGAGAGGGAAGAAGGTATGCTTTGCGGGTTCTCTCGTACGTCGCCGGCGAGACCGTCATGGATCTGTTGAGCCAGCGAGGCTTCAATCTGTCCACCGACGACCTTCTGCGCCTCGGTGCGGCGCAAGGCCGTCTGGCACGCGCGCTCCAGGGATTCAATCATCGCGGCGCCCTTCGACCGATGCCGTGGGACCTGGCAAATAGCCTGGTCCTTGGTGATTGGCTGCGGGACTATATCCCAGAAGAAATCCGCCCAGATGTCGACCGGGCATTGGAGCACCTCGCCGGATCAACCCTGGCAGCACTGCCGCGCCTCCGATCGCAGGTTATCTACAATGATTTCCACGAGAGCAACGTCCTGGTCCGGGCCGAGCCTTTGCTCGAAGTCGTGGGTGTTATCGACTTTGGCGACATGGTCTATGGGACGGTCGCGCAGGACCTCGCCGTTGCCGTGGCGTCTTTCATCCATTGGAGCCCGGAGCCTGTGGCGGCCGCGGCAGCCGTCGTACGCGGCTACCAAATCCATATGCCACTGGAGTCCGCCGATCTGGCGGTGCTCAAGGACCTGGTGCTGGCCCGGCTGATCCTGCAGGTCGGGCTCGTGCGCTACCAGGCTGTCGTCAACGGCCGGAACGACCAACACCTCGGTGAACTGCAACCCCTGTATTCGGCAGCCATATCACGTCTCGCCAACATCGACGACGACGCGTTCGTCGCCTCGATGACACCGTCCGTAGTGCCCACTCCGATCTCATCGCCCGTGGTGGAACAGACTGCGAACGATATCCAAGCCCTGGTGTCGCGCAGGGAATCCGTCCTGGGCAAAGCCTACACGTTCTACAACGAGCCGCTCGAACTCGTGCGCGGTCGCGGCACAAAACTCTTCGACGCTTCCGGGACGGAGTACCTGGATTGCTACAACAACGTCGCCAACGTGGGGCATTGCCACCCCTATGTGGTGCAGGCGCTCGCCCAGCAGGCGGCCACGCTCAACACCAACTCCCGCTATCTTCATAGCGAGATCCTGCGGCTGGGAGAGCGGCTGACTGCGACCCTCCCCGAAGGCCTGGATACCTGGATCTTTGTCTGCACCGGCTCGGAGGCCAACGACCTGGCGGTTCGCATTGCCCGGTCAGTTACCGGCAACGAAGGCGTGATCGTCACGGAGAACAGCTATCATGGCAACACATCGGTGGTCGCGCCGCTTTCGTTGCTGGAATACGACATCAAGGACAAGCCGAGTTGGGTCGAGGCGGTGCCGGCTCCTAATGTCTACCGGGGCATCCACCGAGGCGACCAGGCCGATTTAGCGGAACGATACTCTGATCACGTGACGGAAGCAGCGGCCCGCCTTGGAGCAAGGGGGCCCGGGGCTGCAGCCGTGCTGATCGACTCGATCTTTGACGGCAACGGCGCCCTGGTGCCGCCACAGGACTACATGCGCCTTGCCTTCGAGAAAGCGGGCCGCGCAGGGGCGTTGTGCATCGCCGACGAAGTTCAAATGGGCTTCGGAAGATCGGGCACGGACATGTGGGGCTTCGAGGCCTTCAATGTTCGTCCCGACATGGTCACCATGGGAAAGCCGATGGGCAACGGCCACCCTATCGCCGCGCTCGTGACGCGTCGCGAAATTGCCCTGGAGTTCCAGCGTCGCACTGGCTATTTCAACACGTTTGGCGGCAACACGGTCTCGACGGTTGTCGCCAACGCCACCTTGGACGTTCTGCAGGGCGAGAACCTGCAAGGCAACGCCGAGCGTGTCGGTGCGCATCTCAAGGCATCTCTCGACGGCTTGATCGGCACGCACGAGCTTGTCGGCCACATTCATGGGCGCGGCCTCTTCTACGGAGTCGAGCTTGTCGTCGATCGGACATCGCGCGCTCCCGCGAAACTCGCAGCCCGCTGGGTGCGTGAACGGATGAAGAGCCTCGGTGTCCTGGTTGCCTCGACAGGTCCCTTGGGAAACGTCATCAAGATAAGGCCGCCATTGGCCTTCAGCACCGCCGACGCCGACCGGTGCTTCGAAGCCCTTCACACCGCGCTGACAGAGGTGCCGCCCGATCTTCGGATCGCAAGTAGCGCCTGAGCCAACCGGGGATTAGCAGATGAAAATCTACAAATGCGATGCTCATCTGGAGCATCAATCGAAAGTCGAACTCACCCCTGGGAGGTTCATCCCGACGCTCGACGTGGCGGAGCGCACCAGCGTTGTTCTGGACGTCTTACGACAGGCTGGCCACACCGATGTCTTGGACTGTGCACCTGCATCGAAGGAAGATCTGCGCACCATTCATTCCGAAGACTACCTCGATTTCCTGGCCACGGCTTGGGATGAATGGTCGAGCTCATTCGGAACCGAACTCGACGGCGTCGGCTTCGTCTGGCCGCACCGCAACCGGCCAGCTCGATGCCCAAGCGCGATAGAAGGCAAGATCGCCTACTACATGTTCGACGGCGTAAGTACGATCACGCCGGCGATGTGGCCTGCAACCTTGTGCGCAGCAGGGGCGTCCCTTCAGGCTGCCAGGGACCTTCGCGTCTCTGGATTGCCGGGCCTGGTCCTGGCTCGTCCTCCGGGGCACCATGCCTGCTGGAACATGGGTGGTGGAACGAGTTACACCAACCATACCGCGCTGGCCGCACAGGAACTGACGCGAGATGGCGCTCGGGTCGCGATCCTGGACGTTGACGCTCACCATGGCAACGGGGCTCAAGACATCTTCTGGACCAGGTCCGATGTCCTTACCATCTCTCTCCACGCCGATCCTGCGGTGGACTATCCCTATTTCTCCGGCTACGCCGAGGAGATCGGCGCCGAGGCTGGAGAAGGCTTCAACTTGAACCTGCCACTGCAACCCGGCACCGATTGGTCGGGCTATAGCGAAGGTTTGACGACCGCACTCGAGAGGCTGCGCGATTATTCTCCTGACTATATGGTGGTGGCACTCGGCGTGGATACCTATGCCAACGATCCCGCGGGGCGTCTGGCCCTTGAGTTGGCTGATTTCAGCCGGATCGGAGAAACCGTTGCATCCCTGGGCTGCCCTCACATGTTTGTGCTCGAAGGGGGGTACTGCCTTGAAGCTATCGGTCCGTGTGTCCTGAATGTTGTCGCGCCGGGAGGTTAGCCGCACCTTTGCCTTGTGGGATGTTGTGATCGGTCTGGCCTGGGGACGGAGCTGAACTCAACAAGCGGGTGCCGCTGCGGTGACAGCAGAGGTTCATCGGCTGTCTGCGTCTGAAGGTCGACGTTGTCAATACTTCCTATCTTTGATTAGAGAAACTATTGGAGGAATTAGCTATGGAAAATCAAGACAGAGAAGAAGGTTTCGAGAGCCGAATGATGCGCTTGGTCAAAAAATGCCATCAGGAACAGAGGCTCATCATGAACCACGTCTGCATTCGGGTTGACGACATCCGTCGCACGGAAAGGTTGCTGACTGAGTCTTTTGGTATCGGCACAGGAGGGTTTACTCGTGTTGAAGGAGATCTATTCAAAGGTGAAGCTTTTGTCAGCGGCGCGTGGGTGAACGACAATTTCTATCTTGAACTAATGGAGCCGCTCGAAAAACAACGGCTGGGATACCATACCGGGTGCGGTGCGCCAATTGGGCACTTGAGTGAAATTGGCTTCCTCACCCCTAATATGGACGCAGAATTGGACCGGCTATCAAAACTCGGGTGGCAGGTGACTGACACGCTTTCATCTGAATTCTCTAGAGAAGTTAAGATGGACATGGAACCGTCCATTGGATTTCCGATAGAACTGATGGAAGTAAAAAGCAGAGAAAAATAACATATGCCAAATACTGTTTGATGTTATAATAATTTTTAATTTAACTTTATAGGAAACAACGGAAGGCAGAGGAATATACTATAATGGCTTACATCGAAATTTTCCCTAAATCCGCTGGAGCCCAGAAACAGTTGACCGATCGCTGCGCCTCAGTGATGGATATTCTTTATCAGGCGACAAACGAGGTTCTCAACGTTCCTGATCACGATATCATCGTCGAGCTAAATCAGTGTACAGCAATAGCATTTAATTCCTTGGCAGTGCACGCGGCCACCGTCCCAGATGTCGTAATAAAGATTTCAACTAGTGATCATGATTTTCAACCAAAGTTCCAATCTCTTTGTGATCATGTCCTGAGCAATTGGAACGCACAATTCGGAAGTGCGCTCAAGTTGGAAATCTGGATAAATGTGATTAATACGTGGAGTTGCAATATAGACTTCAACTAGGAAGAAGCAACGATCCGTGTGCGACATAGCCGGATCCGAACCTAATTGACCCTCATAAAGCCCACTCCCTAAGGGCGGTCTGGATGAAAATGGCCTGCAGGGGGTGGTCGTCAAAGACAGCCGGCGAGCTTCGCACGCTGCCGAATGAGCGCCTCGACGATATCGATCGTCGGGGTCGCCTGACCGGTGAGACGGCCTAGCTCCTGGACGGCCGACACCAGAGCATCGACCTCCATCGGCCGGCCCAGTTCCAGATCCTGCAGCATTGATGTCTTGTGCGCGCCGACCGCGGCCGCGCCGGCAATCCGTCGATCGACATCGACGCCGAAACTTGCCCCCAAAGCCTCGCCGATCGTTTGAGCTTCGACCATCATTGCGCGAATGATCGCCCGCGTGCCTGGATCGGCGCAGATTTCATCGAGCTTTCCGCCGGTCAGGGCGGAAACTGGATTGAGCGAGAGATTGCCCCACAGCTTCACCCAGATCTCATTGCGGATTTGCGGGCGAATAGGCGCCCTGAAACCCGCTGAGACGAGGAGCGCAGCCAGTTTGGCGATGCGTTCGGTCTTCTCGCCTGAAGGTTCGCCGATCGGCAGCCGATCGCCTTCGATGTGGCGGATGATGCCGGGGGCCTCGATTTCTGCGGCCGGATGCACGACACACCCGATCACACGCTGAGGCCCAATCGTGCCCCACAGCAGCCCCTTCGGATCGACGGCCTCGATACGGCGCCCCTCATGCACGCCGCCATGCTTATGAAAATACCACCAAGGAACGCCATTCTGCGCCGTGACGACCGCCGTTTCAGGCCCCAGAAGCGGCTTCAGGCTTTCAAGGATGCCTGGAAGCGAATGAGCCTTGAGCGCCAGGAATACGAAATCTTGCGGCCCGAGATCTGCCGGCTGATCCGTCACGCGCACCGTGACGGTGGTCTCACCCTCTTCAGACTTCAGTGTCAAACCCTTCTCGCGCATGATCGCAAGGTGCGCACCCCTGGCAACGAGGCTCACTTCGGCGCCGTCTTGCGCGGCGAGCCTGGCGCCGACGAGACCTCCGATCGCTCCCGCGCCGAAGACGCAGATCCGCATCAGCCGATCCCCCGTTGAACCGCCGAACCTTGCATCAGCATCCCATCCAGCTCTCGCGGCCGGACTGTCGGCATCGAGGGGCCGGTGTCGACGACCTAGTAGCCAAGGGCGCAACCATCCATACGCGCATCAGAACCCCCGATAAGCACACCTTCGGACCAGTCGATCTTTATCATTTGTCCGCCGCCGAGCGGTTCGGCTGGCTGGACCACCCGGTGGCCGAGCTTTCTTAGCCCCTCGACTGTATTGACCGGAACGCCACGCTCGACCTCAGTGTCACCCAGCGAATGGAAGACGCGGGGCTGGTCGATCGCCTCCTGCGGATCGAGCCCGAAGTCGACGATGCCGGTCAATACGTGTGTATGTCCAAATGGTTGATAGTCGCCACCCATGACCCCATAGCAAAGGAATGGTCGACCATCCTTCATGGCGAGCCCGGGCATGATCGTGTGGAGGGGGCGCTTGCCCGGCCCTATCGCGTTGGGATGGGTGGGATCGAGCGAAAAGCCCATGCCGCGATTTTGAAGCGTGATGCCATAGGTTGGCGAGACTCGGGTTGAGCCAAAGCCCCAATAGACAGAATTGATGAAGCTGACGCAGTTGCGATCACGGTCGACGACTGTCAGGTAGACAGTGTCTGATTTGCGCATCAGTGGCGGCGGCAGATGGTCTGCCACACGGTCGCGACGAATTTCATTTCGCAGGCGTGCGGCGTAATCCTTGGCCAGGATTTCATTCACTGGAAATGCGGCATGCCGCGTGTCGCAGATGAAAGCATCACGATCACGGTAGGCCAGCCTGCCGGCTTCGATTTCAAGATGGAGACGCTCGGCGCCCAAAGGCTCGAGCGCCGCGAGATCAAAACCCTCGAGGATGTTGAGCATGAGGAGCGCGGTGATGCCCTGGTTATTGGGCGGGATCTGGCAGACTTCCATGCCACGGTAATCCGTCCGGACCGGCTTGACATATTCGCCTGCGGCGATCTCGAAATCGTCAAGGGTGTGATAGCCGCCCAGGCTGCGCAGATAGCTCACGATATCCTGAGCCACTGGCCCCTTGTAGAATCCATCTCTGCCTTTGGCAGCGATCAGGCTGAGCGCGTCGGCCAGGCCTGGGTTGCGAAATACCTCCCCTGCCCGAGCGGCCCGGCCACGCGGAAGAAAAACGCGGGTCGCATTGGGGTCGCGCCGCAACCGCGGTTCCTCCAAAGCCCAATCTTCCGCCACCCGCGGATGAACCGGAAATCCATCCCGCGCAAAGGCAATTGCAGGAGCAAGAAGCTCACCGATCTCCTTGCGTCCATGATCGGCCACGAGCTGGGTCCACGCATCAATCGCGCCCGGAATAGTGACGGCATGCGGGCTCAAATCCTCAAGTTGGCCCTGGCCGACGGCGAGTTCGTCAGTTGGAAGCCTGGAAGGTGCTCGCCCGGAGCCATTATAGGCAACAATCTGATCGGTGCCATTCTTGGCCATGATGACAAAGCAGTCGCCGCCGATTCCGGTTTGCTGGGGTTCGATGACGGCAAGCACCGCGGCCGCGGCGACTGCCGCATCGATTGCCGCGCCTCCGTTTTGCAGCACCTCAATGGCCACCCGAGCCGCATGGGGGTTGTGAGTGGCCGCCATGCCGTTCATGGCCATGGCCGGAGAGCGGCCAGGAAGTTGGAAGTCGCGCATAGTGTTCTCCTATCGGCAACGTCGGGAATGAACACGGCAAGCCCAAAGCCGCGCCGTCATTCCAATTTGCTTGTCAGTTACGATTGAAAGATGTCGCGGCGGCCCACGGCTTCGCGTCTTTTGGCCTCGAACTCGCTTTCCTGAAGCGAGGGAGCGAGCCTTCGCAATCACTTCTGGCGCGTGAGCCTCTGCTGGCCATGCCTATGCCAGCCCAAGTTTTGCCGCGAGGCCAATGCGCTGCATCTTTCCCGTGGCGCCTTTGGGAATTTCGGGCACAAATACCACACGTCTTGGCACTTTGAAGTCGGCAAGCCGACCAGCAGCGAACTCGCGGATATCTCGCTCGCCGGCCTTGGCGCCCTCCCTCAGGACAATGACCGCTGCGATGTCCTCGCCAAGCTTGTCATGCGGTATGGCGAAGGTCACCGCCTGATGGACAGCCGGATGGGCCATCAGGACTTCATCGACCTCGAGCGGGGCAATTTTTTCGCCACCGCGGTTGATGATCTCTTTGAGCCGACCGGTAAGGCGAAGAAAACCGTCATCGTCCATCACACCCTGATCGCCGGTGCGAAACCACCCATGAGTAAACGCCTCAGAGTTGGCCTTTGGGTTATTCTCGTAACCTCGCGTGACGTTCGCGCCGCGTGTGATAATTTCTCCTACCTCTCGGGAAGGAAGCAATCTTCCGTCTTCGGACATGATTGCAACCTCGGGTCCCGCGGCGAGGCCGACACTTCCCGGCTTGCGCTGGCCTGGCGGCAACTGATTGGACGTCATCTGATGAGCGTTCTCAGTCATCGAGTATGCTTCGATCACCGGACACCCAAAAACCCGTTCCATTTCGGCGAAGACGGGCGCTGGCAAAGATGCCGAGCTCGAACGGATGAACCGCAAAGGATTGGCTGCAATAGTTTCCGCATTGCCGCTGCTGCGGGCGAGGATCGCCTGATGCATCGTAGGCACAGCCGTATACCAGGTCGGTCTAGCCTCGTTCATCCAGCCGAAGAACTTCAGGGCGTTGAAGCCGGGCGTGCAGAAAACACTGCCGCCGGCCGACAGGCTTGCCAGCACGGCCGCAACCAGACCGTGAATATGGAAGAGCGGCATAATGTTGAGGCAACGGTCCGACGGCCCAAGGTTGAGCGTCCGTACGATATTTGCCCCTGAAGTCAGGAGGTTGGTGTGACTAAGCGGCACTATTTTAGGCCTGGAGGTCGTACCCGAAGTATGCAGGACCAGCGCGACATCCTCAGAATCTGCCAGTCCCGGCGTGGTGGCCGCCGACGACATGCCCGACAGATCGAAGAGCCCCGCTGGACCGTCTTCTCGTGCATGCAGGTGGATTGTCGGTATCCCGACGCGCGCGGCTGCAGCGAGCGCCGGACTTGTGCTCCCGGCTGCGACGAGAAGTGCCTTCGCCTTGAGATCGTCCAGATAAAAGACGAACTCGTCTTCTCGGTAGGCTGGATTGAGTGGAGCGGTCGTACAGGCGGTTGCGCAGGAGAGAAAGGCGGCGACCATCTCGGGGCCGTTGTCGAGAACGATGGCGAGTTTGTCACCCCTCCCAATGCCAAGATTGTTGAGAGATCTGACCGTCCGGTCGACAAGAGCCAGCAGTTCTCCCAAGGTGATATCCGGGCGAGCTGGAGCTCCAATTGCTCGAGCCCCCAAGGGCCCGGAACTTAGAATATCGCGGATCGTATTCATGCGTACCGCTCTCACTCTTTCCTGCTAATGACCCGGGACAAAAACGCCGCGGTTCTTTCATGGGCGGGCGCGGTGAAGAATTGCTCCGGAGGAGCGTCCTCTATTATCCGGCCGCCATGCATCATGATGACGCGGTTTGCCACCTCGCGCGCGAAGCCCATCTCGTGGCTCACCACAATCATGGTCATGCCCTCGCGGGCGAGTTCCTTCATGACGTCCAGGACTTCGCCAATCATCTCAGGGTCGAGCGCACTGGTCGGCTCGTCGAACAGCATGAGCGCAGGACGCATGGCCAGAGCACGGGCAATGGCCACACGCTGCTGCTGACCACCAGAGAGTTGCGCGGGATAGGTATTCTCTTTATCGGCCAGGCCCACGCGAGCGAGCAGTGTGCGGCCGGTTCGGAGCGCTTCCTCACGCGGAATCTTGCGCACGTGAATCGGCGCTTCGATGATGTTTTCGAGAGCCGTCAGGTGCGGAAATAGATTAAACAGCTGGAAGACCATTCCAATCTCGCAGCGCTGGCGGGCAATGTTCCGCTCGCTGTCTTCCACAAGTTGGCCGTCGCGTTCGCGGTAGCCGATCAAATGGCCGTTGACCTCAATCCGACCTTTCTGGATCCTCTCGAGATGATTGATGCAGCGTATGAACGTGGTCTTGCCCGACCCCGACGCACCAACGATGACGACCACCTCTCCCTTGCGAACGGTAAGATCGATTCCCTTGAGGACCTGAAGGTCACCGAAGCGCTTTTCCACGCCGCGCGCGGTGACAACCGCAGGCTCATCCGCCCGATCACCACTCATCGCCGCTCTCCAGTCTGGCCAAATCCGAACAGGCGCCGGTACCCCTTTGAGCCGAGTTTGCGGGAAGCTGCCGCAGCAGGATCGCCATACCGCGACTCGAGCCGCTGCTGTACGAAGCCCCAGAGCGTTGTGAGCGTCAGGTAGTAGCAGGCGACCACCATATACAGCTCAAAAACACGAAAGGTTACGGACGTAACCATCTGCGTTGCGAGCAGAAGTTCGGGAACGCCAATCACGCTTAGCAGTGTCGTGTTTTTCAGCATGCTATTAAACTCGTTGCCAAGCGGCGGCACAACCACGCGCGCCGCTTGCGGCAGTATGATGCGCCGCATGTAGAGGCCGTATGTCATTCCCAGGGACTTTGACGCTTCCGTCTGGCCTATGGCGACGGAATTGATCCCCGCCCGAATGATCTCCGCCATGTAGGCCGCTTCGTTCAGCGTCAACGCAAGAATTCCTGCCTGCATATTGCCGGGAAGGACGGCGAAACCGAGATTGATATCCTCGAAACGGAAAATGTTCGCGGCCGCCAACCCGGTGTAAATGAAGACGATCTGCACCAACAATGGCGTGCCGCGAAAACCCCACACGAAGATTCGCGCGGACACTTGCAGTATGTGATGCTTCGAGATCCGGGCCAAGGCTATGAAAAGCCCGAGAAGGGTTCCGAAGCCTTGGGAGATCACGCTGATGCTCAAGGTCAGCCAGAGACCGTGCAAATAGACCGAACTTGGCCGGAACAGGTATTCCCAAAAAACGCCCCATTCGAAATTCATGGGGACCGCCTATTCGATGGCGTCTCCTTCGAGCCCCCACTTCGCGAGTAACTTCTTGTAGGTGCCGTCGGCCCTCATCGAATCGAAGGCCTTCTGAACGGCATCATGCATCTCGGCCTCACCTTTGCGGGTGGCGATCCCGGTCTTGATCTTGGCGAACGGCTCACCGCCTATGTCGAAAATATGGCCCGCCTTCTGTAGGAAAAAAGCAGCTGTTTCGAGGGTGGTTCCGTATGCATCGACCTGACCAATTTGCAGCGCCTGGCGAGCATCGGAATCCTTCGGGAAGACCGTGACCGTTACTTCAGGTTTTCCAGCTTCCTTGAATTTCTTGTTCTGCTCGTCCAGCAGGCTCTGGATCGTCGTGCCATTGTCCACCGCGGCCTTGAGGCCGGAAAGATCCTCAAGCCCTTTGACATTCTTCGGGTTTCCCTTCGCCACCAAGAGCGACTGGCTCGAATACATGTAGTTCGTGAAATCCACGACTTCGCGGCGCTGCGCTTTGTCGAAAAGCTGCGACAGAATGGCATCGCACTGCTTGGCCAGGAGAGCCGGAATGATGGCACTGAACGCAGTTTCCTTCCACTCGACCTTCACCCCCATCCGCTTCCCGATCTCGGTGCCGATATCGACATCCATGCCACCTAGAACCTGATTTTCGTCATAGAAGCCGAGCGGCGGATTTCCGAATTCCGCGCAATACGTGATCTTGCCTGCCTTTGCGATATCTGCCGGCGGCGTCACTTCCGATGCATGGGCAAGGCCAACCGCAAAGACGAGCGCGATGGCACAACCGGCAGTTTTGGAAACACGAGACATTTGACAACCTTCCCCTTAATTTATCGGCCCAACAATTTGGACCATTGCGTATTGGTCTATATCCCGATAGTGTTCTGTTACAATTTTTGTTATCTATTCCCCAACGTATGGGCCCTGTCAACTCACTGGGTACCGGCCCACCAAAATAAACCAATATGGAATGGTCTAAAATGAAGAGAGCCGACTACGCTCACCAGAAGCTTGACGAAATGCTGCGGGAAAATCGCTTCCAGCCGCAGAGTCGGCTGCCGCCGGAACGAGATCTGGCCCGTCAGCTCGCCGTCAGTCGTATGGGACTGCGAGTGGCGCTTGACCGGCTCGAGGCGGAAGGACGAATTTGGCGTCATGTCGGTCAAGGTACTTTTGTTGGTCCGCGTCCCGAAAAAGCACCAAAACAACTGTCGTTCGTTACCGCAAACACGAGCCCGGCCGAGGCGCTGGAGGCACGACTGGCAATCGAACCTCAGATTGCCCGAATGGCGGCTCTGCGCGCGAGCGAACTTCAGATCTCTGATATGTTCGGACTTGTTCAGAAGGGAAGGGCCTCTGGAGACCCCGCTGCGTGGGAGTCCTGGGACGGACAGTTTCACCGGGCGCTGTGTCTGGTCACAGGCAATCGGCTCCTGCTTTCCATCTTCGACAGCTTCAACGCTATAAGACGGCAAAGGACATGGAGCCAGCTTCGTCAGGCGGTACTCACGCCGGAGCGACGGGAGCATTACGCGCAGCAGCACAGGAATATTCTGGATGCGATCACTGCGCGCGACCCCATGCAAGCCGAACTCGCCATGCGCTCGCATATTGAAGACGTCGCACGCAGCCTGCTCGACCCCCGCAGGTAAGCGAATAAGCAGGTTCACACCTGCATCCCCTGGTGCGCCGCGGACGCGCATCGATAGATATCCTCGAGGGGTGATATACGAAGTGGTGTTGGGCAAGGCGTCAAACGCTGACGTCTTTCACTGCTAGACTTCAGCCGTTGCAGCTGGCGTAAATGCCAACTTTCGCCAATTCCGATCGCGCGGGAATGGGCGGCACGGCCAACCATTTGCCGACAGTCAGGCCTGGCAGGTCATATAGTAAACCAGCGCGACAAGTGGCGCTGTACGGCTGGTGACGCGGAAGCCGCTGCTTGGCGAACCTGTTGGCGAACCTCGTGGCGAACCTGTCAATAAGTCATTGATAAATAACGATAATGGTGGGCCCGGAGGACGTAGTAAGGACGTTGATTTTATTGAGTTTTTCGTGGGCCAAAATCAGAAATCTTCCCGTATCGTTCCGCATCGTTCCGTGGCGCATACAGAGCTAACTTCGTTTGTTCGGAGCCGTGCTCCAGGGGACGGCGAGCGTTTCTGCCGTGAACAGACTTCCCATCCCGCTATATTGGACGGCAAGCTGGCTTCTTCTGGCATAGGCGCGGCGCTGATGAACTTGTTCAGCGAAGTCCTCCCGGAGTTTAGCGCACGGACGCTAGCTCCGCGCGGCAGGCCTCTGCAAACACGCGCAGAATGTCATGGGCGGCCACGCGCGAGTTCCGGGCCGCCAAGGCGGACGAAGTCGTCTCGTATGTCGTGACGACGTGTTCAAGAACTGCCTCGGCAGCCCCGATGGTTCCTGGCATGGCAAATAGGCGAAGCTTGCTAATGGCGGTGTACATCGGGACCAACTTGGATGGGTCATCCAAGCGTTCCTGGACCACTCCGTCAGCATAGGCCCTCGATGCTTGGTCGATGAACTCGCCGAACAGCCGCTCGCGACGCGAAGCCTCCTGCTCGAGCCGCTGCACACGATTCTGACGATGCTGGGTGAGCCAGCTCGTGGCGACGGATGACAAGGCGCCAATGGCGGAACCGGCCAGTGCGGAGACGGCGGTGATGGTTGCTGGATCCATAGTCATGCGACTCTTCTTGAAGTTTCCGGTTGGGCGCCGGCCTGGCGGAGGAGTTGATCCTTACCGAGCCGAAGCTCTCCCTTGCGGTAGCGGAAAAGGCGGTGAGGTCGGCTGCTTTGCTTCCCGGCCTCAGAGCTCGGTGTCATGTTGCTCATCAAGCCAGTGTGAAACTTCGAAGAAACTGCTCGCCACCCAGCACGATGAAGGACAAAACGGTCATCAGCAGGCCGCGGTGGAAGCGCGCCTGCTTGATGGTCCGGACACGCGAGGTCTTCAGCAATTCGGTGGCCAGCACTGAGGTCCAATCGGACTTCAACGCCTGGTGGACCAGGGCCCGGACATCAGGGAAGGAGCTGGGTTCGACATAGTAGACCGGCGCAACGGCGGAAGCCCCGGACACCTTGCCATTAAATTCCTTTTCCGCGCGCATGCGGCTCGGATAAAGAACGTGGCCGAACTGCATGATCGGCATGATCACGATCCCCCAAACGACCGCATAAAACAGCGGCCCGATTGGCGCATGGATCGGCAAGAGATCGCCGAATCGCAGCACCAGGTTGAGGGCAAGGATGTAGCCCACGCCGACGATCTGGGCCCGCGTGTCGTACGAGCGTGCCGCCGATTGCGCTTCCTGCAGCGCTGAGAGCAGCATCTTGTCGGCATATTCGCGGGCGGTCTCACCTGATCCGGCGTACATCGTGGCATCCGATCCGAAGTAGCGATGAAGGAGAGAGGACGACGTTTTCAGCATACCGATCCCCTTCTCAGTGCTGAGGTACGAGAATGGGCGCCGCAATCGCATCCGGCTCCGCCGATGCAGTCGGCTCGTCTTTCTCCCGGATACTATTGGCCGCGACATAGAGCGCCGGGAGGAAGACCAGGGTAAGCACCGTGGCCACGGCGAGCCCGCCGACAATGGCGTAGGCCATCGGTCCCCAGAACACGTCGTGCATGATGGGTATCATGCCAAGGATGGCTGCAGCCGCGGTCAGCATGATCGGCCGGAACCTGTGCGTGGTCGCGTCGATCACCGCCTGCCACGGATCGATGCCTCGCGCCCGCTCATGCTCGATTTGATCGACGAGGATCACGGAGTTGCGGATGATCATGCCTGCAAGTGCGATAATCCCGAGGATGGCGATGAAGCCCATCGGCGTGCTGGTGGTCAGCAGCGCGATCGCGACCCCGATGAGGCCGAGCGGCGCCACGCTGATCACCATCGCCATCCGGCGGAAGCTGCCCAGCTGCACGATGAGTACGGTAAGCATCAGGGTGATCATCAGCGGAAACTGGGCCAGTAGCGCGGCGTTGCTTTGGCCGCTCTTCTCGACCGTACCACCGGTCTCAATCAGGGTGCCCGCCGGCATCGACTTGTGCAGCGCCTCAATCGCGCCTGCCAGTTGCTCGTGAACGGAGGCGGGCTGCAGCCCTGGCAGCGGTTCCGCCTGAACTGTGATGGTGGGCAGGCGGCCGCGACGCCAGATATAACCCTCGTCGAGATCATACTGGAACTCGGCAAGCTCGCGCATGGGCACTGAGGCGCCTGTCGCGGTGGGGATCTGAAGATTGCGTAAGACCTCAACGCTTGAGCGCTCGCTGCTCTCGGCCCGCGCAACGACATCGACCAGATAGATTGAGTCGCGAAGCTGAGTGACCGTCGAGCCACTGATCACCCGGTCGAGTGCCTGGGCGACCTGCTGCGAACTCAGGCCAGCCTGACGCACGCGATCCTGATTGACCACGATGCGCAGCTCCTTGCTCTTCTCCGCCCAGTCGTAGTTGACGTTTCGCACGAGTCCGGATGATCGCAGCACATTTGCGAGTTCCTCCGCGTGCTCCCTTGCCTCCTCGGCCGTCGGCGCGCTCACCCGGTATTGCACCGGCCAGCCGACGGGCGGCCCGAGTTCCAGGCGCGAGATGCGGGCCTTCACGTCCGGGAAGCTGTCGGCAAACAGCGTCTGGAGCCTCACCAGAACGCGGTCGCGCGCCTCGAGGTCCTTCGCGACGACCACGGTCTCCGCCATGAAGTCGTTGTCGAGCTGGACGTCGAGCGGCAGATAGAAGCGGATGGCTCCGCCGCCCACATAGGAAGAATAGCCGGCGATGTCCGGGTCGCTGGCAAGCCACTCTTCCAGCCGTTTCGTCTCCGTCTCGGTCGCGGCGATCGAGGCATTCTTCGGCAGCGTCATCGTAACCACAAGCTCGGGCCGGTTCGACGCCGGGAAGAACTGCTGCTGCACAAAACCCATGCCGTAGAGCGAGGCACCGAAGGCGGCAAGCGAGGCGGCGATGGTGAGCCAGCGGTGCCGCATGCTGAAACCAAGCAAGCCGATGAACGCACGCATGAAGCGGCCGGGCCCATGAGCGTGCGCCTTCATGCGGGAAGGCAGCAAGGAAAGCCCGATTACCGGCGCGAAGATCACGGCCACGAACCAGGACGCAACCAGCGCAACCCCAATGACCGCAAACAGTGAAAACGTATACTGTCCGGTGTTGTTGTCTGCGAACCCGATCGGCAGGAAGCCGAGGATCGTGATCAGAGTTCCCGATAGCATGGGGAAGGCGGTAGAAGTGTAGGCGAAGGTAGCCGCCTTGATTTTTTCCATGCCTTCCTCGATCTTCGAGATCATCATCTCGATAGTGATCATCGCGTCATCTACCAGCAGGCCGAGCGCGATGATGAGAGCGCCAAGCGAGATGCGCTGTAAGCTGATGCCCATCGCCTCCATGGCGATAAAGACGATTGCGAGTACCAGCGGTATTGACAGGGCAACCACGAGCCCTGCCCTGAGGCCAAGGCTGAGGAAGCTGACGGCGAGCACAATGACAATCGCCTCGACCAGCGCCTTGGTGAATTCGCCGATGGCCTCGCGCACGACCTCAGGCTGGTCCGAAACCAGATTGAGATTAATGCCGACGGGAAAGCGTTGCGTCAGGCGCTTGGCCGCTTCGTGCAGGCCTTCGCCGAATTCGAGGTTGTTGCCGCCCTCGCGCATGTTGATGCCAATCCCGATAGCCGGCTTGCCGTTGACGCGGAACATCTTCGTGGGCGGGTCGCTGTAGCCGCGTTGGACGTTGGCGATGTCAGTGAGTTTGTAGAAGCGCCCATCAATCCAGAGGTTGAGGTTGGTAACATTCTCGGGCGTCAGGAGCGAGCCCGTAACGTCGACAAGCATGTTCTCATGTGGCGTGTTGATGACGCCGGAGGGCACAACGGCGTTCTGGCGGGCGATCGCCGTGAGCACTTCGTCGAGGTTGAGCTTGAGATTGGCGAGCTTCTGGGGTGAGAAGCTGAGATAGATCTTCTCGTCCTGGTCGCCAAAAATCTCGACCTTGCCGACATCGGACGAACGCAGGAACTCAGTCCGCGCCGTCTCGGCGAAGTCGCGCGCCTGTCGCGGCGTGAAGCCGTCGTAGGTGATTCCGTAGATGACGCCGAAGACGTCGCCAAACTCGTCGTTGAAGAAGGGGCCGATCACGCCAGGGGGAAGCGTCGCCTGAACGTCGCTGACTTTCTTGCGGACCTGGTACCAGATGGCGTCGAGATCGCTCTTGGGCGTCGACTCCTTGAGGTAGACGAAAATCGTTGCCTGGCCGGGTTTGGTGTAGCTCTTGAGGTAATCCAGCTTGGGAGTTTCTTCGAGCTTCTTCTCCAGCCTGTCGGTCACCTCAGTGAGCATGTCGGCCGCGGTGGCCCCGGGCCAGACCGCCTGGACCACCATGGTCTGCACGGTAAAGTCCGGATCCTCCTGCCGACCAAGTCGCTCATAGGCGCTGATGCCACCGATGACGCAGACAAGCATGAGGAATACGATGATGGCCCGGTTGTGGACGGCCCATTCTGAAAGATTAAAGCGTGTCATCACTTCACCTCCGTCTCAGCGTTGACCAACTCACCGTCAGCTAGCGAATTGACGCCGGCTGTCACGACCTTCTCTCCTGCCGAAAGACCGTGGCTGACCACCACGGAGTCCGTATCGAATTGAAGCAGCTGGACGTTCCGGCGCTGAACCTTGCCGTCACCGCCAATCACCCAGACCTGCGGCTTGTCTCCGGACTGCAGCAGTGCGGTCGGGGGTAGTGTGGTGACCTCCTGGGCTCCTTCGCTTTCAACGCGGCCTACGACGACTGCCCCCAGCCGCATCTCTGGCGGCGGCGAAGCCAGCGCCACCTTCACCTGATAGGTGCCGGTCGTGCTGTCCGCCTCGGGCGAAATCTCGCGGATCGTGCCGATGACTGCGATCTCCGGCCGGCCCTGGATCGAAACGTTCACCGCCATGCCGAGCTTTGCCGCGGTGATATCTGAACCGGCGACAGCGAACACGGCCTCGCGCGCGTCATTGCGGGAGACTTCAACAACCGTCTGGCCCGCGACGACGACCTGACCGGGGTCCGCCGCCGTCGCCGTCACGATGCCGTCCTCGGGTGCAAGCAGCTGCGTGTAGCCGAGCTGGTTTTGAGCGATCCGGAGATTGGCTTCGGCCGCCTGGACGGCAGCTTGTGCGCTCTGTAGCGACTTCAGCGCCTCGTCATACTGGGAACGGGTGGTAAAGCCCTTGCCGAGCAGAATGCGGAAGCGTTCCTCCTGGGCCACGACCTGGATGAGCGTGGCCTTGGCCGCCGTGAGATCGGCCTCTGCGGCGGTCACCTTGTTGCGGTAATCGACGGCACTAAGTTCAGCGAGGTTCTGACCTTTCTTGACGATGGCGCCTATGTCGACATCGCGGGAGATGACGCGGCCGCCGACTTCGAAGCCCACCTCGCTGACATACCGCGACTGGACGCGACCGGCGCCCTGCGCCACCGTGGCGAGCTTGTGAGGCGTCACCACCACTGCCCGCGCCTGCCGCGGTGCTGGAGATGCTGCCTTCTCCTCTTCGGAACAGCCAGCAATACAAAGGCCGGCGAGACAGACACAAAGGAATTTGCCGTACGATAGGCGCATGAAAGCCTCCGCTCGAAAGGATCGGGGTTGCAGGGAACTGATGATGAATGAGCCCCGGTTATCGGCCGGGTTTCGATTTCATATTGAACTTGTATGTCAAAACGACGATATCGTCAATATGAGATTCGTACAATTGTGCTATGCAAAAAGGTACGACGAATAGGTGGAGATCGATCTAGACAGGACGGAAGCGCGCGATGAGACGCGCGTCTCCGAACCCCGCTACTGCATGGACCATCCATGGCTGACCACCATCGACTGGCCGGTCAGCGCGTTCGATGGGAAGGCCGCGAGGAACAGCGCTGCTTCCGCAACGTCCTGGACGGTCGTGAACTCGCCGTCGACCGTCTCCTTCAGCATCATGGTCTTGACCACGTCCGCTTCGGAGAGTCCTAGCTCGCGAGCCTGTTCGGGAATCTGCTTCTCGACGAGCGGCGTCAGCACAAACCCGGGGCATATCACGTTGGCGCGGACGCCGTGGGCGGCCCCCTCCTTGGCCACGACCTTCGCCAGGCCAACGAGGCCGTGCTTGGCTGTGACGTAAGGAGCCTTGAGCGGCGACGCCTCCTTGGAATGCACGGATCCCATATAGATGATGCAGCCGCTGTTCTGGCTGTACATCTGCCGCAAGGCTGCACGGGTCGTCAGGAAAGCCCCGTCGAGGTGGATGGAAAGCAGCTTCCGCCATTTCGCGAATTCGAACTCCACGATCGGCGCCACGATCTGGACGCCGGCGTTGCTGACCAGGATGTCGAGGCGCCCGAAGACTTCGATCACCTTCGCCATTCCGCTTTCCACCTGCTCCTCGCTGCTGACATTCATGCCAACCCCGAGCGCACGCTTGCCCATCGGATCGATCTCGAACGCGGCTTTTTGCGCCGCGGTCTGATCGAGATCCGCAATGACCACCTTTGCTCCCTCACGGGCGAAGCTGAGCGCAATCTCCTTGCCGATGCCGCTCGCGGCTCCAGTGATCACCGCCACCTTGTCCAGGAGCCGTCCGCGGGCTCCATCGGCGCGCTTGTTCGATGAGATCTCAGTCTGCAAGTTCATGGATTCTTCCTTTCCGATGGCGCGGCTCGGCCTGCACAAGGTAGTCATGCACGACCTTGCCGAGCGCGAGCGTGAGATCTGCGACGATATGAACCGCCGATACCACTTCCAGGACCGGCAGTTCGGCGACCGGCGCCAGTGCGTGTGACCAAAGGTTCAGGGCTGCCGGGCCGGTCCAGGCGCCTTTCAGATCTATGTCCTCAAGGTGGTATTCGACGAGCTCGCAGATGCGCGGCGTGCCGTCGACATGCGGAATGATCTTGAGGAGGAAGTTCGGTTGGGCGAGCGAGGCCTTCACGCTCGCGGGATCGGCGGCTCGGTGCTTGTAGCCCATGGTGCCGGTCGCGACGCGGACCGGGCCGTAGTTGAGCGTGCCGACAAGGGTATCCGTCTCCGTTCGAAGCGTTGGGCTGGCGAGCTTCTTCGGAAAACCCCACAACTCGCGTCCGCCGGCGATCGGCGGATGGTCATCGAGAAACATGCAGTGGGTGTAGCTGCCCTTGCGGCCTCGGAAGGAGACCGGGATGACCTGCCCGCTTTCGGTGTAGTCGCCAAACCCAGTCGAGTCCGGCATGCGAATGAACTCGAATTTCACGAGCGGCTCGACGACCTGAAGTGGCTCCGGCACCAGGTCGCGCAGCTTCTGCGGATCGGTGCGATATGTGATGATCAGATACTCCCGGTTTCGGAAGCGATATGGCCCGGCCGGATAGGCCGGGCTGGTCAGGGGCATGGCGAAAGCCTTCGCCCGGACGGTGTCTTGATGCATGTCGGAAATTCCTTTGGGCTGGATCGAGCGGTTCGTTTCAGGAGAAGCCTGGTCGCCTTCGCGACCGGCAGGGGCCGTTAGTCGTCTTTGGGCCGACCGCTATTCCAGCCCGTCGATGGCAAGGTCATAGGTGCTGACCCCGTCCAGATTGTCCGGCCGACTCAGTGCCTCAGGATGGCGCAATGTGCGAATGGCATCGAAGTAACCGGCCCGCCAATGCTCCTCCATCGACAAACGCGAGAACTCGTAGTCCTTCGAGTGGTCTTCGTACTGTTTTGCGCGGTAGATGAGGTGCACGAGCTTGTAGACCTTGTGGTCTGCGATCCCGCCCAGCATTCTTGCCTCATTGCTGGCAAGTAAGTCGGCCGGCAGCTTCGAAAGCAGGCTGGCGAGAGCGTGCCGGGCGCGCTGGTACTGCTTGAACTGGTCGGTATGGGCGCGCGAGCGGCTCGAATACTGGATGTCCTTTTGCCGCGCCGCGACGTCGGCTAGGTTGCGGGGTATCTCACCGCGCGCGCTCCACAGGTCGACCTGGAAGGCAATCGTGTCTTGCCGCGTCCCGTGCTCGACGACCCACTGCAGCGGCGTGTTGGAAACGAGGCCGCCGTCCCAGTAGAGTTCGCCCTCAATTTCGACCGCAGGGAAGCCGGGCGGAAGCGAGCCACTGGCCATCACATGCTCGGGCCGGATCGTATGCGTCTCATTGTCGAAGTAGACGAGATTTCCTGTCCGCACGTTCACCGCGCCGACACTGAAACGCATGCCGCCCGCGTTGATCCGGTCGAAGTCCACAAGCCGCTCCAGAGTGCTCTTCAGGCGGCTGGTGTCGTAGAAGCTTGTACCTTGGAGCGAGCCATCCGAGTGCATCCAGGGTGCGGGCTGCCGCAGGCTGAAGAAGCCTGGGGCGCCGGCGACGAGCGCGCAGGCTGCACTGAATTGATTGAAGAGTGCGCGCGGCAGATTGCCCTTCGGAGCAAGAGCGTCTGTGGCGGCAGTCCAGTCGAGAAGGGGATTGGCGGTGATCTCGCGCCAGAAGGTCCGCAGCTTCGCAACCCGTTCGGCCGGCTCGTTTCCAGCGATGATCGCGGAGTTGATGGCGCCAATGGAGACGCCGGCAACCCAATCTGGATGAATGCCGGCTTCCGCAAGGGCTTCGTAGACGCCAGCCTGGTAGGCTCCAAGTGCCCCACCGCCTTGCAGCACCAACGCAATGCATTCGAAAGGGAGACGCCGTTCCGCCGTTTGGAAATCCTTCTGGGACTGAACGTTCATCGAATGCTTTCCTTCTCACCGAGCGTGACCTCGCGGCCCTTCGCCGTCCGCATCGCGATCATTCAATTTTTCGATTTGCACCTATATGTCAAAACGACTATATAGTCAATATGAGAATTGCGTAATGGTGCAATGCAAAAAGGACATGACGCATGGCAAAAGTCGATGTGGCGCGCAGGGCGGAGATAGGGCGCGAGAAGCGGGCGCGGACGCGTGCGCAGATCGTGGAAGCAGGCGCGACGCTCCTTGGGGGGCGTACGCACGAGGCGGTTACGGTGGATGCTGTGGTCGAGGCTGCGGGCGTTGCCAAGGGGACCTTCTACTGCCATTTCAAGAGCATCGGAGATCTGGCCGCTGCGGTGGGGGCCGGGCTCAGTCAGAGCTTTGATGAGCTGCTGTCGCCTGCGAGGCTCGAGCGGCGGGATCCGATCGAGCGCCTCTCTTTCGCGTTCATGAAATTCCTGGAGAGAGCGAGCGCGGACACGGACTGGGCCCGCCTTGTTATTCAGAGCTCGCAATCACCCATTGAGTTCGGCATAGGGGTTCGCGCGAACCTCAAGGCGGACATTGAGGAAGCGATTGCTCAGGGCCGAGTGAGCGTGCGCGACGTTGAGTTGGCAGCCGACATCGCAATAGGGATATGGCTGGAGGTGACGCGCGGAATTATTGCGCGAGGTCCCCGGCCCGAAACGACCAGCCAAGCGCTCGACGCAACGCTTCGTGCTCTCGGCCTCGGTCAGCGCTGATTCGACGAGGTTGGGTAGCGATAGAGGAAAGCACTGAACGGTGGGCGGCGTTTGCGGCCGGGCATCGGCTTTACGTTGGCCCATACGCCGCGCGCGGCCATCAATCTCAACGAACAGATAACTGAGATCGCCGCGTGGGGGCTGGCAGTCCAAGGTCAGGCCCCGCTGCTCCCCGCACCTGGGCGCTGAGACTTCCGTTGCCGCGGCCCATCAGGCATTGCGCCGTCGGCCGATGTAGGCAAGCGCGTAAGGACCGACTTCACCTCCCGGGCATTGAGGCCGATCGCGCGCAGGATGGCGCTTATGGCCGGATCACGATCGAGCGACGACAGCCTGCGCTCGCCAAGCGCGCGCATGAGCTGGAGCATAATCCCAACGACGATCTCCAGGTTCAGGTGCGCGGATGGCCCGCCGTCCGGCAGGTTGTTCGAGAACTGTTGCAGGTCTTCGAAGATTCGGTCTCGGACGAGTTCGCCACCCTTTGCATCTACCGTCGCCATCCTGGCGACAAGGCTGGCCCACCGAGGATCATTGAGGGCCTTATCGATGAATGCGCTGCACCCGAACGCAATCCGAACGGCAGGATCGTCGAGTGAGAGCCGATCGGACTGCAGCATTTCGTCAAAGGATTGGACCAGTTCCTCCGCGACTGCCGCCGTCAAACCGTCTAGGCCATCGAAATGAACGTAGAACGTACCCTTGGCAACGGCGGCCTCCCTGACCACATCGTCGACTGTTACCGATTCCACGGCCTGTCTGGCGAACAACGAGTTGGCCGCGGCAACGAGCTCTGCACGGGTTCGCGCGCGCTTTTCACGCCCAATTTCAGCTCGACGAACAGGATTGATCTTCGCCATCGTTGGTCCTATCTCAAACAACGGATTGCACAATAGGTCATATTGACCATAACGTCCACCGCAGGCTGGCCGTTGATCACCACTCTCTTTACAGCCTGCAGTCTACACAGATATCTCAGTACGAGATTTGACCATCAACGATCTGTCCAATCGACGTGACAGGCTCGCGTTTCAACAATTTGCGTGCCTCGTTGCTGTCTACTGCGGCGGTCGCGGTTTTGCGCGGCAACGGCCGGTCGTAGACGGTCGGTGACGCTACGCGATCCGAGAACTTAGCTTCGCCTGCCGTCACCGATCGACCGCTCAGGCGCTGCGCCAGCAGCCGGACAATCTCCGGGCTATCGGCATAGCCATTGTGCCCGAGTGGATCTCCCGACCCGATTGCGCTCGTGTCGATGACGGTAACTCCGAGTTCTTCAAGAACCGCCGTATATGGCGTGAGATCGGTACCGCCGACACGCGAAATTCCACCCGATAACAATCGCGAAAACTCAAGGGCCTTGTCCCGCGTCGACGTGAAGATTGTAAACCGCGGCTTATTTGGCCCCATCTCGACAAATTGACGGCGAAACACGTCGATGTCGATATCCGGAGACGCCAAGACGACATTCCTGACCTTAGTTGGGATCCCGTTTTTACGCATGGCAACGCCACGTAACGCCTCCACGGCAAGCCACGTCACCATCGAATGAGCGAGAATGGTGACGTCGTCGACGTCGGGACTCATGGAAGCCTGGAGGATCAAGTCCTCCAGGGCTCGACGCGAGTAGTTGGCGCTCTCCTTGTCGTAAAGATAGTCGAAGACCCTGGCCCGCGAGGGCCAGGCGAAGAGAATGGGCGCAGCGTCGGTCCCTGTGTCGAGAACGATCTGAGCGAAACGAAAGACGGAGTCGGCATAAGAGTTGTTGTAGCCGTGCACAAAAATGAGCACCTGACGCTTTGCATTTCGGTTCTTGCGGAACCAATCGAAGACCTGCCTCTCCGTTGCGACTTTGTCGACCTCGGCCATGGCGAACTCCCGAGCGGGATCAGAAGGGCGGTGTGAAGGCCGTTGGACCTGACTGATCTTTCGGTTTCGATCCGGAGGTGCGGCGACAGTGACGCTGTCCAACGAGATCGCCGTCCCGCGCTCTCCTGAATAAAGTTGGTCAGGGTCCGTCGACGGTTTGCGTGTTGTGGCGACCAGCAGGTTAACTCGCGTGGCTTCGCTCGTGGTGATCGCGGGAGGTTGAGGCACGTTTCCCGCCCGGGTCGCGCAGCCATTTGCGACCAAGCAAAGGGTCACCAAAATCGAAAGCACCAAGCGAGAGCTTCCGAACTTCCCCGGCTGACGTCGGCAGGAACAGGTTGGCATTGTGGATCGGACCTATTTCTATACGCGCGCAGCCGGGCCGTTTCATCGCCAAGAAACTGTCAATCCGCTATGCTTGCGCAATCTAAAAAATGATTCAGATCAAGGCACAGCGCGCGTGGCCTCGATATGAATAGGAGTAACCATCTGAGGAGGTTGGCATGCAAGCCGAAGCCATAATGAGCAAGCCAGTCGTCGGCATAGACCCATCCGCATCGATCGCCGAGGCTGCCGGGTTGATGCTCGTCAAAAAGATCAGCGGCTTGCCCGTCATTCGCGGCGACGGCACCCTGGTGGGGATCGTCAGCGAGGGCGATTTCCTACGTCGCGGGGAACTGGGCACGCAGCGAAAGCGCTCGCGCTGGCTGGAGTTTCTCGTCAGCCCCGGAAAGGCCGCCGATGAATATGTCCACGCCAACGGGCGACGGATCGAGGAGGTAATGTCGCAAGATGTCGTCACGGCATCCCCCACCGCACCGCTCACCGAGGTCATCGATCTCATGACGCGTCACAACATCAAACGCATTCCTGTCGTCGACGCTTGTAAGGTCGTCGGCATAATCACCCGCTCCGATCTTCTGCGGGCATTGCTCAGCGTGCTTCCGGATACAGCCCCTGCAGCTATCGATGACGAACAGATTCGGCAGAACATCATGATCGAGCTAGCGTCGCAGAAATGGGCCGGCAAGGACTTGATCAACGTGACGGTGAACAATGGCGTGGTGAAACTGAGCGGGGCCATCTTCGACGAACGCGAGCGGCAGGCAGCCATTGTAGCGGCCGAAAACGTCGCCGGCGTCAAAGCGGTCGAGGACGCGCTCTTCTGCGCCGATCCTGTGTCAGTCGTCCTTGTTTCCTAGCGGAGTCGAGAAAGTCACGTCATCGAACTCCTGCGCTAGGGCAATTATCGCCAGATTGGCGGCACATGACATTGATCCGCAGCGAGGCACCCTTGCCTCGCTCAGTTGCCAGTCCTCGCCCAGGGTTCGCCGCTCAGGTCGCGACAAGGGGTATCAATGGTCGAAGAAGCAACAGGGCAAAGGCGATAAGCGCCGCGCCCGAAACTCTTTCTACCATTCTTTTGCCTCCGCTGAAGCGCTTGCCTAGCAAAAGCCACACCGATCCGGTGGCAGCCGTCATCATCAGGAGCGCAACCCAGAAGACCCCCAGCGCGCGCGGTTCGGTGTTTAGCGGCACGATAGCCAGGCAATAAATAAAGGCCTTCGGATTGAGAGCACTGGTCGCCGCAACCGAAATGGCGTCGCCGCTTTTGGAAGCGTTGATCCGGGCGCTCGCTGTCAGACGCAGGCCCAGAATTATGAGCCATCCGGCTGCCACCAGCCTAAGTATTTGAATGGCCTCGGGCGGCATCAAGGGACGTAGCGAAAACCAGCACGCGCATGCGATCCCGTATCCGCAAGCCTGAGCGGCCAAAAGCTTGACCGAGTTCTCTCGCTTGACCGCCCCCGCCATCAAAAGAGCGTTGGTAGGCCCTGGCGCGACGAAGAGCAGAAATGCCTCCAGAAAAAATAAATTGTCCAAGCTGCCTGGTCCCGTGGAATGCAAACTTATCAACCGCAAAAATCTGATCTGTGTTGACTCTCATCAGAACACGGACGGCACGACCTCGTCGAGGCTGACAGCTCGATGTCCTAGCGTTGCCCGGCCGCTTGCTGCAGTCGAGCGATAAGGTCGCTGTTGCGGCAATAGTCCGGCGGCTCGCTGGCATGCTCGTGTTCATCGAGCCAGGTCATGCATTCGTCCTGATGGCCGCAGGCACGGCAGCGGTTCACCGCCCTATTGGTGACTGCCGCATGGTCTGCCACGACCTTCAAATGTCTGTCGACGCCGAGCGTCCGCATCATGCGATCCATCAGAGCCGTTCTGGCGTCGACCGAAATCAGGTAATCGAGAAAGCTCATATTCATCACTCCTGCCTACTCGCCATCATTGCCATGTTGGCGGCAGGTGGCGTTGATCTCGATCAAGCGGCGCAGGAGGTAAACCCGCTCCGTGCCGAGAAAGATTGCTGATCAACTTCTCTTTATCAATACGACAGGAAGCGGCTGATGCGGCTCTCTTCGATGAGCGTGCGGGTAACGCCGCCGAACGCCCATTCCCGCAAGCGGCTATGGCCATAGGCGCCCGAGACGATCAGGTCCGCATGGATCGAGTGCGCGAAGGTGAGTAACCGGTCGCCATCAGCCTCACCGGCGATCAGCTCGGTTCGCGCCCTGATGCCGTGGCGGTCGAGAAAGACGGCGACATCGTCGAGGCTGTCACGGCTGGTTTCGTCGCGGTTGCTGTCTATCGTGGCCACAACAACTTCGTTGGCCTTTGCCAGAAAAGGCAACGCATCTGCTAGCGCACGCCGAGCCTCCCTAGTGTCCTTCCAGGCAACCAGCACGGTTTTTGCGCGAATATGCTCGATATTGCCAGCAATGACCAGGACTGGCCGCCCGGCACCGAGTGCCAGACTGCCGACATCCACGGCGCGAAAGACGTTGTCTCCATCCACACCGCCGGTGACGATGAGGTCGGCGGCCCTGGCCGAAACGCCGAGGAACCGGGTCGGACTGCAGACGGCTTGTCCCCATTCGCTTGTGATCGAAGCGGGTACCAGCGTCTCGAACACGTCACGCAATTCGGCAAGCCGCTTCTCGATTTCCGTTCGCTGGATCTGCATGACCTCGCCTTCGTAGACCATGCCATCGCCTGTCGCGACCAGAGGCGGGACATCAGCTGCCGCAAGGCCGATCAGATGCGCTCCAAATCGTTCGGCAAGTTCGATCCCCACCTGCACAATAGGGGCAGGTGCAGCATCGATGGCGAGGTTCACGATAATTGACCTGTAGGACATTGCGGGTGCCTTTCGCTGGAACGGTGCTATGCGTGATGGATCGCACGCGCCAGCGCCCGATGCCTTGACGCGCGTCAAAGACCGCCAATTGCGCCCGCCAAATGAATGTCTTGCGGAAACGTCGTCTCGATCTGTTTTGCCTGTGCGACGAGAAGTGATAGTAGCGCGGGTAGCACCGTCTCGAACCCAGGAATTTCAGGTGATCAAAGACGAAGCGCTCAGCTTGTCGCCCGGTGGGACGATACTGAAATCACTCCTGTCGCGGATGTTCGATCAGGCTCCGGGGTTTATCGCGCTCATGCGCGAGCCAGGTCACGTCTTCGAATTGACCAATGCCGCCTACCAGCGATTGATCGGCAACAGGCAGGTGATTGGAAAGTCAGTGCGGGATGCATTTCCCGAGCTCGAAGGACATGAGTTTTTCGAACATCTGGACCAGGTCTACATGACCGGCGAGCCCTACAGGGGCGACGGCGTGAAGGTTGGCTTTCGCAACCAAGCCGAAGGGCCGGTCGAAGAGCGCATCCTCGATTTTGTCTATCAGCCGATCAAGGCCGACGATGGCCGTATAACCGCCATCTTCATCGAAGGCACGGATGTCAGCGAACTCTCCTTTGCAAACGCAGCCCTTCGGCTGCGTGAGGACCATTTGCGATCGATCCTGGCAACGGTGCCGGATGCAATGGTCGTCATCGATGAGCAGGGCGGGATCCAATCCTTCAGCACCGCCGCCGAAACGCTGTTCGGCTATCAGTCAGGTGAAGTCATTGGTCAAAACGTGAAAATGCTGATGCCTCCGCCCTACCGTGATGAGCATGATGCCTATCTGCTTCGCTACCTGACGACGGGCGAGCGCCGGATCATCGGGCTCGGCCGCACCGTTACCGGGGCACGCAAGGATGGCACGACTTTCCCGATGGAACTTTCCGTCGGCGAGATGCATCCGGGAACCGGGCGCTTCTTTACCGGCTTTTGCCGCGACCTCACCGAACGCCACCGGGCAGAAGCAAGAATCCAGGAGCAGCAGCAGGAGCTCCTCCACATGGCGCGGTTTACCGCGCTCGGCGAAATGGCGTCGACGCTCGCTCATGAGATCAACCAGCCGCTGACCGCCATCACGAACTACCTCAAAGGCAGTCGTCGGCTGCTCGAAAAGAGCCAGGAAGAGAACGCGCCTATGCTGCGGGATGCGGTGGAGAAGGCAGCTGAGCAGGCCCTGCGGGCAGGAGACGTCATCCGTCATCTGAGGGATTTTGTGGCAAGGGGCGAAAGCGAGCGTCAGGTGGAACGACTGCCGGCACTGATCGAGGAAGCCTCATCTCTAGCGCTGGTCGGTGCGCGGGAGATAAATGTCCTGGTCAGCTACACGCTTGACCCCGCTGCCGAACTGGTCTTGACCGACCGCATCCAGATTCAGCAGGTTCTGCTCAATCTGATGCGCAATGCGGTGGAGGCCATGCAGGACGTGCCCCGCCGCGAATTGAAAGTCACAACCGTTGCCCGGGATGATGGGATGGCCGAGGTGAGCGTGATCGATACCGGCCCGGGTCTCGCACCAGAGGTCTCGGCCCAGTTGTTTCAGCCATTTGTCACCACCAAGAAGCAAGGCATGGGTGTTGGCCTTTCCATTTGCCGCACCATCGTCGAATCGCACGGCGGTCACATATGGGCCGAAGCAATGCCGGCCGGTGGAACCGCTTTCCGGTTCACCTTGCGCATCGTAGAGAAAGAAGAGGTCACAAATGGCCGACAGTGATCTGGTGCACGTGGTCGATGACGACGTCGACGTTCGTAAGTCGCTCGGTTTTCTTCTGGCCACAGCAGACTTCGCTGTGCGCCTGCACGAATCGGCCACAGCTTTTCTATCGACGGCGACGGACAATCTCGACGGCTGCATCGTCACCGACGTACGCATGCCGGGCATAGACGGCATCGAGTTCCTGCGCCAGCTCAGAGCGGGTGGGCATACAATTCCAGTTATTGTCATGACGGGCCATGCCGATGTGGCGCTCGCCGTTCAGGCGATGAAGGAAGGCGCCTCCGATTTCATCGAAAAGCCGTTCGACGACGAATTGCTGATCGACGCGATCCGCTCCGCTCTCGCCAGCCGCAACCAGGTCAATGCAGCGCATCCGCAGTCAGCGGATATCCGCGGGCGTCTGTCGACCTTGTCAGAGCGCGAGCGGCAGGTGCTCGACGGGCTTGTC
Source organism: Mesorhizobium sp. P171375 (assembly GCF_057786075.1). Classification (NCBI taxonomy): domain Bacteria; kingdom Pseudomonadati; phylum Pseudomonadota; class Alphaproteobacteria; order Hyphomicrobiales; family Phyllobacteriaceae; genus Mesorhizobium; species Mesorhizobium sp. P171375. Next base: position 5,953,609 of record NZ_JBYNWF010000001.1, read on the forward strand.
TCGGGTCTGCCCAACAAGACGATCGCCTATGACCTTGGAATCAGCCCGCGTACAGTCGAGATCCATCGTGCCAATGTCATGAGCAAGATGGGCGCAGGCAGCCTGTCACATCTTGTGCGCATGGCGTTGATCGTCGAAACCAGACTCTAGGGAGAGCCTTCGAGAGGTTTGCCAAGTCTGGCTTGGGCCTTCTCCCCCCAATCACGCCAGTGGGTCGGCCGGATGTCGACACGGGCGCCGTTGGTGGCATTCTTCCAGCCTTCCCGAGCCCTTGCACAGGGAAATACGAGCGCGTGCGGGCCGTCCTCGTCGAAGACGGCCAGCTCGAGATTGCGACCAAACGGAGCGCTTGCGATCGGATTCCACATCCCGCCATCATTGATAGAAATGTCGGCCTGCGCTTTGACTTGAATCATTTTTCAAAGCATTCGAAGACCTGCCCCCGACGCCCGGCAGGCCGGGCCGCCGATTTGATATGGCTCAATGCTGGGGCCTGCCCCTACTGCAACATGACGGCAAGTGCTTCGACATGATGTCGTCGCGTTCACTCCATACGCAGGGAGCGTGCCATGAACTATCAGCGGTTCTTCGAGGAAGCGATCGACCAGCTTCATGCCGAGCGGCGCTACCGCGTCTTCGCCGATCTCGAGCGCATCGTCGGCAAGTTTCCGCGCGCCATCTGGCGTTCCAATGGCCGCGCCGAGGAAATCACCGTCTGGTGTTCCAACGACTATCTCGGCATGGCCCAGAACCCCGATGTCATCGCCGCGTTCCAGAACGCGGCGGGCAAGATGGGCTCCGGCGCCGGCGGCACCCGCAACATTTCCGGCACCAGCAACCCGCTGGTCGAGCTCGAAGTGGAACTTGCCGACCTGCACGACAAGGAAGCGGCCCTGGTCTTCACCTCCGGCTTCGTCTCCAACGAAGCCTCGATCTCGACGATCGCGCGTCTGTTGCCCAACTGCCTGATCATCTCGGACGAGTTGAACCACGCTTCGATGATCGAGGGCGTGCGGCGCTCGGGCGCCGAAAAGAAGATTTTCCGCCACAATGACGTCGCGCATCTCGAAAGCCTTTTGCAAGCGGCAGGCCGCGAGCGCGCCAAGCTGATCGTCTTCGAGAGCGTCTATTCGATGGATGGCGACATTGCGCCGATCAAGCAGATCGTCGAGCTGGCCGAACGCTACAACGCCATGACCTATATCGACGAGGTTCACGCGGTGGGCATGTACGGACCGCGTGGCGGCGGCATCACCGAGCGCGAGGGGCTGGCCGACCGGATCGACATAATCGAAGGCACGCTGGCCAAGGCGTTCGGCACGCTGGGCGGCTATATCGCCGGCAACAGCGCCATCATCGATGCGGTGCGCTCCTACGCGCCGGGCTTCATCTTCACCACGGCGCTGCCGCCGGCGATTGCCGCCGCCGCCACCACCTCCATCCGCCACCTGAAGCGCTCGCAGGTCGAGCGCGACGCGCAATTGCGCCAGGCGACGCGGACCAAGGAGGTTCTGTCTGCCGCCGGCCTGCCGGTGATGGAGTCGCCCACCCATATCGTGCCGGTGCTGGTCGGTGACCCGGAACTCTGCAAGATGGCCAGCGACCGCCTGCTTGGCGTGCACCGCATCTACATCCAGCCGATCAACTATCCGACCGTGCCGCGCGGCACCGAGCGGCTGCGCATCACGCCGACGCCGTTCCACACCGATGCACTGATTGCGGGACTGCAGGACGCGCTGGTCGAGACATGGGATGCGCTCGGCATTCCCCACGGCTCCGCCGGACGGCCCACTGTGGCCAAGAGCGACCGGATTGTTCCCCTGCTGGTGCCGAAGTCGGGCGGCTGAAAGCCGCCGCCCGCCCAAACGTGCTCCGTCCCCTTTGCCAGCCGGGGTGCGGCTCCTTGAGCTGATCGCTGCCGCGGTGAAAGAAGATCGGAGCAGCGCACTTTTGAACGATTTGATCCTGCTCAATGCTCAAAGCTCTTCGATGCCCGAGAATGGAGTTCAAATCTTCGAGGAGCATCGCCATGGGTCATATTTCCCACACGTCCTTCGCTGACTTCACGCACGCTGGCCAGCAGGCGCAACAATGGGTCAAGGAGCTCGCTAAGGACCTCTGCTGGAGTGAGCCGAGCGCGTGTCGTCTCCTGAGGTCTGTCCTGCACACGGTGCGGGATTGGCTGTCGCCGGCGGAAATGGCCGATCTCTCGGCGCAACTGCCTGTTTTGGTCCGCGGCATCTATTTCGAAGGCTGGAATCCGTCGGCGCCTGCGCATGAGCGCACAAAGCGCGACTTCATTCTCAGCGTCAGAAACAGTTTCGGCTACGATGAGGAGATCGACTTCGATGTCGCGATCAGTGCCGTTTTCAAGCTTCTCGACCGTCACATATCGCATGGTGAGATCGTACAGGTCAGAAACTCGATGAAGAAGTCGCTGCGAAAACTGTGGCCGGTGGATTGACCGATGTTCCGCGACCGGGAAGAGGCTGGAGTGAAGCTTGGCCTGGAGCTTAGCAGGCTTCAACTGCACCAGCCCATCGTGCTGGCATTGCCGCGTGGCGGCGTGCCCGTCGCAGTGGAAGTGGCCAGGGCCCTCAACGCTCCTCTTGATCTGCTTATCGTCCGCAAGGTCGGCGCCCCGGGCAATCCCGAGCTGGCTGTTGCCGCAATCGTCGATGGCGACCCTGGCGACGTCGTCTTGAACCGTGAGATTGTCGAAACCTATGCGCTCGACGAAAGCGAACTACGTGTCTTGATTGCAAATGAGCGGCCAGAACTCGAACGCCGGCGCGCTGCCTATCGCGGGAAGACCACACCGATCTCGATTGCGGGAAAGACCGCGATCATCGTCGATGACGGTGCCGCGACCGGTACGACCATGAAAATCGCGATCCGCGCCCTCGAGCGCCGGTCACCAAGGGAAATCGTCGTGGCAATTCCCGTTTCACCGCAAGAGACGGTCGCCGCGCTGGAACAGGAAGCGGACCGTGTGGTCTGCCTTAGTCAGCCAGCACGGTTCCAGACCTTGGGCCACCACTATCTGCGGTTCCCGCAGCTCTCTGACAGCGACGTTGTCTCCGCAATGGACGGGGCTGCCCAGCTGTACAAAATTAGCCAGCGGCACGTTTCCGGCCTAGTTCAAAAGCCGTGAAGAACAGGAGATCGCACTGATGCAGATCCGCACTCTTTCTGTCTTGGAATGCACCAAAATCCTGATGGCCAACCGCGTTGGCCGCCTGGCCTGCGCGAAGGACGGGCAGCCTTATGTCGTGCCCCTCTACTACGCCCATTCGGATGCTCATCTTTACGCGTTTTCCATGCCGGGCAAGAAGATCGAATGGATGCGAGCCAATCCTCTGGTGTCCGTTCAGGTTGACGAACATGGGCTGGGCCGAGGATGGAGAAGCGTGGTTGCCGATGGCCGATACGAAGAACTGCCTGACCAGATCGGCCACAAGCTTCAGCGGGACCATGCCTGGTCGGTGTTGAGCAAGCATTCCGACTGGTGGGAACCTGGCGCACTCAAGCCCGTCATTCCTCCCACAGCCGACAGTGCACCGCACGTTTTCTTTCGGATTCTGATCGAGCAGGTGTCCGGACGGGAAGCGAGCCAGTAGTGGATCCACTGATCGCCCGGTTGGGACTTGCCCTCGCAATAGGCCTGCTCGTCGGCTTGGAGCGCGGCTGGCAAGAGCGGGACGCACCGGATCGCAGTCGCACGGCCGGCATCCGGACATTCGGCATATCCGGGCTGCTTGGCGGCGTTCTCGCCGCACTTGCCGACGCGCTCGGCGCGGTTTCCGTGCTGGTCAGCGGCTTCATCGCTTTTGCGGCAATCTTCGCCTGGTACAAGGCGCGCGAGGCCGCCCATGACAAGGATTTCAGCGTCACGGGCGTGATCGCCGGCCTTGGCGTTTTCGCCCTTGGCGCGCTTTCCGTCGCCGGCGACTGCCGGGCTGCTGCTGCCGGTGGAGCGGCATTGGCGGCAATCCTGGCCAGCCGTGAGGTCCTGCACGGTCTTTTGAAGCGACTGACCTGGATCGAACTGCGTTCAGCGCTGAGCCTGGCGGTGATGACGGCGATCGTTCTGCCCCTGCTGCCAAACCGGACGATGGACCCGTGGGGCGGTTTCAATCCGTGGGAGGTCTGGTTCCTGACGGTGCTGATGGCCTCGATTTCATTCGCCGGCTATGTGGCTGTTCGCATTCTGGGAAATACGCGTGGTCTGCTTGTCAGTTCGCTCGCCGGTGCGATCGTCTCTTCGACCGCCGTGACCTTGGCGCTGGCCCGCAACGCCGCCTCCGCGCCTAGTCCACTGCCACTCGCCGGGGCTGCATCCCTGGCTGCAATGGTGTCGGTTCTCCGCGTCTGCGCATGGTTCTGATCATCGAGCCAAGCGTTTTCGCGGCGGTCGTCATGCCGGCGATTGCCGCGGCGTTTGCCTTCGCTGTCAGCGGCGCATTGCTGATTTGTCGCGATAGCGGGAAGGGTGAAGGTAGCGCTATCGCGCGCAATCCATTCGAACTGGGCCCGCTGCTGCTCTTCGCCGTGCTCTTTGCGATCGTCGCGACCGCGAGTGCCGGGCTGGCCGCTCAATTCGGTGGGCGCGGTCTGCTGGCGAGTTCGGCGCTCGCCGGCGCATTCGATGTCGATGTCTCGGTGCTTGGGGCGCTGCGCCTGGTCAAGCATTCCGTGTCCGTCGAGACCGTGGGCCAAGCTTTGCTGGCAGCGTTGGCTGCAAACGCAATTGGACGCCTGCTGCTCGCGATCTCCGCAGGTCCGGTCAAGTTCTGGTTGCCACTAGCAGCCGCAACCCTGGTCGCAGTGACCTTGGGGGCCTGCGCAACGCGGTTGCCTAGCCCTTGATCGAAGCCAAGTTCTTTCTTTGACGCGGATCAAGGGCGCCCGCGACTGCTCTATGGATCTGCCCGAAAGGAGTTCGCCATGACCATTCTAATGGACCTAACCCCGAAATTCCGCCACGTGCGGCTGTTGCTCGCGCGCGAAAAGGGCCATCCGGAAGGCGACCGCGAAGAAGGTTATGACGTGCTCGCTCCATTGACCGGCGAAGGCCAGATCGATGCGGAAGAGTGGAAATCACACAAGGCCTCTTGCCGTGTTCGCCGGTTTCGCAATGGCGAGGAAGATTTGATCGGACGGCTGAGGCGCAAGCCTGGCGGACAGTGGTATTTCGACTACGCCGAAGGCGACCGCGATGACGAAATCGGCTTTCATCTCGGCGATGAACGCTTCGTGACCGGTGAATATGTGTCGATCGAGCGCAACGGCGCAATGCACACCTACCAGGTAGCAAGGGTCGAGCAGCCCTGACGGCAACGCCAAGCTCCCTGGGAGTTGACCATGTCACGACGCATCCTGATTGTGGTCGGCCATCCCGACCCATCCCCCGACCGGCTCCTGCCGCGGCCTCGCCAACGCCTATGGCGAGGGCGCCGAAAGGGCGGGGCACGCCGTCCGCCGGGTCTTGCAGGGCGGGCCGGCGATGACGGTGGGCCGAGATGGACTGGCAGGACAGGCAGGCTTTGACGAACATCAAGGCGCAAGATCGAACCTCCGGCGATCCTGCAATAAATCTCACCGAAGCCACGGCAATGACCTTTAACACCATCATGGTTCAACTCGACGTGGATTCCCCGGCAGCGCCGCGAACGACCTATGCGCTGGAGTTGGCTCGACGCTTCGAAGCTACGCTGATCGGATTTGCGGCGGCCGATTCATACGTGTTTGTTCCAGGCGACGATGGCGGCGTGACGGCAGCCGAGATCATGCGGCAACGCCGCACGGATATCGAGGATCGCCTGAAGATTCTGAAACAAGAATTCCTGAGTGTCGTAGCCGGACACGATGCCTCGTGGCGCGAGGAGATCGGCGATCCAACACGCCTGCTCGCGACGCATGCACGCGCCGCCGACCTCATCGTGACCGGGGCTCCCGCACAGGGCGTTCCCAGCGACCGCCACCGGATGGTCGATGTCGGAACGTTAGTGCTGTCGGCCGGAAGGCCCGTGTTGCTTGCGGCTGACAAGGTTGCAACGCTTAAGTCCGAAAATGTTCTGGTTGCCTGGAAAGATACCCGCGAGGCCCGGCGTGCGGTCACCGATGCAATGCCCTTTTTGAACGGTGCACAACATGTCCTTGTGGCGACGATCGAGGAACAGAATCTGAGAAGCGCACGCGAAAGTGTCGGGGACGTGCTCCGCTTCCTGATGAGACATGGCGTCAAGGCAAGATCGGAGGTTCTGGACGTCGGCCAAGCGGACGCCTGCGAAGCCGTGTCCGAAGTCGCCCGGGCGATGGGTGCCGACCTTGTGGTCGCGGGCGGCTACGGCCACAGCCGTATCCACGAATGGGCGTTTGCGGCATGACCCGCTGCTTGCTGAAGCAAGGGGCGATTAACCGGCTGCTCTCGAACTGACCCACTTGGAGCAGGAAGCTACGCAGAGTCGAGGTGAAAGCGAACGGGAGTCCAATGATGGCAAAGAGAACGGACAAGGTCGAAGTTGGCATGGATCTGGCCGCAAGGTGCCGCGTTACCGAACTTGGCAAGACGATCTGGGGGACCGGTGGGCCACGGTTCTGATCGAGGGCCATGACATCACGGTCACACTCAAGGTAGTCCACTTTTACCCGTTCGACGACGGCAACTAGCGCGTGACGAGAGCATATGGCGGCGCGACTGTCGAACCTGATCTCCTGAAGCCGCAGCAGGGTTTGTGGAAAGCCGTTGGCGGATGAGTCATACGGTCTGGCGGCTCTAGGAGTGCGTGCCGTCGCGGTGAAATGGCTGAACATGGCCGGGGGGCGCCGAATTCTCTGCAGCGTCTGCCGTAGTGCGTTTGTAAACAAGGCGTATGACAAGGGCGAAGTATCCCACCTGCAGAATGACCAGGTCCACAATCGCCCAGCCTACCGCGCTCCAGACCGAACCGGTGGCCGCGTAGGTCCACAGACCCACGATACCCGACGTTATAAACATTCCGACCAGGAATTGCGGAAGATACATCGCTACCCACCAGCCGTTCCGATGCAAGAATTCGAAACGACTCCCTATTGCTATCACCCAAAGCGAAGGAGGACTTAAGCGACCGGCGCGCCTTGTCACTTGATGTGGATCAACAATCCGCCCGACTAGGTAGTTTCCCGTAGGGACAAAACCGAATTTCGCGACCCGCGGATTCGCGCGATTGCTGTGTCACGGATCAACCGGGAAAACAGCCATGCACGCCTACACCGCCTCAAGAATCTCACTGTCGTCGCATTCTGCTCAGCCAAGCCTGCCGGACGCGTTCGACCCGGCACCGCTGCAGCCGGTCAGCTTTTTTCCCGCCGGCGCGGAAATCTATGCCCAGGGTGAGAAGGCTGGGGCCTTCTATCAGGTCGAGTTCGGCGCCGTGCGCATCTACCGCCTGCTTGCCGACGGTCGCCGGCAGATCAGCGCCTTTCACCTTGCCGGAGAGACATTCGGCTTCGAGGCTGACGCGACACATCATTTCTTTGCGGAGGCAATCAACGCCACCGCTGTCCGCGTCCTGCGGCTCGCTGCCGGGGCGGACATGTCGCGCCAGCTGCTGCCCTTGGCGCTGAAGGGCCTGACCAGGGCGCAGGAGCACCTCCTGGTGCTCGGCCGCCAGAACGCTATCGAACGCGTAGCCGCTTTCCTCGTGGATATGGCGGAGCGGCAAGGCGGATTGCGGCAGGTCGAACTGCCAATGTCGCGCATGGACATCGGCGACTATCTCGGCCTCACCATCGAGACCGTGTCGCGGGTCTTCACCCGGCTGAAGGACAAGGGCGTCATCCGGCTGCTCAACCTGCGGAGCATCGAAATCGTCAAGCACGACGCGCTCTACTGCATGAGCGAATGAAGGACGTAGACGAACGTCTGAAGCCGACCCTCAGCTGATTGATGAACGCCACCTGGGCACAGCTGAGACTAGATCACGCGACATGGAAGTTCAGATCAGGTGGCCGCCCTCGAGCGCAAGGCGACAGCGCCCTCCCCCCAAGAAGCCGGCGAAGCGCTTAGGCCGCCTGCGAACATCTACTTGAGCGACAAGCCTGCTCCAAGGCGCTGCCTGGCGCCTTGGAGCTGGCCTCTTGTTTGGTCCGGCTTTTGGGCCGGGGTCAATTTTCCATAGTTAAATCAATGGTTATGGTGGGCCCGGAGGGACTCGAACCCCCAACCAAGCGGTTATGAGCCGCCGGCTCTAACCATTGAGCTACAGGCCCCACGCGCGCTGGATTAGTGTTTTTCCTTACGCGGCACAAGGCTTTCCGGACAGGCTGGCCGAGATTGCCCAAATCAGCCCATATTCGCATCCTAGTCGACAGGCGCGACTGGATCGCGGACCGAGGAGATTTTCATGACCAGACATTTTTTGCCGCTCGCACTTGCCGCGGCGATCGCTTTTCCGGCTATTGCCGCCGCTGCCGATTCGCTGCCCCCGCCCCGCATCATCGTGTCGGGTGAAGGCCAGTCGACTGTAGCGCCGGACCTGGCGTTGCTGACGCTCAGCGTCATGCGCGAGGCCAAGACGGCACGCGCGGCACTCGACGCCAACAATGACGCCATGGCCGCCGTGATCGCGGCAATGAAATCGGCAGGGATCAAGGACCGCGACCTGCAGACCGCCGGCATCCAGATCAACCCGCGTTACAACTACACCAACAAGCCCGACGGCAGCCAGGAAGCCGAGCTTGTCGCCTACCAGGTGACCAACACGCTCTCCGTGCGCATCCGCGACATCGACAAGACCGGCGAGATTCTCGACAAGGCGGTGTCGCTCGGCGTCAACCAGGGCGGCGGCATCTCGTTCTCCAACGAGGATCCGAAGGCTGCAGTCACAGAGGCCCGCAAGAAGGCGGTCGCCGACGCCTTGGCCAAGGCCAAGACGCTAGCCGAGGCTGCCGGCGTCAGCATCGGACGGGTGCTGGAAATTACCGACCAGAACATCGCGCCGGCGCCGATGCCGATCAATGCCAAGGCCTTCGATGCGGCAGGCGCCGCGGTTCCGGTACAGGCCGGCGAGAATGCCTATGCCGTGCAGGTCACCGTCACCTTTGAGCTCAAGTAGGCTCATCCAAATCGGCAAAGCCCGCGGCCGCATGCTGCGGGCCGAACTGACCGGTATTTAACACCAAATATGAAAAACCCCGGAGGACATGGTCCTTCGGGGTTTTCTTCGAGCCGCACCCTTCCGCGCTATGGGAAAGGGGCTCCTGGCCGATCCTCGCAGAGGATCATGCTGCTATCACAGGCTGATCCTCGCAGAGGATCATGCCTCCAGACTGATCTTCATCAGCAGATCAGTCTCCTGCCTTAGCGATAAATAACCGGGCAACCGCGCTCATTGGCGAACACGACCACCACGCGATCACCATACTGGCGGCCGGCGACCTTCACGACGCGGCGATTGACGTCGATGAGGCGGACGCGGTGCAGGCCCATGCGCTCGGCCTTGTCGAGGGCGCGCTCCGGCGAACAGCGGCGCCAATGGCGCTCGCGGCGGTAGCCGTCATCGTCGTCGCCGATATAGACGCCGGTGCGGCGGTCGTGGTTGTTGCCGAAGCCGAGATAGATCGAGTCCGCATGGGCGGGAACGGCGGCGAGCGTGCCGAGGGCTACGAGACCCGAAAGGGCTACCGTTTTGATCGTGTTGAACATTGTCTTCTCTCCTTGTTGAGGGCTGGCGCCCGTCTTCGTCGAACCGATGGGGGGAGAATGCTCCTTGCAATCTGAACTCTTTGCGAACCGGCCGTTCATTTTCGGTTAATCTGCCGGATAGGTCGAAAGCAACCGCCCCTTCCACCGCTGCAAACGACTTGGAGTCTCAAAAACGTCCGGTCATCCCAGAAACGGGCGGCGGCTACATCCGTTCCAGACGCTTGAGCATGATGCCGAAAAGTGTGAAGCGGCTTTCTCGGACAAACAGTGTTTGTCCAGACATCATGCTCTATCACTTTGAATCTAGGGCTCGTCGTCGAGCATATAGTCGAAATAGGCGTCCGGCTCGGCAAGATCGGTCTCGCTGGCGCGGACGCGGCCGCGCATGGAAATGCCGGCCTCATGCACGGTCTCGGCACTTCCCGACACCAGCCTGTGCCACCAGTAGAGATCGTGTCCCTCGGCAACCAGCCGGTAGGCGCAGGTTTTCGGCAGCCAGCTGATGGTGCGCACATTCTGCGGCGTCAGCCCGACGCAGTCCGGCACGCGCGCCAGCCGGTTGGCATAGTCCGAACAGCGGCAGGTTTGCCCGTCGAACAGACGGCAGCCGACTGATGTCCAGTAGATTTCGCCGGTATCTTCGTCCTCGAGTTTCGACAGGCAGCATTTGCCGCAGCCGTCGCATAGCGATTCCCACTCGGCCGGCGTCATCGCTTCCAGCGTCTTGGTTTTCCAGAACGGGGTTTCCATCATGGGCTGAGATGTGGCCCTCGCTGGCGGTGAGGTCAAGCTGTACCGCCGCCGCAAATGCCGCCCGCACCATACGAAAAACATGAAGTTGCCTTCAAAAGGCCGGTCAATCGTCCTTCGTTGTCGGTAATGTCCACGAACCGGAACCAATCCGGCTGATGAAAGTTTGGGCAGGGATGGGACCCCACAAGGAGAATTCGTGATGAAACGCCAACCACGGGTACTGGCAGGTACGGCACTTGGCCTGCTGATGGCATCCGCGCCGTTGGGCGCCTCCCCGCTGCAGGGCAACGCCGTTTTCGGCCCCTTGCAGCACACGGCCGCGCCATTGATCCTGGTCCAGGACGACCCTGCTGCAGATGGTCAGCAGACCGACCAGGAACTGCCGCGCAAAAAGAAGCGCCAGCAGGCCGAACAGGCACCGGCCGAACAGGCAGCGCCAGCCGCCGAGCAGGCCGCGCCAGCCGTCGAGGAACAACAGCCGCGCAAGAAGAAGCGCGACCAACAACAACAGGCCGAGCAGGCTCCTGCTGAACAGGCTGCTCCGGCTGAAGAGCAGCAGCCGCGCAGGAAGAAGCGCAATCAACAGCAGCAGACGGAGCAGGCCCCTGCCGAGCAGGCTGCTCCCGCCGTGGAAGAACAGCAGCCCAAACCACGCAAGAAGAAGCGTGACCAGCAGCAGCAGATCGAGGCAGCGCCGGCGGAACAGGCAGCGCCTGCTGCCGAGCAACCGGCTCCCGCAGTTGATGAACAGCAGCCTAAGCCGCGCAAAAAGAAGCGCGACCAGCAGCAGATCGAAGCGGCGCCGGCTGAACAGCCGGCCCAGCAGCCTGCAGAGCAAGCAGCGCCCACAGAACAGGTAGCGCCGGCGAACGACAACAATGCGCGCAAGAAAAAGCGCAAGCAAGATCAGCAGATCGAGGCCGCACCTGCCGAACAGGCGCCAGCCACCAAGGTTGCACCTGCCGGAGAACCAGTGCCGCAGGCCGAGCCGGTCCAGCCCCCGGCCGATCAGCAAGCCGCTCCCGCCGAGGGCGAACAGCCAAAGGACCAGGCCAGGAAGCATGGCAAGAAACCTGTCGGCGAACAGCCGGTGACAGGCGAACAGCAACCTGCGGCCGGCGAACAACAGCCCGCGACGGGTGAACAACCCGCCAATGCCGACCAGCCGGCGCAGGGCGAAAATCCGGCCCAGGGCGAAGCCGTGGCCAATCCCGACGAAGCACCCATTCTGGACAGCCAGAAGGATGCCAGGCGCAAGCACCGCAAGGACCAGGGCGGCCAGAACGCCGACGGCCAGAATGGTCAGAATGCAGGCGGCCAGACGGGCGAGCAGCCCGCGCAGGGCAGCACAGAGGCGCAGAACCCGAAGCCGGCTCCAGTCGACCAAGGACCGCCGCCCACCGACGACAAGTCGGCCCAACAAGCAATCCAGCTTGAAAAGATCGCGCCGGTGACGGAGGAAAAGGGCACGCGCGTAGAGCGTGCACCCGATGAGAACGTTCGCGACCGTCGGCGTCCGAAAGGCGTCGACGTCGTCAGGGAACTCGGCGACCGCGTCATCCTGCAGTTCAACAACCAGACATTCGTCCAGAGCAATGACGCCCCGCGCATGACCCGCGGCGCCAGGAACGTCTACTATGAGGATCTGTCGGGCGATCGCACCCGGGAAATCGTCGAGCGTGACAACGGTGTCCAGATCGTCACCATCCGCAACCGCTATGGCGACGTCATCCAGCGTTCGCGCATTGCGCCGGATGGACGCGAATATGTGCTGAGCTATGTCGACGAGCGGCACTATGAGGATGACAGCGACTGGCGCGATCCCGGCGACGACCTGCCGCCGATGCGGCTCGACATCTCGCGTCGGGACTACATCCTGGATTCGGAGGATGTGGAGGATCCGGACGACTACTACACCTTCCTCGAACAGCCGCCGGTGGAGAGGGTCCAGCGCCTCTATTCGATCGACGAGGTCAAGCGCTCGGCGCGTGTGCGTGACATCGCGCGGCGCGTCGACCTCGACACGCTGAACTTCGAATTTGGCTCGGCCTCGATCTCCGACACCGAAGTGCAGAAACTGGAAGGCGTCGCCAGCGCCATGGAGAAGCTGTTGAAGAAGAACCCGGCTGAAACCTTCCTCATCGAAGGCCACACCGACGCGGTCGGAACGCCGGAGGCGAACCTTGCTCTGTCCGACCGCCGCGCCGAGTCGGTCGCCGAAGCGTTGACCAATGCCTTCGGCATCCCGCCGGAGAACCTGACCACGCAGGGCTATGGCGAGGAGTATTTGAAGGTGAACACGACGGCGCCCAATCGCGAGAACCGCCGCGTCGCCATCCGCCGCATCACCTCGTTGGTGGCGCCCGTGGCGAGCAACAATTGATCTGCTTTTCCAATAGCTTGAGTGGCTTTCTGGAATAGATCAACAAAAAGGACCCATCCCGGTAGACCGGGATGGGGTGGATGTACGAACCGCCAGCCCAGTCAACAAGAATTGTGCAAGCATTAGAGCCGGCTCATTGAATCGCGAGGCCGCTCACCCCAGATTCACGACTGGGCGTTCCCTGCCCCGTCCCGACTCCAGCGGGATGCACTGAGCCCCGCCGGCCCTCCCGGCGGGGTTTTTTTGCACCACAATTAGCCTTGCAAACCGGGGCGGGCTGGCCGAAATACCCATTCGACCGCAGAAAGCTGACCGGAACCGCTGCATGAAACGTCTCGAACTTGCCATCGAATCGATCATCCTCGCCTCGCGCTGGCTGCTGGTCGTTTTCTACATCGGGCTGGCCCTGGCATTGGCCGTCTACGCACTATCCTTCGGCAAGAAGCTCTATGAGTTTATCACCCTCGCCTTTACGCTCGGCGACACCGACACCATCCTGAAAATGCTCGGCCTCATCGATGCGGCACTTGTCGCCTCGCTGGTGGTCATGGTCATTATCTCCGGCTACGAGAACTTCGTCAGCCGCTTCGACGAGAATGACGGCGAGGTCCATTGGCTCGGCACGATCGATGTCGGCTCGCTGAAGGTCAAAGTCGCCTCGACCATCGTCGCCATTTCCTCGATCCACCTGTTGCAGGTGTTCCTGAATTCGGCCTCCTACACGACCGAGCAGCTGATGTGGCTGACCATCATCCACCTCGCCTTCGTCGCCTCGGCATTCATGCTCGCCTATATCGACCGGCTGATGGGCCTGGCCAAAGGCAAGAAGACTGAGGCCGTTTCCCCGTGAACGGAGAAGGTGCGGCAGACAGACGGGAGCCAGCGCAGACGCGCGTGAAACCGGCTAGTAAATGCTTTTGACGTTCGTTGGCGAATTCGCAAACACCTCGTCGGGCACGAAGAAGTCGCCGGCCAGCGATCCTGTCGCACCGGGCGAATAGATCGAAAAGTCCGTCACACCCTCGGCGCGCAGCACCTCTTCGTCGATGTAGAAATTGCCTGACGTCTCGCGCGATGGCCGCAGGAAGATGGCATGCGCGGCATCGGCCATGATATCGGGCAAACGGCTCATCGCCGCCACCGTCGCGCCGCCGAGCAGATTGCGCACCGCCGCCGTGTCGATGGTCGAGATCGGCCACAGCGAATTGACCGCGATGCCGTCCTTGGCAAACTCGGCGCTCATGCCCAGCGTGCACATCGACATGCCGAACTTGGCCATCGTGTAGGCGACGTGATTCTTGAACCACTTGGCCTTCATGTCGAGCGGCGGCGCCAGATTCAGAATGTGAGGATTGCTTGCCAACTTCAGGTGCGGAATGCACATTTTCGAGACCAGGAAAGTGCCGCGCGTGTTGATCTGGTGCATCAGATCGTAACGCTTCATGTCGGTTTCCAGCGTCCCGGTGAGCTGGATGGCGCTGGCATTGTTGACGCAGATGTCGATGCCGCCGAATTTTTCCACGGTTCTAGCGACTGCCTCCGCAACCTGCGCCTCCTCGCGGATGTCGCACAAAACCGGTAGCGCCTTGCCGCCGGCCTGCTCGATTTCTTCGGCAGCCGTGTAGATCGTGCCTGGCAGCTTCGGATGCGGCTCGGCGGTCTTGGCCGCGATCGTCACATTGGCGCCATCGCGCGCCGCCCTGAGCGCAATCGCCAGCCCAATGCCGCGCGACCCGCCGGAGATGAACAGCGTCTTTCCCTTCAGCGACATTTTTCCTCCAGTGGCTTTGGTTCTTTGCGCGATCCTTGCCCGCGCGGTTGCGGGATACAAGGGCCTGCGGCGGGAAGCGATGGGTGACGCTGCGGAGGCTGACATCGATCTGCGCCCGAAAGCTGTAGGATTTGTCAGGCGCTTGGTATATATCCTATACAAAAAGGTGGAATATAGATGGCGCTGTCCATCAAGAACATGGAAGTCGAGCAACTGGCGCGCGAACTCGCCCGCCGCCGGCGCGTGACCGTGACAGAGGCTATCCGTCAGAGCCTCGAGCGCGAGGTCGCGCGCGAGCGGCTGGTGCCACGCGACGAAGCCAGCGACCTGTTTCAGCGGTTGATGGCGATTGCGGACAGTGCTGGAAACGTCCCGGAACGTGAAAACGCACTGACCGACGACGAAATCCTTGGTTACGATGAGTTCGGAATCCCGACAAAATGATCATCGATTCCTCGGTTCTGGTCGCCATTCTGCGCCTTGAGCCGGGCTACGACCGTTTCGTGCTGGCGATCACTCAGGCCAGGAGACGGCTGCTGGCAGCGCCAACTTTGCTTGAAACGACGATGGTGCTCGCTGGCCGCCGGGAAGATGAAATATTGGATCGCCTCGACCAGTTCCTGCGTACCGCCTCGATCGAAACCGTCCCATTCACCGCCGACCACGCTGCCGTCGCCCGCCAGACCTTCCTGCGCTATGGCAAGGGCCGGCATCCGGCGGCGCTGAATTTCGGCGACTGCATCGCCTACGCCACGGCACGGCTCGAAGCCATGCCGTTGTTGTTCAAGGGCGATGATTTCCGGCTGACCGACATCGAAGCGGCGGTTTGAGCAACATCAGACCAGCACCAGGCCCTGCCGCATGGCAATCGCGATCGCATCGGTGCGGTTCGCCGCGCCGAGCTTGATCAGGATCGCGGCGACGTGGAACTTTGCCGTGTGCACCGAGATGTTCAGCCGTCGCGCGATCACCTTGTTGGGCGCGCCCTCGGCAAGCAGTGCCAGCACTTCGGCCTCGCGCGGTGACAGTGCTGGTCGGGGGGCATGTTCATCGGAGAGGTCTTCCTCGAAAGGCTCGCCATCGCCAGCATGAAAATCCCCATGGCGCCCGCCACCGCCGTCGCCCGAGACGCGATAGCCAGCCGCCGCCAGCCGCACCGCCGCGGCGATCAGCAGATCGTCCGCGCCAGCAGGCATGACCGCCATCACCTCGCCGGCAGGCCGTTCGCCGCCCGCACGCCCAGACAGCAGCACCCGCGGCGTGGCGGCCGGAACGGCATCAGCGCCGCTGCCGTCGATGATGGCGACGTCGGCCGCACCGCTGCCGGCCGCGACCGGCAACAGATCGTCGCTCGCGGCAAGCGCAGCAGCCAAGCGCTCAGCGCGAACAACGTCGCCAAGCGCGATCAGCACCACCAGCCGCCGCGAGGCGGGGCCGTCGGACATGATCCGATCGTTGGCGAGCGTGTCCATCAACCCTCTCAGCTCAGCGGCTTCTCGCCGATTGTTACAGCCACATCGCGCTGTTCGCCGCCGCGCACCACGCCAAGCCTCACTGCGGCACCTGCGCTATCGGGCCCAAGCTTGCGGATCAGCTCGCGCGGCCCATGTACGGCCTCGCCGTTCCACGCCACGATGATGTCACCGAGCGCAAGGCCGGCGGCCTTGGCCGGGCCATTGTCGTCGAGGCTCATCACCATGGCACCGCGCGCCGCGCCGTCACGGATCGGGTGCAGGCCGGCGCCGAGATAGCCGCGCGCGACATGGCCCTTTTCACGCAGCGTCTCCACCGCCCGCTCGATCGTCTCATAGGGCATGACCAGGGCCCGGCCGCGCGGGCCGAACAGCAGCATGCCAATCAGCGCGCCCTTGGCGTCGAGCACCGGCCCGCCCTCGAAACGGCTGCCGGCATTGACGGCAAGATTGATGCGCCGGTCGATGGTGCCGCCGCGCATCGAGCGCCAGGCCGGACCGACCTCACCGACCGAGCCCGACACGGCCAGAGCCGAGCCCTGGCTGCTGCCGATGGCAATGGCCAGATTGCCGGGCCGCACCGCATCCGCTTTGGCAAGCGGCGCGGCGCTGACAGCACCTGCCGGTTTCAAAAGTGCAACGCCGGTCGAGGGATCGCGGCCGACCAGTTCGGCCTTGACCGTCTCGCCCGAAGCCAATGTCAGTTCGATCTCTTCGCCGGCCTCGACGGCTTCCTCGGCGGTGACGAAATAGCCGTCACGCCAATGGAAGGCGCTGGCGGTGCGATGGTGATGGGTGGTGAAACTTGCCGTCACGGGTGCCGCCGCAGCCGCGACGTCGGCGATGGCCGCGGAAAAGGCGCCGAGATTGAAGTCGCTCATTTTGGTCTCCTGGGTTTCTTGCATGCCCCAGATATCGCTCGGCAGCCGGCTCGCAGATACTCGCCTGACGGCTAGTTCATGGTTTCACTGGCCATCTGGTCAGGTCGCGGCGCTTCCAGCCGCTCCGCACATATAGTGCGTGTCGCCCAAAAGTGCTCAACGGTTTTGGGATAACGACACGCACAGGAAAAAATCACGAACAAGCCTGAAAACACGGAGCCCACCAATGGCCGTCGCCGCCGCCAAATTCCAACCGGACGACACACTGCTCGACGCCTATTCGTCGACGGTGGCAGACGCGGTCGATCGCATCGGCCCCGCCGTCTGCCGCATCGAGCGCATTGGCGGCCAGGGCGGCCACGGCTCCGGCTTCGTCATCGCGCAGGACGGCTTGGTCGTCACCAATTTCCATGTCGTCGGCGACGCCAGGACGGTGCGAGTCTCGATGCCGGACGGCGCCTCCAGCGAAGGCCGCGTGCTTGGCCGCGACCCCGACACCGACATCGCGCTGGTGCGCGCTGACGGCAGCTTTGCCGATGTCGCGCCGCTGGGCGATTCCAAGCGGCTGCGGCGCGGCCAGATCGCTATCGCCATCGGCAATCCGCTCGGCTTCGAATGGACCGTCACCTCCGGCGTCGTCTCCGCGCTTGGCCGGTCGATGCGCGCCTCGACCGGGCGGCTGATCGATGACGTCATCCAGACCGATGCGGCGCTCAATCCTGGCAATTCCGGCGGGCCGCTGGTCTCGTCGGCCGGCGAGGTCATCGGCGTCAACACCGCCATGATCCATGGCGCGCAAGGCATCGCCTTCGCGGTTGCCTCCAACACCGCGAACTTCGTCATTTCGGAGATCATCCGCTTCGGCCGGGTGCGGCGCGCCTTCATCGGCATCTCCGCCGACACCACTAATTTGCCGCGCCGCGCAGCGCTTCTGTCACAGGTGTCGACCAACACCGCGGTACGGCTGCGCAGCGTCGAGAAGAACGGCCCGGCGGCAAAGGCCGGCCTGAAGGAGGGCGACATCATCGCCGCAATAGACGGCCGCCCAGTCACCGGCGTCGACGACCTCGTGCGCATCCTCGACGCCGAACGCATCGGCCGCGAGACGCTGTGCACCGTGGTGCGCCGCACCGGCGTCAGTCAGGTCACGGTGACGCCGGTGGCAAGGGCGAGCTGAACCCTATCGCTGCTTGAGCACGCGCCCGAGCAGCGACACCAGCAACGCTGCGAGGTCGCCGTCCGGGTCGAGATCGGGATCGTAGATGGTCATGTCCATGCCGATGCAGCGCTGGTCCCCTGCCAGCGCCGACAGGATCGCAACGAGATCGTCGGGATCGATGCCGGGACTGCCGGGCGAATCCACCGCCGCCATGATTGTCTGGTCGAGCACATCTACATCAAGATGCAACCAGTAGGGACAATCGGCGCGCGTCAGCGTGGCTCGGGTCTTTTCCAACACTCCAGCCGCGCCGAGTTCCTGCGCGGCAAAGACATCGATACGCGTGATGGCGGTCGCATTTATGTCGGGCCAGGCAAAATCGGCATCGCGGCTCTCGCGCTCGCCGATCTGCACCACCGTCTCGTCGGCAACAAGCGGACCGGCAATGCCGGGCCACTCCGTCAACAAAGGCTCGCCACGTCCGGTGGCAAGCGCCAGATCCATGCCGGCGGCCGAGCCGAGCGAGGCGTCGACATCGTAATTGCCCGGATGGCGGAAGTCGCTGTGGCCATCGACATGCACAAGCGCGACCGCACCGGACCGTCGCGCCGCCGCCAGGGCGCCAAGCAGAATCGAACAATCGCCGCCGATGACCAGCGGGAATTCGCTTTTCCCGAGCGCACTTGCGACGATCTAGGCAAGGTCGAGATTGAAGCGGCGGATCGCCGGACCATTGCGCAGGTGTGTGCCCGGTTGCTGTTCGATGCTGTAAGCGGGCCTTTCGAGATCGACCACCCGCGCCGGCACCAGCACCTCGATCAGACCGGCTTCGCTCAGCGCCTGCGGCGCGCGCCAGGTGCCGGGCACATGGCCCGGGTGCAGCGGCCGCAGGCCGAGATTGGATGGCGCACGAACAAGGCAGATGTCACGCATGCAACAGGACCAGCTTCAGCATCATCCAGCATAGACTGCATCGCGTGACCCCGGCCACAGAGGCCGGAGCCGCTGCCGACATTTGCTGCCATCGCTCAGCTCCCCGCCGCGCCCTCCGCGAATTGCGCCTGAAACTCAGGGCTGAGCGGGATCGGCTTGATGACGTCGATCAGCACGCCGTTGGGATCCCTGGTGATGAAATGGCGCTGGCCGAAGGGTTCGTCGCGCAGCGAGCGCAGGATCGGCAGGCCGGCCGCAACGATCCGTTCATAGACCGCGTCCGGATCGTGAACCTCGAAATTGATCAGCAGGCCCGACGTGCGGCCGTGCCCCTCTTCCGGGATCGTTTCGTGGTCGCCGTGGACGATGCCGAGATTGACCCGGCGATCCTCGGCCGACTGCAGATGTACATACCAGTCGCTCGTAAACAGCGGCTTGAAGCGGAAGTGGTTGATATAGAAGGCTTTCGTGCCGGCTACGTCGCCCGTCATCAACACCGGATAATAGCTAGTCGTCTTCATCTTTCTTTCTCCCGTCAGCTAACATACAGTCTGCATGTAAATTGAAATAACATACAGGCTGCATGTATGCAACGAGAAACCGCGCGCCGCTCCAATCGCGATCGCACCGAGGCAACGCGTGCCGACCTGATCGCCGCCGCGCGCAAACTGTTCATTGAAAAATCCTATGCCGAGACCGGCACGCCGGAGATCGTAGCGGCCGCCGGCGTCACCCGCGGCGCGCTCTACCACCATTTCGCCGACAAGCAGGCGCTGTTTGCCGCCGTGGTCGAGCAGGAGGCAGAAGCTGTCGCCGCTGAGATCGATCGTGCCTCGCCGCCATCGCTGTTTGCCCGCGACGCGCTGATCGCCGGATCGGACGCCTATCTCGCGGCCATGCGCGCGCCCGGCCGCACCCGACTGCTGTTGCTCGACGGACCTGCCGTGCTCGGCCGCGCCGCCATGGACGCGATCGACAACCGCCACGGCAACCGTTCGCTGCGCGAAGGCCTAGTTGCAGCGATGCGCGAGCAGTCGTTGATCAGGCTGCCGGTCGACGCGCTGACCGCTTTGCTCGCCGCGGCTTTCGATCGTGCGGCACTTGCCGTCGAGGCCGGTGCGTCAGCCGAAGACTATCGCGCCGTGCTCATGGCATTGATCGACGGGCTCGCTCCGGCTCCGCGCCGCGCATAACCCCAAGGAACATCATATCTCCCCGGGGATGCCTTGCACCATAGGCACCGTGCCCGGTTCGAACTCGTTGAAGCAGCCGAGCTGGCGTTTGAACTGGTCGATCAACCAGGCCGCCGCCGGTTTCGGGCTGCGGTCGACGCGATGCATGGAATAGAGCGATGAGCGCACCTCGCTGTAGGGTTCGAGGTCGAGTTCCACCAGCCGGCCGCTAGCGAGATCGTCTGATATCAGCCAGCGCGGCAGCCCGCCCCAACCCAGGCCCTCGCGCATCAGAATATGCTTGGTGCGAACATCCGTCAGCCGCCAGGTTCGGTAGGCAAAAACGCCGAAGTCGCGTCCCTTGGTGCGTTCGGACTGGTCGGTAACAACGAGTTGCGTGTGTTCGCGCGCATCTTCGAGCGCCACCGGCTTCGGCAGCCGGGCCAGCGGATGGCTGGGCGCGGCAGCCAGCACGATCGACATGAAGCCGATGCGCACGAGGTGCACGTCGACCTCGCCCAGCAGGCCACCAATGCCGAGATCGGACTGTCCGCTAACGACATGATCGGGGATCAGGCCGAGCGAACCGATGTGGAGGCGCAGCATCACGGTTGGAAACTGCGCCTCGAATGCCTTCAGTACACGAACCAGCACCGGCGAAGGCAGCGTCGCGTCGACCGACAGGGCGACTTCCGCCTCCAATCCCTGATGGTGGCCGTCGACGCGCGAGCGGACGCGCTGCAGCACGCCGACCATGCGCCGCGCATCCTCCAACATCGCCCGGCCAATCTCGGTCAGTTGCGGTTCGCGCGTGCCCTCGCGCTCGAACAGTTTCAGCCCAAGCTGCGCCTCGAGATTGGCGATACCATAGCTGATGACGGACTGTGCCCGGTTGAGCTTACGGCCGGCGGCCGAGAAACTGCCGGTGTCGGCTACCGCCACCAGGATTTGAAGTTGGTCGAGCGTCGGATTGGGTTGCATGGCATATCTACTTTATGGATGGATTATATAGAAAATATACCAGTTTTTTGAATGGATCGATAGGCCCATATCAAGCGGGACAATTCAATTCCCACTGGAGAGAACCGCCATGTCCATCCTTCTTGTAACCTCGAGCCCGCGTGGCTCCGCTTCGCATTCGACCCGCATCGCCACCGAATTCGCTGAAAAGCTCCTCGCCGCCGATCCGTCGAACACGCGTGTCGTGCGCGACCTCGTCGCCAACCCGCTGCCGCATATCGACGCCGATTATTCGACCGGCATCTACACGCCCGTCGAAGCCCGCAGCCCGCGCCAGGCTGAAGTCGTCGGCGTCTCCGACGTCGCGCTCGACGAGCTGTTCGCCGCCGACACCGTGATCCTGGCCACCGGCTTCATCAACTTCAACATCTCCTCGACGCTGAAGTCGTGGGTCGACCACATCGCCCGTTCCGGCAGGAGCTTCTCTTACGGCGAGGGCGGCCCCAACGGCCTCGTCACCGGCAAGAAGGTCTACATCGTGCTCGCTTCCGGCGGCATCTATTCCGAAGGCGCGGCCGTCCAGATGGACCACGCTGTCCCCTATCTGCGCTCGGTGCTCGGCTTCCTCGGCATGACCGATGTCGAAGTCATCCGTATCGAAGGCGTCGGCATGGGCGCCGATGCCGTTACCGCAGCGCTCGCCAAGGCGACAGCCAAGATCGACGCCGTGGTGGCCGCGGGAGCTGCCGAGCGTATTGCGGCGGCGGCGTAAAACGCAAGCCCGTCACTCACTCGAGTTGAAAAAGGCAGGCGCCCATCGCCTGCCTTTTTTTGTTGTCAACGCACCATGCGCTAACAAGGGTGTGTCGAGATTCAGGTCAGGCCGAGCCGAGAATGGCTGTACCGAGAACCGGAGTGGAGCGTACTTTTCGTACGTGAGCATCGGAAGCGCAGGAAGCCGGCATTCGCAGGCCGGCATCACCTGAATATCGACATACCTAGCCGAAAATCTTCTCGCCCTGCTCGTCGACGAGCTGGATGCCCTTCTTGATCGAGATGTCGACAGCGTCGTCAAGACCGGCGAAACGGTCGGCGCGGATGAAGCGGTGTTCCTTCATCACGCCGCCGACTTCCTTCGAAACCACACCGCAGGTCTGGTACTGGCCATCAGCCTTGTAAGGTGTGGCGCTGATCAGAAAACCCTTGTGCTCGATCTGTTTTGCCGTAGCGGCGCTCTTTGGCTCGCCTGCGTCACCGCCGCCCCCGCCGCCGAAAAGACGTTTCAGAAAAGACATGAGCAGCCTCCAACCGCAATCATCCCGCATCACATGGTGTGATGCGAGATGATTTTCACTAGCGGTCCTTGGCTAAGTCGGCAAGGGCCGCGGCTCGGCCGCTAATGCATGTCGCGCAAAAGTGCCCAGCGGTTTTGGGATAGCGACATGCACACAACCAGCTAGCCGCGCGACAGCGCCTCAAGAGCTTCGGCGGCCCCTTCCAGTATGGCGATCGCTTCGGCCTGCTTTTCGGCCGGCGCGTCGACGATCTCGCCGAGTGCTGCACGCAGCCGGTGGCGCACGGCGCGGAACTCGTCGCGGGCTTCCGAACGGCCGCCACGGCCACGCCGTCCGCCTTCCTCGCTCTCGTCGTTCCAGCCGAACCACTCGCGCGCCTTGGCCATCTTGCGGCCGAAGCGCTCGAGATGCTCGAGCACGCCGTCGATCATTTCGCGGTTTTCGTTGAGGTGCGCCTGGCCCGCCTCGGTGATCGAAAACACCTTCTTGTTGCCGTCGGCCGCAGAGGCGGCATAGCCGGCCTCTTCGAGGAAGGTCAGCGTCGGATAAACGACGCCCGGGCTTGGGCTGTAGATGCCGCTGGTGCGCTCTTCCAGCGCCTTGATGATGTCGTAGCCGTGGCGCGGCGCCTCGGCCAGCAGCGACAGCGTGATCAGCTTGAGATCGCCGTCGGCCAGCATGCGTCCGGCGCGAAACATGTCGCCCGGGCCGCCGCGCCCGCCGCCACGACCGCCATGTCCGAACGGACCGAAGCCGCCGCCGCGCCCGCCGAACTTGCCGGCCATATGCAGGAAGGCGCGCTCGGCGCGCTCGCCAAAGGGATGATGTCTGTGCATGGATTGCTCCTTGAGTTCTATCTTACGATATATCTTAAATAGGCGTGCGGCATCGACAAGTCAAGATATATCTTACGATGTATCTGAGAGCGGCCAGAGCGGTTGATTTCGCCGACGCTGACAGCTAGAAGGCGCGTGAGGGCTTTGCGCCTCTCCGTAAGCGTCTGACGTCAAGCAACGCATCCAACCCCGGTCCTTCCGGGCAATTCCGCCGGAATCCCGGCAGGAGTGGATGCCATGCGACGGACCGGATACTTCAGGGAAAATCCCAATGACCACGACCCGTAGTAAGCGCGGCAAGCTGCCGGCGCGTTATGCTGCCATCGTCAGCCCGCTGGTGCTGTCGCTGCTGATGACCTTCATCGTCTCGTTCATCTCGACGCTGAAAAGCCTTGGCCCTCAGCCCAACCTGCCCTCTGTCTGGCTCACCGCCTGGGGCTTGTCCTGGCTGGTGGCGTTTCCGACGCTGCTGCTTTTGTTGCCGGCCGTGCGACGCATCGTCGGCTGGCTATGCGAGCTGCCGGCCCGGTAAGGCTCACGACGGCAGGCCCGAAGACAATTTCGGGCTTGCCCCCTTACCAACGTCCGTTGCGTCGATTCCAGGCATAGAGAAGGTCAGCAAAGCGATCATAGGCGAACCGGGTCAGCGGCAGCGCGACCGGATTGCCGAACAGCGCAGCCAGCCACCCCTCGCCCGGCGTCACCCTCCAGACGGCCAGCGCGACATCGGCGCCGACCAGCAGCTTGCCCTGATCATCCGTGGCATGCAGCCGGCGGCGGATGTCCTCTAGCGAGGCACCGTAGCCGGCGAGCGCCGCCGGTTCGAGATTGATGTCCCGAAACGCGATCTGCCCAGCCTTGATCGCCTCGATCAGCCGCCTTTTCTGCCTAGTGATGCCGCCATCGCAGACGGGGCAGCGTGTGTTGTACCAGACGGTGAGCGCAGGCTTGGACATGGATTTCAAATCCGTGACCCGAGGAACGCACCGACTATCCCCTCAATGCCATCGGCCCGCAACATGGCGAAGCGCCGCGCTTGATCAGAACTCGTAGCCGAAGCGCTCGAAGTCTCTGACATAGAGCCGTCGCACGATCGCTTTCGCCTCCTCATCGTAGAGGGCGCGATAGTCGACCGGCGCCCCGACATTCGATCGCGGAAGCTCGCCGGGAAGGCCGAGCCGCTCGGCCAGGACATTGAACTGCTCGCCCAGCGTTTCGAAGCGCAGGACCTCGTCGATAATCAGCTTTCCGTTCCTGTCCGAAATCCAGCTCGTCTGATCCACCCGCGCCAGCCGGTTCTTGCGTTCGAGGTAGCGCAGGAACGCCTTGAAGTCCCAGCGCTGCGCCTGGCGATGCCGGCGCCGCGAGGTTTTCCGGCGCAAATGCTGGTAATTGGAAACGACCAGCGCGAAAGGGTTGCGCACCACGGCGAACTTGTAGGCTCCGTCATAGAGCCGGGGCGGCAACTTGCGCCGCAGCCAGGCGGCTCTGTCATGCTGCCTGAAATTGACCTTCTCCGGCGCTTCCGGCACCGGCAGACGCGACAGCAGACGCCGCCACGGCGTCGGCTTCGGCCTCAGGCACCATGGCCGCAGCGCACGGGTGATCGAGGTCCCCGCCGTCTTCGGGATGTGGATGAAAATAAAGTTCTTCTCGAACGAGAGGAGCATTTCCCCTCAATATCGGCAGATCAGGCGCCGTCAAGCGGCACCCCCCATTGATCGCCCGGAAATGCTTCTGGCCTCGTTATTTCAAGCTACCTTCGCCTTATCCAAGCGAAGTGACGATCTCGCGATAGGCAAACTCCGGGAAAGCCTTGAGCGTTCGCGTCTTGACGCTGCCGCCAGTCGCCAGCATCAGCGCAAAGCGCGCCAGCACCGCATCGTCGGGCGCTTCGACCACGGCCACCATGTCGCATTCGCCCATGGTGAGATAAAACGCCTTGAACGATCCGCCCATGTCAGCCAGTTGCTTCTTGGCGGCATCGAGCCGCTTCGGCGACTCGCGCACGTTCCTCGCGCCCTGTTCGGTCCAGTTCATCAAAAGGATGTAGGTTGTCATCGCACACCTCCCTCCGGCGCCACGGAGCACGGCTCAGGTCGTGGACCTGCGCCGGGGCGAACATCCGGTTTGTCACCCAGAACACGCATCCGACGGGGAAGTATCCGCCCGCAGCGAGCTTCGTGCAAGGACTGTCGCGCCAGCCCCATTGATGCGTGGAGGCGATTTCTCCAAGCGCCAAGGCGGCCGCATGGCGACGACCGCAAAACTGTCGGCGCCGACCGGGGAAAGCCGGTTTAAAATTCCGCCTGACTACGGCAATCTCCGTTCGTGGCCATCGACCTGGCGGAAATCCCGCCGATCCAGCCGTTGGAGAGTTTCATGCGCGAGAGCATCGACCTGCCGCCCGGACAGATCGAAATTCCTGCCGCATGGACTGGCGAGGAAATAGCGAAGCATCCTGAAAGTTGGCTGGTCGAATTGGACAAGCAGGATGTCGCGGAACTGGAATTGGCGACAACCGGCTTTCTCGCCCGTTCGCAAGATATCGGCAACCTGAGCAAGGCCGACTTCCCCTTGCCCCGGCTTGCCGGCCATCTCACCGCCCTCCGCGAAAAACTGATCGCAGGCATTGGGTTCGAGGTGCTTCGCGGCCTCCCGGTCGAGACATATTCCGCGCAAATGTCGGCAACGATCTTCTGCGGGATTGGCGCGCATCTTGGAGGCGCACGGTCGCAGAATGCCCAGGGCCATATACTCGGCCATGTCCGCGACACAGGCGCCGACGCCAAGGACGTTACGACGCGCATCTACCAGACTGCGGAGCGCCAGACATTTCACACCGACTCCGCCGACGTCGTCGGTCTGCTCTGCCTAAAAGATGCCATGCAAGGTGGCGAGTCCCTGCTGGTAAGCACGGTGACGATCTACAATGAGATGCGCAAGAGACGGCCCGATCTGGTCCGTCTGCTGTTTGATCCGATTGCCACCGACCGGCGCGGCGAGGTACCCGAAGGCGAAAAGCCCTACTTCGAAATCCCGGTCCTCAACTGGCACGCGGGATTACTGACCGGCATTTATCAACGCCAGTATATCGACAGCGCCCAGCGCTTCCCGGATGCCATGCGGCTGAGCCCCGCGCATGTCGAAGCGCTGGATCTCTTCGACAGCCTTGCCAATGACCCGAAGCTAAATCTGTCGATGCGGCTGCGGCCCGGCGACATGCAGTTTGTCTACAATCATTCACTGCTTCACGACCGCATGGGTTTTAGGGATTGGCCAGACTCCGACAAGCGGCGCCATATGCTGCGCCTGTGGCTGTCTGTTCCCGGCGACCGCCCGCTGCCCGAGTGCTTCAGACAGCGTTACGGCTCAATAGAAGTTGGCGACCGAGGCGGCATCATCGTCAAGGGGACGCGGCTGAACGTGCCGTTGTAGAGCAATTCGATGAACCACTTGAAACGAAAAGGGCGCCTCGATGGGCGCCCTTAATTTCCTTGCAATCGGCGAGTGTCAACTGTCGAGGAAGCTCCTGAGCTTGCGCGACCTGCTCGGGTGCTTGAGCTTGCGCAGCGCCTTGGCTTCGATCTGGCGGATACGCTCGCGGGTGACCGAGAACTGCTGGCCGACTTCTTCCAGCGTGTGGTCGGTGTTCATGCCGATGCCGAAGCGCATGCGCAGCACGCGCTCTTCGCGCGGCGTCAGCGAGGCGAGCACGCGCGTGGTGGTCTCGCGCAGATTGGCCTGGATCGCCGCATCGATCGGCAGGATCGCCATCTTGTCCTCGATGAAATCGCCGAGATGCGAATCCTCCTCGTCGCCCACCGGGGTTTCGAGCGAGATCGGCTCTTTGGCGATCTTCAGCACCTTGCGGACTTTTTCGAGCGGCATTGCGAGCTTTTCGGCCAGTTCTTCCGGCGTCGGCTCGCGGCCGATCTCGTGCAGCATCTGGCGCGACGTCCGCACGATCTTGTTGATCGTCTCGATCATGTGCACCGGGATGCGGATGGTGCGCGCCTGGTCGGCGATCGAACGCGTGATCGCCTGCCGGATCCACCATGTCGCGTAGGTGGAGAACTTGTAACCGCGGCGGTATTCGAATTTGTCGACCGCCTTCATCAGGCCGATATTGCCTTCCTGGATCAGGTCGAGGAACTGCAGGCCGCGATTGGTGTACTTCTTGGCGATGGAGATGACGAGACGCAGATTGGCCTCGACCATTTCCTTCTTGGCGATCGCGGCTTCACGCTCGCCTTTCTGCACCTGATTGACGATCTTGCGGAATTCCAGGATCGAGATCGCCGTTTCGGTGGCGAGGTTCTGGATCTCCGAACGCAGCTCCTTGATCGCGTCCTTCTCGTTCTTGGTGAATTCCTTCCAGCCGCGCGAGGTCAGATTGCCGATCGAGCGGGTCCAGTTCGGATCGAGCTCGGAACCCTGATATTCCTTGAGGAACTCCTCGCGGCGCACGCCATAGCTTTCGGCCAGGCGCAGCAGCTTGCCTTCGTTCTGCACCAGGCGCTTGTTGATGTCGTAGAGCTGCTCGACCAGCGCCTCGATGCGCGCGGTGTTGAGCGACAGCGACTTCACAGCCTTGATCAGCTGATCCTTCAGCTCCTTCAGGCGGCGGTCCTGGCTGGGCGACAACGTGCCGGCGGCGGCCAGACGGTTCTCGACCTGCTGGTCCTGCAGCTTGCGCAGCTTCTTGTAGGTGTCGGCGATGACGTCGAGCGTCTCCATCACCTGCGGGCGCAGTTCCGCTTCCATCGCCGCCAGCGACAGGCTGGCCTCGTCCTCATCTTCCTCGTCGTCATCGACCAGGCCGCGCGTATCGGTGCCGACATTGGTGATGTCGTCTTCGTCTTCACGGCTGCCGCGGCGTGGCTTTTCCTCGGGCTTCGGGGCCTCCTCGATGCGCTCCACCACCGGCGCCTGCTTGGCTTCAGGGCCGGCATAGGTGGCTTCGAGGTCGATGATCTCGCGCAGCAGGATCTTGGATTCGTTGAGCTCGTCGCGCCAGATGATGATGGCCTGGAAGGTCAGCGGGCTTTCGCAGAGGCCCGCGATCATCGTCTCGCGGCCGGCCTCGATGCGCTTGGCGATCGCGATTTCGCCCTCGCGCGACAAAAGCTCGACCGAGCCCATTTCGCGCAGATACATGCGCACCGGATCATCGGTGCGGTCGGTCGGCTCTTTCTTCGTGGTCGTGGCGGCGACGGCGGTGCCGGTCTGCTCGGCCAGTTCGTTGGCGTCTTCCTCGGCGTCGGCATTGCTGTCGGCGGCCTCGGGCTCCTCGCCCTGGTCGTCGTCCTCGACCACGTTGATGCCCATGTCGGACAGCATCGCATTGATGTCTTCGATGCGATCCGGATCGGTCTCTTCCGACGGCAGCACCGCATTCAGCTCGTCAAGGGTCACATAGCCGCGCTTCTTGGCGGCCTTGATCATCTTCTTGACAGCATCATCGGAAAGGTCGAGCAGCGGGCCATCGGTGGCGCCTTCACGTTCGGTCTCGACCTCTTCCTTTTCCTTTGTCGCCATAGTCTTTATCTTCTCCTAGCGGCCGAACATCGAAGCCGCGTAAGCTGCCGCACCGGTCAAATTATGCGCTCGTGACGAAACGCGCTTCACCGGGCCGGTAACCGCATCAACTCTTTTGTTTGGTTCATATCGTGCCCCAAAACCGGTTTTCACTTTTGGGCGACATGCATTAAGTCCAGATTAACCCTGATATCTGTGGCAGGCTAACAGCCTGTCCAGTGATCAGCACCTCACATCGCTGCATTTCCCATCGACGCCGGCACGGGTTAAGGTTTCGAATCGTCCTGATTCCGTCATTCTGCCAGAAGGTCAAGCGCCTCTCGCATGATTCGCATCAAAAAAGCGAATCAATTACCCGACTTAGAGGCGTCGATTCGATGCGCAGCACGTTTCAACTTCACTCTTGCGCAGGTTTCAACCTACACGCGTCCAGCCTTGCCCGAGGACACGCCGAACCCTTCGATCAGCGCTTCCGTTGCCTGCACATCACGAAATTGCGCCTGAATCTCGACGAGATGCCGGTAGTTTTCGTCTGTGGGATCGCTGGCGAGCGCTGCTTCCGCCTGCTTGAGCTCCTTATGTAAGGTGCGCGCGCTGCGCTGCAAGTGCAGCGCCTGGTTGAAGGCGTCACGGGCATCGTCAAGGGCGGCGGTTTCCAGCGCCGGCCATTGCCGGGCGCGTTTGATCAGCATCACCGCCCGCTCCCAGATATCGCTGCAGCCGGCGCGCTCGATCGTGGCGATCACCGCGTCGCGGTCATTGGCCATGTCATGCGCCATGGCGTCGAGGATGGCGGCGTGCAGCCGCTGCAGATCGGTGTTGGCGAGATCGAGGAACTCGAC
Organism: Mesorhizobium sp. P171375; assembly: GCF_057786075.1. Classification (NCBI taxonomy): domain Bacteria; kingdom Pseudomonadati; phylum Pseudomonadota; class Alphaproteobacteria; order Hyphomicrobiales; family Phyllobacteriaceae; genus Mesorhizobium; species Mesorhizobium sp. P171375. The sequence continues at coordinate 5,983,295 of NZ_JBYNWF010000001.1, forward strand.
ATGGGCGAAATTCTCGTCGATCAGCGCGGGATGGTTGACCAGCGCCACGATGATCGTCGCCTCCCGCACCGACATCATCTCGCCGCCGCGCTTGACCATGGCGGAGCGGCCGAGGCTTTCGGTGATCGCGGCGCGCGCGCCAACGCCGCTGCCTTTCGCGAACTGGCCGCCGGGTGCCGGTGTTTTGCCCTGCCCCGGTTTCCAGTCCTGACGACCCTGGCGGGCACTGCGCTGCGAGCCGAAGAAGTTCAGCACGCGCTCGCGCATCTCCTGCTGGTAGTGGTAGCGCAGGCTCTCGTCGCGGATGCGGCCGGTCAGTTCGCGCAGCGTCTTTTCCAGCTCCGCCCGCCGCTCCGGCGTGTCGAAGACGCCGCCTGCCGTCTCGCGCATCCAGAGCAGGTCGGCCAGCGGCCGCGCTTCGGCAAGCACGGCGCGAAAGGCGTCCGGCCCTTCGGCCTTGACCAGATCGTCGGGGTCCTTGCCCTCGGGCAGCAGGGCAAAGCGCGCCGAGCGTCCCGGCTGGATCGACGGCAGCGCCATGTCGGCGGCGCGCCACGCCGCCTTCAGCCCGGCCTGGTCGCCGTCGAAGCAAAGCATCGGCTCGGGCGCCATGCGCCACAGAAGTTCAAGCTGGTTTTCGGTGAGTGCGGTGCCGAGCGGCGCTACGGCATTTTCGAAGCCGGCCTGCGCCAGCGCAATGACGTCCATATAGCCTTCAACGGCAATCACCGTACCGCCCTTTGCGAGCGCTTTGCGGGCGCGGGCGAAATTGTAGAGCACATTGCCCTTGTGGAAGAGCTCGGTGTCGGGCGAGTTCATGTATTTGGCCAGCGCATCGGCGGCCAGCGCGCGGCCGCCGAAGGCGATGATCTTGCCGCGCGAATCCGGGATCGGGAACATGATCCTGTCGCGGAACCAGTCATAGGAGACCGGGATGTCGTCGCCATGGCGCACCAGCCCGCAGGCCTCAATATCGGCCTTGGGCACGCCCTTGGCGGCAAGATGCTCCTTCAGCGCGTTGCGGCTGTCCGGTGCAAAGCCCAGCCGGAATGATTGCTGCGTCGCCGGCGTCAGCCCGCGGTCGCGCAAATAGGCGCGGGCTTTCGCCCCTTCCGGTCCCTGCAGCCGCTCCTGGAAGAAGACAGTCGCCATCTCCATGACGTCGGTCAGGCTGGCGCGTTCCTTCTCGCGCTGCTCCTCCCGTTCGTCGCGCACCGGCATCGGCACGCCAGCCATCTCCGCGATCTTCTCGACCGCTTCGGGAAAACTCATGCCGTCGAGTTCGGTCAGGAACTTGAAATGATCGCCCGACACCGAGCAGCCGAAGCAGTGATAGCGGCCCTTCTTGTCCTCGCAGTGAAAGGACGGGCTCTTCTCGCCATGGAAGGGGCAGCATGCCCAGTAATCGCCGCGCGACGCGTTGGTCTTCTTCCTGTCCCACGCGACGCGCTGGCCGATAACCGATGAAATCGGCACACGGTCGCGTATCTCGTCGAGAAAGGCGGGCGGAAAGCGCATCGGGGAACTCGTTTGTCCCTCATATAATCATGTGCGCGAAATCCGACGACCCCTATTGCGGACCTTACCCGGTTTCCACAGGCCAAAAAGAAAGGCGGGCTCTTGCCGGCCGCCTCCTTTCAAAGTTTCAGTGCCGGCTTGGCCCGGCTTACTGCGCGGCAATGGCGCCGAAGATGATGCCGGACAGGATGCTCACCAGCACATAGTCGTTGCCGACGCGGATCCATTCCTGGCCGCGGCCGGGACGTGTTCATCGGTGCGGCCTGGCCGGTAAAGATCATCACAAAGGTTGTCGCCAAAGGCGCGGCAAACTTCGCCAGTCCACTGCCGTGCCATGAACCCGCCGTGCAGTCATCTGCGCGTCCGTCTATTTTCCGACACGGCCTGTCGCGTCGCGACCGCCCTTGGAATCGACAAATTTTATTATCCGGCTAAAATATTCCAGCTAATATTAAGCGACTGTCATGACCATGATTCGCATCCTCGTTGTCCCCTCCAGGCGTCGCGCTGTCAGCATCGCGCGTCCTGTCCGCATGCAGGCGTTGACATGAGCGGTTCGGTCGTTCTCCTGCATCTGGCCGGCGCCGTGGCGCTGATGCTGTTTGCGACCCGGATGGTCAAGACTGGCGTCGAGCGCGCCTATGGCGATGTGCTGCGCCACCGACTGCGCGCCACCATGCGCAATCCGATCATGGCGGTGCTGGCCGGCTGCGGCCTGTCGATTGCGTTGCAGAGTTCGACCGCGGTTACGCTTCTGGTCGGCTCCTTCGCCGGCGCCGGCATCGTGTCGGGCATGTCGGGCCAGTTGGCGGTGCGCGGCGCCGAAATCGGCTCGGCGCTGGTGGTCAAGCTCTTGACTTTCGATCTGACGCTGCTGGTGCCGATCTGCCTTGTCGCCGGCACCGTCATGTTCATGGCCACCGAGCGGCGCGACTGGCGCCAGTCCGGCCGCATTCTGGTCGGCATCGGCCTTTTGCTTCTGTCGCTCGAGATGATCGGCCAGGCGTCCGAGCCGCTGCGCCAGAGCACGCTGATGCCGCTGATCGTCAACTATTTCTCAGGCGATTTCGTCACCGCCTACCTGCTTGCAGCCCTCATCACCTGGCTGTTCCACTCCTCGATCGCCGCGGTGCTGCTTTTGGTGACGCTGGCCGGCCGCGGTTTCATCCCACCGGAACTCGGCATCGTGCTGGTGCTCGGCGTCAATCTCGGCTCGTCGATCATCGCGCCGCTGCTCACCCGCAACGCCGAGCCTGGCGTGCGCGTCGTGCCAATCGGCAATCTCTTGATGCGCGGCATGGGCTCGCTGGTGATGCTGATCCTGTTCATGATGCTGAAGCCGCCGGTCGCCTTCCTCGGCGCCACCGTGCCCGACCAGATCGTCAACGCCCACATCCTGTTCAATGTGCTGATTCTGCTCGCGGGCCTGCCGCTGGCCAGGCTGGTCTATCGCGTTTCGGAGAAGATCGTGGCGATGGGCACCAAGTCCGAACCGGCCGCAGCTCTCGACGTCATCGAGCTTTCCGCGCTCAACGACAGCGCGCTGGACGTGCCGAGCCAGGCGCTGGCCAATGCCACCCGCGAGGTGGTGCGGGTCTGCGAAACGGTCGAGATCATGCTGAAGCGCATCATCGAACTCTACGAGAGCGCCGACGCCGACAAGATCAAGGCGCTGGCCGCACTTGACGACCGTGTCGACAGGAAGCACGCGGCGATCAAGCTCTATCTGGCCAAACTGACCAGGAACTCGCTCACAGAGGACGAGGCCCTCCGCTGCCAGGAATTGATCGGTGCATGCGTCAAGCTCGAGCAGGTCGGCGACATCATCGTGCGCAACATGCTGGTGCATGTGAAGAAGAAGCTTGAGCGCGGGCTGGAGTTCACGCCCGAAGGCTGGCGCGAACTCAGCGCCTTCCATGCCTCGGTGCTGGCCAATGCCAGGCTCGCCTTCAATGTGCTGGTGTCCCGCGACCCCGAGGCCGCGCGCCAGCTGGTGCTGGAAAAGGACCGACTGCGGGACCGTGAGAAGGAAACCAGCGCCAGCCATTTCGTGCGCCTGCGCGACGGCACCGCCAAGAGCGTCGAGACCAGCTCCATCCACCTCGACACCATCCGCGACCTCAAGCAGATCAACTCGCTGCTGGCCTCGATGGCCTATCCGGTGCTGGAAGAGCGCGGCCTGCTCGGTGGGTCGAGGCTGAAGGCCAGCTGAGCCCGGACAAGCGCCTGCTGCGGCGAAATTAGTCTTTGCGCGCCCAGCCCTCCCTCGGCTAAGCATCGGGTCAGTCCACCGGGAGGATAGTCTTTGGATACCCATTCGCGTAGCTTTGCCAAGGCGCTATCGTGGCGCGCCACCGGCACCATTGACACGATGATCATCTCGCTCGTCATCACCGGCAGCATCAAGCTTGCCGCGGCCATCGGCGCCACCGAGGTCGTCACCAAATCCTTGCTGTATTACCTTCATGAGCGGGCGTGGCTGAAAATCCCCTACGGCAGGAAGAACGCCGCTTAGACTTGGTGGGTGCCGCCAGCTGGAATGGGCCGGATCAAGAAAACCTAAAGCGGCGTCGACAATTTCTGCATTGCCGGCAAGCGCCATCCATGATTTGAGGCGACCTCGTCTCAGGATCGCTTCCGCGCCATGCTTCCGCTCATTGCCCTGTTCATCGCCGCCTTCGCTTTCGGCACCACCGAATTCGTCATCGCCGGTGTATTGCCGCAAGTGGCCGATGGTCTGGGCGTTTCGATCCCGACCTCCGGCTATCTCGTCTCCGGCTATGCCGGCGGCATCGCGGTTGGCGGGCCGCTGCTGGCGCTCGCCACCAAAGGCTTTTCCCGCAAAACCCTGCTGCTTTGCCTGACCGTCGCCTTCACCATCGGCCAGGCCGCTTGCGCGCTGGCGCCCGACTTTGCCTCGATGCTGCTCCTGCGCATTGCGGTCGCCGTCGCGCACGGGGCCTATTTCGGTGTCGCCATGGTGGTGGCCGTCGGCCTTGTGCCCGAGGACAAGCGTGGCATGGCTGTCGCCGTCATCCTCTCCGGCCTCACCGTTTCCAACGTCATCGGCGTGCCGGCCGGCACCGCGATCGGCAATCTCTGGGGCTGGCGCGCCACCTTCTGGGTGATGTGCGCGCTTGGCGTAGTAGCGTTTGCTGCGATGGCCGCCCTCTTGCCGCGCAAAACGGGCGCATCGAGCCCGCCAGCCAACCTTGGCCACGAGGTGCGCGTGCTGGCGCGCCAGCAGGTCTGGACCTCGCTGATCCTGATGCTGATGCTGATGATCGGGCAGTTCGGCCTGTTCACCTACATCACCCCGACGCTGCTTGAAGTGACCCATCTCGACGAAAACCTGATCCCTTGGGTGCTGCTGCTCAACGGCGTCGGCGCCACCATCGGCGTCTTCCTCGGCGGCAAGCTTTCCGACTGGAAGCTGATGCCGTCGCTGATCACCATCCTTGCCCTGCAGGCGGTGATGCTTGGCGTGATCTATGCCGTCAGCCCCTACCCGCTCCCGATGGTCATCGCCATCGTCATTTGGGGTGGCCTCAACTTCGCCATTGGCACGCCGATCCAGACCCGCATCCTGGCCTGGACGGCGGACGCCTCCAATCTCGCCTCCTCGCTCATACCGTCTGGCTTCAACGTCGGCATCGCGCTCGCCGCATCGCTGGGTGCCGCCATGCTCAACGCCGGTTACGGCTATCGCAGCCTGCCGGTTGTGGGCACTGCCGCCATGCTGGTCGCGGTGGTGGTGGCAATTGCCTCCTATGTCTGGGAGGGGCGCAGCCGCGCAGCGCCGCCGCTGCCGGCCGCGGCCGAATAGCGCCGCTACAGATCGATCCGGAACAACATGCTCTCGGCGCCGCCATACGCGGCATCCTTGACGAACGGACCGACCATACGGCCGCCATTGGCCAGCACCACCTTCTGCGAGGCCGGATTGTCGAGGTCGGTGGTGAGCTCGACATATGGCAAGCCGACCGCCCTCGCCTCATCCAGCATCAGCCGCAGCGCTTCGGTGGCATAGCCGCGGCCGCGCTTCCACGGCACCACGGCATAGCCGATATTGCCGAGCACATGCGACGGCAGCGCCGACGTTCCGGGCTGCCAGCGAAAGCCGATCGAGCCGGCGGCCTCGCCGTCCCAGATCCAGCGGCGGAAGCTGGGCAGCCGCGGCACGGTCGTGCCATCGGGCAAGGCGATCGGCGGCCCCTTCGCCTCTGGATCGTCGAGGCTGGCAAGGAACGCCACCGGATCCGCCTCGATGGCGGCAAGCTGCTCGCGCGTCGCTTCCTCAAGCCGCACATTATCCGGCGACCAGCCACGCTCGAGCGCGGCCTTGTAGGACGGCAGATGTTCGAGCGCGGGTTTGACGATTTCGATCATGATGCTCAATGCATGGAACCGGGAAGCAGGGCGACGCCGAGACTAGGCGAAGCCTGCGGCCTGGAAACGAACTTCGCCCTTGTTGAGAAAACATGCCTTGTCGAACAGCGACAGATCCAGCGGGTTCGGCAAGCGGACGTCGCTGATATCTGGACAGGACTTGATCCGCGGATCGTATGATCGATCGATCTGGGAGATGAAGACCAGGATCAGCCCTCGTTCCCGGGCAAATGACTTCAGCGTCCGAACCTGGGCCATCAGGTCGGGGTTTTCACGTTTCTGATCGAGCAGTTGCAGATAGTCTATGACCACCAGCGTGCCACGCGGCGCCGATCCCAGTTTGCCTATGATGTAGTCGGCGCTGACGGCGTCGGAATTGTCGAATTCGAACAGGCCGCCGAACTGCGCCGGGTCCGCCCCGATGGCGCGAAATCGGTCCAAAACGTCTCGCTCGCTGTACTCCAAGGTGAAGAATACGGCGCGATTGCCCGACCTCATGGCCTCCAACGCGAGCTTGAGGCTCATCAGGGTCTTGCCCTGGCCCGGCCGCGCCCCCACCAGAACCAGGTCACCGGGCGCCATTTGCGCAAACAATTTGCCGGCAGGCGTCGCTGCGGAGGCTCTGCTCGCAAGCAAGCTCCAGTTGTCGAAACCTTCCCTGGCTGCAATGCGGTCAAGCGCCTGGTGAAGGGGAATATTGTCTTTGCGCGCCAAGAGTTTGGCTTCACGCTTCAGATGGTAGACCGGCGCTGACAGCCTCATCGAAAAACCTCCTATTGCGAGCAATCTTCGCAACCCCTCCTTATGCTTGGTGCTCGAACAGTCGGTTTTGATGATCGCATGGCCCCGCATGATCAATGCTTTCCCGCTGGAGGGAGGAGGCGTGGGCGCGCCGGAATCAGATCATAGCTGAATCTTTGCCGATCAAAAATGCGTCGCCACACGGCAAGACGCTGCAAGACGCCTTGAAGGCCGGCTGCTACTGCAGCAGGCCTTTGACGATGCCGCTTGCCTTGCCGAAGTCCATCTGGCCGGCATATTTCTGCTTCAGCGCGGCGATCACCTTGCCCATGTCCTTCTGGCTGGCCGCGCCCGTGGCTGCAATCGCCTCGCGGGCCGCCGCGGCCACGGCCGCATCGTCCAGCTGCGTCGGCAGGAAGCCGCGGATGATCTCCATCTCGCCGCGCTCCTGGGCCGCCAGTTCCGGCCGCTTGCCGTCTTCGAACGCCTTGGCCGATTCCTCGCGCTGCTTCACCATCTTTGCCAGTATCTGCAGGATCTCCTCGTCGCTGGCGGGCTCCTTACCCGAGCCGCGATTGGCGATGTCGCGGTCGTGGATGGCGGCCTGGATCAGCCGCAATGTCGGCAGCCGGTGCTTGTCCTGCGCCTTCATCGCGCTCTTCAGGGATTCGGCGATTTTTGCGCGCATGATGCTTTCTCCTTCGAACGGCGCGGACAATAACCGTGGCGAACTCGTAAAGCAAACAGGCCAAGCCACTGATATCGTTCGACGAAACAAATGCCTGCCGATTTGGCCCGGCATCATTGACCGCTCTGGCGCCTTCCCCTATGTACTCGGCCTTGCATAAGACAAATGAATTGATGCGCGCAGGCTCGGGAGATCGGCCGCGCCGTTTGCTGCGCAGATGGCCCGCCATCGAAACGCGCAACCTGACAGGAGCGCCGCCATGGCCGAGATGACGCCCGCGTTGACCCCCGCCTGGGCAACCGAAAAGCCGACCGCCCTTCTGGTGCTGGCCGACGGCACCGTCATCGAGGGTCGCGGTCTCGGCGCCGCCGGCTCCGCCGTTGCCGAAGTCTGCTTCAACACCGCGCTGACCGGCTACCAGGAAATCCTCACTGACCCGTCCTATGCCGGCCAGATCGTCACCTTCACCTTCCCGCATATCGGCAATATCGGCACCAATGACGAAGACATCGAGGACTTGAATCCGGTCGCCCGCGCCGGCGCCGTCGGCGCCGTGTTCAAGGCCGATGTCACCAACCCGTCCAACTACCGTGCGGCCGGCCATCTCGACCAGTGGCTGAAGAAGCGCGGCATCGTCGCGCTGTCCGGCATCGACACCCGCGCGCTGACCGCGCTGATCCGCGAGAAGGGCATGCCCAACGCCGTCATCGCCCATGCGCCCGACGGCGTCTTCGACCTCGACGATTTGAAGCGCCGCGCCGCCGCCTGGTCGGGCCTGATCGGGCTCGACCTCGCCAAGGAGGTCACCTCCGGCCAGTCCTCGGTCTGGCGCGAAACGCCCTGGGTGTGGAACGAAGGTTTTGGCGAACAGGCCGAACCGTCGATGCACGTCGTCGCCATCGACTACGGCGTCAAGCGCAACATATTGCGCCTGCTTTCCGGCCTCGGCGCCAAGGTGACAGTGGTGCCGGCCAGCACCGGTTCGGAAGAAATCCTGGCCATGCAGCCCGACGGCATCTTCCTCTCCAACGGCCCCGGCGATCCGGAAGCCACCGGCGACTACGCCGTGCCGGTCATCCAGGACCTGCTCAAGACCGACATACCGGTGTTCGGCATCTGCCTCGGCCACCAGATGCTGGCGCTGGCGCTGGGCGGTAAGACCGCCAAGATGCACCAGGGCCACCACGGCGCCAACCATCCGGTCAAGGATCATACCACCGGCAAGGTCGAGATCGTCTCGATGAACCACGGCTTTGCCGTCGATGCCGACTCGCTGCCGGAAGGCGTCGAGGAAACCCATGTCTCGCTGTTCGACGGCTCGAATTGCGGCATCGCGTTGACGGGACGCCCGGTGTTCTCGGTCCAGCATCATCCCGAGGCTTCGCCAGGCCCACAGGACTCGCACTACCTGTTCCGCCGCTTCGTCAATTTGATCCGCGAAAAGCGTGGCGAGGAATTGCTAGCCGAGCGGGCCTGAGCCTCTACGCCACCGGCCGGCCTTCGCTTGCCTCCAGAATGGCAAACCATTGCTGGCGGTCGAGGTTGATCTCCAGCGCCTTGACCATGGCTGACAGCCGCTCCGGCTTCATCGTGCCCAGCACCGGCACCAGCCGGGCCGGGTGGCGCAACAACCAGGCGATGGCGACAGCAGCAAGATCGCTCACGCCGGTTTCAGCTGCCACTGCCGCGATTGCTGCCCTGACCCGCGCCTCGCGTCCCTCCTTGCCGGTGAACAGTGAGCCGCCGCCGACCGGCGACCAGATCATCGGCGCATAGCCAAGGCGCTGCGCATGATCGAGGCTGCCATCGGCCAGCGCATTGGTTTTCAGCACCGACATCTCGATCTGGTTGGTGGCCAGCGCAAACGGCAGCCGCGAGGCCAAAAGGTCGAACTGCGACGGGGTGAAATTGGAAACGCCGACCGCCCTCACCTTGCCGGAGTTGAACAGCCCGGCAAGGGCCGCCGCCGTCTCGTCGGCATCCATCAGCGGGTCGGGCCGGTGCAACAGCAACAGGTCGAGATAGTCGGTGCCGAGATTGGCGAGCGAACGCTCGACAGAGGCGGCGATATGACCGGCACTGGTGTCGTAATGCTTCAGCCGGTTTTGCGGCCGGTTGCCGGATGCCAGCATGATGTCGCATTTCGAGATCAGCTCGATGCTGTCGCGTTTTCCCTTCCAGCGCGACAAGCCGGCGCCGAACGCCGCCTCGACCTCGTAGTTCTCGTATATGTCGGCATGATCGAAGCTGGTCAGCCCGAGCTCAACTGCCGAGCTGATCAACCTCGCGACCTGATCGGCGTCCGGGCGGGCGGCGCTGTCGAGCAGCCGCCGGGCGCCGAACACCAGCCGCGACAGCGACACCCCATCCTTGGTCAGCTTTATGCGGCCGTCATGGCTCATACCTGTGCTCCATCTTCAGCGACGCCGGTAGTGGCGCTTCTCACCCCCGTTGGCCGCGCGACCTTCGTCACAAAGACGATGACTGCAAGCGTGAGGAAGCACGCGCCGAGCAGATAAGGCGCGCCGCCAAAGGTCACCGGCGCATTCGGCCCGGTGAACCAGGAAAAGATTGCGGTGTAGAGCAGCGGCGTGATGATCGAGGTGATCGAGAAGATCGAGGTCATCGCGCCCTGCAATTCGCCCTGCGCCGAAGGCGGCACCTTGGCGGCGGCGAGGCTCCTCAGCGGCGGATCGGCCAGTGCTTCCAGGCAGCCGACGACGATCACCGCATAGATCATCCAGCCTTGCGAGGCGAAGGCATAGCCGAAGGCGCTGGCGGCCGTGAATGTGAGACCAATGACCGCCGTCCTCCATTCGCCAAGTTTTGGGATCACGCGCGGCAGCACTGTCGCCATGACGATCGCGCCGCACAGGCCGAAGGCGCCGAGCGAGAAGCCGATCTGCTGTTCGCTCCAGCCATAGCGGTAGTTGGAGACAAACGACCACACCGCCGGATACATCATGTGGCCGAGCGTCATCAGGAAGAAGGCGAGTCCGATCCAGCCGATGCCTTGGTATTGGCGCATCTGCATGAGCGTGCCGACCGGATTGGCGCGTTTCCACTCGAAGCGCCGGCGGTGCTTCTGCTCCAGCGTTTCCGGTAGGAAGAACAGCGCGATTAAAAAATTCACGAAGGCAAGCCCGGCGGCGAAATAGAACGGCACGCGCGGCCCGAACGTGCCGAGCAGCCCGCCCAGCACCGGCCCTATGACGAAGCCGACGCCGAAGGCGATGCCGAGCAGACCAAAGTTCTTCGCCCGGTTCTCATCGTTCGAAATGTCGGCAATGAAGGCCGATGTCGTGGAATAGCTGGCGCCCGAAATACCAGCCAGCACGCGGCCGATGAACAGCATCGGATAGGACCAGGCGATGGCGCAGATCAGATTGTCGATGGAGAAGGTCAGCACCGAGGCGAGCAGGATCGGCCGCCGCCCGAAGCGGTCGCTCAATCCGCCCATGATCGGCGCGAAGAAGAACTGCATCGCCGCATAGACGAAGAACAGCCAGCCGCCCTCGATCGCCGCTTCGCTGATGCCGACGCCGCTCAGTTCCCTGAGAAAGGCCGGCAGCACCGGCATGATCATGCCGAAGCCGATAATATCGAGCAGCAGCGTGGTGAAGACGAGCGCAAGGCCCCGCCTGGCGGTTTTGGGGTCGATCATGATGGTGCCTGCTCCCTGGGCCGCCTTTGGGCGAAGGCGGGCGCCCCTTATAGGCGAGGCGTCATTCCGGAACAATAAGGGAACGCGCAGGAATCGCTGATCCTGACATTCCCTGACGGCAAGTTGGCGGTTGGTTTACGCTGGGAACTGCGGGCCTGAGACAGTCTCGTCAGATCGGACCCGTCAGCGTGTTGCAATCCGACAGCTTGCCGCTCTTGTAGCCACGCGCCAACCAGGTCTGCCGCTGCTGCGAGGTGCCATGGTTGAAGCTTTCCGGAACGACATAGCCCTGCATCTTCTTCTGCAGCGTGTCGTCGCCGATCTGCTTGGCGGCGTTCAGCGCCTCTTCGATGTCGCCCTGTTCCAGAATGCCCTTCTGCCCGGTGAAATGCGCCCAGACACCGGCGAAGCAGTCGGCCTGCAGCTCTATGCGCACCGACATCTGGTTGGCTTCCGCCTCGCCCATGGACTGACGCATCTGGTTGAACTTGGGCAGGATGCCGGTGAGGTTCTGCACATGGTGACCGACCTCATGGGCGATCACATAGGCCTGAGCGAAATCGCCCGAGGCGCCAAACTGCTGGTCGAGCTGCTGGAAGAAGGTGGTGTCGAGGTAGACCTTGTGGTCGCCGGGACAATAGAAGGGACCGGCTGCCGTCGAGGCGGAGCCGCAGGCCGAGCGGATCTGGCCGCTGAACAGCACAAGCTTCGGATCCTCGTATTTCAGGCCCTGTGACTGGAAAATGCCGGTCCAGGTCTCTTCGGTCTCGGCGAGCACCGTCGCCACGAACTGCTTCATCTCGTCGGAAGCAGGCGTGCCGGCACCCTCGTCCTGGCCGCTGCTGTTGTCGGTGATCTGGCCGCCGCCCCCCGGCAGCACACCGCCGCTGTCGCCGCTGCCCAGGATCTGCGACGGATCGAAGCCGAAATACCATCCGGCCAGCACCACAAGGATGACGAGCAGGATGCTGCCGCCGCCACCGGTGCGGCCGCCGATCGGGACGCGGAACTGGCCAGGGCTGACGCCGCCGAAACCACCGCCGCCGCTGTCGCTGCGCTCGTCCTCGACATTGTCACTCTGACGGCGGCCCTTCCAGAGCATGGCAACTCCCCGTGATGCAAAATTCCCGGCAGACCCGGCCGATGGTATGGCCCGGTCCGACCCAACAAACGAATATCCCAATGGTTGCACCAAGTCACAGTATTTTTCGCGCCGCCGGCATCGCGGCTTCGCGCTCTGGTCGAGTCGGCCTGCGCGCTGTAGCATCCGGTTCGAACGGGGGTATCAGGGGCTTGCGGACGATCGGCCGATTTCTGTTGCTGGCGGCGCTGCTGTGCCTCGGCCCGTGGCCGGCGTGCGCCGTGACGCTCGATTCCAGCGTCGCCGTCACCGATCCCGACACATTGCAGGCGCTCGAGCGTGGTGGTCGTTCCATCAGCCGCCTGCTCGGCCCGGCGCTGGGTCTCACGCGTGAGGTCGACAATCGCGGCCTGTTTTCGGTGCGTGCGCTGACCCCGGTGCGCAACGCCGTCAAGCAGGAGATCGCCGACGAGCCCGCCGGCAGTCCCGACCCCTATGTCGCCGCTATGGCGAAGACGAAGGACCCCAGCCAGAAATTCAACCCCAACTACATCGATGACGATGGCTCGACGCTGGACCTGACTGGCGTCGTCAACCGCATGGACCGCGGCTATCTCGGCCACACCGAATGCGGCGAGATCAGGCTGATCTATCGTTTCCATTATTCGGTGGCGGAGAAGCCGGCGAAAGGGAAGACGGCACAACGCATTTCGTCGCGCCTGCCGCTGACCATGAGCCTGGTCTTCAACGCCAAGCCCGGCGAGGCTCGCGCACGCGCTTCGAGAGACCGTCCAAGCGCCACCGCCGTGTCGTGCGCCGATGTCGCCAACCGCTGGCTGGCCGCCGGGCAAAAAGACCTTCCACCCGACCAGCTGGCGGCCTGGCTGCGCTCCGATGAAGGTCCGCTGTCGAACGCCATGCTGAATTCATCGCAGATAATGCGGCTCGAACTCAACATGCAGGTTCTCCGGCTATCGGCGTCGAGCCGCCGCGACTTCGGTGGCCACGCCGAATATCTCCTCAAGATTTTCAAATGGGACCCGGCGACGTCCACCTTCCAGGAATCGAAGATGGAGAACCAGATCGACAGGAAGATCGTGCTCGCTGACCGGCCGGCCTTTGCCAAATGGTTGCTCACCGACCGCAACATCTACGATCTCGATCGCGGCCGGCTGGTCATCGACGACAAATTCCTGGCGACCAGCGCCGTCTCGGTCGCGCCCGGCGGCATGAGCCGGTCGCAAAACAACATCGCCTATGGGCTGCTCGACGATTCCGATATCAACAAGGCGCTGCAGGACTATGTCGCCAGAGGCAACGCACTGTACAGCGTGAAATCGGTGGCCGGCTTCAATCTTCGCCTCAATGAGATGACCTGCACCGGCTGCCACCAGACGCATGGCATTGCCGGCTTCCACTATACCGGCGCCGATCCGGCGAGCGAGCCGCGCCGCAACGCTGTCTTCGTACCGGGCTCGGCGGTGTTCTTCGCCGACCTGCCGCGCCGGCGCGCCATCGTCGAGGACTTCGCCGCCGGCGGCCATCCGGATTTCTCCCGCGGCTTCGCCGCTCGTCCCGATGCCAAATATGCCGAGGCGCTGAAAGACACCGACCTCTACAATGGCTGGGGCTCGATCTGCTACAGCGGCGAGGATGCAAGCTTCAAGGACTGGAGCTGTGGTGAAGGCCTGCGCTGCGCTGGCGTCCATGCAAGCGCCATCCATCCGGGCTTCGGCACCTGCGTCAGCGAAGGCGGCACCCAGGTCGGCGATCCCGTCGAGTTCGGCGAGATCAAGATGTCGAAATGGGGCAGCGACCAGTATTGCCGCCTGTCACCGGCCACCGCAAAGGCTTGCGCCATCGATCCTGCGCGCGACAAGAAACCGGTAATCAAGCTCGCCGGCTATGGCGCGGCGCGCCAGCGCTACGACAATCCCGAGCAGAAGACCGGCGGCTTTCCCGGCGGCATGCTGCGCAAGGCAAGCTGCGACAAGCTTCCCGACGAGGCAAGTTGCGGGCGGCTGGCCAAGACCGGCTTCAACGACTGCATTGCGTCGGGCAAGGACCACAAATTCTGCACCAAGGAATTTACCAAGACTGCCGGCCTGCGCGCCTGCGACAAGGCGCATCCCTGTCGCGAGGACTATATCTGCACCGCCGGCTACGACGATCTGGCCGAGGCCAAGCCCGGCAAGGGCACCTGCATCCCCCCCTATTTCATCTTCCAGTTCCGCGTCGACGGCCATCCGCGCAGCTGGGTGCAGGATGTGAGCGAAGAATAAGCCGCGCGTTGGCGCTTGCGATCTCAGCTCTTCTGCTTGGCGCCAGCACTTTTGCCATCGGAGCTTCTGGAGCGCTCCTCGAAACGCGCGGCGCCCTTCTTCAGCGGCCGGCCGGTTTCCGCCTCGGTCTTGCGCTCGTCTTTTGCGGCAGCCTGCTTCAAACCCTTTGCAGCCTGCTTGCCCTTCGCGGTCGGTGCCTGTTCAACGCCCATGGTTTTCCTCCCTTGGCGCGCAACAATCGCGCGCGACGTCAGGAGCAACGAGCCTGAGGTGCAGAGGTTCCCGTGGACTTTGGTTCGAGGCTGGCAAGGCTCAGCGCGGCGCGATCATCGCCTTGCGGAAGGCTTCTAGCGTCTCGGCGCTGACATGATGCTCGATGCCCTCGGCATCGATGCGCGCCGTCTCGGCGCTGACGCCGAGCGAACGCAGGAAGGCTTCAACCGTTTGGTGGCGGATGCGGCTTTCCTCCGCCACCTTGCGGCCGGCATCGGTCAGAAACACGCCGCGATACGGCTTGCGGGAGACCAGCCCGTCGGCGCACAGCCTGGTCAGCATCTTGGCCACCGTCGGCTGGGCGACACCAAGCCTTGCCGCGATATCGACCTGACGCGCCTCATTGCCGTCCTCGATCAGGTCGGCGATCAGCTCGACATAATCCTCAACCAGCGCGCTGCGGCGCGCTTCGCGCGTCTGCCGGAAGCCTTCGGAATGGACATCGGCATCCGGAAGCGGCTCTTCGCGTCGAACCGGTTTGTGCTTCAGCGCCAATATGTGTTCCCTCGTGGCTTTCGACAAATCAATCCGCCTTTGCCATTCATAGCACAGGCTTAACTGTTCCAGCCGTTTATTTGCATTCCATGGCAGGCGCAACCGGCGTTTGCGATCATCCCTGCGTGTCCATTGGGCTGCCCTCACAAGAAGCACATACAATGAAATATAGCCTATTGCATAATGTTGAGCCCTGGCATAGATAGGATGGCAGATACCAATCCTTTCAGTGGAAAACCGTACATGTCCGAAGCCGACGCAACCGTGGGATCAACCTGGCGATTTGACAGGCCGGAGGACAATCCGCCCAGCCTGCGCGAGGTGAATTCGACGATCACGGTGCCGCAATCCGGCGTCTGGTTCCGCCGTCTGTTCGCCTTCATGGGGCCGGGCTACATGGTTTCGGTCGGATATATGGACCCGGGCAACTGGGCGACCGACCTCGCCGGCGGCGCGCAGTTCGGCTACACGCTTTTGTTCATCATCATGCTGTCCAACCTGATGGCGATCCTGCTGCAGGCGCTCGCCGCCCGGCTTGGCATCGCCACCGGCCGTGACCTCGCCCAGGCCTGCCGCGCCTACTATCCCCGTCCCGTCAGTTTCGTGCTGTGGATCGCCTGCGAACTCGCCATCATCGCCTGCGACCTCGCCGAAGTCATCGGCACGGCGATTGCGCTGCAGCTTCTGTTCGGCATTCCGCTCATCGGCGGCGCCATGCTGACGGCGCTCGACGCCTTCATAGTGCTTTTGTTGATGAACAAGGGCTTCCGCTATCTCGAAGCCTTCGTCATCGCGCTTTTGATCATCATCTTCGGCTGCTTCGCCATCCAGATCTTCGCCGCCGCCCCGCCGGTCGGCTCGATCCTGCATTCGATGTTCGTGCCGTCGACGGAGATCGTCACCAACCCGGCGATGCTCTACATCGCCATCGGCATCATCGGCGCTACGGTCATGCCGCACAATCTCTATCTGCACTCCTCGATCGTGCAGACACGCGCTTATGAGCGGACCGAAAAGGGCAAGCGCGACGCCATCAAATGGGCGACGACCGACTCGACCATCGCGCTCATCCTGGCGCTGTTCGTCAACGCTTCGATCCTGATCGTCTCGGCTGTCGCCTTCCACGGCACCGGCCATCAGGACGTCGCCGAAATCGGCCAAGCCTTCGAACTCCTGTCGCCGCTGCTTGGCCTCGGCATCGCCTCGATCCTGTTTGCGGTGGCGCTGCTGGCCTCGGGCCTCAACTCGACGGTTACGGCAACGCTTGCCGGTCAGATCGTCATGGAGGGCTTCCTGCGCCTGCGCATCCCGCAATGGGCGCGCCGGCTGCTGACGCGCGGCATCGCCATCGTTCCAGTGGTGGTCGTCACCGCGTTCTATGGCGAAAAGGGCACCGGCCAGTTGCTTGTCTTCAGCCAGGTGATCCTGTCGATGCAGCTTCCCTTCGCGGTCATCCCGCTGGTGCAGTTTGTCTCCGACAAGAAGAAGATGGGCAACCTTGCCATTCCGCGCGGCGTGGCGGCCCTCGCGTGGGTGGTCGCCGCGATCATCCTGGTGCTCAATTTCAAGCTGCTCTACGACACCGTCTTCGGCGTCGGCTGAGCTTCTTCTCGAGCAGTTCGCCGTTTCGCGGAAACGGCGACCTGCTCTATCTCTTTGTTTTAACGCAATTCCCAAGGGAAAGCGCTACGCGCTTTTCCCGGAAAACCGTTTCCCACTTTTCCTGGAATTGCTCCAGACCGCGACAAACTGGCGGCTTGCGCTATCTTGTTCGCCATCATGACAAGTGTCGAAGACGCCAGGAAATTCTATGCGCAGTTGATGGCGGCCAGTGCCGGCTCGGCCGATCCGCGTCTCGAACAGGCTTTCGCCACGGTGCCGCGCGAGGCCTTTCTCGGCCCCGGACCATGGACGGTGGTTGCTGGCAGGGCGCTGATCACCGGCAACGGCAAGATCATGACGCCGAGCGCCGATCCGGTTCACATCTATCAGGACGTGCTGGTGGCGCTCGATGCCGACAAGGGCATCAACAATGGCGAGCCCTCCCTGCACGCCATGTGGATCGGCCGGATCGCCCCCAGACCGGGTCAGGCCGTCACCCATGTCGGCGCCGGCACCGGCTACTACACCGCCTTGCTGGCACGGCTGGTTTCGCCTGGCGCGGTCACCGCCTTCGAACTGGAGGCCGACCTTGCCGCCAAAGCGACAAAGAACCTCGAAACCTACGACAATGTCAGCGTCATTCACGGTGATGCCGTCACGAGCGATCTGCCGCCTTCCGACATCATCTATGTCAACGCTGGCGTCATCGCCCCGCCGGTTGCCTGGCTGCGAGCGCTAAAGCCCGGCGGCCGCATGATCTTTCCCTGGCGCCCGTCCCAGAGCGTCGGCCTTGCCGTGACGGTGACCCGCACCGACAAGGGCTTTGCCTGCGACCCGTTCATGCGCTCATGGTTCATCCCTTGCGTCGGCGCCTCGGTCGCCAACTCGGCGGCGAAAATCCCCGACCTCCAGCAAGCGGCGCGAAGCCGCTCCATCTGGCTGACATCAGACAGGGCGCCGGACCGGACCGCCACCGCTGTCATCGGCGACGTCTGGTTTTCGTCGCAGGCGCTTGGCGGCAGGCGACAGCGGCAATAGGTATCGTTTTTTGCTGTTACCTGTCGGAAGGCCGCCTGCCGGTCCGTCCTTGGATCGAAGTCCGGCCCGACGGCCCGGACCAAAGAGAAGGAAAAATCCAATGAGGAAGATCATCGCCGCCACCTTCGTCAGCCTAGACGGCGTCATGCAAGCGCCAGGTGGTCCCGAGGAAGATCCGGTTGGCGGCTTCGAGTTCGGCGGCTGGACCTTCCATTATTTTGACGAGGTGGCGGGCGTGGCGATGGAAGAACTCTTCTCCAAACCCTTCGCGCTGCTGCTCGGCCGCAGGACCTACGACATCTTCGCGGCGTACTGGCCTTACCAGAAAGATCCGATCGGAGATGCCTTCAACCCTGCGACCAAATATGTGGCGACGCATCGACCGGACAGCCTGACCTGGGAGAACACGCAATGGCTTGGGGAAGATATCGTCGCGGCGTTGCGCCGCCTCAGCCAAGAAGATGGGCCTGATCTGCTCATCCAGGGTTCGGGCGAGCTGATCCAGACTTTGCTGGCCAACGGGCTGATCGACGAGATCCGGCTGATGATCTTCCCGCTGCTGCTGGGCAAGGGCAAGCGGCTGTTCAGCGACAATGCGATGCCGGCCGCCTTCAAGCTCGTCAAGTCGCAAGCCACCACCACCGGCGTCATCATGGCGACCTACGAACGATCAGGCGAGATCAAGGTTGGGTCGTTTGTCACGCAGGAGCCGTCAGACGCCGAGCTCGAGCGACGCAAGAACTGGAAATAAGTGGTAATTTCTCCCCGTCACTGTACGGGGAGAAATGCCCGGCAGGGCAATGAGGGGCAGCGCTGACCTCGCCAATTGGACGAAACGTCTGTGTATCTGAAACGGATCGGTTCGCGCCGCCCCTCATCCGCCTGCCGGCACCCTCAAGCCGCCACCGCCCGCCGCGCCAGTCCATCCCTGATATACCGCGCAAACTCCTGCGCCGCCGGGGCCGCGCCAAATCTTGGCAGATGCAGGTTGATCGAGAAATTCGGCAGCGGCGGCAGCCCGGCATCGAAGGGCAGAATGTCGAGATCGGCAGGCACGGTGGAGGCGAGCCAGGCGGTGACGGCAAGGTCGGAGCGCACCGTCGCCGTCGTGGCGTCGATGTTGCCGTTTTCGAACACGGTGCGCCATTCCAAACCATGCTCGTTCAGCGCCGACAACACCACAGGGCGGAAGGCGCAGGTGTCGGCGACGATCGACACCGGCAGCGGTCGCTTGGCGCGAGCGACGCCGCCCTTGGCCCCGACCCAGACCAGCCGGTCGATGACCAGGCACTCGCCCGCCGACGGACCCACACGTTCCTCGATGACGGCAAGATCGATGGTGCCGGCCGCAAGGGCAGCGGCAAGGTCCGGCGAGGCAGCACAGAGCAGCGATATCTCGACCCGCGGATAGGCCTCGGAATAGGCCTTCAGCACCGGCGCCAGCAAGGTGCCGACGAGATCGTAGGGCACGCCGAGCCGCACCTGGCCGGCCACGTCCGTGCCCGCCATCTCGGCCCAGATTTCGTCATTGAGGCCAAGCAGCCGCTTTGCCTTGCCAAACAGCCGCTCGCCGGGCCGTGTCAGCCGCAAGCCGCGTCGGTCGCGCTCGAACAGGCTGCAGCCGAGCGCCTCCTCCAGCCGCTTGACCTGCTGGCTGACGGCGCCTTGCGTCAAATGCAGCGCGTTTGCCGCCGCCGTCATGCTGGCCTTGTCGGCGACGGTGACGAAGGTGCGGATCAGCGCGGTGTCGAGATTACGGATCATGACTAGCATTATATCTTCTAATGCCAGGCATCGCAAACATTGCATTTACTGAAGCAGGCGGCGGTCTACGATGGGGCCTTCGATGAAGGGCCTCCCATGCTCCAGCCCATCCTGCCGCTTATCCTGTTTGCCTTCGTGGCCACCGCCACGCCTGGTATTGCCACGACCTTGTCCACCGCTTCGGGAGCGCAGTTCGGCTTTCGCCGTTCTGTGCCGCTGATGGCCGGCAGCGCTGCCGGCCTTGCCACGGTGACTGGTGCCGCCGCCGCCGGGCTTGCCGGCCTGCTGTTGGCCATGCCGTCGCTGCAGCTGGCGATGAAGATCATCGGCTCGCTCTATCTCATCTGGCTGGCCATCAAGATCGGTCGCGCGGGGCCGCCCAATCTCGATGTGACGATGGCCAAGCCCAACAGCTTCTTCGGCGGCGCAGGCATTCAGTGGATGAACCCGAAGGGCTGGGCGATGGGACTGGGTGCCGCCGCCTCGTTCGCGGCGCTGGCCGACGGACCGGGACAACTGGCTTTGCTGCTCGGCTCGACCTTCGGCCTCACCGCCGCCATTTCGTTGTCGATCTGGTGCGTGGCGGGCATGGTGCTGGCACGGCTGCTCAAGACCGAATGGCAATGGCGCGCGCTCAACATCGTGCTGGCGCTGGTGCTGGCGGCGTCAATCATTCCGATGTGGCGGACTGCTTAATCTGTAAAGCTTGCGCCAGTACCCCCACCCGGACCTTCGGTCCGACCTCCCCACAAGGGGGAGGTAGGGAGCGCGCCTTCTACCCTCCCCCTTGTGGGGGTCCGAAGGACGGGCGAGACCCGTGGCTCGCCCCGGCAAGTCGCGAACGAAGTGAGCGGGGTGGGGGTCCTGGTTCGCGAAAGCGAACCAGCCTCCTCAAGCCGCGTAGCGGGCCGCCGGCTTGTCGGCGTGCAGGCTGCCGTAGAAGGCCTGCCGGGCGCCGAGGAAGGTGTCGAGCTTGGCCGCATCGGCAAGCGCCGGTACGGTGACGGCTTCGCCCCTGGCGAGACCCACAAGTGCCGCATCGACCATATCGTCGGCGGTCATGATGATTTCCTTCGGCAGGTTGTCGATATCGCTGCCGGCAAGCTCCCAGAAATCGGTGCGGGTCGCGCCCGGCAGCACCGCCTGGACCTTCACATTGGTGCCGGCGACCTCGCGGTGCAGCCCTTCGGTGAAGTTGACGACATAGGCCTTGGTGCCGCTGTAGATGCCGCCGAACGAGGTCTCATAGGCGAGCACCGAAGCGATGTTGACGATGGCGCCACGGTTGCGCGCCAAAAGCCCCGGCAGCACGGCGCGGGTCAGGCGGGTCAAGGCAATGACATTGACCTTGATCATGCGCTCGGCCTCGTCGGCGTCGGCCGTTGCCACCACGGCCTGGCCGCCGATGCCGGCATTGTTGACCAGCAGCGTCACGCTGTCGTCGGCGGCGATCGCCTGCTCGACGCGGCGCACATCATTGTCGTCGGCGAGATCGGCGGCAATCACGCTGACCTTGCGCTTGTAGGCATAACGCAGCTTTTCAGCCAGTTCCTCGAGCCGGTCGGCGCGCCTCGCCACCAGCACCAGATCGTAGCCCTGCCCGGCCAGCCTGTCGGCGTAGACCGCTCCGATGCCGGCCGACGCGCCGGTGATGACTGCGGTGCCCTTATTGTCCTGTCCACTCATTGTCCTGTTCCTTTTTAGCTGCCCGGCGAGATGGGATGTCCCCCGCTCGCCGCCTGATTTCCAATTAGTGGCATATACCACTATCTGGGAAGTAGGTATATGCCACCATCTTGTCAACGGAGGCGGCAGAAACTATTTCTGCGGCAGGCCGACAGACGCTTTTTGCCGGTGAGGAGTCGTGATGACCAAGACTGCGATGCCGGGATTCAGCCCTTGCAACAATGCCACGCTGCGGCGTGCCGCGCGCAAGCTCAGCCGCTTCTATGACGATGTGATCGCGCCTTCTGGCCTGAAGGGCACGCAATACGGCCTGCTCTACCAGATCTATGTCGGCAGCGAGCCGGCGATGGGCACCATAGCCGAAGAGATGGTCATGGATCTGTCGGCGCTCGGCCACACGCTGAAGCCGCTGATCCGCGACGGCTATATCGAGACCTTCGCCGACAAGGACGATCGCCGCATCAAGCGGGTGCGGCTGACAACCCAAGGCCTCGCCAAGCTCGAAGAGGCGACGAAACTGTGGAGCACTGCCCAGCAGCGCTTCGAGGACATGGTCGGCAGGCAACGGGCGGCCGATCTGCGCGCCATGCTGGATGAAGTCGCGGAGCTGGATTACGAAGTACCACCGGCCGCCCCTTCAAGCTGAAGGAGCGGCCGGCGATCATATCTGGAAACGGCATTACTCCGCCGGCATGGCGACTGGTCGTGCCGCCCAGCGGCCGGCCAGCACGACGCCGAGCCCGATAACCGGGAACACCGCCGCCACCAGGCCGAGATCGGCCGGCACGCCGTAGCGCAACACCGCACCGCCGACCACCGCGCCCAGCGCCACGCCGAGATAGAGCGCCGAGGCATTGAGCGACAGCACGATCGGAGCGGCGTCTGGCGCCAGCTTGATGATGCGGCTGGCCTGCGCCGGCGGGAACGCCCAGCCGACGATGCCCCACGGCACCATCATGGCCATCAGCACCGGCCCGGCGATGTGCTGCGGCAGGAAGGTGGGGATAACCGAGAGCATCACCAGCATGGCCGCGCTCAGCGCCAGCGACCAGCCGACGGTGCGCGTCGCGCCGAAACGGTCGGCCGCCTGGCCACCGGCAATGTTGCCGATGACGGCGCCGACGCCAAAGGCGAGCAGCATGCCGGGCAACGCCATCGGGCTGAGGCCCCCGCTTTCGATGGCCAGCGGTGCGACATAGGCAAAGACGGTGAAGGCACCGATCAGCGCCAGAGTCGTCGTCAACAGGATTGGCATGACGCCGGGGCGCACTGCTGCCGAAAGCCGTGCCCGTAGCGGCAGTTTGGTGCCGATGATGCCACGCGGCAGCCGATACCACAGGATGGCGCCGACCAGCGCGCCAAGCCCGGCAATGGCAAAGAAGGTGCCGCGCCAGCCGGCAAAGGCGGCGACCAGCGCGCCGAGCGGTGCGCCGAGCGCAACCGCCACGGTGGTGCCGCCGACGACCACGGCGATGGCGCGCGCCCGGTGATGGTCATCGACCAGCGCCACCGCCGTGCCTTGCGCGGTTGCGGCAAACAGGCCCGAGGACAGCGCCATGATGATGCGGGCAATGAGCAGCAGTTCGAAGGACGAGCTTAGTGCTGCCACCAGATTGCCGATGACGAAGAACGTCAGCGTCCACAGGATGACGCGGCGCCGGTCCCATTCACCGGTCAGCGTCGCCAGGATCGGCGTGCCGATCGCATAGGCGAGCGCAAAAGCGGTGATCAGCGTGCCGGCGAGCGGGATGGAAATGCCGGCGTCGGTGGCGATGTCGGGCAACAGGCTGGAAATGACGAAGCCTTCGGTCGAGATCGTGAACGATCCGAGCGCAAGCCAGAAGAGGCGCTTGTCCATTGGGGGTGTCCTTAGTTCAAAGCTTATTGAACAATTGGACATAACAGGGCATGATGTCAATGAAGATGACCAAAAATAGCTGAACCCTGCTGACAGCCCTGTGTCAGGACAGCCGGCGGGCCTGATCGCGAAACGGAGAAACACTGTGCATGCGCGGGACAAGATGGACGCGTTGAAATCGCCACCGACTGTGCTTAGTTTCGGGCCATGACCTTGCCGCACCCCAATACAGACCAGATCAGCTTGCCGATCGTGCTCGGCGTGCTTGGCGACCCGACCAGGCTCGCCATTGTGCGCTATCTCGCCAGCAAGGAGGGCGTGGCGTTGAACTGCAGCCAGTTCCTCGACCTCGGCTCCAAGACCAATCTCAGCTATCACCTCGCCAAACTGCGCGAGGCCGGCGTCACCCGCGCCGAAGTGGTCGGCACCAACCGCATGATCACGCTGCGCCGCGCCGATCTCGACGCCCGCTTCCCCGGCCTGCTCGACAGCGTCATTGCGGCGGCTGGTGACGACCCTGCCCTTCCGGCGGTCGGAGGCCACGACATCGAACTGCCGGTTTGAGGCTGCAGGTTCGCAAGTAAGGTTTCTGTCGCTCCTAGCGCTGCCAAAAACCGATATGCGGGGCGAGAAGTTCCTCATCCATCTCGGGGAATGGGCCGTGGACCTCGACCGGCTTCTGCCCGGAGGCGAGGACTGTGCGCGACGAGAGGTTCATCGTCGGATTCTCGGCGTGATCGCCAGTCAGTGCGAGAAGCTTGCTCTCCTCGTAGCCGTAGACCAGCCGGCCGATATTGGCCCAGTAGAGCGTTCCGGTGCACATCGCACAGGGCTCGCCGGTTGTGACCAGCGTGCAGGACCAGAGGAATTCCGGCGGATAGGCGTCCGCCGCACGCCGGGAGAGTTCGGTTTCGGCGTGGCGCACGGTGTTGATGTTGCCTTGCCGCATCAGGATGCGATCGTCGGGGCCGACGAGCACACAGCCGAAAGGATGATGCCCGTGCGCGGCAGTCTCGCGCGCGACGTCATTGGCGGCGCGGAGGTGGGCAACCATCTGGTCGCGGGTCATCGCCTGGTCCCTCCAAGGCTGTCTTGAGCAGATCTCCCCCCAGATGAACTCTGGAATGGCGTGGACGGTAGCAGATGGAGTGCTTCCGCAAAAGCCACGGGTGGGGCTCCCGGCTGTCCCGAACGATCTCAAGGGCTTGATACCCAAGGCACGAGCTTGATAACGAAGACGGGCCGCAAAGCCTCCAACGCGGCTGCACCAGGGAGCCCGCCGCATGCGCATCGCCGTCCTCGCCGACATCCACGGCAACGTCCTGGCGCTGGATGCCGTGCTCGACGACCTCAAGCGGCGCGGTGGCGCCGATCTTACCATCAATCTCGGCGATTGCGTCTCCGGTCCGCTCTGGCCGCGCGAGACGTTCGAGCGGCTCGAAGCGCTCGACCTGCCGACCGTGCGCGGCAACCATGACCGCCGCGTCGCCGTCGATCCCGCCGACGACACGATGTGGGCTTCCGACCGCTACGCCCAGGAGCGGCTGACGGAGGCGCAGCGCGAAGCCCTGTTCGCCCTGCCCTTCACGCTGGAGATCATTCCCGGCGTGGTCGCCTTTCATGCCCGGCCCGACCATGACGAGAAATATCTGCTCGACGCGATCGTCGATGGCCAA
Source organism: Mesorhizobium sp. P171375 (assembly GCF_057786075.1). NCBI lineage: Bacteria > Pseudomonadati > Pseudomonadota > Alphaproteobacteria > Hyphomicrobiales > Phyllobacteriaceae > Mesorhizobium > Mesorhizobium sp. P171375. Next base: position 6,008,050 of record NZ_JBYNWF010000001.1, read on the forward strand.
CTGGTGCGCGCACCGCTTGCCGCTATTCAGCGGCGGCTGAAGGGGCTCGCCTGCCGCATCGTGCTGTGCGGCCACAGCCACCGCCCAGAGCTGATCCGCATCCCCGACGGCCCCGTGATCTTCAACCCCGGCAGCGTCGGCGCCCCCGCCTATGACGACGACACCCCGCCGGCGCATGTTTCGGAGCAAGGCAGCCCGCATGCGCGCTACGGCATCGTCACCTTGGATGGTGAAGGACCCGACCGTTTCGAGACCATCGCCGTCGACTACGACCACGAAGCGGCAGCCAGGCAGGCTGAACAGGCGGGGCGGCCGGAATGGGCGCATGCGCTCAGAACCGGCTTCATGCCCAAATCCTCTGGGCAAGGCTCCGTTTGACGCCACAGCCGTGCCCTGCGCCGCCCTCCCGGCACCAAACATCGGACGCATTTTCGGACTTACATGACGCCGTATCGTCCCTTATAAAACCGCCTCGGCATGCGGCAGGACCTGCCGCGGCAAAGGTACAGAGTATCAGTGCACGGCCAATGATGAGGCGCATCGTTACGCTCCGAACAAGTCTGCATGCGCTGATTGCCGCTCCGCTGCTGACGGCGGCGTGGATGGCTGTTGTCCCGGCTCACGCCGAAGAGGCGCCCTTCATCTCCATCGTCACCGGGCTTGCCCCCGACGATCTGCTCAACATCCGCGCCAAGCCATCGCCGATGGGCAAGACCGAGGCGCGGGTGGCTGCCGGCGCGAGCGTACGCAACCTCGGCTGCAACGACATTGACGGACATCCCTGGTGCAAGATTGTTTCAGACAATCCCAAAGTCACCGGCTGGGCGCCGGCGCGCTATCTCGTTCCGGTCAATCCGGCGACCGTGCCTGAATCCGATCAGCCGGCGGATGCGCCCACTGTCGCCACGGCCACCGATGCTGGCCCGGACGCCACGACGCCGCCCCCACCGCCCGCACCTGCGCCGCCGCCTGACCTGACGCAGCGACTCGGCGGCTCGGATCCAGGCACGCCGAAGTCCGCCGCCGAGATCGGCAGGACCGCGATGGACGATGCCTATGGCATGGCGTTCGCGGCGATCGAGCCCTCCCCTGCTCCACCCGCGCCCGGCATCCCCTGCGCGCGCCATGTCGGCGAGCCGATGACCCAGTGCCAAATAAGCGTCGCCCATACCGGCGGCGACAGCGCCGTGACCGTGACCTGGCCGGACGGCGGCGCGCGCATCATCAGCTTCCATGGCGGCTTGCCAGTCGGCTCCGACTCTGCCGACGAATTCCGCTTCACCCGCGAAGGCAGCTTGAACATGATCCGCATCGGCACCTCCGAGCGCTTCGAGATCACCGACGCCGTGGCGGCCGGGGATTAGGGTTCGGCGCCGTCGCAAACTGGATTCTGCCACGACTGACCATTTGTCGACGCCGGCGCCCGGCAAGATGCGATTTCAAACTTGAAGCGATTGCCCCGTTTGCGAAGCCGCGCGCAATCCCTCATTTTCGGGGTTACATCCGCCAAAACTCTTCCCTATAAGGCCCTCCTAGCCTGATACCAGAATCGCAAGCACAACCGGCCGGGTCTTCCCGTCCCGGTTTTTCGTGCAAGCCGCTCGCCGAACGGAACTCATAACGATGCCAAGACGCACCGACATCAAGTCGATCCTGATCATCGGGGCCGGCCCCATCGTCATCGGCCAGGCCTGCGAGTTCGACTATTCCGGCACCCAGGCCTGCAAGGCGCTGAAGGAGGAAGGTTTCCGCGTCATCCTGGTCAATTCCAACCCGGCCACCATCATGACCGACCCGGAACTGGCCGACGCCACCTATATCGAGCCGATCACGCCGGAGGTCGTCGCCAAGATCATCGCCAAGGAGCGGCCCGACGCGCTGCTGCCGACCATGGGCGGTCAGACCGCGCTCAACACCGCTTTGTCGCTGCGCCGCATGGGCGTGCTCGACCGCTACAATGTCGAGATGATCGGCGCCGATGCCACGGCAATCGACAAGGCAGAGGATCGCGCGCTGTTTCGCGAGGCGATGAAGAAGATCGGGCTCGAAACGCCGAAGTCGATGCTGGCCAACGCCACCGACGTCAAGAACACCGACCGCAAGACGCATGAGGCCGAGCGCGCCGCGCTGAAGGCCGAGGCGCCGGCCGATCTCGATGCCGCGCTCGACGCGCTGGAAACACGCTGGAACCTCGGCGAAGGCGACCGCAAGCAGCGCTACATCAGCCATGGCATGGCGATCGCCGCCCAGGCGCTCGACCATGTCGGCCTGCCCGCCATCATCCGCCCGTCCTTCACCATGGGCGGCACTGGCGGCGGCATCGCCTACAACCGCGCCGAATTCTACGACATCGTCCAGTCCGGCCTCGACGCCTCGCCGACCACCGAAGTGCTGATCGAGGAAAGCGTGCTCGGCTGGAAGGAATATGAGATGGAGGTTGTCCGCGACAAGGCGGACAATTGCATCATCGTCTGCTCGATCGAGAACATCGACCCGATGGGCGTGCATACGGGGGACTCGATCACAGTCGCCCCGGCGCTAACCCTCACGGACAAAGAATACCAGATGATGCGCAACGCCTCGATCGCGGTGCTGCGCGAGATCGGCGTCGAGACCGGCGGCTCCAACGTCCAGTTCGCCGTCAACCCGGCCGATGGCAGGCTGGTGGTTATCGAGATGAACCCGCGCGTCTCGCGCAGCTCTGCCCTCGCCTCCAAGGCGACCGGTTTCCCCATCGCCAAGATCGCGGCAAAGCTCGCCGTCGGCTACACGCTGGACGAGCTGGAGAACGACATCACCGGCGGCGCCACGCCCGCCTCCTTCGAGCCGAGCATCGATTACGTCGTCACCAAAATCCCGCGCTTTGCCTTCGAGAAATTCCCTGGAGCCGAGCCGGTGCTGACCACCGCCATGAAGTCGGTCGGCGAAGTCATGGCCATCGGCCGCACTTTCCAGGAGTCTTTGCAGAAGGCTCTGCGCGGTCTGGAAACCGGCCTGACCGGCCTCGACGAAATCGAAATCCCCGGCCTCGGTCACGGCACTGCGCCCGCCAGTCACGTCGACGACCGCAACGCCATCCGAGCCGCTTTGGGAACCCCTACCCCTGACCGGCTGCGCATGGTGGCCCAGGCGATCCGCATGGGCACCTCGCTGGAAGACGTCCACGCCATGTGCAAGATCGACCCGTGGTTCCTCGAGCAGATCGCCGGCATCCTGGCCATGGAAGCCCGCATCCGCGAGCACGGCATTCCGCAAGATGCCGTCAATCTGCGCATGCTGAAGGCGATGGGCTTCTCCGACGCCCGCCTCGCGTCGCTGACGAACACCGACGCCGAAGTGATTCAAAGGATTCGCGAAAAGCTCGACGTTCATCCGGTTTATAAGCGCATCGACACCTGTGCTGCCGAGTTCGCCTCGCCCACAGCCTACATGTATTCGACCTACGAAGTGCCCTTCGCCGGCGCGCTTGCCAATGAGGCGCAGGTGTCATCGCGCAAGAAGGTCGTCATCCTCGGCGGCGGCCCCAACCGCATCGGCCAGGGCATCGAGTTCGACTATTGCTGCTGCCACGCCGCCTTCGCGCTTCGCGATGCCGGCTATGAAGCGATCATGATCAACTGCAACCCCGAGACCGTCTCGACCGACTACGACACCTCCGACCGGCTCTACTTCGAGCCGCTGACGGCGGAGGACGTGCTTGAGATCCTGCGCGCTGAACAGGCCTCGGGCGAACTGGTCGGCGTCATCGTCCAGTTCGGCGGCCAGACGCCGCTGAAGCTGGCCGACGCGCTGGAGAAGGCCGGCATCCCGATCCTTGGCACTTCGCCCGACATGATCGATCTCGCCGAAGATCGCGACCGTTTCCAGAAGCTGCTGCACAAGCTCAACCTGACCCAGCCGAAGAACGGCATCGCCTATTCCGTCGAGCAGGCCCGCCTCGTCGCCGGCGAGCTCGGCTTCCCGCTGGTGGTGCGCCCGTCCTATGTGCTGGGCGGCCGCGCCATGCAGATCATCCATGACGAGAGCATGCTGCAGTCCTATCTGCTCGACACCGTGCCCGGCCTGGTGCCGGAGGACATCAAGCAGAAATACCCCAACGACAAGACCGGCCAGATCAACACCCTCTTGGGCAAGAACCCGCTGCTGTTCGACACCTATCTCTCGGGTGCCATCGAGGTCGATGTCGACTGCCTCTGCGACGGCACGGACACATTCGTCTCAGGCATTCTCGAACACATCGAAGAGGCCGGCATTCACTCCGGCGACAGCGCCTGCTCGCTCCCCGTTCACTCGCTGCCTTCGGAGCTGGTCGACGAGCTGGAGCGCCAGACGGCAGCCCTTGCCCGCGCGCTCAATGTCGGCGGGTTGATGAACGTGCAGTATGCGATCAAGGACGGCACGGTCTATGTGCTGGAGGTCAACCCGCGGGCATCGCGCACCGTGCCCTTCGTCGCCAAGACCATCGGCCGCCCCATCGCCAAGATCGCCGCCCGCATCATGGCCGGCGAAAAGCTGGAAGACGCCTTCGCCCATTACGGCGCCATGCCCGATCCGCGCAATCCCGGCCATATCGCGGTCAAGGAAGCCGTCTTCCCCTTCGCCCGCTTCCCCGGCGTCGACATCTTGCTCGGCCCGGAAATGCGCTCGACCGGCGAGGTCATGGGCCTCGACCGCGACTTTGCGCTGGCCTTCGCCAAGAGCCAGCTGGGCGCCGGCGTCGACCTGCCGCGCTCCGGCACGCTGTTCGTCTCGGTGCGTGACGAGGACAAGAAAGGCATATTGCCGGCGGTCAAGCGCCTCGCCGGCCAGGGCTTCAAAGTGATGGCCACATCAGGCACCGCGCGCTTCCTCGCCGAGAACGGTGTCGTAGCGGAGAAAATCAACAAGGTGCTTGAGGGCCGCCCCCACATCGAAGACGCCATCCGCAACCGCCAGGTCCAGATCGTCTTCAACACCACGGACGGCCAGAAGGCGGTGTCGGACTCGAAATCGCTGCGCCGCGCGACGCTGATGCAGAAGGTGCCGTATTACACGACGCTGTCGGGAGCGGCCGCAGTGGCCGAGGCGATTGCGGCGCTGAAGGCAGGGAGCCTGGAGGTTCGGCCGCTGCAGGAGTATTTTGCGTGAGGCAATCAACGTCCCGCGATTTTACACTAGAGAGATTCGAAGAGCCATATTCATAAGGCCGGCCCTTGGGGGAACTCAATCGGAGCCGCAGCCCTTGCGAAATATTCTTGTTCGTTCTCCACCTCAATCGATCGCCCGGCTAGCTAACACTACCATTGTCATTTAAATAATTCTGGCAATTCCGGCGTTTCAACGGTGGGGGTTTGAATGCGCATAAGACGAGTACACATTCAAAACTTCCGGGGTATTCGACTCACGGAACTACCGAATCTGGATGATCTTGTTGTTCTCGCCGGTCAAAATGGTTCCGGAAAATCATGCGTCCTAGATGCGATCCGCCTCGTTAAATCAGTGTATGGTGGCTACCAGCCAAACGAGACTCAGCAGTGGTTCGGCGAATTTCAAATTAATTTCTCGAATGACCCCGCCGCGTTTACCTCTCTATTTAACAATCCAGCAAAACCTCTTGTTATACAGATAGACATAGAAATTCACGAAGATGAAAGACGCTATCTTAAAGAAAATGCCGAAGCATTAATTACTGATCAAGCGTGGCGAGCTGTCGTTCCCGAGCTTTATGGATGGCGATCTCTAAATGCGGCACCTTTCACGGCGCAATTTCGCAGCAGAGAACCAGATGTGAAGAAACAAGCAAATAAGGACATAAAGCTTTTTCAGAAGGAAATCGATCTAAATCATATTACGGCGGCAATAAAAATCAGCCCGAACAAGCAACCGCAATTCAACCCTTCCAAAGTATTAGAGCTCGTTTTCAGCACATTTGATATTAGGCACTTTGGTATCATTGATTATCACGGACCTCATCGTATCTACGGACGAGAAGTAATAAACTCAATAAATGTAAACCTAGATGCTATAAATGAGCAGAAGAAGCAAAGCACTCTATATAATTACAATGCAAAATATAGTAACATTAAAAGTGAGATGGCCGCACTATACGTGAGAGAGGCTCTATCAGAAAAGTCTGGATCGTTCGTTGATAGAACGAAATCAATAACAGACGTTTTGAAAGAGCTATTTATTACCTTCTTTCCAGATAAGGAATTTTTAGGGCCTCAACCAACTGCGGAAGGGAGCTTAAGGTTTCCAGTTAGAATCGGAGGGCGCGAGAGCCATGACCTGGATGAGTTGAGCTCTGGAGAAAAAGAGATACTCTATGGGTATCTCAGACTTAGAACTTCAACGCCAAAGAATTCTATTATACTTCTTGATGAGCCAGAGCTGCATCTCAATCCTAGGTTAACAAGAAATCTTCCAGATTTCTACCACCGGCATCTTGCAAAGGCTCTCGGAAATCAAGTGTGGCTAGTGACTCACTCTGATGCGATCCTCCGTGAGAGCGTCGGAAAGGCCGGCGTATCGGTTTTTCATATTACGCCAAGCGCATACGCCTCTAAACGTACTAGTCAGGCAACTTTAATCCGTGCAGATCAGGATCTTGAACGCGCGGTCATCGATCTGGTTGGAGATCTGGCCGCGTATAATCCTGGTGGTAGGATTGTAATATTTGAAGGCGAAGATTCCGATTTCGACCTGCGGATGGCATCGGAGCTGTTTCCCGAACTTCCCAGCAAGGCCAATCTTATATCTGGAACAAATAAACACCGAGTGAGAGGGCTACATGTTCTTCTCGAGAAGTTATCAAATTCAGGCAAATTGCCTCCTTCGCGCATATTCTCAATAGTTGACAGGGACTCCGACGCCACCAAGGATACCTCGTTGAACAATAGACTCACATGGAATGCTTACCACATCGAGAACTACCTTGTTGATCCGAAATATATACGGATGGTTTTGACCGACTTAGTCGGTCATGACAATACGCTTTCGGAATTGGAGGTGGAAGAGGAGCTGAAAAGTTGCGCTACTGAGACGGTGAGTTCTTTGGTGGTCCATCAAGTTTCAACCTCAGCAAACGACAAGATTGTTTCCGCATTGATGCTTCGGGTTGATCCACAGTCTCCAGATGTTGCAATTGCTGTGGCAGATGCAATTAGGCACTCCCGCGACAGGATTAATGCGCTTGTTTCGGACTCACTATCCGATGTGGCGCTAAATTTACTAGCAAGCTCGATCTCCAGGTCTCTTCTGGAGGACATCCAATCCGGTAGATGGAAACTATCATTTCGAGGGCGTGACATTCTCAAGCGTTTTGTGGGCCGGCATGGGAACGGTGTTAAATACGACCAATTCAGGAATTTGATCATTTCTAGGATTAGAGATCACGCGTATCGACCCCCGGGGATGGCAGCGGTCATCGATCAGTTGATGGTCCCAAAACCATTGTAGATGGGCAACACAGGTGGGCGGCATATGCGTAGACACTATTCCTTCCGGTTCTGGGGAACAGAGAGAACCATTACTTCTTACGCCGTCTGCCCAACTCACCCCACCGCCACGCACTCGATCTCGATATCGAACTCCATCGGCCATGACGCCACCGGCACGAAGGTGCGCGAGGGCGGGTTTTCGGGGAAGTGCCTGGCGTAGACGCGGTTGATGGCGTTGTAGAAGCCGGCATTGGCGGCGTAGATGCGCACCATCAGCACATTGTCGAGCGAGCTTCCCGCCGCTTCGAGGCAATGGCGCAATGCCCTGAGCGATGCCTCGGTCTGCACCTCGATGTCGCCCTTGACCAGTTTGCCGGTCGCGAGATCGAGCGGTGGCGTGCCGGAGACGAAGACCAGCCCGGCGCCCTTGGTCACCAACGACAGCGGCACGCCCAGCGCCCGCACCGCCGCCGACAGTACCGGCACTTCGATGATTTCTTTTTTCACGGTGGTGCTCCCTTTGTTGGACAGGCTGGCGCCAAGCCCCCTCACCCGCCCTCCGCTTCGCTCGGGCGACCTCTCCCCGAGGGGAGAGGAGACTTTTGGCGCCGGCGCCACCCTCTTCTCCCCAGCGGGGAGAAGGTGGCCGCGAAGCGGCCGGATGAGGGGGCCTGCGCCGATTCTGCGATTGCTTGGAGACTACACTGTCACCTCGCAAACGCTAACGGACGCAAGTCGCTCACCCCTGCCCCGGATACGGCGTGCCGTCCTTATGCAGAAACCGGCCGTCCGAACTCGGGCTCATCATGTCGATGTCAGAGCAGGTGATGACATCGTCGGGAGAGCGCGAGCCGACTTCGAGATAGCGCGCTGTCATCGTCGAGCGGTTGATCATGTGATGGCCGTTGCCGCTGTTTTTGGCAAAGGTCGCACAGTCGCCAGCCTTGAGCAGCGTCTCGCCGCCATCCTCGACCAGCACCAGTTCGCCTTCCAGCACATAGACGAGCTCGTCCTCATGGCTGTGCCAATGCCGCTGGCTCGACCAGCCGCCGGGCGGGAGGGTCATCAGGTTGACGCCGAAATCGGTGAGGCCGCCGGCATCGCCGAGGCGCTTGCGCGTGCGGTCGGCGCAAGGAGCGTCGAAGGGCGCGGGGTAGCCGGAGCCTTTGCGGACGGGCACGGTGGACAGGTCGATCTTGGGCATTCACTCCTCCTCGATTCCGCATCGCCCGCGCACAGGGCGGGCCATCAGATGTCAGCGCTGCCCCTCATCTGCCTGCCGGCATCTTCTCTCCGTATAGTGACGGGGAGAAGGGGCTTGACCGCAGCGCCGGCACGCTTTCTGCAACGCTGGTGATTGGCGAAACCATCGGCGCAGGCTTCTTTCTCCCCGTCACTATACGGGGAGTTGAGGAATGGTCCGCGAAGCGGACGAAAAGCCAACTGCTTGGCTTTTCGAATGACGAACGTCCGGCAGGGCAATGAGGGGCGGCGCCGGCGCCTAGTGAGCTGAAACGATGCAGGGGCACGAGCACCCCACCCTGCTCTCAGTGGCAGCACGCCTCGCCATACTGCAGCTGCTCATGCCAGTTCGGCCGGCCCTCAGGCGTGAAATCCATCAGGTTCCACAGGGTCTCGCAGGTGCCGATGCCGCGCGGATCCTGGCCGGGCTCCGTCGGCGCGAAATCCAGTTCCGAACTCCAGAAATGGCGGATGCCGTCCGCGTCACGATGAAACACCGACAGCAGCGGGATCTGCGCGCCGTCGGCACCCTCGGCATTGTAGTCGCGCTTGAAGCTGTTGCCGGCGGAAGACACCAATCGCATGTTGCGCCAGCCCCTGTCGCGGCCAAGCGTGAGCAGGTTTTCGAGCGCGGTCTTGCCCACCACCGCGAAATTGAAGCCGGCCGCCTGGAGATGCCCGACCGCGCCGTCGAACTGGTCGAGCAGCGCCGTGCAGGACGGGCATGGCTGATCCTGCCGCGCAAGCTTGGCCGTGCCGCCGCTGGTGGCTACCTCGCGCTTCTCCTGCGGATGGCGCGGAAACATCATGTTGTAAAGGATGAGCGAGTCCTTGCCGGGCGCGAACAGCTCGGACAGTTTTATCGTCGCCGGCCTGCCTTCGGCATCCAGCCCGTCGAACTCATAGTCCTGGCGGATCAGCCCGCCCGGCGGCAGCGCGCGCCGTGCCTCGGCGACCTCCTCCATCACACGGCGCAGCTCGATTTCCTTGCGCAGCAGTTTTTCGCGGGCGGTGCGGTATTTCGCGGATTCATTGGGAAAGGTGATCATGACCGGCTCCTTCAGGTCGTCGCGCCGGCGTCCTGGCGCGGATTGCTTTACGATCCAAGGACGAGCCAACTCGACTGGTTCCGACATTCTTGATCCGGGAAACGAGCCCGCCTTGCCGTATTCTTCCCGTCAGCTAGATCTCTGGGATCAGGGGAGCATATATGCGCGAGCAAAGCACCGACGAGATCGACCTGCGCTGTCCGCAGATCGTTGCCGACAACGCAGCCAAGGGCCTGCGGCTGCGCAAGCAATTCGGGCGCGGCGGCACCGAGATCGGCGTCACGCGCGCCACCGAACTGAAGAACCGCGAAAAGCTGGCGCCATCCACCATCCGCCGCATGGTCAGCTATTTCGCCCGCCACGAGATCGACAAGCGCGGGAAGAACTATGGCAACGAGGATAATCCGTCGGCCGGCACTATCGCCTGGCTGCTGTGGGGCGGCGACGAGGGCCGCGCCTGGGCGCTCGAGCTTAAAAAGAAGATCGGCAATGCGCCTGATATCTGAAGCGACTGGCGGGCCCCAAACCCCCGCCTGGGACCCGCCAAGGAGTGGCTGAACACATGCCGGTGCAGCCCCTCCACATCTGCCAGTCGTCGATCCGCCATCGGCCGAAAGGCATGGATGGTGAGGTAGCATCCGGTTGCAGCGGCCTATGTGAAGCAGTTCACAATCCGGAGGTTTTCAACAGCCGCTTTAGCCTTCCCAAGGGACTTGAATCATTCCCAGCCGCTCGTAGAGCCTGAGCGCTGCGGCGTTCTCGACCGTGTTGGTCTTGAGGTCGACATGGGGCGCGCCTCGATCGCGAAAGGCATTGAAAGCCTGCCACATCAGCGCTTCGCCAATGCCTTTGCCGCGCGCCTCGGGGTGAACGGCGAGGTCCTTGACGAAGGCCCTCGTCCAGCACAGCGCTGCCGCCGCCAGCCGTCCCTTGGCGTCGATGACCAGGAAACACAGCGCCGGGTCGAATTCGGCATCGCCTGAGATACGCGGCCACCATTCGTCGAATGGGCCATCGGTGCCGTCATCGAACACCTCGGTCAAAAGCGCATGCAGGGGTTGCGCGTCGCCATGTTCGAAGCAGCGCATGGCAAAGCCGTCCGGCCAGTGCGGTGCAACGAGTGTCTCGTCGAGGATCTTGCGCAGCCGGATGTCGTTTGGAGCCGGCGGCCGCGGTTCAGGCATGGCGCTCAGGCGTCGGGCTGCAGCCGGCGGCGCCTGCGGTCGACACCGAGGCCGGTCGCCTCGAGGAGGCCTTTGCGCTTGGCGTCGAAATAATAGCCGGTCTGGTAGAGCCAGTCGGCCTTCCTGGCGTTGCCGTCGGCACACAGCCAGGCGCCGCGCAGATATTTGACCGCGTATTTCAGATTGGTCTCGGCGTCGAACAGGCCCTTGGCCGGCCCGTCATAGCCCATGCCGCGCGCCGTCGCGTGCTTGATCTGCATCAGGCCCCAATGGCCGTTATTGTAGGCCTTGGGATTGTAGGTGCTTTCGCGGTTGACGACATGGCGCACCAGATCGACCGGCACCTCGTAGAGTGCGGCATATTTCTGGATCAGCTGGTCGATGTCGCCGCGCATGCCGGTCGTACGCTCTTCTGCTGGCGCGGAGCTGAGCGGGGCGGCCGGGAACTGCACCAGGGCAGCCGGATTCTGCGGCCCGACATAGGCCACCTGCTGCACGCCGGGCAAGGTTTTCTCGCCACCCTTGGCGGTCGCCGGCATGACAAACCCGGCGGTCGTGTATGTCTCAGCAGTGAGTGGCTGCCCGGCTTTGGCAGGTGCCGGCGCTTGCCAGGCATTGGCGGTCATTGCGGCGGGCATGGCTGCCACCGTCGGCGTCGCGCCGGCAAAAGCCGCTGTCGCGGCAGCTGGCTGCGCGGCGGCATCGAGTGCCGGCGTGGCGGGTGTCGCTTCGGCCGCCTGGACGGGTGTAACCCCTGAGGATTGCGGCAGCACCGAAACCGTGTCGGGCAGCGGCACGGTGAAGCCGGCATCGCTGCCGGCGGCGGTAGCGGTTTCGGTCAGCGCAGGCGTAGCCTTCATCTGCGAGGTCGATTGGCAGCCGCTGAGTGCTGCGGCGCCGACGATCACACAGATCGCAATAAGGTTGAATTTTGCTGGCAAGCCGCGCGGGTCCGGTTTGTCGGGTTGTTAAGAAGTCCTTACACCAGCGATTCCTGGTGAGCAATCGGGGCTATCCGGTGGTTTTCGGGTGGCAAGAGCTAGGCCCAGATGCCATATTGTTCTGCATATGTACCGGTCGGTATGCCGGTTTTCGCCACTTTGCGGAAAGGAGCGCATCATGGAAACGACATCTTCGATCACAGCCGGCCACGCAGTGTTAGAAACAGTGATCGGCTTCATGGGCATCGCCTGGAGCGAAAAGGGCCTGATCCGGCTCTGCCTGCCCGAAAAGAGCCGCGAAGCGGTGGAGCGCCGGCTGATGCGCCATGCCGGCGTCTCAGGCAATACTGGGCAGCCGCAATGGGTCGTCGAACTGATCGCCTCGATCAAGGCTTATGCCTCAGGCGAGGACGTCGATTTCTCCGGCGTGCCGGTCGATTTGGACGGCGTCGACGACTTCCGCCTCGCCATCTACGACGCGGCGCGAAAGCTTGGTTATGGCGAAACCACCACCTATGGCGAACTGGCCAAGCGCGCCGGCCAGCCCGGCCTGCCGCGCGAAACAGGAGCAGCGCTTGGCGCCAACCCGGTGCCGCTCGTCATTCCCTGCCACCGCATCCTGGCCGCGGGCGGCAAGATCGGCGGCTTCTCGGCGCCCGGCGGCTCGGCCACCAAGGAAAAGATGCTGGGCATGGAAGGCGTGCGCGTCGGCCCGCCACCTCCGGCGCAGGTGTCGTTCGGGTTCTGAAAAATCAGAACCCGAACCACTTAGTGGCGCCGCAGGAACCGCCGGTGGAAATGGTCGTTCTCGATCCGCTTGCAGAGATAGACCGGGCAGGATTCGGTATCGGCGCTCGGCACATAGGCGCGTTTCCTGACCTCGCCGATATTGCAGAATTGCTGGCTCTGCACGTAGCGGTCGAAGAGCGGCAGCCCCGGCACGCGCCTGGACTGATAGCGCAGGATCACCGCGCCCTGGCGGGCGATCGTGCCCTGCACCCTGTCGCAGCTCATACGAGTGGGGTCGTAGCGCGAAATCGCCTGCGCTTCGGCGGCCGCCAGCGTCAGGCAGACAGCCAGCAGAATGGTTTTCACGACGGTTTTCATGGTTGTCTCCCAAAACCGGACTAACGCCGTGGGGCGCCCCGATCTTCCCGATTGCTCAACGCTTTCATGCGATTGGGGCGGCCTTTGGGCGGCGCCGCGGCGGCGCCATTTTTCGAGCCATCTTGTTTTTGGTGCAAAACCCGCCTATATCAGGTCCATTGATATTTCGGCCGATCGATCCGGGCCTCGCGATCTTCGCGTTTGCTGACGTCTATCTCCAAAATCTCGATACACACCGGCTGAACCTCGGTTCGGTCAAACCAAAGCAAATGCGAGGACTATTTATATGGCAACTGGTACGGTCAAGTGGTTCAACGCCACCAAGGGCTTCGGCTTCATTCAGCCTGATTCGGGCGGCGCGGACGTTTTCGTCCACATCTCCGCTGTCGAGCGCGCTGGACTGTCGACCCTGGTCGAAGGCCAGAAGATCAACTTCGAGATCGAGCAGGACCGCCGCACTGGCAAGTCGTCCGCTGGTTCTCTGAGCAAGGCAGCCTGATTTTGCAAACAGCGCGCGCCGGACGAGAGTTCGGGGCGCGCGGCAAGTCACGGATGTACTGACAGTCGCGCGAGAAGCGCGCCGGAGTGGAAAGACCCGACCAGCTGGATCAGCAGATAGCTGCCAGCCCGGACTTAAAGCTCCCGATCAGGCTACCGAAAATGGGAAGGCGGGATTTATCCCGCCTTTTTGTTTGTCTGGGGTTCAGACAATACAGCGTCCTTCTCCCCGTTCACGGGAGAAGTGCCCGGCAGGGCGATGAGGGGCAGCGCCGACGCGGAAGGACTGCCCCGTCACCAGACCAATTATGAAAGCCGGCGCCGCCCCTCATCTGGCTGCCGCCACCTTCTCCCCGTGAACGGGGAGAAGGACGCTCCTCTTTAACGCCGCAGATGCAACGGCACCACCTTGTTGTCCGTGCCCAGCAGCGCCTCGATCGATAGCGGCTCCTGGTTGAAGATCGTACCGGCTAATGCCGGGCGGCCAAGATGAAACCCCTGCAGCAGGTCGACACCGCCATCCAGCGCGACGCGCAGATGCACGGATTGCTCGATGCCTTCGACCAGCACCTTGGCGCCGCGATCGTGCAGCGACGAGACAAGCGGCCGGAAGAAGCGTTCGGCGGCAGTGTGGCGACAGAATTCGGCGAACCAGCCGCCGTCGATCTTGACGATGTCAGGTTGAAGCAGGCTCATCCGCTCGGCGGTCGAATGGCCGGTACCGAAATCATCGATGGCGACGCGAACGCCGTGGCGCCGTATCTCGCGCACCAGCGGGGCCAGCACATGATCGTCGGCGGCCTGCTCGGTGATTTCGCAGACCAGCATGCCGGCATGCAGGTCGAGATCGCCGAGATGCCGGGTCATCAGCCGGATCTCGGCCAGCGCCCGCCCGAGATGATCGTTGATCATCGGGTTGTAGTTGAAGAACAGGTCGAGCCCATCGACGCCGATGTTGCGGAAGTTTCTCAGATGCAGCATCCGGCACATCGTCTCGACAAACAGGCGGTCGCCTGCCGCGATGCTGTCGAAGAACACGGCCGGCGCAACCGGCATGGCAGCGCGGTGCGGTTCGATCAGCGCCTCGACGGCGACCGCGGCCAACGCGCCGCCGCGTGGCGCAAAGATCGGCTGGTAGGCGCTCTTCAACCGGAACGCGCCATAGACGCCATATTCGATACCGACCTCGTCGGCGAAGATCGCTTCGCCGACGACACGCCGCCGCTCGCGCTGCCCGGTCATGGCCCGGTCCTGCGCCCGAACACCCTGCCCGGCCGCGCTGTAGCGGTTCGGCCGGCAGGCGCCTTGACTGGCTCGGTCGCCGCGACAGGTGGCTGCGCATCCTTGCCGAAAACGCGAAAACTGGTCGGCGCCAGTTCCGGCTTCGCCAGCACGAAACCCTGCACCATCGAGGCGCCCGATTTCTCGGCGAGTTCAAGTTGCCAGCCCTCCTCGATGCCCTCGAACACGGTGCGGATGCCTTGCTGTTCGAAGTTCGTCACCATGGTGGTCAACAGGGCGAAGCCGGCGCCTGACTCCATCAGCTGCGTGATCCAGTGCGCATCGAATTTGACGATGTCCGGCTTGAGTTCCTTGATGCGATTGATGTCGGATTCATCGGCGCCATAGTCGTCAACGGCGATGCGGAAGCCATTAGCCCGCAGCGCCTCGACGAAGCTGTAAAGCGTTTCCTGCGACGCCGACCTCTGCTCGGTCACCTCGCACACGATGCGGCGCGGATCGATCCCCACCTCGTGCAGCACCAGGCGCATGTCGCGCAGCGCGTTGTCGACGACGGAGCGTTCGGTGAACACCGACGGGTCGAAATTGACGAAGATCGAGGCCTCTTGTGGCAGGCAGGCGCCGGCGTTGAGCAAATGCAGCGTGCGCGTCAGCGCCTCGATATGCAGGCGGTCGCCGGCCGGACAGGTCGAGAAAAAATTCATCGGCGATTGCGGCTCGCCGTCGCGAAACGGCCGGATCAACCCTTCGAACGCCACCACCGACAATTTGCCCTCTTTGAAGGCGAAGATCGGCTGGAAGGCGCTCTGCAGGGTGTAGAGGCCCCAGACACCTGAAGAGGTGCCGTCATCGTTACGAATGATGTGGGCAAGCCCGATGCTGCGCGACAAGGGTCCCTCGCTCCGCGAGACAGGCGAAATGGCTGGCGATCCTGCCGTCAAAGGTTTTAGCGGCCGTTGATGAATTTATTCTTGCCGCGGATGCGCTCTGTGGATTGCTTCACACGAACGAGGAGAAATCCCGGCGCAGGCGCTGTCCCAAAGCCGATCTTCACACCTCCTTGACCCCTGGCTCATCCGACAATGCTTGCACTTGGCGGGTTGATGCGACATGAGAAGCGCCGCAGCTGTTCCCGCTGCGCCGACCCCTCTGGAGATATCTGGTCATGGCCTTTCTTGCCGACGCCCTTTCCCGCGTGAAGCCTTCCGCCACCATCGCGGTGACGCAGAAAGCCCGCGAGCTGAAAAATGCCGGCCGTGACATTATCGGCCTCGGCGCCGGCGAACCGGATTTCGATACGCCCGACAACATCAAGAATGCGGCGATCGAGGCGATACGCCGTGGCGAGACCAAGTACCCGCCGGTATCGGGCATCGTGCCGCTGCGCGAAGCGATCGCCAAAAAGTTCAAGCGCGAGAACAATCTCGACTACAAGCCCGAGCAGACCATTGTCGGCACCGGCGGCAAGCAGATCCTGTTCAACGCTTTCATGGCGACGCTGAACCCCGGCGACGAGGTCATCATCCCCCGCCCCTACTGGGTCAGCTATCCCGAAATGGTGGCGATCTGCGGCGGCACCTCGGTGTTTGCCGACACCTCGATCGACAATGGTTTCAAGCTGACGCCGGCCGTGCTGGAAGAGGCGATCACGCCGAAGACCAAATGGCTCTTGATGAACTCACCGTCGAACCCGTCGGGCGCCGCCTATACGGAGGCCGAGCTGCGCGCGCTGGCCGATGTCCTGCTGAAGCATCCGCATGTTTGGACGCTGACCGACGACATGTACGAGCACCTGACCTATGGCGATTTCGTCTTCAAGACCATCGCCGAGGTCGAGCCGAAGCTCTATGACCGCACGCTGACCATGAACGGCGTCTCGAAAGCCTATGCCATGACCGGCTGGCGCATCGGCTATGCCGCGGGTCCGGTGCAGCTGATCAAGGCAATGGACATGATCCAGGGCCAGCAGACCTCCGGCGCCTGCACCATCGCGCAGTGGGCCTCGGTCGAGGCGCTCAATGGGCCGCAGGATTTCGTCGCCAGGAACAAGGCGATTTTTCAAGGGAGGCGCGATCTCGTCGTGTCGATGCTCAACCAGGCGCGCGGCATAAGCTGCCCGTCGCCCGAAGGCGCCTTCTACGTCTATCCGTCCTGCGCCCAGCTGATCGGCAAGAAGACCAAGGCCGGCAAGGTGATCGACACCGACGAAGCCTTCTGCTCCGAACTGCTCGAAGCCGAGGGTGTCGCGGTGGTGTTCGGCTCGGCCTTCGGCCTCGGCCCCAACTTCCGCATCTCCTACGCCACGTCGGAGACGCTGCTGGAGGAAGCCTGCACGCGGATCCAGCGCTTTACGGCATCGCTGACCTGATCAGGCCAGCCTGAAACAGAAAACCCGGCGTCACGCCGGGCTTTTTGTTGGCGCCTCATGCCTCTTGCTCCGGCATAGGCGGTGGCGAAGCGTTCGTGCATGCCGTTTCGCCCACCATGCGCTCAGCCGCCATATTGTTCAGGGGTTACCGCTTCCATCCAATCGGCATGGACGCCGTCCAGCGCCTCCTGCATGGCGACATGGGTCATCGTCGTCTTCGGACCTGCACCGTGCCAGTGCTTCTCACCGGGCTCGAACGAGATGACGTCGCCGGCCCTGATCTCCTGGATCGGCCCGCCCCATGTCTGCGCAAGGCCGGCGCCCGCGGTGACATAGAGCGTCTGGCCGAGCGGATGCGTGTGCCAGTGGGTGCGCGCGCCGGGCTCGAAGCTGACCAGCGTGGCGCGCAGCCGCGCCGGCGCTTGCCTCTCGATGATCGGTGTCTGCAGCACGCGGCCGGTGAAATACTTCTCCGGCGCGATGATGGTCGGCACGCTGCCACAGGCAATGATCTTCATCTGGCGATCCTCAATCCGGCAAACCCTACCCCCTGCCTATCACCCCAGCCGCGGCCAGAACAGGCCGGCTCGGCCGCGATAGGCCTGATAGTCGCCGGCAAGCGGTGTACGCGAAAATTTCTTCTCTTCGTCGAGCGCGGCAAACACATAAAGGATGGCGATCCCGGCGACCGGCACCACCGCCCAGATCGACCACGTCGCGATCCCCCATCCGATCCAGAAGATGATGTAGGACGTATAGAACGGGTGGCGGACATAGCCGTAAGGGCCGTCGGTCAGCAGGCTGTGGGGATCGTCGGACGCGAAGATGAAGCGTAGCCGCGCCTTGCGCGACGTGACAATCGCCCACCAGAACAGGGCAGAGCTCGCCAGTTCGACGGCAAGTCCGGTGAGCTTTGCCGAAACCGGCTGCGATTGGATCCACAGTATGGCGAGAAAGAACAGCGCTGTGGCGATGACCGCCGCCGATATCGTCATGGCGCCTGGAGACATGGCCTGCGGTTGGAAATGCGCCCGCATCGACCAAACATACTGGCCAATCGTCGCGATGCTGAAGATCGAGACAAGAAGATCGAGAACTGGTTCCATTGTCGGGATTCCGCGGTGGTTGCCATGGAGCCGGTGGGCACGCCGATGGTCGATTTCTAGAAATCCTTTCTTAACCACATGTTTAAAGAACATATAGAGCCCGCGATGCGATGTTGGCCTTCAGGCAAATCTGAAGGTCTAATCCAGCATGAGCATCACTCACCGCACCATCCGCACGCCGCAGGCCGATTTGCGCCTCAGCCAGTCGTCGGGATCCGGCATGCCCATCGTCATGATCCATGGCTCAGGCAGTTCGCGCGCCGTGTTTGCCCGTCAGTTCGACAGTCCGCTCGCCGATGCCCATCGGCTGATCGCCTTCGATCTTCCCGGCCATGGCGAGTCATCGGATGCCCGCGACCCGGCAACCGCCTACACGATTACCGGTCTCGCCCAGACCACAGCCCGCCTTCTCGATTCGCTGGGCATCGACCGCGCCATCATCTTCGGCTGGTCGCTCGGCGGCCATGTGGCGATCGAACTCGCCAGCTTTCACCACGCGGTGAACGGCCTGGTTCTGACCGGGGCGCCGCCGGTGTCGAGGGGACCGCTCGGCATGCTGCGCGGCTTTCACGCCAATTGGGACATGCTGCTCACCTCCAAGAAGGTCTACTCCGAACGCGACATCGAGCGCTTTGAGGCGCTTTGCTTCGGCGACACCGCCAGTCCGTCGTTCCGTGAAGCCATAAGGCGCACCGACGGCAGGCTGCGCGCCGGCGTGGCGCGCAGCATGTTTGCCGGCAAGGGCGCCGACCAGAAACAGGTGGTCGAACACGCCCCGTTCCCGGTCGCGGTGATCAATGGAGAGCATGATCCGCTGGTGCGGCTGAGCTACTTCGAGACGGTGGCCTATGCCTCGCTGTGGGAACAGTGCCATGTCATCCCGGACGCCGGCCATGCACCTTTCTGGGAACGCCCAAACCTGTTCAACCCGCTGTTGTCGCGCTACACCGAAACGGTGGTGAAGCAGAGTGCAGCCACGCCGGCGCGGCGAAGCCAGGGCCGCTGAAAACTTTCCGACAAGTTTTCTAATCCCGCTTCCCGCCCTCTCCGCCTGACGGCGGCGCACGCCGATTTCTATTTTCCTTGCCCTACCGCCTAACCCGTGGGACGATGGGTTTGGGCAGGTGGCTAAATGAAAACAACCCCGCCCGCGACGGTCGAACAGGCCGGCCGCCGCTCCAAACAGGGTGCGATCGGCGCAAAACCGTTTCCACTTTTGCTGATCGTACTCCAAGGCCAACGCCTGAGTGGAGGTCAGCCATGGGTACTCGCGCCGGAGGACGACGCACGGGACCGAAATGCATTGCCATAGTCGGTCCCTTTGCAAGCGGTAAGACGACACTTCTCGAAGCCATCCTCGCCCGCACGGGCGCCATCCCCCGCCAAAATCCCGTTTCATCGGGAAGCACCGTTTCCGATCATTCGCCCGAGGCGCGGGCGCACGCCATGAGCGTCGAGGCGACCTTTGCCACAACCGAATTCATGGGCGAGCAGCTCACCGTCGTCGACTGCCCCGGATCGATCGAATTCTCCTTCGAGGCCGAGCCGGTGCTGGCCGCCTGCGACCTCGCCGTGGTCGTCGCCGAGGCCGACGAGAAGAAGATCCCTGCCTTGCAGCTCATCATGCGCAAGCTCGATGATCTCGGCGTGCCGCGCATCCTGTTCCTCAACAAGGTCGACAAGGCGATCGCCGGCGTGCGCGACACGCTGAAGATGCTGCAGCCGACGAGCGCGGCGCCGCTGCTGCTGCGCCAGATTCCGTTGCGCAAGGACAATGTGGTGATCGGTTCGATCGACCTGGCGCTGGAGCGCGCCTACATCTACCGCGAATATGCCGAAAGCCAGGTCGCCGAGATTCCGGGCGACGAAAAGGCGCGCGAGCTGGAAGCCCGCTTCTCCATGCTGGAGACGCTCGCCGATCACGACGACCAGCTGATGGAGCAGTTGCTGGAGGAGATCGAACCGCCGAAAGACGCGGTCTTCGACGATCTGTCCGCCGACCTGCGCGCCGGCGTCATAACGCCGGTGCTGATCGGCACCGCCGAAAAGGGCAATGGCGTGCTGCGTCTGTTGAAGGCGATCCGCCATGACGCGCCGGATGTCGAGGCGACCCGCAAGCGACTCGGCGTCCCGGACGGCAACCAGACTGTCGTCCAGGTGATGAAGACCATCCACACCGCGCATGGCGGCAAGCTGTCTGTGTCACGCATCCTGTCGGGCCAGCTCGCCGACGCCACAGAGCTTTTCCTGTCGAACGGCGAGACGGCGAAGGTCTCCGGCATCTACAAGATGCTCGGCAAGGACCAGTCCAAGCTCACCGCCGCCAAGGCTGGCGACACGGTGGCGCTGGGCAAGCTGGACGAGGTCAAGACCGGCCAGACGTTGAGCTCCACCAAGGGCGGCATCAAGCCGCTGCTTACGCTGACGCCGCCGCAGCCGGTCTTTGCTTTTGCGCTACGGCCCAAGGAGCGCAAGGACGAGGTCAAGATGTCGGCGGCCATCCAGCGCCTGGCCGAGGAAGATCCCTCGCTCACCCTGCGCCACAATCAGGACTCGGCCGAAACCGTGCTGTCCGGCCATGGCGAGATGCATCTGCGGGTCGTGCGCGAGCGGCTGGAAGGCAAGAACCAGATCCCGGTCGAAGGCCACGCGCCTGCCGTCCCCTATCGCGAGACGATCCGCAAGACGGTGCAGCAGCGCGGCCGCCACAAGAAGCAGTCCGGCGGCCATGGCCAGTTCGGCGATGTGGTGATCGAGATCAAGCCGCTTCCGCGTGGTTCCGGCTTCCAGTTCTCGGACACCATCACCGGCGGCGTCGTGCCCAAGACCTACATCCAGTCGGTCGAAACCGGCGTGCGCGATTATCTGAAATCCGGCCCGCTCGGCTTCCCTGTGGTCGACGTTGCCGTCAACCTCTCCGACGGCTCCTACCATGCCGTCGATTCATCCGACATGGCCTTCCAGATGGCAGCCAAACTCGCGATGAAGGAAGGTATGGCGGCGTGCTCACCGGTGCTGCTCGAGCCGGTAATGAAAGTCGAGATCGTCACCCCGTCCGAAGCCACCTCGAAGATCATCGCGCTAATCCCGCAGCGCCGCGGCCAGATCCTCGGCTACGACGCGCGGCCCGACTGGCCGGGATGGGATGTCGTCGAGGCGACCATGCCGCAGGCCGAGATCGGCGATCTGATCATCGAACTGCGCTCGGCGACCGCCGGCGTCGCCAGCTATCGCTGTGCCTTCGATCATATGGCTGAGCTTACGGGGCGTTTGGCCGACGAGGCGATGAACGCCAACGGCAAGGCTGCCTGACAGGCGGTGGCTGATCCGCAAAAAAAACGGCGCCCGGATGATCCGGATGCCGCTACTAATGCGGACCGTCTTCTTGGGAGGAAAACGGCAGGTCCGCCGCATGTATCCGCCGCGCCTGGCGGCACTGGCAGACGAATAGGTTCGGACGCGGTAGCCGCCTGAGCCCGGATCATCCGAGTGATGCCCCCATCTCCCGGACGAACCACACCGCGTCCTATGATCTGCTTAAACGATGAATCGCGCCTGCGACATGTTACCTGAGGTTACATGTCACTGTTACGCGGCAATTCCGGTCGGTTTTTCGCCGGTTGCGGCAGGCCTGAAAACAAAAAAGCCGGATCAACGAAGATCCGGCTGAGTTTGATTGGAAGTGCCTGTTAAGGCTAACCTCCAGAGGGGAACACTCGAGGGCGCTAATGGGAGGAGAACGCGCCCAGGAGATGGTCTATATATGTGCTCATCATGCCCAAGAAACAAGCATCTATTTTGCAACACACGCATGCAAAAAGGCGCAGGCTGTGGTCTAACCCATTTTAGGGCACGGTAGGACCAGAAAAAGACTTCAGATGGCCTGCGCGACCGGCCCATAGCTGTCACAGAACCGTAACCGGACCCGATTTTTGCGCCAAAGCGCAAAAACGCCAAATGACATAGAATCAGGCAGAGCGCGTTTATTTTTGCGGCAGCGGCCAGAATCGGAA
The DNA here is from genome assembly GCF_057786075.1 of Mesorhizobium sp. P171375. Taxonomy (NCBI): domain Bacteria; kingdom Pseudomonadati; phylum Pseudomonadota; class Alphaproteobacteria; order Hyphomicrobiales; family Phyllobacteriaceae; genus Mesorhizobium; species Mesorhizobium sp. P171375. The sequence continues at coordinate 6,030,218 of NZ_JBYNWF010000001.1, forward strand.
GGCAAGGCGCCGGCAAGGAAGACCTGAAATGCGGACACCCCAGGCGATCGCCGGCAGCGCGGTCTTCTTCATCGCAGCGCCTTGCGTCGTCGCCGGTGTGGTGCCCTGGCTGCTGACGGACCACTACCATCTGCCGCTATCGACTGTGCCCGGTTTCGTTCCCCTCGGCTGGCTTCTGATCGTCGCGGCCATCGCCCTGCTCGTTCATTCCTTTGCCCGCTTTGCGCTTGAAGGCCTCGGCACACCGGCGCCTGTCGCGCCCACCGAGCGACTGGTGATCGGCGGCATCTACCGCCATGTCCGCAACCCGATGTATGTCGCGGTGCTGTCGATCATCCTCGGCCAGGCGCTGCTGTTTTCGAGCTGGACCGTCGTCGCCTATGCCGTCATCGGCGCGATCGTCATGGGCTCCTTCGTGAAGCTCTACGAAGAGCCGACGCTGGCCCGCCGCTATGGCGCCGAATACGAGACCTACCGCCGCAACGTCCCCGGCTGGTTGCCGCGGCTGACGCCGTGGCGGGAATAGCTACAGAGCATCGTGAGGATCAAAACGACCAGCTACGCGCTTTCGCGATGATGAAATCGCGGAACACGTGCAGCTTGGCCTGGTTCTTCATCGCGTCGGGATAGGCGAAATAGGTGTCGAAGGACGGCACCTCGGTCTCTGGCAAAAGCTGCACCAGATCGGACTCCTTGGAGATCACATAGTCGGGCAGCATGGCGATGCCGGCGCCGCCCTGCACGGCGCGCTTGATCGACAATATGTCGTTGATCTGCAGCGTCGGCACCCTTTGCCCGCCTTCGAAATCGCCGATGGTCTCCAGCCAGTTAAGCTCCGACAGATGTGACGGAACCGGCACGCCGAAGGTGACGATGCGATGGTTCTTCAGATCGGCGACCGAGGCCGGCTTGCCGTGTTTGCCGACATAGGCCGGCGAGGCATAGAGGTGGAAATGCACCGTAAACAGGCGGCGTTGGATCAGGTCGGGCTGCTGCGGCTGGCGCAGCCGGATCGCGCAATCGGCCTGGCGCATGGTGAGGTCGAGTTCCTCATTGGCGAGGATCAGCTGCAGGCTGATTTCCGGATAGAGTTCGATGAATTCCTGCACACGCTCGGTCAGCCAGCCGGCGCCAAGCCCGACAGTGGTCGTCACCCTGAGCACGCCGGACGGCCGGTCCTTGGCTTCGGTCAGCCGCGACTTGATGGTCTCCAGCTTCATCAGCACGTCATGCGCCGTGCGGAACAGCATCTCGCCCTGCTCAGTCAGCACCAGGCCGCGCGCATGGCGGTTGAACAGCGGCACCCCGACATCATGTTCGAGCGCGCTGACCTGGCGTGAAATCGCCGATTGCGACAGATGCAATGTCTCGGCGGCATGGGTGAACGACCCAGCCTCCGCCGCAGCGTGAAACACGCGAAGCTTGTCCCAGTCCAACGCCATTGAGTTCCCCTCGTTCTGTTTTTGGCGTCTGAATGAAAAATCAGGCTTTTGAACGGCTTGCTCTGCCGTCTTGATAGATTTTATTCCGCCGCTTCGCGGAGCACCTCGATGCCGGCCAGGTACTTTTCCGCCTCGAGCGCGGCCATGCAGCCGAGCCCGGCGGCGGTCACCGCCTGACGGTAGATGTCGTCGGTCACGTCGCCGGCGGCAAACACGCCGGGCACGTCGGTGCGGGTCGAATCGGGCGCCGTCCACAGATAGCCATTCGGCTTCTGCTTCAGCTTGCCGACAAACAGCTCCACCGCCGGCGCATGGCCGATCGCCACGAACACACCGTCGACCTTGAGATGGCTGATCTCGCCCGTCACCGCGTTCTTGAGCTTCAGCCCTTCGACCGAAGGTGGCAGCGGCGTCTTGCCGGGCCGGCCGGTGATCTCGTCGACGATCGTGTCCCAGATGACGCGGACATTGTCCTTCTTCAACAGCCGCTCACGCAGGATGCGCTCGGCGCGGAAATCGTTGCGGCGGTGAATGACGGTCACGCTCTTCGCCAGATTGGAGAGGTAGAGCGCCTCCTCCACCGCCGAATTGCCGCCGCCGATCACCGCGACATCCTTGCCGCGGTAGAAAAAGCCGTCGCAGGTGGCGCAGGCCGACACGCCGAAGCCCATGAAGGCCTGCTCGGTCGGAATGCCCAGCCACTTCGCCTGCGCGCCGGTGGCGATGATCAGCGCGTCCGCCGTGTAGGTGGTGCCGGAATCGCCCTTGGCGCGAAACGGCCGCACGTTGAGATCGACCTCGGTGATGATGTCGTTGATGATGTCGGTGCCGACATGCTCGGCCTGCTTCAGCATCTGCTCCATCAGCCACGGACCCTGGATCGGATCGGCGAAGCCCGGATAGTTTTCGACATCGGTGGTGATCATCAACTGGCCGCCCTGCTGCAGGCCGGCGACGAGCATCGGCTTCAGCATGGCGCGCGCGGCATAGACCGCGGCGGTATAGCCGGCCGGGCCGGAACCGATGATAAGGACAGGCGCATGTTTGGTGGTCATCTAAAGCCTCTGCGGGGCAGACAATCGAGTGTGCCTTGGAAAAAGACGTGAAATGTCGCTGGTAATGTAAGGGTTGCCAACCATGCCAGCAAGACGAACGGGCCGTCGTCCCCGGAAAGCTTCGGCCCATAGGCATATTCGCGCAATCGCCGCTTTCGTTACCGCCCTAAAATCGCCTGACCAAGGGCTGGCATCGACACAAAAGTCGTTTAATGACGAGATCGCGAAAGATTCTTGCGCTTAAGCTGAGACAGCCATGCCCCTGAAAGCCGATCTCGACGCCATCGACTGGAAGATTTTGCGCGAGCTTCAGGGCGACGGGCGCATGACCAATGTCGAACTGTCGAGCCGCGTCGGCATTTCCGCCCCGCCCTGCCTGCGCCGTGTCCGGCGGCTGGAGGAAACCGGCATCATCAAGGGCTATCGCGCCTTGCTCAACGCGCCGGCGCTCGGCATGGACGTCGTCGCCTTCTGCCTGATCGGCCTGCACCACCAGGCCGACGCGGAACTCAAAACCTTCGCCGAGCGCACCCGCGGCTGGCCGATCGTGCGCGATGCCTGGATGGTGTCGGGCGAATCCGATTTCCTGCTGCATTGCGTGGCGAGCGACCTCGGCACCTTCCAGACCTTCGTCATCGAACAGCTGGCCTCGGCGCCAAATGTCGACACGGTGCGCACCGCGCTCACCATCCGCCGCGTCAAGGACGAGGGACTGGTGGCGTTCTAAGCCACGCCCAACCCTGCGATTACGTCGCACAGTCTGCGGTAGTCATTGCCCGTCATCAGTTTGCGCGTCGTGAAACTGCCGTCCGGGGCCTTTTTGTTGATCCTGCCGCCGACGAGCCACCCTTCTACCAGCCCACCTCTTCGACCGGCTTCCATGTCGTCAGCCTTGTCGCCAACGATGATCGATCGACCGACGTCCACGCGCAGCAGATCACGAGCGCGCAAAAGCATGCCTGGATTGGGCTTGCGCATCGGATGATCGCCTATCGCCAGTTCACCCGTGCCGCTCGAATGGTAGCCACAGGCAAGCACCATATCGATACGGCATTGCTCGACTTCGAGAAGTGCCAGCAGCCGGGCATTCACGGCGGCGAATTCAGGCCAGCCGAAGTAGCCGCGCGCAATGCCCGACTGGTTGGACACTATGATCGCAGGAAGGCCGACGATATTGGCGGTTCGGATTACTGGCAGCATTTCCGGCCGCAGAACGATGTCAGCGGGATCGTCGGGATAACCGGTATCGACATTGATGGTGCCGTCGCGGTCGAGAAACAGCGCCGGCGCGTTGGCTGGAAACACCCGTGAACCGACCCGCTCGACCCACAGACCGGGCTCAGCCAGCGGGTATGGGCCGGAGGCGCCGGTGTCAGACATCGCTGAGACGCGCTTCGACCACTTCGCAAAGATAATGGTAGAGGCAGAGATGCCCCTGCTGGATGATCGGCGTCGAGGTTGAGGGCACGTTGAGCAGGATGTCGGTGAGCGGCGCAAGCTTGCCGCCGGTATCGCCGGTCAGGCTGATCACCGTCATGTCCATCATCCGTGCCTGCTCGGCAGCGGCAAGAATGCTCGGCGAATTACCGCTGGTCGAAATGGCGAGCAGCACGCCACCTGCCGCGCCATGCGCCTCGACCTGACGCGAAAACACCGTGTCGAAGCCGTAGTCATTGCCCCATGCAGTCAGCACGGCGGCATTGGCTGGCAGCGCGATGACATTGTAGGCCTTGCGCTCCCTAAGGAAGCGGCCGACCAGTTCGCCGGCAATGTGGATGGCGTCGCTGGCCGAACCGCCATTGCCAGCGATCAGCAAAGCCTTACCGGACGAAAGCGCGGTGACGATAGCCACTGCCGCCCGCTCCATCTCGACGGTCAGGTCGCGCTCGACCATCGCGTTGATCGCAGCCGCCGAGCGGACAAGGTAATCGTTCAGTCCGGACATGAAATCCCTCAGTTGCTGGCGCCACCGGCGCGCAATTTGCCGATCGTGCCGGTGGTGCTCTTGCCGGCGACGAGGTCGACCAGCACGACACGTCCGCCCGCTTTCTGCACCACATCGGCGCCGACCACGGTTTCGACGGTGTAGTCGGCGCCCTTGACCAGAATGTCCGGCAGCAGCGCCTCGATCAGCGCCAGCGGCGTGTCCTCCTCGAACACGACGACGGCGTCGACGGAAGCAAGTGCAGCGAGCACACAGGCGCGGTCATGCTGGTCGTTGACCGGGCGCCCCGGCCCTTTCAGCCGGCGCACCGAGGCGTCGCTGTTGAGCCCGAGCACCAACCGATCGCACTGGCTGCGCGCCGCGTGTAGCAGACTGACATGGCCGGCATGGAGGATGTCGAAACAGCCATTGGTGAAGCCGACGGTCAAACCCTCATCCTTCCACGTCGCCACCATGCGCGCGGCCGATGCGGCATCGAGGATGGCGTCCTTGTGCGCGGTCGGGCCATGCGAGCGAAACAGCGCGCCGGTCAGCTCCTCGACCGTCAACCGCGCCGTGCCGCGCTTGCCCACCACCACGCCACCGGCAGCATTGGCGATGGAGGCGGCCATGACGCGATCGGCGCCCGCGGCCAGGGCCAGCGCGAAGCTGGCGATCACCGTGTCGCCGGCGCCCGAAACGTCGAACACTTCGCGCGCCTGGGTGGCGATGTGGCGCGCCTCATCTGCGCTGACGACGCTCATGCCCTTTTCGCTGCGCGTGGCGACGACGAAGTCGAGGCCGTGCGCCGCAATCAATTCGCGTGCGGCCGCGACGATCTCGTCATCGGCGAAAACCGGATGACCGACCGCTTCGCCCAACTCCTTGCGGTTTGGGGTTATGGCGGTCGCGCCGGCATAGCGTGCATAGTCGCGCCCCTTGGGGTCGACCAGCACCGGTTTTCCCGCCTCGCGGCAGATGGCGATCAGTTCGGCCGCCACGCCGTCGAGCAGGATGCCCTTGCCGTAATCGGACAGGATGACGATGTCGGCGCGAGAGAGCGCTTCCCGGAAATGCCGGACCAGGCCGGCACGCTCGGCCACGTCGAGCGGCTTGATCTCTTCCTCGTCGAAGCGCAACACCTGCTGGTTGAGCGCGCTGAAGCGGCTCTTCGATGACGTCATGCGGCCGCGCTCCTGCGCGAGGCCCGCCGTATTGGCGCCGAGTTCGCGCAGCATGCGCATGAGATTGTCGCCGGCCACATCGGTGCCGATCACCGAGACCGGTATAGCGGCTGCACCCAGCGAAACGATGTTGGCGACGACATTGCCGGCGCCGCCCATCGTCGAGGTCTCGCCGCGCCCGTGCAGCACCGGAATCGGCGCTTCCGGCGATATCCGCTCGATGACGCCATTGACGAAACGGTCGAGGATGAAGTCACCCACCACCAGCACGGCGACGTCGCCAAAGCGGGCAATGGCGCGGTGCAAAGGCTCGGGCGAAGGCGGATTGTGCTTGATCATGTCACTGGCAATGCGAGGGAAAGGCCGATCTCAATCACGCTGAAAATTGTCAATTTACGGGCCGGATCGTTCATGGCGAAGCCGATATACCGCAAATCCACGCAGCGCAACGTCAGGCAGCCGTCAGCTCTTCTGCATCGCAACGTGGACGCCCAGTCCAACCAGCACCGCCCCGCCCGCCCGCTGCATCATGCACTGGGCGCGGCTGGAGCGCTTGAGCCGGCCGATGACCGCACCGGCCAAAAACACGCAGACGATATCGGCGGAAGAAAACATCAGATTGACGATGGTGCCCAAAACGACGAACTGCAGCCAGACTGGCAAAGCCGCCGAGGCATCGATGAACTGCGGCAGGAACGCCATGAAGAAGATCGCCGTCTTCGGATTGAGCACCTCGACGGTGATGCTCTCGAAAAAGGCCCGTCGCGCCGATTTCCGCTCGATGGCCGGCAATGCCGCATCGCCCTCCCCGCGCTTGCGAAACAGCGAGACACCAAGCCAGATCAGGTAGAGCGCGCCGATCAGCTTGACCGCCATGTAGAGCGGCGGCACGGCGTGGAACAGCACCGACAGGCCGGCGGCCGCGGCAAAGACATGGAAATAGCCGCCAAGATGGATGCCGAGTGCCGCCGTCAGCCCCGACCAGCGCCCGCGCGCCATGGTCTGCGCGGCCGCGTAAAGCATGGCTGGACCCGGGATGTAGGCGAAGATCGCCGTGGTGACGAAAAACGCAATGAGCAGTTCGGTCGACGGCATTTTTGTCCCTCAAGGATTGGGTCTCTGACGGGCTGCGCCTCACTGCCCTCATTTCCATATTGGCGATACCACAGATATGGATATCTTCGAACTCGTCCAACTGTCTTGCCAGGCGTTTGCGCTGCCCCTCACCTGCCTGCCGGCATCCTCTCCCCGTATAGTGACGGGGAGAGGGGCGCTCCCATCGATGGTTTCGCCAACCACCGGCGTTGCAAGAAAGGCGGCAAGTTGCGACAAGCCCCTTCTCCCCGTCACTATACGGGGAGAAGGTGCCGGCAGGCGGATGAGGGGCGGCGCTGACTTAGCGCGATTATCGGCAACCAAACCACATCGACTGCGCTGTCGGCAGCAATCGGCCTAATCGCGATCTACGCCGGCCGCGTACTCCTCAAGCCTCTCGACATGTTCGGGTGGAGCGTCCTTGGCCGCGTAGGCGCGGCGGCTGTCGTTGACGAAGCGTGCCTCGTAAGCCTCGATGCTCATCAGGACATATCTCGGCTTGTTGTGGCGGGTGATGGACACGGGCTGCTGGCTGGCAGCTGCAAGCACGTCGCCGAGATTCTGTTTCAGATCGGTCGATGGATAGTGTTTCATCGCAAACTCCGTTTTGCACATAATAGACAAAACAGACAAAATAGACAAGCTTGACACAACAAGAGTAGGCAACCGCCTGCTTCATCGACAGCCCGGCTGGGCTCCCTTATAAGGACCGGAATCGCAAGCAGCCAGAGGCCTTCATGATCATCGTCACGGGCGGCGCCGGCATGATCGGCTCCAACATAGTCGCCGCACTCAATGCCGAAGGCCATGACGACATAATCGTCGTCGACGACCTCACCGACGGCCACAAGATCGTCAATCTGGCCGATCTCAAGATCGCCGACTATCTCGACAAGGACGAGTTCCTGCCGCGCCTGGAAGCCGGCGACCTCGGCCGCATCGAGGCTGTGTTCCATCAGGGCGCCTGCTCGACCACCACCGAGTGGAACGGCAAGTACATGATGGATGTGAACTACGCCTATTCGAAGCGGCTGCTGCATGCCTGCCTGTCGCTGCGGGTCCCCTTCCTCTACGCCTCCTCGGCCTCCGTCTATGGCGGCGGTTCGGAGTTTCGCGAGGACCCGGCGCTCGAGCGGCCGCTCAACGTCTATGCCTATTCGAAGAAACTGTTCGACGACTATGTCAGGCGGACCGTCTTCGATACCGACCATTCGCAGGTCACCGGCTTGCGCTATTTCAACGTTTATGGGCCGCGTGAGGCGCATAAGGGCGCCATGGCCTCGGTCGCCTTCCATCTGTTCAACCAGGTCGGGCGCGGCGAGAATCCAAAGCTGTTCGGCGCCTATGACGGTTTTGGCCCTGGCGAACAGAGCCGCGACTTCATTCATGTCGGCGATGTCGCCGACGTCAATCTGTGGCTGTGGAAGCGGGGCTCAAGCGGCATCTTCAACTGCGGCACCGGCCGCGCCCAGCCGTTCCGCGCCATCGCTGAAACCGTCATCGACACGCTGGGCAAAGGCGAGATCGAGTTCATAGAATTCCCCGACCATCTCAAGGGCAGCTACCAGAGTTTTACCCAGGCTGATATGTCCCGCTTGCGCGCAGCCGGCTATAACGGGCAATTCCGCAGCGTGGAAACCGGCGTCAGAGACTATGTCGAATGGCTGAAAGCCCAACGATCCTCGTGATCGGCCCACGCTGGGTGGGCGACATGGTCATGGCGCAGTGCCTGTTTTCGGCGCTGAAGGAACGCCATCCCAACGCCGCCATCGACGTGCTGGCTCCGGCCTGGGCAGCCCCCTTGGTCAAGCGCATGCCCGAACTGCGCCAGCAGATCGATTTTCCGCTGAAACCCGGCGCGCTCGAATTCACCATTCGCCGCCGCTTCGGCCGCCTGCTGCGCGGCCGCTACGACATGGCGTATGTCCTGCCGGGGAGCTGGAAATCGGCACTGATCCCGTTCTTTGCCCGCATTCCACGCCGCTTCGGCAATTTGCGCGAAATGCGCTATGGCCTGCTGACCGACATCGTTCCGCTGCCCGCCAGCGTCAAGCGGCGAACCGCGCAGGCTTATTTCGGTCTTGCCCAAGGCGGACATTTCCGGCCGCCGCGGCTCACCGTCGATGCCGGCAATCAGAAAGAGCTTCTTATCCGCTTCGATCTGCAGCCGAGAAAATTCGTGGCCGTGATGCCCGGCGCCGAATTCGGTCCGGCCAAACGCTGGCCGAGCGAAAGCTATGCCGGCCTCGCCCGCGAGATGATGGCGAAGGGATTCAAAGTGGCGCTGTTTGGCTCCAAGAACGATCGCGACGTCACCGCCGACATTTCGGCGCTCGCACCCGGTGTCGTCGATCTCGCAGGCAAAACGCGGCTGGAAGACGCCATCGACCTGATCGCGGCGGCCAGGCTGGCGGTGTCCAACGACAGCGGGCTGATGCATGTCGCGGCCGCCGTCGGCACGCCGGTCGTTGCCGTCTACGGCTCGACCTCGCCTGAGAACACGCCGCCGCTCGCCGAGCAGCGCGAGCTCATCTGGCTGCATTTGTCCTGCTCGCCCTGTCACCAAAAAGTCTGCCCGCTCGGCCATCTCAACTGCCTGAAGACGCTCGATGTCGCCAAGGTTGCGGCGGCGGTGGACCGTTTGCTGGAACTCCCGGCCGTCGCATGAAGGTGCTGATCGTCAAGACATCGTCAATGGGCGACGTCATCCACACCTTCCCCGCTGTCGAGGATGCGCGCCGCAACCGCCCTGACATTTCCTTTGATTGGTGTGTCGAGGAGGCCTTTGCCGGCATCGTCGCCCTGCATCCGGCGATCGCAACCATCCACAAAGTGGCGATCCGGCGCTGGCGCAAGCAGCTTTTCGACAGCGGTACATGGCGCGAGATGGCCGGCCTGCGCCGGGAACTGCACGCGGGCCAGTACGATCTGGTCATCGATGCGCAAGGGTTGTTGAAGTCGGCCTTTGTCGCCATCCAGGCCGGCGCGCCGGTTGCCGGTTTCGATCGCGCCAGCGCGCGGGAGCCCTCGGCAACGTTGTTTTACAAGCGCAAATACGCCGTGCCGCGCGACCTGCACGCCATTGAACGCACGCGGCGGCTGTTCGGGCTGGCGCTTGGCTACAAGCCCGATCTTTCGACGCTGGCATCAGGGATTGTGCCTCCTCCGGGCGGCCCGGCCGGCATCGATGGTAAAACGGCCTTCCTGCTGCACGGCACCAGCCGCGAGGACAAGAAATGGCCGCCCGAAGACTGGATCGGAGCTGCTCGCCTCCTGGTTGGGCGGGGGATCACGCCGGTCACCACCTGGTCGAACGAGCGCGAGAAGGCCGTGGCCAAGGCGATCGCGCAAGCGGTGCCGGCAACAATCGTGGTGCCGAAATCGCCGCTATCCGACATCGCCGCGATCCTCGGCCGTTCGACGCTGGTCATCGGCGCCGACACCGGCCTGACCCATCTCGCCAGCGCCTTCGGCCTGCCGACGGTCGCGGTATTCCTGGCGACGGAGCCGGGGTTAACCGGCCCGCGCGGGCAATATGCCTCAACGCTGCTGGCCGCATCAGGGGAGCGCTTAACACCGGCTGAGGTTGTGGCAGAAGCTGAAAAGCAACTGGCGCTCAAATCACGAGCGCCGGCTTAGAAGCTTTCGGAATTATCTGAGGTCCTAGATGAACTGCACCTGGACGATCTCGTAGCCCCTGGCACCGCCGGGCGCATTAACCTCGATGGCGTCGCCGACTTCCTTGCCGATGAGCGCACGCGCGATCGGCGACGAGATCGAGATGCGGCCCGATTTCACGTCCGCTTCCTGGTCGCCGACGATCTGGTAGGTCTTCTTTTCCTCGGTGTCCTCGTCGACCAGCACCACCGTGGCGCCGAACTTGACCTTGTCGCCGCTGAGCTTGGTGATGTCGATCACTTCGGCGCGCGCGATATAATCTTCTAGCTCGTTAACGCGGCCCTCATTGAGGCTCTGCGACTCCTTGGCAGCATGATATTCGGCATTTTCGGACAGGTCGCCATGCGAGCGCGCTTCGGAGATCGCCTCGATGATGCGCGGCCGCTCTTCCTGCTGGCGCCAACGCAGTTCTTCCTTCAATGACGCGAACCCCTCGCCTGTCATCGGGACCTTGTTCATGATGCCTAACCTTTCCTGCCGCCACCCCCGCGTTTCGGGGAAAGCCTTGTCGATGGGTACAAAAAGAAAACGGGTCCGGTAGCCTCGGGCTAACGGAACCGTTTCACCGCAATTTCCCCTAATATAGCGATCTTCGCGCGCTTTTCACGCTGAAAAAGCGGGCTTTTGAAAAATCATGAGCCGATTGTGCAGTTGCCGTCGCGGAATGCGCGTTGTGTTGCGGCTAAGACAATAAAAAGCCGGCTGCGATTGCTCGCAACCGGCCCAGAGAAGCCATTGGGTGGGGTCAGCTTCTCATAAAATGGTAGATCTGTTCGGCCAGCATGCCGTATTCGCGCGAGCCTTTGCCGGTGCGCTTCTCGATCTCGGCCAGCTGCTCCTGGGCGCCAGCCAGGTCGCCGATCTGCAGATGCGCCTCGCCGAGATATTCGCGCACCAGCGTGTAATCGGGATTGATGCGCAGCGCTTCCTCATAATAGCCGAGCCCGACCGTGACGCGGCCGGAATGGCGGTGCGAATAGCCGAGATAGTTGAGGATGCGCGGATCCTGCTTGTTGGCGGCCAGGCTGAGCACGGCGATCGCCTCATCATAGCGCCCGGCCATCGCCAGATCATGGCCCGCCTCATAGATATTGTCGTCGTCGAGCATGCCGTATTTCGGCGCGACGCACTTCTTGAGCTTCTTGTCCCAGACCTCGCCCTTCTTGCATTTCGTGCTCCCGCCGTCGCTGCCGCCTCCGCCGCCTTCGCCGGCGGTAAATGCTGGCGCCGCAAACAGCGGCAGAGCGACAACAGCTAGAACTTGAATCAGCAAACGTCTGCGCATCGAAGCCTCCTTGAGGGATAATGATGAAATGCTAACGCCGGACGCGCGCCATTTCATCCCGGAAAAGCCGCGCCGCGAAAACTATTTGCCAAAACCACTTCAAAAGACAGGCGCGCGAGCCAGAAACCCGCCGGCGGTGAGCCAAGCCGGCCGAACGGACGTGACGCGCGCTGCAAATCCGCTATCATCCGGGAAATGACCAGCGGAGTGCGAGAGAGTGCAACAGCGCCGTGAACGGGAATGGGAGCTATCGATCGGCCCGGACACCGTGCGGCTGTTCATTCTCAAGGCAAAGGGGCTGAGCGCTGCCGTCAACGAAGACTATACCGACGGCGCCGAGCATGAGGTCGAGTTCGACGGCGACACGCACGACAATCACCACCATGACGGGCTTGCGGAGGAGAGCTCTGAAAACCTCACCGAGGAAGAGCTGCGCGAACTGATCAACGACCTCAATGTCGACGAGGCGGCCGAATTGATCGCGCTGGCCTGGGTCGGCCGCGGCGACTATGACGCAGCGGAATGGTCCGATGCGGTTGCCGCCGCGCGCGAGCGCGCCAACAAGCGCACGGCAAAATATCTGCTCGGCATGCCGCTGCTGGCCGACTGGCTGGAAGAAGGGCTGGAGGCGATCGGCGCGTAACGCCGGGGTAACCGATCGTGATCGGGCGCATGCGCTTTTCACGGCAACCTCCGCAAGCCCACGCCGTTTAGGACCGATGGCGGCGCTTGTCTTTTCCAGAATGTGCGGGTTGGCGCTGGCCATGGTGGTGGCCGGATTGCTCACGACGCCTGCCGACGCGAAGCACAGACGGCCTCATAAGCCGTCCTGGGTTGAGCAACTGCTGACACAACGGGCCGACCAGCCGTCGAAGCCGCGCAGCAAGCACCGCCTGAAATCGCGCGGCAAGCGGCATATCGTGCCGAACCAGGCGGAACCGAAAACGCCGGATCCGCAGCCATCACCCAACGATGTTCCGGTGCCCAAGGCGCGTCCCGTGGAGGCGCAGGAGACCGGCGCCGCAAAAACCGAAGAGCAAAAGACCAGTGGTGCACCCAACCGGTCCGATGACGATCGGTTCAATGAAGAAAAATCCCGATATAAAAAACAGGCGCGGCCCGAACCGTCAGCCCCAGAGCCGTCAGGCTCGGAGCCGTCAACCAATGCCGAGAGTAGGTCTGAGCCGCCGGCAGTGGTGCCCGTTCCGACACAAAGGCCCGACGTCACAAAGCCGGAGGTAGAGCCGCCGGTCGTCGTCCCACAACCGCCTGAAAAACCCGAGGATGCCGACGACAAGAAGATGCTCCCCGACCCTCGCTCGGGCGATTTGCCCGATGCAAAAATGCCGGCGGAGGAAGTTGCCTGTCGCGAGCGGCTGACGGCGCTTGGCGTCGAATTCGAGGAGCACAAGGCGGAAAGCAATCCCGATATCGGCTGCTCGATCCCCTATCCCATCGTGCTGAAGACGCTCGGAAAATCCATCGCCATCGGCCCCGCCACCGAGCTCAACTGCCCGATGGCCGAAGTGGCCGCCCGCTTTGCCGCCAATGTCATCCAGCCGACGGCAAAGGCTGAATTCGGCGCCGACCTGAAATCGATCAACCCGGCATCGGCCTTCGTCTGCCGGCCACGCCATGGTACGCGCAAACTGTCGGAACACGCATTCGGCAACGCCCTCGATATCGCCAGCTTCACCTTGGCTGACGGCCGGAAGATCGAAGTCGGTCCAACGCCTCCCGAAAAGGACGGCAAATTCCTCAACGCGGTGCGCAAGGCTGCCTGCGGACCGTTCAAGACCGTGCTCGGACCGGGCGCGGACTCCGATCACGCCCTGCATTTCCATCTCGATCTCGAACCGCGTCGGCACGGCGGCACCTTCTGCCAATGATCGTCCGCCTGCCGCATTTCAGCCGCAGGCGTGAATGCGGCCGCTGAGTTTTCCTTTACCCTTGATCGTTAAAATGCCGGACATCTAGGGACAGGGATTCCGCCCATGGCCGGAATATTTCGCGCCGCCGCGATGGTCGCGCGCCAATCGAAACGCGCAGCGATGGTGACCGCCGGCCTTGCGCTGGCCGCCGTTTCTGCCTGCAACACCGGCAGTGTGCTGTCGCTGCAGCCGGCTGTCGATGTCGGTGCCCAGACTGCTGCCGTACCGCAGTATGAAGGTATGCAGAAGCTCGTCCCGTCCAATCCCTACATGACCGCCGCCTATCCGCGCATGGACGAGCCGATGTCGGAGCCCGAGCAGATGCCGGCCAGCGAAACCGACTGCCGTGGAGAATTGCGGCGCCTCGGCGTCGTCTACACCGATGTCCAGCCGATCCATGAGGGACAGTGCGGCATCGACTATCCGGTCAAGGTTTCGGCCATTGGCGGCATCCAGATGAAACCGGCGGCGACATTGACCTGTGACATGGCCGCCAGCTTCGCCGCCTGGACCCGGAACGAACTGGTTCCCTCCGCCCGCTGGCGCTATTTCTCCGGCGTCAAGACCATTCACCAGGGCTCGAGCTATTCCTGCCGCAACATCGCTGGCGAGGGCGTCCTGTCCGAGCACGGCAAGGGCAACGCACTCGACGTCATGAGCATCGAGCTCAACAATGGCGACGACATCGACGTGCGCAAGCCCGGCCTGTTCGCCTTCCGCACCCGTGGCTTCCTCAACAATGTGCGCGCCGACGGCTGCCAGTATTTCACCACCGTGCTCGGCCCCGGCTACAATTACGACCACCGCAACCATTTCCATTTTGACATCAAGAACCGCAAGAGCGGCTACCGCGCCTGCCGCTAGCCGGCTCTTTGCCAAAGCCCCGTCACGCCGCATAAGGTGACGCCTCGCAAGCAGGCGGCGGACAGGTGGGACAGAAAAGCCTCAGACAACGCGCAACGATCTGGCTTGCGGCTTTCGTGGCCGCCTGGCTGGCGCTCGCCTATGTCGCCGCACCTGAATTCTGGACATTCAGGGATCGCGGCTTTCGCAAGCAGACCTTCGAGATGGTAACGCATACGCCGCAAGGCATTCCTGGCGACCCGATCAATGTCGGCCTTGTCGGCAGCGAAAAGGAGCTTGTGCATGCCTTCGCCGTGGCCGGTTGGGACACGGCAGACGGCGTGACGCTGAAGACCGCGATCGAAATCGGGGAAAGCGTGCTGTTCGACCATCCCTATCCCGACGCACCGGTCAGCCGGCTGCTGTTCGAAGGCCGCGCCCAGGACCTCGCCTTTGAAAAACCGGTCGGCGACAGCGCCGACCGACGTCATCATGTCCGCTTCTGGCGCACCGACGCGACCGGCGACGATGGCCGCCCGCTCTGGCTGGGCTCGGCCAGCTTCGATCGTGGCGTTGGGCTGAGCCACGACACCGGCGCCATTACCCACCATATCGGCCCCGACATCGACGCCGAGCGCGATCTCTTGATCCACGACCTGTCGGCTGCCGGCATGTTGATCTCGGTAAGCGATATCCCTGGCATCGGCGCCACCAAAGCCGGACGCAATGGCGGCGGCGATCCCTATTTCACCGACGGCAAGGCCATCGTCGGCATCTTGAAGCGGTTGCCATAGCAAAACGATTGCAAAGGGTCAGGTCATGGTGATCACGATCTTGCCGAACGGCCCTTTCTCCAGATGCTTCAATGCCTGCGGCACCTCATCGAAGCCAAAAACCTTGTCGATCACCGGCTTGAGCGCCAGCGCTTCGATCGCCTGGTTCATCCGCTCGAAAGCACGGCGGTGGCCGACCGACAGGCCTTGCACGGTGATGCGGTTACGCATGAACGGCAGGATCGGAAAGCTGAGTTCAGCGTCGCCGAGGATGCCGATGATCGACAGCCGGCCATCCGCGGCCAGCGCATGGAGCGAACGCCGCGCATTGTCGCCGCCGACCATTTCCAGCACATGGTTGACGCCAATGCCCTCTGTCAGGTCGCGCGCGGCTTTGTCCCATGCAGGCTGGGTCCGGTAGTTGATCACCTGCCAGGCACCGAGTTGCCTCGCCCGCTCGAGCTTCTCGTCGCTGCTCGACGTAACGATGGGGCGCAGACCAAATGCGTTGGCAAACTGCAACGCAAACAGCGACACACCACCGGTGCCCTGGATGAGAAGGGTCTGGCCCGGCACCGGCTTGGTCGCCTCGACCAACGCGAACCACGCCGTCAGCGCCGCGATCGGCAGCGTCGCCGCCTCGACATCGCTGAGCGATGGTGGCGCCAACACTGCGGCATCCTCGCCAAGGACGACGTGATCGGAAAGCATGCCCGAGAGCGACAACCCCAGCGTGTGCTTGTGCAGCACCGGTGGAGCGTTGCCATCCGGCCAGTCGGCGATCACCTGGCCGAGTACGCGTTGCCCGACGCGAAAACGGCTGACCTCCTTGCCGACGGCCACCACCTCGCCCAGTGCGTCGGATGTCGGCACAAAGGGAAAGACAAGATCCGGGATCAGCGTGCCGTCGATGATCATCCTGTCCTTGTAGTTCAGGGATACGGCTTTGGTTCGCACCAGAAGCTCGCGCGGGCCTGGCTCGGGAACCTTGCCTTCAACCCTCTCCAGCCTGGACAGGCCAAAGCCGGTCATCTGCCAGGATCTGTTGACTTGGGTGCTCATCTTGTTTTCGCGCTCCGTGATTGACGTCACGGGAGAGACATCTATGCCATTTCGCTATGGAAATTAGCGCTTCGATGTGGCATATTTGGCAACGGATTGAATACCTGAACGCTACAATAGGAAACGACCGATGGAATCGCCGAACCTGCAAGGCGTCGTCGCCTTCGTCCAGGTGGTGGAGGCCGGCAGCTTCACCGGTGCAGGCGAACGTATGCATGTGACGAAATCGGCGGTCGGCAAGACGATTGCGCAGTTGGAGCAGCGCCTCGGCGTTCGCCTGCTCAACCGCACCACTCGCAGCCTCAGCCCAACCAGCGAAGGCGTCAGCTACTATGAAGCCTGTGTCAGGGCGCTGGCTGAGATCGAGGCCGCCCACTCGTTGATTGCCTTGCGTCGCCAGGTGCCTTCCGGCCGGCTTCGTGTCGACGTGCCTCTGGCCTTCGGCCGCCGCTGCGTCGCCCCTGTTCTGTTCGATCTTTCCAGGCAGTTCCCGGATCTGACGGTAGAAATCTCCTTCAATGACCGGCGGGTCGACTTGATAGAGGAAGGCATCGATCTTGCCATCCGCATGGGCGATCTCGACGATAGCCTGTCGCTCGCCGCGCGTCGCATCTATGCCCAGCGCTCGGCAATCTGCGCCGCCCCTGCCTATCTCGAAAACCACGGCAGGCCGCGATCGATCGAGGATCTTGCCGCCCATAGCGTCATCGGTTACGGCCGCGACGGCGTCGTCCGGCCCTGGACCGTAAGGCATAGCGACGGACATCTCGGAAAATTCGTGCCCAAAGCGCGGCTCGTCCTCGGTCATGGCGAACCGATGCTGGATGCAGCGCTTGCCGGCTGCGGCATTGCTTTTCTGCCAACCTGGCTGGCGGCCGACTGCCTCAAAAGCGGCGAACTTGAGATGGTTCTGTCGGATTGTCTGGTCGAAAACGTCGTCGTGCATGCTATCTGGCCGGTGACACGCAACCTGGCGCCGAAGGTTCGCGTCGTCGTCGATGCCCTGGTCGAGCGTTTTTCGTCGCCGCCTTGGGATGTCGCTTGAAAGATCCGCGCCCGTCATCTTGAAAAATCGCGGCCATCTATTTTCGAAAACCGCGCGGCAATGCTATTGACCCCTGATGCTATACGTCGAAATCGCTACCGTGGTCGTCCTCATCTGTGTGAACGGCCTTCTGTCGATGTCCGAGCTCGCCATCGTTTCGTCGCGCCCGGCACGGCTCAAGGCGATGATCGACCGCGGCGTCAATGGCGCCGGGCGCGCGCTGGCGCTCGGCTCCAACCCCGGCAAATTCCTGTCGTCGGTGCAGATCGGCATCACCTTGGTAGGGGTGTTGTCGGGCGCCTTCTCCGGCGCCACGCTGGGCGACAGGCTGTCCGTCTTCCTGGCCTCGACCGGCATCCGCGAGAGCGTCGCCGACCCGCTCGGCGTCGGCATCGTCGTCGCCATCATCACCTATTTCTCGCTGATTGTCGGCGAACTGGTGCCCAAGCAGATCGCATTGCGCGATCCGGAACGCGTTGCTGCCCGCGCCGCTCCGGCGATGACCATCCTTGCCACTGTCTCGGCGCCGCTCGTCTTCCTGCTCGACATTTCCGGCCGCGCCATATTGTGGCTGCTCGGCCAGCGCGGCGAAAGCGACGAGAAGGTCACCGACGAGGAGATCAAGATGCTGGTCGCCGAGGCCGAGCATCACGGCACCATCGAATCCGACGAGCGGCGCATGATTGCCGGCGTCATGCGGCTCGGCGACCGCGCCGTGCGCGCGGTGATGACGCCGCGCACCGAAGTCGACTGGATCAATCTGCAGGCGGATGAGAGCGCCATCCGCAAGCTCTTGATGGACACCCAGCATTCGCGCCTGCCGGCGGGCGATGGCGGCGTCGATGTCATGGTCGGCGTCGTCCAGACCCGCGACGTGCTGGCGGCGATCCTTGCCGGCCGCCCGCTCGACCCACGCAAGCATGCGCGCGCCGCCCCCATCGTCTATGACCAGGCCGACGCGCTGGACGTGCTGCAGAAGCTGAAGGATTCCGACGTGCCAATGGCGCTGGTGCATGACGAATACGGTCATTTCGAAGGCATCGTTACCCCCGCCGACATTCTCGAAGCCATCACTGGTGTGTTCCGCGCCGACCTCGATGCCGGCGAGGAGGAAAACGCCGTCAAGCGCGAGGACGGCTCATGGCTGCTCGCCGGCTACATGCAGGCCGACGAGATGGCCGAGGTTCTCGGCATCGACCTGCCAGAAAACCGCGACTATGAGACCGTCGCCGGCTATGTGCTGTCGCACATGCATCATCTGCCGGCGACCGGCGAATGCGTCGACGCGCAGGGCTGGCGCTTCGAGGTGGTCGACCTCGACGGCCGCCGCATCGACAAGCTGATCGCCACCCGCCTGCCCAGCGGCCATCGCGAAGTGGTGCGCTGACAACAGCGCCCTTTCACACCGCGGCTTCGATCGGTTCGGCAAGTCTCGGATTGGAGCGCGAGGCGATCAGGCAGCTGGCCACGATCAGGGCCGCACCTGCCAGCGTTGTCCAGGTCGCCGCCTCGTCGAAGAACAGCCAGCCGAACACGATCGCCCAGATGAAGGCCGAATATTCCGTCGGGATCAGATATTGCGCTTCAGCGCGCGCATAGGACCAGCTCATCAGGAACTGGCCGGAGAGCGACAAAGCCGTCACACCCGCAAGGGGAAGCCAGAGATTGCCCGGCAGGGCAACCGCCAGCCAGGGCGCGGCGGGGAGAAGGACGGTGGCGACGCACAGGTTCTGGAACATCATGATCTCGCCTGGTTTGGCCACCAGCGCCTGTCGCCGCGAGAGGATCAGGTTGTAGGCATAGAACACCGTCGACGCGAGCACCGCCACCGTGCCAAGCAGAGCATCCCCGGTGTAACTGCCTTGCCCGAACTGTCCGGCCATGATGATGACGACGCCGGCGATGCCGGCCAGCGACGCCCAGATCGCCTGACGCTGGATGCGTTCGCCCAACAGCAGTGCGGCCAGCAGAAGAGCAAACAGCGGTGCTACGAAACTAAGCCCGATCCCATCCGCCAGCGGCAGCCTGGCAAGCCCCCAGAAGAATGACAGCAGAACGATGCAGACGACGACGGCGCGCAGCGCATGCAGCTTGAGCACGGAAGGCGTGGGAAGCACGCGCGGCCCTGCCGCCCAGGCCGTGCCCGCGACCACGGTTGCAAGCATGCTTCGCCACAGCACCGTGTTGTAGACACCGACGGCGATGACCAGAACCTTCATTGCCGCATCCATGGCGGACAGAAGGAAGATCGCCAGCGCGCAGACCAGCACCGGGATCATGGGGGAAACGATGCCTGTCAGGCTGGGTGACTTCACGGGGACTGCTCATGTGATGGATCGCGGCCGATATATCAGGGCAAAACGGCAGGGCCAGATGGCAGCCCTGTCCATATGCCGGTCCAAGGCAAGTTTGCCTCAGTGCGCGTCCGGCGGCGGCGCCTTCGGCGTGACGTTGCGCAGGAAGGGAACCAGCGCGGTGGCGATGACGAAGGCAACCATGATGACCAGGAACGCATCGGCATAGGCCATGGTGGAGGCCTCGCGATAGGCAAGTTGCCAGAGCTGCTTCAGCGCCGCGGCATGACCATCGTCGACAGCACCCGGCAACTGCCCATAGCGCTGCCCGACATTGTCGAGGAGGCGCATCGCCGCCTCGTTTTGCGGCGTCAGATGCGAGGCGATAGTCAGGAAATGGAAGTTGGTGCGGTCGTTCAGGATCGCGCCACAAATGGCGATGCCCACCGCGCCGCCCAGATTGCGCATCGTATTGAACAGGCCACTGGCATATTTCAGCCGCTCCGGCGGCAGGCTGCCGAGGCCGAGATTAACGCTCGGCGCCACCGCAAAGACCTGCGGAAAACCACGAAATATCTGCGGCAGAAGCAGTTGCGCGGCGCCCCACTGGCTGGTGATAGCGCTAAAGCTCCACATCGAGGCGCCGAAAGATGCCAGCCCGAACATCATCAGCCAGCGCGTGTCGAAGCGCTTGGCGAGGAAGATGTAGACCGGCACGCCGACCATCGAGGCGACGCCTGTGGAAAACACCGCCACCCCGGTCTGGAAGGCGTCGTAGCCGCGGACATAGCCGAGGAACAGCGGCGTCAGATAGATCGTGGCAAAGATGCCGATGCCGGTAACGAAGGAGAGGAAGCAGCCGATGGCAAAGTTGCGGTTGCCGAAGGCGCGAAAGTCGACCACCGGCTGTGAATAGGTCAGGCTGCGGATGACGAACAGAACCAGGGTAACGCTGGCAATGATGGCGCCGTTGCGGATCGTTGCGTCGTCGAACCAGTTCCAGCGCGTGCCCTCCTCCAGCACATATTCGGCCGTGCCGAGGCTGACCGCCATCAGCACCATGCCGATATAATCAGCGCCCTTCAGCAGCGACGGATCGGCCTTGTCGATCTTGACCAGCAGCGCGACGAGGATAGTGATGATGGTGCCGGGAATGACGTTGACATAAAACAGCCAGTGCCAGTTCAGCGTATCGGTGATCCAGCCGCCGATCACCGGGCCGAGCGTTGGCGCGATCGACGCGATGCTGCCGACCACCGCCGCCGCATAGACCCGCCTCGGCCCCTGGAAGTAGTGGAACGACGAGGTGAACACCGTCGGGATCATCGACGCGCCGAGCAGCCCCTGCAGTGCGCGGAACACGATCATGCTTTCGATGCTCCAGGCGAAGCCGCACAGCATGCTGGCCAGCGTGAAGCCGGCTGCCGAGAAGGTGAAAAGCCAGCGTGTCGAGAACACGCGGGTGAGCCAGCCCGACAGCGGGATGACAATGATTTCCGCCACCAGATAGGAGGTCTGCACCCAGCCGATCTGGTCCTGTGCCGCCGACAGACCACCACCAATATCCTGCAGCGAAGACGCCACGATCTGGATGTCGAGCAGCGCGATGAACATCCCCACGCACATCACCATGAACGGCAGGATGCTGGTGATGAAGGATTCCTGGCGCACCGGCATGGCGTCCTCAGCGTGACGCGGTATCGACGGTGACCGTTGTCGACAGACCCGGCCGCAGCGCGACTTTCTGCGCCTGGTCCGGGTCGATCGTGATCCGGACCGGAACGCGCTGGACGATCTTGGTGAAATTGCCGGTCGCGTTCTGCGGCGGGATCACGCTGAAGATCGCCCCGGTCGCCGGCCCCAGGCTGGTGACGTGACCTTTGAGCGGCGCATCGGGCGCAATGTCGGTGTAGACCGTCGCAGCCTGGCCGTCGGTCATGTCGCGCAGCTGGTCTTCCTTGAAATTGGCGTCGACCCACAGGCCGGAGGCCGGAACGATGGTCAGGAGATAGCTGCCCGGCGAGACATAGCTGCCGACCTGCGCCAGCCTGTTGCCGATGATGCCGTCGAGGGGCGAGCGGATTTCCGTGAAGCCGAGATCGAGCTCGGCCGTATCGACGTCGGCCTTGGCCGCCGCGACAGCTGCGGTCGCTTCCGCGATCTGGGTGTTGAGCACGTCGAGCTGCTGTCTGGCGGCGGCAAGCCCGGCGCGCGAGGCGGCAACGGTAGCCTTGGCCTGACCGTCGACGGCGAGGCTTCTCTGCGCATCCTGCTGCGTTCCGGCCCGGGTGCTGGCCAGCACTTCATAGCGTTTGGCATCCTGGGCGGTGAAAGTCGCGGCAGCGCTCTTGGCTTCGAGATCGGCCTCGGCCTGCTCGATCACCGAATTCTGCAACGATATCTGGGCGCGCAGATTGTCGAGGGCCGATTGCTGCTGCTGGACGGACGCCTGAGCATGCTCCAGCGCCGCCTTGAACGGCCGGTCGTCGATGCGGATGATGAGCTGTCCGGCGGCGACGTGCCGGTTGTCCTCGACAAGGATCTGATCGATGTGGCCGGCGACCCGCGGCGCCAGCGGCGTGACGTTGCCGCCGACATAGGCATCGTCGGTCGAGACGAGGAAGCGGCCGGCCCGCCACCAGTCGAAGCCATACCATCCGGCGGCACCGACGACGATCACGGCTGCCAGCGTCAGCCACGGCTTGCGGCGCTTTTTGGCGGGTGCGGGGATTTGCACGACCGGGGGCTGCGCCGGCTGCAGCTCGGCGGCCGAAAGAACCTTGTTCATTGGCGCGCCTCATCCCACCTGTGCTCAATCACCGTATTCTCTATAAGCGGAAGGCCTGAGCCCGCGCTGCTGAAGCGATAGCGCTGCCGCATACGGTCGGTGGCGGTCGGTCCAGTCGCCAGGGTGAAGCCCTCGCTGTCGAGTTCACTGCCGGTTTGGCGGTCGACCAGAACCGGCTCGGCCCAGCGTCCATCCGCCCTGTCCACCATCACCAGGCTCGGGCCTTCGGGGGCCAGATGCTTGTTGCCCCAGGCGAGCAGGGAGAGGAGAACCGGGCGAAAATCGCGCGCCTTGGCGGTCAGCACATATTCATGGCGAAGCGGCCGTTCGCAGTAGACGCGCTTTTCGAACAGGCCGCGCTCGACAAGGCTGTTCAGCCGCCGCGTCAGAATGTTGGGCGCGATGTCCAGGCTCTTTTGAAACTGGTCGAAGCGCGTCAGGCCCTGGAACGCGTCCCTGAGCAGCAGGATGCTCCACCACTCACCGACAGCATCGAGGCTGCGCGCGATGGGGCATGGGCGGTTTTCGAAGCTTGTCTTTGCAACCATGACAGCGGTCTCTTTCATAATGAAAGTTACAGATAGCGATGTGAGTTGCATTATGCAATTCACTCGGACGTGATCGAGCAAGGGACACGAGCGCGTGGCGGCTCAAGGTCGGCAAGCAATGCCCGCGACGTGGCGTCAGAAGGGCTTTGTCAGATGCTCGCTTGCATGGCGAAGTACGGACTCCGAAAGCAGCCTGCCTCACCCATGATTGATCCACTGAGAGATTGGGAAACGCAGCCAAAGCCTCTATATCGATAGCCATGGATGCATCGAACGAACACGCGCTAAACGACGAGCTTCTCCAAGATATCCAGCGTCTGTCCTTCGAGTATTTTCTCAACGAGGCCAACCCTGCCAACGGCCTGGTCGCCGACCGCAACACGCAGGCGTCGCCTGCCAGCATAGCCGCCGTCGGCCTCGCTTTGTCGTCCTATCCCGTCGGTGTCGAACGCGGTTTCATGACGCGCGCGGCCGCAATCGAGCGCACGCTCGCCACGCTCCGTTTCTTCTGGAACGCTCCGCATGGGCCAGAGCCCGATGCCACCGGCTACAAGGGTTTCTACTATCATTTCCTCGACATGCAGACCGGCCGCCGCGTCTGGAAGTGCGAGCTGTCCACTGTCGATACCGCGCTCCTGCTTGCGGGCGTTCTGTCCGCCGGCGCCTATTTTGACCAGGACGATGGATCCGAACTGGAAATCCGCCAGCTCGCCGATGCGCTCTACCGCCGCGCCGACTGGCGCTGGGCGCAGAATGGCGGCCCCACCGTTACCCATGGCTGGCGGCCTGAAAAAGGCTTCCTGCGCTATCGCTGGGAAGGATTTGACGAAGCGCTGATCCTGTACGTGCTGGGTTTGGGCTCGCCAACCCATCCGCTGCCGCCCGAGAGCTACGCGGCCTGGCTGTCCAGCTACAAGTGGAAGACAATCTACGACCGCGAACTGGTCTATGCCGGCCCGCTCTTCATCCACCAGTTCTCGCATATCTGGATCGATTTTCGCGGCATCCGCGATGCCTTCATGCGCGATCACGACAGCGACTATTTCCAGAACAGCCGCCAGGCGACCTATCTGCAGCGCGACTACGCCATCCGCAATCCGAAGGGGCTAAGCGGCTACGGCGAGAATTGCTGGGGCGTCACCGCCAGCGACGGTCCGGGCCCGACCAAACGGGAAATGACGATCGATGGCCGCCGCTTCTTCGGCTATCTCGCGCGCGGCGCGCCTTTCGGGCCTGATGACGGCACGCTGTCGCCATGGGCGGCGATTACCTCCCTGCCCTTTGCGCCGGAAATCGTGCTGCCGGCGCTGCGCCATTTTCACGAGATGGACCTGCACGTGGGCAATCCTTACGGCTTCGTCGCAAGCTTCAATCCGACGATCGCCGCAGCCGACGGCCGCGCCTGTGGCTGGGTATCGCCGGACCACGTCGGCATCAATCAGGGGCCGATCGCCCTGATGATCGAGAATTACCGGTCGGACTTCCTGTGGCGGCTGATGCGCGGCGTGCCGGCCATCGCCACCGGACTGCATCGAGCCGGTTTTTCCGGCGGTTGGCTGTGACAGGCGGCGATCTATCACGCATGGTCGTCAACGAAAAAAGGGCGGCGCAAGCGCCGCCCCTTTGGGAAGATGATTGATCCTTGGGAGGATAAGGCTCAGGCCGCCTGGGCTTCGCCGGCAATCGCGTCGGCCTGACGCGCAGCCTTGAGCACCCGGGCCCACCAGGCGACATCGTTGACCAGCGCGGCAGCAGCCTGGTTCAGATGCTCGATCTCCTCAAGCTTCTTTTCGCCCTGGCGTACCGCCAGGAAATCGCCCCAGGCGATGTGGACGGCGGACTTGACCGGCGCCATCTGCAGCTCAACGGCGGCAAGGCGCAGGTGCTCGACAGCACGCGAGCCGCCGACGCTGCCATAGCCGACAAAGCCGGCCGGCTTCTTGTTCCATTCATTGGCGGCGTAGTCGATGGCGTTCTTCAGCACTGCGGTCGGGCCGTGATTGTATTCGGCGGCGGTGAAGATGAAGCCGTCGAACTCGGCGACCTTCTTCTGCCAACGCTGCGCAACTTCGTTCTGCGACGGTGCCCAGGCGGACGAGGCAACTTCATCGAAGAAGGGCAGCGGCCAGTCGCGCAGGTCAACGATCTCGACATCGATGTCGGCATGCGATTTTGCGATCTTGGCGATCCACTGGGCGGGCACATCGGCGAAACGCGCGGCGCGTGTCGAACCGACGACAATGGCGATTTTGGGCTTGGACATGGGGCTCTCCATATATGTAAAAGCTGGTATCGTTTGGATACCGGCGCTATATGAGATACTGTCAAACCACTGCGCAAGGAGGCACCGTTTTGTTACTGAGGTACCCGCACAACACCGAAGACTGCCGCGCCGTCTCGGAAATCCTGCAGCGCGTCGGCGACAAATGGACCGTCCTGGTCGTCGGCAAGCTCGGCGGCGGGCCGCTGCGTTTCAATGAATTGCGCGCCGCCGTCGGCGGCATTTCGCAGAAGATGCTGACCACCACTTTGCGTGGCCTGGAGCGCGACGGTTTCGTCACCCGAACCGTGTTCCCGACCATCCCGCCACGCGTCGATTACGAGCTGACCGAGCTCGGCCATGAGCTGCTGGTCCCGGTCGGCGCGCTGGGCGAATGGGCGCGCAAAAACACCGTGCGCGTCCAGGCAGCGCGCGAAAAATTCGACGGCGTGCACGCCTGAAACCCTTGCAGCGCAAGGACTTCGTCCTCGAGACACGCAGTTCAGATTTGGCTGGGTCCGCCTGGCATCCTCGGCCAGGCCGTCGCGATCCAGCTGCCGCGTCTCGTTCGCCGGCGCACCATCATTTTGAGGCGAATAAGCGTCCTCGCTGAGAGGCCTTCAGGCCTTTGACGCAGGGTTGCTGCAACACATCGTGCTGCACGTATCGGCCCTTGCAGTTCGCTGGTTGTCGACTGTGCGGTCGTGCTTGCAGGCGACGCTCGGAAGTTCTTTCCTGATCTCGGTATAGGCGGTGGTGCCAAGCAGACAGATCACCGCGACAAGGGCCGCCACGAGCCAGCCGTTCAGCATGTGTTGACGCATTGTCTTCCCTCCGCCATCCGCAGAATCGGAGACGAAGGCAACCATTGGATGTCGCGTAGCGCATCGCCCGCGTGGGGGATGTTACATAAGCGCAAGCTTGGAAGAATCGACTGCTTCAGCTTTCCGCTGGAATCGGCTTCGGCTTGCCGTCGCTATCAAGCGCCACCATGACAAAATCGGCATAGGTGACCTTCTCCATCAGATCGGAGAGGTAGCGCTGCGCCCAAGCCTCGACCTTGAGCGTCATCGACGTGCGGCCGACGCGCTCGACATGGGTGTAGATGCACAGCGTGTCGCCGATCTTCATCGCCTTGGCGAAGGACATCTCCTTGACCGCCGCCGTCACCACGCGGCCCTTGGCGCGCTCGGCGGCGCGGATGCCGCAGGCAAGGTCCATTTGCGCCATCACCCAGCCGCCAAAGATATCGCCGGCCGCATTGGCATCGGCCGGCATGGCCAGCGTGCGCAAGGTCAGATCGCCGATCGGCTGTCCGTCCGCGTAATGCACCATGCGCCAAATCCCCTGAAACGATTGCCCTCGATCCCGTAGCGTCACGGCGCCGGGAGGTCAACGCGATGTGCGAGGCTGGCGGCGCAATGTCGTTTCCCTGTTGGCATTTCCGAACCAGGCGTCTCGCGGTCGCATTTTTCACAACGCATGCCGGAAGGTGCGGCGACTTGGCAAAGCCGTCGCGTCTAGGCTGCCCCCAGTTTTGCGGAGCCGCCAACACCAATCATGCAGACCTATGACTTCATCATCGTCGGCTCCGGCTCGGCCGGCTCGGTTCTCGCCGACAAACTGTCGGCTTCCGGCCGCTACTCCGTGCTGGTCCTGGAAGCTGGCGGCACCGACCGCCGTTTTTACGTCCAGATGCCGCTCGGCTATGGCAAGACCTTCTTCGACCCGGCGGTCAACTGGAGCTACAAGCCCGAACCGGACCCCGGTCTCGGCGGCAATGTCGACCATTGGCC
Organism: Mesorhizobium sp. P171375; assembly: GCF_057786075.1. Lineage (NCBI taxonomy): Bacteria > Pseudomonadati > Pseudomonadota > Alphaproteobacteria > Hyphomicrobiales > Phyllobacteriaceae > Mesorhizobium > Mesorhizobium sp. P171375. The sequence goes on from NZ_JBYNWF010000001.1 coordinate 6,057,221, forward strand.
GCGCGGCAAGCTCCTTGGCGGCTCAAGCTCGATCAATGCCATGGTCTGGATCAGAGGTGCGCGCGAGGACTTTGACGACTGGCGCGATGCCGGCAATCCCGGCTGGGGCTATGACGATTTGCTGCCGGGCTTCAAGGCGCTCGAGGACAATGAGGCCGGCGCCGACAAATGGCGCGGCACCGGCGGGCCGCTGCACATCACCGACACCACGAACGCCGTCCATCCGCTGACCAAACGCTACCTTGCTGCCGGCCAGCAGGCGGGCCTGCCGCTCAATCCCGACTTCAACGGCGCCGTCCAGGAAGGCGTCGGCGTCTACCAGATCTCGACCAAGGGTGGCCGTCGCATGTCGGCGGCGCGCGCCTTCCTGCGCCCGGCGATGAAACGCGCGAATGTGCGCGTCGAAACCAATGCACTGGCGAGCAAAATTCTGTTCGAAGGCAAGCGCGCCGTCGGCATCGAGTACCAGCAGAACGGCGAGACCAAGACCGCCCGCGCCGGTCGCGAGGTCATCCTCTCCGCCGGTTCGATCAACTCGCCCCAGCTGCTGCAGCTGTCCGGCGTCGGCCCCTCGGCGCTGCTCAAGGGCCTCGGCATTCCTGTCGTCCACGCCAACGAAAATGTCGGCGCGCATCTGCAGGACCATGTCGGCATCAACTACACCTTCAAGGGCAAGGTGCCGACGCTGAACCAGATCCTGCGCCCCTGGTGGGGAAAACTGCTGGTCGGCATGCAATACATCCTCACCCGCTCGGGTCCGCTGTCGCTGTCGATGAACCATGGCGGCGGCTTCTTCCGCACCGACCCGGCGTTCTCGCGCCCCAACATGCAGCTTTATTTCCAGGCCTTCTCCACCGTTATTCCAAAGAGCGGCGAGCGGCCTATCCTGACGCCGGACCCATGGCCGGGGTTCTCCATCGGCCTGTCCAACTGCCGCCCGTCGAGCCGCGGCGAGATCATGATCCGCTCCAGCAATCCGCTGTACTATCCCAAGATCGTCGCCAACGCCTACTCCACCAATGCCGATGTCGACGAGATGCTGGCGGCGGTAAAATTCGTGCGCAAGATCGCCTCGATGCCGGCCATGGCCGAGATCATCGCCGAAGAGGTTTTGCCGGGGCCATCGATCCAGTCGGATGCCGACCTGATCACGGATTTCAGGAAGCGCTCGGGCACCGTCTATCACCCGGTCTCGACCTGCCGCATGGGCCCCGATGCCGGGCAGGCGGTCGTCGATCCGCGCCTGAAAGTGCATGGGCTCGACGGCCTGCGCGTCATCGACGCCTCGATCTTTCCCGCCAACATCACCGGCAACACCAACGCCGCCGCCATCATGACCGGATGGAAGGGCGCCGAACTGGTTCTGGAGGACCAAAAATGAAGATCACCGACGTCAAGACCTGGGTTGTCGGCAATCCGCCGCCAGGCATCGGCGGCAAGTATTTCATCTTCGTCAAGCTGACCACCGATGGCGGTGTCGTCGGCTATGGCGAGGCCTACAACGCCACCTTCTCGGCCCACACGACCGCGAAAATGGTCGAGGACATGGCCGAGCGCTATCTCGTCGGGCGCGACCCGCACGACATCGAGAACTTTTTCCGCCGCGCCTATTCCTCCGGCTTCACCCAGCGCCCGGATGTTTCCGGCATGGGCTGTTTTTCCGCACTCGAAATGGCCTGTTGGGACATCATCGGCAAGGAAGCCAACAAGCCGGTCTACAAATTGCTCGGCGGCCAGGTGCACGAGACGCTGCGCACCTACACCTATCTCTATCCGCACACCGGCAGCGTCCATTCCGAGGACGCGCCGGACGGCCGGAACGTCTACAACGACCCCGAGCTGGCGGCGGCCTGCGCGCTCGAATATGTCGAGCAGGGGTTTACTGCCGTCAAACTCGACCCGGCCGGCCCTTACACGGCCTTTGACGGTCACCAGCCGCGCCTCGTCGACATCGATGTCTCCACCCGCATGATCAAGGCGGTCCGCGAAGCTGTCGGCACCCGCGCCGATATATTGTTCGGTACGCATGGCCAGTTCACCGCATCGGGCGCACTGCGCATGGCGCGCGCCATCGAGCCCTATGATCCCTTGTGGTTCGAAGAGCCGGTGCCGCCTGACATGCCCGAAGTGATGGCGCAGGTGGCTCGCGGCACCTCCATCCCGATCGCCACCGGCGAGCGCCTGACGACCAAGTTTGAATTTGCCCGCGTCATCGAGAACCGCGCCGCGACCATCCTGCAGCCTGACCTCGGCCGCTCTGGCGGCATTCTGGAAACCAAGAAGATCGCCGCCATGGCCGAGGCCTATCACATCCAGGTCGCGCCGCACTGCTATTGCGGGCCGATCGTCGGCGCGGCCAACATCCAGCTGGCAGTGACGCTGCCCAACTTCCTCATCCTGGAATCGCTGAAGCAGTGGGACGGTTTCCACGCCGCGCTCCTGAAGAAGAAGATCGAATGGCAGGACGGCGACGTCATCCCGTCGAAGGAGCCCGGGCTCGGCGTCGAGCTCAACGAGGCGGTCTGCGACGCGCATCCCTACACCGGCAAGGATTTGCATCTGCAGATGATGCAGACGCCGCTGATGCCGTGAGAGAGCGCTACGCATTCATCGGCCTTGGCCATCTCGGCGGCAACCTTGCCGCCAGCCTGCTGCGCAACGGTTTTGCCGTCATCGTCTTCGACCGTGACCCCGCCTCCGCCGAGCGCTTGGTTGCGCTCGGCGCGACAGCAGCAGCTAGTCCTGCCGAAGCGGCGGCGCAGGCCGGCAACGCCATCACTTGCCTGCCTTCGCCAAAGGTCAGCGAAGCTGTGCTGACGGGTGGCGACGGCCTGCTCGAAGGCCTACCCAAGGGTGGCACCTGGATCGAGATGTCGACCAATGGTCGCGATGAGATTCTGCGACTGGCAGCTCTCGCCTTGGCCAAGGGCGTCGAAACGCTGGAGTGCCCGGTCACCGGTGGTGTGCATCTGGCGGCAGTGGGAAAGATCACCGCGCTGGTCGGTGGCGATGCAGCTCTCTATGAGCGGCATCGTCCAGCAATCGAAGCAATGTGCGCAAAATCGTTCCTGATGGGACCGGTCGGCTCGGCGGCGGTGATCAAGGTCATCACCAACATGCTGGCCTTCATCCATCTCGTCGCCGCCGGCGAGGCGCTGATGCTGGCCAGGCAGGGCGGCCTCGACCTTGCCCAATCCTACCACGCCATCGTCGCCTCTTCCGGCAACAGCTTCGTCCATGAGACAGAAAGTCAGCTCATCCTCAACGGCTCCTACGACATCGGCTTCACCATGGACCTGGCGCTGAAGGACCTCGGCTTCGCGCTCGCCATGGCCGAACAATCCGGCGTACCGCTCGACCTTGCCACGCGCGTCAACGCGATTTTCGAGCAGGGCAAAGCGGCCTATGGCGGCAGCGCCTGGTCGACCCAGATCGTCAAATTGCTCGAGGATGCCGTCGGCACCGACCTGCGTGCACCCGGCTTCCCGGCCAAACTTGAGACCTAGCCGGCAAAATATTTAGCCAATGTCTTCAGTGGCTTAGTCGGGCCTTCAGAATCAGCACCTAAGGCACTTGATTCAATATCTCAGCGTCAGCGCTCCGGGCAAAATCTCGAAGGTCGCGGGAATACGCCCCGGCGACTCGCCATCTATGTCGACAAGCGCGCCATTTTTCTCGACATCGCCGAGCGGTTCGACCACCACTTTCCGGCCTCGCAGGATCGTGATAGCCGGATGGTTGCGGTGCCGTCCGCCATAGAGCAGGCGGATGTCCCAGATCAGCTTCAGCTTGCCGGCCGCCCGCAGGATGACGATGTCGAACTGACCATCGGCCAGCTCAGCGTCCGGCGCAATCATCATGCCGCCGCCGAAGAATTTGCCGTTGGCCACCGCCACCAGCGCCATGCGCGCTTCGACCGGCATGCCGTCATCGACGGTGATCCGGACGTCCTGGAACCGGTAGCGGACGAATTCGACCACAGTGCGCCAGAGAAACAGCGCCTTGGCCGACATCTTACCCTTGCGCTTGTCGGCATTGACGGCGCGGTCGGTGGCGCCGGACAGACCGAGGCTGGCGATGTTGATGAAATGGCGGCTGGCCAGCGCGCCATGATCGTCGATGTAGCAGATGCGCCCGGCATCGACCTTGCGCGCCTTGGCCTCGGCGATCCGTTTCAGCACTGCGTCCACCTCTTTCGGCAGGCCGAGCCCGCGGGCGAAGTCGATCCCTGTGCCGCAAGGCAGCAACCCAAGCTCGGTTGTCCGGCCGCTCTCATCGAATGCCTGCAGCAACCCATCCGCCACCTCACTGGCGGTGCCGTCGCCGCCAGCCGCGATCACCAGATCGAAACCGCTGGCCGCGAGGTCGAGCGCTAACCTTTCGGCGTCGCCCTCGGCTTGCGTCTCGCGCAGCTCGAAGTCGCCGAAATGGGTTTTCAGAGACGCGGCGACCTCCGGCCAATGCCGTTTCAGCCGGCCGCCACCGGCAATCGGATTGAGCACCACCCCGACTTTCAAAGCGCACCCTCCCCGCACCGAGCCGATAGGCGCGATGCTTTGCCGGCATTGAAACCCGCGCCTGCGTGCGGAGCAAGGGGTACAACCGGCTGGGCGTCAAAAAGCGGGCAGGCTGTCTAAGGCAGCCGACGCCGAGATTCCGAGGTTTGTGGCAAACCGTCCCCGATAATCCCGTTATCCACAGGCTCACCCCCATTCCCCAAAACCCTTACCCGGCGTAAGTTTAACCCATCTCAGGCGGCTACCGATCGCCACGCCGAAAGGCAAAGCGAAAAGGCGGATTTCCTGAGGCCCGTACGGCCCGAAGCGAGAGCAGGCTTGCCTGTTCGAGGGACGGATGCCGAGACCTACGGGGCCGCGGAAAGCGTGCGAACGCCAACGGCGGACCGATGCTGCCATGAAGGACGGCAAAAACCTTCGATGGCACGCTGAGCGAAGCTCGCAAGAGTGGAGAACGGCGTGGCCTGGAACGGGCATCGCCTTCGGGTGGTGACTGGCAGGGCCGTCAACATCAAGGCCGGCATGGCGCGACATCTCTAGGGAAGTTGCTGCCCGACCGTGTCCTGATCTGACAGGGAGGCGCTGGGAGAAATCCCGGCGCCGACTGTCCTTCGGGCCTCCCACATACCTTTCCAGCTGGGGCTGCAACCCTCGGCAAAATCGGCTAACGTGCTGTCGGCGGCCGAGCTTGCGGCGCCCGAAGGCGCCCGCGTGCTGTTCAGCCAGCCGATCCCGGTCGATCCGGCCAACCACCGCACCGGGCTGATCGTCGCCGTGCGCAAACTGCACCTTTGCTGCCGGCGCTGCTGAGGGCCGGCGCCAGGCTGGAGCACGTCTACGATTGCTGAAGCCGCGACTTCCGCACTACGACGAGGCCGGCCCCCATGCCGGCCTACTTCTTTGATCCGATGCCCGGGATCAAATTGAGGACGGAGTTTATATATTCCGGCCGTACAGCGCCGCTGATGAGCGTGAATGTGGCCAGCATTATGCTGGCCAGCGCCCCGTCATGCCATGGCCTGAGGGCCAGCGCATCGACAGCGTAAGCCCAGAACGGGAAAGCGAGCATCGACATGACGATGTTGGCGCCGGGAGCCTCCGCATTGTCGGCGGCATCGCTCACCGATTTAAGATAGATCGGCGTCATTGCCAGTGCGATGAACAACACGGCCCATGAAATGGTCCAGACGCTGATGCCGGCCATTTCAATCTTGTAGATGGCTGCTCGTACCGCGCCCGGAATGTCCCCCGGAATGCCTTTGGATTCTGCGGCCACCGCATCGGACAGCGCCTTGGCCACCGGCTCCTCGGCCGCGTTGTCGAGGATGGAATTGACGAAGATGAAGAATGCCACGACTTCGGCGGGCACATACTTTGCCACCCGGTCGAGATAGCCGTCGCCGCCTTTCGATCCTGCGTCCTGATCGCCGTCGTCGACGTCGAGCGGAGCAGCGCCGGGAATGCCCTCAAGCGTCGGATTGCTTCTCGACACAGGCTCAGCGGACCGGACAATTCTTCCCATGGCAACCCCTCCCGATATTGTTGTATCGCCCCGCCAGTATCGTAATAGAAAACCGCGCCAGGAAACAGTTGTTGCTGTCATAGAAGGCAATATTTATTTTGCCCTTCTTTCGCAAACGCATCATGGTCGCCGCCCTATCTGCTCCCGGGCATCTCGAAATCCACCTATTGTGAGCCGCTCCTGAAAACGCATCGCCTGGCTCATTGCGCGATCGTGGCCAAAATCCCGCCTTGTTCGCGCGCGATGGAGGGGTTGGCTGCCGGGGGGCAATCCGAAGGACAAGACCGTGATCAAGACCGCCCTTGTCGCCATGACCATCGTCGGCTGCGACTGCGACGCCAAGCTTTGCGAATATATCGGCGAGACGCCGGCGAAGTGGGCGACCATCGCCGACTGCGAAGCGGCGATGAAAAACCAGATGCTGCATCAGAAGAATTTCAACTATCCGCTGGTTCCGGCATCTGCCGCACCAAGGGGTCGGCATCCTCTTCGCAACTGGCGGCGACCGCATCCCGCCCGGAACTGAGGCCAGCCAGCCGGAGTGTTCAGTCTGAAAGCCCGTTGCCGCCGGAACTGAGCCATCGGCCGAGCGTTCCGGTCGGCTCGCCGACGACGGCCATGGAAGCGGCAGCAGCCCGGCCCGTCGCCTACGAGCAAATGGTCGATGGCGGAACCGGCGTGCTCTACCGCACCAGGAACGGCTATGCGGTGGTCAAGACCGATCTCGGCCGTGCCGCATCGGCAACGGTCGGCATGGCCAAGCGATCCGCGAACTGGCTGGCAGGGCTGGTGCCGAGCGGGCTGTGAGCGGCGGCCGCGCCATTCGGGCCATACCACGGTGTCGCACTGCCGTTGAAAACTCCAGATAGATGCATGATGGTGTGAGGCATCGGCACGGAGGAGCACCTTTCCATGAAGCATGCAATTCGCGTGATGCTGTCCTTGATGCTGGCGTCCGCTCCGATTTCGGCCGGGGCGCAAAATTCCCAGCAGGGCGACGACAAGGTCGTCAACGTCGCCCGTGACGATCCGGACATGGCGGCCGCCATTGCGCAGGCGCGCGCCAGCCTCGATCAATTCCTGACCTTGTCGGAGGCACCGCCAGCCGGAACCACCGACTACAAATTGAAGGTCGAGGTCAAGGACGGCGACACTTCGGAACACTTCTGGATCATCCCCTTCCACAAGACAGCAAGCGGCTTTGCCGGAACATTGGCGAACGAGCCGCAGGCCGTGCACAACGTGACTGCCGGCCAGGAACTCGAATTCACCCGCGACGATATTTCCGACTGGGGCTACACCAGGAACGGCCGCCAGGTTGGCAGCTTCACCGTCTGCGTGCTGTTCAAGACGATATCGAAGGAAGAAGCCGACTATTATCGCCAGAATTACGGCTTCGACTGCTGACGGGGTCAGCCTGGCTGGATCTCCCCATCCGTCGCGCCGATCTTGCGCACCAGCGCCGCCGTCGCCAGGATCGCGCCCATATCGGCGATCATCGGCGCAATATGGCTGGTGTAGTCGAGCGGCACGGAAATGGCGGGCAGCTCGAAAAAGTTCTTCGGCTGCGGCAACAGCAGGAAACCGTCGCTGCCGTTGAGCGCGACCCGCGCCGGATCATCGCGCCATGTCTCATGCAGCCATTTCAGCGCCTGCGCCAGCCGGCCAGTGACCAGCGGCTGGGCGGCGGCGACATTGTCGGTGCGGAATTCATAGTCACTATCGAGCAGCGGGTCACCGCTCGACAGCTCCTGCATCTTGCCGGCGAAGATGCCACGGAAGAAGCCGACCACTGCATTGCTGCGCCGCGTCGCCACCAATGTGCCGGGGAATGGCGCGATCGTCTCGAAGGCGACGATGACGCCCTTGAAGACCGTCGACGAGCCTTTGCCCGAGCCTTGGCGCAACTCCGCCTCGTAAAGCTCGAACGGAAACTCCTCGTAGCGGCCTGACACGATGTCGTCGAAGCTCTGCCGGTTGAAGGCGCCGACCACGGCCCGCGGCAGCCGGTCGAAGGAATTCGGCGTCACGCTGTGCTGATAGCGCACATCCCTGATGAAGCCGAAAATGATCGGCAGCAGCGTGTCGCGGAACGATTGCTGCAGCCGCGTCGCCGGTCTCATCGCCAGGAAATAGAGCAGCAGCGCCGCGAAGAAACCAACGACATAGAGGAACACATGCGGTGTCGAGAACCACTGCTCGTTCAAGTCGGCGACCTTGTTGAACAACCAGGCCACCAGCGCGACGAAGACCAGCAGCAGCCCGAGAAACACCGGCACCCGCCAGCGCACTTGGCGATAGGCCGAGGCGCGTCCGGCCTCATAGGCTTCGATGTTCTTCCTGATGCCGGCGATAACCGTTTCATCAGGCATGAAATCCGCTGTTTCCATCGCCCCCTCGCAAGCCCCATTTTCGCCTATCCTACCGTTTTTTCGGAAAGTCGTCAGTCGCCGAAAATCGCCTTCAGCCGCGCCTCGACCTTGCCCTTTATCGGGTCGGTGAGCGCCTCGACCGGGACCAACCGGTCATGCCCGCCGGCGCGGAGCCGCATGAAGGGATACATCCTGTAGCCGGCGATGGCGCCGCGCTTGCCGAGATCGGCGCTGACATCGACGACGAAAATGCCGCCGATGCGGCCGGGCCATGGCTGGCGCGCCAAAGCGGTACCGAGGAAGTCGCCGAGCCCATAGGCGACAAGCGTCTTGCCGACCCACTGCACCGGCTGCACGACATGGGCATGGTGTCCGGCAATCAGTCCGAAGCCATGCGCTGCGAGCAGCCTGGCCAGCGCCTGCGTTTGCGGGCGCGGAAAATGCCTGAATTCCCAGTCCCAATGTGGAACGGCACAGCGCAGATCAATCCTCTTGTCCGTGGCGTCTTTTACCCATGCCGCCGGGTCGCTCTGCATCGACACCCGCTCGGTGAACGGCGAAGCGTCGGCATTGCGCCACAGCGTGAATGCCGCAAAGCCGATCGTCAGCGGCCCGGCCTTGACCTGCTCTACAGGTCCTTTTTTCGCGGTGCCGATGGTGCGGATGCCGAGCCGTTCCAGCGCTGCAACGGTCTCGTCGAAACCGGCGACGCCCTGATCCAGCACATGGTTGTTGGCCAGTGACAGCACCAGTTTTTCGCGCGCGATACCGACGGCGGTAAGTGCGTCGGCGAGAAACCGTTCGCTCATCGCATGGTGCGTGCCGAGCCGCGTGCCGAGTGCCACGCTCGGCCGCTCAACGACCGGACTTTCGCAATTGCCGATCACCAGATCGGCTGAGCCCAGCAGCTTTGCGATCATTGGATCGCACTCCGGCGCGCTGCGGTTGGCCACCGCCGAAATGTCGCCGACGAACACCAGACGTACCCTCCGCGCCGGCGGCGGATCGATGATGGTTGTCGCCGCAATCGGCGCAAAGTCCCTGACATCGCCGCCGAGCGACGGCTTCAGGAAGCGCGGCAGCCATGACAGTTTGTAGGAAAGCGGATAGTTCGACACGCGACGCCCAATCGTTTGCCCAATCGGTTGGCTTGTGTAGACGGTCTGCCCGGGAAGTGTCGACCGTCAGCCTCGAAACACTGCCGCTCGTAATGGGCAGACGCGGCGCACTGAATACGTGTATGGTCCGCGCAATGGCATAGTGGAGGAATGAGATGACACATGTAGCAAGCTTGTTGGCGTCCGCCTTCCTTCTTTTGCTGCCCTTGTCTTCGGCATCCGCCGCGTCGCCCGAAGCAGCCTCCGCCCTGTTCGAGGCGAAGACCGTGGCTGACCGCAACACCGCGCTGGCCACGCTCGAGGCTGCGTCATCAGGTGATCCGGCAGCGGCCTACGCCGCCGGCGCGGGCGAGTTCTTCACCGCGCTGGAAATCCTGGCCGGCGGCCTGCACCGCCACGGCTTCGATAGCCCGCAATCCTTCATGCTGCCGCTGATGCGGCTTCCGGTTCCGGACAATCCCAATCCCGAACCGCTGACCTATGAACAGTTCCGCGCCATTCTGGTCGCCTTCCGCGACCGGCTGGAGAAATCCGCCGCCACGCTGGGCTCGGTGCCGGCGGATGCCGATATCGGCATGGTCATCGACCTCACCCATGTCGGCATCGACCTCAACGAGGACGGCGCCATCGCGCCTGACGAAAGCATGGCCGCCATCATGGCCTCGCTGGCGCGTGGCGGCATCGCCCCGGACGACACCGCGCCGGCGCTCGCCTTCCGCTTCGACCGCGCCGACGGCTTTTGGCTGCAGGGCTATGCGGAGTTCCTGATGGCGCAGGCCGATTTCTGGCTGGCGCATGATTTCAGAAACATGTTCGACGGCTCGTTCCACATGCTGTTCCCGCACGCCAAACTGCCGCTGCAGGACATTCTCGTGCCGCTGGACGGCGGCACCAGCGGCGGCATGCTGGCCTCCGAATGGCGCATTGCCGACTTCATTTCGCTGGTCCACCTCGTCAACTGGCCGGTGGTCGAGCCCGAGCGCCGGCAGTCCGCGCGCCGCCATCTACTGGAGATGATCCGGCTGTCGCGCGAGGACTGGAAGGCGATCCGCACTGAGACCGACAATGACCGCGAATGGCTGCCCGGCCCGCAGCAGAAGGGCGCCAACCCGCTGACCGGTCTCGAAGTCGGCGAGGAACAGGTGCAGGCCTGGCTTGCCACTTTGACCATGGCCGAGGATCTGCTCGAAGGCCGCACGCTGCTGCCGCATTTCCGTATCGCCGACAAGGGCATCAACATGAAGCGCTTCTTCGAGGAGCCGAAAAATTTCGATCTGGTGCTGTCGATCACCGGCCCGGCCGTCGCGCCCTATCTCGAGAGCGGCAAGATCCTGACCAGCGACGAGTTCGACCAGATCCAGCGCCAGTTCGGCGGCGCCGGGTTTTTGACCTTCGCGCTGTGGTTCAACTGAGGCAATCGCCAGGCACTCGCGCCACAGCTCCTGACACCCTTGTGTCAGCAGCCTCGGTTCGCCCAATGCCCTGCGCCACTGCACCCTTTCCATTTTGGCGGACTCTGCCCATATTCGGGGCATGGCCAAACTCCCCGACAAAAAAACGCCCTTGACGGCGGGTGACAACAGCGCTTCGCCGCCCAAGCGGCGCAGCCCGCTGACCGATTTCCTCGATGCCTCGGAGCCGCTGCACAAGGGCGGCTTCGCCGAGGCGCCGCAAGCCGACTTCACCGGCACGCCGCTGACCGGCTCGATTGCGGACTGGGCTGAGCAGATCGAGCAGGAGGCCGAGAAGGAAGGCCGCCTCTCCGGCAAGGGTGACGGCGGCAAATCGCCAAAGGCGGCGAAAAAGATCCCGGAGCGTTCCGCCGCGCCCGGCCGCAGTTCGCGTGGCACATCGATGGGCGGTGCTGCCACCGCCAGGGAGCGCACCGCCGCCGGCCTCAATCCGGTCGCCGGCCTGGACATCTCGCTGGAAGATGCCGAGACGATGGCCTCGGGCAGTGTCACCGCAACGGTTGCGGCGCTGTCGGCGCTGATCGAATCCGGCAATCCGCTGCACAAGGACGGCGTGCTGTGGACACCGCACCGCCCTGCCCGCCCGGAAAAATCCGAAGGCGGCATCGCCATCAAGATGGTGTCGGATTTCGAGCCGGCCGGCGACCAGCCGACCGCCATCAAGGACCTTGTCGAAGGCGTCGACAACAACGACCGCACCCAGGTGCTGCTCGGCGTCACCGGCTCGGGCAAAACCTTCACCATGGCCAAGGTGATCGAGGAGACGCAGCGCCCTGCCTTGATCCTGGCGCCCAACAAGACGCTGGCCGCGCAGCTCTTTTCCGAGTTCAAGAAATTCTTCCCCGACAACGCGGTCGAATATTTCGTCTCCTACTACGACTATTACCAGCCGGAGGCCTACGTTCCGCGCACCGACACCTTCATCGAGAAGGAATCCTCGATCAACGAGCAGATCGACCGCATGCGCCATTCGGCGACGCGCTCGCTGCTCGAGCGCGACGACGTCATCATCGTCGCCTCGGTGTCCTGCATCTACGGTATCGGCTCGGTCGAGACCTATACGGCGATGACCTTCCAGATGCAGATCGGCGACCGGCTCGACCAGCGCGCTTTGCTCGCCGACCTCGTCGCCCAGCAATACAAGCGCCAGGACATCAATTTCGTCCGCGGCTCGTTCCGCGTGCGCGGCGACACGATCGAAATCTTCCCGGCCCACCTTGAGGACCGCGCCTGGCGCATCTCGATGTTCGGCGACGAGATAGAGGCGATCACCGAATTCGATCCGCTCACCGGCCAGAAGACCGGCGAGCTGAAAAGCGTCAAGATCTACGCCAATTCGCACTATGTGACGCCGCGCCCGACGCTCAACCAGGCCATCAAGTCGATCAAGGAAGAGCTCAAGCACCGGCTGGTCGAACTCGAGCGCGCCGGCCGCCTGCTGGAGGCGCAGCGGCTGGAGCAGCGCACCCGCTTCGACCTGGAAATGCTGGAAGCGACCGGCTCCTGCGCCGGCATCGAGAATTATTCGCGCTATCTCACAGGACGCCAGCCGGGCGATCCGCCGCCGACTTTGTTCGAATATATCCCTGATAACGCGCTGGTCTTCGTCGACGAAAGCCATGTCACCGTGCCGCAGATCGGCGGCATGTATCGCGGTGACTTTCGCCGCAAGGCGACGCTGGCCGAGTATGGCTTCCGCCTGCCCTCCTGCATGGACAACCGGCCGCTGCGCTTCGAGGAATGGGACGCCATGCGTCCGCTCTCGGTCGCGGTTTCGGCGACGCCCGGCGGCTGGGAGATGGAACAGTCCGGCGGCGTCTTCGCCGAGCAGGTCATCCGCCCGACCGGCCTGATCGACCCGCCGGTCGAGGTTCGTCCGGCCAAGAGCCAGGTCGACGATGTCGTCGGCGAGATCCGCGACACCACCGCGGCCGGCTACCGCACGCTGGTCACCGTCTTGACCAAGCGCATGGCCGAAGACCTGACCGAATATTTGCATGAGCAAGGCATCCGCGTCCGCTACATGCACTCCGACATCGACACGTTGGAGCGCATCGAGATCCTGCGCGACCTGCGGCTCGGCGCCTTCGATGTCCTGGTCGGGATCAACCTGTTGCGCGAAGGTCTCGACATTCCCGAATGCGGCTTCGTCGCCATCCTCGATGCCGACAAGGAAGGCTTCCTGCGTTCCGAAACGTCGCTGATCCAGACCATCGGCCGCGCCGCTCGCAACGTCGACGGCAAGGTCATCCTCTATGCCGACCAGATCACCGGCTCGATGGAGCGGGCGATGGCCGAGACCAACCGCCGCCGCGAAAAGCAGATGGAGTGGAACGCCGCCAACGGCATCACCCCGGAATCGGTCAAGTCGCGCATCTCCGACATTCTGGATTCGGTCTACGAGAAGGACCACGTCCGCGCCGACATCTCTCAGTTCACCGACAGCGCCGGCGCCATGATGGGCAACAATCTCAAGGCCCATCTCGACGCCATGGAAAAGCAGATGCGCGACGCCGCCGCCAATCTCGACTTCGAAAAGGCCGCCCGCATCCGCGACGAGATCAAGCGGCTGCGCGAGATGGAACTGTCGATCTCGGAAGACCCGCTGGCCAAATATGCCGACATGGAAAGCCCGGTTTCGGGCCGCGAAAAGGGCAAGCACAACAAGGGCGTGGCCAAGCATCGTACGGCGGAGGAACAGGAGCGTTTCCGCAAGCTCGACGCGGCACGTTCCGCCGAAGAGGCGGCCAGGGCTGCCCGGTCCAACCTCTTCCGCAAGCCGGCGCTCGACGAGATGGGCGCCGACGGCGCCGTGCCGGTGAAGAAGCCACTGTTTGCCAAGCCGTCGCTGGACGATATGGGGCCTGGCACCGACATGCCGACGCCGTCAGGCGCGGTGTCCCGTTCGCTGTTCAAGAAACAGTCGGCGCAGGAAGCGCACGGTTCCGACTTCGGCATTCCGGGCGAGCCTGCAAAACCGCTGTTCAAGAAGAACTCGCTCGATGAGATGACCGTGCGGCGGACGGAAAAGCCGGTAGAAGGAAAAGTGCCGGCCAAGCCGCAGCCAATCTCCCCCCTTGTGGGGGCCGGCAGGACAGAGGGGGGCGCGAAGGATCGCGACGCCAAGCCCATCGTTCGCCAGCGCCCCGGTATTGGTTCCTACGAAGACCCAGGCGACGCCCGCCGCGAAAAGCGCCGGCCCGGCAAGACTGGGCGGCCGGGGAAGTAGCGCCTCTCTTCCTTCTCCCCCTGTGGGAGAAGGTGGATCGGCGCGCAGCGCCGAGACGGTTGAGGGGTATTCCAGCGGAGTGAGACGTCGGCGTTCCCTGGAGCACCCCTCATCCGACCGAGCTTCGCTCGGCCACCTTCTCCCACAAGGGCCCTGTTGCACAGTTACGGGAGAAAGGCGTGCGGAGCGGTTTGACCGTGATGTCTCGCTCGGCTTTGCCTTTTGGGGTGGAGTTTGATGGTGGCGGAGGCCCTCAGGCCGACGCAGGGCGCACCTATCCCGTGATGGCCGCCCATCGGCGCATGTTGAAGGCGATGGCCGCCATCGTCACTTGAGCGGTAGCCTTGGCCAGTCCGATGTAGCGGATCGTGGTCAGCTTCATGCGGTTCTTGAGCGTGGCGAAGGTGGTTTCCACCGCCGCTCGCCGTCTGGCGATCAGGCGATTGTAGCGCTTGAGCCGTGCCGGCAGCGCATGATGCTTGTTGGGACGGCGCGCAATGCGCACCTTCTTGCCCTGTGCCTTCAATCGGGCACGGCGGGCATGGGTGTCATAGGCGGCATCCGCCCACACCGTCTTCTCGTCGCCGCAGATCAAGGCATCGGCCATCACCGTGTCGTTGACGTTGGCCGGTGTGGTGATCACCGTGCGGATCAGGCCCGAACCCTCATCCACCCCGACATGAGCCTTGTAGCCAAAGGTAAAGCCATCCTTGCCCTTGCGCATGGTGGGGCGGGCGTCTGCGTCCTTCGACGGCCGCTCGGGTGTCGGCGGTGCCGAGACCGCATCGATCAGCGTGGCGTCCAGCATCGTCCCACGCTTCAGGATCACACCGGCCTTCTCCAGCTGCCGGTCCAGTTCGCCAAACAGCCTCTCCATCAGCCCTTCGCCGACAAGCAGATTGCGAAAGCGCGACAGAACCGTGTGATCGGGGACCGTGTCGTCTAGGCCAAGCCCGGCAAAGCGCCGGAACGACAGCCGGTCGCCGAGTGCTTCCTCCAACTCGCGATCAGACAAGCCATAGAGCGATTGCAACAAAAGCGCCTTGAACAGCACCAGTGGCGGCCAGGCTGCCCGACCCGGCCCGCCATCCCGCAGCCGGTTGAGCAGCTTCTCGAACCGGTACCACTTCACCAGACCTGACAGACGGTCGAGCGGCGAAGAACCGCCCGCAAGCTTGTCGCCCAGAAATGCCTCCACCAGGCTCAACTGACCCGTCCGCTTAACCGCCATTGCGACTCTCCCGGCTTTCGCCTTCAGAGAATCACAACCAGCCAATTACGCAACAGGCCCACAAGGGGAGAAGGTAAGCGCTTCGCCGCCCCGGCACTCCCCCACCCACTTGCCACCAATCCCGCCTTTGGTGTAATCGCTCCCTCACACTCAACGTCTTGTCTTGAAAGGAGGGCTCACGTGTTTACGTTTTTTCGTCACCATCGTCAGCGTGGCCCGATTTCTGCCCTGCGAGTTCGCTTGCAGGGCTGACCAGGGACATCACGGGTTTTTTCCCGCTTCGATTTTTTGGTCTGCCCTTCGTGGTGCGCAACACTGAGCCTGATGGCCGGCAAGTGCACCGTCAAAGTGCATCCGGAGCTGTCTCCGGCAAGTCCAGAGAAATCACAATGGCCCTGATCAGCCTCAAATCCCTTGGCGTCACCATGAGTGCGCCGCTGTTTTCCAATCTCGATCTCACCATCGGCACCGGCGACCGGCTCGGCATCGTCGCCGACAACGGCCGCGGCAAGTCGACCTTGCTCAAATGCCTGACCGGCGCGATGGAGCCGACCTCCGGCGACATCACCCGCACGCGCGGCCTGCGCGTCGGCCATGTCGAACAGTCGGTTCCGCCTGCCCTTCTCAGCCGCACTTTCCACCAGGTGGTGGCTGACGCGTTGCCGGCCGAGCAGGTCGACAGCGAGATGTGGCGGGTCGACGTGGTGCTGGATTCGCTCGACGTGCCGGAGCCGATGCGCGAGCGCCCCATGCAGGCGCTGAGCGGCGGCTGGCAGCGGCTGGCGCTGATCGCCCGCGTCTGGGTCACCGATCCCGATGTGCTTTTGCTCGACGAGCCGACCAACCATCTCGACCTCGCCAAGATCAGCCAGCTGGAGAGCTGGCTGAACGCGCTGCCGCGCGAGGTGCCGGTGGTGGTCGCCAGCCACGACCGCGCCTTCCTCGACGCCGTCACCAACCGCACGCTGTTCCTGCGCCCGGAGGAGTCGCCGGTGTTTGCACTGCCCTATTCGCGGGCGCGGCGGGCCCTCGACGAATTGGACGCTTCGATGGCGCGCCGGTTCGAGCGCGACATGAAGGTGGCGCAGCAGCTGCGCAAGCAGGCCGCCAAGCTCAACAACATCGGCATCAACTCCGGCAGTGATCTTTTGACGGTGAAAACCAAGCAGCTGAGGGAACGGGCGGAGAAGCTGGAAGACGCGGCGGTGCAGGCGCATCGCGAGAAATCGGCCGGCGCGATCCGGCTGGCGAACCGCGGTACCCACGCCAAGGTGCTGATCACACTGGACGAGGCGGCGGTGGAAACGCCAGATGGCACGCTGTTGTTCAAGACCGGCAAACGCCACATCTGCCAGGGCGACCGCATTGTGCTGCTCGGCCGCAACGGCGTCGGCAAGTCGCGTTTCGTCAATCTGATCCGCAACGCCATCGCCGAGCTGGACACGGTGCCCAACGTCAAGGTGACGCCATCGACGGTGCTCGGCTACAGCGACCAGGCGCTGGCCGGCATCAGCGGCGACGACACGCCGCTGGCCATGGTCTCGCGCCGCTACGATGTCGGCGAACAGCGCGCCCGTTCGCTGCTTGCCGGCGCCGGCGTTGTCATCGAGATGCAGGAGAAGAAGATCGGCGTGCTGTCCGGTGGCCAGAAGGCGCGGCTGATGATGCTGGCGCTCAGGCTCGCCAATCCCAACTTCTACCTGCTGGACGAGCCGACCAACCATCTCGACATCGATGGCCAGGAAGCGCTGGAGGATGAGTTGTTGAAGCATCAGGCAAGCTGCGTCCTCGCCTCGCACGACCGCTCCTTCATCCGCGCCATCGGCAACCGCTTCTGGCTGATCGACAAGCGGCGGCTGACCGAAGTCGAAGACCCCGAGGAATTCTTCCGCTCGGTGGCCGAACCAGGTGGTTGAGGTTTGGCCGACGGGCCGGCCCTCCATCAGGACTGCTCGTCAGGCTTTCGCAAAAGTCGGAAAAGGCGCATTCTGAGGTCTCGCAAACCGAGGGAGGAAACCGATCATGCGTGGCGCGGACGTCGTCAGGAACCTGTATGATGCCTATGCAAAACGTGACATCGAGGGCGCGCTGGTCGACTGCGCCAATGATATCGTCTTCCGCTGGATCGCCGACCCGGCGCAGTCGCGCTACGCTGGAGTGGCCAAGGGCAAGCAGGAGTTCCTTGCTCGGCTTTTGGCGCTGGACGACGATTTCGAATACCGGAGCTTCATCCCGGTCGAGTTCATCGAAGAGGGCGACAAGGTTGCGGCGCAGGTCGAGATCCATATGACGCGCCGAACCACCGGCGAGGAGTTTGTCATGCGCACCGCCGATTTCTGGACACTGCGCGACGGCAAGATTATCGGGATGGTGGAGTATTACGACACCGCTCTGGCCGCAGCGGTCATCTGAGCCGTCTTCGATTGAATCCGGCCTTGCGGCCAATAAATTTCTCCGCGCTCTGTCGGATTGTCGCCGTGTGACGCGTCCTTGGGATGCCGACACGATGATGCCGGCTTCATCTGAGGAGAAAGCATCATGTCCATTCTGTCATCCATAGGCCGCGTCGCCACCCGTTACGCACAGAACCGCGCCCGCCATCGCAGCGAGCGCGAGTTGCTCGCCCTGCCGATCGAGCTGCGCAAGGATATCGGCTGGCCTGAAATCGTCATCGACGCGCAAAACGGCCCGCGGATCTGCAGGGCGCCCTGACCATGCGGCCCGGGAGAAGTGCTATCGATGCAGGCCGCCGCGGGGCGACCCTTGCTCAGTCATGCGTATCGCCCGAAAGCGGCGTCGCCTGCATCGATGCGCGCTTTTCGAACGCCTCGAACCAGTCCGTCAGCCGCACCCGGGCGCGAAACGACGGCAGCTGGCGGAACACCATCCAGGACAACGTGGTGGCAAGCGCTATGTGGCCGACATGGAGCGGCGCCTCATCATCCAGCGTGCTGTCGATCCAGTCGTAGCTCGCCTCGATCTTGTCCCGGTATCCCTGGGCGAGCGTGGCATGGCGCAATTGTTCGGGCCTCCTTTCCGTCTCCCAGCGCAAGCCTATCCCCGTCTGCGCCAAGCCTTGGGCGACCGCCTGCAGCCGCAACGCCTGCCAACGCGCCTCGCCATCCTGCGGCAGCAATTTGCGGCCGTCATGCAGCGTGTCGAGATAGGCGCAGATGACATCGGAATCGAAGAGCGGCGACGCATCCGGCCGCAGCAGCACCGGCACCTTGCCGAGCGGATTTTCGGCGTAGACACGGGCGTTGCGCAAGGTCGGGCTGGTCTCGTGGTGAATGATCTCGAGCCGATCGGCAAGGCCGACCTCATGGGCGAAGACGAGCGCCTTGCGCGCGAGGGGCGAATGGGTCTGGTAGTAGAGGATCATTGTCGTCTCAACGGGTTGAAGAAGCGGTCCCTTTTCTAGCCCGCGGGCCGCGAGGATTGCGCTCTGATTGGGCGCCGCCGGCGCAAGTTCCTTTCACGCCAAAAAAATCGCAGCGGCCATGTAGGATTGCCGCCGCCTCGTTCGTCCTAGGGTTCGCAAGACCAGATCAAGCGCCCAGACCAAACGCAAAGAGGAGCAAGATATGACCGACCAGACCCCCGTTCAGCCGGCCGCGAAAGTTCTCGGTGGATTGACCCCCTATCTGCAACTGGACGGCGCCTTCAAGGCAGCCGAATTCTACAAGAAGGCCTTCGGCGCCGAGCAGGTGTTCTTCTATCCGCCCGACGACCAGGGCCGCACCATGCACATCCATCTCCACATCAACGGCTCGACGCTGATGATCTCCGATTTCTACCCCGAAAACGGCATGCCCGCCGTCAAGCCGCAGGGCTACACCATGCAGCTCCATCTCGGCGCCGACGACATCGACGCCTGGTGGAAGCGCGCTGTCGATGCCGGCTGCGAAGTCGCCGTACCGCTCCAGCTGATGTTCTGGGGCGACCAGTGGGGCAACATGCGCGACCCCTTCGGTGTCGAGTGGGCGATGAACGCACCGGCGAAGAAAGGCTGACGCTTCTTACCTCTCCCCCTGTGGGAGAGGTCGGATTGCCCCGAATTGCTCTTCGCAATTCGGGGCAATCCGGGTGAGGGGTAACTTGGCGCCAAGCTGGAACACCCTTCAACCGTCTCGGCGCTGCGCGCCGATCCACCTTCTCCCACAACAAGGGGAGAAGGAAGAACGCCACCAACCAAGGAGAACCCCATGTCCTACGTCGATGGTTTCGTGCTCGCCGTGCCCAAGGCAAATCTCGATGACTACAAGAGACTGGCCAACCTCGCGGGCCCGATATGGATGGAGCACGGCGCGCTCGCCTATGTCGAATGTATCGGCGACGACGTGCCCAATGGCGAGGTCACTTCGTTTCCGCGTGCAGTTCAGGCCAAGGACGATGAGATCGTCGTCTTCGCCTGGGTGGTTTATGAATCCAGGGAAAGCCGCGACACGGTGATGCCCAAGGTGATGGCCGATCCGCGTTTCACACCCGATTGGGGACCTATGCCCTTCGATATGAAGCGCATGATCTACGGCGGCTTCCAACCGTTCGTGGAGCTGTAGCCGCTGCCTCAGGCCAGCTTGTCGAGGAGAGGCTTCAGCCTGTCTCCATAGCGCTTCCACAGATCGACCGAGCCCTGATACATCGGCTGGCGCACCTGCGCGGCCGAGGCCGTGCGCACCGGACGATCGGTCTCGTGGAACGACAGCACCTTGTCATCCCAGGGCAGGCCGAGATGCGAGATCAGCGCCCGCGTCTGTCCCTCCTGGTCGGCGACGAAATCCTCGTAACGCACGTCATGGACAACGCCGGGCAGCACGCTGCGCCAATGCGCCATGATGTCGGTGTAGAGATTGTGGAAGTCGGCGAGTTCGCTGAGATCATAGCCGTAGCGGTGACTGTCGCCGCGGAAATGCACCTTGTAGATCGAAAGGCACGTCGCCGCCGCATCGCGCGCGCAATGGATGATTTTCGCCTTCGGCAGCATCATGTGGATGAAGCCGATGAGCAGGAAGTTGCCGGGCATCTTGTCGGTGACATGCCTGAAGTTGGGATAGCGGGCATGCAGCATGTCGAGATAGGCTTGGCCTGCCTCGGCAAACTCCGCGTCCGATACATCAACCAGTCCCCAGGGGAAGCCGCCGGGCATGGTCGTCGGAAACTGCTTGCCGACCGCGGTCTTCAAAATGCTGAGCTCGCCCGCACCGTAGACCTCAGGATGGCTGGCGATGATCTGCTCGACCAGCGTGGTGCCCGAACGCGGCATGCCGACGACGAAGATCGGCGTGTCATTGGAAATCGGGCTCGGCTTGTGCTTTTCGAAAAAGCCGGTGTCGAACACCGTCTTCATCGCCTCGAATTCGTCGCGTGTCCTGACGGAATCGTAGTCGATGCCCTTGCGGCGAATAGCATTGCCTTCGGCGAAATAGTCGAAGGCCCTGCTGTAATCCTTCAAATCGTCATTGGCCTTGCCGAGACCGAAGGAGAGCTGCATGCGCGCCAGGCTGTCGGCCGGCGCCTTGGCATGCTGTGCCTCCATCCCCGCGAGTTCGGCGTCGCGCTCCTTCTGGCGCTTGACCTGCGTCAGCATCAGCCAGGCTTTGGCCATGCCCGGCGCGATCGCCAGCGCCTGCCGGAACAGGTCGGCCGCTTCATCGAGCTTGCCTTTTTCCATCAGCCCGACGCCGAGCCCATGCAACAGGTCGGCATCCTTCGGCCGGATGGTCAACGCCTCGCGGAAGGTCGCCAGCGCTTCGTCCAGACGCCCGGCCTCCTGTAGCGTTTCGGCAAGCCCGATGCGGGCACGGACATGGAAGGGATTGCGCCCGACCGTGCCACGATAAATGTCCTCCGCACCCTCGAACTGGCCGAGCTGTTTCAACGCCGAACCCAGATTATCGCGTGCCGCGAGCTGGTCGGGCTTGAGATCGACCGCACCGCGAAAGAAATCGGCCGCCGCTGCAACGCGACCGAGATCGCGCATCACCGTGCCGAGATTGTTGAGGAAATCGGGATTCTTCGGCTGCAGACGCACCGACTGCTCGATCAGTTCCAGCCCTTCGGGGCTGCGCCCGGTCTGGTGCAGCAGCAGGCCCAGAAAATGCGCCGCCGCCGCGTGATTGGCCTTGCGCGCCAGCACCTGCCGGTAGAGCGTCTCGGCCTCCTGCCGGCGCCCGGCCTGGTGCAGCTGCAGCGCCTGCTGCACATATTGGTCGAGGCCCAGCGGTGGCTGTCCGCCCGAACCTGCGCCTGCCGCTCTTCTCTGATCTCTGTTGATGGGAAACCTGCCGTGTTTGTCCGCTAGCCGGACCTAAGGCATGGAAGAGACAGATTCAAGGGCAGATCGAAGCCGGGTATGGTCTTCGATCAGGGCAACAACCGTGCGTAAAATCAAAGGGCTGCGGGGGGTGTCCAGCGAGCGCGCAGCACTGCACGTCGTGACAAAGCTCGTCCGGTCAAATTAGCCGGTTGCTTTCGGCAAGCTGGCGCTTCCGCCGCAGCGTTCCGTCGGTGTCGGCGACCTTGCGCCGTGCCGCTTCGTCGCTCCTTATCGTCAGGCGCACAGAGAGGGCTTTCGGGAACGCGACGATTGGCGCGATGGTTGCGACTGGGCCGTCCGGTGTTTTCATGATTCTCATAGATTTCGCCTTTTCAGCAAAAATAAAATCAGGCGACAGGACAATTATTCCGGCGCGCCATCGATAAGGGATTTGTTGATATAATGACATCATAGCAGTTTTATCCAAGATTTATATGCGTTAAATTTTTAGGTCGGTCGAATCGAGCCAGAAATTATCTTGAACAAGCCACTGTTTAAGGCTATGAGTTGTAAGATCGTTTTTGGGCCAAGCTTGGCATATCGCGGCGTCAGAAGTTCTCGACCCGCCAAACTCATTCCAAATCGCCGATATCTGAATTGCCGGCACAGTGGCGTGCAGCGCGTCCAGGCGGAACCAGAGCCAAGCCAATGTCGGAGCGCACCACCCATTCCATCGCCCATTTCGCGGCACCCTTCGTGCTCGGCGGACTGGAAGGGCAACTGCCGGCCGGCGACTATGACATCGATCACGATGAAGAGCTGATCGAGGGCATGTCGCGGCTTGCCTGGCGTCGCGTCGCCACCTTCATCCATTTGCCGGCAAGGGCAGTGAAGAACCCGACCACCAGCCAGCTTGTCGCCATCGACTACCTCGAACTCGAAACAGCGCTGAGGCGCGACCAGGAGAACGCAGCATGATCCGCTTCCAGCAGAATGCGCGTCCGCGCACCGACACGCCCTCGCACCGCTTCGCCGTCGGCCAGACGGTACGCATGAAGAGCCGCATCGGGATGCTCCAGAAGCCCGTGGAACTGTTCGAGATCAAGAGCAGGTTGCCGGTCAAGGACGGCTCGCCGCAATACCGCATCCGCAGCGAGCAGGAGACCTATGAGCGGGTCACCACGGAAGACAATCTCGAAGTGGCCGACGATCCGGTTGCTGCCAACAACCCGGCCGCCTGAAACGCCGGCAAAGCCAAGCCAACACGCACCAGGAGCAGTCCATGTCCAAGGGTCAACAGCGAAGCAACCGCGAAACGCGCAAGCCGAAGAAGGATAAGGTCGTGGCCAAGCCCGCCGCCCCCTTCGGCTCGTCGGTCAAGCAGGCCGAGAGCGGCCTGAAGCCGAAGTCCAAAAACTGACCAGCCAGGGGCGCCTCGTGCGCCCCTCCGTCGCCTTAGAGCAATTCCAGGAAAAGTGTGAGCGGTTTTCCCGGGAAAAGCGCGTAGCGCTTTCCCTAGGGAATTGCGAAAAAACAGAGAGATAGAGCGGTTCGCCGTTTCCGGGAAACGCGCTCTAGGTGCAAGGTGACGGCAACAAGCTCGCGCAACGCTCTGCCACGGAGACGTGCTTGAACTTCTTCATCGAGTTCTATCGTTCGCGCGACGCCGACGAAGCCACGCTCGACAAGGTGTCGCTGGAAGCGCCCAACCTGCGCGCCGCCCTGCAGGGCGCAACCGCGCTGTTCCATACGCTGGCCATGCCGCAGATCCCCGACCGCCTGCGCATCTGCGACGAAGACGGCGCAGAGCTCTACGCCGGCCCGGCCGACGGGGCGTATCCGGTGTAGGCAGCCATTCCGATTTGATCCGCGACCTTGCCTTTCCCCTCTGGGAGAAGGTGGCCGAGCGAAGCTCGGTCGGATGAGGGGTGTTCCAGAAGACACCAACGCCTCATTCCGTCCAACACCCCTCAACCGTCTCGGCGCTAACGCGCCGATCCACCTTCTCCCACAAGGGGAGAAGGTAAAGGCGCCCTCTCAGCAGGGGCCGTTGTAGACGGCGCGATAGTCGGCGGCACGTGCCTCGCAGGCATTTGGGAAGGTGCGCAGTTCGCCATGACGGCGGGCGCAGACGGGCGCATATTCGCGGGTGCAGAATGTCGGCTCCTCGCCACCGCCGCCGCCACCACCGCCGTCACGGCAAGGGCCGTCTCGCACGATGCGGTAGCCCGAGCGCTCTGCGAGGCAGGCATTGGCGAAGGTCTGGCGGTCACCGCCGCGCCGCGCGCAGACCGGCTCATATTCCCTGGTGCAGAATTCCGGTTCCGGCCGTGGCGGCCGCGGACGGGGTCCCGGCCCGTCGTCGACGACGACGGTGCAGGCCGCAAGAAGACCCGACAGGAAGAGAATGGTAAAACCCTGGCGCGAGAAAATCGTCGCAAGAAATCTCATGAATATGCCTCCCTCGAGAACCCCCGTCCCGGCGCAAAACGCGCCGGTCGATCCTCGCCATTCCCTTGCCAAATGCAACCCCTGTTTGCGGCGCGGCGGAGCCATGCGATACCCCTCCCCGCATTGTTTTAACCTTGGACTATATCAGCTGGACCATGCGTGGCCGGGCTCTGGCTGATGACCGCCAACGGGGCCGGGTCTATCGAAGCGCCTGCGTTGGGATGCGTCGATGGTCGCGGCCCGCGGCGCTGTCTTGCAACTATCACGTTTCCGTGCGATAAATTTTGTGTTCGGGCATTTGCGACCCGGAGAGCGGAACGTTTTGGACGACCTTTCCCCGATACTGTGAATCTCTGACGGCCCCGTTTTCGGCGGGGGGTTTTACCATGCGCAAATGCAGGACTGCCGAAGCAACCACCGGGACTTGCCCACGATGCCAGGCGGCGGGCAAACCACAAGACTGACACGGGTGAAGGAGTTTCCCCAATGGCCCAGACCGGCACCGTTAAATTCTTCAACGCGACCAAAGGCTTCGGCTTTATCACGCCCGACGGCGGCGCCAAGGATGTGTTCGTCCACATTTCCGCGATCGAGGCTTCGGGCCTGCGTACGCTCGTCGACGGCCAGAAGGTCACCTTCGACGTTGAACCCGACCGCATGGGCAAGGGCCCGAAGGCGGTCAATCTCCGCGCGGCCTGAACCGGCGGTGCCCGCGCGCCCGTCAGGGCGCGCGAAGGAAGCACTGAAAGTGTGCTTGAACCGGCATTGTCAGCCGTCCCAGAGTTTCGAAGGCGCGACGTTTCCCGTCGCGCCTTTTTCGTGTCCGCCGGTGATGGGCAAAGGACGCTCGACCCGTTCATCGAATGGCTGATCGCCGGCGCGATCGTCTGGCGCGAATTGCCTTGCCTGCAACGATCTATTTGACCCCCTCGACCGTTGCCGGCCTCGCCAAAACTTTCTCTTGCCGATAGCGCTAAAATAAAGGACAAATTTCCCTTCGGGCATTTGCCGGCCCGAAACTGACTTTATGGGATCAAAGGGAGCTTCCCATGCCGCAGACCGGCACCGTCAAATTCTTCAATCATGCCAAAGGCTTCGGCTTCATCACGCCGGACGACGGCCAGAAGGATGTCTTCGTCCACATTTCCGCCGTGCAGGCGTCGGGTCTTCCCGGTCTGGAGGATGGGCAGAAAGTGACATTCGACACCGAGCCGGACAAGCGCGGCAAGGGTCCGAAGGCTGTCAATCTGTCGGTCGGCTAAGCCGGCTCAAGACAGTCTGGACGGAGATTGACGAGGCGGAGCGCCTTCCGCACGCGCTTGGTTTTTGCCGCATGGCCTGAATCAGAGGTGTAAATTCCGTTCAGCCCCCGTTCAGCCACGGTCTCATATTAATCGTCCCCAAGGCCGGACCGCATCCCCTAGAACTACCCGGACCGGCACGAAGGAGACCAAAATGAATCGCATTTTCAAGACCGCCATCCTGGGCGCCGCACTCACCGCGACCACGCTCGCCACTCTGCCCGCCGCCAACGCCGACGAATGGCGCCATCGCCATCATGGTCACCACAATGGTGACGCGCTTGCAGCCGGTGTGGTCGGCCTTGCGGCCGGCGCCCTGATCGCCGGTGCGCTGAGCAACCCGCAGCCGCGCTACAGCAGCTATGACGACGACTACGACTATCGCGAAGTGCGGCCGGTGCGCCGTTACTATGCCGAGCCCCGTTACTATGCCGAGCCGAGGGTTGTCTATGCCGACCGCTATGCCGAGCCGTGGACCCGCGACTGGTACGAATACTGCTCGGACCGCTACCGGACCTTCAACGCCCGCAACGGCACGTTCACCGGCAATGACGGTGAGCAGCATTTCTGCACCGCTAATTGAGGCTTCCCTGCCCCAAACAAAAAGCGCTGACTGCAAGGTCGGCGCTTTTTTTGTTGGCAGAACGACATCGCTAAGTAAGGAACGGATTGGTCCGCCTCTCCTCGCCAAAACGGCCGCCCGGGCCATGGCCGCAGATGAAGCCGATGTCGTCGCCGAGCGGCAAGAGCTTGTCCTTGATCGAGGCGATCAACGTCGCATGATCGCCGCCCGGCAGATCGGTGCGCCCCACCGACCCGCGAAACAGCACATCGCCGACATGGGCGAACTTGGCCGCGCGGTTATAGTAGACGACATGGCCGGGCGCATGGCCGGGGCAATGCAGCACCTCGAACACATGCGAACCGAACGACACGGTTTCGCCTTCGGTGAGGAAGCGGTCGGGAACGCAGTTGCGCACCCCGGCAATGCCGTAGCGCTGGCCCTGGTTCTCGAGATTGTCGAGAAGCAGCTTGTCGGCCTCATGCGGCCCGATGATCTCGACGCCGAGCGCCTCTTTCAGTTCCATGGCGCCACCGGCATGGTCGATGTGGCCATGAGTGATCCAGATCGCGCCGGCCGAGATCGCATTGTCCTTCAGCACCGCCAGCACCTGGTCGATGTCGCCACCTGGATCAACGACGACGCCATGCTTGTCATCCATGTCGAACAGGATGGTGCAGTTCTGCTGGAAGGGCGTGACCGGCACGATGCCGGCATTGAGCTGACCCATGATTGTCCTTTCGCTGTGTCTCGCGTGATGTAGAGGCACAGGCCGGCAACGTCCACAGCTGCGCGACAATCTTGATAGACCCCAAAACAGATATGGGCGGCCCAACGGCCGCCCATATGACGAAGCCCGAGATGTCGAGGCTTATTTCTTCATCGCGCCCATGACCGCACCGATGATGCCGGTCAGGATCGCGCCGCCGCCTGCGCCGCCGACGAGGTTTTCGATGTTCAACGCGC
Source organism: Mesorhizobium sp. P171375 (assembly GCF_057786075.1). Classification (NCBI taxonomy): domain Bacteria; kingdom Pseudomonadati; phylum Pseudomonadota; class Alphaproteobacteria; order Hyphomicrobiales; family Phyllobacteriaceae; genus Mesorhizobium; species Mesorhizobium sp. P171375. Next base: position 6,084,218 of record NZ_JBYNWF010000001.1, read on the forward strand.
TGCCCAACCCGCCGGTTGCCGCCGCAGCCGCTGCCGGGTCGACCGTGCCGCCGCCGAGTAGGCTGCCGAGGATCGCCGCGCCACCGACGCCGCCAATGGCGCCGCCCAGGATTTTGGTCAACTGGCCCATCGCCGCATTCTTCAGCGCAACGCCGATTGCCTGACCACCGACAACACCCGCTATTACCTGCACAACGATCGCAATGAGCGTGTTCGTATCCATGTACCTAGTCCCTCCATAGCTGCCAGCCTCCCGGGCCGACACGATCATGAGACGCCGAATTAGACGAAAGTCAAATGCGTAAATGCTGAAATAAAAGGGGCGGCCCTAAAACCGCCCCTGCTTGCGAAAAAAGCTGTGATTTTCGTTATTCTGCGGCTATTGCATGCTTAGGCTGCACTGCGGCAGAATAGTCGTTCATCAAAGTCTTGGCGATCTCGCCGACCTCGAATCGGTAGGGACCGATCTCGGAAACCGGCGTCACTTCCGCCGCCGTTCCGGTGAGGAAGCACTGTTCGAAGCCTTCGAGTTCCTCAGGCATAATGGCGCGCTCGATCACCTCAAGGCTACGGTCCTTGGCCAGGCCAATGACAGTACGGCGGGTGATGCCGTCGAGGAAGCAATCCGGCTTGGGCGTATGGATCTTGCCGTCCTTGACGAAGAAGATGTTGGCGCCGGTTGCTTCCGCGACCTGGCCGCGCCAGTCGAGCATCATGGCGTCGGCATAGCCCTTGGCTTCGGCGGCATGCTTGGACATGGTGCAGATCATGTAGAGGCCGGCGGCCTTCGACTTCGACGGCGCCGTGCGCGGATCGGGCCGGCGCCATTCCGCCAGATCGAGACGGATGCCCTTGAGCTTCTGCGCCGGGTCAAAATAGCTCGGCCATTGCCAGATGGCGATGGCGCAGTTGATGCGGCTGTTCTGCGCCGACACGCCCATCTGTTCGCTGCCGCGCCAGGCGATCGGCCTGACATAGGCGTCCTGGAAACCCTGCTTCTTGAGAAGCGTGGTCGAGGCGTCGTTGAGCTCGGCCACCGAATAGGGAATCTTGAAGCCGAGCAGGCGCGCCGATTCATGCAGGCGTTCGGTATGCTCGTTCAACTTGAAAATCGCGCCGCCATAGGCGCGCTCGCCCTCGAAGACGGCGCTGGCATAGTGCAGGCCGTGGGTCAGCACGTGGATCTTGGCGTCGGCCCATTTGACGAACTCGCCGTTCATCCAGATGAAGCCTTCCAGCTGGTCGAAGGGAACGGATGCCATGGAAACCTCCCGCGGGCGGCGGCCCGCACATCATTGGTGTTGTTGTTTGTTTCGCGACAGCCGCATCCGGCGGCCGGATATCTTGAAGCGTAAGCGGATAATCGAACTCTGGCAAACTCAGGAAGTTCCGGAAAAACCGCGCTCCCTTGCCTTTTCGTTCGCAATCCGCCCAAAAGCTTGTCAAAAATTACCATTGCAGGGAAATTACGTCAATAGTACTGACATAATTTCCCTCTATGGACGGAGAAATGATGACGGATCGAAGCCCAGCTGCCGGAAAACCGATCAAGACGGCGATCACCGACGAGGACGGCATCGACTTCGCCATCATCGAACTGTTCTTCTTTGCCTATCGTGATTTCACCTCCGACCCCGACCAGATCCTGGCCGATTACGGCTTCGGCCGCGCCCATCACCGTGTGCTGCATTTCGTCAACCGCCGGCCGGGGCTGACGGTCGCCGAACTGCTCGACGTGCTTAAAATCACCAAGCAGAGCCTGGCGCGGGTGCTGAAGCAGCTGATCGACACCGACCATATCGTGCAGTTGCAAGGCCCGCGCGACCGCCGCCAGCGTGAACTCTACCCGACGGCCAAGGGCCGCGCCCTGGCGCTGGCCCTGGCGCGGCCACAGTCACGCCGCATCCGTGCTGCATTGGAAGATTCCGGAGCCAGCGAGCGCCCCTTGATCGAAAGATTCCTGGAAGCGATGGTCAATCCGGAACTAAGGGCGCAGATCGACATTGTGCCTGCAAACATGTCAGGGAAAAGCCATGGAGACCATTGAGAGGGTGGACCAGCCGGCGGCGCCGGACGATGACGCGCCGCATCTGCTTGTGGTCGACGACGACACCCGCATCCGCAATTTGCTCAAGCAGTATCTGACCGAGAACGGCTTTCGCGTCACGGTCGCCGGAAATGCCGGCGAGGCCAGGCGCAAGCTCGCCGGGCTCGACTTCGACCTCCTTGTCCTCGACGTCATGATGCCCGGTGAAACCGGCGTCGACCTCACCAAGGCGCTGCGGGAGGAGAAGAACGTGCCGATCCTGATGCTCACCGCGCTGTCGGAGACCGACAGCCGCATCACCGGGCTCGAGGCCGGCGCCGACGATTATCTGCCCAAGCCCTTCGACCCGCGCGAGCTGATCCTGCGCATCAACAACATCCTGCGCCGCGGCGGCCCGGCGACCACGCCCAAGGTCGAGCAGCTGGTCTTCGGCCCCTACACCTTCCAGATCGCTAGGCGCGAGCTGAAGCGTGGCGGCGAGGCGCTGAAGCTGACCGACCGCGAGCAGGAGATCCTGGCGATCTTCGCCGCACGCGCCGGCGAAACCATACCGCGCCATGAGCTGGTCGGCGACGATTCCGAAGTCGGCGAGCGCACCATCGACGTCCAGATCAACCGGCTGCGCCGCAAGATCGAGCGCGATCCGTCCAATCCGGTCTGGCTGCAGACAGTGCGCGGCATCGGCTATCGGCTCAGCGTGGAATAGCTGGCTCGTCGGCCGAGCGGTTTCTGTTGCTTGCTGGCAAAACGGTCAAACAAAAGTATTGGTTTGACCATTTTAGTTCCTGCACCGTGCCAGGCGATGGCATTCATCGCTTCATGCGGCATGCGCTCGCTAACGAAGTAGTTGCTTCTTAACCAAGTCGAGCGCATCCTCTCTGCCGGCTTGAGGAGCGATTTGCGCGTGGGCTTTTTGAGAATGCTTGTAATTTGCGCGATTGCGAGCGCCGGTGCCGGCGGCTTCGTCACCGTCGTTGAACACTTGATGTTTACCCCACCGCCGCCGGTCGCGCTCGACGCTCCGGTCCTTTTGAAGAAAGACCCGCCAAAGAAGCGAATATGGCGGCGAGCGCTGACGTAACTTCCGCACCGAGGATAGGACTGTCGGCAAAACTGGCGATCTTCGGCCTTTGCTACGCCGGTGTCGCGGCTGGCCTGTTCCCCGAAACCTACCTTGCGGCACTGGGAACGCAGCGGCTGCTGATCCTGTATTTCCTGCTGCCCTTCTTCATCCTGCTCGGAATCGGCATGGCGGCACCTTTCAGGGACCGACGCGCCCCGGCGACTTGGTTCCTCGCGAAGATCAGTTCCCGCTGGCGCGGCGCGACCCTCACCCTTGGTATCTTCATTCTATGCCTGGCCGCCTTCACCACCTACAAGTATGAGCTTGCGCAGATGGTGCCGTTCTTTGCCGACCGGCGGCTTGCCGAGATCGATGCGGCCTTGCATTTCGGGCATGTCTGGAAATGGGCGCGCTCGGTTCCCTTGCCAGGCGTTATCGACCAAGCCCTCTATGTCCTCTATGCCCAATTCTGGTTCGTGGTGGTCGCCTTCGTGGTTGTCGCAGCCGCCTGGATGGATGACGCCGCCAAGCGCCAGCGATACTTCCTGTCGCTGACGGCGACCGCGGTCATCCTCGGCATCGTTGTGCGGGTGGTGGGATCATCCGCAGGCCCGATTTTCTACGACCGGCTGATTGATCCGGACCTGTTTGACGATCTCACCGCCTCGCTTCGAAGCAGCGGTGCCGGCCCGGCCATCCTGCGCATAAGCGACTATCTCTATTTATCCCACACCAGCCGCCAGGCCTCGATCGGGACCGGCATATCTGCGATGCCAAGCTTCCATGTCGCCATGGTCACGCTTAACGCGCTGCTGCTTGGTAACATCAACCGGACGGCCGGAATCTTCGCCTGGCTCTACGTCGCAGTGATCATGTTCGGCTCGGTCTATTTCGGCTGGCACTACGCCATTGACGACTATGTCTCGATCATCCTGGTGTGGCTGATCTGGCGTGCTGCGGGAAAGCTTACAGGGGCAAAGGAATAACAAGCTCAGTTCATTTCGGCTCGGCCATCTTTTATTCCGATCTGAAGGCCAGATCGGGCGTTTAAAAGTCGTCCCACAATAGCCCAGATGATCGGCGTCAGCAGCATAGAAGCGTATCCATCGACCGCGTAGTGCCAGGCCAATTGCACCGAGCCCAGCTGGATTGCGGCCAGAAACGCAATGCTGGCCCAGCGGAGTAGACGCCCAAAACGCCAGAGATAAATCGCGTTCAGGGTCGCGACAGCCACGTGCAACGATGGAAAGGCTGAAATGCCGCTGCCCAGGCGTGGCCCATCGAGCCCGGCATCGACCAGCAGATAATTTTGCGTACCCAGCGCCGAGACGGGATAGGTCAAGTTGGTCGTCTGAAGGTAGTCCATCAGGGGAGAAAACGTACCTTCACCATAAAAGGGCATAACGAATGCTGGCCCAACTGAAGCGAAGGCCGCCGCCAAAACGTTACCTATCAACACCCAGGTAAGGACGAACGTGACCAGAAACTGGGAACGCAGCCGCCCGTTTCTCGTTGAAAAAGCGACGCAAAACAAAACGATGAAAACCTCAGCAAACCAAAGATTGTAAAGAATGTTCAGCGAAAAGGTCATAGGGCCAAAGCCAAGCACAGGATGAAAAAATCTCCATGCATCGACCCCGCCATGAATTGCCCTGTCGATCGCCACCAGGGGCGTGTCGGCATAGAATGGTTGAATCTTGCTGAGTCCTCCCTTGATGCTGGTGAACATCGAGAAAAAGAGCGGGATGACGAGCGCAACCGGCAGTCCGGCTGCAATTCGATCCGGCAGGTTGTTGGCCAGCATGAGTTCCTTCATGGCACGTAACGGTTGCTCTGGCCGTTGAATAATCAACCGAATCAAGACTACAGCAAGAAGGATCAGGGTCACGGTTGCCCCAAAAAACAGGAAATTCTTATTATATATTTTCAAGTTTATGACGATGTTCCAATGCGCCGCAGCAATAAGCGCGAGTAGAACATAGGCGACTACCGTCACGAAAAATGGTTGATTGGCGCGCCAAGCCTCCGAAGTGCTACGGACCGCTAGCCGCGCTATCGACATGGAAGAAAATCTCCGGAACCAAGCGCTAGTTAAGCTGCTGCAGTATCCCCGAACTGCCCGCCAGCGCCAGACTTGCATAAATCTGGAACGCTATCGTGCAGATCGCAGCCGCCGAAATTGGCACGCCGAAGGGCACGACGCCCTTGCGGTCCAAGTGCTGTATATAGACGCGAAACGCGCCTGCCGGCAGCATGAAAGGGTTTTTCACGATCGCCGCGGTGGCGAGGGCGAAAACCAAGAGCAGCACCGAGAACACGGCGAGACCGCTTCCACCGGTCAGAAACGGAACAACCGCCATCAGCTTGACATCGCCGGCTCCGACCTTGCGTATGATCCAGAAAGGAAAGAGCGCGACGAACAGCACAAGTCCGGCGATCGCACTCAATCCCATATCCCACCACGATCCGCTTGCGACAGAAACAAGCTGGAGCGATCCCAGCCCGAGGCAAAGCAGCAACAGTACTTCGCGGTTTGCTATCTTTTGGGTGACGAAGTCGAGCCAGGCGATCCTTGCCAGCAAAGGAACGGCGAGCGCTTTAAGCAGCAGCGATACGGCAAACAACATTCTACCGCTCGATGTTTTGCACGCTGGACGATAGCAGCTTCAGATTGTTGACCACGGTCGGATCATTGGGCGCCAATTCGTAGGCCTTGAGGAAATTGCTGCGCGCGTCCTGCAGCTTGCCGCGCAGCAGATAGGAATAGCCGACATTGTTGTAATATTCGGGCGTCGCGCCAACCAGCTTGAAGGCACGGCCATAGGCCCGGTCGGCAAGGTCGAAGCGGTGTATCCGGTCGCAGGAGGCGGCCAATCCCATCCAGGCGCCACCATCATTGGGGGCAAGCTGCGTCGCCTTGAAGAACAGGGCGCCGGCGTTGCCGTAATTTTCAGCACGGAACTGGTTCTTGGCCTCGGCGACAGCCTGATCCGAGGCGTAATATTCGACGTCACCAACTGTCTTCAACCCGTCGAAAGCGTCGCCAAAGGACGTCACGTCGCCTTTCGACGGCTCGTTGGTTCGAACGACACCGTCCGCCCCGTTCGTCTGGCAGCCGGCGAGTGCCGCCATGAACAGGCAGGCCACGACTGCAATTGGCCTTTTCATGAAATCTCCCCGTGAGTCCCCCGACCCATATTTGGACCAAAGCATATGTGCAACTAGAAGAAAATGCCCTTCATGCGAATGACCACCGGCAGCATGATTACCATCATCACCACCGGAAAGATGCAGAGTCCCAGTGGGATCATCATTTTGACGGGCAAGGCGTTGGCGCGCTCTTCCGCCTGCAGAACCCTCTGGCTGCGCATCTCCGCGCTGTAGACGCGCAGGGCATCCGTCAGGCTGGTGCCTAGTTCTTCCGACTGCCGGAACAGCACGGCCAGCGCCCGCGCCTCGTCAAGGCCAATGCGGTCAGCCAGTTCGCGAAGCCCTTCCCGAAGTGGCTTGCCGGCGCGCAGTTGCAGATTCATGATCGTGAGCTGAATTCCGAGCCATTTGTGCGTGGCTGCTAGTTCCTGGCTTACCCGTTCGACCGCAGCCTCGAGGCTCATACCAGCGTCGGCGCAAGTGATCATCATATCCATGAAATCGGGGAAGGCGCGACGATAGATCTGTTTCTGTGAATTCTCGAACCGGTCCAGCATGATGCTGGGAATGACGATGCAGCCTAACCCAAACAAGGCCGAGCCACCGAACGTTAAGAATCCCGGCAGTCGTGGCGGCAGCACCCACGATAGCAGGGCATACATGGCCAGAAACCCTATACAAACGGCGCCGAGACGACAAAGCGTGTAGACGAGAGGTGCGGCCGCTCGATAAAATCCAGCGCGGAAGAGTTTCGCCTCCAGAGCATTAGGCTCGGTGCGTTCTTTCTCGATCGACTTGAAGTACGCGTCAACCGGCTTCTGCGCCGCGATCTTGGCCAGACGGTCCCGTCCCAGGATCGATCGCGGATCGACAGAGCCTTCGCCCAAAAGGCTGTCCACGACCAGCTTTCGCGTTTGCAGTGCCGGCAGGAAGACCAGCGCCGCAAACAGGAACAGCGCCACCGCCGACGCGAAGACTGCGATGGATACAAAAAAGGTCAGGTCGTCGGTGTTCGAAAACAGATTTATGACTCGCTCCTGTCAGAAATCGAAATTAACCATTCGATACATGATGAAGTCTCCCAACAGGGCCCAGCTGCCACAGATGACGAAAGCAGGCGTAATGAGAGGACTGCTCCAGACTTTGCCATAGTAGCCGGGCGCGATCAGCCAGAGCAGCCCAAACATGACGAGCGGGAACAAGGAAATGATCCAGGCCGAGGCCCGGCCTTCGGCCGACAACGCCCTGATCTTCAACCGCAGTTTCTGGCGTTCCCGCAGCACGGTTGAAAGATTGGCGAGGATTTCGGTAAGATTGCCGCCGGTCCTCGCCTGAATAGAAAGGGACACCGATAGCAAATTGAGTCCCTCGAAGCCGACCCGTTGCGTTAATTTCCGCACGGCCTGCTCCATGCTGAGTCCGAAAGTAATCTCGTCAGCGACGATACCGAATTCTGTGCCAAGCGGGTCAGGTATCTCGCGGGCGACGAGACCTATCGCAACTGACGCAGGATGCCCTGCGCGCAATGAACGAACGATCATGTCCAGTGCATCGGGCAATTGCCTGGCGAATTTCTTGATCCGGCTGGAACGTGCCCGGCGCAAAACGAGAACAGGCAAGGCAAAGCCCACCACGAGAAAGATGATGAAGGCTGCCGGCGCCGATACGTGCAGGAAAAGCCAGAGCAGCAAAGCCAGCGCCAGGCCGGCCAGAAAAAACGACGCTGCGAAGGTCATCGGGTTTCCGGTGATACCGGACTGGGTATAAAGCCTGTTCAGCGAGACAAAGCCGAAGATAAAATCTCCTGAATCGGTCAAGCCGCGTTCTCGCAGCAAACTTTGCAGGGTTTGTTCCGCGGGCGCTTCATCAGCGAGACGGCGCAGCCGATGGTTCACCGCCACGATGCGGGAGCGGCGACTGGCCAGAGAAAGGTAAAGGGCTTCGCCGGCAAGGATCACCGAAGCTGCCGCAAGCATGTAGATGAAATAAAGGAGCGCCTGTCCGGTAAGCATCAGAGAGCGACCTGCGGATTGAAGGCATCCTTGGCGAAATGGAGCCCCAGCGTTGCGGCCTCAGGCGCAAAGCGCGGACGGACACCGGTGGCACGAAAATCCCCGATGATCATTCCATCCGCGGCTACTTCACGCCTCACAAAGTTATAGATTTCCTGCAGCTGGACGACATTGCCTTCCATGCCGGTAATCTCGGAAATCGACGTTACGCGCCTGCCGCCATCGGCGAGCCGCTGCGTCTGCACGATGATGTCGATGGCTGAAGCAATCTGTGCCCGGATGGATTCGTGCGTCATTGGCATGCCGGCCATGCCGACCATCTGCTCCAGACGAGAAATAGCGTCGCGAGGCGTGTTGGCATGGATAGTGGTCATCGACCCCTCATGGCCGGTGTTCATGGCCTGCAGCATGTCAAAGGCCTCCTCGCCGCGGACCTCGCCGACGATGATGCGGTCCGGTCGCATGCGCAGTGCGTTCTTCAGCAGTTCGCGTTGACGAACCTCGCCTCTGCCCTCGACATTCGGTGGTCGCGTCTCCAGACGGCCGACATGCGGCTGCTGCAGCTGCAGTTCCGCCGCGTCCTCGATGGTGATCAGGCGCTCCCTGGCCGGGATGTAGCTTGAGAGCGCGTTGAGCAAGGTTGTCTTGCCGCTGCCGGTTCCGCCCGAGACCAGGATCGACTTGCGGGCCTGGACGGCGATCCGCAGCAGCTCGATCATTGGCGGGCGAATCGAATTGAACGCCATCAGGCGCTCCAGCGAATAGGGATTCTTGGAGAATTTGCGGATCGACACCAGCGGGCCGTCTACAGAAATCGGTCGCACCGCGATGTTCACGCGCGAGCCGTCTGCCAGGCGAGCGTCGACCATAGGCGCCGATTCATCGACGCGCCGACCGATAGCCGAGACGATCTTGTTGATGACCCGCAACAGATGCGCCTCGTCGCGGAAACGGATCGCAGTCTCCTCTATCACGCCGCGCCGCTCGATGAATACGCGCTCGTGCGTGTTGATGAGGATGTCGGTGATGGAATCGTCCTTGAGCAGCGGTTCGATCGGCCCGAGGCCTAGCATCTCGTCAGCGGTGTCGCTGGTCAGCTGATCCAGCTCGCGGGCGTTTAGCGGCACGGCACGAATGCGAACGAACTCGCGCACGATCGGACGGATCTCGTTGAGGATCTGATCCTTGGACGCTGTTTCAAGAGCGGACAGATTGAACCTGTCGATCAGGTGTCGATGCAGCTCGACCTTGAGCGTCAGAAAATCGTTGCCATGCGGTTCGACTTCGGGCGGCGGGGCTGGTGCCAAAACGCTTGTCGTCGATAGCGGCGCTGACTGCTGCAGCGCCTGCGGCTCACTTGGTCCCTTGATGAAGCGGCCCAACATTTCGCTCAGCCCTCTGAAATCCCCAGGCTGAAACTAAGCGTTAACCACGAGGGGCACAAGCGCCGAACAAGGTCAAGGCGACCGATACTTACAACATAGTTAAAATCGGCTTTCGGAAATAGACGCTTTATCTTTCCTCAAAAGCGGCCTTCCGCCGGTCCTCACGGAACCTTTCGGCGCGCAACAAGCCGTGCACCTCCGGAAGCCATCTCTAACCCATTAGATATAAACGAATATGCAGAACCACTAATCCAACTGCTTCGCCGTGGCACCGTGGCGGAATTGTGAATGAATGGTTAAGGCGACTTGAAAAATTAAGCGAATCAAGCTCTTGTCAAAATTTAAGTGGCTTCTGATCAGGTATTCGAAGGTTAAGGAACTGTTAATCCGTTTGACTCTGCTTTTTGGTGCGACCTAGGATTGAGGTGACGGGGGATGCTTGGGTATGGGGTTCATCCTTGGCTCTGTCTCGTCGGGTTAAAACCTCCAAAGGGAGAAATTGACATGAAGAAACTCATGACGATGACCCGGCAGTTCCGCGACGATGAAAACGGCGCTGCTATGGTCGAATATTCTATCCTGATCGGCATCATCGCAGTCGCCTCTATCGGCTTCATCATCGGTATCGGCGGGTGGGTTACGGGCCGCTTCACCGGCCTTTGCACCGCCATGGACAACTCCGGTATCGGATCTTGCGCCAGCGGTGCCGGTTCTTGATTGTTTGATCGGCATCAGGCCCGGGTTGTCCAAACCCGGGCCTGAATTCAGTCGTGGCGGGCGAATTCCCGCTCTATTGGCTTGGGGGTTGGGGTTATGCGCGCCAACACGCTTATTATGATAGTCCTCGCCGGCGTCTTCGGGGTGCTGGCGGTCGTGCTGATCAACATCTGGCTGGCTGGCCAGCGTAGTGCCTTGGCTCAATCAAACGGCACAGGCAATACGATCGTTGTCGCGGCACTGCCACTGAAGTTCGGCGACACATTGAGCGCCGATAAATTGCATGAGATAGCCTGGCCCGCGGGCGCGGTCCCGGCTGGAGCATTCAAGACGACCAAGGAAGCCTTGGCCGGCAGTGGCGCAAGGCAGGCACTGCAGGCGATCAGCACCAACGAGCCGATCCTCGCCAGCAAGATCACCGGTCCGGGCCAACGCGCCACGCTTTCGGCTGTACTTGGCGAAGGCATGAAGGCCGTATCCATCCGCGTCAACGATGTACTGGGAGTCGCCGGCTTCGTCTTCCCGGGCGACCGGGTTGATGTGCTGTTGACGCGCTCGGTGCGCGGCGATGACGGTTCGGACAAGAGTTTTGTCGACGTTCTGCTGCAGAGCATGAAGGTGCTCGCCGTCGACCAGGTCGCAGACGTGAGCAAGGACAACCCGACGGTGGTTAAGTCGGTGACGCTCGAAGCCAGCACAAAGGACGCCCAGAAGCTGACGCTGGCCGCCGGCGCGGGACAGTTGTCTCTTGCACTGCGCCAGGCCGCCGCCAGCAAGGGCGAGATGACCGAGCGCATAACGCTTTCCGACCTGAACGGCGAGACGCCGGCCGATGTCGCAAAGAGGCAGGCCGAACTGGACAAACAGGCCGCGGCCGACGCTGCAGCCGCCGCTGAACGCCAGCGCGCGGATGACAAGATCGCCGGATTGGAAAAGGCCGTGGACAGGGTGGGAAACCAGCTCGACCAGTTGAGCAAGGTCAAGCCGGTTCCGGCCGTGGCACCCGCATCAAACGAAGTCGTAAAGGAAGTTGTCAAGTATTTGGAGCCGGCACCGCCGAAGAATGTTACAGTGGGCGTGTTTCGCGGCGTGAAGCTCGAATCCTATGACGTGCCGCGACAACCATAAAAGGACGCGCGGCGAAGCGGGGGCTGCCGGCGGCAGCAGTTTGGGAGATGGGGATGCAGGGGTTTTGGATGAGGGTAGCGGCGGCCGCGCTGTTCTGTTTGGCTGCGCTGCTGACGTCGATTGCCGCGGCTGAAGCAGCCGACCGCTTCATCGACGTATCGAACCCGAGCGTCCATCGCATCTTCCTGCCGATGTCGCAGTCGGTGACCCTCCAGGTGAGCGCCAATCTCGGCGATATCGTTGTCGGCGACGAGAAGATCGCCGATGCCCAGCCGATGACCGACCGGACGCTCTATGTCATCGGCAAGAGCGCCGGCACCACCACCGTCAATCTCTTCTCCCCGGAAAAGCGCTCGCTGGGCGTCATCCAGATCGAAGTTGGCGTCGATGTCAGCGACATGGCGCAGGCGATCCGCCAGGTGGCGCCCAGGGCGCGCATCGAAATCGGTTCGATCAACGGCAAGGTGAGACTTGGCGGTCACGTCAAGGATGGCGCGACGCTGGCATCCATCATGGAGGTGGTGCAGCAATATGGGCCTGACGCCATCATAAATTCCGTCATTGTCGATGACAGCCAGCAGGTCAATCTCGAAGTGCGCGTGCTGGAAGCCAAGCGCAACGCCGGTCGCGATCTCGGCGTGTCGATCAGGAGCACGAACGGCAGCGGCACGACACGCGCCGCAACCGGCATCGCCACCGTCGACAAGGACAATATAGTGCTCGGCCCGGGCGATATACTCACCGGCCTGCTGTCGACCAGCAATCCCTTCGCGGCTCTGATCACCCGGGTCATTGACAGCAACATCAAGGTCGATCTGATCATTGAAGCGCTTGAGGCCAAGGGGGTCGTGCGCACGCTTGCAAATCCCAACCTGACAACGCTTTCCGGCGAACCCGCCAGCTTCAACGCCGGCGGCGAAGTCCCTATCCGTGTCGTCGGCAATGATGGCCAGGTAACCATCACGTACAAGCAATTCGGCGTTAATCTGCTGTTCACGCCGGTCGTACTCGACGACGGCAAGATCCATATGAAGCTGGCGCCGGAGGTTAGCGACCTCACCGGTTTCACCAGCGCCGGCGACCCGATCTTCACCAACCGCAAGCTGGATACCGTTGTCGAACTGCGCGACGGCCAGAGCTTCGCGGTTGGAGGGCTGCTGTCCAGCAAGACCACCAAGCTGCAGGAACAGGTGCCGTGGCTCGGCCAGGTGCCGGTTATCGGCACGCTGTTTCGAAATTCGAGCAACCAGAAGGAAGAGACCGAACTGGTCGTCATCGTCACGCCGCACGTCGTGCGGCCGGTGAAGCCAGGCGAACAGCTGGCGACGCCGTTCGACAAGACGCGGCCGGCCAACGATCCGGAATTCTTCGTGCTCGGTCAGCTCGAGGTGAACAAGGACATGATCCGCAAATACGAAACGGGCGACGGCGTGACTGGCCCCTATGGCCACATGCTGGACTTCAAATCGAAGGACAAGATGCTCTATGTCAAGAAATAGCGCCTTGATCCTCATTCTGTGCGCCGGTGCACTATCGGGCTGCGCCGCCGATTATCTGAACAACTATGACACGGTGACCCTGGCCGCCGGCGATACGCAGAAATACAATTCGCTGGCACAGACGGTCGATCCGTTCAATCCGAACGCGAAGAACACCCATATCGAAGGTGACGGTACGCGGGCTGCCGCTGTTGCCCAAGGCTACAAATTTCCACCGCCACCACCGCCACCGCCTGCGATAACGGTCAATGTCGGCGGGGCAGTGAACAACGGAGCGAATTGAACAGAAGGATGCGGTCGCATTGCACGGGGTGAGCGAGGGGCCTGGTGCAAGGAAGCAGAGAGTAAGGTCATGTTGGGGACCATTAGGGCGTTCTGGAACGATCAACGCGGCATAGCGATGATCCTTGTCGCAATCATGCTGCCCGTGCTGGTTGGCTTCGCATTGTTGGCCATCGACATGAGTCGGGCCTACGGACTGCACAATGATCTTCAGAAGGGTGTCGATGCTCTTGCGCTTGCGACAGCCGCGGAACTGGACGGTAGGTCGGATTCGATCACCAGAGCCAATCTGGCGGCGTCCACTCTTCTGACCGACCAGAAGACCAAGTTTTCGACCGCAGGCGATCATACGCTCGCCCTGTCTGATGTAACGGTCACCTACTTGACCGGCATTCCCGCCAGTGACGACACCAGGTTGAGCGCTGCCGGCGTCGACTCGAACGGCGTCAACTGGGCCAGCACCGATCCTAAAGCGGTGTCATTCTCATTGGTGACGGTGAATGCTTCCGGCCTGACTGATGGTGCCGGCGCGTTCGCGACGATCTTTCCCGCCGCCTTTATCGGCAGCAACGACACTATGGACATCCGGCCACAGGCCGTGGCCGGATTCGTTCAGTCGATCTGCGAAACCGTGCCGATCTTCATGTGCAACCCGTTCGAGACGACCGACCCGTCGACCAGCAAGACGATCCAGCAGGCGTTTGCCGCCGGCCTCACCTACAGCCGCGAATACCGCATCCTCAAGGTTGACTCGAACCCTGGTCCCGGCAATTTCGGACTGATCGACAACAATCTGGCCTCGCTGCGGGATGCCATGGCGATGGGCACCGCTGGCACATGCTATAACCGCGACGCCCTCACCACGAAAACCGGCGTCACCTTGGGCCAGGTCAACGCTGGGCTCAATGTCCGCTTCGACATCTACAGTTCTTCGCTCAAGTCGCATGACAATGACTGGAAATATCGGCCAGCAAGCAATGTGCGCAAGGGAGTGGACAAGACCTCCAACTGCAACAAATACACGCCCAACACAGACGGGACGGCCATGGCGCTACCGCCGGGCAATAGCTTCGATTCCACGACCGGGATGACGAACTCGACATGGGATCGGACAAACTATTGGCTGATCAACCACGGCGCGGCCTACCCCAGCGTGCCTAGCACGACCAACCCGACCGGCACTGCTGTGCCGGCTTCCAGATATGACGTCTATAAATACGAGATTGCGAACGGGCTTGTCGGTGACAAGTCCAAGGCGCCGACAAAGGAAACCGGCGTTCCAGCCTGCTTCAAAGGCTCGACCCCGACTGCGGATCCCGACCGGCGACTGCTCAACATGGCGATCGTCGACTGCATCGCCAACCAGGCCAAGATCAATGGCCATATCCAGCTCAAGCCTGATGGCTATGCCAGCGTCTTCATAAACAGCCCCATCCAGAAGCAGGATAACAGTAAGAACGATGAGGACACCACGGCCGGTGAGAAGCCTATCAGCCTGGAGATCGTCGACGTCGATGGAGGGTTTGCCAACAATACTCTTTTAGACAAAGCTTTCCGCAACGAAGCCCAGCTGTACCGGTAGAGCCGACATGACCAGGCTTGGCCAAATCATCCGACGGTTCCAGGGCGACGAAAGGGGCGCCGCCTTGGTGGAAGTCGCGATCACCGCACCACTCGTCTTGCTGTTATCGGCCGGTGTGTTTGAGTTCTCCAACATGCTGAACACGCGCCTGCTTCTTGAAGCAGGCGTCGAGGATGCAGCCCGCTATATGGCGCGATGCAGTAGCGACTGGGACACCTGCAAGGGGCGCGCGCAAAACCTTGCTGCCAATGGGGCGGTCACTGCCGGCAGCGCCAGAGTAGATGGATGGCTTCCAGCGACAGTTGCGATTACCAAAACATCCACTAATGCGACCGATGGATCGGGCACCCAGCTTTATCTTAGCAACAAGAGCACGGTCGATGTCGTAGACGTCAGTACATCCTATTCTTACCCGGATGTCGGATTCTTGTCGTATCTTGGCTTTGGCGCTCTTACCCTCAGTGTCTCCCATCAGGAACGAGTTATCGGATGGTGATGGGAAACCAAAGGTTTTGCGCCGAGCAGTCGGGCACCGCGATGGTCGAAATGGCCATCGCTCTGCCATTGCTATTGACGCTTCTGCTCGGCTTCGTCGATTTCGGCTATGCTTTTTACCAATGGAACTCTGGAAACAAAGCTGTGCAAGCCGGCGCAAGACTGGCGCAAATTTCTGGCCCTGTAGCACTCGGCCTTCCATCTGAGACAATAACGCAGAGCGATGTAACCATGGTCGGAACCGCGGTGCCGGCCGGCACCTATGATTATGTCTGCACAGCAAGCACAGCAGGCGTCGCTTGCTGCAGTGTCGGAGGAGGCTTGTGCCAAGCCTCCGATGCGAGCCAAACATCGTTCGACGCGATCTATGACGGCACCGCCACCCGTGCCGGAATGCACGACTACCTGCCGATGCTTGAGAAATCGCAGGTGCGGATCGAATACGCCGCCTCCGGCCTCGGCTACTGGACGCGCCCCAGCGGCCCGGTGCCGACTATCACGGTCAGCATCACCAATCATCCCTTCCAGTTCTTCTTCCTGGGCGGACTGCTCGGATTCGGAAACATCACCATGCCCTCGATGCTGAGCACGGTTACGGGCGAAGACATGAAGAGCACGTGGACACCATGAACGCCATCAACACCAAGGTTACACCGACCAAGCGAAAGCAGGTGGCGCTGTTCTCGTCGGATCCGAATTTCAGGCGCGAAGTGACGACGCGGCTCGATGCGCTGGCGATCTACGACGTCAGGGTTTCCGATACCGGCGACTTCCTTAGGGGTCCGCCCGTGGACACGCGCCCCGGCATCGTCATCCTCGACCTCGGCAAGGGCGAGTTGCTCGGCAGGCCCGACATCGTCGAAGCGCGCGCCCTTTGGGCAACCGTGCCGTTGATCGCGGTCTCCGACGAGCTGTCGTCGGAGCAGACGCGCGTGCTGGTGCGCATGAACGCTTCGGACTGGCTGCACAAGCCGCTCGACGGCAAGGAACTGCTGAACGCAGTGACCTTCCACGACACCGGCAACCAAGGCACCAAGAGCCGCATCATCACCTTCATCAGCGCGAGCGGCGGCGCCGGCGCTACAACGCTCGCACTGTCGGCGGCCGAATTCCTGGCCTCGAAATCGAAAGAACGCGGGGCTTCCACCTGCCTGGTCGACCTCGATTTCCAGAGCGCCAATTGCGGCGCCTATCTCAACCAGTTCAACCAGTTCGACCTCGGCGGCATCATCGGCCAGCCGGAGAGGCTCGACGTCGAGCTGATGGACGTCATCAAGCTCTCACGTCCGTCCGGGCTGACACTCTATTCCTTCGAGAGGCCGCAACTGCCTTTCGAGCCGCAGGGCGCCGATTTCGTGTTTCGTCTGCTGGACCTCGTCGCCTACCGGTTCGACGACATCGTCATCGACCTGCCGAACATCGAGACGCGCTGGCACAATTCCGTGCTGTCGACGAGCGATGAGATCTTCATCGTCTTCGAACTCAACGTCGCCTCGCTGCGGCAAGGCAAGCGGCTCTACAAGAAGATCCGTGAGTTGCGTGGCAATGCTGTAAGCATCACGCTGGTCGCCAACAAGCACAAACGCAAATGGTTCGGGAACCACTTTTCGCGCAGCGAACTGGAAAAGATTTTCAAGGCGCCGCACATCAAATCGGTCGCGCTTGACAATGCGCTTCTGGCCGATGCGTTGAACCGTGCTATCCTGCCTGCCGAGGTGGATGGGCGTGCGCGATTCAACAAGGACCTGAAGCGGATGTTCAAAGAGCGGCTCGATGACGCTGCCAAATAGGTATCGGCCAGGTAGGAATCGGATTGGCCCGGGATTGGCCTGCGTCATGGGCATGGCGCTGGCGATGTCGGCCCAGGACTTCGCCAGCGCGCGATCGGCACTTGCGGATCGGCCGCCGCTGCCGGCAATGGGCCCCAGCCTGCGCAAGACTGTCGCCTTCGAGACCACGGAACAACCCGGAACGATCGTTATCCGCAAGGGCGAGAAAGCGCTTTATCTGGTGACCCGACAAGGCCAGGCGCTTCGCTATCAGATCAGCGTCGGCCGCGACGGATTTGGCTGGACCGGGGTCGTCAAGGTGGGGGCGAAGACCGAATGGCCGGAATGGCGCCCACCCCGCGAAATGCGCGCCCGCCAGCCGGAACTGCCGCAATTGGTACCTGCCGGTCCCTACAATCCACTCGGCGCCCGGGCGCTCTATCTGCTTCGGGACGGGCGTGACACGCTCTATCGGATACACGGAACCAACGATCCGTCAGGGGTTGGCTTCGACGGAACATCGGGGTGTTTTCGCCTTACCAACACCGATGTGATCGATCTCTTCAAACGCGTCGCGATCGGCGCAAAGGTGGTGGTTCAATGACCATGATCAGCGAACCGGACATGCCGGCAATCGAGATTGGGACAGCAACCCGCGTTGAAGAGCAGGCTGTCGTTGGGAAACCGAGCGACAAAAGCATGATCGGCGCGGTCATCATCGGCACGTCCCTGATCACCCTAGTGAATATAATAGCCGCGGTTTATCTCTACCGAGGCATCAGCGATATGCGCTTTTTGGAAGGGCGCCTGGAACAACTCGGGACGTTCGAACAACGAATCGGGGGCCGGCTGGACACGGTCAACAACGGTTTTCAGAGCCGATTTGAAAAACTCGACAGTCAACTGCAGAGCAGCTTCGGTGAGATCAACAGGAGCATAGCCCGGCTGGAACAGAACCAGCCCCTTGCCCGTGACGACGTCATGTCGAGCGCAGCGGAACCTTCGATGGTCGCGGCCAACGCCGGGGCGGAGGCACCCGTCGCTGTCGATGGTGAAGATGCGACCGAGCCCAGCGTGGTCGATGCGCCGCGTGCTCCGAAAAAGAGGATCGTCGCTACAGCGCCTGCCCCAAGCCCAAACTACCAGCGCATAGAACAGGCCGACGGCAAGGTTTACTACAGAAAGATCAACTAGCGCTGGAAGACGTGGGCTACCCTAGTAATCTCGCTGCAAAGCAACAAGGCGCGCGGCCAGCGCTTCGGACCGCTGTCGGGTTTCGCTTAGGAAGGCAACGTGACAGTAGGCGCATGCTGTCAGACCCAGAAACAGCACAAGGCTGTTCTTCAAGGTGAAATCGACCATTAGTGAGAATGGAAGGCCCCCGGGTACCGTGAACGAGGCGATCGTGCTCGCTGTTTCGGAATGGCTGGTGGCGGCGATCATCAACCCGGCAAAAAGCAGGGCGACGTGATTTGCAAGGAAGAAGAAGGCAGCCGACCTTCTTGTGCGGCACGCCGTCCAGCAAACGATCGACGCGGCGGCCAGGATGGAGGCATCAACGACCATCGACGCTCCCAGATAGAGATCGATCTGTTGCCAGAACATCGTCGACAGCGGCCTTAGTTCAAGCCAGATCCACCACATTGTGGGACTGGCCGGATAAGCCCCCAGCAAGAAGGCCGCCATGCGCTCCCCTGCCAAGATCAGCAGGATCAGAGCTGGGAAGGCAAAGAGCATTACCGACTTGCGCTTCATGTCACCCTCGACAATCTGGCATTCAAGATAGATTGCAGAGATTGAGCGAGGCTTAACGGAGCGTTGGTGGTCCTGCGGCAGCGCGGCCAGATGCGAATGGCAGCCTGCATGTCAGAAAGAGCCATTCGCCATCAGTTGTTTTGGCTGAGCACGAGCGTCACCACCTTCGGCTCGACTCGTTGCAGACATCGTTCCGGAATATTGGGCCACATCGCCTTGGCGCATCCCTCTTCGCCTGGCGCCGGCGCCAGCGAGAGTTCTGAGCTACGGGCTTCCTCGGCGGTCGATAGGAATACCTGTGTAGCCAGCGCAGTTGCCATGGATACCTGGACGAAGATAAGGGCGTAGGCAAATTGTCTGACCATCCGCTCGTAACGCTCGATCCGCGAAGTGGTTCCAACGCAACGCGCCGGTGAACCCTTGATCACGATACTTGCGATTCCGTGCCTGCTGGTCGTCGGCCGCCATGCCACGGCTGTTCCAGAACGGCTCGGCGTGGAATAGAATGCCACCGACGGTCGCCGTTTGGCCATAGACGAGTGCCATCGACGAGCGACCAGCGGAAGGACACATGGCGACCACGCAACTGGAACGGGCGGAACAAGGCGGCTTCGGCACGCGCATATTACGCGCGCTGAAAGCCATGCCGCGCGCCTGGAACCGGTTCTGGCGCCTGGTCGCGCTCTATATGCCGAAGCGGCTTTATGCCCGCTCGCTGATCATCGTCATCGCGCCGATGATCCTTCTGCAATCGGTCGTCGCCTTTGACTTCATGGAACGACACTGGGCAACCGTGACGCAGCGCCTGTCGCAGGCCACCGTGCGCGACATCGCCGCTATCATCGACATGATCGAGACCTACCCGCACGACGGCGACTACGCCAACATCATCCGCATCGCGCAGGACCGCATGCAGCTGAAGGTCGACCTCTTGCCGCCCGACCCGCTGCCGGCGCCAGGTCCCAAGCCCTTCTTCTCGATCCTGGACGACGTCCTTTCCACCGAGATCACCCGCCAGATCAACCGCCCGTTCTGGATCGACACCGTCGGCAACTCCAACATCGTCGAGGTGCGCATCCAGCTTGAGGGGAAGGTGCTGCGCGTCTTCGTGCGCCGCAGCCAGGCCTATGCCTCCAACACCCACATCTTCCTGATCTGGATGGTCGGCACCTCGCTGGTGCTTTTGACGATCGCCATCCCCTTCCTGCGCAACCAGATCCGGCCGATCCTGATGCTGGCCGAGGCCGCCGAAAGCTTCGGCAAGGGCCGGCCGATGCCGCGCGATTTTCGCCCTCGTGGCGCCGAGGAGGTTCGCCGCGCCGGCTTTGCCTTCATCCAGATGCGCGAGCGCATCGAACGGCAGCTCGAACAGCGCACCGCCATGCTGACCGGCGTCAGCCACGATCTCAGAACCATCCTCACTCGCTTCAAGCTGCAGCTGGCGCTTGCCGGCGGCAAGCCCGAGACCAAGGCGGCGCTCAACCAGGACATCGACGACATGCAGTCGATGCTGGAAGGTTATATCGCCTTTGCCCGCGGCGAAGCGTCGGAAGATGCCGGCCATTTCGATCTCGAGGCCTATTTCCAGAAGCTCGGCGAGGAGGCGTCGCTGCACAAGCGCAAGCTGTCGACGGTGCTCGCCGGCGATCCGGACGTGCATGTGCGCCCGCACGCTTTCGCCCGGCTGTTGTCCAATGTCGCCGGCAATGCCTTGCGCTATGCCAAGACCGTGGAGATCAGCGCCAATCACGGCCGTGGCTCGCTTGTCGTCACCATCGACGACGACGGTCCAGGCATCCCTCCCGAAAAGCGCGAGGACGTGTTCAAGCCGTTCTTGCGGCTTGACGAAGCTCGCAACCTCGACGCCAGCGGCACCGGTCTTGGCCTCTCCATCGCCCGCGACATCGCCCGCAGCCATGGCGGCGACATCACGCTTGACGACAGCCCGCTCGGCGGCCTGCGGGCGGTGATCAAGGTTCCTGCCTGACGAGGCATGATCCCGAAAAATGGGAACCGGTTTCCTTGAACAAACGGGAACCGTTTGTCCAGAGATCATGCTCAGCCAAAAACCACCTTCATCCGCCCGTCATGAAATCATGGTCAAGAGCGCGCATGAAGCGCGCGACCTCAGTTGATTCGGCTCAGCCGCCTCACTTCGAAATCGTGCCCGCCCGGGTGCGCTGGAGCGAAGCGAGGGCCGCCGTGTGGGTGCCGTTCCGCCATCGCATCAAGGCAACCGTCGATCCGAGCAAAGGACCGCCATGCGCATCCTGATGGTCACCGACGCCTGGCGCCCTCAAGTCAACGGCGTCGTCCATACGCTGGAGCGGCTTACCGAAACGCTGAAATCCTTTGATGTCGATGTCGACTTCCTGACCCCGAACATCTTTCGCACCTTGCCCTTGCCGACCTACCCCGACATCAGGCTGGCGCTGACCACGCCCGGCAACGTCGCGCGGTTGATCGATCAGCGCAAGGCCGACCACATCCACATCGTCACCGAGGGACCGCTCGGCATCATGGCGCGGCGCTATTGCCGCAACGCCGGCCGTCCTTTCACCACCAGCTATCACACCCGCTTTCCCGAATATCTCAGCGCCCGCCTGCCGGTGCCGGAGAGCTGGGCCTACCGCTGGCTGCGCGATTTCCACAATTCCGGACAAGGCACGCTGGTTGCCACACAGTCGCTGGCCGACGATCTCGCCGCGCGCGGCTTCAACAAGCTCAGGCCGTGGACGCGCGGCGTCGACACCGACCATTTCCGCCCGGACAAGAAGAAGGACCTCGGCTTTCCCGGCCCGGTGTTCCTGTGCGTCGGCCGTGTCGCCATTGAAAAGAACCTGAGCGCCTTCCTCGATCTCGATCTCCCCGGCAGCAAGGTCATCGTCGGCGAGGGGCCGGAACTGGCCAAGCTCAAGGCGAAGTACCCGCAGGCCCATTTCCTTGGCCACCGTCCGAACGACGAACTGGCGGAAATCTACGCTTCTGCCGATGTCTTCGTTTTCCCGAGCCGCACCGACACGTTCGGCAACGTCATCATCGAGGCGCTGGCCAGCGGCACGCCGGTCGCCGCCTATCCGGTCACCGGGCCGATCGACATCGTCGGCGACGGCATTGGCGGGGCGGTGTCGACCGATCTGCGCGAGGCCGCGCTCGCCGCGCTAAACGTCGACCGCGCCGAGGCGCGCGAACGCGCCATGCGTTACAGCTGGAAAGCCTGCGCCGAAATGTTCATGGACACGGTCGAAGAGGCGCTTGGCACCAAGCGGAAGCTTGCCGCCTGATACACCAGCGCGCAGGATGTAACGAGTTCCAGGTCAGGCCGAGCCGGGAATGGTGCATCAGCCCTCGGCGATGCCGATCGGTGGCAGTTGCGTGGCCACCTCAATGCCGCCCACTCGCTCCTTGCGAGAGCTTGTGCGGCGGTTTCTTGCGGTGCATTATTTTGCGTGTGTAGTTCCCTGTGGGATTGACGCCGATTTCAACGCTGGACGAGTTGCCTGCTGTATTGCCGAAGCGTCGCGTCTTGCGCATCGGCAAAACCGTTGCGCGGGTGTTCGACTATTGCCGTGCGAATGCCTGGCCACTGTTCTTGGCTGCCTGGTTCCCCTGCTTGCTGACGACGATCTGTCTGACGGTGCTTGCTCTTATTCTTTTTGCCGATCCGAAGCAGGCGCCCGCCTGGCTTCTATCGCGCGGCTTTGACCCCAGGACTTGGCTTTCCGCGATTGTTGCCGCTCCGTTCTCGGCGATGGTCTTTGCGTTTGTTCTGGACCGCATGGCAAACGCGTCCGAGCACGGCCGTGTCGTTATTCGGCGAGGCATTGAAGGTGTTAAACGCTTCGCAATCCCGGGCATGCGCTTTGAGCTCGGCCAGCGGATTCTTCTGGCTGCGTTGCTTCTGGCGACCATTCAGCTTCTTTGCGGCTTTGCGGTCGCCGGCGAGCACAGACTGCTTGTAGCCGGCCTGCTGGCCACACATGACTTGCCGCTCAGACCCGAGGACATCGCGCCTTGGACGTCGGCGATGGGAGTCTCCAACGCGTTCGCGGGTGGTGTTGTCCTTGTATGGACATATCTCTTTGTCGGCGATTTTCTCTGGACGGGGTCGTTTGACCCAATCGGGTGCTGGCGTGCGCTCGACGGCAATCGCCTACGTTTCGTCGCCATAATGTTCATCGTTCTCGCGATCGTTGCCATACTCAAATATGGGCTGATCCTGGCCGCAGGCTTGATCCTGATTCCCGCTGATGCCGCGCCGCCTTCCTTCTTGAACCTCATGCTGATGCATTTCGGCCTCGCCTGGCCGTTCGACGTCCTGCATCTTGTGCTCTCGGCCGCAACGGTCGGAACCATTCTCGGCGCATTCCGGCCCCAACCTCTTCGCCAGTCCTAGAACAGCCGCCCGCCGTCCGGCACCTTGCGCTCGATGGCGCCCAGCACCACGGCGCCCTCTTCGTCGGGAAACCCGAGCGTCAGCACTTCGGACATGAACGGACCGATCTGGCGCGGCGGGAAATTCACCACCGCAAACACCTGCCGGCCGATCAGCGTTCCCGGCGCATAATATTTGGTGATCTGCGCCGAGGATTTCTTCACGCCAATATCGGGGCCGAAATCGATCTTCAGCTTGAACGCGGGCTTGCGCGCTTCAGGGAAAGGCTCAGCCTCGACGATGGTGCCGGCACGGATATCGACACGATCGAAATCGGCAAAGCTGATCTCGGGCTTGCGCGCGCTGCTCGAACTCATCTTCTTTTCTTAGCGACGATCAGGCGTTACCGTAGGTCTCGAACAGGACGCCGGCCAGCGCATCCTTGGCCGAGGTTCCCGACCAGACGACGAACTGGAAGGCCTGAAAATAGCATTCGCAGGCTTCCAGCGCTGATGACAAAAGCACCTCGACTTGCTGGCTCGAGGGCTCGACCCCGCCGGCGAGCAGCAGCGACTGGCGAAACATGATCGCGCCCTCCTGCTCCCACAGGTCGAAATGGCCAAACAGCATCTGCTCGTTGATCAGCGACAACAGCCGCATCACTTCCAACGCACGGGCTTCCGGCACCTTGATGTCGAACGCGCAGGCCAGATGCAGCGCCTCGAAATCCTCCATCCACGAGAAAGAGACGTGATAGTCGGTCCAGCTGCCGGCAACCGAGATCGAGATTTCGTCATCGCCGGCCCGCTCAAAG
Organism: Mesorhizobium sp. P171375; assembly: GCF_057786075.1. Lineage (NCBI taxonomy): Bacteria > Pseudomonadati > Pseudomonadota > Alphaproteobacteria > Hyphomicrobiales > Phyllobacteriaceae > Mesorhizobium > Mesorhizobium sp. P171375. The sequence goes on from NZ_JBYNWF010000001.1 coordinate 6,108,291, forward strand.
GACCAGTCATTGTTATGGGCCACCTGCTCGATGACATCCACCGGATGGATTTCGCGGGAGAATTCGAGTTCGAGAAGTTCCATGGAATGCTTCCTGTGTTCAGGGGAGCGCCACACGCTCCGCGGGGCACACACGACGAACAATCTTGTCTAGAACTCGGACGGCCAGGACTTCACGACACAAAGACCCCGGACCGGACCCCACCGCCCGGCCGCATGACCCTGCTCCGAATCATGCAACAAATTCAGTCTATTGATCGGGAGTCGCGTGAACAGCCTAATTTTTCGCACTGCGTCATCCCGCATGTGGAAAGGCGCTGTCACAAAGATTCATGCATCGCCGGTAAACGATTCACGGCAAAGCACTTTTTCGGATTGCGCTTTGTGGAAAAGTTTAAAGATTATTTTTTTGCTTTGGGCTTTGCCGCCGCCGCTGGTGCGGCCTGACCGGTCAATTCGGCAAGCCTGGCCTCGAGCGCATCGATGCGCGCGGCCAGTCTGGTGTTTTCTTCCCGCGCCTTGGCCGCCATGTCGCGGGCGGCCTCGAACTCCTCGCGCTGCACCACGTCCATGGTGTTGAGGATGCGCTCGGCCTGCCCCTTGAAGGCAGTCTCGACCTCGCGGCGCACGCCTTGCGCAGCACCCGCGGCATCGGTCATCAGCTTGGCGAATTCATCGAGAATGCGGTTCGGTCCGGTCGACATGGCAAATCCTCGCTTGGTCGAATTGAGGTAATGGCGCCGTGTGCGGAATGCAAGAACGTTGCGATGGCTGCGGCATCGCACCTCGGCTGCCCAGCCCTGTACGTGATGGCGCGACGTCGCCTATTGTAGTGCTTTCAAGTCGACCTGCGTCAAGTCGCTCTGATCAAGGATCAACCAATGGCAACGCCTCCGCGCCGACCGATAAATCCGATGGAAGCCGCAGAAGCAGCCTTCAAGCCGATCAAAAAACCGGCGCCGCCAACTCGCGAAGCCTCAGCCGCACCGAATGTCAGGGAGCTCGTTTCGATCAGGATCGATCGAGCCGTGCTGGACCACTTTCAGGAAGATGGTCCCGGCTGGCAGGACAGGATCAACGACGCCCTAAGGCAATTGGTCGCCGGCAAGCCGCAGGATTGAGCCTCCCATCTGCGGGCCAAGGCAACCACCACCTTGCCTTGACCCCGCCAAAACCCTGCCGCATGGTCCGCGCCCGAACGCGAGCCCTTCCGGGAGACCCTGTTGAACGACTCTTTCCTGCTGCCGATGGCGTCGCTGCCTTTCCCCAACATTGACCCGATCCTGGTCCAGATCGGCCCGCTGGCGGTGCACTGGTACGGCATTGGCTACATCGTCGGCATCCTGTTCGCCTGGTGGTACGCCAAGCGGCTCGTCAACAACACCAGGCTGTGGCCGGACGGTGTCTTGCCGATGAAACCCATCGATCTCGATGATTTCATCGTCTGGGCCGCCGTCGGCGTCGTGCTTGGCGGGCGCACCGGCTACGTGCTGTTCTACGACCTCAAGCGCTACATCGACCACCCGCTCGACATCTTCGCTATCTGGCAGGGCGGCATGTCGTTCCATGGCGGTTTGCTCGGCGTCATCCTCGCCATGACGCTGTTTTCCATCAAACGCGGCATCCGCACCTGGTCGCTGTTCGACGTCGTCGCGGCCGGCGTGCCGGTCGGTCTCGGTCTCGTCCGCATTGCCAACTTCGTCAATGCGGAACTGTGGGGTCGTGTGACCGATGTGTCGTGGGGCGTCGTCTTTTGTAACGAGCGCCTCCAGCAGACGGTGGCGGGCTGCGTCGCTGGCCTCGAACCGCGCCATCCGAGCCAGCTCTACGAGGCCTTGCTTGAGGGCCTGGTGCTGTTCCTGGTCCTGCGCTTCCTCACCCATTCGCGGCTGAAGCTGAAGACACCGCGCTTCGTCGGCGGCGCCTTCATCTGCGGCTACGGGCTGTCGCGCATCTTCGTCGAGTTCTTCCGCGAGCCCGACCAGCAACTCGGCTATCTCTTCGGCGGCTGGCTCACCATGGGCATGGTGCTGTCGCTGCCGATGGTGCTCGCCGGCATCTGGGCGATGGCCACCGCCAGGCCGGTGCCGCAGCCACAGCCGGCATGACACGGCTGAAAACCCGCATCGTCGACCTGATCGGTGCGCTTGGCCCCCTTCCCGTCAACGAGTACATGGCGCTCTGCCTGTTCGATCCCAGCGATGGCTACTACACGACGCGCGAGCCGTTCGGCGCCGAGGGCGACTTCGTCACCGCGCCGGAGATCAGCCAGATGTTCGGCGAACTCGTCGCCGTCTGGCTGTATCAGGCCTGGTCGGCGATCGACCGGCCGCTGCCGGTCACTATCGCCGAAATCGGCCCCGGCCGCGGCACGCTGATGAAGGACATACTGCGTACCCTGGCGCGGCTGGATCCCACACTCGCAGCCGGTGCGTCCTTCGCCCTGATCGAGACCAGCCCGCGCCTGATCGAAATCCAGAAGCAGACGCTTGCCGACAGTTCAGCTGAGGTCGGCTGGCACGAAACCATCGCCACGCTGCCGCAGGCGCCGCTGCTGATCGTCGGCAACGAATTGTTCGACGCGGTGCCGGTCCGCCAGTTCATTCGCGCCGACGCCGGATGGCGCGAACGGATGATCGGCCTCGATGTGTCAGACGAACTGAGCTTCTTCGCCGGCGCCGGCTCGGTCGAGGCAACGCTGCTGCCGGACAATGCCGCCGAGGCGCCGCAAGGTTCTATTTTCGAAGTAGCACCGGCCCGCGCGGCGCTGATGGCGGCCATTGCCGAATGCATAGCCGGCCACGGCGGCGCCGGGCTATTCCCTGACTACGGCCATCTCCAGCCCGGTTTCGGCGACACATTGCAGGCCGTGCGCAAGCACGCTTTCGAAGACGTGCTGGCCAATCCCGGCGAAGCCGATCTCACCGCTCATGTCGACTTCGCAGCGCTGGCCGCTGTCGTGCGGGCGCATGGCCTCGATGTGGAATTGACGACGCAGGGCGACTTCCTGCTTTCCATGGGTTTGCTCGAACGGGCCGGCCTGCTGGGTAGCCAGGCAAGCGACGAGGCAAAACAAACCATTACCGACGCCGTCGAGCGCCTGGCCGGCCCCGACGCCATGGGCACGCTGTTCAAGGTTCTTAAAATCCTGCCGCACCAGCCGGGCTGACAAGAGCAATTCCAGGAAAAGTGTGAGCGGTTTTTCGTCCGGAATTGCGTCAACACAAAGAGATAGAGCGGTTCGCCGTTTCCGTGAAACGGTGAAACGCTCTAGAGGTCGTTTACAAGCCGCTCCGCCACACCGCCAAGGTAGGTCTCCCAGACATGATCGCACATCAGCTGGCGATAGTGCCGTGTGCTGATCAGGCCGCGATACGAAGCGCCGCCGACATGAAAGAAGCTGTTGTCCAGCATGCGATGGTCGGCCTCGATGCCGCCGAGCTTCAGGCTGATCGTGGTCTTCTCGGCATTGACGATATTGCTGTCGTCCAGCCGGTCGCGCAGCATCGGCCAGTTGCCGCCGCCAGTATCGAGCCCGGTGTCGAAGCGCGGCGTGAAATCGAGCTCAAGGTCCTCGACGACGGAAAAGCGAAAGAAGCAAAGCCCCGCCCAGAAATACCAACCTTCATGGCCTCTTTTGGCGGGGTATTTGGTGCCGTAGGCGTCCGTGCCCGCCATGCGCGTGGCTATATCGAGGGCAACCACCGGAAAGCAGTCATGGTCGAGAAAGCCGAACAGGTCGGGCCGCAGCGGGCGCACGATGTTATGAAAAACCCAGTTCATCGAAATGCCATGCGACCGGTTCGGATTCCATTCGGGATTTCGCGGCAAGCCGAAATAGGCAATGCCGCGCCGCCGGCAGATGGCCTCGATCGCCTGCCGCGCCGCGGGCTTGGACGAATTGTCGATGACCACCAGCGTCATCCCGCTCGAATAGGTCAGCCATGCCTTGGTCAGCGCATCGATGACCCAGGGCGTGTTGTAGGCGATGGAGAAGCAAAAATGCCGCGCGCCGGTTCGCCGCAACTCTTCGGCAAATTCCGCCCCCGACGCTGCATTGCGTGAGCGGAAATAGCCTTTCACCAGCGCGTTGCGAAAATCCTTCGCCTTGCGCATCTGGCGATTTCGGTGGATCTGTCGGATCAGGCTTTTGACTGGATTCCAGCCCATGCACTTTCGCCCGCCCCGGAAATTGTCTGGCCATCGCCTATAGTCGAATGCCCGCTTTTCGCCAACTCGGAGCCAATGCGGCATGGCTGCCGCATTGGCTTGGCCGAACTTCGCCTTGACGAAAGCGCTGGCGCGGACAACAAACCCATCCATGCTGAATCAGACCAAACCGGATCCTGTTCGCTCGCCGCTGCTAGAAGCGGCGAAGCCGCGAGGCATCCGCCATGGCTACTTCACCCGTATCGGCGGTGTCTCCAGCGGCATCTACCAGGGGCTCAACATCGGCACCGGCTCGGATGACGACCAGACGCTGGTCGCCGAGAACCGCCGCCGCGTCGCTGCCTGGATGGGCGTGCCGGCCAGCCATCTCTTGACTGCGCATCAGGTTCACTCGCCCGACGTCGTCATCGTGAACGAACCCTTCCCCGGTCCACGGCCCAAGGCCGATGCCGTCGTCACCGACCGGCCTGGCATCGCCATCGGCGCCTCGACAGCCGATTGCGGCCCGGTGCTGTTTGCCGATGCAGAGGCGCGCGTCATCGGCGCGGCGCATGCCGGCTGGAAGGGCGCTTTCACCGGCGTGCTTGAAAACACCATTGCCGCGATGGAAAGCCTCGGCGCCCGCCGCGAGCGCATCGTTGCGGTTCTCGGCCCTTCCATCGGTCCTGAAAACTACGAAGTCGGGCCGGAATTCGTCGCCCGTTTTGTCGAAGCCGATGCCGAAAACATCAGCTATTTCATCCCTTCGGCCAATCCGGGGCATGCGATGTTCGACCTCAACCTCTATACGGTCGACCGGCTGAAAAAGGCTGGCGTGATCGCCGAGGGGCTTGGCCGCTGTACTTATGCCGAGGAGGATCTCTTCTATTCCTACCGGCGCACCACGCATCGCAAGGAACCGGACTACGGTCGGCAGGTTTCGGCAATTGTTTTGGAGAATGAATAATGGCGCTGCATTTCGAACGCTCGGAGTTTGACGCCCGGCGTGACCGGCTGATGATCGAGATGACCGAGAAGAAGCTCGACGCAGTGCTGCTCTTCGCCCAGGAGAGCATGTACTGGCTGACCGGCTACGACACGTTCGGCTTCTGCTTCTTCCAGTGCCTGGTGGTAAAGGCCGATGGCTCGATGGTGCTTTTGACCCGGTCGGCCGATCTGCGCCAGGCGCGCCACACCTCGATCATCGACAAGATCGTCCTGTGGACCGACCGCGACGGCGCCAACCCGGCGATCGACCTGCGCAACCTGCTCAACGACCTCAATCTGCTCGGCGCCCGCATCGGCGTCGAATACGACACCCATGGCCTGACCGCCTTCAATGGCCGCCGCGTCGACGAGCAGTTGCAGACCTTTGGCCAGATCGCCGACGCCTCCGGCATTGTCGGCCGTCTGCGCCTGTTCAAGAGCCCGGCCGAAATCGCCAAGGCCGAAAAGGCCGCCAATCTATCCGATGACGCGCTCGACGCGGCCCTGCCGCTGATCAAGCAGGGCGGCGATGAGGCGCTGATCCTTGCCGCCATGCAGGGTGCGGTCTTCGCCGGCGGCGGCGACTATCCGGCCAATGAATTCATCATCGGCTCGGGCGTCGACGCACTGCTCTGCCGTTACAAGGCCGGGCGCCGCAAACTGACCAAGAACGACCAGCTGACGCTCGAATGGGCCGGCGTCTTCCACCACTATCACGCCCCGATGATGCGCACCGTGCTGACCGGCAAGGTGTCGAAGCGCCATCAGGAGCTGTTCGACGCCGCCCGCGCCGCCCTGCTGGCGGTCGAGAAGGCGATGACGCCGGGCAACACCTTCGGCGATGTCTTCGACGCCCATGCCCGCACGCTGGAAGCGCATAATTTGACCAAGCACCGGCTCAACGCCTGCGGCTACTCGGTCGGCGCCCGCTTCACCCCGTCCTGGATGGACATGCCGATGTTCTACCAGGGCAATCCCGAGCCGATCGCGCCCAACATGACGCTGTTCGCGCACATGATCATCATGGACTCCGAAACCGAGACGGCAATGACGCTTGGCCGCACCTACCTGACCACCGAATCCCAGCCGAAGCCGCTTTCACGCCATGATCTCGACTTGATCGTACAGTGAATCCATAATGGCTGGTCCACGCGGGCGCGTTCACGGCTAAGGAGTTTCGGGCAGATGAGACGATCGCGTGTGACGACCGTGTCATTGCTCGCAGCGCTTGTGCTGGCCGGTTGCACCAACGCCAAGGACGTCCTCGAACCGTCCGCCATCACGCCGCCGGCAGCCTCTGCCCAACCGGCCCAGCCTCCGTCGGCAACCCCAGGCACCGCCCCAGCTGGCACGCCCTCGCCGCCGGCCGTCGGCGCCACAACACCCGCCAATCCCGCGCAGGCCGCCGCCGCCCTGTCGAAGACGCGGCTGCAGATCGCGCCGATCGTCGGCGCCTCGGTGGAAGCGGCAACGCCGCTGACAGCCGAACTCCAGACCCGCGCCAGGCAGCGCGGCATCACCCTTGCCGGCAGCACCGATCAGACAGCCACCCATGTGCTGAAGGGCTACTTCTCGACCATGACGGAAGGCAAGGACACCACCGTCATCTATGTCTGGGACGTCTATGACCCCGCCGGCAACCGGCTGCACCGCATCAACGGCCAGCAGAAGGCGGCCTCAGTCAGTGGCGCCGAAGGCTGGCCCGCCGTCGCCCCCGCTACCATGCAGGCAATCGCCGACCAGACGATCGACCAGTTCGCGGCCTGGCTCGGCAGCAGCGCCGGCTGATCCGCCTGTTACCGCTATTCGTCACGCGTTGACGTTTTTGAGATTAGCCGGCGGAATCCGGTTGACGAGGCTTGCAATACCGGCACGGCTCGCTAAAAGCCCGGTTAAGAGGCTTTCGAGAGTCTGTCGCGCCTCTCCATCCTTCGCCAGGAACGGTGCATGAAGCTTTTCGCGGGCAATTCCAACCGGGTGCTGGCCGAAGCGGTCGCCCGCTATCTCAACGTCCCGCTGGGAAAGGCCAGCGTCAGACGCTTCGCCGATCAGGAAATTTTCGTCGAGATCCAGGAAAACGTGCGCGGCGAGGATGTCTTCATCCTGCAGTCGACCTCATTTCCGACCAACGATCATCTGATGGAACTGCTCATCATGATCGATGCCTTCATGCGCTCCTCGGCCAAGCGCATCACCGCGGTCATCCCCTATTTCGGCTACGCCAGGCAGGATCGCCGCGCCTCGGGCCGTACGCCCATTTCGGCCAAGCTGGTCGCCAACATGATCACCCGCGCCGGTGTCGACCGCGTTTTGACGCTCGATCTCCATGCCGGCCAGATCCAGGGCTTTTTCGACATTCCGACCGACAATCTGTTCTCGGTGCCGGTGATGGCACGCGACGTGAAGGCGAAATACAAGCAGCTTGCCAATGTCGTCGTCGTCTCGCCCGATATCGGTGGCGTGGTGCGCGCCCGTGCGCTGGCCAAGCGTTTCGACGCCCAACTGGCCATCGTCGACAAGCGCCGCGAACGCCCCGGTGAATCCGAAGTGATGAACATCATCGGCGCCGTTGCCGGCAAGGATTGCCTGTTGATCGACGACATCGTCGATTCCGGCGGCACGCTGTGCAACGCCGCCGATGCTCTGCTCGCCAACGGCGCCACCAGCGTCACTGCCTACATCACCCATGGCGTGCTGTCGGGCGGGGCAGTTGCCCGCATTGCCGGCTCGAAGCTGCAGGAACTGGTGATCACCGATTCGATCCAGCCGACGCAGGGCGTGCTCGATGCGCCGAACATCCGCGTCATCTCCATCGCCGACCTGATGGGCGAGGCGATCTCGCGCACGGCCACCGAAGAGTCCGTGTCGAGCCTGTTCGACTAAGCGGACGCACACATTAGCGGCCCGTAATCTGCACTGTTGCGGGAACCAGACGTTTCTCCTGACGCGCTTGGCATGGCATACTGCTCCTCCAAACAATGGAGGAGTAGCAAATGCGGCGAAGGACTTTGCTCGGGCTTGCGGTTTCCATCGCGGCCGCCTTTTCGGCGCCGGCGGCCTGGGCCGCCGATTTCCCGGATCGGACCATCACAATGGTTGTTCCCTTTTCCGCTGGCGGCTCGACGGATCTGGTCGCGCGCCTCGTCGCCAACAAGATGTCCGAAAAACTCGGCCAGCAGATTGTCGTCGAAAATGTCGGCGGCGCCGGCGGCAGCATTGGTGCTGCCCAAGTCGCCCGGGCCGAACCGGACGGCTACACAATCCTCATGGGCACGGTTGCGACACACGCGCTCAACCCTCTTATCCTGAAGACAAAGCCCTACGATGCGGAGAAGGATTTTGCGCCGATATCGCTGCTTGTCCTGGTACCGAACGTCCTGGTCGTGAACCCTGCGTTCCCCGCCAAGGACGTCAAGGAACTGATCGAGATGCTGAAGAAGGACCCGGACAAATACGCCTACGCCTCCTCGGGCAATGGCACCCCGCTGCATCTCTCCGGCGAGCTTTTCAAGACGATGGCCGGCGTCAGCATGCAGCACATTCCCTACAAGGGCGCCGGACCGGCCTTGAACGACGTCATCGGCAATCAGGTGCCGATGATGTTCGACAACCTTCCGTCCTCATCGGGCCATATCAAGAGCGGGACGCTGAGAGCGCTCGGCGTTACCACCAAGGAGCGCGTCCCCTCCTTCCCCGACATACCGGCCATTGCCGAGACCATTCCCGGCTATGAAACCTACAGCTGGAATGCTTTGTTCGCACCCGCGGGCACGCCGCCGGAAGTGATTGCCGTGATTCAGAAAGCGGCAGTTGAATCCCTGAAAGATCCAGACGTGATTGCCCGCATGGCCCAGTTCAGCGCCTCGATCGTGGCCTCCACCCCGGAGGAGCTTGGAGCGCATGTGAAAGCCGAGCTCGCCAAATGGGAGCCGATCGTCAAGGCCAGCGGCGTCCAGATGGACTAAAAGCAATTCCAGGAAAAGTGTGAAGCGGTTTTCCGTCCGGAATTGCGTAAAACCAAAGAGATAGAGCGGGTCATCGTTTCCGTGAAACGGTGACCCGCTCTATGGTGCCGGAGCCTCAAGCCGAGGCGGGGCTCGCCGCATGGCTTCGCCATTGTCGCGCGCGCCTCGCATATAGCCGCGCGGCGAGGCGCCCAGCATGCGCTTGAACATGGTGATGAAGGCCGGCACGCTGTCATAACCGAGATCGAGCGCCACCCTGGTGATCGGCTCGCCGTCGGCGAGCCTGGGCAGTGCTGCAAACAGGCACGCCTGTTGGCGCCATGTCGACAGTGACAGCCCGGTCTGGCGGTGGAAGGCGCGGGTGAACGAGCGCCGGCTCATCCCGGCGGCATCGGCCCACTCGTCGATCGTGGCATGCGGAGACGGTGCGGCGACAAAGCGCCGGCAGAGCGCTGCCAGCCTGGGATCGGACGGGAACGGCAGCCCGAGCGGCCGTTCCGGCAAGATCGGTATTTCATGCAACAGCAGGTTCATGATCAGCCCGCCGCGTCCTTCCAGTTCGCCGCCTTGAGGCAGCTTTTCTGATTCGACGATCAGGCTGTGCATCAGTTCGGTGACGCCGACGACGCGCAAACCTTCCGGCAGCCCGGGGATCGCGCCCGGCATGACATAGACGGAGCGCATCGAAACATCGCCCAGCATTTCGACGGAATGCTCGGTGCCGGCCGGTATCCACATTGCGTGGTCGGGCGGCACCATCCAGCGCCCGTACCGGGTCGTCACCAGCACGACACCGACCAGCGCATGCAGCAACTGGCTGCGGCTGTGGCGGTGTTGCGGCACGTGATAACCGTCGGGATATTCGGTCGGCAAAGCCACCGCCGGCCCGGAAACTTCCTCGAGCCATTGCCAGCGGCTTTCGTGCAATCGGCCGAGATCGGCATTGCCGGCGCGGAAGACGTCCCTGCCATGTGGCATTGGCTATGGCCCACTTGCGAAACTATTGGACCAAACCACGAAAGAAGTCGCCTCGCAAGCGGCTTATAAGGCAGTCGTCCCCCAAGGCGCTTCAGACGAGCGTCCTTAAGACGGTCCGCAAGATGCGGCCGCCAAGCCTGCCTGCGGGCAAACGCCCGCCAAAAAGACTCGGAGCCTGCCTTGACCGATACAACAGCCGCCAGCATTGCGCCGCAGCCGAGCGCCAGCCTCCCTTCAGTCCAGGCAACCGCCTTCACCGTCATCCTGGCGGTGAGCTTTTGCCACGGCATCAACGACATCATGCAGTCGCTGCTGCCGGCGATCTATCCGCTGCTGAAAGAGAATTACGGTCTCGATTTCTGGCAAATCGGTCTGTTGACCTTCACCTTCCAGGTCACGGCGTCGCTGCTGCAGCCGATCATCGGCATGATCACCGACAAGCGGCCAATGCCCTATTCCCTGCCCTATGGCATGGCGTCCTCGCTGATCGGCCTGATCGTGCTCGCCTATGCCGGCCACTACGCGCTGCTTCTGGTTGGCGCCTCGCTGATCGGCATCGGCTCGGCAATCTTCCATCCGGAATCCTCGCGCATTGCCCGTTTCGCCTCGGGCGGCCGCTTTGGCCTGGCGCAATCGCTGTTCCAGGTCGGCGGCAATTTCGGCCAGTCGATGGGGCCGCTGCTCGCCGCCTTCATCGTCGTGCCCTTCGGCCAGACCAGCATCTCCTGGTTCGCCGTTGGCTCGCTGATCGGCATCATCGTTCTGTCGCGGGTCGGCGGCTGGTACAGCCGGATGCGCGCCGCGCAGGGCAGCCAAAAGGCGGCAAGCTTCGTCTCGCCCTTTCCGCGCCGCAAGGTCATGGGAGCGCTGGCCGTGCTGACGCTGCTGGTGCTGACCAAGAACGCCTACATCGCCTCGCTCTCCAGCTACTACACCTTCTATTCCATCCATAAGTTCGGCGTTTCGGTGCAGATGAGCCAGGTCATGTTGTTCCTGTTCCTCGGCGCCTCGGCGCTGGGCATCCTGCTCGGCGGCCCGTTCGGCGACCGCTATGGCCAGAAGGCGATGATCTGGTTCTCGATCGTTGGTGTGCTGCCCTTCACGCTGGCACTGCCTTACGCCAATTTCGAATGGACGATGGTGCTGACGGTGCTGATCGGCCTGATCCTGTCCTCGGCCTTCTCCAACATCGTTGTGTTTGCACAGGAGCTGGTGCCGGGGCGCGTCGGCACGATCGCCGGCATCTTCTTCGGCTTCGCCTTCGGTATGGGCGGCATCGCGGCCGCCGTGCTCGGCGTCGTTGCCGACATGAAGGGCATCGATTTCGTCTTCCAGGTCTGCTCGTATCTGCCGCTGCTCGGCCTGCTGACGGTGTTCCTGCCCAACATGAAGGAAGCCAGGAAGGCACAGGCGATAGCCAGCTAAGACACCGATCTCCAGGACTCGACATAAAGGGCGTGGCAGCTGCCACGCCCTTATTGATTCTTTCCCCGAGTGAAAAGCCTGTTAGTGTTCGAGACGTGTGCGCGGGGCGACGCTGCCACAGATCCTCAACGTCTCTGGAGAATGATATGCGCAAGATCGTGTTGGCTGTGTTGGGTGTGCTTTTTGTTACCGTGCCGGCTATGGCACGCATCGTTCCCTTTCCCTCGGGTTTCAAGACGCAGTCCGTCGAAACCAACGGCACCAAACTCTATGTGCGCATCGGCGGGAAAGGTCCCGCGGTCGTGCTGCTACACGGCTTTGCCGATACCGGAGACATGTGGGGCGCCGCGGCGGTGGCACTTGCGAAGGATCACACCGTCATCGTGCCCGATCTGCGCGGCATGGGTCTGTCCGCTCACCCGGAGGCGGGCTACACCAAGAAAAACCAGGCCGTCGACATCGCCGGCGTGATGGACGCGCTGAAGATCGACAAGGCTGACCTGGTCACGCACGACATCGGTAACATGGTCGGCTATGCGCTTGCCGCGCAATATCCCAAGCGCATCACCAAATGGGTCATCATCGATGCGCCGCTGCCCGGCATCGGAGACTGGGAAAAGATCAAGCAGAGCCCGCTGCTTTGGCACTTCAACTTCCGCGGCCCGGACATGGAGCGGCTGGTCGCGGGGCGCGAGCGCATCTATCTCGACCGCTTCTACAATGAGCTGTCGGCCGACCCCAAGAAGATCGACGAGGCAACGCGCAAGCACTACGCCAAACTCTATGCCCGCCCGCATGCGATGCATGACGCTTTCGAGCAGTTCAAGGCCTTTGACCAGGACGCGATCGACAACCAAGCGATGCTCGCCGCCGGCGGCAAACTGACCATGCCGGTGCTGGCAGTTGGTGGGGAAAAATCCGCCGGCACCACGCAGGCAGATACACTGCGGCTTGTTGCGACCGATGTCACCGGTGGCATTGTGCCCGCCTCCGGTCACTGGATCATGGAGGAAAATCCCGACGCCACCGTCAAGCTGATCACGGGTTTTCTCGCCAAATAGGTCCCGCGGACATTTCAATGAAAACACAAGGCACCCGCCTGACGGCGGGTGCCTTGCTTGTTCCAGCTAGACGGTATCAGGCCTTGATGAAGGCCAAGAGGTCGGCATTGATGACATCGGCGTGGGTAGTCGCCATGCCATGCGGGAAGCCCTTGTAGACCTTGAGTTCGCCCTTCTTGAGCAGCTTGACCGACAGCAGCGCCGAGTCGGCGATCGGGACGATCTGGTCGTCGTCGCCATGCATGACCAGCACCGGCACGTCGATGGCCTTCAGATCGTCGGTGAAGTCGGTTTCCGAGAACGCCTTGATGCAATCATAATGCGCCTTGGTCCCGCCCATCATGCCCTGGCGCCACCAATTATCGACGACCGCCTGCGATACCTGGGCGCCGGGACGGTTGAAGCCGTAGAACGGACCGGCTGCAACATCATGGAAGAACTGGGCGCGGTTGGCGGCCTGGGCAGCGCGGAAGCCATCGAACACTTCGATTGGCAGGCCGCCAGGATTTGCCGCTGTCTTCAGCATGATCGGCGGCACGGCGCCGATCAGCACCGCCTTGGCGACACGGCCGCCTGAACCATACTTCGCGACATAGCGGGCCACTTCACCGCCGCCTGTGGAATGGCCGATATGGATGGCGCCCTTGAGGTCGAGATGCGCCACAAGTTCCGCGACGTCGGCGGCATAGGTGTCCATCTCGTTGCCGGTATCGGTCTGGGTCGAGCGGCCATGGCCGCGCCGGTCATGGGCGATGACGCGGTAGCCCTTCGACAGGAAGAACAGCATCTGTGCGTCCCAGTCGTCGCTGCTCAGCGGCCAGCCATGATGGAAAACGATGGGCTGGCCGGTTCCCCAATCCTTGTAGAAAATCTCGGTTCCGTCCTTGGTGGTGATCGTGCTGCTGCCGGGCTTGGTCATCTCAATCTCCATTAATTGTCTTTCGCGATAATCAATATCGCGATAACGATATGACTAGCGCAGATCGAAACCCTTGTCTACAGAAAATATGTATCGCGATATAATTTTTCGTGGTACATATCTGAAACGCTCAGTCGGCAAAGGAATATATCGTGCCTCTCCCGTTGGACAATCAGCTCTGTTTCACCCTCTACGCCAGCTCAATGGCGATCAACCGCACCTACAAGCCGATGCTGGACGAGATGGGGATCACCTATCCGCAGTACCTCGTGCTGAACGCGCTTGCCGAGGCCGACGGCATGTCGGTCGGTGCGGTCGCGCACAGGCTCGCTCTGGAATCGAGCACGATCACGCCATTGGTGAAGCGCATGGAACAGGCGGGCCTGGTCACCCGTCAGCGCAGCCAGACCGACGAGCGCCAGGTGCAGGTCGACCTGACCCCAGCCGGCCGCGCCCTGCTCGTCCAGTGCAACTGCCTCAACGAAACCCTGATCGAGCGCTCGGGCATGACGCTGTCTCAGCTCGATGCCCTGAACCGGCAGATCCAGACGCTGCGCGATGCGTTGAGCGGCGACCGGTAGGTCGGCAGCGAAAACGCTACAGCCCCAGATCTGCCTTGAAAGTGGACAGTTCCGTGTCGGTGATAGGGACCACGTGCTGCGGTTCGGGATACGCACCCGTCTGCACGTCGGAGATGAACTCGCGATAGGCGGCGACACGCTCTCGCTGCAGCCGTTCATACTCGGCGGCGAAGTTGCGGTAGGTCTTGGCGTGGCGCGGTCTGTGGCCAGCCGTGTGGCCGAGCACGTCCTCGCTGAAAAGATACTGCGCGTCGGCATGCGGCCCGGCGCCCATGCCAAGCATGATCATCGGCGTATTCCTGGTGATCAGTTCGCCAATCCGGTCGGGCACCACCTCGAGCTCCGCGCCAAAGCAGCCAATGGCTTCCAGGCGCTTGACGTGATCCCACACCGCCCGCGCGCTCTCGGCTGTCCTGCCGACGGCCTTGAAGCCACCGGTCCAGGTGCATTGCGACGGGATCAGGCCGACATGGGCGACGACCGGAACCGCGTTGTCGCAGAGCGCCTTCTGGATATCGAGCGAGGCGGCACAGTAGAAGCAGTCGCCGCCGATGCGCATGAAGTGGTAGGCGGTTTTGAGATAATCCTCTGCGGTGACCAGATTGCCGGCGGGGCCGTAGGGTAGTCCGACCTGCACGAAACACCGGCCGGCTGCCTCGCGCATTTCGGGTGAGAAGAAGCGGCCCTCGATCGACAGCATGTCGACGCCGGCCGCATCCGCTGCCGCAGTCTCTTCGAGCGTGGTGACGTAAAGCATGGAGATCTTCTGCCCGCGAGCCTCATGGCGCGGATGTCGGCTACGGTGGGGCGGCTGTTCTTGGTGACCATTGTTGTTCCCTCAGATAGTGAAAGCGTCGCGGAAGGCCAGTAGCGCCGCCTCGGGATCGCCGGAGGCAAACGCCTCCATGCCGACCGGCCCGCTATAACCCATGGCCTTCAGCGCACGGGCAATGCCTCGATAATTGATCTCGCCGGTGCCGGGCTCCATGCGTCCCGGGACATCGGCAACCTGCACCTCGCCGATCCATGGCAGGCAGGCGCGGCAGAGCTCGATCAGATTCCCCTCACCGATCTGCGCATGGTAGAGGTCCAGATTGAGGCGGAGCCCCGGCCGGTTCACGCTCGACACCAGCGCCAGCGTATCCTCGGCCCGCCCGAACGGCACGCCGGGATGGTCGACCGGAAGGTTCAGATTCTCCAGCGTGAAGGTAACGCCCTCGGCGTCTGCGAGGTCCGCGATTCGGTTGAGCGTGTCGCGTGCCTTGAGCCACATCGCGCCGGTAACGATCTCGCAAGGCGTGACCGGCAAGCCGCCCTCGCCCAGCCCGGTGCCGTGCAGATTGAGCCGTGCGACGCCGAGGCGCTTGCCGACCGCCGCCGTCTCCTTTGCCGTCTTCAACAGTTCGGCGGCGCCCTCGTCATCGGCCAGTCGGCCGCGCAGATAGCCGTTCATGATCGAGAAGGTAGCGCCGGATTTCTCCAGCATTGCGAGGTCGTGCTCAGGCCAGTTCCACAGACCGACCTGGAAGCCCATTTCGGTGAGGCGTTTGACGCGGAATTCCATCGGCCGGTCGCGCCAAAGCATTTCCGCGCAAGCCGCAAGCGTAAAAGTATCGGACATGTCAGACCTCGACGTACACGCGGCCGTCCTCGACCTTCGTGTTGTAAGTTTTAAGGTTTACACAGACCGGCGCGCGCACCGCTTCACCGGTCCGGTAATCGAACACGCCGTTGTGCTTCGGGCATTCGATCCTGTATTCCATAACCAGCCCGTCGCAGAGATGCACCTTCTCATGCGTGCACAGCCCGTCGGTACAGAAGAAGGTATCGTCCGGACTGCGGAAGATGGCGAAGGTCCGGCCTTCGTGATCGAAACGGATGACGTCCTCTTCCTCGATATCGTCCGTCGCACACGCATCAATCCACTTTGCCATTGCTGGTTCCTGCAAGTCTGTCTCTGGTTGGTTGAAAAGGCGGCCGGCGGAATTCCGCCGGCCGCACAGGAAGATGCCCGGGAGGAGGAGATGGGCGTCTTCACTGTGTCGCGCTGAAGCTCTCGATCTCGGCTTCGAGCTCAGCCATCTGCTCGCCGCCGGCCATCAGATCGGTGATCGCTTCGCGGCTTTTCTCACCCTTGCGGAAATCGGCAGCCTTGGAGCCTCTGATCAGCACGGCGAAGTGGTCGCCGACGGTCAGCGCATGGACGACATTGTGGGTGATGAAGATGACCGCGATGCCCTTGCGGCGTGCCTGCAAGACGATGCGCAGCACATGCGCCGCCTCCTTGACGCCAAGGGCCGCGGTCGGCTCGTCCAGGATCAGCACGCTGGCGCCGAAATGCACGGCGCGCGCGATGGCCAGCGCCTGGCGTTCGCCGCCCGACAGTCCGCCGACGAGGCGGTCGCCATCGTCGATGCGGGTGATGCCGAGCTGGCGCATCTCGGTGACGGCGATCTCGTTGGCCCGCTTGCGATCGTAGATGGTGAGCGGCCCCCAGCGCCGTGTCGGCTCGGCGCCGACGAAGAAGGAGCGGCCGATGCTCATCAGCGCGAACGTCCCGCCGAACTGGTGGACGGTGGCGATGCCATGGTCGCTGGCGTCGCGCGGGCTGGCGAATTCGACCGCCTTGCCGTCCATTTCCATTGTCCCCGATGTCGGCTTGTGGACGCCGGAGAGGATCTTGATCAGCGTCGATTTGCCGGCACCATTGTCGCCGAGCAGGCACAGCACCTCGCCTGCGCTGACCTCCAGCGAAATGTCGTGGAGGACGTCGATCGGACCGAACGACTTGTTGATTGCCGTCAGCCTGAGCAGAGGCGCGGTCATCAGCGGGCCCTCTGTCTGGTGCGCGGCGCGTAGGTCAACGCCATGGTGCGGAATGTGTTGTTCATCAGCACGGCGGCAAGCAGCAGGACGCCGATGATCAGGCTCGCCCAGTTGGCGTCGAAACCGGTGTAGAAAATGCCCTGGTTGACGATGGAGAAGGTCAGCGTGCCAAGCACGATGCCGACCACCGAGCCGTAGCCGCCGGTGAGCAGCACGCCGCCGATGACCACCGCGATGATCGAGTTGAAGATGAACGACTGTCCCGCCGCCACCTGGGCGCTGTTGTAGAGGATCGCCTGCGACATGCCGACGAAGGCAGCGCACAGGCCGCTGCTCATGAACAGCGCGATGGTAACCCGGTCGGTCGGGATGCCGGCATTGCGGGCGCTGACGGCGTCGCCGCCCATGGCCAGGATCCAGTTGCCGAAGCGCGAGAAATTCAGGATGAAGCCGACGATCAGGATGATGGCGATCCACCAGAACAGGGTGACCTGGAACTTGCCGCCAAGATAGTCGCCGAACAGAAGCTTGGCGGTCGGCCCGCTCTTCAGCGCCACACTCGTGCTGCCGGACAGGATGACCGAGAGGCCGAGCGTCAGGCCGGCCAATGCGAACAGCGTTGCCAGCGTAACGACGAAGGACGGCACCTTGGTGCGGATCACCAGGACCCCGTTGATGAAGCCGACGGCCAGCCCGAGGCTAAGCGCCGCGAGGATGCCGACGATGATCGGCAACCCGAAGTGGCCCGAGAGGATGGCAATGGTCATTGAGCTGGCCGGGATCATCGACCCGATGGAGAGATCGAGGTGTCCGGCAATCATCAGCAGCCCCACCGGCAGCGCAATGATGCCGAGTTCCGAAGCGACGTTGAGCCAGCTGGCGGACCCGCCGGCCGACAGGAAATTGGCGCCGCCGAACATCGAGAAGAAGACAAGAACGGCGATCATGCCGATCAGCGAGCCGACCTCCGGGCGCCGCACGAGGCTGCCGATCGAGGGCATCGAAGAGTGCGCGGGCGCTGTCGCTGCCACTGCGGGTTGGTGATGGGCTTGGGATGTCATCGAAGTGTTCCCTGGCTTGAACAATGGATGAGGGGGCTGGGCGGAGTGAGGCGTTGGCGTTGCTTCCAACACCCCTCATCCGTCTCGGCGCTGCGCGCCGATCCACCTTCTCCCACAAGGGGAGAAGGCAACTGCCAGCGTTACCGGGCGCCGGCCGCCGCGCCACCCATCGTCGCGTCGACATTGGCCGCGTCGACGATCCCCGGCCCGGTCAGCACCGGTTTCGTCGGCAGGTCCAGCCCATAGTTGACGAAGCCGTTCAGCAGCGACACCGCGAGATAGCCCTGCAAATAGGGCTGCTGGTCGACAGCGAACAATTGCGTGCCATCCTTGATGCGCTGCAGGCCGGTTTCGTCCATGTCGAACGACGCAAGCTTGACCTTGTCGCCGACACTGGCCTGGCTGATGGCGTTGGCCGCGCTGTTGGCGTCGCCGGCGCTGATGGTGATGACACCGTCGAGCGTATTGTCTTTCAACACGGCGGCCTTGATCGCCTCGGCGACCGCGGTCGGATTGCCGAAGCTGGATGAAGGCAGCGGCAGCTGGCTCGATTTGCCGCCGCTCTTGCCGATGGCGTCGGCGATGCCCTTGCAGCGGTCTTCGGTGTTGGTGGAGCCCGGCAAGGTGTTGACGCACAAAACGTTCTTGGCGCCGTGGTTGCCGAAATAGGCGCCGCCGCCCAGACCAGCCGTGTATTCTTCGTTGCCGACATAGTTCATGGCGCCGAGCCGCTTGGCTGCATCCATGCCGCCGGAATTGTAGATGATGAGCGGCACGCCCGCGGCAACGACTTCCTTGAAGGCGTCATCCATGGCCTCCGGCACCCAGTCGGGGCCGACGATGGCGCTGGGCTTCTGGCTGAGCGCGGTGCGGATCAGCTTGGCCGCGTCAGGGCCAAGATTGTCGTAGTTCTGCGGACCGAGCCAGGTGACCGAGCCGCCGGTGAGTTCGGCAACCTTGCCGGCGTCGTCGGCGCCCTTCTTGACCTTCGACCAGAACGGGTCGTCCGCCTTGCCGCCAATGACGAAGATCTTCGCCCCGTCGGCCATCGCGGCTGTGGCTGATGTCGCCAGCACTGCCGCCGTCATCATCGCCGTCAAGAGTTTCGTGGTGCGTTTCATGTCATTTCCTCCCGGTTGCCGTCCTTGGACGGATTTAGAAAAACGTTGAATTCATCTGCGCGCGCACCTCTCCCGTTGCGCGTGCCGTCAATTGATCAATGGTTCGCCGCAGCCTTGGCGTTCATGCGTTCTTTCTTTTTCTGGAACCGGGCGTCCATCATGGCGTCGCCCTCCCTGGTGCCGTCGTGCCAGGTGCCGAACCAGCGATCGAGCGGGATCAGCCCGTCGCCGCCGTAGTTCACCTCGAAATATTTGTGGTGCAGGTAATGCGCGTAGGCATGGCTATCGACGGCCGTGTCGTCGCTCACCTCCAGCTTGTCGAAACCGAGATGACCGTTGACGGCGCCGAAGCCCGCGACATGCAGCTGGAACAGCGCGACGATCGGATTGGACGGGATGACAAGGTGCCAGAAGGCCACCGCGTGATAGAGGAACCCTTCCACCGGATGCATCGACAGCGACGACCACGGCGAGGGGTTGATCGAATTGTGGTGGACCGAGTGGATCCAGCGATACAGCGGTCCCCAGTGGATCAGGCGGTGGATAAAGAAGAAATGCACCTCGTGGACGGCCGGCGCGATCAGCACCAGTGCGGCGAGGTAGACTGGATGATCCGACCAGCTGACCCACGGTGCGTAGCCATTGGCAAAGCACCACAGGAAAATGACTTCGACCACGGTCCACAACGGGATGGTGATGAAGAACGAGCGCAGGAAGTTGTCGAGGTTCTGGCTCTGGAACCAGAACACATCCGAGGGCGCGTCGCCTGGAAATTTGTGGTTGTATTTGAACCGCGTCGCCTGGGCGCGCTTGATGTAATAGCGCAGCTCGAAGATGCCGTAGAACACCAGGATCGCCACGGCGTTGACGGCGTAGAGCCACAACGCCCAGCCCCAGCTGAGGGTTTTCATCGTCTCGACGCCGGGGACGACATAGAACCAGTAGATCAGCGCCGTGGCCATGTGGAACGCATTCCACGGCCAGATATAGCCGGGCAGCCATGCCAGGATCTTCGGCAGCCTAGGCGGCCAGTTCAACAACGGCGCGCCCTCGATGCGCCCGTTCGGCTTCCAGTCACCGCGCTTGTCGCGCGCGCCGTATTTGAGATCGTCCATGCCAATCCTCCACCCGCAATGCCGCACCGCAACGCCTTGGGATGGGCCGCACGCGCGCGCTGCCTGGCACCGCCGGAGCGGTGGGCGAACACTCGTCTGCCTGTGCTGCTGCTATCCCTGGGCTGGCGGTGCGTCCGCCTTGCTTGCTTTTGCTGAGATAAACATCTTGATCCAAAATGAATCAAGAATAGAATGTTTATTCCAAATTGATTGTGTCATTCATATCAATCGTGCGCAGCGAATGATATCTTCGTATCAATTGCTACAGACGGATGAGACGAAATGGATCAGAACAAGCGGCCGACGATCAGGGATGTCGCCGCCGAGGCCAAGGTCTCGGTGGCCACCGTCAACCGTGTGCTGAGCGGCGCCGGCGCCGTCCGCCAGGGCACGCGCGAGCGCGTCAGGCTGGCGGCCGAGCAGATCGGCTTCTACGGCATGGGCGCGCTGCGCAGCCGCATAGCGGCCGCCCGGCCGCGCTACCGCTTCGGCTTCCTGCTGCACCAGCCCGGCCGCGCCTTCTATCGCAACATCGCCGAGGCGCTGCGCGCGGTGGCGCCGACCATGCCTGACTGCGAGATTGAACTGCGCACCGAGTTTCTCGACGATCTGTCACCGCAGAACGTCGCCGCCCGCCTGCTGGCGCTAGGCGCCGAATGCGACGCCGTCGGCGTTGTCGCCGCGGTCCATCCTCTCGTCAGCCAGGCGGTCGATGCGCTGCAGGCCCGCAACGTGCCGGTCTTCGCGCTGATCTCACAGATCTCGGCGACAGGCCATGTCAACTATATCGGCCTCGACAACTGGAAGGTCGGGCGCACCGCGGCCTGGGTGTTCGAGCATGTCTGCAAAGCGCCCGGCAGGCTCGGCATCCTCGTCGGCAATCATCGCTATCGATGCCAGGAGATGAACGAAAGCGGTTTCCGCTCCTATTTCCGCGAGCACGCGCCTGGTTTCACGCTGCTGGAGCCGCTGCTGACCTTCGAATCCAGCGCCATCGCGCAGGAGATGACCGAAAAGCTGCTCAACGAAAATCCGGATCTGTCCGGCCTTTATGTCGCCGGCGGTGGCATCACCGGCGCCATCGCCGCGCTCCGCTCCACCGGCCGCGCCGGCAGCATCGTCGTCGTCGGCTATGAACTGATGGACTCGACCCGCCCGGCACTCCTCGACGGCACGCTGACCTTCGTCATCTCGCACCCACTCGCCCGCATAGCGCAGGAAGCGCTAGCCGGCATGGTCCGCGCCGTGTCTGCGCCGAACGAAAGCGGCAATGTCACGACCATCCTGCCTTTCGAGATCTATACGCGAGAGAATATCTAGGCGGTGGATATGTGAGTTCACAGCGCGGCCGGAATGGCCTACCTCTGGCGCCAAAGGCCGACTTGCACCCTTTCCCACCTTCCGCTATAGAGCCGCCACCCGCGTAGACACCCTTGGAGGCAACGCGGCGGAAGGCTGCCTTCCCCTTGTGATCCCGAATAAAGGTCCGCGTATGCGGCTTCTCGCATTCGGACATCCAGGCCTGGCGGCTTTCGACGTTTACGGTTCAGGCACATTGCCCGCCGCAAACGCTCCATAACACGCGAAAGGAAATGCCATGAGCCACGATACTTACGAGCTCAAGGCCGAAGCGCGCGAACAGGTCGGTAAGGGGTCCGCCCGTGCAGTTCGCCGTAACGGTAAAGTGCCTGCAGTCATTTATGGCGACAAGCAGCCTCCCCTGGCGATTGCGCTGAACTACAAGGACGTCTTCTACAAAATCCATGGCGGCGGGTTTTTGACCACGATCGCCACGATCGATGTCGACGGCAAGAAAATCCAGGTTCTGCCCAAGGATTTCCAGCTCGACCCGGTCAAGGATTTCCCGGTCCATGTCGACTTCCTGCGCATCGGCAAGGACACCGAGGTCAATGTCGACGTGCCTGTCCACTTCATCAATGAAGACAAGTCGCCCGGCATCAAGCGCGGCGGCGTGCTCAACATCGTGCGTCACGAGGTCGAGTTCCATTGCCCGGCCAACGCGATCCCGGAATTCATCACCGTCGATCTCACCGGCGCCGACATTGGCAATTCGATCCACATCTCGGCGGTGACCCTGCCGGCCGGCGTCAAGCCGGTGATCTCCGACCGCGACTTCACCATCGCGACCATTGCCGGCTCCTCGGCGATGAAGCCGGAGGCGGAAGAGACGGCGGAAGCGGCAGCCCCCGAAGCGGCGGCCCCTGCCGCCGAAGAGAAGTAATTTTCGGGTCCGGAGCGCACGATGCTTGTCTTTGCAGGCCTCGGCAATCCGGGCGCGAAATACGCTGATAACCGGCACAATGTCGGCTTCATGGCGGCGGACGCTATCGCCCGCCGCCATTCCTTTTCGCCCTGGTCGAAGAAGTTCCAGGGCCTGATCGCCGAAGGCACGATTGCCGGCGAAAAGATTCTCCTGATCAAGCCGCAGACCTTCATGAACCTGTCGGGACAGGCGGTTGGCGAAGCCTTGCGCTTCTACAAGCTCGGCCCCGAGGCGCTGACGGTCTTTTACGACGAGATCGACCTGCCGGCCGGCAAGTTGCGGGTCAAGGTCGGCGGCGGCGCCGGCGGCCATAACGGCATCCGCTCGCTCGACCAGCACATCGGCAAGAATTATCGCCGTGTGCGCATCGGTGTCGGCCATCCGGGCGTCAGGGAAATGGTGCATGGCCATGTACTCGGCGATTTCGCCAAGGCCGACCGCGAATGGCTGAACGTGCTGCTCGATACCATCGCCGACGATGCCGGGCTGCTGGCCAAGGGCGACGACAATTCATTCATGAACCGCATCACGCTGGCTCTGCGCGACAAGCTCGTGCCGACCGGCGATGACGACCGCCCGCCGGCCAAGACGCCGAAGGCGCAAGGCCCGAAAGCCCAGAGCCACATCCGCCAGGCACGACCGCAGCAGGCGCCGGCCAAGCTGCCGGAAAGCGGACCGATGGCCGCTATGCTGAAGAAACTGTTCGGCAAGAAAGACTGAGCCTCGATAGGATCGGGACCGCAGGGCTTGACGTTCCTCACCCCTATCGCCCATAGCCCTCATCAAATTTCGCTTTCCCGATAGGACCGGACAAAAATGGGTTTCAAATGCGGCATCGTTGGCTTGCCCAACGTCGGCAAGTCGACGCTTTTCAACGCGTTGACCAGGACGGCGGCGGCGCAGGCCGCCAACTATCCGTTCTGCACCATCGAACCGAACACCGGCGAGGTCGCGGTGCCCGATCCGCGGCTGCAGAAGATCGCCGCGGTTGCCAAGTCAAAAGAGATCATCCCGACCCGCATCTCCTTCGTCGACATTGCCGGCCTGGTGCGTGGCGCCTCCAAGGGCGAAGGGCTGGGCAACCAGTTCCTCGCCAACATCCGCGAGGTCGACGCCATCGTGCATGTGCTGCGCTGCTTCGAGGATGACGACATCACCCATGTCGAGGGCCGCATCGACCCCGTCGCCGACGCCGAGACGGTCGAGACCGAGCTGATGCTTGCCGACCTCGACAGCCTCGAGCGCCGCATCGTGCAGATCCGCAAGCGTGCCGGCAGCAAGGACAAGGAAGCCACCACCGTGCTGCCGATGATGGAAGCGGCCCTCGAGCTGCTGCAGGCCGGCAAGCCGACGCGCATCCTGCTCAAGAGCATTTCAGCGGAGGACCTGCGCATCCTGCAGGGGTTGAACCTTCTGACCTCGCATCCCGTGCTCTATGTCTGCAACGTCGCCGAAGCGGACGCCGCCACCGGCAATGAGCACACCCAGGCCGTGGAAAAGATGGCCACCGCGCAGGGCGCCGGCACCGTGGTGATCTCGGCCGCGATCGAGGCCGAAGTCGCGCAGCTCTCGGACGAGGAAGAGATGGAGTTCCTGTCCTCGCTCGGGCTCGACGAACCGGGCCTCAACAAGGTCATCCGCGCCGGCTACGATCTGTTGCACCTGATCACCTATTTCACCGCCGGGCCGAAGGAGACGCGCGCCTGGACCATCCACAAGGGCGACAAGGCCCCGCAGGCAGCCGGCGTCATCCACACCGATTTCGAGCGGGGCTTCATCCGCGCCCAGACCATCGCCTATAACGACTATGTCACGTTGGGCGGCGAAGTAGCGGCCAAGGAAGCCGGCAAGGCGCGAGACGAAGGCAAGGAATATGTCGTCCAGGACGGCGACGTACTGCTGTTCAAGTTCAACACTTGAGGCGCGAAGGTATCTCGCGCCCGGCGCGCTGACCGCGGCCGATCACAGCTGCGTCAAGTGGAAGAGCCCGCATGCTGCTTCGCTTGACTGCCCTTGGCACCGGGTCTAAGGCCGTCTGCATGCGACCTGCCCGTCTCCGTGGGAAATGGCTGCGCGCGCAGGACCCATCGCTATCGAACGAAACCTCTTGGGTTCAACCAACGGAGACCCGGCGATGATCAAGGCCTTCGTCGTCGACAATGACCGCCTGCGCGTCACTGACGATCTCGCGACCGACGGCGACCACGTCGTCTGGGCCGACCTTCTGAATCCGACCAAGGAAGAAGAAACGACGATCGAGACCTGGCTCGGCGTTGCCATTCCGACGCGCGAAGAGATGGAGGAGATCGAGATTTCGAGCCGCCTCTATATCGAGGACGGCGCCTATTTCATGACCGCCACTTTGCCGGCGCAGACCGAGATCGATGATCCGCTCATGTCACCGGTCACTTTCGTGCTTGCCGGACCGAGACTGGTCACCATCCGCTATCATGAGCCGAAGGCGTTCAAGACCTTTCCCCTGCGCGCCGAGAAGGTGGCGACAGGCTGCACCACCGGCAACACCATCCTGATCGGTCTGCTGGAGGCGATCGTCGATCGGCTCGCCGATATTCTCGAACGCGCCGGCCGCGACATCGAGACGATTTCGCGCGATATCTTCGAGGCGCGCTCGACCAAGGTGAACAAGCGCAACCGCGATTTCCAGGAGCTGCTCAAGGCCATTGGCCGCAAGGAGGACATCGCTTCCTCGATCCGCGACAGCCTGATCTCGCTGCAGCGCCTTTCCGGCTTCCTCGCCCATGTCGCCACCCAGATCAAGATGAGCAAGGACGTCCGCGCCCGCATCAAGACCGTGTCGCGCGACGTGCTGTCGCTTGCCGACCATGCCACCTTCCTGTCGCAGAAGATCTCGTTCCTGCTCGACGCGACGCTGGGCATGATCTCGATCGAGCAGAACGCCATCATCAAGATCTTCTCGGTCGCCGCCGTCATCTTCCTGCCGCCGACGCTGGTGGCTTCGATCTACGGCATGAATTTCGACGTCATTCCAGAGCTGAAATGGGAGCTGGGCTATCCTTTCGCCATCGGCCTGATGATCCTGTCGGCGATCCTCCCCTTCTGGTATTTCCGCCGTCGCGGCTGGCTCTGACCGGGTCTGGATCACCAGAATTCACTTGACCCGACGCCCTTCGGACGGCATCCGGATGCCCGGTGATCGTACAATCTTGAACTGGATTAGGATCATGACTGGAAAGACCTGGGCCTATGAGGATTTCACCGAGGGCGCTTCGATCGACCTCGGCGCCAAGCAGGTGAGTGCGGCCGAAATCGTCGAATTCGCCACCGAGTTTGACCCGCAGCCGATGCATCTCGACGAGGAGGCCGGCAAAGCCAGCATCCTTGGCGGGCTCGCCGCTTCCGGCTGGCACACCTGCGCGATCTTCATGCGCATGCTGTGCGACGCCTTCCTGCTCGACTCGACCGCGCAAGGTGCGCCGGGCATCGACCAGGTCAGATGGAAGAAGCCGGTGCTGGCCGGCGACACGCTTTCCGGCAGGACTGGTGTGGTCGCCAGGCGCCTTTCGAAGTCACGACCCCAACTCGGTCTGGTCACCTTTCGCAGCGAGATGGTCAACCAGCGTGGCGAGAGCGTCTTCGAACTCGAAAACACCGTCATGTTCCTGACCCGCGAGGCCGGCGCATGAGCCTCGACGCGTTCTTCCGCATTGGCGAGACCATCAATCTCGGCTCGCACACATTCGACGCCGAGGCGATCAAGGCATTCGCCCGCAAATACGATCCGCAACCCTTCCATGTCGACGAGGAGGCGGCGAAGAAAAGCGTTTTCGGTGGCCTCTGCGCCTCAGGCTGGCACACCGCCGCCACCTGGATGAAACTCAATCTCGAAAGCGGGCTGGACGCCACGCGATGGAGCGGTCCCGGCTCGGTGCCCGAATTCGGCCCCTCGCCCGGCTTCAAGAACCTGAAATGGCCAAAGCCGGTTTATGCCGGTGAAACCGTAACCTTCATGCGCACGGCCGTCTCCCACCGCCCGCTCGCCACCCGCCGCGGCTGGCGGCTGCTCGCGCTGCGCTCGGAGGGGTTCGACTCGACGGACGACAAGGTGCTGGAATTCGACAGCGCCGTGCTGGTGAAGGCAGGGTAGCCTCTTCCTTCTCCCACAAGGGGAGAAGGGAAAAAGTGCCCTGCCTAATGTCCTTCAAACCCGATCAGCGTCCGCACCGGCACACCCAGCGCCTCAAGCTTCGCCCGCCCGCCCAGGTCCGGCAGGTCGATGACAAAGCATGCAGCAAGAATGTCGGCGCCGATCTGTCTGAGCAGCCTGATCGCTGCTTCCGCCGTGCCGCCGGTGGCGATCAGGTCGTCGACCAGGATCACCTTCTCGCCCGGCACAACACCGTCCTTGTGCATCTCCATCTCGTCCAGCCCGTATTCCAGGCTGTAGGCGACGCGCACCGTCTCGTAAGGCAGCTTGCCCTTCTTGCGGATCGGCACGAAGCCGGCGGAAAGCTGGTGCGCGACGGCGCCGCCGAGGATGAAGCCGCGCGCCTCGATGCCGGCGATCTTGTCGATCTTCTGGCCGGCATAGGGATGCACCAGCTCGTCGATCGCGCGGCGGAAAGCGCGCGCATTGCCGAGCAAAGTGGTGATGTCGCGAAACAGGATGCCGGGTTTGGGATAGTCCGGAATGGTGCGGATCGCGGCGAGCAGCGTGTCTTCGAGCGAGGATTTCATGAGCCGAGATTACCTGAAACGGAGATTCGTGCGCGACAATTGTTCGATCGAACTGCAGCCCATCAGCTTCATGCCGCGCTCGATCTCGACCCGCATCTGCTCCAGCGCCCGCTCGACGCCCGGCTGGCCGGCCGCCGCCAGCGGGAACAGATAGTAGCGTCCAACGCCGACAGCCTTGGCGCCGAGCGACAGCGCCTTCAGCACATGCGTGCCGCGCTGCACGCCGCCATCCATGATGACGTCTATTCTGTCGCCGACGGCGTCGACGATCTCGGCCAGCTGGTCGAAGGCCGCCCGCGAGCCGTCCAGCTGCCGGCCGCCATGGTTTGAAAGCACAATGCCGCTGCAGCCGATCTCGACAGCGCGTTTGGCATCCCCCACCGACATGACGCCCTTGAGGCAGAACGGACCACCCCACAGCCTGACCATCTCGGCGACATCGTCCCATGTCATCGACGGATCGAGCATCTCGGTAAAATAGCGGCTGATCGACATCGTGCCGCCGCCCATGTCGACATGCTCGTCGAGCTGCGGCAGCTTGAACCCCTCATGGGTGAAATAGTTGATCGCCCAGCCCGGTTTGAGCGCAAACTGCAGCATGCCGGCAAGGTTGAGCTTGAAGGGAATGGCAAAGCCGGTGCGCTTGTCGCGCTCGCGGTTACCTCCGGTGATGCTGTCGACGGTCAGCATCATCACCTCGACGCCGACCGCCTTGGCCCGCTGCATCATCGCCCGGTTGAGGCCGCGATCCCGGTGGAAATAGAACTGGTAGACCTGCGGGCTGCTGCTGATCTTGCGCGCTTCCTCGAGGCTGACGGTGCCGAGCGAGGACACGCCGAACATCGTGCCGAATTTGGCCGAAGCCTTGGCCACCGCACGCTCGCCCTGATGATGGAACAGCCGCTGCAAGGCTGTCGGCGAGCAGTAGACGGGCATGGCCAGTTTCTGGCCCATCACCGTCACCGACATGTCGATCTCGCTGACACCGCGCAACACATTGGGAACGAGGTCGCAGCGCTCGAAACTCTCGGTGTTGCGGCGATAGGTGACCTCGTCGTCCGCCGCCCCGTCAATATAGTTGAAGATCGGCCCCGGCAGCCGCTGCTGCGCCATGCGCCGGAAATCGGAAAAGTTGTGACAGTCGCGTAGCCGCATCATCGATTTCCAAATGCCATGGCGCAAGAAGCTCGCTGCGTCGAATATCAATCCGATGCCGCCATGCCAACGGGTGAAATGCCAAACTGCCTCTTGGCCACAGCCATGAACGAAAAAGGGACGCCGCTGGCGCCCCTTGCCGTCGAAAAAAGGCGCCTTTCGGCGCCCTTTCTTGATCGCAGGCTGCTTGGCCTCAGTGGGCCACGCCTTCCCAGACTTTGCGCTTGGTCAGATAAACCAGGGCGCCGAAGAGCAACAGGAACACCAGCACGCGGAAGCCGGTCTTCTTGCGGTCTTCCATATGCGGTTCGGCAGCCCACATCAGGAAGGCCGACACGTCGCGCGAATACTGGTCAACCGTCTGCGGCGAACCGTCATCATAGGTGACCTGGCCGTCCGAGAGCGGCTTCGGCATCTTCAGCGACACGCCGGACATGAAGTACGGGTTGTAGTGCGTGCCTTCCGGGATCACCATGCCTGCCGGCGGCGTCTGGTCGTAGCCGGTCAGCAGCGAATGGATGTAGTCCGGACCGCCCTGGGCGTACTGGGTAAAGATATCGAAGACGAAGCGCGGGAAGCCGCGCTCGACGCCGCGCGCCTTGGCCAGCAGCGACATGTCGGGCGGGGCTGCGCCACCGTTGGAGGCGGCAGCCGCCTCCTCATTGGCGAACGGCGCCGGGAAATGGTCGGACGGCTTGCCCGGACGGTCGAACATGTCGCCGGCATCGTTGGGGCCGTCATGGATGGTGTATTCGGCGGCAAAGGATTTCACCTGTGCTTCCGAGTAGCCGAGGCCTTCCAGCGTGCGGAACGCCACCAGGTTCATCGAATGGCAGGCCGAGCAGACTTCCTTGTAGACCTTCAGGCCGCGCTGCAGCTGCGCCTTGTCATAGGTGCCGAACGGACCGGCGAAACTCCAGTCCATTTCCTTCGGCTCGTCGATCGGGAAATGCGTGGGTGCCGCAGCGTTATGCGCCTCTTCAGCGGCCATCGCCACGCTGCCGACCGCTCCGATGCCGCCAGCCAACAGGCCGAGCAGCGCGAGCGAGGTGAGAATCTTTTTCATGCCAAATCCCCTTAGATTCTCGCTCAGCCCTTGGTTTCCGGCGCGGCGTTCGCACCTGCCGGATGTCCCCCACCGGCACCCTTGTTCTTCTCCAGCACCGCTTCGGTGATCGAATTCGGCAGCCTGCGCGGCGTCTCGATCAGGCCGAGCACCGGCAGGACGACGAGGAAGAAGGCAAAGTAGAACAGCGTCGCCATCTGCGCCATGAACACGAAGCTGCCTTCGGCCGGCTGCGAGCCCAGCCAACCGAGCAGGACGGCGTCGGCTGCGAAGAGCCAGAAGAACAGCTTGTACCAGGGCCGGTAGACCGCCGAGCGCACCTTGGAGGTGTCGAGCCACGGTACCAAGAACAGCATGACGATGGCGCCGAACATGCACAGCACGCCGCCGAGCTTGGAGTTGATTGGCCCGATGTTGAAGGTGATGGCGCGCAGGATCGCGTAGAACGGCAGGAAGTACCACTCCGGCACGATGTGGGCCGGCGTCTTCAGCGGGTTGGCGACCGTGTAATTGTCCGGATGGCCGAGGAAGTTCGGCAGGTAGAAGACGAAATAGGCGAAGAAGAACAGGAACACGATCATGCCGAACGCGTCCTTGATGGTCGCATAGGGCGTGAAGGCGACGGTGTCCGTCTTCGACTTGACCTCGATGCCGGTCGGGTTCGACTGCCCGACCACATGCAGCGCCCAGACGTGCAGCACGACGACGCCGGCAATCATGAACGGCAGCAAATAGTGCAGCGCAAAGAAGCGGTTGAGCGTCGGGTTGTCGACGGCGAAACCGCCGAGCAGAAGCTGCTGGATCCAGTCGCCGACCAGCGGAATGGCGCTGAAGAAGCCGGTGATGACGGTGGCGCCCCAGAAGCTCATCTGCCCCCAGGGCAGCACATAGCCCATGAAGCCGGTCGCCATCATCAAGAGGTAGATGATGCAGCCGAGGATCCACAGCAGCTCGCGCGGCGCCTTGTAGGAGCCGTAATAGAGCCCGCGGAAGATGTGGATGTAGACGGCGACGAAGAAGAACGAGGCGCCGTTGGAATGCATGTAGCGCAACAGCCAGCCCGAATTTACGTCGCGCATGATCTTCTCGACCGAATTGAAGGCGAGATTGGTGTCGGCCGTATAGTGCATGGCCAGAACGATGCCGGTCAGGATCTGCGCCACCAGCATGATCGCCAGGATGCCGCCGAAGGTCCAGGCATAGTTGAGGTTGCGCGGCACCGGATAGGCGATGAAGCTGTCATAGACCATGCGCGGCAGCGGCATGCGGGCGTCGAACCAGCGTTCGATACCGGTCTTGGGCGTATAGGTCGAGTGTCCCTCGCTCATCGAAATATCCCCTGCCTCAACCGATAAGGATTTTGGTATCGGAAATGAACTTGAATACCGGCACAGCCATGTTTTCCGGCGCCGGGCCTTTGCGGATACGGCCGGCGGTATCGTACACCGAACCGTGGCACGGGCAGAACCAGCCGCCGAAATCGCCTTCCTGGCCGAGCGGAATGCAGCCCAGATGCGTGCAGACCTGCACCATCACCATCCAGGCTTCCTTGCCGGGCGTGGTGCGGTTGGCGTCGGTCGCCGGCGCATCGGCCGGCAGATTGGCGTTGCGGGCGATCGGATCCTTGAGGTCGGCAAGGTTGACGGCCTCGCCGTCCTTCATCTCCTGGTCGGTGCGGTTGCGCACCACGACCGGCTTGCCGCGCCATTTGACGATCAGCGACATGCCAGGGGTAAGCGAAGAAACATCGACCTCGACCGAGGCCAGCGCCAGCGTCGAGGCATCGGGGCGCATCTGGTCGATGAACGGCCAGGCGACAGCCCCTGCGCCGACCACTGCGGCCATGCCGGTGGCGACGTAGAGAAAATCACGACGGTTGGGATCCTGGGTGTCGGTTGCGCTCACGGGTGCCTGATCCTTTCGCCTCTTCCGTGCCGGTGGCCGAGCCTTGCTCCCCGCTCGTTTACGCCAACCCGACAGCGCATGGCGAACAGGCTAGCGAATTCCTCCGGCATTTGGAGTTCGGTTTATGCGTGAAGCCCGTTTTTGTCCAGACGGGTGAAGGCACAAGGGCAGATTGTCGCGGGGACAGAAGAGCGCGTCAGTCGGCCAGATGTCCAAAGGCCGGCAAAGGCGGCTAAACAACAGGGAAATATCAGCAAATCCGAGGCTCCCCGCCTGTCTCGACAGGACAGGTTGCCGTGATCTAGTCTCGCTGGAATGGCACACATCATCGACCGCGAGACCTGGACCAGGACGCCCGGCCTTTGGCAGGGCGAATTGCAACTCGCCGCCCATGGCTCCAACTCCTGCCTGATCTTCAATTACCAGGCAGAGATCGGCGGCGGCCCGCGGCTGCACACGCATCCTTATTGCGAGATCTTCATCATCCGCCAGGGCACCGGCCTGTTCACGATCGGCGACCAGCAGATCGAGGCCACGGCCGGCCAGATCCTCATCGTGCCACCGAACACACCGCACAAATTCACCAATCTCGGCCCAGGCCCGCTCGAATCGACCGACATCCACGAAAGCGGCAGCTTCATCACCGAATGGCTGGAATGATGTTGCCGGCAGCCTTTAGCTGGCGCCGAGCCTGACCAGCACTGCCCTTGGGATGTCGTATTCGCGGATCACCGACTCGTGCCGGCGCAAGCCACAAAGTTCGCGCTGAATGAAATAGGCGTGCACTGCCGCGGCGGCTTCCTTCAGCAGCCGGGCGCGATGCTCGTCATCACTGTTCTCGCGCAGCTTCTTCAGCGTTTCCTCGACACGTTGGCCAGCGCGGCCGAGTGCGGCCGCCTTTTCGGCCAGGATCTCGTGGCCGAGCAAGTCCAGCGCGCTTTCCTGCGCGCCGCCGCGTCCAAAATTCGAGGGCATTCTGACTGACATCTCAGCGTTTTACTCCGCCGGCCGTGTCTCTTCCAGCACGCTTTCCTCGTGATAGAGGAAGCCGCCGGACTGCCGTTTCCATAGCCGCGCATAGAGCCCGTCCTGCGCCACCAGCTCGTCATGCGTGCCTTGTTCGACGATGCGGCCGCCGTCCAGCACCACCAGCCGGTCGAGTGCGGCAATGGTCGACAGCCTATGCGCGATGGCGATGACCGTCTTGTTCTCCATCAGCCGGGCCAGATTCTCCTGGATCGCCGCCTCGATGTCGGAATCGAGCGCCGATGTCGCCTCGTCGAGGATCAGGATCGGCGCATCCTTGAGGAAGACGCGGGCGATCGCCACGCGCTGGCGCTGGCCGCCCGACAGTTTGACACCGCGTTCGCCGACAAAGGCCTCGTAGCCGGCACGGTCCCGGTTGTCGCGCAAGCCCAATATGAACTCATGCGCCTCGGCCTTCTTCGCCGCCGCGATCACCTCGGCGTCGGTTGCATCAGGCATGCCGAGCTTGATGTTGTCGCGCAGCGAGCGATGGAAGAGCGCGGTGTCCTGGCTGACGACACCTATATTGGCGCGCAGCGAATTCTGCGTCACCTCTGACACATCCTGCCCGTCGATGGTGACCTGTCCGCTCTCGAGGTCGTAGAGGCGCAGGATGAGGTTGGCGAGTGTCGTCTTGCCGGCACCCGACGGCCCGACCAGCCCGACCTTCTCGCCGGGCCGCACGACAAGGTCGATGCCGTTGAGCACACCGAACCCCTTGCCGTAATGAAACTCGACATTTTTCACGTCGATGCGGCCGCCGGCCACGACAAGCTCCTTGGCGTCGGGCGCATCGATGAGGCCGAGCGGCTGCGAGATCAGCGCCTTGGAGTTCTCCAGCACGCCGAGGTTTCGCAAAATGCCGTTGAGCTGCATCATCACCCGCCCGAGCAGCATGTTGAGCCGCAAGACCAGGGACAGCGTGAAAGCGACGGCGCCGACGGTGATCGACCCTTCGACCCAGAGATAGACCGCAAAGCAGCCAATCGCTGAGATCATGATGCCCGACAGCGTCGTCAGCGCCATGCGCACGCCGGTCAGCCGGCGGGTGAAAGGCCGCAGCGCGTCGAGATAGATGTCGAAGCCGTTCTTGATGTAGCGGTCGTCGCCATCAGCCGAGAACAGCTTCAGCGTCTGCACGTTGGAATAGGAATCGATGATGCGCCCATTGATCATCGAACCAGCTTCGGCCGTGGCCTCGGCATGCCTGCGGATCGAGGGCAGATAGAGCTTGGCCAGCCAGGCGAAAGCGAGAATCCAGACCACCACCAGCACGGCCAGACGCAGATCCAGCCCGGCGACCAGCGCCAGCGTCGTCACCGTATAGATGAGCATGAACCAGATGACCTCGATGAAGCTCTCCATCAGGTCGCCGGTCGCCTGCCCCGCCTGCCAGACTTTTGTCGCGATGCGGCCAGCAAAATCGTTCTGGAAGAATGTATAGGACTGGCGCGATACATGCCGGTGCGCCTGCCAGCGCACCAGATTGTAGAAGCCCGGCGTAATCGTCTGCTCGTCGACCAGCGCCGACAAGCCGACCACGACGGTGCGGATGACCAGCACCACCGCGATCATGAAGACAAGCTCAGGCCCGGCAGCGGCCCACAGCGCGTGCCAGCTGCGTTCACCGGGAAGCTGGTCGAGAATGTCGACCAGCCGCCCGACGAAGTAGAACAGCCCGGCCTCGATCAGCGGCGCGAAGCCGCCGATGACCAGCATGGCGAAGAAGGCGAACTTCGCCTGGCCGACATAGTGCCAGAGGAAGCCGCCAACGCTTGATGGTGGCCGAAGATTCGCTGGCTCCCTGAACGGATAGACCCAGTTCTCGAACCAGCGATAGACGGCTATCATCATGCTGACGTCATCACTCCGCGGCTTCTCCCTTGGCCACAGCATCATTGGCGGCGTCGACCGGGCCGTCGTCGAGCAGGAACCCGCCCGACTGACGCTGCCAGAGCTGCGCGTAGAGCCCGCCGCTGGCGACGAGTTCCTCGTGCGACCCCTCCTCGATGACACGGCCCTTGTCGAGGACGACGAGCCTGTCCATCGCCGCAATGGTCGACAGCCGGTGCGCAATGGCGATGACGGTCTTGCCCTGCATGAGCTTGTAGAGATTCTCCTGGATGGCGGCCTCGGCTTCGGAATCCAGGGCCGAGGTCGCTTCGTCAAGGATAAGTATCGGTGCGTCCTTCAACATAACGCGAGCTATGGCGATGCGTTGCCGCTGGCCGCCGGACAATTTGACGCCGCGGTCGCCGACATGAGCGTCGAGCCCTTTGCGTCCAGTGTGGTCCGAAAGCCCGGCGATGAACTCCAGCGCCTCGGCCCGCCCGGCTGCCTCGACAAGCATCTCTTCCGTGGCATCGGGCCGGCCATAGAGGATGTTGTCGCGCACCGAACGGTGCAGCAGCGAGGTGTCCTGCGTTACCATGCCGATCTGTGCGCGCAGCGAATCCTGCGTCACCGACGCGATCTCCTGGCCGTCGATCAGGATCCGGCCATTCTCCAAATCGTAGAAGCGCAACAGGAGGTTGACCAGCGTCGACTTGCCCGCACCTGAGCGGCCGACAATGCCGACCTTCTCGCCGGGTTTCACCGTCAGCGACAGGCTCTCGATGACACCCTTCTGCTTGCCGTAATGGAAGCGAATATCGTCGAAACGGATTTCGCCTTTGGTGACGGCAATGTCCTTCGCCCCCGGCCGGTCCTCGACCAGGCGCGGCAACGAGATCGAGGCGATGCCATCCTGCACCGTGCCGATGTTCTCGAACAGGCCGGACATTTCCCACATGATCCACTGCGACATGCCCCACATCCTGAGCACAAGGCCGATGACCACGGCGACGGCGCCGATCGTCACCGCCTGGCCAAGCCACAGCCACAGCGCCAGCGCGGTGACCGAGAACAGCAGCAACGCATTGAGGATGTAGAGCAGACCGTAGAGCACTGTCACCAGCCGCATCGACCGGTAGACCGTGTCGAGGAAGCCGGCCATGCCTTCTTTGGCGAACGTAGCTTCGCGGCGCGCATGGGAAAACAGCTTCACCGTCTGGATGTTGGTGTAGCTGTCGACGACGCGGCCGGTCATGGTCGAGCGCGCATTGGCCTGCGCCTCGCCGACCTTTCCGAGCTTCGGAATAAAGAAACGCAACAGCCCGATATAGCCGAGCAGCCAGACGCCGAGCGGTGCCGCGAGCCGCAAGTCGGCCGAACCGACGATGAAGAGCATGCCGAGGAAATAGACGATGACGTAGTTGAGCACGTCGATCACCTTGATGACGCATTCGCGCACGGCGAGCGCCGTCTGCATCAGCTTGGTGGCGATGCGGCCGGCGAATTCGTCCTGGTAGAAGCTCATCGACTGCTTCAAGAGATAGCGATGCACCTGCCAGCGGATGCGCATGGGGTAGTTGCCCATCAGCGTTTGCTGGTTGAGCAGCGAATGCAGCCATACCGTGCCCGGCAGCGCAAACAGCACGACGAAGGCCATGCCGGCGAGCTTCCAGCTCTCGGTCTGCAGGAAGGTTTCGCGATTCTGCCCGGACAGCCAGTCGACGATGCGGCCCATAAAGCCGAACATCCACACTTCGGCCACCGCGATCGCCGTCACCAGCATCGCATCGACGATGATGTAGGGCCAGGCGCCGCGCGTATAATGCACGCAGAAGGCAACCAGCGTCTTCGGCGGCTCGACCGGTTCCGCTGCGGGGAACGGATCGAGCCTTTTTTCAAACCAGCTAAACATGGTGATGCTCACAAAACTGTTGTCCGCTCACGCGGCACGGGAAAAGTCCCCGGAGCGTACGGCGTCAGGGACCGACGGCCCGGAATCACCCGGGCCATCGGTCCTGCTTCGCGCAATATAGGGACTTGCGGGCTTTTCGCCGACAGGCACGTTCGACTGACCTGACGGCACGCCGCCGCCAGCCCGGTTTTTCGCGCCCGGCCGGATCAGCCGGATGATCCGGCGCACCAGCGACGGCCGGCTGTGGTCAGGAACCGCGCGCGAGAAATCGACATCCGGCAGCATCCCGCGATGCGGGCGCCGGCGCGTCTCGGCGTGAACCGCCGACGAGTAGGTCTCGCCGATCAGCAACGCCCAGGTTGCCGTCTTGCGCTCATGCAGGCTTCTTGAACCAGGTATTTTGTAGGGATCGAACATCGGTCCGTCCTCCGTGTGCAAATAGAGATAAAAAGGCGAAGCAATGTCGTGCGCCGGCATTCGGCCGGAGGCACGGATTGCATCGGTCGGGACACGAGGGGACACCTCGGTCAGGACACGCTCAACTGGGGCGCTTGGCCCCTTCAACAGGTTGAAAAACATCGCAGGATTCCTTCGAAAGCCGAAAACTGGGTTCGGCGGGAATCGGTGCGATCAGATCTAGGAAGTCAGGTAAATCGTCGTACCGAAACCGCCGGCAGGCAGGTAAGCCCACGGGAGGGGCGCTGGATGTGCATGGCCATCATGAAATACCCCTCCATCGGTTCGGGTTGACAATGCGTGCGGTATAATCGACTTCGCAGAAAATGGCCACCCGCAGGTCCAGCAATTTCCAAAACCAGGAGTCCGCTGTGGCCGATCTGCCACTTATTAGAAGGACGCGGAAATGAACCACCGTCTCCGCATCGCCCTCTACCAGCCTGACATCGCCGGCAACACCGGGACAATCCTGCGCTTCGCCGCGTGCCTTGGCTTTGGCGTCGACATTATCGAGCCGGCCGGCTTCCCGCTCTCCGACAAAGCGCTGAAACGTGCCGGCATGGACTACCTCGAAATGGCTGCCCTGACCCGGCATGTCGACTGGAACGCCTTCGAGGATTGGCGCAAGCGAGAATCGCGCCGTTTGGTGCTGCTCACCACCAAAGGCGCGACCGCCTATACCGGCTTTGCCTTCGCCGACGGCGACATCCTGCTGTTCGGCCGCGAATCGGCCGGCGTGCCGAATCCTGTCCATCAGGCGGCGGATGCGCGGCTGACGATCCCGATGCAGCCGGGCACGCGCAGCATCAATGTCGCGCTGTCCGTCGCTATGGTTGCCGGCGAAGCCATCCGGCAGCTCGGCTAGGATCTTAAACGCGCCGTCGCGAAAGGCTGCTGCTTCTTGCGTCATTCTCACCCAGGCGCACATCGCCTTCTCCTCAATTGCCCTATCGACATTTCCTGGCTACAAGCTCAACTTAACTTGAGGTCAAGCGGGAAGATCGAGATGGCTCCGCTAAAGGAATTGACGGTTGGCCAGGTGGCCATGCGCAGCGGTGTGGCGGTGTCGGCCCTGCATTTCTACGAGGCGCGCGGGCTGATCCGCAGCCACCGCACATCGGGCAATCAGCGGCGCTATGGCCGCGACGTGCTGCGGCGGGTGGCGATCATCAAGGTGGCGCAGGAGGTCGGCATCTCGCTGGCCGAGATCGGCGCCGCACTTGAATCACTCCCGGAAGGCCGCACGCCGACGCGCGAAGACTGGAACCTTTTGTCGACCGGCTGGCGCGACGACCTCGACCGCAAGATCAGCCAGTTGAAGAAGCTGCGCGACGGCCTGACCGACTGCATCGGCTGCGGCTGCATGTCGATCGACAAATGTCCGCTGAGAAACAGAGAGGATCGGCTGGCGAAGGAAGGGACGGGAGCGCGGCGGCTAATGGTTCTCCCTGCGCGGCAAGAAAGCACCGAGACAAAATAGCGGTAGATGAACGCGCACCCCGATGACACTAGCAGTGAGTCATGCGACTGAAGCATGCCATGCGCGGTTGGCACGTTAGGAGCGGATGGGAAATGGCCCGGCTTCCAGGTTTGAAGAGATTTCTCGGAGGCGAGCCGCCGAAATCCGGAAGCTCCAATAGCGAATACAGAAGGTCTGCCTACATCGAAGAGTTGGGTGAGCCTGCCCGCGTCTTCCCCGCCAGCGGGCCCGATAGCGTCGAGGTTCTTGCGTTCGGCAGAGACTTCTCGCTCATCGATCCTGTGGGTGAAGGCTTTGTACTCCTTACCAACGGCATGAGTGAGCGGCGCATGGCTGTTCCTTCCACCGTTGGCGACGGTATCAAGCGGCGGGCTGAGTTGATGTGGTACGTTCGCGAGCCTGAACCGAAGATCCTGAGCAATCTTAGGTGGCTGGCGGAGTATCCGTTCATAGACAATACATGGTTGGGCTTCGGCCACCGCATTGCGATGCCCTCGCCGCCAGCCTCAGGATCGGACTTCAGAACTTTCCTGTTTCTGACGCCCATCATCGCGCCGGACCAACGTATTGCAGAGCGGCTCACCATCGACGACGATGAGGTCGAAATCCTTTGCGTCCACTTGATCTCTGGCATGGAGTTGGACTTCATCAAGACAAAAGGATTGGATGCGTTCCTCGATATGCTCGACGAGCACGCCTATCCCGTCGTCTTCAACCCGGCACGGCAATCCTGCGTGTAGGGGCGCATGCCCTTCGCCTTGGACCTACCCCTAATCCGCCGCTGGCAGCCGCCTTATGGTGAATTCGATCACGTCGCCCGGCCGCTCGAACCAGCTTTCGATCTCGGTCCAGTAGGCCTGCTTGGGAAAGCGTTCGAACCATTCCTTGGCTTTGAGCCGCGCATCCGAACGCGGCAGGACGAAGGTTTCACGCAGAAAACCGTCGCGCGGCATGCGCTCGCGCTCGGCGCGCGAACGGTCGAGCCGCTTTTTCAAGCCATCCAGCGGCGGTCTTGCCGGGGTGCGCATGAAAGAACTCCTGGGGCCTTGACCAGATGACACTTGACCCTTGCCCTTAAGAGATTAGGGATCGCGCCCTAAAAAGACGAGTCATTTGTCGGCGCGACCGGAGACCTGATTTTGGAACGACCAGAAATATCGGCAGGCCTGCCGGCCGACATCGAACAAAAGAAGATGAAGGCCAGGCTGTGGTTCGAGACGCTGCGCGAGCGCATCTGCACCACTTTCGAGCAGAT
Source organism: Mesorhizobium sp. P171375 (assembly GCF_057786075.1). Lineage (NCBI taxonomy): Bacteria > Pseudomonadati > Pseudomonadota > Alphaproteobacteria > Hyphomicrobiales > Phyllobacteriaceae > Mesorhizobium > Mesorhizobium sp. P171375. The sequence continues at coordinate 6,147,566 of NZ_JBYNWF010000001.1, forward strand.
CGAGCAGGAACTGCAGGGGCCGCTGGCCGCCTGGTCTCCCGGCCGCTTCGAAAAGACGCCGTGGGAGCGCGACCAGGGCAAGGGCGGCGGCGGCACCATGTCGATGATGCGTGGCCGCGTTTTCGAAAAGGTCGGTGTCCACACCTCCACCGTCTATGGCGAGTTCTCGCCGGAATTCCGCAAGCAGATGCCCGGCGCCGAGGAAGACCCGAGCTTCTGGGCATCAGGCATTTCGCTGATCGCGCATCCCTGGAGCCCCAACGTGCCGGCCGTGCACATGAACACCCGCATGGTCGTGACGTCGCGCCACTGGTTCGGCGGCGGCGCCGACCTGACCCCGGTGCTCGACCGCAACCGCACCGAGGATCACCCCGACACGATCGCCTTCCACCGCGCCATGCAGTTTGCCTGCGAGAAGAATGCCGCCGTCGCCGACCACCCCAAATTCAAGGCCTGGTGCGACGAGTATTTCTATCTGCCGCACCGCAACGAACCGCGCGGCGTCGGCGGCATCTTTTTCGACTGGCTGCATTCGGGCGAGGACAAAGGCGGCTGGAATGCCGATTTGAATTTCGTCCAGGATGTCGGGCGTTCTTTTCTCGTCGTCTACGGCCACCTGGTTCGAGCCCATTTCAACGAAAACTGGACCGATGACGACCGCGACGAACAGCTCATCCGCCGCGGCCGTTACGTCGAATTCAACCTTCTTCACGATCGCGGCACCATCTTCGGCCTGAAGACCGGCGGCAATGTCGCCTCGATCCTGTCCAGCCTGCCGCCGGAGGTCAGGTGGCCGTAACAAATCGGTGAGCGAAGCGTGAGCCGCAAAAGCGTCCCATTCGCCGAATTTTGGCATTCAATGTGGCGCACGAATTATCTTTTTCGTCTAATAGGCAATTGAAATAAAACGACTATTTGTCGTTTCCGGGCCGGGAAGCGCCGGCGGTTCAGTCCCGAACCGCGACACGACGCTACCGGACGGCCCTGAACAAGGCGGAGCATTCTCAAGAAACGGATGTCCGCATTTTCCAGGAGTACTTACCATGCGAAAGCTCATTGTAACGGCAGCCGTCGCTGCCCTTCTCGCTTCAGGCTCGGTTGCCTTTGCCGCGGTCAAGCACACCACGGGCACGGTCAAAACCTATGATGGAACGGCCATGAGCCTTGTTCTGGACGATGGATCGACCTTTACGCTGCCCAAGACCTTCAAGGATCCTGGCCTGAAGGCCGGCGAAAAGGTCCGCGTTTCCTGGGACATGAGCGGCAAGAACAAAGTTGCCGAGTCCGTCAAGATCGTGAAGTGACGGCCCTGTCGGGACAAGACCGAGCTGGTCTTGCTCTGGGGTAGCGTACAGAGGCGGAGCAGCGCTGCTCCGCCTTTTTCGCCTAAGCATGTCACCCAAAAGTGACCTCGGTTTTTGGGAAAATGACATGCATAAAATCAAAGGCCTAAAGCGCGTCGCGTGAATCCGCTTCGACGCGACGCGCTTTAGCGGCAACCAAAACCGCCGAACCGTGTTATGCTTGTTCCCCCATACGTGCCCTCAAAACCGACTGCTACGACAGGGCGCGGAACAAAGGTGGCGGAGCTTCGTGCCCACGAGAGGCGCAGGCTCCCAGGAGGAAAGGAGAAAACCCCATGAAGGAATTCCATTGCGGCTCGCTGGTTCCCGGCTGTGAGTGGCACACCCGTGCCGACGAGGAAGCCGAGGTGATGCGCCGTGCCGTCGACCACATGCGCGAGACGCATGGCGAAACGGTCATCCGCGAGACGATGATCGAAGCGATCCGCTCGCGCATCGAAAAGGTTCGCGACGCAGCCTGAGGCTCAACTGGCCCTTACCGCCTCCGCGGCGCGCTCAAGCAGCGCGTCGCGATCGAGCGAAAAGCCGGAGCCGATCCATTCCTTTTCGAGGTTTTTCAGGATCGCGCCGAGTTTCGGCCCCGGCGACGCGCCAAGCGCGGTCAGATCGGCACCCTTGACCGGAAATACCGGCTTTTCCCATTTCAGCGCAAAGGCCAGCAGGCGCGAAAAACCGCCGGCCTGGACAAGCGCGTCATTGTCCTCGACGGCGCGCGACCGCGCCGAGGCGAGCGACAGCCGAAAACGATCGACAAAGCCCTGGCGATGGCCTGCATAAAGCAGCTTTGCCAGCTCCGCTTCACTCGTCTTCGGTTCGATGGCACCCGTCAGCGCCCAGTGTCGCAGGCGCTCCGCCTCGTTGGTGGACAGTTTCAGTCGCTCGGCCAACACCGTCATCCGCGCCGCATCGGGCGGCACAATGGCCTCCAGCCTGAGCAGCGGATCCGGCGCCCAGCCCAGCTCTTTCTCGGTCTTTGTCAGCCCGTGAATGGCATCGATTCCCCATTTCTCACTCTCCGGCAGGGCGCCGGTCAGCACGCCGGCCTGGCGCATCCATAACAGCGCGCGCGACGGATCCGGGGCCGACAGAAGCTTCTTCAGCTCGGACCAGATGCGCTCCGCCGAGAGTTTTTCGAGCCCGTCCTTGAGCCGGGCGCAGGCTTTCAGTCCCTCGGCATCGGGCCGGCCGTCGCCATACCAGGCGAAGAAGCGGAAGAAGCGCAGGATGCGCAGATAATCTTCGCGGATGCGCTGCTCGGCATCGCCGATGAAGCGCAGCCTGCGCGCCTCGATATCGCCGACACCGCCGACCAGGTCGATGACCGTGCCGTCGGCCTCGGCATACAGTGCGTTGATGGTGAAATCGCGCCGTTCGGCGTCGGCCTTCCAGTCGCGGCCGAACGTCACTTTGGCGCGGCGGCCGTCGGTCTCGATGTCTGCGCGCAGCGTGGTGATTTCATAGGGCGTGCCACCGGCGATCACCGTGATCGTGCCGTGTTCGATGCCGGTCGGCACCGCCTTGAAGCCCGCCGCTTCGGCGCGGCGGATGGTTTCCTCAGGCAGGCAGGTCGTGGCGATATCGATGTCTGCCACCAGCTGACCGATCAGCGCATTACGCACCGCGCCGCCGGCGATACGGGCTTCTTCACCGCCTTGCGCCAGCACGGCAAGCAGCCGCTGCAGATGTTTTTCACCGAGCCAGTCAGCCTTGCCCGCCAGCGATATCGGATCACTCAAGCATAGAGCCTTTCATAGAGCGCGCGGATGATGCCAGCGGTGACGCCCCAGATGCGCTGGCCGCCATAGGGCATTTCGTAGAAGAACCATTCGAGCTCGTTCCACATGCGGCTGTCCCTGGTGTGGTTGGCCGGATCCATCAGGAACGGGAGCGGCACTTCAAAGGCGGCATCGACCTCGTCGGCGTTGAGCGACAGAGTAAAACCGGGCTTCACGATCGCCAGCACAGGGGCGATGCGATAGCCGCTGCCGGCGACATAATCGGGCATGCGGCCGATGACCTCGATGCGGTCCTGGCCAAGCCCGATCTCCTCGAAGGTTTCGCGCAAGGCCGCTGCTTCCGGGGTCGGATCGGTCGGATCGATGGTGCCGCCGGGAAAAGCCACCTGCCCGGAATGGCTGCGCAGCCTTTCCGCCCGCTTGGTCAAGAGCACGGTCGCATCGCGTCCGTGGTCGACGACCGGGATCAGCACAGCGGCATCGCGCAGCGCCTTCAGCTGCTTTAACCGGGGATGGCCGGGGTTGAAGCGATGGTCGCCATAGTCGTCGCCGGCATGGGCCTCAGCTTGCGCCGCGACACGCGCCCGAAAATCCGCTGTGGAAAACGCTGCCGGCGTCACCTGATCCATCACATGCTCAGCCGCTTCAGTTTTTCCGTCGGCATGATCGGATAGACCTCGCCCTTCGAGCGCACGGCAAACATTGTCTTGCCGCCGATGTCGATCTCCTCGCCATGCTCGACCAGTTCGTACATCACCGGCCGCGTCACCAGCGCTTCCAGCCGCCCACGCACCAGCACATAGGGTTTTAGCCCGCCGGTCTCGTCCTCGTCGACGAAACGCAGCGGATGGCCAGGCCCGGCTTCGACGACATCACCGACATTGGTGCGGAAGGTGATGGTCTGCTCGGAGCCGGCGCCGGAAACGTTCATTTCGACGGCAATGAACGGCGCATCGACGACGCGGATGCCGACCCGTTCCACCGGCGTCACCAGATAGGTCCTGCCATCCTCGTCCTTACGCAGCACGGTGGAAAACAGCTGCACCAGCGGCATGCGGCCGATCGGCGTGCCCAGATAAAACCAGGTGCCGTCCTGTTTGATCTCCATGTCGAGATCGCCGCAAAAGTCCGGATTCCAGCGCTCTACCGGTGCCGCGCCCTTGCCGGCGCGGGTCGCGCGCGAGATGAGCGCCTCGAGGCCGCGCGCCTCTGTGGCACCGGTAAGGCTTTGTTCGCGATGTTCGGAGCGTTCCGTCATGGTCACGAAATAGTCACTGTTGTTCCGCTTGTCAGCCTAAGTCTGTGATTTAAATTGAATGCAGGCGCCAGGCGAGGCCGAATCGCGGCATTCTGCGGCACTGCTACAGTGCAAGCCGGTACTTCCAGCACAAGGATCGATGCGGCATGAGCGTTATGGTCAAGGAAAGCCCGATCAACGAAAAGGACATGATCGCCCAGGCCGAGGCGGCGCTGGCCGATATTTCGAGGGTCCGCGACGGCGTCGGCCGCGTCATCTTCGGCCAGGAAGCGGTGGTCGAACGCACGCTGGTGGCGCTGCTCGCCGGCGGCCATGCGCTGCTGGTCGGCGTTCCAGGCCTTGCCAAGACCAAGCTGGTCGAGACGCTCGGCGTCGTGCTCGGCCTCGATTCGCGCCGCATCCAGTTTACTCCCGACCTGATGCCGTCCGACATTCTCGGCTCCGAAGTGATGGAGCAGGACGAGGCTGGCAAGCGCTCCTTCCGCTTCATCTCCGGCCCGATCTTCGCCCAATTGCTGATGGCCGACGAAATCAACCGCGCCTCGCCGCGCACCCAGTCGGCGCTGCTGCAGGCGATGCAGGAATACCACGTCACCATCGCCGGCGTTCGCCACGACCTGCCGGCGCCCTTCCATGTCCTGGCGACGCAGAACCCGCTGGAGCAGGAAGGCACCTATCCGCTGCCCGAAGCGCAGCTCGACCGCTTCCTGATGCAGGTGGACATCCTCTATCCCGAAATCGAGGCCGAGCGGCGCATCCTGCTGGAGACGACCGGCATCGAGGACGCCAAGGCGCAAAATGTCCTGCAGCCTGTGCGGCTGAAGGAGATCCAGACGCTGATCCGCCGCATGCCGGTGCCGGAAAGCGTCGTCGACGCCATCCTCAAGCTGGTGCGCTCGGCGCGCCCCGGCCAGGGCAATGCCGAGACCGACAAACACGTCGCCTGGGGTCCCGGCCCGCGCGCCAGTCAGGCGCTGACGCTCTGCGCCCGCGCCCGCGCGCTTTATGACGGACGGCTGGCGCCTTCGGTCGACGACATCCGCGCGCTGGCCGAGCCGGTGCTGCAGCATCGCATGGCGCTGACCTTTGCCGCCCGCGCCGAGGGCACGACCGTGCGTGACGTGGTGGCGAAACTGGCCAAAGGCATCTGATGGCGCGTATCGGCGAAGTCCAGACACCGGCAGCGACGCGCGACGCGCTCGCCAGGGGCCGGTTGCGGGCTTCGCTGGTGCCGGACCTGCTGGTAGAAGCGCGCCGCATCGTCAACACTGTGATTGCCGGCTGGCATGGCCGCCGCAAGCGCGGCATCGGCGAGAATTTCTGGCAGTTCCGCCCCTATGTCGAAGGCGATTCCTCGCGCATCGACTGGCGCCGTTCGGCCCGCGACGATCACACCTATGTGCGCGACCGCGAATGGGAGGCCGCCCATACAGTATGGCTGTGGGCCGACCCCTCGCCTTCCATGCTCTACAAATCGACCGGCGCCAGCGTGTCCAAGGAATCGCGCGCGCTGGTGCTGGCGCTGGCCATGGCCGAACTGTTGTCGCGCAGCGGCGAGCGCATCGCCTGGCCCGGTCTGACCGATCCGTTCACCGCCCGCAACGGCGCCGAGCGCATCGCAGCGCAGTTGATGCACGCCGCCGATCCGCCGGCAAAGCCTGACCTGTCCAGCATCCGCCGCTTCTGCGACATCGTCATCGTCAGCGATTTCCTCGATCCGGTCGAGGAGACCATGGCCTGGCTCGACGTGCTGGCCCGCCATGGCGTGCGTGCGCATCTGATCGAGGTCGCCGATCCGGCCGAGGAGACCTTTCCCTATGCCGGCCGCACTGAATTCACCGATCCCGAGACCGGCGACAAGCTGACCGCCGGTCGCGCGGAAATGCTCGGCGATGAATATCGCCTGCTCTACACCGCCCGCCGCCAGGAGCTGGCCGGCTGGTGCAAGCGCCTCGGCTGGAGCTATACAGTCAACCACACCGATCGCCTCGCCTCCGAGGCACTGGTGCGCATCCATATGGCGATGACCGCCGATGGCGCGTTCGCCGGAAGGGCCAGCGCATGAGCTGGCTGCCGCTCTCCTTTGGTGCTCCCATGGTCTTGTGGGGCTTGCTGGCGCTGCCGGTGATCTGGTGGCTGCTCAGGCTGACGCCGCCCAAGCCGCAGACCGAGGTGTTCCCGCCGCTGAAGATCCTCGCCCGCGTGCTGAAGCGCGAGGAGACGCCGCAGCAGAGCCCGTGGTGGCTGACACTGCTTCGGCTGCTGATGGCGGCCCTGATCGTTGCGGCATTGGCCGAACCCGTCTTCAACCCGCGCGAAAAACTGCCGGCAGAGGGGGCAGCCTTGGCACTGGTCATCGACAATGACTGGGCAAGTGCCGCCGACTGGGGCAAACGCGTCGCCACCGCGCAGCGGCTGATCGCCGATGCCGGCTCGAATGGCGTGCCTGTCGTCATCGCCTTCACCGCCGAAAAGCCGAATGCCGAGATCGGCCCCTTCGACGCCGCAACCGCTCTCGACCGGCTGCGCGCGGCAAAACCGCGGCCGATCCCGACTGACCGTCCTGCCGTCTATGCCCGTGTTGCCGGCGTGCTGGAGACCTTGCCCGGCGCCAGCGTTGCCGTTCTCGCCGACGGCCTTGCCGCAAAAGGCGACGAGGCCGCCTTCAACACGCTGCTGTCGAAAAATGCCGACCGTGTTGTCTGGGCCAGTTCCGACCGGCTGGCGCTGACCGGCCTCACCGGCGCCGAGAACCAGGTCGACGGCTTTGCACTGACCGCCATTCGCGCACCCGGCGATCCAGCCCCGGCGCAGGTCACCGCCGGCGCCTTTGATGACAAGGGCCGGCGCATCGCCGATGCGACGCTGACTTTCGCACCCGGCGAGACCACCGCCACCGGCACGATGGCGGTGCCGTTCGAGCTGCGCAACGACTTCGCCTCGATCGCCCTTGATGGCGAGCGCCAGGCGGGTGCGGTGCGCGTGCTCGATGAAAGCTCGAAGCGCCGCCGCGTCGGATTGTTGTCGCAGGCCGAGGCCGACCAGGCGCAGCCGCTTCTGTCGCCGCTCTACTACATCAGGCGCGCGCTGCAGCCCTTCGCCGATCTGGTCGAACCGTCGAGCGCCGACCTCGCCGACGCCATCCCGCAGCTCCTCGACCAAAAGCCGGCGATGATCGTCATGGCCGATATCGGCACCATTCCGCCGCAAGTCCATCAGCGGCTCGTCGACTGGGTCGACAATGGCGGCACGCTGGTGCGCTTCGCCGGGTCGCGGCTGGCCGCCGCCGGCAATGACGATGATCTTCTGCCGGTCAGGCTGCGCACCGGCGAGCGTTCGCTCGGTGGCTCCCTGTCATGGACGACGCCGCAGCCGGTGACCGAATTCCCGAAGAACGGCCCCTTTGCCGACCTCGCGCCGCCGGCCGAAGTCACGGTGAGCCGGCAGGTCCTGGCCGAGCCGACGCCCGATATCGTCGAGCGCACCTGGGCAACGCTGGCCGACGGCACGCCGCTGGTGACCGGGCTGAAAAAGGGCAAGGGCACGCTCGTCCTGTTCCATGTCACCCCGGAGGCGACATGGTCGACGCTGCCGATCTCCGGCAGCTTCGTCGAAATGCTGCGGCGTATCGTGCAGCTGTCGCGCAACCAGGGCGCCGCAGTCGCCAACGCCGAAGCCGCCGCCACCTCGCTGGCTCCTTATCGCATGATCGCGGCCGACGGCGCGCTGGTGCCGCCGACGCCGGACGCACGGCCGCTGGTGCCCGTCGCCGGCCCGCTGCCTGTGACGTTCGAGAACCCGCCCGGTCTCTACGGCTCCGAAACCGGCGTCTTCGCCCATAATCTGCTCGATCCGGCCACCGTCTTCGCGCCGCTGGAGCGGCCGCAATTCACGGTGCCGGTGACCAATGTCCAGTATGCTTTCGACGAATCGCGCGACCTCAAGGGTCCGCTGGTGACCGCAGCACTTGTGCTGATGCTGCTCGACACGCTGGCGGTGTTCTGGATGGGCGGGCTGTTGTCACGCCGGCCGCGCCGCGCCCGCACGGCTGCGGCAACGACGGCTGCGCTGCTGCTCGGCCTCGGCATGTTGTTTGGCCATGCCGACCTCGCCCGCGCCGACGATGCCAAACCGGGCGACGCCGCGGCCATCGAGGACATTGCCAAGACCCGCATCGCCTATGTGCTGACTGGCGTGCCAGGCGACAATTCGATCAGCCGCGCCGGGCTCGAAGGTCTGACCCGCTTCCTGATCGAGAAGACCGCGCTTGAGCCGGGCGCGCCGGCGGGCGTCGACATTTCGAAAGACGAGCTATCCTTCTATCCGCTGATCTATTGGCCGATCGACCCTTCCGCGCCGATGCCGAGCGAGGCCGCGATCGCCCGCATCGACGCCTATATGCAGCAGGGTGGCACGGTGCTGTTCGACACCCGCGATCAGTTTGCCAACGGCATCGGCGCCGATTCGGCGAGCCCGGCGACGGAACGATTGCGCGACATCCTCGGCAATCTCAACGTGCCGCCGCTGGAGCCGGTGCCTGCCGACCATGTGCTGACCAAATCCTTCTTCATCCTGCCCGAATTTCCCGGCCGCTTCGCCGGCAGCCCGCTCTGGGTGGAAGCCTCGCTCGACGCCAGCAACGCCGAAAACCGGCCGGTGCGCGTCGGCGACGGCGTCTCGCCGATCCTGATCACCGCCAATGATTTTGCCGGCGCCTGGGCGGTCGACGAGAATGGCGACCCGCTTTTGCCGACCGTGCCGTCGGATCCGATGCAGCGCATCTATGCGCTGCGCGCCGGCGTCAACATCATGATGTACATGCTGACCGGCAATTACAAATCCGACCAGGTGCACGTGCCCATCCTGCTCGAACGGCTGGGGCAGTAAGATCATGAACTGGTCGATCTCCTTCGAACCGCTGCTGACCTGGCCGCTGCTGGCCATGGTGCTGGTGCCTTTGCTGCTGCTCGCGGCTGTCGGCCTGTGGTTTCGCCAGCGCGGCGCGATCTTCCGCTTCGCCGCGCTGATTGCGCTCGGCGCCGCCTTGCTCAACCCGGTCTTCCTCGACGAGGAGCGCGAGGCGTTGAAAAGCGTCGTTGCCGTCATCGTCGACCGCAGCCAGAGCCAGGACATAGGCGACCGGACCAAGCAGACCGACGAAGCGCTGGCAGGGTTGCAGCAGCGCCTTGCCCGCTTCAAGCAGTTCGACGTGCGCGTCGTCGAGGCCGGCAAGTCCGAAGCCGCCGAAGAGCGCACCGAGACCAAGCTTTTTGCAGCCCTCGAAGGCGCTTTCCGCGACGTGCCGCCATCGCGCATCGGCGGCGCCATCATGATCACCGATGGCGAGGTGCATGACGCGCCGCCCGCCGCCCCCGACTTCAACGCGCCGCTGCACGCGCTGATCACCGGCAATGAGCACGAAAAGGACCGCCGCATCCGCTTCGAGAACGCGCCGCGCTTCGGTCTCGTCGGCAAGCCGCTCGACATGACCTACCGCGTCATCGCCACGGACGGCGAAACCGGCCCGGTCGATGTCCGCGTCTCGGTCAATGGCGAGCAGGTCGCGGTCGAAGAGGCCACCATTGGCCAGCCCATGCCGCTGCAGGTGACCATCCCCAGCGCCGGCCGCAACATTGTCGAACTCTCCATCGACCGCGAGCCGGGCGAACTGACCGACGCCAACAACCGCGCCATCGCGCTGATCGACGGCATTCGCGAAAACCTGCGCGTGCTTTTGGTTTCCGGTGAGCCGCATGCCGGCGAGCGCACCTGGCGCAACCTGTTGAAATCCGACGCTTCGGTCGATCTCGTCCACTTCACCATTTTACGGCCGCCGGAAAAGCAGGACGGCACGCCGATCAACGAATTGTCGCTGATCGCCTTCCCCACCCGCGAGCTGTTCGTCGAGAAGATCAAGGATTTCGATCTCATCATCTTCGACCGCTACCAGCACCGCGACGTGCTGCCGATCCTCTATTACGACTACATCTCCGAATATGTCGAAAAGGGCGGTGCGCTGTTGATCGCCGCCGGGCCGGAATATGCCGGCGACGCCTCGATCGCCCGCACGCCGCTAATGTCTTCGCTGCCGGCGATGCCGACAGGCGAAGTCATCGACAAGGCGTTCTATCCGCGCCTCACCGATCTCGGCCAGCGCCATCCGGTGACGCGCGGCCTCGACGGTTCGGCGAGCGAGCCGCCGCACTGGAGCCGCTGGTTCCGCACCATCGGCGTGCAGAATCCCGAAGGCGAAGTGGTGATGAAGGGCGCCGACAACCGTCCCCTGCTTTTGCTCGACCACAAGGGCGAAGGCCGTGTCGGCATGCTTCTGTCCGATCAGGGCTGGCTATGGGCGCGCGGCTTCGAGGGCGGCGGCCCGCATGTCCAGCTCTACCGCCGCATCGCCCACTGGCTGATGAAGGAGCCTGAGCTCGAGGAAGAGCGCCTGACCGCCGACGGCCGCGGCATGGTGCTGGAAATCCGCCGCCAGACAATGAGCGACGACCCCGGCCCGGCCCAGGTGATCACCCCCTCAGGCAAGGCGCTGATCGTCAAGCTGGAAAAATCCGAGCCCGGCGTTTTCCTGGGCAGCGTCGAGACCAAGGAGATCGGCCTCTACCAGATCGGCAATGGCGACCTGACCGCACTTGCCCATGTCGGTCCGGTCAACGCGCCGGAATTCTCCGACGTCATCTCCACTGAGAACCGGCTGAAGGCGCCGGCGGAAGCCACCGGCGGCAGCGTGCGCCGGCTGGCGGCGCCCTCCACCCTTGGCCAGCTTACCGGCAGTGTCGCCCTGCCCTCCATCGTCCCGGTCCGCGCCTCGGGCGCGGCCTCGGGCGCCGACTGGATCGGCCTGCGCACCACCGACGACAGCGTACTGAAAGCCGTCTCGCGCGTGCCGCTATTCGGCGGCTTCCTCGGCCTCGGCCTGCTGTTGCTGGCGATGGGCGCGATGTGGTTCAGAGAGGGACGGTAGGAGCGCTCCTTCCTTTCTCCCCGTTCACGGGGAGAAGGTGCCCGAAGGGCGGATGAGGGGCAGCGCTAGCCTGAGGTTGTTGGCAACCTCCACGACCCGCGCAAGTGAACTGTCATCGACGTCAGCGCCGCCCCTCATTGTCCTGCCGGACATTTCTCCCCGTAAACGGGGAGAAGCTACTCTTCGGGCTCCGTCGTAAACAGCAGCGGATAGCCTTTCGCCTTGCCGGCGTCGGTGGCTCGCGTCGCCTTGGTCTCGGCGACATCCCTCGTGAACACGGCGACGACGCAGACGCCGCGCTGGTGGGCGGTGATCATCACCCGGCGCGCCTGGTCTTCGCTGAGCTTGAACTCGCCCTTCAGCACCGTCACCACGAATTCGCGCGGCGTGAAATCGTCGTTGATAAGGATGACCTTGTAGAGCTTCGGTCGCTCGGTCTGCGGCTTGGTCTTGGTGCGGGGTTTGGAGGTGATCTCAGGCATCGGAAACCGGCATTGCGCGAGGGTCGCTCTCACTTTGTCATGGGGGAAAGCAGTCGTCCATTTTGATCGGCGCGCGAAACCGGCTTCCCGGGAGTGCTGCCATTCACAAATTTAGGAACTGTCCGGTACGGTTCAACGGCCCTGGCGGTCGACGGTGCGACGAGCGTGGAATTGCCCTGCTGAGGCGGACCTGGCCGCATCTGCCTTGCGCTCCAACCAGGCGACAGCGAGCCAGCCGGCAAAGCAGGCCAGCGCGCCGCCAGTGAGCACGGCAAGCAGCAGGCTCTGCCATGGCGTTATGTATTGCCAGTTGCTGGAGATAGCCGGCGCGAACAGCGACGGCTCGGTGCGCCCGCTCACCGGATCGGGCACCGGGCTGGCCGTAAACTGGATCAGCACCCTGACCACAGCCGAGGCGACAAGGCCACCAATGGCCATCGAGCGCAGAATGGATGAAAGCCGCTTCTTCATGCTGGCTGTCCTATCGGACCGGCATTGCAAACGGGTTAAAGTCCTGGGTGGCCGGCACCCATCAACGGGATAATCATGCTTGTCAGATACGACAAGGCCGCTCCAGCCGGGGGGTGCTGGAGCGGCCTTGTTACAGACAACCCTATTGGGTCGGTCTGGATCAGGCCTTCGGGGCGTCCTTCTTGACGACCTTCTTGGCCTTCTTGTGCTTCTTGACGGCCTTCTTGGCGACGACCTTCTTCACCGGGGGCTTGGCGGTCGTGGTCGCCGGAGCGGTCGTCGAGGCAGCCGGAGCAGCGGTCGCGGTGGCAGCGGCATTGCCCAGAGCCGGCATCGCGAAAGCGAGAGCGACGGCGAGACCGGTGGCGGAGAGGATGGACTTTTTCATGGCTTCATTTCCTTTTTTGTGCGGGTCGGTTTGAGTGTCACTGAACCGGGTCGATCGGTGTCACTCCAAGCAGCTTCAAAGCGTTCGCGAGCATCCGGATACCCTGTGCCTGTTTCTTGTTGGCGCAGAACCGGTTTCCCTTTCTTTGCAGTGCTTTCGCCGCGGTGACCTGCGTTGCCGCGGCATGGGTTTCGAGGGCTTCGTCTACCTGGCGATTGAGATCGATGCAGCGCTCGCTCCTTGTGATCGGCGTCACCTTTGCGCTAGAGGCTGCGACCGCGGCCGTGACGAGCGAAATGCTGAACAGCGCACCCATCAAGCTGGTCGTGAACCTGTGCATTGGTAATGTCCGTTACTCCGGAGACTAGCGTCGCAGCCGATGACCTGACCGCCACGGCACCCTTTATGCCCTTGATTTTTTTCGGAAGTTTTTCCGGACTATAGAATTTTGTTTCTGGATTGTTTCTGGCAAATCGGCTCTGCAGGCGATCATCGCCGCTGGCCAACATGTGGCCAGAATTCTATCGTGTGGGTGACGTCGCCAAAAGCAAACTCAAGGGCGGCCACCGACTGGCCCGCCAACAATGACAGGATCGCCGTGAAATCCGATGCGCACATACTGATCGTCGACGACGACAAGGGCATTCGCGACCTGCTTCAGGAATTCTTCCAGAAGCGCGGCCTGCGCACCACGGTTGCCGCCGACGGCATCGAGATGGAAGACATACTGCGCCGCACGCAGGTCGACCTGATCGTTCTCGATGTGATGCTGCCGGGAAAGAGCGGGCTGGAGCTCTGCCGCGACCTGCGCGCCAGCTATTCGACACCGATCATCATGCTGACCGCGGTCACCGAGACCACCGACCGCGTCGTCGGCCTCGAAATGGGCGCCGACGATTATGTGCCCAAACCCTTCGATCCGCGCGAGCTTCTGGCCCGCATCCGCGCCGTGCTGAGGCGCAATGGCGCTGCCGAGCCGAAGCGCGCCAGCACCAAGCAGATCTACCATTTCGCCGGCTGGACGATGGACTGTTCGCGCCGAAGGCTGATGGCGCCGGGCGACGTCAGGGTCGAGCTGACCATGGCGGAGTTCAACCTGCTGCAGACCTTCGTCAAGAGCGCGCAGCGCGTGCTCACCCGAGACCAGCTCATCGAGCTTTCCGGTGGCGACAGCGACTATTCCTTCGACCGCAGCATCGACATTCTGGTCAGCCGTCTCAGGCGCAAGATGGAAGACGATCCCAAGACGCCGAAACTGATTCTGACGGTGCGCAGCGGCGGCTACCAGTTCCTGCCCGAGACCACCTCCGAATGAGACGCCTGCTGCCGCAAACCCTGCCGGTCTGGGTTTTGCTCATCGTCATTGCCGGCCTGCTGATCAGCCAGGTTGCCACCCTCTATATCGTCTCGCGCGACCGCGCCGTCGCCAATGACGAGGTCGATCTCTACCGGCTCAACGACCGCGCCTATTCGTTGGTGCAGCTGATGCATGACGACACGCCCGATCAGCGCAAGCTGACGGCGTCCGGCCTGTTCAACGCCACTTATGCATTGACCGTTTCGGACACGCCCGCGGTCACCTCGTCGATCGCCGGCGACGACGAACTGGCCGAGCTCGAGGACATACTGGTCGGACGGCTGTCGAAATTCGGCATCACCGACGCACGCGTCCGGCGCGATCCTGCATCGCAGGCGGCCAACACGCCTGGCGGCGTGGTGCTCTCCAAGGATGTCGGCGCGGTGGAGCGCGACCTCCTGGGACTGGCGGCGAGCTTCGCCCAGAGTGACAAACTGACGGCATCGGTCCGCTTCGCCGACGGCCAATGGCTGAATTTCACCGAGCCCAACACGCCGGTCGGGCCGATATTGAGCTTCGACAGCCTGCCGCTCTATTCGCTTATCGCGGCCCTGGTGGTGATCATGTCGATCTGGTCTCTGCGCCGGCTGACGGCGCCCTACCGGATGATGGAAACGGCGGTCAACCGGATCGGCACGGATCTGAAGAGCCCGCCGATCGCCGAGACCGGCAGCCGCGAGATCCGCGCCGCGGCGAAAGCCGTCAATGCCATGCAGGTCAGATTGCGCGACTATGTCGAGGACCGCGAGCATCTTGCGGCAGCACTCGCGCATGACCTGCGCACGCCGCTGACCCGGATGCGGCTGCGCCTCGAACTCCTGCGCAAATCGACGGCGCGCGAGGCGCTGGCCCACGACCTCGCCGACATCGAGAGCATCGCCAGCTCCGTCATCGACTTTGCCACGTTCGAAGTCACCGAGGAGAGGAGCGAGCGGATCGATTTCTGGTCGCTGGTAGAATCGATCGCCGACGGCTTCGAGGACGTCTCGTTCGACCATGACGGCGCCAGGCCGCGTGGCATGATCTGCATGGCGCGGCCGGTGGCGCTGAAGCGCTGCGTCAACAACCTCGTCCAGAATGCCGTGACCTACGGCAAGAAGGCCCATCTCAGCCTGCGCCAGTCGGACGGCACGATCACGCTGGTCATCCGCGACGAGGGACCGGGCATCCCGCAGGCGCAGCTCGACCAGGTGTTCGGTTCCTTCGTGCGGCTGGAGCAGTCGCGCAACCGCCAGACCGGCGGCCTTGGCCTCGGCCTGACCATTGCCCGCAACATTGCGCGTGCCGCCGGCGGCGAGGTCCATCTGTCCAACCATCCCGGCGGCGGCCTGCTGACGGAACTCAGACTGCCGCTGGCGGCATAAGGCAGGAGACTACCGTCTCGATGGGCACCGGGGCTGGATCGGCCAACCCAACCTTGCAATAGTGCGGCCGCTCGAACAGGAGGAGATCGCCGCATGTTTTACGCCATCCTGGCCTATCACGTCGAACAGACCATCCAGTCCCTGACGCCGCAGCAGGATGCGGCGCTGATGCACGACCTGCTCGAGGTCAATGCCAGGCTGACCCGTGAGGGCAAGCTCGGGCCGGCGGCAAGGCTGGGCGCAACCGCCGACGCCGTCACTCTGCGCGGCCCGGGAGACGGCATCGTCATCGACGGTCCGTTTGCCGAGACCAAGGAGCAATTGCTGGGTCTGTATGTGCTCGACTGCGCCACCCAGGATGAAGCCATCGCGGCGGCGCGTGACCTGAGGCGCGTGAACCCTTCGGCAGTCTACGAAATCCGCCCTATCACATTTTACCTTCCCGGCCTGACGTTTCCCGTCACGGAAGGCGGGGACGATTTCAAGGCGGCCGCCAGCGGCTGAGAGCCGCCTGCCCGACACGACGGCCGGTCAGGCAGCCGAAATCTCGTTGCCCAGGCGGATCGTTTCGGCGACCAGAAGGTCGAGGTCCTCGCGCCGGGTCCGGTGGTTATTGATCGCCACCCTGAGGCAATGTCGGCCCTGCACCGTCGTATCGGAAATGGCGGCGATGCCGTCCTCCTGCAGCCGCAGCATGATCTCGGTGTTGAACGCTTTCGAGCGTTCGCCATCGAGCCCTTCCGCGCGATAGCGGAAGCAGACGATGTTGATGCTGGTTGGGGCTGTCAGCTCAAGCGCCGGTTCGGCCTCGATCAGGTTCGCGAGACAATGCCCTTGCGCAATATTCTGGTCGATCAGGCGGCCGAATTTTTCGACCCCATGTTCCCGCAGCGCCATCCACACTTTGAGCGCCTTGAAGCCGCGTGACGTCTGCAGTCCGTAATCGTGCAGCCATTGCCCGGAAGCGAGACCGCGCGGCGTCGATTCCAGATATTCCGGCGTCACCGCGAAAGTCTTGCGATGCGCCGAGGCATCCCTGACCAGCGCACAGCCCGCCTCGAACGGTGCATGCAGCCATTTGTGCGGATCAAGCGCGATGGAATCGGCCCATTCGATGCCGGCGACGCGATGCGCATTCTCAGGCGCAATCGCAATCAGCGCGCCGATGCAGCCGTCGACGTGGAACCACATGTCTTCCTCGTGCGCCAGCTTGGCCAGCGCCTGCAGATCGTCGATGGCGCCGGTGTTCACCGTGCCGGCATTGCCGATGATGCAAGCCGGCTTGAACCCGGCCGCGCGATCTTCCGATATCGCCGCCCGCAAAGCCGCGATATCGATGCGCAGGCTAGCCTCGCTGGCAATCCGGTGCAGCGCCCTGTTGCCGAGGCCGAGTGCCTCCATCCCCTTGCGGTGGCAGGAGTGGATCTGGTCCGAACCATAGAAGCGCAACGGCTTCTCGATTGCAGCAACGCCATGCTCGCGCACGTCGATGCCAGCCTTGGTGTTGCGCGCCACGGTGAGCCCGATGATGTTGGCCATCGAGCCGCCGCTGACCAGCGTGCCGCTGGCCGAAGCCGGCATGCCCATCATCTGCTTGCACCAGTCGACCACCTGGCCGTCCATCAGGGCGGCGGCATGGTTGCCGCCGCCGAGATTGGAGCCCTGGATGGCCGCCAGGAAATCGCCAAGGGCGCCCGTAAAATTGCTCGACCCCATATACCAGGACCAGAAGCGCGGATGGATGTTGCCCATCGGATAGGGCATCACCTTGTCCACGACATCGCCATAGATGTCGGCAAGCGGCGTTGGCGATTGCGGCAGGGACGCAGTGAAGAAGTCTCTCACATCTCCAGGCATCTCCTGCCACACCGGCCGTTGCCTGACATCGCGCAAATAGGCGACGGCATCATCAACGATCCGATGCGACAGGACCTGCACATCGGCCCAGTCCGAGGGGTCAAGCGTTTCCTCGGTGCCGGTAGCCGAGTGTCCAGACAACGCGTCCATGCAGATTGCTCCCGCGCCATCATGCCGGGAACTGGCAACCGGGCGTCGAGCGCGAAAGAGCAAGCTCTTCCGCATTCATCTCGGCCTCGATGCCATCGAACAGCGGCGTCGACATGTAGCGTTCGCCGGTATCGGGAAGCATGCACAGGATCACAGAACCGGCAGGCGCCGTACCGGCGATCTGGCGCGCCACGGCGAAAGCCGAGCCGCCGGAAATGCCAGTGAAGATGCCCTCTTGCTGCGCCAGCGCCTTGGCCCATTTCATGCCCTCCGGCCCCGCGATCGGCATCACCTCGTCATAGAAGTTGCCATCGATCGCTTCCTGCAGGACGTTCGGAATGAAGTCCGGCGTCCAGCCCTGGATCGGGTGCGGCTCGAAGGCCGGATGGCTGGCAGCCGGCGCGCCGCCTGCGCCACGCACCTGCGGCTTGCCGCTGCCGACAAGCTGTGCGTTGGCGGGCTCGGTCAGCACGATCTTGGTCTCGGGCCGCTCACGGCGCAGCACGCGCGCCACGCCGGCGACAGTGCCGCCGGTGCCGTAGCCGGTGACGAAATAGTCGAGCCGCGAGCCGGCGAAATCGTTGACGATCTCGCGTCCCGTGGTCGCCTCATGGATGGCGGCGTTTGCCTTGGTTTCGAACTGGCGGGCCAGGAACCAGCCATTGGCTTCGGCCAGTTCCACCGCCTTCTTGTACATGCCGAAGCCTTTTTCGGCGCGTGGCGTCAGCACCACCTTGGCGCCCAGCATGCGCATCAGCTTGCGGCGCTCGACCGAAAAACTGTCGGCCATCGTCACCACCAGCGGATAGCCCTTCTGCGCGCAAACCATGGCGAGGCCGATGCCGGTGTTGCCGCTGGTCGCCTCGATCACGGTCTGTCCTGGCTTGAGCGCGCCGGTGCGCTCGCCTTCCTCGATGATGTTGAGCGCCAGCCGGTCCTTGACCGACGCAGCCGGATTGAAGAACTCTGCCTTGACGTAGATGGTGGCGTGCGCCGGGCCGAGATTGTTGACGCGTATGACCGGCGTGTCACCGACCGTGTCGAGAATGCTGTCGAACAGGCGGCCGCGGCCGGCCGTGGTTCTGATTTTCTGCTGATGCAACATGGATGAACTCCTGGTTTGCTCACGGACCGGTTACACACCGGCGGTTTGGGCGGCGAGATTTCGACACCTTGCCGCACTACAGGTCTTTGACGTGCCGCAATGTGGTAAACCCCACATCCGGCGCGCAAATTTGCAAAGCCGGGTGCACTTTGTCGTGTTCGGTGATAAAGCAGGGGCCGGCGGGCCAGCGTGGGAGAAGGCGTGGTATCCGACGTGGAATCGAGCGTGGAGAGCAGCCGTCAAGGTCTTAGCGTGCGCCTGTTTGGGCCGCCGGCGATTGCGCGCGACGGCGTCCCGGTGGTCCTGCCGGCATCGCGCAAGTTGCGCGCGCTGCTGGCCTATCTGGTGCTAGCGCCCCACCCGGTCGGACGTGGCAAGCTGTGCGAATTGCTGTGGGATGTCCCAAATGACCCCAGAGGCGAGCTGCGCTGGTGCCTCAGCAAATTGAGGGCTGCTCTCGACGAGCCGGGGCGCCGCAGGATCGAAACCGCTGATGATACGATCGCGCTTGATCTCGACGGCATTTCGGTCGACGTGCTGGATGTCGCGGCGGCGACTGCCGCAGGCATCGAAACGCTCGACCCCGAGCGACTGCAGGCGCTGTCGAAGCTCTTCGCCGGTAACTTCCTGGAGGGGCTGGAGATCGACCGCAGCCCGCTCTTCAACAGCTGGCTGACCGCGCAGCGCCGTCGTTTCGGATCCTGCCACGCAGCCATCCTGGAACATCTGGTCAAGACGCTCCCGGCCGATTCCGAAGACGTCTCCTCCCATCTCGAAAAATGGTTGGAATTGACCCCGTTCGACAGCTGCGCCCACATCGCGCTCCTGGAAAGGCTGGCGCGGCGCGGCCAGTTCGGCGCCTGCGAGGACCATCTGGCAGCAGCAGCGCAGCTGTTTCAGTCGGAAGAGCTGGATTTCGGCCCGGTGCGCCAAGCGTGGCTGGCCATTCGCGCGGAACGTCACTGCGCGACTTTGCCGGCACAGCCGGCAACGGTGCCGGCTGCGAAACAGGCGCCGATCATGCTTGCCGGTGCCGAGCCCTCGACACCGCACAAGGCCTCGCTTGCCGTGATGCCGTTCGCCGAAGACGCCGGCAGCGGCATTCGCGGCGGGTTGGCCGACGGCTTTACCCACGACATCATCACCCGCCTGGCCAAGCTCAGGGATTTCTTCGTCATCGCCCGTGGCTCGGCCTTCGCGCTGGCCGAGAAAAACATCGCGCCGGAAGATGCCGGTCGCCGGCTGAATGTCGACTATGTCGCCACCGGTACGGTGCGCAGCGTGACAGGCCGCCTGATCGTCACCGTCGAGCTTGTCGAGGTGCGCACGGCCAGGATCGTCTGGGCCGAGACCTTCGAGCGCAGGCCCGACGACCTCTTCGCGATCCTCGACGATATCGGCAACAGCATCGTGGCCTCCATCTCATCCGAGATCGAGACGGTCGAGCGCAACCGCGCCATGCTGAAGGCGCCCAATTCACTCAATGCCTGGGAGGCCTACCACCGGGGCCTCTGGCACATGTATCGCTTCACCCGCAGCGAAAACGACCTCGCCCGGCATTTCTTCGATATAGCCGTGCAGCAGGATCCGACCTTCGCCCGCGCCTATGCCGGCCTGTCCTTCACCCATTGGCAGAGCGCCTTCCAGCGCTGGGGCAACCGCGACCAGGACAGCGCGCTCGCCTACGAAGCGGCCGGCCAGAGCCTGTTGGTCGACGATCACAATCCGGCCGCGCACTGGGCTATGGGCCGGGCGCTGTGGCTGCGCGGCGAAGGCAACGCGTCGCTTGTCGAGCTGGAAAGAGCTGTCGATCTCAGCCCCAATTTCGCGCTTGGCCACTATGCGCTTTCCTTCGTGCAGTCGCAGTCGGGCGACCCGCAAGCCGCGATCGGGTCGTCGGATCACTCGCGCCATCTGTCGCCGTTCGATCCGTTGCTGTTCGGCATGCTGGGTGCACGCGCCATGGCCCATGTCCGGCTGGGCCAGTTCGATGATGCGGCGCATTGGGCGCTCAAGGCCGCGGCCCGCCCCAATGCCCATGTCATTATCCTGTCGATCGCCGCCCATTGCCTGGCGCTGGCCGGACGGCTCGACGAGGCCAAAACCTTCGCCGCCGCCATCCGCAAGACGCTTCCGGACTACACCACCGACGACTTCATCGGCACCTTCCGCTTCGACCCGGATGCCACTGCCCTCTACAAGCTCGGCGCCAAGCGCATCGGGCTTAGCTGAACCTGCAAAGCAGCCCTTGGCCGCCGTATCAGCCTGTCAGGGAACGGCAACAATCTTCCAGGCCAGCAATGCGATGATGACAATCGCCGCGAACAGCGTTGCCCAGCGATGTTGCCCGAACGCATGCAAGGCAAGAACAACAAGCGCGGCGATGGATGCAGCAAGCGAGCCTTCGATGTAAAAGACTTCCTCATTGCCCGGCGGCGACGCGGTCGCGCCCCCAAGGCGGAAGAACTCCAGGTTCGAGCGGATCGCAATCACGATCAGCAAACCGAGCGCCGCTTGCGCCGCCCGCGGCATCGACAGCCAGGTCAAAATCCGTTTCATCGGTGACGTTGCCGGCCTAGCGCCGCAGCACCGCGCTCAGCACATCGCGTATGCCGATGGCGCCAACAAAGCGCGATTGGTCGTCGAACAGCGCCACGGGCGCTGTCTGCGAGCGGTGCATGGCCAGCATCACTGTCTTCAGTGAGGTGCCCGGAGTGGCCCAGAATACCTGTGCCGTCTCCTCCGGCTGGGCCTCGACATCGACGCACGACACCCACACTGCCGGCTTGCCGTCGCGTTCCGCCGCCGCCACCAGCCCGTGATCGTCGATCTTGAAGCGCGTCGTCTTGCGCCGGTCGAGCCACACCCAGCCGTTATCGCCGTGCTCGAGGTCGCGGCGGTCGCGCATGACGTTCCAGGCGGTCAGCACCGAGAGTGGGTTCACGTTGGCGATGAAGTCGCGGACATAGTCGTTGGCGGGCCGCAGCACGATGTCTTCCGGCGCGCCGGTCTGCACGATGCGGCCGCCTTCCATGATGGTGATGTGGCTGCCGATCTTCAGCGCCTCTTCCAGATCGTGGCTGACGAAAATGATGGTCTTCTTCAGCTCCGCCTGCAGCTGCAGCAATTCGTCCTGCAGCTTGGTGCGGATCAGCGGATCGAGCGCCGAGAACGGCTCGTCCATCAGCAGGATCGGCGCCTCGGTGGCAAAGGCGCGCGCGAGGCCGACGCGCTGCTGCATGCCGCCGGACAGTTCATGCGCGTATTTTTTCGACCACTGGTCGAGATTGACCAGCTTGAGCTGCTTGTGCACGCGCTCCTTGCGTTCTGCGTCCGGCACGCCGGCGAGTTCGAGGCCGAGGCCGACATTTTCCTCGACCGTACGCCATGGCAGCAGGCCGAACTGCTGGAACACCATCGCCACCTGCTTCTGGCGCAGCCGCCGCAGCGTCGCCTGGTCGCAGGTCACGACATCGACGATGTTGTCGCCGTCCTTGACCAGCACCTGGCCACGCGACACCACGTTGAGCCGGTTGACGGCTCTGAGAAGCGTCGACTTGCCGGAGCCCGACAAGCCCATCAGCACGGAGATTTCGCCCTCATGCACGGTCAGGCTGGCACCTGCGCAACCCAGCACATTGCCCGTCTTTTCGAGAATCTCGGCGCGCGTGGCACCGCCGTCGATCAGCGCCAGCGAACCGGCCTGATCGGACCCGAAGACGATATCGACATTCTTGAAGTCAACGGCGACGGTCATTTCTTGCCTCCAACGCCGATACGCGTCATTCGGTCGAGCACAATGGCGAGCACGACAATCGCCAGGCCGGCTTCAAGGCCGAGGTCGATGCGGCGCGAGCCGAGCGCGCGGTTTATTTCAGTACCGAGGCCGCCGGCGCCGATCAGCGCTGCGAACACCACCATCGACAGCGACAGCATGATCGACTGCGTCAGGCCGGCCATGATGGTCGGCAGCGCTGACGGCAGTTCGACCTTCCACAGCAGCTGCTGCTTGGTGGCGCCAAACGCCTCGCCGGCCTCGATGATCGACTTCGGCACCGAGACGACGCCGAGATGGGTGAGCCGCACCGCGGTCGGGATGACGAAGATGATGGTGACGATGAGGCCAGGCGCATTGCCAAGGCCGAACAGGGTCAAGACCGGGATCAGGTAAACGAAGGTCGGCAGCGTCTGCATCAGGTCGAGCACCGGCAACATGACGCGGTAGACCTTCGGCTTGTGCGCGGCCCAGATGCCGAGCGGCACGCCGATGGCCATCGCCATGGCGGCGGCGGCCACGACCAGCACCAGCGTCTGCACCGTCTGCTTCCAGAGGTTCTGGTTGATGATGAAGATCAGGCCGAGGAACACGCCGATGGCCAGCGGCCGCGAGCGCTGCAGCAGCCAGGCAATGATGGCAACGACCAGCGCCAGCAGCACCGGCGGCACCATCAAAAGGATGTCGACCAGTCCGTCGAGCAGGAAATTGAGGCCGTTCGAAAAAGCCCTGAACACAGTGTCGAAATTGTCGGTGAGGAAACCGAAGAAGGCCTTTCCCCAGGCGCCGATCGGTATCTTGTGATCGACCATGAATTTCGAAATCGGATCCATATCGCCCCTCTCATGCGCGAGACCGCCTGCCCCCGGCCTCTGCTGTCGTTACGTCATCTTCTCACAGGATATGAAAAAGGGCAGCCTTTTCTAGATTGGCTGCCCTTCCTGGTTCGGCTTTGCCGAATTCAGTCGGCTCAGCTTCCGAGCGCGGTCTTGACCGCTGCGGCCGCATCGCCGCCATCGAAGGTGGTGACGCCGGCAATCCACGGCGCAACCGCGTCAGGGTGCTTCTTCAGCCAGTCGGCTGCGACCGTGTTGGCGTCGCCGCCTTTCAGGATCGCGTCCATCATCTCGCCTTCCATGTCGAGATTGAACTTCAGGTTGGCGATGAACTTACCGGCATTCGGGCATTCGGTGGTGTAGCCCTTGCGCACATTGGTGTAGACGGTGGCGGCGCCGAAGCCGCTGTCGCCCATGCCGTCGAGATAGGTGATCTTCATGGCGCCCATCACCGGATGCGGCGTCCAGCCGAGGAAGGCGATCCACTCATTGTTCTTCATCGACTGTTCGGCCTGCGTCAGCATGCCGGCTTCCGAGGATTCGACCAGTTCGAAGCCTTCGAGATTGTCCTTCGGGTTCTTGATCATGTCGAGGATGATGCGGTTGCCGTCATTGCCGGCCTCGATGCCATAGATCTTGCCGTTGAACTTGTCCTTGAACTTGCCGATGTCGGTCAGCGACTTGACGCCGGCATCGGCGACATAGGTCGGCACGACGATGCCGTAGCCGGCGCCGGTCAGGTTGGTGCTGATCGTCTCGACCGAACCGTCGGCGGTATAGTCCTTGATGTCGTTGGTCATCGACGGCATCCAGTTGCCGAGGAAGACGTCGAGATCCTTGTTCTTCAGCGACGCCATGGTCACCGGCACCGAGAGCTGGATCGTCTGCGGCTCGTAGCCGAGCGCGGTGAGCAGCACCGAAGCGACGCCGGTCGTGGCCTGAATGTCGGTCCAGCCGACATCGGAAAGGCGCACCGCCTTGCAGCTCTCCGGATCGCCGGCAAGGGCTGCGCTTGTGGACAGGAAAGTCGCCAGACCGAGGCCGGCGACGAAGGTGTTCATACGCGACATTGATAGTCTCCCATTGTGATTCTTTGGCGAAGCGTAGTTACGGTTTCTTTGCCCGCCTTGTTTCGTCAGCCAAACACCATTCTGGTGTGGTTTCAAGCGCTAAGGCAATCACGATCAACGGCGCGGGCTGGCCAAACAGCGACACGCCTGCCGCTTTTTCGATGGCAGACGGCTTTTCCAGTGAAATGCTGCGGTGCCCCCTCCCCGCGGCAGGACAACTCGGCTTAAAAGGACGGCATGGCCAAGCTTTACTTCCACTATGCGACGATGAACGCCGGCAAGACGACGATGCTGCTGCAGGCGTCCTACAATTATCGCGAACGCGGCATGACGACGATGCTGTTCGTCGCCGGCCACTATCGCAAGGGCGATACCGGGCTGATCTCGTCGCGCATCGGCCTGGAGACCGAGGCCGAGATGTTCCGCGATGGCGACGATCTCTACGCTCGCGTTGCCGAGCATCATGAACACACGACCGTGCATTGCATCTTCGTCGACGAGGCGCAGTTCCTCGAGGAGGAGCAGGTCTGGCAGCTTGCCCGTATCGCCGACCGGCTGAACATCCCGGTCATGTGCTACGGCCTGCGCACGGATTTCCAGGGCAATCTGTTTTCCGGCTCGCGTGCGCTTCTGGCCATTGCCGACGACCTGCGCGAAGTGCGCACCATCTGCCGCTGCGGCCGCAAGGCGACGATGGTCGTGCGTCTCGGCCCTGACGGCAAAGTGGCGCGGCAAGGCGAACAGGTGGCGATCGGCAAGGACGTCTATGTCTCGCTCTGCCGCCGCCACTGGGAAGAGGAAATGGGCCGCGCCGCGCCCGACGACTTCATCGGCTTCACCAGAGGCTGAACGGCCAGGGCAACATGAGAATTCTCCAGTTCACAGTCGATTGCCCGTTTCCGCCGGTATCCGGCGCCGAGATCAGGAACGCCGCGAATGCGCGCGCCTTGGCATCGATGGGCGAGGTTCTGACGGTAAGCCTAACTGGCGCCCCGGCGCCTTCTCCACCGCCGAATATCCGTCACCGGATCATCGAGGCGGCGCGCGGCAGAGGTCTCTGGGGCAGGCGCAGCCCTCACCCGACCGTGCATATGATGCCGGACGACGAACTGGCTGAAGCCGACGCGATCTGGAGAGAATTCTCGCCCGATCTCGTGGTGATCGAGGAGATCCCACTGTCGCAGCTGCTGACGCTGGCGCCGAAGCATCGCGCACGCACCGTTCTTGACCAGCACAACATCGAATCCCGGACGGTCGCCGACCGGATCGCCGGCCTGACGCTGTGGCAGCAAATTCGAGGCTGGCGCCAAAACGGGCGCAAGAGGGCGCAGGCGCGCGACGCCGACAGGCGTGCGGCTGCCATGGCCGATCAGGTCTGGGTCTGCTCGCCGACCGACGGCGCGCTGCTGTCCGCTCTCGGCCCCGTCGGCGACGTCAGGCTCATCGCCAACCCCATTCCAGACGAGAGTGTGCTTTCCCTGCCGATTGGTGCCGAGCGGTACCGTGAACTCAGCCTGTGCTTCATCGGCCATCTCGGCTATTTCCCCAACATCGACGCCGTCAAGCAGATCGGACGCGGGATGGTGCCGCGCCTCACCGCCTCCGGCCGGCCCTGGTCGATCACCGTCGCCGGCAGGAACCCGCGCGACGTCGTGGGTGGTTTATGCACCAAGCATGGTCTGCAGCTGATCGAGAACCCACCGCATCTGCCGGAATTGCTTGGCCGTGCCGGTTATGCGCCGATCCCGCTGCGCTTCGGCGGCGGAACCCGCATCAAGGTGCTCGAGGCGATGGCGGCGGGCCTGGTCGTCTGCGCCACCGAGAAGGCCGTCGAAGGGCTCGGCCTGCAGGCGGGCAGGCATTTCCTGTCGAGCAACGATGCCGGCGAACTGGCGTCGAAAATCGTTGATCTCGCGAAACGCCCGCAAGCGGCGGCCGAGATGGCGGAGAGCGGCCGCACCTTCGTGCGTGACAACCACTCATCGGCAGCAATTGAAAAAGCGATCCGGCAGGCAATCGCGGAAATGCCGCTCCACCGAACGGGATAAGACCGGTCTTGCAATCCAGCCACCATGCGGCGTTTGTTAAGGCCCTGCAGCCTATTTTGCCGGCAGCCAGAGCCAGCCGGGGACCGCCATGCTTAGAGCCATTTCGTCAGCACTTGTCATTTACTTAGCCGGTATCGCGGCCGCGCAAGCCGACGGCGATGCTGCGCTGGGCAAGAAGGTTTTCTTCAGATGCATGGCTTGTCACGAGGCGGCAACCGACCGCGACAAGATTGGCCCGCATCTCCTTGGTATCGTCGGCCGTACGGCCGGCACAGCCGAGAATTTCAACTATTCGCAGGCCATGAAGGATGCCGGCGCCGCCGGCCTCGTCTGGGACGAAGCCAACCTCAAGGCCTATCTCAGCGCCCCCAAGCTGAAAGTACCCGGCAACAAGATGGCCTTCTCCGGCCTGACCAGCGACGAGGACATTGCCAACGTCATCGCCTATCTGAAGGCCGATCCGAAGCCCTGAACGGCTGGATGCGTACCGCGATGGCGATGGCTTTGGCCAGCTGTCTCGCGCCTGCAACCGGTTGAGTTCTCTGTCGAATTTCAGGACGTCCGCACCGGCCGAGATCGGCTGCTTGCCAACATCAAAGTTCAATGACAGTTGAACAATGCCTGGCCGACTGGTTATTCACGCCATGACCCCGCCTTCATTGACTTTCAAGACGATGACGGATTTTTTTGTTTTCGGGGCGGGTCTTGTCTTGCGTCTTTCAATCCCCGGATGCCCCACATATATTCGCCGCTGTTCGCAGCCAGCGACCGGAAGCCGAAGCGGGAGGCCCCTATGGCGACATTGCAGAATTTCGATGCCGAAATTGCCAAGACCAGGCAGGTCGTGCAGGACATGCGCAGCAAGATCGAGCAGTCCGGCACCGTGCTTGATACGCTGGCCACCGCCGACAAGAAGATCGGCGATGCCAATTTCGACATCGAGAATGCCCGCATCGAGGATGTGCTGAAACAGCAGAAGGTGATGGAAGGCAACATCGCCGACCTGATCATCGGGCTGGAAGACGCCACCAACGTCTTCGGCGCCGAATTCGAGAGCATGAAGAACTACACAGGCTGGGAAAGCTTCGTCGGCGTCTTCTCCGCGCAACGCAAGCAGCGCATGCGCACCGACCGTGTCCGCAACATGTCGCTGGCCGGCAATCTGCAGGAGCTTCTGGTCAAGTCGGATACAATCGTCGGCATCCTGAAGGCGCAGAAAGAGGTCCTCGACCAGCGCTACAAAACTTCCGAAAATAGCCTGTCGCAGGTGATCGAGCGCCGCAAGGTGACAATGACCAACCTCGAAGCGGTGCAGAAACGCATCGAGGAGGTCAACCCGCTGCTACTCGACATCGAGAACAAGATCGCGGCCTCGACCAGCCAGAAGGAGCGCACGCAGCTTGAGGGCGAGCGCTCGAAACTGGCCACCGAATACAATGAAAAGCAAGCCAAGGAGCAGGAATTGCTGGCCGAGAGCCAGACGCTGGAACGCTATACCTCGATGTTCCAGACCTTCGTCGATTCGCTCAACAACCAGATTGCGGCGCAGTCGACGCTGATCAACAAGCTGACCATCGATACCGAACAGCGCATCGTGCTTTACAAGGCCCTGGAAGATTCGCTGAAGACTGCCGCCCAGCAGGACGTCGCCCACAAGATCAACACGCTGGGCAGCCAGGTCGACAACACCGCCGAAGAGACCATGGCCGGCATTGGTGCCGCCTCGCAAAAGCACATTGGCGATCTCCTCGAAATGCACGAGAAGAACATGGTCGCCAGCGCCGACATCCAGCGCCGCAAGAAGCTCGCCGACGATGCCTTCGCCCGCCGTTTCGACGACGTGATGAAGAAGCACAATTCGGCCAACTACGTGCAGTCGTAAGGAGCGGCTGCACGCGAGCACACCCGGCATGACTCCCGAAAACGAAGCGGCGGCGCGCTATTTTTCCGCCATCACGGCCGCACTCAGCGGCCTTGAAGTGTTCATGCGCGACGACCGCTCGCCGCTTTACCGGCACGGTATCGTTGCCAAGATCGTCGCCGAATACATTGCCCGGCTGGACAAATCGTTCTCCTGCTGGCGCAACCGTCTCGGCTTCATGGACACGTTCCGCATTTCGCGCGCCGACAGCGGCTATCCCGTCTTCCAGAACCTGCTCGAGCTGGAAAACGATCGCCGCCAGGCCGACGCGCGTCTGGCCAACATCCCGCTCGCCGGCGAATTGCGCGAGGAAATGGCCGACTTCATTCTGCGCCACAAGGAGTTCCCCGAGGCGCTGCAAAAGTCGATGGCCGAGCGGCTCTATCTTGAAGACGTCAAGAGCGAGCAGACCTTCGGCCCGTTCTCGCTGGCGCAGACGGCCAAGGTCTCGGTCAATCCAAAAACCTTCCGGCCTTATTACCTCGTCCACTGGGCGACATTCGACGGCAGCGCCAACCTGCCGCTGGTCTACATGGTGACGGTGGAGGATTCCTCCGAAGCCATGATCCGCCAGCTTGTCGACAGCAACGGCAAGCTCAACGAACAGGTCGACATCCCGCTGCCGGTCGACGGCCTGCTCAACCCCGAGCTTGCCCATCGCTTCGACGATTTCACCGAGAAGAATTCCGCCTACACGCTGTCGCCGGCGACGATTGCGGTCAATCTCGACAAGGATTTCGAGCCGCTGCACCCCAAGCAATTGCGCCGCGTCGTGCTTGGCCCCTTTTATTCCGCAGGGATTACCGACAACAATTCGACGGTGACCGAGGTGCTGGCCAAGGTGCGCAAGCCCGAAAATGCCTGGCTGCTCACCTGGACCATCCAGGAGGTCTATTCCAAGGGCGAGAAACCCGGCCGCAAGGGCCTGTTTTCCAGCGAGAAGACGACGCAGGAATTCTTCATCAACACCGACGATCTCGAAGCCGCGCGCCAGGGCGTGTCGAGCTACGAGAACCACGCCCTGATCCCGCACGAAGCCTACCAGGCTCTCTACGCCGCCGGCGAGGCGCAGAAGATCTTTTCCGGCTACAAGGTTCACATCCTGTCCAACGGACAGGTCATCTCAGACGTCTGACCGTCACACCACGGAGCATCCTTCATGGACACCGGCCTGACCACCATCCCGGAAGCCGCGATCGAAAAGCACCGCGCCACGGCGCAGAGCTTCATCACCCGCGTCGTCGTGCTGGAAGACCCTTCGCGAGAATCCGGTACCGCGCTTGCGGGCACCAATCGCCGCTTCGTCTCGACCGTCTCCGTTGGCTCGGTGCGGCGCACGCGGGAGGTCGAACTGACCAAAACCGTCGCCGCCATCCATCCCGACGACCAGCTGATGAGCATCCCGCAGCACACGCTGTTGTTTCGCGCCCGGCGCGGCCTGGCGATTTCGCTCGCCATTTCCGATGTCTTCGCCGAGGGCTCCGATCTTGAAAGCCTGCAGGCCAAGAACACACGCGCGCCGCTGGAAGGCGACGAAGCCGCCACCTTCAAGAAGCTTCTGTCAGCCTCGGCTTACGTTTCAGCCTTCAGTCTTGCCTCCTATCTGTTCCAGCTGATCGACAGCGACGGCGAGGCGCCCAACGATATCCCCGAGCCGGACTTCCTGTTCGACACGCCGCAGGATGCGGTGAAGTCGATTGTCGCCGGTCTCGACAAGGCGATTGCCGGCTCCAAGGACGATGGCGATTTGACCACCCGGGCGCGCGCCTTCGCCCGCGTCGCCATTGACGGGCTCTTAGCCCGCAAAGGCCGCTTCGATGGTATCGGCCCGTTCGAGGACGCTCATATCCGCATCGATGCTGACGATTTCACCCTGGACGGCTTCGACGTCGCGCCGGGCAAGCGCTCCAAGCCGCTGGTGATGACCTTCAAGAAGCCGGAAGAGGTCGTCGGCAACCACATCGCCAAATACCAGTCGGTCAAGCTCGCCAAGATGCTGATGGCCTATGATTTCGAGCGCGAGCTGAATCCGTTCGTCGAACTCGGCGGCTTCCTCTTCACCTTCATCGGCGACGGTGCGCCGGGCACCGGCAAGACGACGCTGATCCAGATGATCGCGGGCCTGGTCAACGGCTATTGCCAGGTCGCCGGCTATCCCTTCGCCTATGAGAATTTCGGCGTCGACCAGATTTCGTCCTACCAGGGCAAGTCAGGCCAGAACTGCCGCCAATTCATAAACAATGCCTTGAACCCGCGCGTCATCGGTTTCGGCACCGTCGACGACATCGACCAGGTGGCGGCACGCCGCTCCGACGACCGCGCCTCGGCCGGCCAGCAGGAAATCACCGGCGTCCTGATGGATGCCTTTGCCGGTGCCGGCACGGTGGTGCGTGGCAACTGCTCGTTCGGCATGTTTTCCAACTATCCCGAAAATGTCGACGACGCCCTGCGCCAGCGCGCCGGCGCCCGCTGGCTGGTCGATGGGCCGCAGAGCCGCGACGACTATATCGACATCTTCGTTTTGCTTGCCGGCAAGAACCACAAGATCCCGCTCGGCGACCACAAGCTCTATGCCGCGCAGGAAATCCAGCGTGCTGTGACCGAGGCCTATGAGGAGCATGAGAAGCCGCAGGAAGATGGGCTGATGAAGGTCTATGAGCGCTACATGAAGGAGAATGGCGCGCCGAAATCGATGGCCGACATCGGCACCTATCTGCACCTGATCAAGGACGCCGAGCCGCGCTTCACCGGCCGCGCCATCAAGAACGTCACCGACGCCATCAAGATGCGCGCCATGGATATCGAGTTGCCCGACGACTGGTTCGAGAAACCGGAAGCCTTCATGCACAAGGGCTATGACGAGAAGAAAGCCATGATCGAGGAACTGCGCGGGCCGTTCTCGATGGACATGGTCATGCAGGAGATCAACCGCTACGCCGATTCCGAGTTCCGCTATTCCGACAAGTCCGACGATGCGGCGGTCGAGAAGCTGCTCCGCGATGCGCGGCTGCGCGAACGTGCAGCGCGCGAGATGGAGGAGATGAAGAAGAAGGGGCTGTGGAATGCGTGAGCTTCCTTCCTTCTCCCCGTTCACGGGGAGAAGGTGCCCGAAGGGCGGATGAGGGGCAGCGCTGTGTGTGGAGGAAACGAGCCAAAAGCGGCGAGAGCCCGGCAACTTAGGCAAGTTGAAAATGAAGCTGAAGAGAAACTATGGCACGAACTGCGCGGGCGACGATTGAACGGCTACAAATTTGTTCGCCAGCTGCCGATCGGTCCATATTTCGCCGACTTCGCCTGTCGTGAAGCCAATCTGGTTGTGGAAGTCGATGGAAGCCAGCATGCAAATCGATCCCACGATCGATTCAGGGATGAGACTATGAACTGGAACGGCTGGTCGGTTTTGAGGGTTTGGCACGCCGATGTCCTGACGGGGCGCAAGAGCGTGCTGGATACGATTGTTGCGGCTTTGGATGGTCGGCTCAATCAGACGATGATTGCAGTCGATGTGAAGTTTTTGCCCTCTTCTACGTCGGAGGAAAGATGATGAGCGCTTGCGCCGCCCCTCATCCGCCCTTCGGGCACCTTCTCCCCGTGAACGGGGAGAAGGAAAAGTGACCCCCGCCAAAAAACCCGACCTGCTGCGCGACAACGAACTGATCTACGGCCGCCTACTCGCCGTCGATGAGTCGCACCTCATCCAGCGCTACAACAAGGCGCTTGTTGCCTTCGGGTCGAAGCCGACCAAACTAAAGAGTTTCCAGATCGACCGCACCGGCTTCTCGCCCGAGGTGGCCGAGGAATGCGGCGACTACGATTATCTCGATCCCAATGAGGTCAACCGCCGCTTCATCATCCTGACGCCGTCGCAGATCGACCTGCCGGTGGTGCACACCGCCTTCTCCAACACCTCGCAGCTGATGTTTGAGTTCATGTCCAAGAACCAGCGCGCCATCGATGCGCTGACCATCAAGGACGTCATCTACGGCGAGATCGAAGATTCCGTCCCCGTGGTCAACGACATCGAGGATCTGCTGTCGATCAGCCAGGTCGAGTTCAAGGTGCTGTCGGCCGAGGACGTGCTAGGCAAGGCCGCCGAGCTCGGCAAGCTTGTCGACCGGCTGAAGCAGGAGCCGGACGCCTGGCGCGATAGCGCCATGCTCAACCGCATGGTGGAGCTGGCCAAGGTCTGCGGCGATATCCGCGAAAATGCGCTGGTGCCCGACCAGGTGATCTTCCGCCACAACGCCTACTGGACCAGCCATTTCGGCGGCGTCTACGTCTTCGTCGACCCCGATATGACGACGGTCATCGGCGACCCGGCCGCACCCGGCTTTCGCCGCTCGCGGCCCTGGCAGGTCAGCTACCTCTCGATCAACGATGCCGACAAGGTGTTCAAGTTCCTGGCCTCGACCGGCCGCATCGAACTGCCGCGGGCGTCATGGGTCGAAAGCTCGGGCTATCTCGAGCATCGCGCCGAGATGGTTGTGCGCTCCCTGATCCGTGACACCGAACCGAACCGCAATTTGACCGATGTCGACAAGGTCTGGCTGCAGACCTGGATCCACGGCCATGCTGATCTCATCACCAGCGACGGCAATTTTCCCTTCCTCAACGCCGCCAAGCGCGAAATCGCCCAGCTCGGCCATCTCAAGATCGAGGATGTCGCGCCGCGCCAGCGCTTCCTGGTCGTGCGCGGCAAGCCCGACCATCCCGATGCCTGGCTGACCAACCAGCTGATCTCGGATTTCGTACCGCAGGACTTCGTCTCGCGCTACGTCTTCAACAAGCCCGGCTTCTACAAGGACTACGATGGCTACAGCGACGCCTGGCGATCGCATGTTGTGGACGTTCTGAAAACCACATATTTGAAAGACAAGGTGGCGTTTCGCACGCGCCTTTACGGCTTGACTGACTAGAACGAAATGAGCCGTCATTTCGTTCTAATTTATTGTTTTGGCGCATGATGTTATCCAAAAAGCCTGCAACTTTTTGGCATCATGCTGAGGGGTGAACGAGAGCCATGCTTGATCCGATCGTGAATTTCTTCACCCGCATCTTCCAATGGATCGGCCGCGGTATCGGCCTTGTCATCGGCGCGATCCTGTGGCCTTTCCTATGGGCCGGGCGCTGGTATACGCAGCGCGGCTGGATCCTGAAGGCGGTGGTCGGCCTGGCTTTGCTGGTGTTGATCGGCCTCTACGCCAACTTCTTCTACGCCACCCAGTGGTGGAACAAGTTCGACCCCAACTACGTCGATAAATACACCTTCGAGAACCGCAACATTTCCGCCGGCGAACAGGTCGCGGCCGGTGCCGGCACCGAGACCGCCAAGACCTGTGGCAATTCGGGCATCGCCCAGGTCGCGGCCGACCTCACCGATTTCAACGTCAACCAGAATGCCTGGGTCTCGTCGATGATCCTCTACAAGCTCGGCCTGTTCGGCGTCGACTGGGATCACACGCCGTTTATGGACAACAAGGCCTCGTTCCAGCGCGGCATCAACCAGGCGGTGCGGCGCACCGCCACCGAGCTTGCCGACAATCTCGGCCGCGTGCGTACGACATCGCAGATCGACGCCGATCTGCAGGATGCTCGCGGCAATCTGCAGTTCGACGAGGAAACCTGGTATTTCGGCCTGAACCCGTTCGGACCGAAGACGCCGACCCCGAGCTATTATCGCGATGCCGTCAACAAGCTGCGCTCCTTCAACGCCCGCCTGGCCACCTGCCAGGCGACGTTCGACGCCCGTGCCGACAATCTGAAGCAGTATATAGACCGCATCTCCTCCGACATCGGTTCGACCTCGGCAATCCTCAAGGAGCGTGCCGAAAACCACAACAATGGCTGGTTCGACTTCCGCGCCGACGACCGCTTCTGGTTCGCCTATGGCCAGCTCTATGCCTATTACGGCCTGATGAAGGGCGCCCAGGCCGACTTCGAGGACGTGATCAAGGAAAAGCATCTCGGCAATCTGTGGGACACGATGGATTCGCAATTCGTCTCGGCGCTGCGCATACAGCCCTTCATCATCGCCAATGGCCGCGAGGATGGCTGGATCATGCCGACGCACCTGACGACGATGGGTTTCTACGTGCTGCGGGTGCGCTCCAACATGGTTGAGATCAGCAACGTGCTGACCCAGTAGCCCTTATCGCAACGCAAGCAGCGATGGCGAATTTGCGCCGTCGCCTCTGTCGCATTCCGTGCATTGGGCGGCTGTTTTGAGACGGCGGAACGACGCGTCCTCTGGCTTCTATACGGCGCGGCAACGGAGCCAGGAAGAACCGACGGCAGGTCGGCCCGGCCGCGGAGACACTTTCTTCACAGGAAACATAGTTGCATGCAAGTTGACGCCGCGGCAGCGACAGGGTTAGAACATGCCCGCGCCCGGGTCCAACATGCCTGCGAGTGAGATCAAACCCGTCCCCTCCACCGTTCAATCCGAAGGAAAGCCGTCATGGCCGAAGTGAAGTCCGACATCGAGATCGCGCGCGGCGCCAAGAAAAAGCAGATCCAGGAGATCGGCAAGAAGATCGGCATCCCGACCGAGCACCTTTTGCCCTACGGCCACGACAAGGCGAAAATCTCGGCTGAATTCATCAAGTCGGTTAAAGGCAACAAGGATGGCAGGCTGATCCTGGTCACCGCCATCAACCCGACGCCGGCCGGCGAGGGCAAGACGACGACCACGGTCGGGCTCGGCGACGGCCTCAACCGCATCGGCAAGAAGGCAATCGTCTGCATTCGCGAGGCGTCGCTCGGCCCGAATTTCGGCGTCAAGGGCGGTGCAGCCGGCGGCGGCTATGCGCAGGTCGTGCCGATGGAAGACATGAACCTCCACTTCACCGGCGACTTCCACGCCATCACCACGGCGCACAATCTTTTGTCGGCGCTGATCGACAACCACATCTACTGGGGTAATGAGCTCGGCATCGACACCCGCCGCGTCGTCTGGCGCCGCGTCATGGACATGAACGACCGCGCTCTGCGCGAAATCATCGCCTCGCTTGGCGGCGTCGCCAACGGTTTTCCGCGCGAGGCCGGCTTCGACATCACCGTCGCTTCGGAAGTCATGGCGATCCTGTGCCTCTCCAACGACCTGAAGGATCTTGAAAAGCGCCTCGGCGACATCATCGTCGCCTACCGCCGCGACAAGACGCCGGTCTATGCCCGCGACCTCAAGGCCGATGGCGCCATGGCGGTGCTGCTCAAGGACGCCATGCAGCCCAACCTGGTGCAGACGCTGGAGAACAACCCGGCCTTCGTCCATGGCGGCCCGTTCGCCAACATCGCGCATGGCTGCAACTCGGTGGTCGCCACCACGACGGCGCTGAAGCTCGCCGACTATGTCGTCACCGAAGCCGGCTTCGGCGCTGACCTCGGTGCCGAAAAATTCTTCGACATCAAGTGCCGCAAGGCAGGGCTGAAGCCAGCCGCGGCCGTCATCGTCGCCACCGTGCGCGCCATGAAGATGAATGGCGGCGTCAAGAAGGAAGACCTCGGCAAGGAGAACATCGAGGCGGTGAAGAAGGGCTGCGCCAACCTCGGACGCCACATCGAGAACATCAGGCAGTTCGGCGTGCCGGCGGTGGTTGCCATCAACCACTTCTATTCCGACACCGACGCCGAGATCCAGGCGATGAAGGACTATGTCGCCTCGATGGGCGAAGAGGCGATCCTGTGCAAGCACTGGGCCCATGGCTCCGCCGGCATCGAGGATCTCGCCAACAAGGTGGTGGCGCTGGCCGAATCCGGTGCCTCGCAGTTTGCACCGCTCTACCCCGACGCCATGCCGCTGTTCGAGAAGATCAACACCATCGTCCAGCGCATCTATCGCGGCTCCGAGGCGATTGCGGACAAGTCGGTGCGTGACCAACTGCATGCCTGGGAGCAGGCCGGCTATGGCCACCTGCCGGTCTGCATGGCCAAGACCCAATATTCCTTCTCGACCGACCCGAACCTGCGCGGCGCGCCGACCGGCCACACCGTGCCGGTGCGCGAGGTCAGGCTGTCGGCGGGCGCCGGCTTCGTCGTCGTCATCTGCGGCGAGGTCATGACCATGCCCGGCCTGCCCAAGGCGCCGTCCTCGGAAAAGATCTTCCTCAACGAAGCCGGCCAGATCGAAGGCCTGTTCTAAAAATTTCGAGATCGTTGCGAGATTCCAGAAGGGCGGCCAATGGCCGTCCTTTTTGCTTTCCGGGACGGATTTGCCTATGCGGCGTTGCGCGCCAGCGCGCGCTGGTTGGACGCATAGGGCGTGTCGCGTTCGGGCAGTGCGCCGGTCTTCAGGCAGTCGATCCATTCGGCGGTCTTGAGTACGGCCGCGAAGCGCGACTGCAGGATGATGCTCACCACGCGGTGGATCTCCTCGGCCGAGGCATAGCCGGCGCTGTTGGCATAGGGCAGCGAGCCGGTTGCGTCGGAGAGGAACTCGACCGTAAAGCCCATATGGACGGCATGGATGATGGTCGACAGGTCGCAATTATGCGTCATGTAGCCAATGACCGTGATCGTATCGATGGCATTGGCGCGCAGCCACGCCTCGAGATCGGTGCCGGTGAAGGCGCTCGGCAAGTTCTTTTCGACATAGTGGTCGCGCTTGCGCCTGGCGATTTCGGGATGCAGTTCGCCGCCATGGCTGCCCTTGGCGAAGATCGGCGATGTCTCGGGCGCCATTTGCTTGATGACGACCACCTTGACGCCGGCAGCACTGGCAGCGTCCATGGCCTGGGCCACATTGACGACGCTGTCGCGAAACGGCGGATGCTTGATCGCAAGATTGCCGCCGTCATAGTCATTCTGGACATCGATGACGATGAGTGCGCGGCGCGGCGTGGTGTTGGCGGACATAGTGTTTTCCTTTCGGGCTTGACTGGGACGGGTCGAAAATAGGCGGATCGCCCGGCAGCGAAAAGTGGCCCGATTGACATCATTCGAAAGAATTGGGACAATCCGATCTCACTTGCCGGAAACGCCCATGACTGATCCGATCATTGCCGTCCTCGCCTTTGACGGCATCAGTCCCTTCCACCTCTCCGTACCGTGCGTGGTGTTCGGCACCGACCGCACCAAACTCGGCCTGCCGCGTTTCGACTTTCGCGTCTGCGCGCTCGACAATGGGCCAATCCACACCGATGCCGGGCTGACGATCGCGGTGCCGCATAGGCTCTCCGCGTTCGACGATGCCGACATCGTCATCATTCCGAGCTGGAAAGATCTCGACGCCCCGCTTCCCAACCCGCTCCTCGAAGCGCTTACGCGCGCGAACCGACGCGGCGCACTGATCGTTGGCCTCTGTCTCGGCACCTTCGCCATCGCCGCCGCCGGGCTGCTTGCCGGCCGGCGGGCGGCCACGCACTGGTCTTCTACCGACCGCCTGCAGGCGCTGCATCCCGACATCGAAGTCGACGCCGACGTGCTCTATGTCGACGATGGCGACATCGTCACCTCGGCCGGCGTCGCCGCTGGCCTCGACTGCTGCCTGCACATCGTGCGCGCCCGCTATGGCGCGGAGGTAGCGCTGCGGCTGGCCAGGCACATCGTGCTGTCGCCGCACCGGCAGGGCGGGCAGGCGCAATTCATCGAGCGCCCGCTGGCAAAAACCCCGACCGCCGATCGGTTCACCCAGGCGCTCGACACCGTGCGGGCAACGCTGGGGCAAACGCACAGCCTCGACCGCGTCGCCGAGGCCGCAGGCTTGACCCGGCGCACCTTCACCCGCCGTTTCCAGAAATCGATGGGCACCAGCTTTGGCGAGTGGCTGGCCGGCCAGCGCATCGAACTGGCGCAACGGCTGCTGGAGGCGACCGAGAAATCGATGGACATGGTGGCTTTCGAGGCCGGCTTCGGCAGCGCCACCTCGCTGCGCCAGCATTTTGCCGCACGACTGCGGACCTCGCCGGCGCAGTACCGGCGCGAATTCTCCAGGCGGACCGGCGAGCAGGCGATGTCCGCCCTGTCTCATTGATCTTCGGCGGACGCGTATTCAGCCGCGTTTGACCGCCCGCGCCGGGTTGCCGACCACGGTGGTGTTGTCAGGCACGTCGCGCGTCACCACCGCGCCGGCGCCGACAATGGCGCCATCGCCGATGCTGATGCCGCCGAGGATGATGGCGCTGCCGCCGATCCAGGCACTGTCGCCGATGGTGACCGGCCTGGCGATCTCCAGCCCCGTCTGACGGCCTGCTGCCTCCTTGTGGTGCTCGGCGCAGTAGATCTGCACATTGGGGCCAAGGAGTGTCCGGTTGCCGATACGCACCGGCGCGGTATCGAGGATGGTGCAGCCGGCATTGAGAAACGCGCCTGCGCCGAGATGGATGTTGAAACCGTAGGCGCAGTGGAAGGGCGCCTCGATGCGGGCGCCCTCGCCCGCGCTGCCGAGCAGCGCCGATAGCGCTGGACCGATGTTGCCGCGCGGTCGGGGCGGCAGCGAATTGTGCTCGAACACCGCATCGCGCGCGATCACCCGCAGCGCTTCCAACTCGTCGTCGATGCAGGTGTACCACTCGCCTGCAATCATCTTCGTGCGTTCGCTTGCGGACATGGCCATGCCTCCAATCTGATCTCCTGCCAAAGCACAATCCTCCGCCTGGGAAAACCCCGCTGTCCAAATGCCCGGCCTATGCTAGCTTGCCGCGCGGACCGTCCGGGGTTCTGCGTTGAGGGGATCAACCATGCTCTATCTGCTTGCACTTCTGATCGGCATCATCGCCGGTCTTCGCGCCATGACAGCACCGGCCGCAGTCGCCTGGGGTGCTTATCTCGGCTGGCTGCCGCTTGCCGGCACCTGGGCAAGCTTCATGGGCCATTGGGCCGCCGTCGGCATCTTCACCATCCTCGCCATCGTCGAGCTGGTCACCGACCAGTTGCCGTCGACGCCGAGCCGCAAAGTGCCGCAGCAGTTCGGCGCCCGCATCCTGCTTGGCGCCTTTGCAGGTGCTGTGATCGGCGCCACCGCCGGTTCCACCGTTGGCGGTCTGATCGCCGG
Organism: Mesorhizobium sp. P171375; assembly: GCF_057786075.1. Classification (NCBI taxonomy): domain Bacteria; kingdom Pseudomonadati; phylum Pseudomonadota; class Alphaproteobacteria; order Hyphomicrobiales; family Phyllobacteriaceae; genus Mesorhizobium; species Mesorhizobium sp. P171375. The sequence continues at coordinate 6,186,714 of NZ_JBYNWF010000001.1, forward strand.
CGCCATCGGCGCCGTCATCGGCACCTATGGCGGCGCCGAGGCGCGCGGCCGGCTGGCAGCCGCCTTCGGCCAGGATCGGCCCGCCGCTCTCATCGAGGACGCGGCGGCCATCATCGGCGGCCTGCTGATCGTGGCGGCGGTGGCATGACGGCAAAGACTTTCGACGCCATCATCATCGGCGCCGGCCAGGCCGGCACGCCGCTCGCCGGCAGGCTGAACGCAGCCGGCATGAGCGTGGCGCTGATCGAGCGCAAGCTGGTCGGCGGCACTTGCGTCAACACCGGTTGCATCCCGACCAAGACTATGGTCGCCAGCGCCTATGCCGCCCATCTGGCGCGGCGCGCCGCCGATTATGGCGTGACGCTCAGTGGCCCTGTCGGCGTCGACTATAAGGCGATCAAGGCGCGCAAGGACAAGGTTTCGGGCGCCTCCCGCACGGGGCTGGAAACCTGGATCGCCGGCATGGACAAATGCACCCTCTATCGTGGCCACGCCCGCTTCGAATCCGCCAACACGGTGCGCGTCGGCAACGACCTTTTGACCGCCGAAAAGATCTTCCTCAACACCGGCGGCCGCGCCTCGGTGCCGGATCTGCCCGGCATCCACGACATCGACTACCTCACCAATTCCTCTATGATGGATCTCGAAATTTTGCCGCGTCACCTCGTCGTCGTCGGTGGCAGCTACATCTCGCTCGAATTCGCGCAGATGTTCCGCCGCTTCGGTAGCGAAGTCACCGTCATCGAGAAGAGCCCACACCTGGCCGGCCGCGAGGACGAGGACGTATCGGCTGCGATCCTGTTGATCCTCGAAAACGAGGGCATAGCGGTCCATGTCGGCGCCGACGACATCGGCTTCGCCAAACAGGGCAACGACATCGCCGTGACGTTCTCGGCCGGCGAACCGCCGGCAGTCGGCTCGCACGTGCTTCTGGCGCTCGGCCGCACTCCCAACACCGACGACCTCGGCCTCGACAAGGCCGGCGTCGCGGTCGATCTGCGCGGCTTCGTCACCGTCGACGACCAGCTGCGCACCAGCGTGCCCGGCATCTGGGCGATGGGCGATTGCAACGGCAAGGGCGCCTTCACCCACACCTCCTACAACGACTATGAGATCGTTGCCGCCAATCTGCTCGATAACGATCCGCGCAAGGTCAGCGACCGCGTCGAGGCCTATGCGCTCTACATCGATCCGCCGCTCGGCCGCTGCGGCATGACCGAGGCCGCCGTGAAAAAATCCGGCCGCAAGGCGCTGGTCGGCCAGCGGCCGATGACCCGCGTCGGCCGCGCCGTCGAAAAGGGCGAGACGCAAGGTTTTATGAAGATCCTGGTCGATGCCGACACCAGGGAGATCCTCGGCTGTTCCGTGCTTGGCCCTGGCGGCGACGAGGCGGTGCACTGCGTGCTCGACCTGATGTACGCCAAGGCGCCGGTCGACACGTTGGCCCGTGCTATGCACATCCACCCGACGGTCTCGGAACTGCTGCCGACCATCGCCCAGGAACTGAAGCCGCTGGTGTGACGTAACTTTGCGTCAAGCTCCCGGCTTTCTGCATTGGTGCATTGCAGCAATGTGCATTGCGCATGGCACGGCTTCTCGTTCAGTCTGAAATTGAACCGATTCAGACTGGACTTTCCATGCCTTTGCCGATCCTTGCGCTTGCCATAGCATCCTTCTGCATCGGCACCACCGAGTTTGTGATTATGGGCCTGTTGCCCGAGGTTGCCGCCGATCTCGGCGTGTCGATCCCCTCGGCAGGTCTGCTGGTCACCGGCTATGCGCTGGGCGTCGTCTTCGGCGCCCCGATCGTCGCCATGGCCACCGCGAATTTGCCGCGCAAGCCGGTTCTGGTCGCGCTGACGGCTATGTTCGTCGTCGGCAATCTGTTTTGCGCCATTGCGCCCAATTACTGGCTCTTGATGGCTGCGCGCGTCTTCACCGCCTTCGGCCATGGCGCCTTCTTCGGCATCGGCTCGGTCGTTGCCGCCAGCCTGGTGCCGCGCAACAAGCGCGCCAGCGCCATGGCGATGATGTTCGCGGGATTGACGCTCTCCAACATCCTCGGCGTTCCCGCCGGCACTGCGCTTGGCGAAGCGTTCGGCTGGCGCTCCACCTTCTTTGCTGTCGTCGGCATCGGCCTGATCTCTGTTGCGGCCATCGCCTGGCTGGTGCCATCCAATGTCGCCGAACCCAGCGGTGGCGGCCTGCGCGGCGAACTGCGCGTGCTGGGCAAGCTGCAGGTCTGGCTCGCCATGCTGATCGCCTCGCTGGCCTCGGCCAGCCTGTTTGCCGTCTTCACCTACATCAAGCCCTATCTAACCGAGGTCTCTGGCCTGTCGACCTCCGCGGTCACCTGGGTGCTGCTGCTGTTCGGCGCCGGCATGACCATCGGCAACATCATGGGCGGCCGGCTGGCCGACTGGAAACTGATGCCGACGGTCATCGGCACGCTGCTTTTGATGGCGGTGCTGTTTGTCGGCTTCATGCAGTTCGGCGCCATCGCCAGTGTCGCCATCGGTGTCGTCTTCCTTTGGGGTCTGCTCATCTTCGTCGTCGTGCCACCGCTGCAGATCCGCGTCGTCGAGGCGGCGTCCGAAGGGCCGAACCTCGCCGCGACGCTCAACCAGGGCGCCTTCAATGTCGGCAATGCCAGCGGCGCCTGGATTGGCGGCGTGGCCTTGTCCGCCGGCGTTTCCTACGCCCATCTGCCGCTGGTTGGCGCGGTGCTGGCGCTGCTGGCCGTTACCGTGGCCGTTGTCTCACAGGCGCTAGAACGCTCAGCCCCTGTGGCGACCGTTCCGGCGGCCGCAGAATAATCCCATTGCGCCCATGGCGGCGTGAACTGGACCAATCGACAGCCCTCCGGCAAAGGTGCATGTGTTCTGCCTCTTTCTCGGAGGCATCCCATGCAGAAATCGATCGAACGCATTTCCGGCGACAGCGCAGGCGTTTTCTACGAATTCCCGGCATTCCGCTTCACGGGCGCCGACAAGGCAGCGCCCTCAGCCTATCTGCAGTCGGCACTCCATGCCGGCGAATTGCCGGGCGTCGTCGCCATCGACGCGCTGATGCCTGCGCTGAACAAGGCCGAGGTCGAAGGCCGCATCAAGGGCAACATCACGGTCGTTCCCTGGGCCAACCCGATCGGCCGCGCGCAATATCATTTCGGCGAACATCAGGGCCGCTTTCATCTCGGCACCCGCACCAACTTCAACCGAGCCTTTCCGCTGCTTGCCGCGCCTGATACCGCACTGTTGCCGGACACCACATTCGGAACTGCCGACCAGCAGTTGAAGACGCGGCTGCTGCAACTTTCCATCGGCCACGACATCGTGCTTGATCTGCATTGTGACGATGAAGGACTGGCCTATCTCTACGTCCACACCAGCCTGTGGCCGACAATGGCCGATTGCGCCTCCGCGATGGGCATCGACGCGGTGGTGCTGTGGAGCGAAGACAGCGACGGGACCTTCGAGGGCGCCACGATCATGCCCTACCAGAACGTCCCCGCAGGCGTGGCGAAGTTCGAGCGGCGCGTCGCCACCACGGTCGAATATCGCGGCATGCTCGATGTCGACGGCAGGTTGGCCGCATCCGATGCCGAAGGTCTCTACCGGCTGCTGGTGGCGCGCGGCGTGATCGCCGACCCGGCCCTACCCGCACCAGGTCCTTTCACTGGTTTCGTCGCACCGTTGGAAAACATCGACATGATGCCGGCACCCCGGGCGGGTGCCGTGCTCTACGACGTGAAGCCCGGCGACCGCGTCGCCAAGGGCGCACGCCTCGCCACCATCGTCCATACACCCGGGGAGGTCGGCGGCCGCACGGAAGTATTTGCCCCGCAGGACGGCATCATCCTGACCCGCCGCGCGCGCCGCATCATCCGCGCCGGCGAGGATCTCTTGAAGCTGGTCGGCGACAAGAAGAGCGCCGACGCAAGGTCAGGGACGCTGGAGGACTGACCTAGCCCGAGATCGCCAGCCGTGCTTTCGCCTCCAGCCATTCGGTCATCTGCCGGTAGGGCACCGGGCCGTGGCTGACACGGGAGACGCCGAGCTCGGCCAGCCGCTGGCGTGGCGGCACATGCGCCAGCGCGATGATGTTGACCGGCAACGCTGTGGCTTTGCAGAGCGCCTCGATCAGCCCCTCATCGCCAAGACCCGGCGCAAAGAAACCGCTCGCGCCGGCCTTTTTATAGGCCTTTGCCCGCTCGATCGCCTGGTCGAGAAGGCCCTTGTCATGCGCATCCGGCTTCGCCTTGAGGAAGATGTCGGTGCGGGCGTTGAGGTAGGCGGGAATGCCCGAAGCCTTCACCGCTGCCGCCGCCGCCTCGATCCGCTTCACCTGCACGGCGATGTCGTGCAGGCCAGAGCCGCCGACGATCTGGTCCTCGAAATTGAAGCCGATGGCGCCCGCCTGAAGCGCAAGCGTCACTGTGCGGGCGACGACCTCCGGCTCGACGCCATAGCCGCCCTCAAGGTCCACGGTCACCGGCAGGTCGACCGCCGCCACGATGCGCTTGATGTTGTCCAGCGCCAATTCCCTGGGGATTTTCTCGCCATCGGCATAGCCGAAGGCGGCCGCCACCGGCCAGCTGCCCGTGGCGATCGCCTTGGCTCCGGCTTTCTCGACGATCTTTGCCGAGCCCGGATCCCAGGCATTGTAGAGAACGATCGGGTTTCCCTTGACGTGGAGGGAATGGAACGTGCGTGCGCGCTCGATCTGGTCGGTCATCGGTGTCTTCCCGTCTTCTCGATGTTGCGTGGTTAGTCTAGGCAGGAACGCCGGCCCTGGCGATGTGCCATGAGCCCCGGAAGCGGCGGCCACAAACAGGCCTTTCAAACCTGTTGCGCATCCGGCTTTTCGCCGCTATGGATTTCGCCCATGAACATGCGTTCGATCAAGACCGTTTGGTGGTGGGCTCGCTGACAGCGGCCTGTTCGAACGCGTGCGCGTGAAAATAGAAGGTGGCCGCAACGGAATGTCCGGGCGGCCATTTGTTTTTTCAAAGCCAGTCCCGGGTCCGTTGCCCAACAAGCCAGATGGAGACGGCAATGACGACGATGAAGGTTCTGGAAAACGGCGCGGAACGCTTCGTGACCGCGGGTGGCGTCACCATTACCCGCGAGCGCCACGACAAGCCCTATGCCGGCGCGATCGACTCCTATGTCGACGGGCTGAATTCGCGCCGCGGGGCCGTGTTTTCCTCGAACTACGAATATCCCGGCCGCTACACGCGCTGGGATACGGCCATCATCGACCCGCCGCTGGTGATTTCCGCGCGTGGCCGCGCCATGCGCATCGAGGCACTGAACGGCCGTGGCGAGGTGCTGTTGCCGGTAATTGGCAAGGCGCTTGCCGGCTTGAGCGAAGTCACAATCACCGAAACCTCGAAAAAGCTGATCCGCCTCGATGTCGCCAAGCCTGGCCGGGTCTTCACCGAGGAAGAGCGCAGCCGCGTCCCTTCCGTCTTTACCGTGCTGCGCGCCATCACCGCGCTGTTCAAGACCGACGAAGACGCCAATCTCGGCCTCTACGGCGCCTTCGGCTACGACCTCGCCTTCCAGTTCGATCCGGTCGACTACAAGCTCGAGCGCAAGCAGAGCCAGCGCGACCTGGTCCTGTTCCTGCCCGACGAGATCCTGGTCGTCGACCACTATTCGACCAAGGCCTGGACCGACCGCTACGACTATTCCGGCGACGGTTTTTCGACTGAAGGCCTGCCGCGCGACGAAATCGCCGAGTCGTTCAAGACCGCTGACCGCATCCCGCCGCGCGGCGATCATGAACCCGGCGAATATGCCAATCTGGTGCGCAAGGCGATGGATAGCTTCAAGCGCGGCGATTTGTTCGAGGTCGTGCCCGGGCAGATGTTCTACGAGCGTTGCGAGACGCAGCCTTCCGAAATCTCGCGCAAGCTGAAGTCGATCAACCCCTCGCCCTATTCCTTCTTCATCAATCTCGGCGAAAACGAGTATCTGATCGGCGCTTCGCCGGAAATGTTCGTGCGCGTCAATGGCCGCCGGGTGGAGACCTGCCCGATCTCCGGCACCATCAAGCGTGGCGACGACGCCATTTCCGACTCTGAGCAGATCCTGAAGCTGCTCAACTCCAAGAAGGATGAATCCGAGCTGACCATGTGCTCGGACGTCGACCGCAACGACAAGTCCAGGGTCTGCGATCCGGGCTCCGTGCGCGTCATCGGCCGCCGCCAGATCGAGATGTATTCGCGCCTGATCCACACAGTGGATCACATTGAAGGGCGCTTGCGCGAAGGCATGGATGCCTTCGACGCCTTCCTGTCGCACGCCTGGGCGGTTACCGTCACCGGCGCGCCGAAACTCTGGGCCATGCGCTTCATCGAGCAAAATGAGAAGAGCCCGCGCGCCTGGTATGGCGGTGCCGTCGGCATGGTCAATTTCAACGGTGACATGAACACTGGCCTGACGCTGCGCACCATCCGCATCAAGGATGGCATTGCCGAGGTGCGCGCCGGCGCCACGCTGCTCTTCGATAGCATCCCCGAGGAAGAAGAAGCCGAAACCGAACTGAAGGCATCCGCCATGCTCTCCGCCATCCGCGACGCCAAACTAGGCAATGCCGCCGGCGCCGAACGCACCACCGCGCGCGTCGGCGACGGCGTCAACATCCTGCTCGTCGACCACGAGGACTCCTTCGTCCACACGCTGGCCAACTATTTCCGCCAGACCGGCGCCAATGTCTCGACCGTGCGCACGCCGGTGCCGGAGGAAGTGTTCGATCGGCTGAAGCCGGATCTCGTCGTGCTGTCGCCCGGACCGGGCACGCCGAAGGATTTCGACTGCGCCGCGACCATCAAGAAAGCCAGGGCTCGCGACCTGCCGATCTTCGGCGTCTGCCTTGGCCTGCAGGCGCTGGCCGAGGCCTATGGCGGCGAGCTCAGGCAGTTGCATGTGCCGATGCACGGCAAGCCGTCGCGCATCCGTGTCTCCAAGCCCGGCATCATCTTCTCCGGCTTGCCCAAGGAAGTCACCGTCGGCCGCTACCACTCGATCTTTGCCGATCCGGTACGGCTGCCCGACGGCTTCGTTGTCACCGCCGAGACAGAGGACGGTGTCATCATGGCCTTCGAGCACCGCAAGGAGCCCATCGCCGCCGTACAGTTCCATCCGGAATCGATCATGACGCTCGGCCACAATGCCGGCATGCGCATCATCGAGAACATCGTTGCGCATCTGCCGCGCAAGGCCAAGGAAAAGGCGGCCTGACCGGTATGGCCGCAGCGGACAGCGTGACGGCGATCGCGGCAAAGGAGGCGGCCAAGCAAAGGGTCGCCGCCCTCGCCTTCTGGTCGATCGTCGTCGCCTGCGTCGTGCTCGCGCTCAAGCTTGCCGCCTGGTACATCACCGGCTCCGTCGCGCTCTATTCGGATGCGCTGGAATCGATCGTCAACGTCATTGCCTCGGCCGCTGCCTACTGGGCGATCCGGGTCAGCTACAAGCCGGCCGACCAGGACCATCCATTCGGCCACCACAAGGCCGAGTATTTCTCGGCCGTGCTAGAAGGCGTGCTGATCGTGCTGGCAGCACTTTTGATCCTCAGCGAGGTCTGGCGCTCCTGGCAGACGCCGACGCCGCTCGAACAACCCTGGGAAGGCCTGGGGATTAACGGCGTCGCCACCGTCATCAACGCTTTCTGGGCCTGGACGCTGATCCGCGCCGGCCGCGCTGCGAAATCACCGGCGCTGGTTGCCGACGGCCGGCACATCATGACCGATGTGGTGACTTCCGTCGGCGTCTTCGGCGGTCTCGTCGGCGCAATCCTGACCGGCTGGCAAATCCTCGATCCGGCGCTTGCCGTCATCGTGGCGCTCAACATCCTGTGGCAGGGCTGGCATGTCATCGGCTCGTCGATGAACGGGCTGATGGACCGCGCCGTCGACACGCAGGAACACATGCATATCCGCGACACTATCTCGGCCAATTGCAAGGGCGCGCTGGAGGTTCATGACCTCAAGACCCGCATCGCCGGTCGCGCTACCTTCATCGAGTTCCACCTGGTCGTCGACGCCGACATGACCGTCGGCGCCAGCCACGTTATCTGCGACCGCATCGAGGATGCGCTGAAAGCCGAAATCCCCTCGGTGCGCGTCACCATCCATGTCGAACCGGATGATGAAGCGAAGCTGCCGAAAGGCACGACGGCCGTGCCGTTCGCGTAGTCCAGCGCTAGGTGCGAAGGTCTGTCGAGATTCAGGTCAGGCCGAGTCGAGAATGGTGGCTTCCGAGAACCGGAGCGGAGCGTACTTGAAGTACGTGAGCACCGGAAGCGCAGGAAGCCGCCGTTCGCAGGCCGGCCTCACCTGAATGTCGACAGGCCTTACGGGGCGCAGGCCGACTGCGGCATCGACTCCAGCCGGTAGACCTTGTCGTCCGACTGCGTCTTGCCCTCCGCCGCCTTCGAGCAGAGGTCCACAATCGCCAGGCTGCTGTTCGGGTTGGCCAGCATCATGGTGCCGTTGGCGCCGCGCTTGAGGTAGATTTCCTTTTGGCTGATGTCGCACGAAGCATTGCTCATCTTCGAACTCGCCGCGCAGCGCCACTGGTCCGCTTCGCCCTGGCAGGAATAGGTCTGCGTGACCTTGGCCCCGTTCTTCCTGGTGGTCACCGAAACGGCGATGTCGGCGCCGTCGGGCCAGTTGGCGACATCGCCGCCTGAGGCGAAGGAGGCAAGCTCGACCGGCCCGCGGAAGACGCGGATCGACTGCGTCACCTGGTCGGGATGAGAGGAGAGATGCGCGGCATCGTAATCGCGCCCGAAACAGAAAGGCTGGCCCGGCTTCAGCCGCTCGCGCAAAGGCGCACCCAGCGCCGGATCGATCGGATCGATCTTGGCGAATTCGGCCTTGCAGGTCGCCGCCGGCATCGGGTCGAGGCGGAAATTATCGTCCTCTGAGCCCAGCGCCTGCCGGTCATATTCAGCCTCGCCCAGTTCGTCTTCCGATCCGGCGTCGAGATAGAGATCGGACGAAACATCGGTGAGGATCAGGCGGCCTTTGTCATCGAGTTTCAGCGAAGCCATGGTGCGGTCGCAGTCCATGCCGCAGCGGATCGGGCCTGATTTACCGTCTTCGGACTCGTGATTGCACCAGCCGCCGGCCCATTGCGGCGTCTTGGCGCCACGCACCGTGGTGGTGAGAAAGCCATTGTAGGAGGTGTCCGCATTCGCCATCGGCTCCTCGTTCGGATGGCTCACCGGATCATGGCCATAGAGGAAGAAAATCCGCGCGACCTTCTGCTTCGGATGCGCCTTGAGATGGGCCGCGTCATAGACACGGCCGAAACAGGCATCGGCGCCACTCGCACTGAGTTCGGGCAATTTAAGCGCATCGTCGGCCACGGCCGAACCCGCAAGTGCACCGAGCAGCATGGCGCCAAATCCGGCGACGGCGAAATTCTTCCACTTCCTGAATGCCATTGGACCCCCTCCTCGCATCGACAGGACGTAACGTCAGTTTATGCTAGGATCATGGCCGCAGCCACGCAATTTGCGGTGAGCGCCAGGACGAGGAGGATGCTATGCGCAGACGCGACATGTTCCGTGCCAGCCTTGTCGGCGCCGCCGGCCTGTTCGGGCTGAGCCGGGCAGCGGCCGCCGAAGAAAAGCCGAAGGTCGCCTATCACCTCAGCGATCTCGACAAGGTCAATTTCGTGCTCGGCAACATCAAGAACCACTATGAAGGCACCGGCGGCAATGTCGACATCGTGCTGGTCGTGCATGGTCCCGCCCTTGCCGGTTTCAAGTCGAAAGGCATATCAGCGGCGATTTCGGGACGCTTTGCGGGCCTCATCCAGCAGGGTCTTGAGTCGCACGCGTGCGGCAACACCATGAAAGGCATGGAGATCACCCCTGCCGATTTGCTCGAGGGCTTCCACGCCGCCGACAAGGGCGGCGTCGTCAAGCTCGCCGAACTGCAGCGCCAGGGTTACGCTTATCTCAGACCCTAGCCGGGGCTTGAACAGGAGGGCTGCGAGCGCCTACGAAGGACGGGAGGAAATTCCCGGAGAACCGACGTGCCAGCAACCCCCACCCTCGTCATCCCCGATCTTGCCGGCAAGGCGGTGCTGGTCACCGGCGCCTCGACCGGCATAGGCGCTGCCCTTGCGCTGGCCTATGCCGCGCAAAGAAGCCGCGTCGCGCTGCACTACAATTCGAGCCGCGAGGCCGCCGAAACATTGGCCAAGACCATCCGCGATGGCGGCGGCGAGGTGTTTCTCGCCCAAGGCGACTTTTCGATTGCCGCCGATGTCGAGCGTGTGGTCGAGGAGAGCGCTGAGCATTTCGGCCGGCTCGACGGGCTGGTCAACAATGCCGGCGGCATGCTTGGCCGCGTGCCTTATGCCGAGCAGACTGAGGCGCATTACGACGCGGTGATGGACCTCAACGCCCGCTCGGTTCTGACCGCCTCGCGCAAGGCGATGCCATGGCTGAAGAAGCAGGGCGGCTTCATCGTCAACACCTCGTCGATCGCCGCGCGCAATGGCGCTGGCGGCGGCGCCGGGCTCTACGGCTCGGCCAAGGCCTTCGTCTCCAACGTCACCCGCGGCATGGCCAAGGAGCTGATTGGCTTCGGCATCCGCGTCAACGCAGTGGCGCCCGGCACGATCCTGACGCCATTCCACGAGCGCTATTCCACCGACGAACAGATCAAGGGCATGGTTGCCACCATTCCTCAGGGACGCGCCGGCACGGCCGAAGACTGCGTCGGCGCCTATCTCTTCCTGTCCTCCGATCTCCTGAGTGGCTACATCACCGGCCAGGTGATCGAGGTGAACGGTGGCCAGTTGATGCCTTGAGCGGGCAATTGCATACTGCGTCTCGCAACCCAAGCATGTTGTGCGAAAGTTTCAGCGGTTGAAAGCAAGGGGAGACGTAAGGCGATGTACGGACTGATCGGCAAGATGCGGGCGGCGCGCGGCCAGCGCGACGCTATCATGGGCGTTTTGCGCGAGAGCACCGGCGCCCTCCCCGGCTGCCTGAGCTATATCATCGCCACCGACCCGGCCGATGCCGACGCGATCTGGGTCACCGAAGTGTGGACCGATCAGGCCAGCCACAAGGCATCGCTGCAACTGCCCGAAGTCCAGGCGGCGATCGCCAAGGCGCGGCCTTTCATCTCCGGCTTCGAGTTCCAGATCGAGACCCATCCGGTCGGGGGTTTCGGCCTGCCCGCCGTCAAGAACGAGTGATGTTCGAAAGCAACCGCGGTTTTCGAGTTTTCCTCGGCGGGGTTCGCGTCATTCTTCTCCAAGTCTAAGACCTGATATGGATTCCTCGCCAGAACAGCCGGCCATCGAACGCATGACGCGCATGCGTCCGCTTCGGCAGTGGCTGGTGTTGCTGATCTTCTCGCTGCTGTTCGCCGGCGCGCTGGAATACGCCGCACTGCCCGCCGCCCTGCTGATAGGCCCGATGCTGGCGGCCATCCTTGCCGGCACCAACGGCGCCACGGTGCGCGTGCCGCGCCCGCTGTTCGGCGCCGCCCAGGCCGTCGTCGGTTGCCTTGTCGCGGCGTCGATCTCGGCCGACATCTTTTCGGTTTTCTACAAGGAATGGCCGTTGTTTCTCGTCGTGGTGCTGGCGACCCTTGCGGCGTCCAGCCTGCTCGGCTGGCTGATCAGCCGCTGGCGCATTCTGCCTGGCACCACCGCGGTCTGGGGCTCATCGCCGGGTGCAGCCACCGCCATGGTTCTGATGGCGGGCGCCTTCGGCGCCGACCAGCGCCTCGTCGCCTTCATGCAGTATCTGCGCGTGATCTTCGTCTCGATGACGGCGGCGCTCGTGGCCAAGATGTGGGTCGACACCTCCGGCGTTGAAATCCCAGCCATTGTCTGGTTCCCGCCGATCGACGCAATGGCTTTTGCCGCCACGCTCGGCGTGGCGCTGGTCGGCGGCCTGCTCGGCCGGCTTTGCCGGCTGCCCTCGCCCTTCTTTCTCGGCACCTTCATCTTCGGCACCATCGTCCATCTCGGCTTCGGCGTGGCGATGCAATTGCCGCCATGGCTGCTGGCACTCTCCTATGCGATGGTCGGCTGGTCGATCGGTCTGAACTTCACCCGGGCGATCCTGCGCCATGCGACGCGGGCACTGCCGCAGATCGTCGGTTCGATCGTCGTGCTGATCGCCTTTTGCGGCGGGCTTGCCTGGCTGATCAGCCATGTCCTCGGCATCGATCCGCTGACCGCCTATCTCGCAACCAGCCCCGGCGGCATGGACAGCGTCGCCATCATCGCCGCCGCCGCGCAGAACGTCGACATCTCCTTCGTCATGGCGCTGCAATCGGCCCGCTTCCTGGTCGTGCTCATCGCCGGGCCAAGCATCGCGCGGCTGGTGGCGAGAGCCGTCAGGGACTGAGTTACGAATTCAAGTATCCGGGAAGAGGAAATTGCCCATGAACCGTCGCGTGAATGCCGTCGATCTCTCAGGCCGTGTCGCCGTGGTGACGGGCGGCGCGCAAGGCATCGGCCTTGCTGTTGCCCGGCGCCTGCTATCGTCGGGCGCCAGCGTTGCCATCTGGGATGTCGACCAGGCTGCGATGAAGAACGCCGTCGCCGAACTCGCCCCGCTCGGTCGGATCGAGGCTTTGCTGTGCGATCAATCGCTGATCGAGGCCGTCGACAGCGCCGCGACGCAAACCGAGCGCTCGCTCGGCCCGGTCGATCTGCTCGTCAACAATGCCGGCATTGCCGGACCGGCGGCTACCGTGGTGGACTATGATCCTGCCTCATGGCGCCAGATCATCGACATCGACCTCAACGGCGTCTTCTACTGCTGCAAACGCCTGGTGCCCGGCATGATCGCGCGCAGCTACGGCCGCATCGTCAACATTGCCTCTGTCGCCGGCAAGGAAGGCAATCCGAATGCCGCCGCCTATTCGGCCGCCAAGGCGGGTGTGCTCGCGCTGACCAAATCGCTGGGCAAGGAGCTTGCCGGCCACGACATCGCCGTCAACGCGCTGACGCCGTCGCCCGCCCGCACCCGCATCCTCGAACAGCTCACCGAGGCCCAGGTGGCCTACATGCTGGGTAAGGTGCCACGCGGGCGGTTTGTCGAAGTCGAAGAGGCGGCCGCGATGATCGCCTTCATGCTCTCGGACGAAAATTCCTTCACCACTGGCGCAACGTTCGACCTGTCGGGCGGACGGGCCACCTACTGAGAAACAGCGCTAGTCCCTCGCCGTCTTCGTCATCGCCATCGGCGCCGCGAAGGACTACGAGCCGCTCAGCGTCGCGGCAAGCCGGTCGGGGAGGAAATCGACGAAAGCGCGAACCTTCGGCGACAAATGGCGATTTGACGGCCACAGCATCCGGAACTGGCCGCGGCCGTCGACATGGTCGTCCAGCACAGTGCGCAATTGCCGATCGCGCAGCGCCTCGCGGACCAGGAAATCGGGCATCGAGCTGATGCCGAGACCGGCCATGGTCGCGCCCTTCAGCGCCTCGGTGTTGTTGCAGGTCAGCATCGAGCGGACCTGCGGCTCGACACTGCCGCCGATGAACGGCCAACCCTGCAGCTTTCCGGTGTTTGGAAACCGGAAGCGTATGCCGTAATGGTTCACGAGATCGTCCGGTCCGCTCGGGTTGCCGTGCTGCTCGAGGTATGAAGGTGCCGCGCACAACAGCAGCCGGAAGGGCGCTAGCGGCCGCGCCACCAGGCGCGAATCCGGCAGCTCACCGCTGCGGATTGCGATGTCGACGCCTTCGTCGATAAGGTCGACGATGCGATCGTTGAAATCGATGTCGAGTTCGATTTCGGGATAGCACGCCATGAACTCCGACAGCACCGGCAACAGCAGGTGATAGGTCACGATCGGCGTCGAAATGCGCAACCGCCCATGCGGCGTTTCCCGCGTCCGCGACAGCATCGCCTCGGCATCGTCGATGTCGTCGAGGATGCGCCGCACCCGCTCGTTGAACAGCTTGCCCTCTTCGGTCAGTCCGACACGGCGCGTGCTGCGCTGCAGCAGCCGCACGCCGAGATCCTGCTCGAGCCTGGCGACGCTCTTGCCGACGGCCGACGCCGAGATGCCAAGCGTTCGGCCGGCGGCGATGAAACTGCCGAACTCGGCGGTGCGGGCAAAGGCCAGAAGGCCGTTGAGGCGTTCCATCACATCTCTCCATTCGAGCGTTTCAGTCCGGTATATCTGGAGATTTAATACTATTTTTCCGTGATTGTCGCGGGCCTATCTTGCCGTTGCGACCGGTGCTGCGCTCCGACGGCACACCGGCGGATCCTGCTTCAGATAGGAAAAACCATGATTTCGAAGACCACAAACGGCGCAGCTGCGCCATGGCTCGTCCTGTTGTCGGTATGCCTTGCCGCCATGACCATGCCCTTGACCTTCACCGGCCCGGCCGTCGCGCTCTCGCGCATCGCAGCCGATCTCGGCGGCAGCCCGATCGCGCTCAACTGGGTGACGAACGCGTTCATGCTGACCTTTGGCGCTACCCTGATGGCGTTGGGGGCGCTCGCCGACAATCATGGCCGCAAGCGCATCTTCCTCGCCGGCCTCGGCCTCTATGTCCTGGCCACGCTGGGCGCGATGCTCGCGCCTGACATCGTCTGGTTCGACACACTTCGGGCTGCGCAAGGGCTCAGCAGTGCGGCCGCCTTCGCCGGCGGCGCCTCCGCGCTTGCCCAGGAATTCGAGGGGCAATTGCGGTTGCGCGCCTTTTCCTTCCTCGGCACCAGTTTCGGCATTGGCCTCGCCTTCGGTCCGATCGCCTCCGGCCTGATCATCGAAGCATTCGGCTGGCGGTCGATCTTCGTTCTGGTGGCAGTGCTTGCGATTGCCGCCGCGCTACTGGGTCTGGGCACAATCAAGGAATCGCGCGACCCCGATGCGACTGGCCTCGACTGGGCGGGGGCCGGCACTTTCACGATTGCGCTGGCTGCGCTGACCTACGGCGTGTTTCAGGCGCCGCAGAGCGGCTGGACCGATCCGCTCGTGATCGGGCTGCTTGCCATCGCGGCGCTCTTCTTTGCCGCCTTCGTCATCGTCGAGCGGCGCGTGGGCCGGCCGATGCTCGATCTTTCGCTGTTCCGCTTTCCCCGCTTCGTCGGCGTCCAGTTTCTGGCGGCTGCCCCCGCCTATGGCTTCGTCGTCCTGCTCGTGCTGTTGCCGATCCGCTTCATCGGCATTGAGGGGATGAGCGAGATCGAGGCCGGGCAATTGATGATCTGCCTGTCGGGACCGCTGTTGATCCTGCCTCTGCTTGCCGGCCAGGTGGCGCGCTGGATCGCTCCGGCGACGATCTGCGGCGTCGGCCTGTTGATTGCCGCCGCCGGCCTTGTCTGGCTGAGCCTGACGCCGCCGGTCGCCCTCGCCCTTGTGGCGCCGCTGATGCTGATCGGCATCGGCATCGCTTTGCCCTGGGGGCTGATGGACGGACTTGCCGTCAGCGTCGTGCCGAAGGAGCGCGCCGGCATGGCGGTCGGCATCTTCAACACCACCCGCGTCGCTTGTGAAGGCGTGGCGCTGGCCATCGTCATGGCGGTCCTGTCGGGCTCACGGCTGCACAACTGCCGGCCCAGGGCGCAACGTCGTCCCTGAGTGCAACCGCTGCCGCCCAACTGCTGGTGACCGGCAATGTCGGCGAAGCGGCAGCCCGCTTGCCGGGAGCCGGAGCCACGATCCTGGTCCAGGCCTACGAGACGGCGTTCGACAGGCTGCTGATCGTGCTGGCGGCAATCACCATCGTCACCGCGCTTGTCGTCTTCCTCGGCCTGCGCCGCGGATCGACCGTGGAGCACGAAACCGCTCCTCTGCCGGTATGCCAGGAAGGCTAGCCTTGCGCGGCGTCAGCTGATGACCAGGCTCGCTATGCGGTCGCCGTCCATCGTGAAGACCATGTTCCCTTCGCCGTTGAAGCCTTCGCCTGTGACGGCGATGCGGACGTGGTAGCTGCCATCGGCCTCGGCGATGCGGACAATGCGCAGATTGGACTTCACGCCGATATTGTCCGACTGGTTCCAGCGCGCAATCTGCTCGCGGCCATGGAAGGATCGTCCCCAGTCGGCCAGGGATGCGTTGGCGGTAAAGGTACCAAGAAACGCTTCGGTGTCACCTTCATTGGTGGCCTCGACGAAACGGCGGATGGGCTCGGGCGTGGCCATCAGTCCAATCTATGCATCAGATCGTCATCCAGCCAGCGGCCGAAGAAATAGACCAGCTGCTTGTGCCACCACGGCCAGTCATGGCTGACGTCACCACCCCAATAGTCGACCCAGGCGGGAATGGATTTGTCGCGCAGGATCTGTTCCAGCTTGCGCGTCTCGACCAGCATGCGCTCTTCCCAGGCGCCCTGCCCGCAGCAGAAGATCATCCTCAGCACCTTCAGCCGCGCTAGCAGCTTGGGGTCGACGATGCCGGGCAGATAGTCGAGCGGCGAGTTGTAGAAAATGTCGCCTTCCAGCGCCTTGCCGAAGAAGTCGCGCGCCGAATAGACGCCCGACAGCGCGATGACGCCGCTGGCGAGTTCGGGGAAGCGGAAGACGAAGTTCGAGGAATGGTAGCCGCCCATAGAGCAGCCGGTGAACAGCGGCTTCAGCTTGCGTCCGCCATTGGCTTGCTCGGCGGTCGCCAGAAACTCCGGCAACGCCTCCTCACGGACATAGCGGAAATAGGCCTCGTGGCGACCGATGCGGTGGGCGGCGTCGGCATGCTTGTTGAAGAAAGATTCCGAATCGATGCCGTCGACCGCAAACAGCTGGATGCGGCCGGTGTCGATGAATTCGGCCAGCGCCCCCACCCCGCCGGAATCCTCGAACTGATAGAACCGCCCTTGCGAGGTAGGGAACACGACCACCGGCCGGCCGGCATGGCCGTAGCGCTTGTATTCCATGTCGCGGCCGAGATTGCGGGCAAAGCCCTTGTGATAGGAAATGTCCATCGCGTTCAAGCCTTTTCCGCGTGAATATAGGCGACGGCCTCGCGCAGCGCTGCTTCGTCCTTCGAGCGCATCTGGTAGGCGTAATTTCCCATGGCGCGGCTGAAAACCTTTTCTATCGGCTGATGGTGGACGATCTTGTCGCGATGCGCGGCTAGCACGTCCTCATGGCTGTGCAAATAATGGAGGTGCTGCTTGCGGCTGGCATAGGCGGTGAAATACTTGCCCTCATAGGGTCCGCTGGCGGCATCCTTGACCACCATGTCGGCCCACGCCGCATAGACGTCGATGTCGAACGTGTAGTTGATCGCATCGGTCATCCAGGCGCCGGGCGGCCGCATATTGACCTCGAGCGCGATGACACGGTCGTCCTTGGTTTCGAACAGCTCGATGTGGAAGAAGCGCTCGCGCACGTCGAACGCTTTCAGGATTTTCCTGCCTGCCTCCTCGACCGCGGGGCTGATTTTGGGAAAACAGGTGTAGCTCATGTGGCGATCCTTGTTGACCACTTCCATGACGCTCTGGTCGTAGCGGTGGCTGGCGGCAAGCACCACCTCACCGTCGCGGTTGACCAGCCCGTCGAAGGTGACCACCAGGCCCTCGATGAACTGTTCCATGACGAAGGTCACGTCCTCGGGCTTGTCCCGGAAAAACTGGTCGAGTTCTTTGGCGTTGGAAATCTTGAAGGTGTTCGAGGCGCCGGAACCGGAATCGGGCTTCACCACCACGGGATAGCCGACGCGACGGATGAAGGTCATGGCGCCTGCCCGGTCGGAGCATTTGCGCTGCGCAATGGTATCGACGCCGCTCTTGCGGAAGAAGGCGCGCATGCGGCTCTTGCGCTTCAGATTCTTCACGAAATCGAGCTTGGTGCCGTAGATGTTGAAGTCGGTGCGGATGTTGGCTTCCAGTTCCAGCCAATGCTCGTTGAGCGACTCGAAGCGGTCGATGCGGCCCCATTTGTGGATGAAATGACCCATCGCCCGGAACACCGGATCGTAATCCTCCATGTCGGCGACGCGGTAATATTCCGACAGAGCAGCCTTGAGCTTGCCGTCCAGCGCATCGAAGGGCGCATCGCCAATGCCCAGCACCGTGGCGCCGGCCTTCTTCAGCCGGTCGCAGAAATCGGCGCCGTTGGCCGGAAAATGCGGCGAGAAGAATACAAAATTCATGGGCGACCTCCCCCGGCATCGCGACCTCGTCCAAGCATGTTGCCGAGACCGCGAAGGGACGGCGACACGCACAGAAACAACACCAAGTCTGGCGTATTTGCCGCGCGTGGGGAAGAGGTCTGAAACAGGCAGAAAAGCGCCTACTTGCCTCTCCATGGCCGCTCCTGTATGAAAACCGCCATGAACACGCGCGCCTCCTCCGTCGCTTCCCGTCCGACCGGCTTTGCCGGCGAGACCGTTCGCGCGCTGGCATCGACCCTGCTTCTTCTCGGCCTTATCGGCGATCGCCGGGTTCGCTGAAGGAGCGCCCGGCGGTCGAACCGCCGCTTACGCGCACGCTCCTTGGCCAGTTTCAAAATTGGCAATTCACATCAAGCGAACGAAAATCTGGTAAGGCGCAGCTCGCTCTCAATCCGTCCGAAGACCGATCCGTGAGCCGCCGGGAGAACAAGACGATGAACGCACGAGAAGAGATACGATCCGGCGAAGCCGAAAGCGTAAAAGGCACAGCCGGCCACATGCCGGGCGCCGCCCGCAAATACCAGCCCTATCCGACAGTCGGCCTCACCGACCGCACCTGGCCCAACAAGGTCATCGACAAGGCGCCGGTCTGGTGCTCGGTTGATTTGCGCGACGGCAACCAGGCGCTAATCGACCCGATGGGCCATGAGCGCAAGGCGCGCATGTTCGGCCTGCTGCTGGACATGGGCTTCAAGGAGATCGAGATCGGTTTCCCCTCGGCCTCGCAGACCGACTTCGATTTCGCCCGCTGGTGCATTGAGCAAGGCAATGTGCCGGCCGATGTCTCGCTGCAGGTGCTGGTACAGTGCCGGCCCGAACTCATCACCCGCACCTTCGAGGCGCTGAAGGGCGCCACCAACCCGATCGTGCATTTCTACAATTCGACCAGCGAGTTGCAGCGCCGCGTCGTCTTCGAGAAAGACGTCGGCGGCATCAAGCGCATCGCCACCGACGCGGCCAAGATGATCACCGACATGGCGGCCAAGGCCGGCGGCGGTTACCGCTTCGAATATTCGCCGGAGAGCTTTACCGGCACCGAACTCGAAGTCGCGCTGGAGATCTGCAACGCCGTTACCGAAATCGTGAAGCCGACGCCCGACAACAAGCTGATCATCAACCTGCCGTCGACGGTCGAGATGTCGACGCCCAACATCTATGCCGACCGCATCGAATGGATGTGCCGCAACCTCGACAACCGCGAGAACCTGTTGATCTCGCTGCATCCCCACAACGACCGCGGCACCGGCATCGCCACCACCGAACTCGGCCTGATGGCGGGTGCCGACCGCGTCGAAGGCACGCTGTTCGGCAATGGCGAACGCACCGGCAATGTCGACATCGTCACCCTGGCGCTCAACATGTACACACAAGGCGTCGATCCTCATCTGGATTGCTCCGACATCAACCGGATGAAGGACGTCTACGAATATTCCAACCAGCTGAAGATCCCCGAGCGCCACCCTTACGTCGGCGAACTCGTCTACACCGCCTTTTCCGGCTCGCACCAGGACGCCATCAACAAGGGCATAAAGGCGCTGAAGAAGGCCAACACGCCGGTCTGGGAAGTGCCCTATCTGCCGATCGATCCGGCCGATGTCGGGCGCAGCTACGAAGCGATCATCCGCATCAACTCGCAGTCAGGCAAAGGCGGCATCGCCTACGTGCTGCAGGCTGATTACGGCCTCAACCTACCGCGCAACCTGCAGATCGAGTTCAGCCAGGAGATCCAGGCGATCACCGACGCGGAAGGCAAGGAAGTGCCGGCAAAGCGCATCCACGACCGCTTCCTCGAGAGCTATGTCGATCAGCCTGGCGCACGGCTGAAATTCCTCGACCATCACACCTATCCCGACACCGAGAAAAAGGGCCGGCGGGTGGTCGAGGCGGTGATCCTCGACAACGGCAAGGAGACGACCATCACCGGCTCCGGCACCGGTCCGATCGACGGCTTCGTCGATGCGCTGTCGCGCCATGTCGGCGTCGACATGTCGGTGCTCGATTATTCCGAGCATTCGCTCCAGCGCGGCTCGAACGCCTCGGCGATCTCCTATGTCGAGATGGAATATCCCGGCGGCAAGCTGTTCGGCGCCGGCATCAACACCAACATCGTTGCCGCCTCGCTGGAAGCCGTGGTTTCGGCCGCCAACCGCATCATCAGCCGCAAGGTCAGCTGATATTCTCCCGGGCGCCGATGTCAGCGGCGCCCGGAAATCCCCCATTTGCCAGGGTAAATTCCGATTTTTTCGTGTTAACCATCGGTAATTATCTGGTGCGGTACGCGATCGCATAACATAAGCAAGCTTGTATGGAAGTGCAGGCGCTATATGATTGCGCCTCAACCTGTGCCGACTTCGAGAGGATCGACACTTGCAGCATGCCACGCCTGCCGCCCCCGCAGTGCGCGAGACACTGGAGCGACTACTCGCCAGCGAAACGTTCGGACGCTCCGAGCGCGCGCGCAAGTTGCTGCGCTATCTTGTAGAGCGCGAGCAGGCCGGCGAAGCCGACAGGCTCAAGGGTTTCTCCATCGCCATGGACGTCTTCGGCAAGGATGGCGATTTCGATTCGTCGACCGATGCGGTGGTCCGGGTGCAGGCCGGCAGGCTGCGCGAACTTCTCCAGCATTATTTCGCCAATGAGGGCGTAGCCGATCCGGTCCGCATCGCCATCCCGCGCGGCGGTTATGTGCCGTCCTATGAACTCAACGCCATCCGCCTGCCGGTTGGGCAGGAGCCGGTGGCGCTGGCGCAGGCGGTAGCCGCCCTGCCGGGATCGCCTGACCAGGCGGCTCCTGCCGCGCTCCCCACGACAGCTTCGGCGATTACAGAACCTGGGCCTTCGCTGGCCCGCCATCTCCAGTTCTTCTGGATCGCCTTGACGCTGGTCATCCTCATGCTGGGCGTGCTCATCCTGCGCCAGGGCAGCGGCGCACTGCTTGCCAGCAACGATCCGGCGGCGGGGGTCGAGACCGCGGGCGCGACGAGCAGCATCGCATCGCCGACGATGGAGGCTCTGCCCCTCGTCTACATCGCCGTGAAGGCCACCGGCCCCGAGGCCGGCCGCGTCGCCGCCTCGCTGCGCGCCGGTCTTGCCGGTTTCGACACCATCGACTTCATCGGCCGCGACGCCGACAGCAAGCGTGATCCAAGCACCGACCCGACCAGCTTCGTTTTCGATGTCCTGCCGGGACCAATGGCAGGTGACGTGACGCTCGAGCTGCAGAGTGTGGCGACCGGCCGCGTGCTTTTGTCCCGCAATCTGACGGTCGCCGACAGTGCGCCTGGTACCGTCGAGGATCGTATCGCCGCCATCCTCAGCTCGACCATTCC
Source organism: Mesorhizobium sp. P171375 (assembly GCF_057786075.1). Taxonomy (NCBI): domain Bacteria; kingdom Pseudomonadati; phylum Pseudomonadota; class Alphaproteobacteria; order Hyphomicrobiales; family Phyllobacteriaceae; genus Mesorhizobium; species Mesorhizobium sp. P171375. Next base: position 6,208,167 of record NZ_JBYNWF010000001.1, read on the forward strand.
CGCCGCCGGCCCGCTCTACAGCTACATCGAACAGAACGGCATTCAGACCGGGCTGACGAGGTGCCTGATCCTCAACGACAGATATTATCTCGACCAGAGCACCAAGACTCATGAGGCCGCCTATCGTTGTCTGGAAAACCTTGCCAGCCAAGGCGCAAAATCGTCGCTCGTTTATTCGGAACTGGCATCGCTCCATCTCGAGGCCGCGACCGATCACTACGCCTATCCGCCTGACGCGACGGTCGAACAGGCGATGTCTTTTGCCCATCGCGCCATCCAGATGGGGCCGACCAGCCCCTATGCGCACCGCGCATACGGTTACCTTTACTCGCGCCTCGGCAACCCCGAGGAGGCGATCCGCTGGATGCGCAAGGCTTATCAGCTCAACCCCTACGACCTCAGCATGGCTGCCGCCTACGGCTATGGCCTGATCTTCGCCGGCAAATATGCCGAGGGAACACCGATCCTGACCCGTGCCGTCGAGACGTTCAGCGGCCACCCGACCTGGTGGGATTACGGGCTCTTCGCCGGGCAGTTCATGCTGGGCGATATGAACAAGGCCGCGATCGCCAGCGAGTCGCTGCGCACGACGGCGATGAAATCGCATTATCTGGCGGCGCGGCTGATCGGCGCCAAGGCTGCCGGCCGCGAGCAGCTGGCGGCCAAGCTTCTGGATGAGCTGACCACCAAATTCCCGAAATTCGCCGCTGACCCGCGTGCGGCCTTCGCCGAGCGGAAATATCCCGCCGATCTGACCGAGCGGCTGGTCGAGGCGTTGCGCGCCGCGGGCCTCGGTAACGCCAGCTAGTATCTTTCCGGATCGCGAAAATTTTACTGGCCATCGGTCTGGACTGGGAGCAATCCAGCCCAATTCGAAATTTCCTGTCCTATCTTGCAATAATCATACATTTTTCATGGTCTCATCCCTCTATGTTGCCGAGCGGGGCGCCGGGCCGAAGACGGTCGTCCTGCTGCATGGCTTCGGCGGTTGCCATGACATCTGGCGCGAGGTGACCGCGACGCTGGCGCCCGGGATCAGAACACTGGCCTACGATCTTCCGGGACACGGACTGTCGCTCGATTTCCCCGGCAGCGGTCCGGCCAGGGCAGCGGCGCGAGCAGTTCTCGCGGATCTCGCCGCACGCGGCATAGCACGGGTGCATGTCGCCGGTCATTCGATGGGCGGTGCGGTAGCCACCCTGATGGCATTGGCCGAACCCGAAACAATAGCCTCGCTGACGCTTCTGGCGCCGGGCGGTTTTGGCCCGGAGATCAATGGGCCGCTGTTGCGTCGCTACGCCGCGGCGGCCGACAGACGCGAAATCCGCACCTGCCTTGCCGCCATGTCCGGACCGCAAAGCCCGCCGCCCGAACGCATCGTTGGCGTGCTGGCGGAAGTACGCCGTCGCCCCGGCCAGTTGCGCAAGCTGATCGAGATCGCAACTGTCATGACCAGGGATGAGCGGCAGGGCGTCATCCCCCGCGAACAGCTGGACACGCTCGACATGCCGGTGATGGTGGTTTGGGGAACGGACGATCCGGTCCTGCCCTATACCCAGGCTGATGGCCTGCCGGCGCATTTTCACATCCATCACGTCATCGATGCCGGCCATATGCTGGTCGAGGAGGAGCCAGGCGTGGTCGCCCAGGCCGTGCGCCGGAACATGGACCGGCGCGGCAGGCGTCCGACATTCGACGCCGCAGCGAGCTGAACTAACCGTCTTCCGGCATCTCGCCAGTGCATTTTGCAAATGGCTGTGTTAACTCGCTATTAACCATATATTAGCGAGGGATGATGAAGGACTCAGACGAGCAATTCACCTCTTTAACCCCGTCGCGCAAACTGTCCGATGCCGTTCGCGACGTAAAGAACGCCTTTGCCGATCGCGACGATGTCGTGGTCGACATGCGCGAGGCGCACCGCATGCGGCTTGATCTGCTTGCCGCCGAACTCGCCCCGGTCTTTGCCGACGTACCCGCCGACATGGACAATTTCGACTTCGTCGTCTCGTCGGGCCTGCAGCCGCGGCTGTGGATCGACGCCGTCAGCCATGTCGCCATGGGACGCGACCGCCGCACCTACCGTTTCCTCAGGGATACCCGCATCGGCCGCGTGGTACTTGCCGAATCGACCGACATGAAACCGGTTGCCGATCAGGTTACGCGCTATGTGGCGGAGCGCATCGTCGAGCGCCAGCGCATGATGGAGGGTGGCGTCGAGCCCGCCGTGGCCGGCCTGAACCGCGCCACCGTGCGGGAGGCCGAACCACCCTTGCAAGCAACCGCGCCCGACAGGCGCTGGTCGACCTTCCTGTCCGGCCTCGGCCTGATCGCCGCCGGCGCCGTGGTTGGCCTTGCTGTGTCGGCGGTGCTGTTTTGGGATCGCATCCTGGCGATGAAGATCAGCTTCTGACCAGTGGTTTAGATGCCTCGGCATCCACGCCAAGTTCCATTACCTGGAGGTCGGATGGCGGTATGGCCGGTCCGGTCAGGCCGCGACGCGTCAGCCGGATCCGCCAGTTGCCCTTTTCGCCGTCGATGTCGAGCAGATTGTACTGTGCCGCCGGGTTCTTGCCGCCGGGCGACTGCCCGGCAGCGGCGACGCCGACAACCGGAATCCTGGTGCCGCGTCCGCCAATGAAGAACAGCGACGGCAGGTGCGAATGGCCGTGCAGCACAAGCTCGGCGCCGTGCCGGTGAACGGTCTTGTGGAAACGGGATATGCCAAACAGGCGCTTTTGCTGGGTGACGGCGCCGCGCACCGGCGGATGATGGATCATGATCACCCGCAACAGGCCGCGTTTGGCAGTGGCGTCGAGCATCGAGGCCAACCTTTGCGCCTGACCTTCGAGGAAGAAGCCGTTGGCCATGAACGGCGCCGTGGCGCGCGCCGTCGAGACGCCGATCAGCGCGACGTTGCCGCGCACGCGCAGATAGGGAAAAGTGTTGCGGTCGATTGGTGTGGTGACGCCGTCGCCGCTCATCCACGCCGCCCAGGAGCGGCAGACCTTGTCGAAGGCGCCCGGCACATAGGCGTCGTGATTGCCCGGCACTACCGAGACATCCTCCGGAGGGCCTAGCGTCTCCAGCCAGTGCTTTGCCATTTCGATCTCGCCATCCAGCGCCAGATTGACCAGATCGCCGGTGACGGCGAGGTGGTCGGGACCGCTCGCCTTCATGTCGGCGACGATGGTGTCGATGACGGCATCGTGCATATGGCGGCGGCGGTTGCGCTGCCAGTTGACATAGCCGACCACGCGCTTGGACGCGAGTTCGCGATAGGTTACACCGGGAAGCGGCCCCAGATGGACATCGGAAATATGCGCGAGCCTGAACATCCTTCCTTCATAGGCGACGCGCCCCCCGCTTTCCACTCACTGTTTCCTGTCTGCTTACGGTTTCGCTAGCGATGGCGATATCGGATCCGGAGCAGGCGTTTCGCCAGACCAGTTGGGCCGGCCTCAGGGCAAGGTTGTTCCATCTCTATTTCCTGCTGCGGCGGCCAATGACGCTTGGTGTGCGCGGCCTGATCCACGATCGCGCGTCGAACTCCGTCTTCCTCATCCGCCACACTTACGTTCCCGGCTGGCAATTGCCGGGCGGTGGCGTCGAGCTGGGCGAAACGCTTGGCGAAGCGCTGACGCGGGAATTGGCCGAGGAAGGCAACATCGCACTCACCGCCCCGCCGGTGCTGAAATCAATGCATTTCAACCGCCGCTCCAGCCGCCGCGACCATGTCGCCTTCTACCTGATCGAGAGCTTCAGCCAGACGGCGCCGAAACTGCCGGACCACGAGATCGCCGAAGCCGGCTTCTTCCCGCTTGATCGCCTGCCCGAAGGCACGACGCCGGCGACGTTGCGGCGGATCGCTGAGGTTTTTGGTGGGGACCCGGCATCGCCGCACTGGTAGGCCAGAGTTCTCCGACAGCATTAGCTGCTGCGATAACTCTCGCTGCTGAAATCGCAACGTAGTGCGCCATGCGCTCGATTGGATTTGGCGTCACGCCGCCTTCCTGAACCGCGCCCGGTGATGCGGCGCGGCGTAGTCAAGCTCCGGGCCGACCGGCACGATGCGCGTCGGGTTGATGCTCTCGTGGCTGCCGTAATAATGCGTCTTGATGTGGTGCAGGTTCACCGTGCCGGCGACGCCGGGCACCTGGTAGAGATCGCGCAGATAGTTCGACAGGTTCGGATAGTCGGCGATGCGGCGCAGATTGCATTTGAAATGGCCGACATAGACCGGGTCGAAACGCACCAGCGTCGTGAACAGCCGCCAATCCGCCTCGGTGATGCGCTCGCCGGTGAGATAGCGCTGTTTTGACAGCCTCTCCTCCAGCGTGTCGAGTGCCGAGAACAACTCTGCAAAGGCTTCTTCATAGGCTGCTTGCGTGGTGGCAAAGCCGGCGCGGTAGACGCCGTTGTTGATGGCCGGATAGACCAGCGCATTGACCTTGTCGATCTCGCCGCGCAGCGCCGGCGGATAGAAATCGACGTTGGCATCGCCCCATGCGTCGAAGGCGGAATTGAGCATGCGGATGATCTCGGCGGATTCGTTGGAGACGATGGTCTGTTCCTTTTTGTCCCACAGCACCGGCACCGACACCCGGCCCGAATAGGCGGGATCGGCTTTGGTGTAGATCTGATGTAGGAAATCGAGGCCGTAAACCGTGTCGCCAGTGGCCCCGTCCTCGGCCAGAAAAGTCCAGCCGTGGGCACCGAGGAAATGATGCACGACCGAAACCGAGATGATCCCTTCGAGCTTCTTCAGCGCGCGAAAAATCAGCGTGCGGTGCGCCCACGGACAGGCGAGCGAGACGTAAAGATGGTAACGGCCCGGTTCGGCCTTGAAGCCGCGCGTACGGCCTTTAGCCGGCGAGCCATCACGCGTGATCCAGTCACGCCACTGCGCCTCGGCGCGGATGAACCTGCCGCCGCTATCGACCTTGGCCGGGTGGTCCTGCCATTTGCCTTCGACCAGCAAACCCATGCGAAATCTCCTTGCCTGCCTTGGCCAATGTAGGCGCAAAGCGGCAATGTCGAAGTCGTCATCTGCTGAACAGAGCGTCACTCGTCCGAAATGCCTGATAAAAGCGACCGATTGCAGCGGCCGAAAAATGATGCTAGCGGACACTCCGCATGTTCGACTTTGCCTCGATACGGTTTGACCGACGACGAAAGGGCGCCCGCGCTTAGAAAGCGCTGACTGGCGAACGCTGCCGCTTGCAGCAACCTTCCTCGTATATCGGACCGCGAAGACCATGAGCCTTGCCGACGTGAAATACCTGCCGGAAACTCCGGCGCATGACCCCGAAATCGAAGCCATCAACGACGAAGCCTTCGGCCCCGGCCGCTTCGTGTTGGCCGCCTACAAGATCCGCGAGGCCGGCGGCCACGAGCGCTCGCTGTCCTTCGTCGCCGTGGACGGTGACATCGTCGTTGCTTCGGTGCGCATGACCCGCATTGCGGCCGGCGCCGGCCGCGCGCTGATGCTAGGGCCGCTTGCCGTGCGCCCTGCGTTCAAGAATCTCGGCATCGGCCGCCGGCTGGTGGCGATCGCGCTGGAAGCGGCTGCCAAGGCTGGCGCGCCGGCGGTGATCCTTGTCGGCGACGAGCCCTATTACGGCCCGCTCGGCTTCAGGAAGATCCCGCGCGGCCAGATCTCCATGCCACGCCCGGTCGACCTCGACCGGCTGCTGTCGCACGAGATCGTGCCTGGCGCCGTGGCGCGTCTTTCCGGCGAAGTCTGCCATGCCAGCGTCGCCAGGATTGCCGAGCCCGCGCCGGCGATGGCCTGATTGCCCGGCCGATCGAGACGTCTCGATGGACCGATCAGGTTGCACCATGCCAGCGACCTCCGTAGCATGATCCGCAAAAGCAGGGAGGACGCGGCATGAACCCGAACGGCCAGATTGCGATCGTAACCGGTGGCGGCTCCGGACTCGGCGAGGCAACCGCCCGAGCGCTGGCCGACAAGGGCGCCCGCGTCGCGATTTTCGATATCGGCATCGACCGGGCGGCGAAAGTGGCGGGCGACATTGGCGGCACCGCCATCCAGTGTGACGTCAGCAGCGCCGACAGCGGTGCGGCCGCGGTCGCCGAAGTGGAAAAAAGGCTTGGGCCGGCGCGCATCCTGGTGAACTGCGCCGGCATTGCCATCGGCGTGAAGACCATCGGCAAGGATGGTCCGCACCCGCTCGACCAATATCGCAAGGTGATCGAGATCAACTTGATCGGCACCTTCAACATGATCCGCCTCGTCGCGGATCGCGCCGCCAAGCTCGAGCCGTTGCAGGGCGGCGAGCGCGGCGTCATCGTCAACACGGCGTCGGTCGCCGCCTATGACGGCCAGATCGGCCAGGCCGCCTACGCCGCCTCCAAGGGCGGCGTCGTCGGCATGACGCTGCCGGTCGCCCGCGATCTCGCCCGCTCCGGCATTCGCGTCTGCACCATCGCGCCCGGCATCTTCAAGACGCCGATGATGGCCGGCATGCCGCAGGAGGTGCAGGATTCGCTTGGTGCGGCCGTGCCGTTCCCGTCTCGCCTCGGCGAACCGTCCGAATATGCGGCGCTCGCCCTGCATATCGTCGAAAACCAGATGCTCAACGGCGAGACCATCCGCCTCGACGGGGCGATCCGCATGGCGCCGAAATAGACGGCCATGGCGGCCGGCGCAGCCGCAGTGAAGACCGGCCCCCTGGCCGGCCTGAAAGTCATCGAGATGGCCGGGCTCGGCCCGGTGCCGCTGGCCGGGCTGATGCTGTCGGAGATGGGCGCCGAGGTGCTGCGCATCGAGCGCAGCGGTTCGGACCAACCCCTGCTGCCGCTCTCCGATGAGTACAATCTCGACCGTCACGGCCGTTCCATCCTGAGTGTCGATCTCAAGCAATCACAAGGCATCGAGCTGGTGCTGGATCTCGTCGAACGGGCCGATCTGCTGGTCGAGGGCTTTCGTCCCGGCGTCATGGAGCGGCTCGGTCTCGGCCCGGATGCTGCATTGGCGCGCAACAAGGCGCTGATCTACGGCCGCATGACCGGCTTCGGCCAGGACGGGCCGCTCGCAGGCCGCGCTGGCCACGATATCACCTACCTCGCCTATTCCGGTGTGCTGCATGCCATCGGCCGGGAGGAAAGCCGGCCGGTGCCGCCACTGAATCTGATCGCCGACAATGGCGGCGGCGCCATGATGCTGATCGCCGGCGTGCTTGCAGCGCTGTTTGAGCGTTCGCGCTCCGGCAAGGGCCAGGTGGTCGACGCGGCAATGGTCGAGGGCGCCTCGATGCTGACGGCGCCCATACACGCCTTCATGGCGGCAGGCCTGTGGAGCGACAGGCGCGGCGCCAACCTGCTCGATTCCGGCGCCCCCTTTTACGACACCTATGAAACGGCGGACGGACGCCACGTCGCGGTCGGCTGCCTTGAGCCGCGCTTCTTCGCCGAATTCGCCAGGTTGCTGCCGCTGGGCGAGCATTTTGTCCGCGGCCAGTACGACAAGGCGTTGTGGCCGGACATGCGCGCCACCTTCGCCGACCGGTTCCGGCTGAAGACGCGCGACGACTGGGCCGGTCTGTTTGAGGGCACCGACGCTTGCGTCGCGCCGGTTTTGTCGCTTGCGGAGGCCAGGAACCATCCGCACAATCGTGCTCGTCACGCATTTGTGAAGACGGGCACGTTCGAACGCCCGGCACCTGCGCCGCGCTTTTCCGCCTCGCAGCCGGCGCTTGCCGCCATGCCGGATGATGACGACCAGCGGCCGCAAAACGTGCTGGCGCGCTTCGGCTTTTCGGCAGATGAGATTACAGCGCTTGTCAAATCCGGTCTGATTGGCCAATAACTGGATGAAGAAAATCAACTTAACCCGGTGAACATTTTGAACGAGCCGAAGAAGGACGTCATTCGCGCGACGGACGCCGAGGCGGTCAGGCTGGCAACAACCTTGATCCGCAGCGCCCGCTTCGGCGCCCTTGCGGTCATCGAGCCCTCGACCGGTTCGCCGCTGGCCTCCAGAGTCGGTGTCGCCACCGACACCGATGGCACGCCGCTGATCCTTGTCTCGGCGCTCTCCGCCCACACCGGGGCGATGCTTGCCGAGCCGCGTTGCTCGCTGCTTGTCGGTGAGCCCGGCAAGGGCGATCCGCTGGCGCACCCCAGGATAACACTGGTTTGCCGGGCCCAGCCGCTTGAGCGCGGATCGAGCGCGCATGCCCGCGCCGAGCGGCGCTATCTCAATCACAATCCCAGGGCTAAGCTCTATTCCGGGCTCGGCGATTTCTCGATCTTCCGCCTCGAGCCGGAGCGTGCCAGCCTCAATGGCGGTTTCGGCAAGGCCTATCTGCTCGACCGTGCCGATCTCATCACCGATGGGCCGATCGTCGACGAACTGGCGGCCAGCGAACAGTCCGCCCTCGACCACATGAATGCCGACCATCTCGATGCAATCGCCGTCTATGCCCATCATTTTGCCAAGGCCGACGGTGATGGCTGGACCATGACCGGCTTCGATGCCGAGGGCATGGACCTGGCATCGGGCGACGCCGTTTGCAGGGTCTATTTTCCGCAACCATTGAATACCGCGCGCGACCTGCGGCCCGTTCTGGTCGACATGGCCAGGGCCGGACGTGCGCCGGCTACGCAGGGTTAGCAAGGATAATCGTCATGAATCAAAAGCATGTCTTGAGATTTGGGCGAAATGATCTACGATTCAGGTAGCGCTGAATCAGCAGCGTGCATCCACAGCTGAATTATAGCACCCAACGCTATTTGCCCCCATAGCGTTCGGATGAGCAGGGAAACATGGGGCATGGTCTCGACCAAACTAATCGCCAATGCCGAATCGGCGGCGACATTTCTGACCCTTATGGGCAACGAAAAGCGGCTTTTGATCATGAGCTATCTGGCCGACGGTGAAATGTCGGTCGGTGCCATCGCCGAAAAGGTGGTGCTCAGCCAGTCCGCTTTGTCGCAGCATCTGGCCAAGCTCAGGGCGCTCGATCTTGTCGAGACCCGCCGCGACCGGCAGATGATCTACTATTCCTGCAAGTCGGACGCCGTGCGCGACCTCTTGCGCATGCTGGACGGTATCTTCGGCGCCGGCGATTTGTCCCAGATGGCAACGCGTCTGCGCCGCGCCGGGACTTGACCTGCGGCTCCGATCGCTCCTTACCTCGCTGACGATTTTCGCCGGCCGAGGTATTTATGGATCCGATCCAGATCGACGACGCGCGCGATCCGCGGGTCGCCGCCTATCTCGACATCCGCGAGCGCGATCTCACCGGCCGCCATGGCCGGTTCGTCGCCGAAGGCAAGGTGGTGCTGGACGTCCTGCTGACAGCCGGACGCTTCGCCGCCGAGTCGGTCCTGGTTCTGGAAAACCGGCTGGCCGGGCTCGACGACATCCTGCGCAAGGCCCCTGCCGACCTGCCGGTTTACGTTGCGAAAAGCGACGTCATGGACAGGATCGCCGGCTTCCACATGCATCGCGGCATATTGGCGATCGGCAGCAAGGGCACGCCGCAGCTCGCACAGGCCTTGCTCGACACCTTGCCTGCCGACGCGCTGATCGTCGTGCTCATCGGCATCGCCAACCATGACAATATGGGATCGATCTTCCGCAACGCTGCCGCCTTCGGCGCCGATGCCGTGTTTATCGACGCCACCTGTTGCGATCCGCTGTATCGCAAGGCGATCCGCGTCTCCGTCGGCGCAGCGCTGAAAGTTCCCTTCGCCTCCTTCAGCCACACTGAAGCTTTCATCGCGAAGCTCGACGAGTTGGGCTTCGCCCAGGTCGCTCTATCGCCGCGCGGCGAGGCTGACATACGCAATGCCGCGAGACCGCAACGACTGGCGCTCTATCTCGGCACCGAAGGCGAAGGCCTGCCCGAGAGGCTGCTTGACCGGCTGCGGACGGTGAGGATTGCGATGTCTGGAGGGTTCGACAGCCTGAATGTCGCTGCAGCCTCAGCCATCGCGTTGCATCATTTTTCGACTGCCAAGTCGGTAGCCGCCCAGGATTTTTGAAAGCCAGCGGCCTGAAGCTCAGCCCGCCGAATCTGCCTTTTGCAGCGCCCGCACGCGATCGGCGAGGCTGATGGTTCCCGATCGCGCTTCCTGCGGCGCAGCCAACGCCTTGGTGATCGGCGAATCGGGTCCTTCAAGCTTGGCGGTCAGGCTGACGACCTCTGCCGCGAGCGTGTTCATCTGTTCGCGCAACGCATCCCCGGCGCTGCGCTCGTCGTCGCCATTTCTCGTGGTCTCGGAACCACCAAGCTCCGTCTTCAGCCGCTTGTTCTCACGGGCCAGCGTCGTCAGCCTGGCTTCCAGCCGCTCGCGATCGCCTTCGAGCTTGGCTAGCACCTTGTCGACGTCGTTGTTACCAGCGGGGGCATTGTCCTGCGCGCCAACAAGGCCAGCAGCCACGGCGCCTCCCGCAGCCTCGCCCTTCAACCGTTCGCGAAGCCGGACCAGTTCCTTTTCGCGGCGATCGAGCTTGTCCTCGCGATCGGCAAGCGTGGCGAGCAGGCGCTCGAGCTTCTTCTCGAGATCGGCGGTTCTCTTCTTCTCGGCTTTCAGAGAATCGCGCGTGGCCTTGCTCTCGGCGACGACTTCCTGATGGCGCTTCTCGGCTTCCTTGCGCTGGCCGCGCAGCACCGAAATGTCGTTGGCAAACTTTTCCAGCTCCGATTCCCGCGCCACCAGTTTGATCTGACGATTGCTGGAGGAGAAGGAGGCGTCGTCATACATGTGCTCAAGCTTTTCGAGCTCAAGCGCGCGCTTTTCCATCATGCGCTCGGCCTGCACCAGCTTGTCCGTCAGCTGCTGTATCTGCTGCTCGCGATGCAGGAGCAATTCGTTTTTTTCTCCGAGCTCGGTAAGCGCCTGCTTCTTGTCCTTGCGCTCGACCGCCAGGCCTTTCAGCGCCTCGCGCCCGCGACTGATTTCGACGAGTTGCTCATTGGCCTGCTCACGCAGCGTCTTGACGCTGATTTCGAGCCGGCGCGTCGTCATGGCGAACTCGGCCCGCAAGCTGTCCTTGTCGGCCTGGATCTCGGCCAGCGTTCGCGGCACCGACGCCTCGACACGCCTGCGCGTCAGCGCGCCCGCCCGCCGCCAGATGGCCGGCGCAACCAGCAGCGCCAGAAAGCCGGCGCACAGAAAGCCGAGGGCGAAGAACAGGATCGATTGAACCAAGGTGACTACCCGTTACAGGCGGGTCGCTAGCCGACAACCGCCAAGTCTGGACTTTGCCATGTTCGCATGACGCAAATCCAGCGCTGCGGCAAGAGTATGCCGCAGCTTGATCGGGTCAGAACCTGTTGATCGGGTCAACCTGTGGTCGGAATCGCTCAGAAGGGATTCCAGGTCGGCCTCTGCGTCAGCTTCAGATAGCCGAGATTGACGCCAAGCCGCGCGCCGACGCCGGTGCGGATCGGCACCAGCAACACCCTGTTGTTCTGCAGCACGTTGAAGCCGACGCCGGCCACGACATAGGCTGAGCCGGCAACGCCGCCGAACCGGTTGTAGAGATTGCTGACGTCGTCGAGATTGTAGACGAGCATCATCACCCGCGATCCCTCGCCGCCGAAATCCCAGCCGAGCGACGGACCTTGCCAGAACACCTTATGGTCGCCGGCATTCTTGGTGTAGAGCGTGCCTTCGCCGTAGGTCAGGCCGCCGATCACCGCGCCAGAACCCTCTTCGCCGAGCAGATAGCCATTGGGCAGGCCGTAGGAGGCAAAAATCTTCTCGACGACGGTGGCGAGACCGCCCGACGTCGCGCCGAAGAACTTGTGGCCGGAATCGACGATCTCCTGAGCGGTGTATTCCTGCGCCCGCGACGCAGAGGTTGAGAAGGCGAGCGCGCCCATGAGGGCAATCGCCATGAAGAAGACACGGACAAAGGTCCGGTCGTAGAATCGGGAAACCATGCTTCCAATCTCCGTCAGGGAGCACTTTCGCCGACGCCTCGCACCCCGTCCGGCTCTTTAGGCGGCCGTTAAGGATGACTGTTACGGGCAAACTATGCCGTAATCCTTTTTCAACCATTAACCTTCCACATGAACATGGCGGTTCGAAGGCTGTCTGACCGTCTGTGCGGGCTCCCATCCTGTGCAAACACGCCATTTTTGCTGACGAGAATTGTGGATTTGTTGCTGCACGCTCGGGCGCTGTGTATTCAGAAGCGCTGGGGAAAGAGCGTGATTCGGGTGGGTGAGGCGCGGCGGTCGCTCGCGTGGCCACCAGGATGTGAATTTTTTGCAGGGATTTTTGCCGATGGCCGAGCTTTTCTCTCTCTCCGCACCCGATCTCGCAGCCTTGTTGTGCAGCCGCGTCTGCCACGACATCATTTCGCCGGTTGGGGCCATCAACAATGGCCTTGAACTCCTCGACGAGGGCGGCGCCGACGAAGACGCCATGAAGCTGATTCGCCAGAGTGCCAAAAACGCTTCGGCCCGGCTGCAGTTCGCCCGCATCGCCTTCGGCGCCGCAGGTTCGGCCGGCATGATGATCGACACCGGCGATGCCGAGTCCGTCGCCATCGCGTTCCTGAAGAACGAGAAGCCGGAACTGGTCTGGAACGGCGTTCGCGCCCTGCTGCCCAAGAACAAGGTCAAGCTGCTGCTCAATTTGCTGCTCGTCGCCAACGCCGCCATCCCGCGCGGCGGCAAGCTGGTGGTTACACTGGAAAACCTCGACACCGAGCCGCGCTTTGCGCTTGCGGCAAGCGGCCCGATGCTGCGCGTGCCGCCAAAATTCCTCGAACTCCATTCCGGCAACAAGCCCGAGGAGCCGATCGACGCCCATTCGGTCCAGCCTTATTACACGCTGCTTCTTGCGCGTGAGGCCAACATGACAATCTCGATCCACGCGACCGCCGAAGAGATCGTGCTGTCCGCGGTCTGACGACCCGAAGTCGTTACCGGCTCGGCCGACAGCCAAGAACAAGTCAAGTATCTTTTCCCGCTGATATTTGCGGGCTTGGCCGAAATTCAGAACAACCAAGTTTCTTCGTCGGCGACGCGTCCGCAGACACGGCGCGCAAACGACATTTTTGCAAAAACTTTACCTAACGGCTTTTCGGCTTCTTTACCAGATCGGTCTAAGGTGCATCCCGATACCCCGGATGCCGCCGGTTCGCCCCAAGGCAAAGAGGACCCGGAAATGAAGCGCTGCATGTTTGTTGACGATTCGAGTGTGATCAGAAAGGTCGCAAAACGGATTCTTGGCGGCTCCGACATGGTGGTGATCGAAGCGGCCACCGGACACGACGCGGTCGAGATGTGCGCTGCCGAGATGCCCGATGTGATTGTCGTCGACGGCGCACTGCCGGACATGCAGGCGGTCGATGTCATCCGCCGGGTCCGCGCCATGGAAAGCGCGATCAAGCCGCAGATCCTGATTTCGTTGGTCGAAGTCGATGTCGCCTCGATCATGAAGGCAAAGCGCGCCGGCGCCCAGGGCTATCTCTTGAAGCCGTTCAACCGGCCGCAACTGCTCGAACGCTTTCGTACCCTGAAGATCGCCGCCTGATTCGGCTCGTGCTCGAACGGAAGGGACAGCAAAAAACCCGGCCTGAGCCGGGTTTTTTGCATTGAATTCAATCAGATGATTCGGTCAGGCGCTGACGCGGATGTCTTCCGGCTCGCGCAGTACATAGCCACGGCCCCAGACCGTTTCGATGTAGTTCTGGCCACCGGACGCAGCGTCGAGCTTCTTGCGCAGCTTGCAGATGAAGACGTCGATGATCTTCAATTCCGGTTCGTCCATACCGCCATAGAGGTGGTTGAGGAACATTTCCTTGGTCAGCGTGGTGCCCTTGCGCAGCGAGAGCAGCTCCAGCATCTGGTATTCCTTGCCGGTCAGATGCACGCGCTGGCCACCGACTTCGACGGTCTTGGCATCGAGATTGACCACCAGGTCGCCGGTGGTGATGACCGACTGGGCATGGCCCTTGGAGCGGCGCACGATGGCGTGAATGCGGGCGACCAGCTCGTCCTTGTGGAACGGCTTGGTCATATAGTCGTCGGCGCCGAACCCGAGGCCGCGCACCTTGTCCTCGATGCCGGCCATGCCGGACAGGATCAGGATTGGCGTCTTCACCTTGGACAGGCGAAGCGTCCGCAAGACTTCGTAGCCTGACATGTCGGGAAGGTTGAGATCGAGAAGAATGATATCGTAATCATAAAGTTTCCCGAGATCGACGCCTTCTTCACCGAGGTCGGTCGTATAAACATTAAAACTTTCGGATTTGAGCATCAGCTCGATGCTCTGAGCGGTTGCACTGTCGTCTTCTATCAGCAGAACGCGCATTTCATTCCCCTTTTCTGCCGCCGGACCATGTCACGACCCATCCGGGACCGGAGCAGTGATTGCCTGAACAGAAGGCTGCCATCGAATGGTTAACAAAACCTAATTCCGCAGTCAGAACGGTACCAGATTTTTTAACCGCTTTCTACACCCTCTTGAATCTAATGATGAATCACAGAACCAAATCGCTAATGCAACACATTAATAAGTTGGACTAAGTGACTCAAGGGACTCGCTGGCCGGCTTCCGTATCGGGAGCCGGAATTTTTACCCGGCCTTAAGTCCTCGCCCGTATGATTAACAATGCCCGTAAACGAATGGTTACCGCCGGCAAAAAACTTTAGGAATTTGTTTCCCATAGTTCGGGGAATGCCGGTGGATACGGGTGTCGCCAGGCCCTGGCGAGCGGATTGGACGATATGTGCAGGTGTGCGTTTGCGGGAGTACCGAATCATGAAGTCACGTGAAAACCTCGTTCGGCTGAAGCAGTTTCAGGTGAATGAGAAGCGGCGGCAGCTGCTGCAGCTCGACACGATGATCGCCGAGTTCGAGCGCATGGCTGTTGAACTGGAGCTTCAGATCACCGCCGAAGAAAAGAAGGCGGGCATCACCGACATCAGTCATTTTGCCTATCCAACCTTCGCCAAAGCGGCCCGTCTGCGCCGCGACAACCTCAGAAACTCGCAAAGCGACCTCGCCCAGCAGCGAAGCGCTGCCGAATCATTACTCGGCGAAGCTGAAGCGGAGCTTTCCAAGGCTGAGATGCTGGAATCGCGCGACACCAAGATCCGCGATGCTGAACTCGGCGGCCGCAGCGCCATGATCGGCTGAAGACGGTGGCTGATCCAGCCAGCGGCGCCTGACGCCGCACTTTGCTTGAGTGCGGCCGGACCAAAGTTCCAGCGCTGCTGATCTGGCCGCAGGGCGGCCGCAGCTTCAGGCCTGTGCCTGCAACTCCGCTTCCTGATTCGCCTCTGCCCTAGCCCGCGCTTGCTTGATGTCGGGCACATGCTCTTCCGACCAGGACCGTATCTGGGTGAGCAGCCCCGCCAGGTTCTGGCCAAGTTCCGTCAATTCATATTCGACCCGCGGCGGGATGACCGGAAAGATTTCGCGCCGCACCAGCCCGTCGCGCTCGAGAATGCGCAGCGTCTGCGTCAGCATTTTGGGCGTGATGCCTTCCAGCCTGCGGGCCAGTTCGCCATTGCGCATCCGGCCGCGGCGCAATGCGCAAACTACCAGATAGACCCATTTGCTGGCCAGCATTTCGAGCACGGCGTGCGAAGGGCACGTCCGCTGGAAGGCATCATAGCCGCTGCCGCAATCATTATCACTATCCATGGGGTACCTATATATAGAAAAGGTACATACTAGACAAGAGAATAATACTATCCAAATGATAGCGGCATATGAACCCAAGCAGGAGAGATATCCCATGCGTGCCGTTGTCCAGAATTCCGTCGGCGGACCCGACGTCCTCGTCATCGCCGATCGTCCCGCCCCCTCGCCCAAATCAGGCGAAGTGTTGGTCCGCGTGCACGCAGCCGGCATCAATCCGGTCGATGGCTCGGTGCGCGCCGGCTCTTATCCATTGCTGGGCGAACCGCCCTTCACCCTTGGCTGGGATATTTCAGGCACCGTCGAGGCGCTGGGCCCAGGCGTCAATGGTGGCCTCAAGGTCGGTGACGCCGTATTCGGCATGCCGCGTTTTCCCAAGCAGGCCGCGGCCTATGCGGAACTCGCCGTCACCCCGGTCGATGAAATCGCACCGAAGCCGCAAGGCATCGATCACAATCACGCCGGCGCGCTGCCGTTGGCCGGCCTGACCGCCTGGCAAGGCATTGTCCGCCATGGTGGCCTGAAGCCCGGCCAGCGCGTGTTGATCCATGCCGCGGGCGGTGGCGTCGGACATCTGGCCGTGCAGATTGCCAAGGCGCGCGGCGCCTATGTCATCGCCACCGCCAGTCCGAAGAAACTCGATTTCGTCCGCTCGCTCGGCGCCGACGAGGTCGTCGACTACACCAAGGGCGATTTCACCGCTGAGGTCCGTGACATCGATTTGGTTCTGGACCCGATGGGCAGCGACCATGCCGACCAATCGCTGACAGTCCTGAAGGACGGCGGCGTCCTGGTGTCGCTGCTCGACGTCCACGACACCACCCGGGCCAAGGCTGCGGCGCGAAACATCCGCGTCGAGCGCATGTCTGTGGTGCCTGACCGCGAAGGCCTCGTTGAGCTTGGCAAACTGGTCGATGCGGGAAAGCTTGCCGTCCATGTGGCAAAGAGCTTTCCGCTCGAACAGGCGGGCGCGGCGCACGCCTTTCTCGCCACCAGGCCCATCGGCAAGGTGGTGCTGACGGCCTGAAGCAGGGGCCTTACGACAGGCAAAAGGGCGCGGTTACCGCGCCCTTTTCTTGTTGAGATCCTGGCTCTAGTGCCGGTATTGCTGGATGCGCGTCGTGCGCAACCCGGCAAGCCCGTATTCGTCGATCGACGCTTGCCAGGACAGGAATTCCTCGGTGGTCAGCTTGTAGCGCTGGCATGCCTCGTCGAGGCTCAAAAGCCCGCCGCGCACCGCCGCAACCACTTCCGCCTTGCGCCGGATAACCCAGCGACGTGTATTCGTCGGCGGCAGATCGGCAATCGTAAGAGGGCTGCCGTCAGGCCCGATAACATATTTGACTCGCGGTCTAACAAGATCGGTCATCGTACTCTCTACAAAAAACTCAAAGACCCAATCCCCACCACATTACCGCCACAGCTTTAAAAATTGCCTAAGCGAACCCTAATGACTAGGTAAGGATCATGAACGCCGCGTTAGTCTTTTCGTCGGCATTTGAGTGAACGGCCGGCGGGCGCGCAATTTTCCCGCAAAATCGGCGCTGCCGCAAAGCTGGCGCCGCTGATGTGGTTGACCTATATTCGCGCCACTGCCATTGAAGCGCCGCGCAGAACGAAAGAACCATGAACAGCCTCGACCTTCCCGCCAGCCCGCAAAACACCCGCGTCGTCGTCGCCATGTCGGGCGGTGTCGATTCGTCCGTCGTCGCAGGCCTTTTGAAGCGCGAAGGCTATGATGTCGTCGGCGTCACGCTACAGCTCTACGACCATGGCGCGGCAACGCACCGGGCCGGCTCGTGCTGCGCCGGCCAGGACATTGACGACGCCCGCCGCGTTTCGGAGACGCTGGGCATCCCGCATTACGTGCTCGACTATGAAGAGCGCTTCCGCAAGGCGGTCATCGACCCGTTCGCCGAGAGCTATGTCGCCGGCGAGACGCCGATCCCCTGCGTGTCCTGCAATCAGACGGTGAAGTTCGCCGATCTGCTGGCGACCGCCAAGGACCTTGGCGCCGACGCGCTCGCCACTGGCCACTATATCCGCTCCGGCGCCAATGGCGCCCACCGCGCGCTGTTCCGGCCGGTCGATGCAGACCGCGACCAGAGCTACTTCCTGTTTGCCACCACGCAGGCGCAGATCGACTATCTGCGCTTTCCGCTCGGCGGCCTGTCGAAGCCCGCGGTGCGCGCTATTGCCGAAGAGATGGGGCTGACCGTCGCCGCCAAGCAGGACAGCCAGGACATCTGCTTCGTGCCGCAGGGCAAGTACTCCGATATCATCGCCAAGCTGAAGCCGGCTGCCGCCAACCCGGGCGACATCGTCCATATCGACGGCCGCGTGCTTGGCCGCCATGATGGCATATTGCGCTACACGATCGGCCAGCGCCGCGGCATCGGCATTGCGTCGGGCGAACCGCTCTACGTCGTCCATCTCGACGCCGACCGGGCCCGCGTCATTGTCGGCCCGCGCGAGGCGCTGGAAACGCACAAGATTTACCTGCGCAACATGAACTGGCTGGGCGATCGCGCGCTGTCAGACATTCCGGCCGCCGGCATGGAGCTGTTTGCCAAGGTCCGCTCGACGCGGCCGCCGCGCCCGGCCGTGCTGCATCACCGCGCCGGCAGCACCTTTGTGGAACTGGTCGACGGCGAGTCCGGTATCGCGCCCGGACAGGCCTGCGTGCTCTATTCGGACGACGGCAACGAGGCCCGCGTCTTCGGCGGCGGCTTTATCGAGCGCTCCGAGCGTGGCGCCGAGGCCGAAGCGATGCTGACGCGGCTTGCCGCCAGGCCGGCACAGGTTCCTGCAGAATAACGCCGTCCTTTCAGAGGCTGTTTCTCTGACCTTCAGCGCAGCTTCCAACGGTCTCAGGACTTTGTGTGGGTAACCGTGCCCGCGGTCAGGATGCGCAGCACCCTGATGGCTTCCTCGCCGCTGGTGCGCGGCTCGGCCCGCGTCTCGATGCACTGGATGAAATGCTCGAGCTCGCGCGTCAGCGGCATGCCCTGGCCGACCGCGACATAGGATGGTTCGTTGGTGGTGAAGGCCCACTGGCCGCTGTCCTGCCACACCGCATGGCGGTAGACGGCAAGCTTGCGTTCCCATGGCTCGACATCGTCGAACACCGCCATCGCCTTGGTGCCGACGACGGTCAGCCGCCGCTCGCGATAGGGATTGAGCCGCGAGGCGAAGAGGTGGCTGCGCAGGCCGTTGGGAAAGCGCATATGCAGGTGCGCGAAGTCGCTGAGACTGTCGAGCAAGGCAGCACCCTCGCCCCTGACTTCGATGGGCTCCGTGCCGGTAATGGCCAGGATCATCGACAGATCATGCGGCGCAAGATCCCACAGCGCGTCGTTCTCGGTATGAAATTTGCCAAGGCCGAGCCGGTGCGAATGGATGTAGCGGACTTCGCCGAGCTCGCCATTGTCGATCAGCGCCTTCAGCGTCTCGAAGGCTGGATGGAAGCGCAAGACATGGCCGACCATGAAGACGCGGCCATTGTCCTTGGCCGCCTGCACTGCGCGTTCGGCATCGGGCACGGTCAGCGCGATCGGCTTTTCCACCAGCACGTCCTTGCCGGCCTCGACGGCGCGCACGGCAAGGTCGGCATGGAACTGCGGCGGCAAGGCCATGACGATGGCGTCGATATCGTCACGCACGAACAGCTGATCCGGCTCGATCGCCAGGCAGTCCTGCTCGCTGGCAAAACCTTCGGCCCGCGCCCGATTGGCATCGGAAACCGCATGCAGCGCGCCAAGCGCCTTGAGGGTGCGGATGTGGTTGCTGCCCCAGTATCCGCAACCGAGGACTGCAATGCGCGGCTTCATCAGCTTCAAACTCTAGATTTCTTGGCCGAGACATAGCGACGTGCCCCGCCGAACTCAACCCCGGCGACAAGAGCGTGGTCCCGAAAAGTGGGAACCGGTTTTCACGGACAAACGGGGTACCCGTTTTGTCCAGAGACCATGCTCAAACAAAGACTAGAGCCCCATCCCGGCTGCATCGGGATGTCTGCCCGGCAAAGCTTTTCTCGGGCGACAATATGCCGGCGCGCCTGACGCATCGATGCTTGACAGGCTCGCCCTCCCAACCTTATATCCGCGCGACCTTGGCGAACGCCTCGAAATGCCTTTCGATTTAAGGTGGATTCGGGCCTTTCGCCGCCCTGGCGGGGTAGCTCAGTTGGTTAGAGCACGGGAATCATAATCCTGGGGTCGGGGGTTCAAGTCCCTCTCCCGCTACCAGTCTACCTTTAAGCTATTGAAATATAACAAAAACCCGGATCTATGGTAGCGCCCTGTCCGAAAAATCCTCAATGATTCAAGGCCGAGCCTGCTACCTTACGGTGCCAAAGAACGTCGCAGATGCGCCAGAAGCGATCATCGCCGAGCAGATGTTGTGATGTCGCCTTTGGGGCCGTTGAACGAACCCGCTGCGCGGGATGGGCGCGTGGGGTGAGGTAGCGATCACGACCCGGACGTCGCGCTCGCATTGAGGGTGGTTCGGCAGCGGCAGAGCATGGCGGGCTTCTTCAACAAGGAGCCTGACCATGCACCATCCCGTTCTCGATGCACCCGTCAGCCCGCTGCGCCAGCGGCTGATCGACGACATGAACATGCGGCGCTTCTCACGCGAGACGCAGCGCAACTATCTCCGCGACATCGGACGCCTGGCGACATTCCTCGGGCGTTCACCAGACACCGCTACCGCCGACGACCTGCGCCGGTTCCAGATCGAGCAGCAGGAGGACGGCGTTCCCGTGCCAACGATGAACAGCATCGTGTCGGCACTGCGCTTCTTCTTCACCCACACGCTCGACCGCCCGGACCTGGCGCGCAGGCTTGTCCGGCTGGCGCATCCGCGCAACCTGCCCGTGGTGCTCAGCCGCGACGAGGTGGCCCGGCTGCTCAACGCCACCACGTGTCTCAAGCACCAGGCCGCATTGTCAGTCGCCTATGGCGCGGGCCTGCGTGTCGCCGAGGTGTCGATGCTGAAGGTTGCCGACGTCGACAGCGAGCGCATGCTGCTGCGCGTCGAGCGTGGCAAGGGCGGGCGCTATCGCAATGCCATGCTCTCGGAGGACCTGCTCACGCTTCTGCGTGAGTGGTGGAAGGTCGGACGTCAGCAGGGCGTGATGCACCGTGACGGCTGGCTGTTCCCCGGACAGCACGCGATGAAGCCGATCAGCACGCGGCAGCTCTATCGCATCGTCGTCGAGGCGGCCCAGGCCGCCGACATCGCCAAGCGGGTCGGGCCGCACACGCTGCGCCACAGCTTCGCCACCCACCTGCTGGAGGACGGCACCGACATCCGGATCATCCAGGTCCTGCTCGGGCATGCCAAGCTCAACAACACCGCCCTTTACGCGAAGGTGGCGACCCGAACGGTGCGCACGGTCACGAGCCCGCTCGACAAGCTTGGCCTGTTCAAGCCGGAAGAGATCTCATCCGACGGCTGAGCGTGCGCGCCTCGATCGAGGTTGCCGACGTCTTCCGTGCTGCCGGACCCGCTTACCGGGCCGCCCACGCAGGTCATCTGAGCCTGCAGCAGCTCAAGGTCATGTCGGCGATCGAGTATTGCCGCACCGCAGCCCTTGGCGGTCACGTCGAGGCTTGCGAGGACTGCGGCCAATGGCGGATCGCCTACAACTCCTGCCGCAACCGGCACTGCCCGAAGTGCCAGGGCGCGGCGGCGCGGACGTGGCTGGCCGAGCGCGAGGCCGACCTGCTGCCGGTCGGCTACTTCCATGTCGTGTTCACGCTGCCCGCCGAGGTCGCCGACATCGCGTTCCAGAACAAGGCGCTCGTCTACGACCTGCTGTTCAAGGCGGCAGCGGAGGCGATGCTGACGATCGCGGCGGATCCAAAGCATCTCGGCGCGCGCATCGGCATCACCGCCGTCCTTCACACTTGGGGCTCGGCGATGACGCTCCATCCGCATGTCCACATGATCGTGCCGGGCGGCGGCATCGCGCCGGACGGAAGCCGCTGGATATCTTCTCGGCCGGCCTTCCTGCTTCCGGTGCGCGTACTCGGCAAGCTGTTCCGACGGCTCTTCCTCACCCGGCTGGTCGCTCTGCACGACGCAGGACGGCTCGCCTTCTTCGGATTTATGGCGCACCTGTCCGCGCGGCAGGCATTCGTGCGGCACCTGTCGCCGGTCCGCAAGAAGCGCTGGGTGGTGTACGCCAAGGCGCCGTTCGCCGGGCCGGAGGCAGTGCTCGCCTATCTGTCCCGCTATACCCACCGGGTTGCGATCTCGAACCGCCGCCTCATCCGGTTCGATGAAGCAGGGGTCACGTTCCGCTACAAGGACTATCGTCGTGACGGCACCGATCGGCAGCAGGTCATGACACTCGCCACCGACGAGTTCATCCGCCGATTCCTGCTCCACATCCTGCCGCGCGGCTTCCACCGCATCCGTCACTACGGCCTGCTCGCCGGCGGCTCCCGCAAAGGCAGCCTCGCACGCGCCCGCGAACTGCTGAACGTTGCTGCGCCGTCGGAGGACGACAACTCGGTAGAACCGACTGACTTCCGTCCGCCATGCCGATGCTGCGGCGGAAGCATGATCATCATCGAGACGTTCGAACGGTGGCGACAGCCGCGCGGACCGCCGGACACCACCGCGACGAACCGGGAGAACTCTCCATGACCCGGCATGGCATGCTCCAGCGTTCAGCCGCAGGCGCCCAGCCTCCGGCAACGGACCCACGCGTGTCCATGGTGATCATCGACGCCGAACGGGTCGCGTCCGGCCGCGCGCCGAGCCGACAATACCGCGTGGCTGAAAGGCGAAGCGGTCCGTCCACATCAAAACCGACGCTTGCCGGCGGCGGTCGCGCCGTCGCCGACACCAGCCGCAAATCGAAATCCCCATAGCCATCGACTGTGGCCCACGGGTTCCTTCCTCGGGGACTTTCGTACGCCTGCCGGCGCCCGAAACTCTTCACGGAAGCGGCATGTCGGGTTTCGGACGTCTCGAGCAGAAATCGGACGTTGGCGCAGCTCAATCCGGCACGAACTCATGTCACGCATTGGTAGAGCCGCCTGAGGATCGGGTCTGATGCCTAAGGTGAGTAGGCGTCGCACCGGTCTGTTGACGAAACACCCGGCTGAAATGCCCGGCATTTTCGAAACCGCATCGGTATGCGATTTCTCCTATCTGCAAGTCGCTGTCCTCCAGTAGGGACTTCGCATAATGCACCCGCAGCGCGAGATACGCCGCCATCGGACTGACGCCCAATTCAGTCCCGAAAAGACGCTCCAACTGTCGCCTCGAACAATTCAACCGGCCTGCGATCTCGGTGATCGAGACTTTCTCCTGGAGATTGCTTTCCATCAACAGCAGGGCCCGCTTCACCGCGCGGCTCGACGCTTCGGGAAACAGGTCCCCGACCGGCTGCGCATCTTTGATGTTTCGAATTCGATCAAGGACAAGGATCTTGGCGGCTTTTTCGGCCGCTTTCCGCCCTATGGATTCCGAAACGAAATGGCCGGCTAGGTCGGCCGCGCCCGTACCTCCGGCACAAGTTGAGCGGCCACGGTCGACGGAAAACAGAGTATGGGCATGCGCGTTCACAGCGGGGAACTCGGTCCGAAAATCCTTGATGTGAAACCAACTGACGGCGGCGCTATAGCCATCCAGCAAGCCGTAACGGGCAAGCACGAAGCTTCCCGTGCAAAGCGCGGTAAGAGGCACTCCCTTCTCAGCTGCCCGCAAAAGGAATGCCTCCTTCTCTGAACTGAGGACGCGGTTGGTGTCGAGCAGGCCGCCGACCACGACGACGTTGTGAAAGTCCTCCGGATTGCCGATCTCCTTCGTCGGGAGCAATTCGACGCCGCAGCTCGCCCTGATTGG
Organism: Mesorhizobium sp. P171375; assembly: GCF_057786075.1. NCBI lineage: Bacteria > Pseudomonadati > Pseudomonadota > Alphaproteobacteria > Hyphomicrobiales > Phyllobacteriaceae > Mesorhizobium > Mesorhizobium sp. P171375. The sequence goes on from NZ_JBYNWF010000001.1 coordinate 6,231,669, forward strand.
CAGGCCGCGTTCGCCAATGATCTGCCAGTCAAATTCTACCCTGCGGCTTCGATCACCTTCATCACCCGCCAGTCGCAGTGTGTCGATGAACAGCGAGAGCGGCGACAGGGTGAAATCACGAACCATGAGAAACGCAAACCTCTTGGCCATTCCTTTTTCCTGGGCTGTCCTGGGGCGTTGCTCGACCGGCAGAGGGATAGCTTCGTCTATCTCCAGTGAGCCATTGATGATCGGCTATACATTGTGTACCAAGAAAATACAATCCGTTGACACGCCTATCAACGCATGCGATTCTTCGTGCCGTACTAGATATCATTGACAATCAGAATCATTCCGAAGGTGCGCAATGAAGAGCAGCAAGGGCAGCCTCTACGACGATCTGAAGCGCCGCATCCTGACGATGGAACTTGATCCTGACGAGGATCTCGATGAGGTGGCGCTGAGCGAGCGCTACGGTCTGTCACGGACGCCAGTCAGGGAAATCTTCCGCAGATTGGAGGGCGAAGGATACATCGAAATTCGCGCGAACAGGGGCGCCCGCGTTGTCCCGATGAACCATTCGACCCTTCGGCATTTTTTCCTGGTCGCGCCCATGATTTACGCTGCTATCGGCCGATTGGCCGTCCAGAATTTCAAGCCCTCACAGCTTTCGGATTTGAAGGACACACAAGAGCGTTTCCGCAAGGCAAGTACGTCCAGCGATGCGCTTTCGATGGTCCTCGAGAACAACCGTTTTCATGAGATCATCGGCGAGATGTCCGGCAATGCCTACCTGCAGCCAAGTCTCGGCAGGCTGCTGATCGATCACGCCCGTATTGGTCACACCTTCTTCCGTCCGCGCAACGCTGACATGCGCAAGCGGCTTCAGATAGCAGTTGAACATCACGACGGCTTCATTTCTGCCATCGGCGCTCACGAAGAGGACGCCGTTGTCGACCTCGTGTTCGAGCACTGGGAACTGTCGCGCGAAAACATGGAGATGTTTATCGCGCCGCAAGGATTGAAGGCGGATGCCCTCATTGGCGGTTCTTGACCGCATCGCCGTAAGCGGCCCGGAGAAATCCGGAGACCTTAACTTTCAGCATTAGCGCCCTGGTCCGGGATCACACCCCTTTTTGCTGACATCACCCAAGGTCTGTTCAGGACGGGCTCGAAATGCGCCGCGTGCGAGAGGACTGCTCCTTTCGCTGCTTCTGGTCCTGAGGGCTCACCCCGACCGCAAACCCAGCTCTGCTCGCGCGCCGGGCACTTTGCCGGCAGTGAGACAGCCGCCGCAATATTCAGCCGAACCCAACCGGTCTCAGGCGCGCACCTGCGAGGCAGTTGTGTGTTATCAAAATATAAAAAATGTGTACACAGATAATACAATCCATTGACTCCCGCCCGACCGTGTGCAATTTTCCAGACCATCAAATGCGATCGACGGGTTCGGGGCACTGAGAATTCTCGCGTGAGAAGTTCGCAGACGGCTTCGTGTGCCCCGAAAGCGCATTCGTCGAAACGGCGACTCCATCGACGGAGGAATGACTTGAAATTCGAGGGCATCTACACGCCGGCGATAACGCCGCTCGACCCGGACGGGCGGATCGATCGCGCCGGTTTTGCAGCCGTTCTTGAGTCGCTCATCGAGGCCGGAGTGCACGGCATCATCGTCGGCGGTTCGACGGGCGAATACTACGCGCAGAGCGCCCAGGAGCGCTTCGATCTCGCCGCCTATGCCAAGGAAGTGATTGGCACCCGGCTTCCGCTCATCATTGGAACGGGCGCTACCAGGACCGAAGACTCGGTCGAATATGCCAAGGCGGCAAAGGAGATCGGCGCTGACGCTATCCTCGTGTCGTCGCCTCCATACGCTCTGCCGACCGAACGTGAGAATGCGGTTCACGCCCTCACAGTCGACCGTGCGGCGAACCTTCCGATCATGCTCTACAACTATCCGGCCCGCATGGGCGTGACCATGCGAGAGGACTATTTCTCCCGCGTCGGCAAATCCCGCAACGTCGTCGCCATCAAGGAGAGCTCCGGCGAGATGGGCAACGTCCATCTGCTGGCGCGGAAGTTCCCCAATATCGCGCTCTCCTGCGGCTGGGACGACCAGGCTCTCGAATTCTTTGCATGGGGTGCCAGGAGCTGGGTCTGCGCCGGCTCCAATTTTCTGCCGCGCGAGCATGTCGCTCTCTACGAAGCCTGCGTGCTCGAAAGGAATTTCGACAAGGGCCGCGCCATCATGACGGCGATGCTGCCGCTCATGGATTTCCTCGAATGCGGAAAGTTCGTGCAGTCGATCAAGCATGGCTGTGAGCTGACCGGCCTCAAGGCCGGCCCTGTGCGGGCGCCGCTGCGCCCTCTCAACTCGGAAGAAAAGCGAGGTCTCCAGACTGTCGTCGCCACCTTGAAGCGCACGGTCGCCCAGATCACGTCGGGAGCAAACCATGCATGAACCTTTGACCGCCGCCGAATACAAGGCGATTGCCGCAGGCCTTCAATTTCCGACCAATGCCTTCATCGACGGCGCGTTCCGTCCGGCGAATTCCGGCAAGACATTCAAGACGACCAATCCAGCGACGGGCGAGACGCTTGCCGAGATCGCGGCGTGCGATGCTGCCGATGTTGATTTCGCCGTGGCCAAGGCCAGGCAGGCTTTCGACGACGGCCGCTGGCATCTCCGCTCGCCTGGCGAGCGCAAGGCCGTCCTCATCAAATTCGCAAAGCTGCTGGAGGACAACCGTCACGAACTCGCGGTCATGGAGAGCCTCGACAGCGGCAAGCCGGTCCGCGAATGCCAGACCGTCGATGTTCCGGATACGATCCACACCATCCGTTGGCACGCCGAACTGATCGACAAACTCTATGACAACGTCGCTCCCGTGGGTTCGAACGCGCTGACTATGGTCGTGCGCGAACCGGTCGGTGTCGTCGGCTGCGTCCTGCCCTGGAACTTTCCGCTGCTGATGCTGGCCTGGAAAATCGGTCCGGCACTTGCCGCGGGATGCTCGTTGATCGTGAAGCCCGCCCAGGAGACGACGCTGACGACGCTTCGTGTTGCCGAACTGGCGCATGAAGCCGGTGTCCCGGCTGGCGTCTTCAATGTCGTCACCGGCGGCGGCAAGGAGGTCGGCGAACCGATCGGCATGCACATGGACGTCGACATGGTGGCATTCACCGGATCGACGCCGACAGGCCGCCGCTTCCTGCGCTACGCCGCGGACTCCAACCTCAAGCGCATCGTCCTCGAATGCGGCGGCAAGAACCCGGCGGTGGTTCTGGAGGATGCCGAAGATCTGGACCTCGTCGCCGAACAGGTGGTCAACGGCGCGTTCTGGAACATGGGCGAGAACTGCTCGGCCACGTCACGACTCATCGTCCAGGCCAGCATCAAGGACGAGTTGCTGCAGCGTATCGGCGCCTACATGCGCGAATGGAAGACGGGCGATCCGCTCGATCCGGAAAATCGCATCGGCGCGCTCGTCAGCAAGTCCCATTTCGAGAAGGTGAAATCCTTCCTCGCCGACGCGAAGGGCGAAAAGCTCGCCATCGCCCATGGCGGGGCCACACACAAGGGCATCTATATCGAGCCGACCGTCGTCGACGGAGTTACGCCCGCAAGCCGCCTGTTTCGGGAGGAGATTTTCGGACCGATCCTTTCGGTCACGACGTTCAATTCGCTTGCCGAAGCCGTGGCGCTCGCCAATGACACGAACTATGGCCTGACCGCGTCCGTCTACACCGGCAGCCTGCGCAAGGCGATCAAGCTTGCGCGCGAAATCCGAGCCGGCGTCGTCACCGTCAATTGCTTTGGCGAAGGCGACGCGACGACGCCGTTCGGCGGCTACAAGGAGTCCGGCTTCGGCGGCCGCGACAAGTCGGTCTTCGCGCACGACAACTACTGCGAATTGAAGACGGTCTGGATCGACGTCTCGGATCGTTCGGTCGACGAGACCATCCGATGAGCGACGTTGTCGTCAAGCGTCTTCCGGCTGAATCCGGAACCTCGGGCTGGGAGGCGATCAGTAGACGCAGCTTCCCCATCCGGACGCTCGACGGCAACGTGTCGGCCGACTGGCTGATCATCGGTGCAGGCTTCGCCGGCCTCTCCGCGGCGCGGCGGCTGTCTCAGCTGCGGCCTGGCGACAGGATCGTCCTTCTGGATGCGGGAGAGATCGCCAAGGGCACCGCGGGCCGGAACTCCGGCTACATGATCGACGTCCCGCACAATATCTCGTCGGGCGAGTATTCCGTCGCCGACGAGGCCGCGACAAAGACGGAGATCGCCCAGAACCGTTTTGCGATCTCCTTCGCCGCCGACGCTGCGGCCGAGTACGACATGTCGGTGCGGACCTTCGATCCGTCGGGCAAGATCAATGCTGCCGCGACGGAGCGCGGGATAAAACTCAACGCAAACTATGGCCGCTCGCTCGCTAGCATCGGCGAGGAGCACCGCTTTGTGGATGCGGCCGAGATGCGGGAGATCACCGGATCGTCATACTATCTGGGAGGTCTTTACACGCCAGGCGCGGTGATGATCCAGCCCGCTGACTACATTCGCGGCTTTGCCGCCGGGCTGTCATCAAAGGTCGACATATACGAGCACTCGCCGGTGCTCAGACTTGAGCGTGTCGGCGGGGCGTGGAAGGCCATATCGCATCGAGGCAGCATCACCGCGCCGAAAGTCATCCTCGGCGTCAACGGCCACATCGAGGACTTCGGCCATTTCCGCGGCCGCTTGATGCACATCTTCACTTACGCATCGATGACCGCGCCCTTCACCGAAAGATCGACGGGCAAGGATAGGTGGGCGTTGCTTCCGGCCGATCCAATGGGCGCGACCGTCAGGAAGATCACCGCCGATGGCTCCTCACGCATCGTGATCCGGACCCGGTTCACCTACGACTGGGCTGTCCAGGTCGGTGAGAAGCGCCTGGCCGGAATCGCCGCCGAACAGCGGACGTCCCTGGACGCCAGGTTTCCGGACCTCAAGGATGTGTCGTTAGAGCACGTCTGGGCAGGACGGCTTTGCCTCAGCCGCAACCATGTGCCCGCCTTCGGCGAAATCCAAGAGGGCCTCTACTCGGCGTGCTGCGAGAACGGCCTCGGGACCGTGAAAAGCACGCTCGCGGGTGTCATGGCAGTCGATCTGGCGACCGGAACCCGCTCGGACATGCTCGACAAATTCTCGGATCAGCCTGAGCCCGCGAGACTCCCTCCGGAGCCGCTCGCATGGCTCGGCGTCAATACCGTGATCCGACTGCAGGAATTGCGTGCCGGCCGCGAGGGGTAACCTTCGCCGCGCAATGTGAAGACCGAGCCGATGGCGAAGTCTTCAAATGAGAATGGGAACGAAAAACAAAGGAGTGAGTAAAATGAAGACGTTGTGGAAAGCGGTCTGCGCTGCCGCGATGGTCGGTATGACCATGCTGTCCGCTCAGGCGGAAGAAAAGACCATTACCGTGGGCACGATGTCCTGGGAGGACCTCACCCCCATCACGGGCATTACCAAGAAGGTGCTCGAAGATTCCGGCTACACCGTGAAGGTGGTGGACTTTTCCGAGTGGGGCATTGCCTACGCCGCGCTGACCAAGGGCGACATCCAGATCCTTGCCTCGCAGACGGACTACGTCGCCCAGGACTACTGGGACAAGAACAAGAAGAAGCTGGAGAAGATCTCGCCGGTTTCGCATGGCCTGTTCCAGGGCGTCGCGGTGCCGAAATACGTGACCATCGACTCCATGGACCAGCTGAACGACAACGCCGACAAGTTCGGCGGCAAGATCGTCGGCATTGAGCCCGGTTCGGGTCTGATGCGCGATACGGCAAACTCGGTTAAGGCATACGACCTGAAACTGCAGCTCGTTGAGGGCAGCACCGCAGCCATGACCGCCGCGCTCAAGTCGGCCGTCGACCGCAAGGAATGGATCGCCGTGACCATCTGGGAGCCCTCCTGGATGATGCAGAAATATGACGTCAAGTTCCTCAAGGACCCGAAGGCAGTCTTCCCACCACCGCAGAGCTATTACTGGATCGGCAAGAAGGGCTTCTCCGCCGACAATCCGCATGCACGCGAAGTGATCGCCAGCGTCTACGTGCCGCTTGCCGACATCACCGCGATCAACTCGGCGGTCAACGAGGGCAAGACCATGGACGAGGCCATCAAGGCCTGGACCGACAGCCACGCCGACCTCCTGAAGCGCTGGGAAAACATCAAGACCCAATAGTCGTCGAAACGGCGGGCCGCCGACATCGGCGGCCCGTTCCGTAGCAACGAAAACATGAAGGCCGTCGCCAAACCGGCCCGTGGGGAACGCGATGAACACTGCGATTAACGACTCCAGCGAAGTGCTGGTCGACTGCCAGTCGGTGTGGAAGATCTTCGGCAGTCGCGCCCAAGCCGCTGTCAAGGCCATAACCGAACGTGGGCTCTCCAAGACGCAGGTGCTGCAAGACTTCGACTGCGTGGTGGGCGTCTCCGACGCCAGCTTGCAGGTCCGCCGCGGCGAGATATTCTGCATCATGGGGTTGTCGGGGAGCGGCAAGTCGACGCTTATCCGCCTGCTCAACCGCTTGATCGAACCGAGTCTTGGCAAGATCACGGTGAAAGGAAAGGAGATCGCCAGGCTCAATCCGGCGGAGCTGCGCGATATGCGTTCCTGCAACATCGGCATGGTGTTCCAGAGCGTGGCGCTTCTTCCCAATCGGACTGTTCTCGAGAACGCCGGTTTCGGTCTCGAAGTGCGTGGCGTCGCGAAAGACGAGCGCAACAGGGTTGCCCGCGCGGCGCTCGAAAAAGTTGGGCTTGGCGACTGGACCTCGCGCTATCCGAGAGAACTGTCCGGCGGCATGCAGCAGCGCGTCGGTCTTGCCAGGGCGCTGGCGGCAGATCCCGAAATCATCCTCATGGACGAGCCGTTCAGCGCCCTCGACCCGTTGATCCGCCGTCAGTTGCAGGATGAATTCCGACAGCTGACGAAGTCGCTGGGCAAGTCGGCCGTCTTCATCACCCATGATCTCGAAGAGGCCATCCGCATCGGCGACCGCATCGCTATCATGAAGGACGGCGTCATCGTACAGGTCGGAACGGCGGAGGAGATCGTCACCAGGCCCGCCGACGACTACGTCTCGGATTTCGTAGCGGGAATATCCAGGATCCACCTGGTAAAGGCCCATTCCGTCATGCGCCCGGTTGCCGAATTCAAGGCGGCGGAGCCGCATTGCGACGTGAACGCGCTTCTTCGAACGTCGCCAGAGGCCGATATCGCTGCGCTCATCGATCTCACCATGCAGTCCGATCGCGACGCGATATCGGTTGTCGACAACGGAGCCATCATCGGGGTCGTGACCATTCGCGGCTTGCTCCGAGGCGTCGCGGGCACGCCAACCGCCGCTTAGGCTCGGGAGAGCGAAATGGACATCTCGACCATCACGGATACTTTTGACAGCTGGACGGACAATGCACTTGGCTGGATCAGCGACAACGGCGAGTGGCTGTTTGACTCTGTCAGGGCCGTGCTCGAAGGCACCTATGACGGCGTCCTCTGGCTTCTTCAGCTCGCACCGTTTTACGTGATCGCGATCATTGCAGCCCTGCTTGGATGGCGCTTGATCAACGCCTTCGCGGGCATCCTGGCGGGGCTTGCCATGATCTTCTGCGCCGTCATGGGGCTTTGGAGCGAAACCATGAGCACATTGGCCTTGGTGATCACTGCCACGATCCTCGCTCTTCTTTTCGGCATCCCCATTGGAATCGTGGCTGGCTTCGTCAGGGCGTTTGACCGCTTTCTCGAGCCGATACTCGACCTGATCCAGACCATGCCGCCCTACATCTATCTGCTTCCGGCGATCGCGTTGCTCGGCTACGGGGCTGCGACTGCGCTCGTCGCCACATTCATCGTCGCGATGCCTCCTGCCATCCGGCTCACGTCGCTGGGCATCAGGATGACGCCGCACGAATTCATAGAGCTTGGCCAGGCAAGCGGCCTGACACCCTGGCAGATGTTTACCAAGATCAGGCTCCCTTTCGCCATCCCGAGCATAATGGCCGGGATCAACCAATGCCTGATGATGGCATTCGGCATGGTCGTCATTGCAGGTATCGTCGGGTCTGGCGGCCTGGGTGAGACAATCTATTCGGCGGTGCGCACGCTCGACATCGCCACGTCGATCAACGCCGCGATCGCAATCGTCATCCTGACCATGGTGCTCGACAGACTTACGCAGAGTGTGGCGCGCCGCGCCAAGGGAGACGCACGATGAATCCTGATCTGCTCCAGTTTTCGCCCGGCGCTTACCTCGCCCCTGCCGTGGATTGGTTGAACAAGAACTTCCATCCGTTCTTCGATGCCGTGACCAAGCTGATCGAGGCGGTGCTTGGCGCCATAGAAACCACCCTGCTCTATCCGCCGCCCTACGCGACGATCGTCGTGGCTGTCCTTCTCGCCGCGTTCTTCGTCAGCGTCCGGGTCTCGGTGGTGACGGCCATCGCGCTCACCTTCTGCCTGCTGGCGGGTTTCTGGACCGCGTCGATGCAGACGCTGGCGCTGGTAACGGTGGCGGTGATTATTTCCGTGGCGGTCGCCTTCCCGCTTGGAGTTCTGGCATCACGCTACCGCAAGTTCGAGGCCGCGATCCGACCCGTTCTGGACATCATGCAGACGGTGCCGCCATGGGTCTATCTCATTCCCGCCGTGATGATCTTCAGCCTCGGCCGCGTTCCGGCGATCATCGCCACGATCGTCTACGGCATCCCACCGATGCTGCGCCTGACAACGCTCGCCTTCAACCAGGTGCCGAAAGACCTACTGGAGCTCGGGCAGGCCACCGGCGCCTCGCCGCGGTCGATCCTGTTCAAGATCGAAATCCCCTCGGCCACGCCGACACTGCTGGTCGGTCTCAACCAGTGCATCCTCTTGTCGCTGGCCATGGTCGTCCTGGCCGGTCTCGTCGGAGCAGGCGGTCTTGGCGCCGAGGTGACGCGGGGATTGACGCGGATGGAGATGGGCCTGGGCCTCAGGGCCGGCCTGTCGATCGTCGCCGTCGCCATCCTCCTCGACCGGGTTTCCAGGGGCGTGCTGCAGCGCAGCCAGGCGCCTGGCGCGGCAAAGCTCGCCTGAACCGCAAAAGGAATTCCCATGCGCCGCAGTTTCTTCTGCATCGACTCCCACACCTGCGGCAATCCGGTCCGCCTGGTCGCGGGAGGCGGCCCCCTGCTGCCGCATATTCCCATCGCCGAGCGACGCGACCTGTTCATACGCGACCATGACTGGATCCGGCAGGCACTGATGTTCGAACCACGCGGACACGACATCATGTCGGGCGCGATCATCTATCCTGCGCACCGTCAGGACTGTGATTTCGCTGTGATCTTCATCGAGGTCAGCGGCTGCCTGCCAATGTGCGGTGCCGGCACGATCGGCCTCGTGACGGCAGCAATCGAGGAAGGTCTCGTGACGCCCCGTGTTCCCGGCAAACTGTCAATCGAAACTCCCGCCGGCAGGGTTGATATCGAATACGAAAAGCCTGGCGAGTTCGTGGACTCCGTGCGGATGTTCAACGTTGCCAGCTACCTGCATGCAGCCGACGTCGCCGTCGATGTGCCCGGTCTCGGTCGGCTCGTCGTCGACATCGCCTATGGCGGCAACTACTACGCCGTCGTCGAGCCGCAGCAGTCGTGGCCGGGCCTGCACGGCATGTCGGCAAGCGACATCGTCGACCTCAGTCGCGGCCTGCGCGAAGCGCTCAAACCCGTCTGCGATCCAGTTCATCCCGAAGACGAAAGGATACGCGGCGTGGACCACGCCATCTGGTGCGACGAGCCCTTGAGCAGCAATGCCGATGGCCGTGGCGCGGTGTTCTACGGCGACAAGGCGATCGACCGCTCGCCGGGTGGCACCGGGACTTCAGCGCGCATGGCGCAACTCCATGGCAAGGGACGACTGAAGGTCGGCGATAGCTTCCGCCAGGAAAGCCTGATCGGCACGGTGTTCGAGGGCCGCGTCGAGGCGGAGGCCGGCATAGGCCCCTTCAAGGGCATCAAGCCCAGTGTCAGCGGCTGGGCGCGGATCATCGGCCACAACACGATTTTCGTCGACGATCGCGATCCGCTGGCGCATGGGTTCCAGATCCGGTGAAATGGCGACCACAGACTCGATAAATCGTCTCTCACGCCGGTGTCACATTGGACGCAGGGGTGGGCTGAAGACAGACAGATACAGCCGCACCAGGCTTGCATGCGAGCGAACCTGCTGATCGAGCTTGGCCAGCCGTGCGGCTCGCGCAGGGTTTTCGGCCCCGAGCGGCTGAGCAGCCGACCCCTGAAGAGATACGGCGCCGCGGCAAGATGAAACGGGAAGCCGCAAGTTAAGATAGATTCGCTTCGCTCAGCCGCAGCAGCGAAGCTTGAACTGGCAGCTCGATGAGTGGGGGGAATGGCGGTAGCGCTCTCCGGCTACCAAAATTCTACAAACAAAATCAGCAACTTAGATGCAAACATAGGCATCCGGTGGTTGATTTCATGTCGCGTCATGTTGCAAACCGTTGCCGTTGATTTCCAAGGGTTTCCTGCGGCTATCGGCATGTCCGTGCGACATGAGTCGCGACATGGGAGGGTTCAAATGTCGGTAGTCGATGGGAGTTTTTCGGATGGTTTCGAACTCGGTTATCGGCTGATCAAAGGGATTCATGTCGGCATGCCAGGGACGCCGGGCTATCCCGGGACGCCGGGCAACACCACTCCCTTCCTGCAAGGTATCGAGGCCGGGATCAAGGCTGCCGGCGGCATGCTGACAAAGCAGGGATGATCTAGGCATCGAAAAAGCGGAGGATGAGATGGCCGACGACAAGCTTCGAATGATGCTGGAGGAAGCTCAGCAGAAAAAGGCCTCCGCCGACGCCGCCGAGAAGGCTGCCCGTGCCAAGCGGGTCGAAGAAACGAAGCAATCCGGAGAGGCTCTCCGTGAAAGGGTGTTGCCGCGCCTGCAGGCTGCCAAGGACGAATGGTAGGGGCAGCTTGAACTGACTACCGAAACGGCTGAGGAACACCGAAAGGGATTCCACTGCCTGTCCGCCAGGGATGGATCGGCACCAAAATCTCTCTCCGTTTCGTCGTTGAACATGGGTTGTGCAGCCTCAGACGGCTGCTTCGAGCCATCGCTGCTCGGTTGCACCGCCAAGGCGGACGGGTCCCTTCAATGTGGGCTCCTTTCCCGCATGAGCATGGCAACCACCGTTCCCGACAGAAACGTCAATGCGGCGATCGATGTGATCGCCGATGAGAGCCCGAAGCGATCGGCGATGAGACCTGCGGAAAGCGCGCCGATCGCGTAGCCGAGATCGCGCCAGAACCGGTAGACGCTGAGCGAGCGGGCGCGCCAGCTGGGGTGCGAAGCGTCGGAAACGGCGGCGATCAGACTTGGATAGACCATTGCCGTTCCAAGGCCGAGAAGAAGACTGCCGACGAGCCACCATTCGAACCGGCTCGTGGCCGCGGTGAGAAACAAGCCACCGGCCTGGATCCACATTCCGGCGACGATCAGACCCTTGCGACCCCACCGATCGCTCAAGGGGCCGGTGACGATCTGCAGGATCCCCCAGGTCGCCGGATAGATCGCCTTCAGGATGCCGATGCGCTCGACGCCGAGGCCGAAGGACGCGAAGAACAGTGGGAAAATACCCCAGCTCATGCCGTCGTTGAGGTTGTTGACGAGGCCGGCTTGCGATGCCGCGAACAGATTGCGATCCCGGAACGAGGTCAGCGCAAAAACTTCCCGGAAGCTGATCGGCGCGGATTGCTGTGCGTGAGCGGATGTTTCCAACCGGAGGTGGCCGCGCGTGTCGCGGATGAGCAGCACCGACAACACAGTGCCGGCGACGGCATAGCCGATCCCGAGATAGATGGGCACCGGTCGCAGACCGTATCGCGAAGCAAGATAGCCGGTGAGGAACGCCGTCACGCCGACGGCGAGATAGCCGGCAAATTCATTGAGTCCGACGGCGAGGCCGCGTGACTTCGGGCCAACGAGGTCCACCTTCATGACCACCGTCATTGACCAGGCGAGTCCCTGGTTGACGCCGAGCAGTGCATTGGCCGCAATCACCCATCCCCAGCTTGGGGCCCAGATGATCATGAACGGAGCCGGCAAGCCGACAAGCCAGCCGAGGACGAGAACGCGCTTGCGCCCCCAGGTATCGGCGAGCTGACCCGAGACGAGATTGGCAAGTGCCTTGACCACGCCGAAGCTGACGATGAAGGAGACGACGAGTGTCGTTGACTTGATGTCGAACTCTTCCGACCCGATGAGCGGCACCACCGTTCGCTCGATCCCAACCATGCCGCCGACAAAGGCATTCACCAGCATCAGAAGAGCAAACTGCCGCCAGTTTTCCTTGAGCCCAAGCCTGACGGCCGAGCCTGCTGACTGCGAAACCGATGCGTCGCTCATCGGTCAGGCCGCAGCGGCGGCCAAGCCGGCATTGGCGGCGCGGTTGCGCGCCGCATCCGGCGGCGGAGGCGGTATGTCTGCGATCATCGTTGCGACGAAGGCCTCCTCGTCGTCGATGCGGAACGCTTTGTTAAAGCGCTTCTCGAAGCCAATCGTCGATGTCGGCTTGCCGCTGAGCGAGCGCCCGCAGACCGAGCCGGAAAAGGCGCCGGGCAGCACCTCGACGTGATCTGGCAGTTGCTTGAGACGCCGCACGCTGGAAAACAGCGTCCGCGCGCCGGCCTCGGCGCTGGTTGCAAGTTCGGTTCGTCCGAGATCGCCAACCATGAGAGTGTGGCCCGTCAGCACGAACCATGGCTCGGCCGCGCGTGTCCTGTCGGTGACCAGGAGCGAAATGTGTTCCGGCGTATGCCCGGGCGTGTGCATGACGGTCATGGTCACGTTGCCGAGTTCGAGCACGTCACCGTCCTTGGCCGGCAGAAACGGGAACCCCGATTCCACGCCTTCGAAGAGCACATATTGGGCGCCGGAGGCAGCCGCAAGCGCCCGCCCGGCGGAAATGTGGTCGGCATGGATGTGCGTATCGACCACATAGAGGATGCGCATGCCGGTTGCCTCGGCAACCCTAAGATACGGCGCGATGTCGCCGACCGGATCGACGACGGCGGCGGCCGACTTGCCACCACAGCCGAACAGGTAGGATGCAGCGACCGGGTCGGAATGGAGGAATTGACGGAGGATCATGACTTGCGCTCTCTACCTCGCTTGAGGTAACAGTCAATTATTCTGCTGAATGTTTCATCGAGAAGATCGCATGTCAAGCATCGGGCCAAAACAGGCAATTTTCGCCAGCCTTGCCGAAGTGGCTCAAGCTCTCGGGCATGCGCACCGGCTGGAATTGCTGGAGCACCTCGCCCAGGGCGAACGCAGCGTCGAGGGACTTGCGGCACGGGCTGGCCTCAACTTTGCCAACGCCTCGCGCCACCTCCAAATTCTTCGACGCGCGCGACTTGTCGAGGCGCAGCGACATGGCAAGCATGTGCTTTATCGTCTTGCCGGAGATGCCCAGGTGGTTGAATTGATGAAGGCCCTGGGGCGCGTGGGCGAGCGGAACCTCGCCGAGGTCAATCGCGTCATGACCGACTACTTCCACGCTCGCGACGCGCTGGAGGCAGTGTCGCGCGAAGACCTTGTCTCAAGGCTGCATGATGGCCTCGTCACGGTTCTCGACGTCCGGCCGGACGACGAATTCGCGCTCGGACATCTTCCGGGCGCGCTCAACATCCCGCTCGCCGAGCTTGATCGCCGGCTGGCGGAGCTGCCCGCGAACCGAGAGGTCATCGCCTATTGCCGTGGTCCTTATTGCGTTCTGTCCTTCGAAGCTGTCGCGGCGTTGCGGATGCGAGGATATGTCGTTCACCGGCTCGAGGACGGCTATCCCGAATGGAAGGCTGCAGGCCTTCCGGTTGAGGCAGCGGCCTGAAGTGGTCCCGCATCCAAAGATTCTTGGACGAACAATATGACGCCGCTAATTCCGCAGTCGCCACTGCTTGAGCTGAAGAACTATTCGGCCGAGTCCGTGTTTCAGGTTGAAAACATGCTGCGTGAGGCGCGGCGGCAGAAAGGCCTGCCGCTGGAGCCCGTGCCTTCCGTGTGCGTGCTTGATCCGGACGGCGACATCGTGCGCCGATTGCGGAAAGAAGGCCGCGCCCGTCCCTCGGCGGGCTGGGCCTCGAGATCTAGCTTGTACGTTTTTTACGGAATGTTCCCACTCAGTGGGGAGGGTGATAACCTGCCTTCCTGCTCGGAGGTCACGACGGCCGAGGGCCGCCTCTTAAATGACTTCCGACAAGCACATTGGGACTTTGGTCTATTGCACCTTAGGACCGAAGCCGGGCGATGGAACCTTTGCCCAAGGTTAAGGTTCGAGCCGCGCATTCGTGGCTCGGCTGGAAGGCCGCCACCGCTTAGTTTCAGTAAATCGCTGAGGGGAGTGGCACATGCCTATTTCCGAAGAAATGATGGACGAGTACCTCGAATTTCAATGCCCCAACTGCTCCCATGTAATGGTGAAGAAGGGCTCTTGGGTGAAGGTGATATCTACCTTCAACTGCGACCGATGCGACACGAAGATTAGGATCGGTTATTTGACCAAGCTCGCGCTTTTCGAACAAAAGATGCAGAGCATGCGCCTATCATAGTCCAATCCGCCAGTGCGCGGGGAAGGGCAATCGACAGCAGGCTTTGCGTTACTCAACAATACCTTAGGTTGGCGTCGGCTGTGCCGGCACAGCTGGAGAAGCCTCGGTGAAGCCGTGACAGCTGTCAGCCTGCCCTTCTTGTCCAGCTTCGGCTTTTCATAAACGCGCTTTGCTGGTGCTGCCTGCAGAAAAAGTGCTGCACTGAAGATGCTCGATGAGGTCAGCAAGGACATACAGACATGAAAAAAGCCCGCCGGCTTGAGCCCGCGGGCGAGAAGTTTCATCAAAGGCTGACGAGGGGTTTGAATTCTCGTCGTAGCTAAAATTAGCTGAAGCTCACATTGGGTCAACTAGTCCTTACGGCCTATCGTCCTGTTTCGAGCAACCCCTATCTCCACTCCGAGACGAGGGTGATCAGGCAGCGAATGATGGAGCGGTTTGCCAAAAAACTCACTCTTCGCGCGAAGGAACAAGCGCTCGCCCAAGCGAACGACCGAGAATCCCTGCGAACCCGAATCGCCGAAGCCTACAAAAGCCTGGCCGAGATGTCCGAACGACTGAAGGCCGCGGATCTCGCGGACGGGCGCCTGAAAGTGTACCGGCCGCGCTACGGAGGCAATTTCTCGTGCCCAATCTGTTGGGTGGAACGCGGCACAGTCAGGATGCTCCGTCGCGAAGAGGAGCCGAACCATGCGTACCGCTGCAAAGCATGCGGTTTCAACGAGTTGGATGATCAGTGATAGAAAAAACAGGTCGCCAAAGACAGATAACAATCCAGAATCTGGCCATGGAAACGATCTTTCCCATGCCGGCACGAAGTTTCACTGTCGCCTATACCGAGGAGATATAGCATCGGCCCTTTCCAGGCGTTACGATTGCACAGCTGCATCGTTCTCGAGAGTCCGGTCGCTACACTACAGGCTAGGATTCTTGCGAAGCTCCCTGTCCTTCAACCCAACGTGTTTGCAGGGAGAAACTCCACCAGCCCGGTTCCTCGCTGCACCGGGAACAGCGGCTTCAGGTTCACTAGGGCTAATCAAGCGGCGGGTTCCCAAAATCAGACTTGGGGGCATGGTCATCGCCAAGCGTGGCGCCGCGCGCGATGTCGAACGACCCGCAAAACGTTGTGTGGTGGCCCTTACAGGCCATAGGTCTATTTTATTCCGCTGACCCTGCCTGCTCTATCGAGACTGCAATTGACCTTTGCCTGCCGGACTTCGATGCCACCTTGCCTTGCGTAGTCCACTCGCACGTTGATCGGCGCCGAGATTGCACCGCGGCGTTGACGCAAGGCACCCGCGCTTGCCGCGCGGACACGGATGGCCCCAAGCGGCTTGGCAGCGGACATGACCGCCGAGCGGCAGGCTTGCACGACCGCAACTGGCGTCCCGGGAATCGCTTCCAGTGGTCCCAGAAATCCAAAGGGATACCCCTTGGTGAAGCCCCGCCCTGATTTGGAAGGCCTTAGGACAGGCGGCAGAACCATCGACTTTCTGGTGGTCTTGGCAGTCGCTGCCGAGACTGCGGCCGGACTGCCGGCAGCGGCAGCCGATTGGCTTTCGGCGGACTCATCATCGCTGATGCCGACGCCGACGCCGAGACCTGCGCCAACCGAAGCTCCAACGTTTGCTCCGCCCGCACCGTCGACGCTCGTGCTTACCCCCACAGACGTGCCTTGCGCACCGGCGCTCACTCCAGCACCGATCCCGAGACCGCCGACGTTCGCGCCCACCCCCACAGATGTGCCTTGCCTACCGCCGCTCACTCCTGCGCTGAGTCCGATGCCGCCGACGTGACCGCCAACGCCTGTTTCAAAAGCCGAGGCAGGCCCGACTGCCATTCCGATCATCAATGCGGCCACGACGCAATTTTTCATTGTCATGCTCCCGTGCGGCATACATTTCGCTCCCTGGTCCTCACGGGCGCAGGCCGCGCTTTTTCGGGGGGCGCGTTGGGAGCAATGCCGCGGGAAGATCGATGGTAGCCAGCACCTCCGATTGCGATGGGTCCTGGCCCTTTTCCTTCTGTTTGTCCTGCGAGGGCGGTTTACGGGTTGCCCCTGAGCGCGGTAATGCAAGCTCACCCGCTGGCGCGCGTACTTTCGGCGCGCGCTGCAAGGCTGTAATGCGACGCTTATCCTTGAAGATGTCAATTGTCTCACGCGCGGCACTGAGGCTGCGGGCCAAACCGTTAGACCTTTCACGCTCCTGGTCCAGCGCCGCACTCAACACAATCGATTGCTGCCTCAACGCATCGCGTTCCTTCCGAACAGAGTCGAGCTCACTTGTGGCTGAATCTGCTCGTTCGCGTTCCAGTTTGAGTGCTTCCCCAGCCTGCTTGGAAGCGGCTTCGGCCACTTGGCGGTCCTTTGCGGCGCTGGCCTGCCCGACTGCGGCCAGATTTGCGCCTGTCTTGAGGGCATCGATCGTTTGATAAGCCGTGGAAAGTTGTTGCTTCAAGAGCTCAATCTTCTGGCGCTCGTCCTCAAGCGCTTGCTTGGCAGGAGCCTCGGAGGCTTCCATGGGGGAGTTGGCTTCTGGCACGCTGTTGTCCGCGCTTTCAGAGAGAGTGGCTGCCGCCCGGAGATTTTCGATAACACGTTGCGCCGTCTCCAGACTGTGCGAGAGCACTTCGTCTGTTTGCTGCTGTGCTTTTAAGGCTTGAGCTTGCCTGGCGAGCTCCTCTCGTGCTGCGGCCAACTCGCGGCGCAACCCTTCCACATTCTCGTCGAGCGGGTTGTGTGCATCCTTGGATGCCTGCGCTTCACCGAGGACTGCATGGGATATATGGGACCCGGGCGCGCCTGGTTGCGCGTTGCCCGGTTCTTTTTCGAAATCGATGTGGTGCGAAACCACGATCGACGAACTGTCTAGCTGCGCCGACTGCTGACGTTTCCGGAGCAAGCTGACTGTAGGCTGGAGATGCAAATAACAGAATGAGGGTTAACGGAACGAAAGGAAATATGGCGCCACGCGCTGTGCCGCGTATCCCTCGGGATAAAATCAATAGGCGTCGATTAAAGAACGTGACGTTCCAGCGGAGACGCTTTAATTTGGTATTCTGCGCATAGACCATCGCTGAAACTCATCAACCACCGCCCTCACCGCCATTGTATTTTCTGCTTATTGCGCCGCGGCGCCAAATGCCGCGTGAGACGAATTTTATCCCTATCTCCTTACTTGTCTTCGTTCGAACGGACGAAGGATATTCCTCGCGCTTGCTAGGCTCGACCTATCAACAAAATGGGGACCATCAGGCCGATGGCGCTGGCCAGCAAAAGGCTGATCATTGCGACGATGAAAACCTCAAGAGCGCAACTGGCCCATTCACCTGTGATCGACGAAAAATGCAGCCTCGATCGCGAGGGCTTCGTCCCAATTGCCGACTCATTGGTCACCTCCTGTCGGCGGAGACGATTAGCCATCCGCCCTACTCCACCGTCACCGATTTCGCCAGATTGCGCGGCTGGTCGACGTCGGTGCCCATGAAGACGGCGGCGTAGTACGCCAGCATCTGGATCGGCAGCGCGTAGATGATCGGCGAGATGATTTCCGGCACGTCGGGCAGGATGATGGTCTCCATCGTCTTGACGCTGACCTGCGCCGCGCCCTTGGCATCGGTGATCAGGATGATCTTGCCGCCGCGCGCCGCCACTTCCTGCATGTTCGACACGGTCTTTTCGAAGATGCGGTCATGCGGGGCGATGACGATCACCGGCATGTTCTCGTCGATCAGCGCGATCGGGCCGTGCTTCAGCTCGCCGGCGGCGTAGCCCTCAGCATGGATGTAGGAGATTTCCTTGAGTTTTAGCGCGCCTTCCATGGCCAGCGGGAAATTGGTGTCGCGGCCGAGATAGAGCACGTCCTTGTAGCGCGAGATTTCGCGCGCGATGCGCTCGATCTGCTCCTCGAGCTTCAGCACCTGGTTGGCGTAGCGCGGCGCTTCCGAAAGCGCGCGCACCAGCGTCTTCTCCTCGTCCTTGGAGATCGTGCCGCGCGCCACGCCGGCGCGCACCGCCAACGACGCCAGCACCGACAGCTGGCAGGTGAAAGCCTTGGTCGAGGCGACGCCGATCTCCGGCCCGGCAAGCGTCGGCAGCACGACATCGGATTCGCGCGCCATGGTCGATTCGCGCACATTGACGATGGCGCCGATCTTCATGCCGGCCTTGCGGCAGTAGCGCAGCGAGGCAAGCGTGTCGGCGGTCTCGCCCGATTGCGAGATGAAGAAGGCGGCGTCATCAGCCGACAGCGGCATTTCGCGGTAGCGGAATTCGGAGGCAACATCGATGTCGACCGGCAGCCGCGCATAGCGCTCGAACCAGTATTTTGAGATCAGGCCGGCGAGATAGGCGGTACCGCAGGCCGAGATCGCCAACCGGCCGATCTTGGCGAAGTCGAACGGCAGCTCCAGCGGTCTCGACACGCCGGAGACGAAATCGACATAATGCGCCAGCGTGTGCGAAATCACTTCCGGCTGTTCATGGATTTCCTTTTCCATGAAGTGGCGGCGATTGCCCTTGTCGACCATGAAACTGGTCGACAGTGACTGCTGGCGCTTGCGATCGACCTTTTTGCCATCGATGTCGAAGATGGTGACGCCCTCGCGGCGCACCACCGCCCAGTCGCCGTCTTCGAGATAGGTGATCGAATTGGTGAACGGCGCCAGCGCGATGGCATCCGAGCCCAAAAACATCTCGCCGTCGCCATGGCCGACAGCCAGAGGCGGGCCGTTGCGGGCGCCAACGATCAGGTCCTCATCGCCCGTGAACATGATGGCCAGCGCAAAGGCGCCTTCCAGCCGCTTCAGCGCCTGGTGCGCGGCCTCGACCGGCTTCAGCCCTTTGGCCAGTTCCCGCGCCACCAGATGCGCCACGACCTCGGTGTCGGTCTGCGAGGAGAACGAATAGCCATCGCGGATTAATTCGTCGCGCAACTCGGCGAAATTCTCGATGATGCCGTTGTGGACGATGGCGACGCCGTCGGAAAAATGCGGATGCGCGTTGGTCTCGTTGGGCACGCCGTGCGTCGCCCAGCGTGTGTGGCCGATGCCGATCGTGCCGTCGAGCGGCTCGTCCTTCAGCCGGCGTTCGAGGTTGATCAGCTTGCCTTCGGCGCGGCGGCGCCCGAGCGCGCCTTTCTCGACGGTGGCGACACCGGCCGAGTCATAGCCGCGATATTCGAGCCGCTTCAGCGCGTCGACGATGAGCGGCGCCACCTGCTGTTGGCCGACAATTCCGACGATGCCGCACATGGCCTGCTCCTATTGTCGGCGAACCCTGGCCGAGTTGCTGCAACAGATACATTACCTCTGCTTGATCACGAGCTGATCGTTCAATCGAAGGAGCAGATTAAGGTTAATCTGACGCCGAACAACGGCGCACCTGTGAAGGGAATAGTGATCTGCTACGGCTATCGGCTCAGAATGTGGCGTATGATCACCCCCTGGGTGGCGACCGCGAGCCTCTTGGCCCTATGGTGCGGAAAAAGGACCGAGCATCACTTCAGAGGCTGCGTTGCCTGGTTGAGAGAAAGGCCTATGTGATCTAAGGGGCACAGTCGTAGTCCGGTGCAAAGGCAGCAGATGACACAAACTCTTACCGGTGACGGTCGCACAGTGGGCGCCGTGATGCTTATTCAAGGATTGCTAGCGCAAATGATCGCACGGCATCCCGAACGCGACCTCATTCTCTCGGAGGCGCAGCACCTCGTGAATGAGATGAGATCGCAGGCATCCGATCCTTTTTCGGAAGGAACGTCTGACCAGTTCGTGTTTCTTACCGAGGTTGCCGAGGGCATGGCAGACACACTGGCAACTATCAGAGCAACTGCCCAAGCACTCGTGGTGCCGTCGGCACCTGAAACGGAAGACCAGGCAGGCGAACGAAAGCCGCGAAAGAAATCGCCTCAGAAAACAGCCCGCCAGCCGGTGCCAGCTGGCAGTCTTAAATAGCCTGAGAGGGTCCCGCGTGGAATGATCCGAGGGACCGGTTGGTTACGGACAAGCCGTGTCTCGAACCGGGCTGGGGTGGTGAACCCGCGCCTCTGGGACCGCTGGCGCGGGCTTGCGATTTGGATTTCCCAATCATCAAGGACGAATATCCGGGGAGAATCCGTATCTCGAAATCTGGAAACTTTGACTCAGTTTGCGTCGTTCCTATCGAGATGGAGGGTTCACATGCTGAACTTAAGTTGGCTTGGCGTGCTGATAATTTCGTATGCCGCAATCGTTGGCACGAATCGATTCCTATTCCAAATAACAATGGCCACGCCCGATCGAACGAAAGGATCCCTTCAAGCGTTTGAAATTCTCGCCGTGCTAGGTAACGTGATTTTGCTCTTCGGATTTTTCGCAGCGCAAGGGCTATAGCGAGCACGCGGATTTTGGTGTCACAGGCCATCGATCTGAGGTCGTAGGCCGCTAGGAAGCAGCCCATCCAATCGATGCGCCACCTCAGTGCATCCAATGTTTCTTCTTTCACACGCCAACCAGCCGCCTCTCGCATCGAGAAAAGGCTACCAAGCCCGGCCTGGCCAACCCGAAGACAGAGCGTTCGGGCCGACGCAGATCCACTCGGTTTTGGCCTGAACGATCCTTCGTTTAAATGCTTCGCTGAGATCAGGAGCAGCGCAAACATCTTGGTCAGCCGGGGTGCTTGCTGCCCTCCGGTGAGGCCCGGTGCGCTTACTGTCTCCCCCGACATGAGAGCGCCGGGCCGCCGCAGATCACCGCTGCCTGTCAAAGATCGGTCATGTTCTGGTTGTACCTGGCCGAGAAGTTCCAGTGCGCCGCACACTTCGCTGCTTGGTCGAGTCCAGGCGACAGCGATGATTTGGACACGCCAGCTTCGAACCGCCTGTCGACCGATGCGCAGCGTCCGAACCGAAATCGCAGCTTAGGTCAAGCCCAGTCGATGCCAGCCTTTCCAATAAAAGGAAGGAGGGCTCACGAACTGGCTTGCCTGCGCCCTTCCTTTGCTGCCCTGTACTCGCCTTCCCAAGGTAAGCTTTCAAAGTCCGGCCTATACCCACGTTCGCGATAGTGAGCCGCGTCAACGTAGCTGGCTTTCTTGTCTTCCATCACACATGCGCATGGAGGATTTCCCGGACACCTGTAAAGGCCTGTTACTGTCATGGATGTTGCTTCCTTGTACTAATTGGCCTCGGTGCCCAAAAATTATCCTAACCTGTCCAGGTAGAGCCCGGCCGCCACTAATGCGCTGACAGCAACCCAACGCTGGAGACCGAGAATTTGGAAATCCCGCCTGAACTATCGACATTCCGGTGAGCCATTTCATCGTTCGAAGACATGAAAAAGCAAAGCGCAGTGCGGAGCGACAATTGACAGGGACGGTCCGGTGGACCGCCTGGTTTTGTATTGGCGGCTTGATCGCCAGTTTTGCCGGGCCGCGCATCCGTTTCGTATTGCACCGGCGTCAGGTCCGACGGATGGCTGGCCGCGGACGCTCTGCCGAGCATATCGCCATTCTCAGCCACCTTCGCGGTCGCGACTTTCGAGCGCCTCAAGCATGGTCGTGAACAGGCTACCCACCTCCTCTGAAATCTCTTCGGGCGGAATTCCCGCGTATCTTGCATCTGTGGTTGCTCGTTCCGCAAGGCCTCGCGCCAAATTTGGATCAGATGACGAATGGTGCGGAAGATTGTCGTCCATCCATCTCTGCAGAAAGTTCAAGCCCCGCACGCTCACTGCGAAACCGTTCTTGGTCCTAGGCTTTGTGGTCTCAATATCGGCAATCGAACCTCCTCGGGTCACTTCAGCTGCGCGTGATTACTCACCTTCACGGCGGACTATCCAGGTTGCATTTGTCGGCAGACACAATCAAGGCGGTTAAGTTTTCCACTACTATAATTTGGTTGCCCCAGTTTTGTTCCTACCCAATTTCGACCGCCGCCCCTATGGTCCGCTCATGGAACGACGACACACCATCCGACGACACACCATCCGAAGAGGCGCGGACAAATTGTGGGAAGTCTACGACGTAGACGACCAGAACGTTGTCCACATAGACGGCGTTCCCTTGGCCCATTTGCAAGACGACGAAGCCTTGGATGCCTTGGAGTTGCTGGAAGGCGGGTTCCTGGTTCCCAGTGACTTACCCATGACTGGCTGAAGCCGTTTTCGCCGATCGCTAGCTACCGCCAAACGCAAAAGCTCAGCTGCCGTAGCGATTGCCGAAGATAGCGAAGCACCGCCGTCCTGAATTCCGTCGCTCACGTAATTCGTTCGCATGTTTCGCTCGCATTTCGCCCGGATGCATAAATTGGTCAGCCGGCGCCCCAATGCCCGTCGGTTAGGCCCAGCGGCCAACCGCTGCCCAGTACCTACGCGAGCCGCTGGGCCCCCTGCAAGTGCAGGACAGTCGTGGCTCCCCTCGAAGAAGATAGCGCAGGGTACATGTTGGAGTAAGTGAAGTTCTCCACATTGTGATGGTTTCAGGATCACCAGCACTGCGGACTCGGATTAAGCAGCGGCGGCATCCGGCACGACCTCAGGTTTTATTGTAATCAACCAAGACGTCTCTGACACGTTTGCGATCTTTAAAATGCACCAGCACACAGGAACGTACGGGCGGGGAGATCGTGCAATGGTCGGTGTTAGGGATACGCTAAAATCTGAGGCTGAAAGGATCTCGATCGACAAGCACACAAGGGCCGACGAACTGCGTCGCGAGCTAACCCTGCATGACGAAGCCAGGGCAAAACTGAGAGCCGATCTCGACAACAACGCCGCTGCAGGTTCGCGCGTATACACCTACAAGCCCATTGTTGAGGGGGTGGCTCAATGCCCGCGCTGTTGGATGCTCCATGGAAGACAAGAGCCCATGTTGGATCAAGGCAGCATCGAGGAAGGCAGTTCGCTCAGGTGCCGAGCGTGTGGGTTGCAGGTGTCCTCGGGATCGTGAAATCTCTGACCGGCGCCGGCAGACAGCAATCGGTTCCCAGGCGCACGGCCATGGTTTGCGAGAAGCGCCTGGTGGAATCGAACCTGTTCACCGCTCATTGTGAATTTGACCAACGCAGGGATCGTCATTCATTTGGCCGATGCGTCGGCACGCTGGAGGACGGAAGCTGAAAATTGCTGCCGCCAGTTAACGCTGCGCCATCGATGGCTGCAGCAATCTCGGATCAAGGATTAATGCCGATTGTTGCGCGTAGACTCTTATCCGATCGTGGCAAGGACGGCCTTTCCGTTTACTTTGGTGGGTGTTCTCTTGCTCGCGCTGTTGCCTGAGCGGCTCCTCGAGATTCTCGATATGGCCTTCACGTCCAATCATGACAAGCTCAACCATGCTGCCGCCTTCGCGGTTTTGGCGGCCCTTGGCAGCCTCGGCTGGCCCGAGCAAAAAACAAAGCTGGTTGTTTTTCTGCTTCTTATAGGTGCCGCGATCGAGATTCTTCAGGGCACGCAATTGATAGCGCGCGACAGGGATGTATTCGACTGGCTTGCCGACGGCGCGGGCATGATCTGCGGCCTGGTCGTCGCGGGCTTGATAACGAGGCTGGCTGGCGCACTGCGATAAGTGTGTGGTGGATGCCGGGTTCGCTCAGGGGTAGCGAAGCGCGGGCCACACGTCGCCAACAATTCTCAAAACTTCGCGTTTGAGACGTGTCCCGAATTGCCCACACGATGGGCGATAGACGGTGTTGCTTGCGCTAGAGCATTTCACCGTTTCACGGAAACGGCGAACCGCTCTATCTTTTTGTTTTTACGCAATTTCCGGACGGAAACCGCACACACTTTTCCTGGAATTGCTCTAGCGAAGGCTTGAGGTGTCGGCTGCAGTGGCCATCGACCGTGTTGACAACAATCTCGTCTAGCTCGATCGGCTGGTTGGACCGCATCGATTACGCCTGGCGTCTGATTACTAGCCGCAACGGACGGCGCCCGGCCAGCCCAGCGAACACACCCCGTATGCGCCGCGAGTATTTCTCAGCATCATCAGAATGATCGATGAAAAGATTTAGACGGGCGGCGATAAGTGACCTTAATCTCAGCGTGAGCCAGCCATGTCACCAGCCAATTTCGGACCTGAAAGGGTAATTGAGGATCCAGAGTCGGGTTTTCAACCAGCGGCCTCCGATACATGGTCAAACGTGCCAGAATATGCGCTCGATCAGGGCGGTCCCGTTCTGCGTCCTTATCGTCGGATGGGCACGGACTTTGCCGACACTGCCGTCTTCGATCATCTGCGAAGCATCGCCGGGCAGTATCCCGAAAAGCTCGCAGTCAGCGACGGAACCAATCGCTTTACCTACTCGGAACTTCTGTCGGCCGTTGAGGCCCTGTCTAGCCAAATCGCCACCATTGTTCCCGATGGACAGGCGGTCGGGATCCTTCAAGCAAACTCGGCCTTCTACCCGTTGGCAATGCTGGCAAGTATGGCTGCCGGGCGACCTTCGGTACCACTGAACACCAGGGATCCCGACTCCAGAATCAATGCAATCGTGGCTGCGGCGCGGCTATCGGCTGTCATAGGCGATGGCGACATACGCCCGACGGGTCTGCCGCAAGCTGTCCGTTGGATCAATGTCGTGCCCCGCGCTATACCGAAAATCGATCGGATACCCCAGTCCTTTTCCGTCTCCGTCGATTCGCCGGCAATCGTGCTCTATACCTCGGGTAGCACCGGGCGCCCCAAAGGCATTGTCAACAGTCAGCGCAGTCTTCTGTGGCGTGTTCAGCAATATGTCGACGCATGCCACATCGACTCAACCGACGTCTTCTTGCCCCTGACGGGGCCAGCCACGATCGCTGGATGCCGGGAGGTGCTCGCTGCCCTTCTCACAGGTGCCACTCTTCATCTTGTCGAGGTCGAAGCGATAGGCTTGCGCGCCCTTCTGGGCCGGATCCAGTCCGAAGGCGTGACGGTCACTTATTTGGTGCCGGCGCTGCTGCGCGCACTCTTGGCAAATAGGTCAGAGGATGCCTTCCGCACACTGAGGGTCGCTCGAATTGGGGGCGAGAAGGTTTCGTGGGCTGATATTGCGCTGCTGCGCCAAGCGGTCTCGAGCGACTGCCTCGTCCAGATCGGTTACTCATCAACCGAGACCACTGGCTCACAATGGTTTTTGCCGAACGACTGGCCAGAGCAAGGCGCGTCGGTGCCGGTGGGCTGGCTCCTTCCAGGAATTACATTTGCGATTGTCGATGACGAGGGACGGCGCGTCCCGCCGGGCACGACCGGAGAGCTCGTGATAAGAAGCCCATATGTGTTGCTTGGCCATTGGGAAAACGGCGCAGTCGTGCCTGTGGCCTCGGATCCAAACAATCCCACCCTCCGCATCTTTGAAACGGGTGACCTCGTCCAGTTGGACAAGCATGGCCTGCTCCAGGTCGTCGGCCGCAAGGGACGCCAGATAAAGATCAATGGCCGACGCGTCGAACCGGCAGAACTGGAACAGGTATTGCGCAGCGTGCCCTCTGTCCAGGACGCCGTGACTATTGTGACAGCGGCTACCGAACTCGTGGCCTTCGCAGTACCTCGTGGCCCGGCCAGTTCCAACTTTTCCGACGACCTTCGCCAGCTTGTCAGAATGACTCTGCCCCCACCTCTATGTCCCTTGAGGTTGCATGCGCTGACCGAAATTCCACGCATGCCGAACGGAAAGGTCGACATAGCGAGGCTTGCCGCGTTGGACAGTGCAAGCATCAGGACAGCCCCGACTCCGCAGGTCTCGAATGCCGGACGCGAGCAGAATGTCCATCAGGTGGTGCAGCGGGCCTGGACCAAAATTCTCAATACCCGCGTCGCCGCCGGGCGTTGGGATGATGCAGGCGGCGATTCGCTGAAGTTGTTGCACTGCGTCATGGAAATCGAGGGTGTCATTGGACAGGAACTCGACCTCGAATCCTTCACCGTCGGGATGACCTTCGACGAGATGGTAAAGGCGGTTAACACGGCAAAGGCGGGCAACCAGCAAGCTAATGCGCGCAAGGACCACGTTCCAATTCTTTTTCTGCTCCCTGGGTCGGTTGGCTACGGCCCAAGCCTTGCCGCCTTCGCGTCCTCTATGGGCAAGACGGCGCGAGTAGTCCCGGTCCGATATCCTGCCCTGGCGATGATACTGCAGGGCGAAGACACCGTCGGCGCCATGGCTGACGCCGCACTCGCTCAAATAAACCGCGCCCAGCCTGCAGGTAACGTACGACTCCTCGGCCATTCACTCGGCGGCGTTGTTGCTTTTGAAGTCGCTTCGCGGCTGCTGGCTGTCGGACGAACCGTGAAATTTTTGGGCATCCTTGACACGAGCCTTCTCGGCGAACGGAGCACCTATCGGGAGACAATTACCCGCACATATCATCGAATCCGAACCAATCGCATCACGGCCTACCGGATGGCTTGCCGTGCTCTCGCAAAGGTCACGGTCAGGATGGGCTACGAGGCGCAAGTCGCTCGCATGCTCGACCGGTATGCACAGGATAAGTTCAACGCGACAAGCTTCAGGGCCAAACTGGAACTTCAGGAAGTTTTGAGAGCCCGAGCCTTCTGGCAGTGGCTGCAAATGCCAAAGCCGACACTGCCGATCACGGGCACCCTATTCCGTTGCGCTCGGCCAGGAATGCCTCGAGCCATTGGCTGGGACAGTGCTTTCGCAGACCTGGATGTAATTCCCATCGTCGGCAGCCATATCGATATGGTCTCAGAACCTCATGTCGCCTCGAACCGTCCCCTCATCGAGGCGGCCGTGGCGCGGACTTATCTGCCAGAAGAGTTTCGCCAGGGGGAGGACAGGTCATCGACGTGATCTCAGGATTCGGCAAGGATACGCTGGTGCTCGATCCTCGTGCGGAGGTCGATCGCATCATTGAAATCTTGCGCCAGCAGGTCTTCGGCACCCTCCGGCGCCGAGGGGTGGTTGTCGGACTCTCCGGCGGGATCGACAGCTCCGTCGTCGCGGCCCTTAGCGTTCGCGCGTTCGGGAAAGACAAGGTCCTCGGCATATTCATGCCGGAGCTCCATTCCTCAGGGGACTCGCTAAGGCTAGGCCGCACGGTGGCAGCGCAACTCGGCATAGACTCGATCCTTGAAGACATCACGCCGGCCTTGGAGGGGATCGGCGCCTATTCCCGCCAGGTCGACGCAATCAGGACCGTCGTTCCGGCCTATGGCGACGGCTGGAAATGCAAGCTGGTGATGGCATCCGTCCTTGAGAGCAACGGCCTCAACATAACACGCCTCACGGTCGAAGACCCCGAGGGCAATATCGACACCGTTCGTTTGTCGCCAGCAGCCTATCTGCAGATCGTCGCCGCCACCAACTACAAGCAGCGGGTGCGCAAGATGACGGAGTACTATCACGCGGACCGTCTCAACTTCGCGGTGGCGGGTACGCCAAATCGGCTGGAACATGACCAGGGCTTCTTCGTCAAACAGGGCGACGGCATTGCCGACGTGTTGCCGATCGTTCACCTCTACAAAACGCAAGTCTATCAACTGGCGGAATACCTTGGGATAGACCCGGAGGTTCGCAGCAGACCGCCGACCACGGACACTTTCTCCATGGCGCAGAGCCAGGAGGAATTCTATTTCGCGTTGCCTTACCACCTGACGGACTTGTGCCTCTACGGCGTGAACCACGGCATTTCCGCCGCCGAGGTCGCCACGGTTGCCGGCCTCACCGAAGACCAGGTCCAGAAAGTCTTCAAGGACATCGAAAGCAAGCGGCGCGCAGCGCGTTACCTTCACGCCAGACCTCTGCCGGTCACTGCAATGGACGAGGGCTGACTGGATGTGCGGCATCGCCGGAATCGTGGCGCTGAGCGCTGCTGCGGCACCCCCGTCGCGTGAGGCGCTGCTGCGCATGGCGGGCTCACTCGCTCACCGCGGCCCGGATGAACGTGGCCTCTACCGCGACAAACGCGCGGGCCTGGCCCATGCCCGCCTGTCGATCGTCGATCTGTCGAGCGGTCAGCAGCCGCTCGCCGACACCAGCGGTACAACGTGGATCGTCTTCAACGGCGAGATTTTCAACTATGTCGCGCTCAGGGAAAAGCTGGTCGCACTCGGCCATCGCTTCCGCACCCGCAGCGACACCGAGGTGGTCATCCACGCCTATCGCGCGTGGGGCGAGGCCGCCTTCGAGCGCATGAATGGGCAATGGGCGGTCGCGATCTGGGATTCGCTGGCCGGTCGTCTGGTTTTGTCGCGTGATCGTTTCGGCATCTGCCCTCTGCATTTTTGCGAGCATGCTGGTCGCCTTTATTTCGCCAGCGAAGTGAAAGCCATTTTTGCGGCTGAAGCGGCTGTGCCGAGAGCCTTCGATCCAGCCGGCATCGACCAGACTTTCACGCTCTGGACGGTGGTTCCGCCGCAAGGCGTATTCCAGGGGGTCAGCGAACTCAAGCCAGGGCATGTCCGCATCTACGAGAACGGCACTGTCCGCGAGCGGGCCTTCTGGAAACCTTGCTATCCCGACGCTTCCGGCTCGCGTCATGAATTTGCCGGCTCGCTCGATGATGCAGTCGACAAGGTGCGTAGCGCCCTGCAGTCCGCGACGTCGCTCAGGATTGAGCAGGCAGATGTGCCGGTCGGCTGTTACCTTTCCGGCGGCCTCGACAGCTCTCTTGTCGCCATGCTGGGAAGAGGCATCGCAGGAAACCGCTTCCAGACCTTCTCGCTGCGTTTTGACGACGCCGAATATGACGAGACCCGTTACCAGCGGCTGGTCGCTGGCGCGACGGGCAGCGAGCACCACGAGGTGGTGGTTTCGCGCAGCGACATTGCCGATATCTTTCCTGAGGTGATCTACCACACCGAGCGTCCAATCCTCAGGACGGCGCCGGCGCCCCTGCTCCTGCTCTCGAGGCTGGTGCGCAAGCATGGCATCAAGGTCGTGCTGACGGGCGAAGGGGCCGACGAAATGTTCGCTGGCTACGATCTGTTCCGGGAAGGCAAGGTGCGCCGGTTCTGGGGACGCCAGCCAGAGTCGACGCGACGCGCGCGGCTGCTGGAGCGGCTCTATCCGTATCTCACCCGTTCGCCGGTCCATCAGCAAGCGATGGCTCGGCAGTTTTTCGGGCGCGATATCCAGGCCTATGATGGGCCAGGCTTTGCGCACGATACGCGCTGGCGCACCACCAGCGCCGTCAAGCGATTATTCTCGACCGATATGCGGGCCGAGACAGAACAGCGCAATACGGTGTCTGAGCTTCTGGCCCGTTTGCCTGCGGAGTTTTCGGGCTGGGCGCCGCTGGCACAAGACCAGTATCTCGAGATCCAAACGCTGATGTCGGGCTACCTGCTTTCGTCGCAAGGGGACAGGATGCTGATGGCGAACTCCATCGAGGGGCGGTTCCCGTTCCTGGACGATGACGTTGTAGAACTCGCGAATTCGCTTCCGGCCGAATACAAGCTGCGCGTCCTGGACGAAAAGCATGTGCTGAAGCGGGTGGCGATACCCATTCTGCCGCCCGAAGTCGTGGCCCGCAAGAAGCAACCGTACCGGGCACCGAATGCTCTATGCTTCATCGCCGATGATGCCCCGGCCTATGTCCGTGAAGCGCTTTCGGAGACGGCGGTGCGCGAGGCAAACGTCTTCGATCCGAAGTCGGTCGCGCGCCTGCTCGGCAAGTGTCAGGCCAGGACGGTCGACGGAGATCTGTCCAACTCCGATAACATGGCGCTGGTCGGCGTTCTGTCGACCCAACTCCTTCACCAGCAGTTTATCGCCACTCGTCCTGGCACCACGCGAAAGACTGAGCTCAACGTCGATGTTGACCATGAGCATCGGGAAGAGGTGTTGGCATGATGCATGGCGCGATACCGCTGTTGCACGACTATCTAAGCCACTCCGCCGCCCGGCTCGGCGACAAGGTGGCGTTGGTCTGCGGAAGGCAACGTCTGACCTATGGCGAGATCGAGGCACGCGCCAACGCTGTCGCACAACATCTGGCTGACGCCGGGGTGATACGCGGCGATCGTGTGATGATCTTTGCCGACAACACCGTCGAGACCGTCGTCAGTTTCTGGGCGGTGCTAAAGGCGAATGCCGTTGTGTGCATCGTCAACCCGCTCACCAAAAGCGACAAGCTTGATTACCTGCTCAACGATTGCCTGCCGACGGCGCTGATAACGGACAAGCACCTGCATTCGATCTTCAGCGAGCCCGCGCGCAAATGCCCGTCACTACGCCGGGTTATCGTCTCCGGGCCTATCGATGACGCCGAGTTGATGCAGTTGCCCAATGCGGTGCGTTGGGACGTTGCGGTTGCCGGCCACGGCGCGGCGCCGGTGCGCCGCTGCATTGACATCGATCTGGCGGCCATCATCTACACATCAGGGTCGACCGGCGAGCCCAAGGGCGTGATGTTGACGCACAGGAACATGATGACGGCGTGCACATCGATCGCCTCATACCTTGAGCTCGGCGAGGACGAAGTGATCCTCAACGTCCTGCCGCTGGCCTTCGATTACGGACTGTACCAGATGCTCATGGCGTTTCGCACCGGCGCCCGGCTGGTGCTCGAGCGCTCATTTGCGTTCCCGGCGCAGATCCTTGGACTGATCAAGCAAGAGCGGGTCACTGGGTTCCCCGGCGTGCCCACTATCTTCGCTGCCCTGTCGGAGCTCAAATCGCTGAACGATCAGGATTTTTCGAGCATCCGCTATGTCACCAACACGGCGGCAGCTCTCCCGCTCAAGCACATTCTGATGCTTCAGGAGCTGTTTTCGAGCGCGCGCATCTATTCCATGTATGGCCTCACCGAATGCAAGCGCTGCACTTATCTGCCGCCGGAGGATCTCGAGCGAAAGCCGTTGAGTGTCGGGATCGCCATTCCGAACACGGAAATGTGGATCGTCGACGAGGACGATCGACGGGTCGGCCCCGGCGTCGTTGGCCAACTCGTCATCCGCGGCGCGACGGTGATGAAAGGCTATTGGGGCAAGCCGGAGGCGACCGCCAGAAAGCTCAAACCCGGCCCTCTGCCGGGCGAGCAGGTCCTGTACACCGGCGACTACTGCCGGATTGATGCGGAGGGCTACCTCTACTTCGTGGGCCGTGGCGACGAGATCATCAAATCCCGAGGCGAGAAGGTCGCGCCGAAGGAGGTGGAGAACGTGTTGATGGATATTCCGGGGGTCCGGGAAGCCGCAGTCATCGGCGTTCCTGACGACCTTCTCGGGCAGGCGGTTAAGGCGTTTGTCGTCATGGAGCAAGGAAGAACCATCGGCGAAAAACAACTGCAGAAAGAGTGCCAGAAACGACTGGAAAATTTCATGGTCCCGAAGTCGATCATTGTTGTAGCCAGCTTGCCAATGACGGACACGGGAAAACTGAAGAAAACGGCTCTGTCATGATCTGATTTGTGTGGGAATTTGACCTGGCTTTATGTTGTAGAACTGGAGGAATAATTCGATGTTGGCTAGCAAGGACAGAATAGAAATCTACAGGGAGCAAATTCGCGGTTTCCTGGCGTCGAATTTCTACGTGGCCGACGCCGAGGCCCTGGAGAGCGAGACGTCTCTGCTCGACCAAGGCATCGTCGACTCGACGGGAGTGCTTGAGGTCATCGGCTTCATCGAGGAAACGTTCGGAATCATCGTCGAGGACAGCGAACTGCTGCCTGAGAACCTCGATTCCATTCAGGGGATTGCGCAGTACGTCATCCGAAAAACGAACTGATTATCAAAGTTTTATGCAACCGCAACATCGGGAAGGTGGGTTTGTCGTGAGCCACGAAATCAGTGTCGCGGACGCCTACAGCAAAGGCCGCACCATCTTCATGGGGCTGGAACTGCTCGTCGCACCCGGGGCACTCGTGCCCCGGCCGGAGACGGAGTTGCTGGGCACGGCCGCTCTCACTGCCTTGCGTCAGGTGAACATGGCGGCGCCTCGCATTGTCGACATGTGCTGCGGCGCGGGCAATCTGGCTTGCGCCATCGCGCACCATGCTCCCGCTTCTCGCATCTGGGCGAGCGACCTAACTGATGGATGTGTCGAGGCCGCGCGCCGCAACATCACCCATCATGGGCTGGCAGACCGCGTGTCTGTGCTTCAGGGCGACTTGTTCGAGGCCTTTTCGGGCCTGGAGCTTGACGGCACGGTCGACATGATCGTCTGCAATCCGCCTTACATTTCGGAAAAGCGGCTCGAGGGCGACCGCGCACACCTGACGGACCTGGAGCCGCGTGAGGCGTTTGCTGCTGGTCCTTATGGCCTGAGCATCCACATGCGCGTGATCAAGGACGCTCCACGTTATCTGCGTCCCGCTGGTATCCTGCTCTTCGAAGTCGGTCTTGGCCAGGATCGACAAGTCATGGGTCTGCTCGAACGCTCCAAGGCCTACGAGAAGATTCACGCGGTCATGAATGAGGACGGAGAGGGCCGAGTGGTCGTCGGTCACATGAAGAAACAGGCCTGAACCAGACTTTCGGTCGGATTCACTCATTGTCGCAATCCGACAGACTTTAACCATGCGAGTTGACGACGTGATCTGCCTGGGCAGGCATTCGCCCTCCCAGGCCGGTTATCCCCAGCTTGGCAGGCCAATTAGCGATATTACGGCTCACCGTCACGATTTCGCTGCATTTCTCTCAAATTTGTCGAACGTTAGCTGGGCGTAATGTTTTCGGGAGTGGGCGGGGCAACGAGAGGCAAGAGTTTGTCCAACACCTGCGGAAGCTATGACACCATGCGACATGCTGGCGTGCGAGACCGCATGTCGTGAGGGAACAGCGCGCGCAAGATTTACGCTCAGCCATGTTGGGTTGTGGGCCTGGGCTGGTTGGTATTGGCCTCTTTTCGGCAGTGATAAACGTTCTGGCACTGACCGGCTCCGTCTATATGCTGCAGGTCTATGACCGTGTGCTTCCCTCGCAGAGCGTTCCGACACTCATCGGATTCACGATCGGCATGCTGGGCCTTTATGCCATTTACGGGCTGCTCGATTTCGTACGGCTTCGCCTGTTGGTTCGCATAGGCAATCGACTCTACCGAAACCTGCAGCAAAAAGCCTTCACCATTTCACTGTCACTGCCTCTTCTTGCCGGGCAGGACGGCAACCGGGTGCAGCCGCTTCGCGACCTGGACCAACTGCGCGGCTTTCTTTCCGGCTTGGGGCCGACGGTTGTCTTCGATGCCCCATGGCTACCGTTCTATTTGGTGGTCATTTATCTGTTGCACCCTTCCCTTGGGCTGCTGGCAACCGCCGGCGCCGCTGCTGTCGTGATTTTGACGGTGGCGGCGGAAATCTTAGGCCGCAGACCCGCCGCTCGTGCATCTGAAACACTGATCGCGCAACGCGTTCTTGCGGATTCCGGCCGCCGCAATGCAGAGGTCGTTCAAGCGATGGGTCTCTCCGCCCGGCTCGGTCGGCGGTGGAGTGAGGTCAGCCATGCGTATCTCAAGAACCAAGAACGGCTGTCCGATATTGTGGGCGCAACAGGATCGCTGTCGAAAACACTCAGAATGGCCTTGCAATCAGGTGTACTCGGATTGGGCGCCTACCTGGTGATCGGGGGCGAGGCCTCGCCAGGCGTGATTATCGCGTCTTCCATATTGCTAGGCCGCTCACTGGCGCCGGTCGATGTGGCGATTGCAAACTGGAGAGGGTTTCTGGCTGCCCGCCGAAGCTATAGCGACCTGGCGGCTGCGCTGGATGCTTTCGGCAGCCAAAAGGCCCCTATGGAGCTGCCACGGCCGCAAGCACAGCTCTCCGTTGAGGAATTGACGATAGCGCCACCAAGCGCACAGAAGCCGACCGTTCTCAATGTAAGCTTCCGCTTGTCGAGTGGCGCCGGGATGGCGGTTGTCGGCCCGAGCGGATCCGGGAAGACAACGCTCGTTCGCGGTTTGGTCGGGGTGTGGAAGCCCCTTCGAGGCACGGTGCGACTGGATGGGGCGGCGCTCGATCAGTGGGATTCCGAACTGCTCGGCGCTCATATCGGCTACCTGCCACAGGACGTCGAACTGTTTGACGGATCAGTTGCCGACAACATTTCCAGGTTCGGGGGCGGGAGCGACCCTAAAGGTGTCATGGCAGCCGCCCGGGCAGCAGGCGTCGACAAGATGATCATGCGTTTGCCGGAAGGCTTTCAAACACGCATCGGAGAAGGAGGAGCGGCCCTGTCGGCTGGCCAGAGGCAGCTGATCGGGCTCGCGAGGGCATTGTATGGCGATCCGTTTCTTGTCGTTCTCGACGAACCAAATTCCAATCTGGATGTGGACGGCGACGTGGCTTTGGCAGGAGCGATCATGGCGGTACGCCAGCGCGGGGGCATCGTGATCGTCGTTGCGCATCGCCCCTCTGCCCTCGTCAACATCGATCAAGTACTCGTCATGTCCAACGGCATGGTCCACTCTTTTGGCTCGCGTGATGATGTCTTGGCAAATGTGATCCGCCCCTTCCCAAATCCGGAGAGGCCAACAGTCGTTCCGTTGCAGAAAAGTGCAGGCGGTCATGCTTGAGGAATTGCCCCGTGTCTGACGCGACCATTTCCACATATGCTGCCGGCGCAAGCCAATGGATCGGGACGGATCTAACCGAACAGCCGGATGGCATTCGAGCCAACCTGTTTCTGGGCTTGGCGACCACGCTCCTTTTGATTGTCGGCGGAGGACTTTGGCTGGGGTTGACCAAGATTGCCGGTGCCGTCATTGCGCCGGCCACGGTGGTCGTCGAAACCAATATAAAGAAAGTCCAGCATCGAACCGGCGGCACCATCGGCGGCATCTTCGCCCAGGATGGGGACCATGTGCGTGCCGGCGACGTGTTGGTCAGGCTCGACGACACGTTGACACGGTCAAACCTGCAGATCGTCAGTGAAGATCTTGACCGCGCCACCATCCGCCTGGCGCGGTTGGAAGCCGAGCGACAGGGTTTGCCGGAAATGCAGGTTCCACCCAGCCTTCGGGTGCGAATGGGCAACCCGCAGGTGGCGGCACTTGTCAATGGCGAGCGGGCTGTGTTCGAAAGCCGTGCTACGGCATTGGCCGGCCAGAAAGCGCAGTTGAAAAGCCGTTCACTGCAACTGGGGCACCAGATCGACGGCCTCAAGGCTCAGCAGGCTGCGACGGAGAACTCTCTGGATCTGTTGGCTCACAGCCTTGCCGACGTCCAATCGCTTTACGCCAAGAAGCTGGTGTCCAAAGAGCGACTGAGCAATGTCAGTCTGGAAGAAAGCCGAACCCGCGGCGAGTCCGGACGACTTGTCGCAGCAATCGCCGAGGTGCAGGCTCACATCAGTGAAACTGACCTGCAGGTGCTTCAACTCGACGAGCAGATGCGCAGCGACGTGACAAGTGAACTCCGCGAAACGGAGGCGAAGCGCACCGAGCTCGAAGAGCGCAAGATAGTGGCGGACGACGAACTCGCCAGGACCGATATCCGGTCCCCTCAGACGGGGACCATACAGGAATCCTCGATACACACGGTCGGAGGCGTTATTGGCGCTGGGGAAGTGCTCATGATGGTTGTGCCCGATACTGACAATCTCGTCGTGGATGCTCTCATTCCTCCAACCCGCATGGATGATGTTCACCCAGGACAGCGGGTTTCAATCCGCTTTCCTTCTTTTGACGTCGGAACGACCCCCGTTTGCGAAGGCTCCGTCAAGCGCATCTCTGCCGACCTGATCAAGGATCAGCAACGTCAGCTTTCGTACTTCTCGGCGCGCATCAACGTGGACAATGAAGCGACCTGCCTGACGGGAGAGAAAATACTCAAACCAGGCATGCCGGCCGAGGTCCACATAAGCACCGATGAGCGCAATGTCTGGTCGTATCTGTTGAAGCCCCTTACGGACCAGTTCTCCAGAGCTTTCAAACAGTAGGGCATTCCCTAAACCTGGCTGTCGGCCGGGTGAGGGTCTATTGGACTGCCACATTTTCGAGACCGCTGCTGAACCGCACCTCGATCGTATCTCCCGGTGTCACCTCGGTGTCTTCTTCGGCAGGTTGTTTGCGCCATTCTTCGCCAACCTTACGCACGATCGTGATCTGAGCCCGAATTGTTTCGCCAGCAACTGGCAGCGGCATGGCGGATGCACCAGTGGGCTGCAACTTCTGGCTGGCGGCGCGAAGCCTGGCGGTGGTATCGGCAAGTCGCACGTCGGTATCTTTGAGCTCGGTCAGCAAGCCGATCCTGCGCACATTGTCATTGCGCTCGCGCTGTCTGCGATAGTCCTCCTGTTGGCGCCGCGCCCTCATGAGTTCTACCGATGTTTGGAGTACCCCGTTGGAGGACAGAAGGACGGAGCGCCGGACGTCGGCGAGCCTGTTACTGGTCAGATTGCCCGCCTGGAACAATTTCGTCACCCGCGCCAGATCCTCTTCATCCGCCTTGACCCCGTCGCTCTCGACCTGCTCACGCTTTGTCAGAACCTCGATCTGTGCCGCCGCATCCTTGGCACCCTGATCTACGTAGCTTTGTTCCTGCTGGAAGTTGTCGAGGGAAATCTTCAGCCCTTCCGCCTCGGCCTTGGCAATTGCCGAACTGAAAGCTGCAGACAAGGGTGAGCCTTGAGGCGGCTGCATGTCGAAAGTCACCTGATCCTGCAGTTCGGCTCGAACGCGAGCACTATGGAAGTAATCTCGTGTGTATTCCCCCCAAAGCGACTCGTAGTCGCGCTGCAGGTCCACCGGGTCGGGACCAGCCTGGTTTGCCCGCGATCGCAAAAGGCTGACGCCACCTGACACCGCCACGGCCTGTCTCACGGTCATGAGCGGTCGATAGGCCTGCTGGCCCGGAGTGAGCACGTCACCAGTCACATAGATCGGACGATATTCCGCGACTATCGCCGTCACATCGCCTGGCTTGATGACGATCATCTGCTCTCGCCCATCGGGCAGGCGCTGGTGAAATATCTTGGTAGGCAGGATGGTTTCCATGCGAGCCTGCAATTCCGCCGGCGTCAGGCCGCCGACGGCCACCATCCCGACTTCGGGAAGCGCGATCGTACCGTCCATCTGGATTGCGGCACGCTGGGTCCGTTCAGGAATGGACGAAATTCCGATCTCGACGATGTCGCCGGGAGAAAGTTTGTAGGCACTTCGCACGTCCGCAGCGCCAGCCATATCGATGGCGCCCAGCATACCGAGCGCTACAAGAATGGTTCTACTCATGAACGCCATGGTCACAATCTCCACTAGTTGGATGTCGGCTCTTCCGGCCAATCGACTCGGGTGACGAAGTCATAGACCGGCCCGCCGGGCACGCCCCAGTTGCTGGCCCAGATCACCTGCGAACCGTCAGGGGACGGCGAGGCGTGGGTCTCGCTTCGGTAGTCAAAATCAATATTTCGCGTTTGCGCTATGCGCCGAACCTCTCCGCTGCCATTGAGGCGCAGCGCGATCACCTCTCGTGCATAGGGGGCCATTTCAGGACGGCTCGAGACCTCATCAGGATAGCCGCCATAGCTCAGGAACACCCAGCCTGGCTTGTCCAAGGCGCGCAGCGAAGCATGCATTGCCTCGCCATACTTCATAAGGGAAGTCACCTTGCCGTCAGACAGCCGGCGCTTGATCACCTGAAACTTGTCTGGATCGGATTTGCTGATGCCGACGTAGATTTCGCTTCCATCGTCATCGACAGTCATATCGCCATGGCCGGGCCGATGATGTTGTGTCCACCTCTGGCCCGGGGTGCCGTCGACAGAGAAAATAAAGGCCTGTTCGGTGGTGCCGTCTGCCACTTCCTGAATGCAAATGATGTTGTTGCCGAGCGGCGAAATCGAACAGTTGTCATTGACGCCAGGAAGTTGCCCAAGCGTGATATCGACGAACTTTTGCCGCAGCTTGAGATCGTATGCAAAGACAACTTCGGCGCCGTCCTTGCGAACCGCACGCACTGCGATACGGTTGCCGTCACGGCTTGGGTTGCCTTTGCCCGGTCCGAAGTGCAGATCGTGATAATCTTTTGAAGCAAACAGCACGTCCTCGCGATTGGTCCGCGGTGCCCAGGTCGATATTTTCTGGCCCTGAACGCAGATCATCAGCGCCGCGTCTCGAGGGTGCCATTCACATTCAGCCGATCGATTGCGCATGAAGATGGGAGCATAGGTGTGCCCGTCAAAGAAGCACATGCCGTTACAGCCGTTGGTAATCACAAGGAGGCTCTGATCCGAATTCCAGGCCTGGGCGCTTGAATAACGGTGGCTGCAATAATCATGTCCACAGGCGACGCCGTTGCCAAGCTGCCCTGGCTTGGTGATGCGGGTGAAGCTTGCGCCAACTATCGGATCGATGGCTGGGCGCAGGTAGTCGGGCAAGTCCATCGCTGGCGTCGCAACGAACAACGTCGAGGTGCTGCGCCCCTGACCTCCGGCGACATGCAGATCAAAGAATGCGACAGCGGCAAACAAGAACAACACCAAAGGATGCCGGTCACGAAAGGTCATGTCATGTAGCTCATCTCGCGGCGCACCCGGCCTTCGCTAAGGCGGGCGCGCCACCATTCGATGGTTCGCTCCAGGCCGTCGCGCAGACTGGTCCGCGCTCGCCACCCGGTTTGGCTTTCGAACTGCGAAGAATCGGCGAGCAGTGCACGGACCTCGGAATTCTGCGGCCGCAGGCGGCCTTCGTCTCGATGGACGGGCTTTTTTGAGCCGCTCAACTCAAGCACCAGCTTCAGAACATCTGCAACCGTCGCGGCGCGTTGGCTTCCGGCATTGTACGCATGGCCGAATTCGAGATCAGCCACACCGGCAGTCAGGAATGCGGCCGCGGTGTCTTCCACAAAAGTGAGGTCACGGATCGGGCTTGTGTCGCCGACCATGATCGCTGAACATTTGTTGTCGAGCGCCTGCCGGATGATGGTCGGCACGATAGCTCGTTCGCTCTGCCGTGGACCATAGGTGTTGAATGGCCGCATCGTCACGACGGGAACGTCAAACGACCTGGCGTAGGCTTCCGCCATCATATCGGCGCCAATCTTGGAAGCCGAATACGGTGACTGCCCCTGCAGCGGGTGCGATTCCTTGATAGGCATGGTTAACGCTGTGCCATAAACTTCGCTTGTCGAGGTGTGAACCACGCGCTCCGTCTCCCATTGGCGCGCAGCTTCCAGAACATTCACCGTACCCAGGATGTTGGTCTCCACATAGGATTGCGGAGCCGCGTATGAGTAGGGAATCGCGATCAGTGCAGCCAAATGGAACACGACGGCTTGGCCACGCACGATCCTGTTAAGGAATGCGCTGTCGCGCACGTCGCCCCGGACAAGCTTCAGCTGGCTTCGAATGTTGTCCGGCAAATCGTCGAGCCAGCCGTGGCTGTCGAATGAATTGTAAAGAGCCAGCGCCGTGACATCGGCTCCGTCGCGAACCAGTGCTTCGGTGAGATGCGACCCGATAAATCCATCGGCGCCGGTGATGAGAACTTTTTTGCCCTTATAGCCCATGACTGATTGTCCTCTTTCCTATGTCACACGCTGATCTTGCAGGTCATCAGAGCGCCCATTCGGCGGCGGCGGGACCCGGCCAAGAATTGCCAGAAAACCGCGTGCCATCCAGACAATGTCGGATGCGAGCGTGCGTCGGGGGTAATAGGACAGGTCGATCATGGCCTTGGCGGGAAACAACACCTCCCGGTAGTACAGCAGCGGATCCATCGACTGAGGGTAAAAACTGGCCTCGTTCCGGAAAAGAACCTGTGATGGACCGAGCAAGCCGGGCTTGTATCCCAGAACGGCCTCCGAGCCGCTATGGAAGCAATCCACGAAGGCGAGGCTTTCCGGTCGCGGCCCAACAATTGCCATCTCGCCTCTGAGGACATTCCACAGTTGCGGCAACTCGTCGAACTTTGTCGCGGCGAGAATCCGGCCTATTCTCGTCATGCGAGTGTCTCCGGCGACAGTCAGCGCGAGACCGTGAGGATCGCATCGCACATCGAACTTGCGAAACTTGTACATGCGAAAGGGCCGACCTCCTGCGCCGATGCGTGTCTGCGCAAAAAAAACTGGACGGCCGCCTTCGACTAGAAGAGCAATCGCAATCAGCAGCATCAGTGGTGCGAATAGGATGACAGCAGCACTGGCTACCGCTATGTCGATCGAGCGTCTCGCAAGCCCATGGGCTGAGCTTGGCACGAAACGTCGATGAAGGGATCGGTCCGTTGCATTCATGCGGCTGTTCCTGCCTGAGTGCCGCTGTTCACCGCCGCTGCCAGAGCTTCCACAACCGCTTCGACGACGGGCGATGTAATTTGGGGGTGAAGTGGAATTGTCAGCTCACGTTGAGCAAAGTCGTCTGTGCGCGGCAAGTGGGTCCCCGGGAAGAGCTCGCGGTAGAGCGTCATCTGGTGCACGGGCGGATAGTGAATGGTGGTCTGGATCCCTTGCGTGCGCAATTCGTCGATGACGTCTTGCCTGTTGGCGTAGCGCGGCAGAAGGATCGGCATGATGTGGTATGCGGACTTGCGCGGTTCGCTGAACGGAACTGTCACCGCCGGGCAATGTTTTGCAATGAGCCGCCGATAAAGTACGACCAGGATGCGCCTGATCTCATTCCATTCCTGCAGGTTTTGCAGCTGCACGAGTCCAATTGCTGCCCGCATCTCGTCCATGCGGTAATTGAAGCCGAGCATGGTCACGTCGTATTGCGGCGTTCGGCTGTTCAGCCGCTGGTGTGTTCCGGTGGTCATCCCGTGCCCGCGGGCCTGGCGAATCCGTTCGCGCAGTTCGGGATCTTTGGCAATGACAACCCCGCCTTCGGCGGTTGTCATGTTCTTGTTGCCATAGAAGCTGAAGGCGGCAGCGACGCCAAACGTCCCTACCTCCTTCAAGCCAGGAGCATGCGCGGCGTCTTCGATGATGTGCAATCCGCGGGCCCGGGCAAACCTCTGCCATTGTTCCCGATTGGCGAGGTACCCTGCAAAGTGAACGAGAATTATTGCCTTGGTGCGCGGTGTGCAGCGGGCTTCCGCTTCCGCAAGCGACATCAACGGCACGTCGGCCGATTCGATATCGACGAAGACCGGAGTGGCGCCGACATAGAGCACCGAATTCGCGGTTGCCACGAAAGTGAGCGAGGGAACCAGAACCTCGTCACCAGGGCCGATACCAAGTCCGTGCAAAATGAGATGAAGTGCTGCTGTGCAGGAACTGACTGCCACACAGTCCTCTGCGCCATGCATGCTGGCAAAGGCCTGTTCAAAGGCTCGCACCTGCTCTCCCATGGTCAGCCAGCCACTATCGATGACTTTTGATAGAGCTGCCTTCTCCGGGACACCCAAAATTGGGGCACTGACCAAGAGCATAATGTCCTCCTAGACTATTATCTGTGATTTGAACTCGTGACGTGATTTGTCAGGCCGCTGCCGCGGCAACCTCGATCGAAGCCGATTGCTCTTCCCAGGAAATGGCTTGGGCGTTTTGGAAGTCGTCCACGCGACCAATATCGAGCCACAGGCCCTCGTGTTTGTAGGTATGGACGACCGTGCCTTGCTGCATCATCTGCAGCATCAAATCGTCGAATCCGAATGCAATACCCGACGGAATGAATTTCAGAACATCGGGGTTCATGCAGTAGATCCCCATGCTCACGAGATGAGAAAGCGTTGGCTTCTCGCGAAACATCTGGACTGCATTGTCGACTTCGTCGATGACGCCAAAGTCCATCTTGATCAGGCGGTTGGCGGTAGCGATCGTTACCGGATCCTTGTGCTTGCGATGTGCCGCAATGAATCGGCTGAGGCTGAGATCGGTCAGAACATCGCCGTTGAGCACAATAAAGGGTTCAGTCAGTTCATCCCTGATCAGCGAAAGTGGCCCGATGGTGCCGAGCGGCTCCATTTCTTGAGTGTATCGTATCTTCAGGTTCCATTGCGAACCATCGCCGCATACGCTGCGGATAAGATGGCCGAGATATCCGGTTGTGATATAGACGTCTTCAATGCCATTGCGCCGCAGCCACTTCAAAAGCAGCTCAAGTACGGGGCGAGCACCAATCGGCATGAGGGGCTTCGGCAGGACCGATGTGAAGGGGCGAAGGCGCGTTCCCATCCCACCGCATTGAATAACCGCTTTCATCCGATCCTCCTGATTTATTGCCAAGTCGATGGTGGTGTCCGGGAAGGCGCGTTTGGGTCTTTTCAAACGTGAAGATCGGTTGAAATTCTTGCCGACCCCCCGCGCGTCAATCCGAGCATCATAGGAGGAACGGTAAGTGACCGTTGGCTGGATGTCGTCGTGCAATCGA
Source organism: Mesorhizobium sp. P171375 (assembly GCF_057786075.1). Classification (NCBI taxonomy): domain Bacteria; kingdom Pseudomonadati; phylum Pseudomonadota; class Alphaproteobacteria; order Hyphomicrobiales; family Phyllobacteriaceae; genus Mesorhizobium; species Mesorhizobium sp. P171375. Next base: position 6,274,457 of record NZ_JBYNWF010000001.1, read on the forward strand.
ATGGTAGCGATCCAACACTTCTGGTGTTCAATAGCCGTGCTGAAGGTAGGTTGGTCGGTCAGGCTTGAGGCCTGCCCCGAACGGCGGGCGAGCCATCAATGTCTGCCAAGATATTCAAACGTCCGTGACTTCCCAGGCCCCAAAACCAAGGATTTTGCGACTGCTGGAACGGTCTGCCGAACTCCAGCAAGACGCTGAAAATCCCAGCGAAATTTCCTTAGTTGGGGCTGAATTAGCGAGATTTAGAATCGGGCGTTCCACAACGCCAGGTAGGGCTAATTCAACATGGTTAAACGACATCTAAAAAAAACAGGAGAGTTTTCCGCTATTTAGTATTACATTAGCAAAAGTGATAGTTAGCGATACGCGGGTTCTGCTAACATTGCTTGGGTTGGTTCGACGAGTGGTTGGCCACGCTTCTGAATGCCTTTCACCGATCGATCTCCCAATCGTAAGGGATGTTTCAAGGGCCCAATTGTCCTTGTTCATTGGGCTCGAGTACGGGTTGGGGTAATGCAATGTATCGAATCGTCATTGCCGACGATCACGGTCTGTATCGTCGCGGCTTGCGACTGGCGCTAAGCGCCGGCATTCCGAGTATAGAGATATTTGAGGCTGCATGCTTCGATGCCGTGGTCAGCCTCTTGGCGGATCAGGCTCCCATACATCTTGCGATCCTGGATCTGAATATGCCGGGGCTGTTCAACCAGCAGGTGCTCGCCGACGTTCTGTCGACATACCCGGATACGCGCTTCGCAATCGTTTCGGGCAATGATTCACGTTCGGAGATATTGACGGCTCTGTCGATCGGCCTTCACGGCTACATCGTAAAGTCGCAAAAAGACGAAGAAGTCGTTTTGGCTGTGAGCGAAATTTTGTCAGGCCGCATCTACGTTCCGGCGCTCTTGTCGCGGACTTCTGCAGGCCAAGGGCTACACGCGCCCCCGCCCGAGAGAGCCTCAACTCAACCGCGGACCGGGACCGGCAGTCTTAGCAAGCTGACCTTGAGGCAGAGGGATGTCCTCAAGCTGATGGCCGAAGGCTATTCAAACAAGGAGATCGCTCGCCATCTTGACATCGCCGAAGCGACCACAAAAATCCATGCTGCTGCCATAATGCGTGAGCTTGGAGTGCGAAACCGGACCGAAGCAGCCCTTGTGCTGCAGAATTGGCTTTCGAAAAACGCGAGCTAGGATTCGATTTCATGCTGTGACAGGCGCAGCGAGTACCGCAACCCGTGGTCCAATATCTCCAGTTTGGAGGAGTGGCCGATAAGGGGTGCGCCATCGATCCCGATTATCATTGAACCAAAGCCATGGCCGATCATCTTGGCCTTCTTGCGTCGGCCCGATTCCACCCAGTGGAACACAATATCGTTTCCCTCACCTTCTGGAGCAAAGGACCAGGTAACCTCAAGCCGGCCTCCTGGCTCGCCAAGTGCGCCGTGCTTTACGGCGTTCGTCGTCAGCTCGTGAACCACCATTGCAAAGCTCTCTGCCGCACCGCTTAACAATATGATGTCAGGGCCGTCGACCACGATATCGCGTGTTCCCATGTAGAGTTGCAGCTCCCGGACAACCAGGTCGTCGAGCAGCACCGAAGCGCTGGTGCGGCGTGAAAGCAGCGTGTGAGTCGCTTCAAGGGCTCGAATTCGATCGATCAGGTCCTCCTTGTATTTGGCGACATTGTTGTCGGGAAAATCGACCATTTTTACCAGCGCGGTGATCACCGGGAAAAGATTGCTGAACCGATGGCGTTGTTCGAGCATTACGCGTTCCCGCTTCTTTACCGCTGCGCGCAGCAGCGTAGTCTGCCGGCGCTCTGTCAGGTCAGCTGCTACCCCGATGCGCAGCAGATGGTCATCATGTCTTTCCTCGCGCCCACGCAAAGCTATCCAGCGGATGTTACCGTCCGCTCGCCGGACGCGTATCTCGATATCGTGATTAGTAGTGGAGGCAGGTTCTGTCGTGGCTGCAAGCTTTGGCCAGTCCGCCGGGTGCACGACAGCAGCAAGATCTTGCAAGGGCCGGCTGGCGGCTGGAGGCAGGCCTAGAGTGTCCCAGAATTTGTCGGAACCTGTGACAGTCCCATCGGTGAGGTCGATTTGCCAAGTGCCCAAGCGGCCAGCAGAAAGCGCGAGAGAAAGCCGCTCCTTCTGCGCCCGGATCGCCTCGCGCGCCGTTCGTCGGTCCGAGATATCGTCGACAACCACGAACATACCCCCCGAAAGGACGCCGTCGGGCCGGGATGAAGACAGGACTACTCGAGCCCAGAATGTCGTATCGTCCTTCCTCAACAAACGGACCTCAGCACCGGAAGGGGTCGTGGCCTTGCCCTGACCTTCAATCAATATCAACATCGAATCCCGGTCGTCGGGATGAACAAGGCTCACAAGCCGCAATTGGGCGAGCTCCGCTTCAGTATAACCCGTCAGCTCACACAGCCGTCTGTTGGATTGCAGTAGCTCACCGTTCTCATTGGCGTTGGCAAAGCCCATGGCCGCACGTTCGAATGCCCACCGAAAGCGGCCTTCGGTCGCCTCTACAGCAGCGAGCCTGGACTCGGCGACCTCCACCGCCTTTCGCAGGTCTTGTCGGAGCCGGTGGAAGACAAATGCTATCACGCCACCCGACACCAGAAGGTAGATTGCCCGAAGCCAGTCCTCATTGGAGATCCGACCGCCAAGGATGTTCTGGGCCCACAGGCCGGCGCCGGCGATCGCCAGCGTCGCAGCGATCGCGGCTCGACGACCTTCAAGATACACGATGACAATTATAGCCGGAATAGTTTCAATAAAACTTGGCCCGAGACCGGTATGAATTATGCCATTTATTTCGAATATAATTGTGGCAACAAGCACCAATATTGAAGCCACGTGAGCTAAAGGTGTACCCAGCAAGCCGAAACCCAACCTACGCAAATGCGATCCCATGCACCAGTCTACATCTTTCGGTCTAGTCCGTCGAGGCTAGGAGGCAACCGCCTAACTAGTACCACTGCCGGATTGCCACACCCAAACACCAGATTACTATCCGTTCGACAAAGGAAAAACGCAGGAGATATCGAAGAGTTTCCGTCGGGTAGAAACACTGGGCTTGGGGTAGGAACAATGTCTCTGATTGATAGGCGCAACGACACCGTTGCGGGCGGGCGGTATGTTGTCTTGGGGAATAAATATGGTTGCGTAACGCGTACGACGGGGCGCACTCCAGATAGGCTGGCCGATGTCGGCGACTCGAAGCGCCGCGGCATGGAATCCGTCACCGGCATGCTTGACCGCATCGGCTGTGGGTATCTCGTCCTGAATCGCGAAAAGAAGGTGGTTGAATGGAACGCCGCCGCCCAGGACACGTTCGAACGCCAGGATGAAGCGGCTGGTACAGCCGCCGAGCTTTCGGCCGCACTAAGGCGCCTGGTTGCGAATGTTCCGGCCAACTTTCTGCCAGGCTCGCTCTCATGGGTGGTGATCCGCAGCGCCGGCGACCGGCCGGTGGTACTCAATGAAGGGGGGGTCGTTGCTCCTGATGGAACGAGCATCGTGGCATTGTTGGACCGCGAGAACAGATCGTCGGCCAATCCTCAGACATTGCAAAAGATGTTCGGCCTGACGAGTGCGGAGACCCAGCTCGCCATGCGCTTGGCCCAGGGGGATGCGCCCTTGGAAATCGCCCGCAGTTGGCGGCTTAGCCGGACCACGATCAGGTCTCAACTGGCGTCGCTCTTCGCCAAGACCGACACAAAACGCCAGGGGGAACTGGTGGCTCTTCTGGGGCGTATTTCCGTATTGCCGTGAGGGTTGCCGTCTCGATCGCGAGGCGGCGTCACTCGGAATTCTGGCCGCTGTGGAGCTGCCCTTGCGCAGCTCCCAGCCTGCCACGGCGCCACGGTCGGCCAGCTCGACGAGCTCAATCTTGAGGGGGGAAATTTTCGACATGGTCGGACAGAATTCCGAGGGCCACAGGGTGGGCAATGGTCAACGCGACAGGTCCGGTCCGGCGGAAGCAAAATCTGGACCAGCCCCATCGGACCGCGCAATCCTGCAACTGTCGCGGAAAGGTCCGATCGTCGTCACCGGCGCAGCGGGCTTCATCGGGTTTCATGTCGCTTGGCGGCTTTTGCGCTCCGGTGCGGAAGTTGTAGGGGTGGACAATTTCACACCCTATTACGATCCAAGATTGAAGGAAGCGCGATTTGCGCGCCTGTGCGCCGAGCCGGGGTTTACTCCGATGCGTCTGGATTTGGCGGATCGGTTGCCTGTGCAGTCGCTGTTCTACGACTTTCGACCATCGCATTTTGTTCACCTGGCTGCCCAGGCGGGCGTGCGTCATTCGCTGGTCGATCCGCATGCCTATGTACAGTCCAACATCGTGGCGTTTCTCAATGTCCTGGAGGGCTGCCGGCACGCCGGCGTCAAACACCTGGTCTACGCCTCGTCGAGTTCCGTCTACGGCGCCAATCAAACCATACCGTTTTCCGAACACCACGGCGCCAACCACCCCCTCAGCTTCTATGCCGCGACCAAGCGTGCAAATGAAGCCATGGCGCATTCGTACAGTCATCTGTTCGGCTTGCCCACGACAGGATTGCGGTTCTTCACCGTCTATGGGCCGTGGGGAAGGCCCGACATGGCGGTCTACGCGTTCACTCATGCAATCGCCCAAGGGAAAACGATCGCAGTGGCCAACGCCGGTCGTGTGTGGCGAGATTTCACCTACATAGACGACATCGTCGAGGGAGTGGTTCGAGTGCTGGCCACCCCGCCGCGTGCCGAACCGAATTGGGATGGTTTCGCAGCGGATCCGGCTACGAGCTCGGCGCCATATCGTGTGTACAATATCGGCAATGATCGGCCCGAGGAGATCAACCGGCTGATTGCAATCATCGAGACTGCCCTTGGTCGTCGGGCTCTTCGCACAGATGTGCCCTTGCCTCCCGGCGACGTCCTGGAGACTCGCGCCGATGTTGGCGATCTTCGCAGCGCCGTAAACTTCGCTCCCTCTACGGCCCTCGAGGACGGTGTTCAGCGTTTTGTCGAATGGTATCGACACTTTCATGGAGGCGATACTGTGGCCTCGTCAGAACAACAAAACCTCATGCCTGTGTAAACCATTGACCGCGGGTCCCACCCCGCCCAGCTCATCCCGTCCGATCCCCCATTCAAGACGTGACCTGTTACCGGCTGCTTCGGGCAGAGCTTCTTCTATGTCGGCGCGACGCGGCTATTGGTTCGAGCGCTCGCCGATCCAATCGGGGAGATGCGATCCATCCCAGACAGCAATGCGCGGATAAGCGGCTTGCGTATCGGGCTCTCGATGAAACGCCAGATCACGAACGAGGCAAGGAGGGCAGTCGCCACTACGAGAAAGAACGCGGCGTTCTTGCCGACCAGCGGGGTTAGGGCGTTGAGCGAGATGTAACCGATATATTGGTGCAAAAGATAAAGCGGATAAGTCAATCCGCCGAGCATCAGGACAGTCTTTGAAGGTGTTACCATAGAACGAATAAGTATTGCTCCTACGAAAATCCCAAAAACTACAGCTTTGGCTGCAAAGAGAGCAGGATAGGAAATGGCTACACCGTGATGCTCCAGCATCCAGCCATGGTCAAACCTGATAGTCTGGCAAGACACCAGGAATGCCACTGCAAGAAGGATGAGCGCCGCCGGCGAACGACCTTTTGCAACGATTTGTTGGGTCAGAATACCGAAGGCAAAGAAAGGCGCATAGTCGGTGATAAAGAGAACTCGTATTGCCATGCTCCCGAGGAAAAGCTCATTTCCTGCCGAAACTGCGAGCCAGATGGCAACGATGGCTAGTTTCCAGCGCTGAAACGCACCCGCAAGCATGAGCAGTGCGATCCAGCTGTAGAACACGATCTCGAGCATGATCGACCAGTAGACGCCGTCCATGGATGGCCTGTGGAATGCGCGGGCGAACATGGTAAGATTGGCGGCATAGGTCGAAACATTAGTCGGAAAACGGGGGTCGTCGGCGATTGAGAGAACGACGAACGTCACGGTCATGCAGACGAGGAATCCAGGATAAAGCCGGACAAAGCGCGCGACTGCGAATTCCTGCCAGGTTCGACCTTCGGCCGACCAAGTTATGACGAAGCCACTGATCAGGAAAAACACACTGACGCCGAGATAGCCGTAGATGGCAAACGGTGCAGCGGCTGCATATCCAACGTCGACATCGCCGGTTATTGGCCCGCGAAAAAGATAGTGAAAGGCCACAACCGCCAGGGCCGCAACCAATCGCAGCAGGTCGAGCGATGCCAGGCGCGATGAGTTGTTGCTCGCCTGTTGCATTACTACCTCCCCGGTCGCGTCATCCCTTTGCCGGATGATCAGCGGCCTGATCCTGTGTCATGCCCACAGCGCCATAGAGAACCCGCCAAGCGAGCATTGAATAGTGATTGCCGCATCGAGGCACATCATCGTGCGTTTGCATGAGGACGCCCTTCCATAAACTGAACCCCAGAAAGGATTCACAAATGTCCAGAAGGGACGTCGCCGATGGATAATTCGCATGCCGTCTGCATCGCTCTGAATTCGAGCGACCGGAAACGCCTGTCCGGACGCGGCTCCCGGCCGTCAGGTCAACGCAAGAACCAATACCGTTGGTGACTTTCGACCGGGCGCGCCTTGAGTGACATCAATGCAAAGATCAACCCGGGAATGATCCTCAGCCGCTTGCGGATATAAATCGCCATCGCCACATTCCAGACCACCAGGGCAAGCGCGAGCCCCACGGCCGCGCCCAGTGGACCGTAGATTTCAATACCCACTGCACAGCCTATGACGCCAATCGCAGCGCCGACTATCATGGTTATGGCCGCGGCCCATTCATTTCCGGTCATGGTCAAGAGGTTCAACTGGGGTCCGCAGAGCGCGACGAAGACATATCCGAGCATCAGCACGCGCGCGATGGGCGCCCCTGTGCCGAAATCCTCACCAAACCAGCTCAAAAGAGGTCGCACGATCACAAGCAGCGGGAGCGCCATCGCTATGGCGCCGGCTGCGGCAAGCAAGGTCGCTCGCGAAAACAGCGCCTGCAGGGCTTTGCGATCGTTTTGAGCATAGAGGGTAGCTGCAGTGGGCGAAAACATTGTGGAGACGGCCACCAGGGCAAGGCTGACAAGCAACGCCACGTTGAGGCCCAGGGCGAAAATGCCCGCGTCACGGATATGCCCAGTCCAGCCCAGCACCATGACCCCAGCCCTGTTGATAAAGACATCGAGCCCGGCCATGAGCATAATAGGCGGAACCACCGCCCACCAGTCTTTCGATGCGTCGGCAGGTTCAGCGTGCCGCAAACCGGGAGGCTGGAACCTTGTGGCCATTATGAACACCAGTCCGACCGTTACGCCCGAACTTGTCAGCACTGCTTGCATCACCAATGGGGCATTCAAGGTCCACGCGCCGGACAGGGCGGCAACTCCAAGCAACGTCAACAACAACCCGTCGCGCACAATGCGTTCGGGCAAAAGGGCTGAGACGCCGCCCCCGAATGCACGAACAAGTGCAGCCCCCAATGCGGAGGCGGTGACCAAAGGCACGGCTGCCATGCCGAGAAGCTGGCTGATCTCAAGTTCCTTGTTGGAAGGACCAGAAAACAAAAAGATGAAAGTGGCGCCAGTCAGACCGAATAGAGTCGCCACCGCCAGCGATCGTTGCACAGCAAACCGGATTACACCGTGCGCCAGGTCAAGTCGACCTTGGGCCCGATAGGCGGATACGAAGCGCAGCAAGGATACGTTGAAGCCGAGCGTTGCTAGATAGGCAAGAACCGAAGTCCAGGACAGGACATAGGAATAGATGCCATAACTTGTGGAGCCGACGATGCGCGCAATCAGCAACTGCGCCAAGCTGGTCAGCCCTGCGCCTGCGACATAGATCATAAGAGCAAAGATGGCGGCATAGCCGAGGCTACGGGTCAGATCTTCCTTCTTCGGCAAAATGGTATCTGCAGCTGCAAGAGAAGTTGCAACATTTTGTGCGGTTATCGTACCTCCACACTCCTCAATATAGCATCCTACGCCACCTTCAAGCATTGGATGGCCTGCTTCGCCGCGTGGCAAATATCTGACCCCATCGTGCTGAATCTTTGAGATTATCTTCCGTGCGATGCGCTGAATGCTCGCCAACGACGACCGATCATTGAGCGTCTCAACAGGAAGAATATTCCTTTCGTTTCCGAGCAGAATATCATTTATGTTTTGAAATACACCAAACGCTCGCATGCTTGTGTCGAGATCCGCATCGAGAATTCGCTCAGCAGGAGCATCGTGCTTCATCCGCTCCCGCAAGCGTGTCTCCACGATGGGACGTGGCAGAACAACTCTGAGCGTAAAATCCGCCACCGGCGTGAGTTTTAGCGTCCGTGCGATTGCAATATTATCAGCCGCGCCGTTGAAAATCGCCAGCGATGCAACTGCCTGAACATATCCCTGCTCGAATATTATTATTTCTTCGGATTGCTTCGCCTCATCCCAGGTATGAGAAAGTTTCAAAATATGTTGCCACACCCTAGCCCGCCATATGAATTTCTTTGGCGGAATAATTCTTATCATGGCAAGTGACAGCGAAAGATACTTTACTAAGCCTCTCGGTGATATCAGTACACTAAAGGCCGAAAATATTGCCGCCCCGACTCTAAAAAGAAATAGGAATACTCCAAGGTCGACACTGCCCCCCCTCTTTCTGCGCTGACGACTGTGGACAACCCTCGTACGGTAGCCTTGTCCACGCAACCGTCCTGCAAGCGCATCAGCAAAGGCTGCCTTGCCGGATCCAGGCGGTCCGAAGAGTTCGATGATCATTTGCCGCAACCGGTGCTTGAGTCCTTTGTCATGCCCCCACGAGCAGCAGATCGCCGCCGTCTCCAAAATGATACGCTGCATGCTGTTTGAGGTTGACCTGCGTGAGCACGGTTCCGACTGGAACAGATCCGGGCTCCTCGGGCTGAAGCAATTCCAGGACACCGCGTGCAACGTTGCGCGGTGTCTTTGCCCAGCGTACCGCAAACAGAACGGAATCCGCCCAACCCGCCAGCAGACGGGATTCCGGGCCTCCGAGCCCCGGCGGTCCGTTCAGGACGACGAAACTGTAGACTGAGCCCAGCCTGTCCATAAATTGTCGCGGCGCGTCCATTGTGAACAGCAACTTCAGGAGGTCATCCGAGAGCGCCGGCGCAGCCATGAAATCGACGCCGATCTCAGGCATGCTCGAAATTACACCCTCCAGATCACAGCGCCCCTTCGCATAGTCTCCAAAGGATCTGTGCGGTTTCAAAATACTAAACTCGCTCACGAAATCGCTCGTAAGCCGCGCGTCGTGGCGATCAAAGTCGATGAAAAGCACACGGCCGCCCAGGCGCGTTGCCGCGAGAGCCAGGCTCCATGCGAGCTCGGTCTTCCCATCGCTTTGGTCACTGGACGTAACAAGCACGACCTGCGACGGGCGCCCCCTTGCCTGAAGCGGCGTTGCATTGACCAGCAGGGACATTGCAGCCCGACTGTATATGGATTGCTGCTGCCCAAGAACCAGCTGTTGCAGGCGCCTGGCACTTGGTCTTGAGACCTTCGGGAGCAATCCCAGGCATGGGAAGCCGAGGGCTGTTTCAGTCTCCGCCTCACCGCGCAAAGTCTGATCGAGACGATTGCCGAGAAGGACAAGGATACCGCCAATGAGACCAAATACGACCATGCCGGGTGGAATAAGGTAGACCGGCGAAAGGCTCTTGGGGTTCCTCGGCGGCCATGCCGTCGAAATTATCGAAACTCCCGACGAGGGGCTTGCAATGCGCCGGCTCAGATCCTGTTGTCTGGTCAGGAGCTCATTGTATCGCTGCGTCAGGATAGTAACCTTTGGTTCAAGTGCGCGCATCCCTGAAAGTCGGCCCGCAGTGTCGGTTACTACGGCTTCGAGGACATTCTTGCGCGTCTCTAGCGCCGCGATCTGGGCACGGTACGTACTCGCCTCCGCAGCGATACGTGCGATGCCCTGTTCGATCTCACGGTTAATCGCCCCCGCGGGATCGTTTCCTGCCGTATTGTCTGCCGGATGGGCCAGAAGGTCGGCGAGCGCCGGCGATCCAATGACGTCCGCAAGCGCGGCCGGTGAGGCGCCCGACTTTTGCAGGTCCTGGATTTTTTGAAGACGGGACTCTGTCGTGGTGAGATCGGCCTTCGACAAGGCAAGCTGTTGGTTGAGATCAGCTGTTTCCCTGGCAGCGTTGTCGGCTGCACCCTGATCGACAGTGCCATGGCTCAGCCGATATTCCTCCAGACGATCGGTCGCTTCCGCCAGATCACTTTGGACCGTCGGCAGAGCGGCAACGATGGACGCGAGCTCCGCCCTGTCGGCGGTTTGGCTGTTGCGTGCGAGATCATCGACATAAACCCGGGCGAATGTGTTGGCCACCAGGGCTGCCCGCACAGGATCCTTATCGCTGAACCCGACGGTGATAACACGCGATCGCAGTTCCTGGCCAACTCGCAGTCCACGTCGCAACGTCTTCAGTTCTGCGGCATCGTCACTGCCATGCAGCAAGATTCGATCCAACAAATCGGCTGCAAACGAACGCTTTTCCGTTGGCGCCTCAGGAGCCGATCCCTGCGCGACAGAACCACCGACGTCAGCCTGTTGATCAGCTTCGGTCTTGCGCAATGCCGCAACAACGCGACGCAGGTGCCCTTGCGACAGGAGCATGGTCAAATGGTTGTCGATGCTTGTGTCCAACATGTCCTGACCACCTGTGCCGTCAGGCGCAGTCCTCATCGAACTATCGACGATCACCTGTGTGGTCGCTTCGAACACAGCCGGGCGCGAAAAGCCAACAAGCCCTGCAAGTGCGCCGCCAAAAACGACCATGGCAAGCAGGAACCATTTCCGCCTCGCGATGGTGATGATCAGTTGGCCGAAAGGGGTCTGCGTGTCCATCGGTTCACGCAACCGCCGCCGCATGCGTGGATTGGTCTCGTGCACAGCTACCCGCATCTCTGTGGTGCGCGGAAGCTGAATGCGACTGACAATTGAACCTTCCATCTCAAACTCCCGTCAACTCAAGCGCGCCCGGCAGGGCTGCTGATGCCACTGATGGCCGATCGGCGTCGTGGCGCCATGCAAGGAACATCAACGTCGCCCACAAATCACGAGAATGATCCCGTTTTCCATCGAGGTGATCGCGCCAGCACGTCTGAACTTTTGCCACGTCGAAAAGCTCATGTCCGGAGTGGCGCATGTCAGCCAGAAGATCACTCGCCCAGGCACGCAAAGGCCCTCTCAGCCAGAGCGCCATAGGAACGTCGAAACCCTGCTTTGGCCGGTTTATCAGTCGCTGAGGAACGTACCGGCGCAGCAACTGGCGAAGGAGCCACTTGCCTTGTCCATGGCGAACCATTGCATTCGCCGGCATCCGCCAGGCGAATTCGACAACTCGGTGATCAAGAAGAGGGCATCGGCCCTCAAGGCTGTTGGCCATGCTGGCGCGGTCCAGTTTTACCAGGATGTCGCCAGGCAGATAGCCAGCCATGTCGTTGTACAAAAGACGGGACAGCAGGTCATCCAACTGAGGCGCGCGGCGAATTGATGTGCGTGGCCCGGGGAGCGTTAGATTAACTGTCGATGAGCCTGTCAGTCGTTGATACAACTCCTCTTGATCGGCGGCAGAAAACAGCCGAGCCAGCCGATCCAGACGATCGCTGCGCAACGCGTGCCGAGTAAGCCCTGAAAGCGGCAGCTTGCTGAAAATATTGTGACGGGTTGCGCGAGCCATCAGCGCAATGGCCGCCGCAAGGGTCTCCCGCAGCGGCGAGGGCATACCATGCTGTCGATTGGCCCGCGCCGCCATAAGGTGGCGGGCGTAGCCGGCAAAACACTCGTCGCCACCGTCGCCCGTCAACGCGACCGTAACGTGCTGGCGAGCGAGCCGCGCCACCAGCAGCGTCGGTATTTGCGATTTATCGGCGAACGGCTCATCCCAAGTCTGAGGCAGTTCTGGAATGATGTCACGCGCCGAGGCCGGCGAAAGGTGGAGTTCAGTATGGTCTGTGCCCAGATGCCGCGCAACCGCGGCGGCATGAGGAGCCTCATCAAATCCGCGCTCGCCGAACGCTATGGTGAATGTGCGTACAGACTTTTGCGATTGAGCCTGCATCAGGGCTACAACGGTTGAGCTGTCAACACCGCCGGACAGAAACGCGCCCAGCGGCACATCGGCGTTCATGCGCTCCCTGACGGCAAGTCGTAGTAGCGCATCGAGTTCACTCGTCAGTTCTTCGTCGCTGCCGACCATAGGGTCCTGTCGGCCTTTGGTGGCCACTTCGGCCAGTGACCACCAAGCTCGCACACGATGCCGAACGGAGCCGGTGCGACGCGCCTTGGCGAAGTCTTCGGCCGTCAAGGACAGGACCGAGCCTGGGGGTAGCTTGAATACCCCTCGCCAGATGCAATTGTGATCCGGCACCCATCCTCGCGACAGCATCGACCTGGCCGCATTGAGATTGAGTTCCGGATTGAAACCCGGGAAACACCTGATGGCTTTCAACTCGGAGCCAAAAACAAGTGCATGGCGTGTCGGGGCGACATAAATTGGCTTTTTGCCCATTCGGTCGCGAGCCAGGTGAAGGGTCCTTGTCTTCAGATCCCACAGTCCAAACGCGAACATGCCGGCAAAACGCTTGAGTGAGGCATCAAGCCCCCAATTTTCGATCGCGCAGAGTATAACCTCTGTATCGCATGCTCCGCGGAACTGATGGCCGGCGCTCTCGAGTTCCCGGCGCAGATCGCGGAAATTGTATATTTCACCGTTGAAAGTGATGACATACCGGCCACTTGCCGAACGCATCGGCTGAAATCCTGCCTCCGACAAATCGACAATGGCCAACCGGTTGTGGCCGAATGCAATGCCGGCTTCACCATCGCTCCAGAAGCCTTCGCCATCAGGGCCGCGGTGACGAAGGGCAGCCGTCATTTGCGATATTGCCCGCAGCGGCCTTGTACTGGCTGAGTCAGGGGCAAGTAGGATCCCGGCAATCCCGCACATGCTATCGGCCCGCCGCTCGTGCAGTTGCCGCAGCCGGTTTGGCTGTTCCGGCAACCAGGCAAAGAGTGATTGAAAACCAAACGATCGGGTGGCGAATGACCAGGTGTGGGAAGCCGAAGATGCCTATCGACAACACGAGCGCCACCAGAGCGTCGAGGCCTTTGCGCCATGCCTGGATTGCCGCGGTGCCAAGAATCCACAGCAGGGCGAGGACCGCGAGAATGCCCCCTTGAGTGTACGTATCAATCAACGTGCTGTGAGCCTCGAAAGGCAGATCGATAAACTCCTTGGTCACGACATTCCTGTCGACATGAGGCCCGGGGCCAAGGCCAAGTGAGGCGGAGCCCAAGCCCTTGCCCAAAGCATTGGTCCAGATGTTGATACGCAGATTGGCGGTCTCGGCTGTCGCCTCGCCGCCTTCTCCTTTGGTCAGGCTCTTGGCAAAGTTTTCGACACTGGTCGCTTCCGCAAGCACATAGGGTGTTGCAGAGATTGAGAGAGGAAGCAGAGCAGCCAATGACAGGAGCAGGACCTGGCGGCCGAGCGAGGCTTGTCCGCCTGTGGTGACCCAGGTCCGGACACGCAGCAGCAAGAAGATCAAGCCGGTCAGAACGATCGTCAAAAGATAGGTGTCGCTCTTGGTCAATCTCCCGACATAGACGATGAGAGCAATGCTCGCGAGCGCGTACGCCCTGGCGATCATGCTATGGGTTGTTACCGCCAGATGCAGCGCAAGAGGGCCGAAAAGTGCGCAATAAAGAGCCAGCTGGTTTGGATTGTCGGACCAACCCGTGAACCGGTCCCAGAACCACGGGTTTACTCCGGACTGATGGATCAGATTGAATCCAAGTGCCAACTGGAAAGCAAAACATCCATTCGCAATTGCGATCACCAGCCATGAGGTGCGGCGCAGATGGCGATCCGCGTTCGGATCTGCCGCAAGCAGGCATGTGACGGAGGCCAATAGCAGGTAGGCGATCGTGTCGTGTATCGGCGCTTCCAGATACTGAACGGTTGTAAGCATGCCGACGATCAGGCCCAGGCTGAGGGCGAATGTCATGATCGCCCAGAAGGCACTGAGAATGGAAAGTGCCGGCGTGACCACGAGTTGGCCCCCCGCAAGTACCCGGCCCAACGATATGAGGATCCACGAGGACAGAAATAGTTCGCTGATGCCGAACGGCGCTCCCGGGATCTCAAGTTGAGATGCGTAGGCCATCGCGACGCCGCCGGCCAATAACACGTCTCGAATCATTGGCGCACCTCGCCCAGTCGGCCGAGCGCGGCATCCTTTCCAGCCTGCGAACGCAAATCTGCATCGCCAAGGGATCTGGCGCCAAGGACCTGATTGTAGAGGTCGCAATACTGATCGATCACCAGCGGCAGCGCGAAATGCGTCTTGACGAATTCGATAGACCGATGACCCATGGTCCTTCCGCTGCCGCGGTCGGACAAGATTTCTATTATTCTTGACGCAAGACCATCTGCATCATGGGCTGGGACCAGATATCCATTCCAGCCGTCTTCGACCACCTCATTGCAACCGGGCATATTAGAAGCGACGATCGGCAATCCCGCCAGTCCCGCCTCAAGCAGGACACGCGGAACTCCTTCCCGATATTGCGTTGGAAAGGCGAACAGATCGGCCATGCCAAGGAGGGCGGCAACGTCCTGTCGTGGACCCAAGGCGATGACATGAGGGGAATACCGATCGATGTCCGATTTGGCGACGGCAAACGGACCCTCGGATTCCCATGGGCCGACCAGCACAAAACGCGCATCGGGCCTCTTGGCCAGGACGCGGGGGACAGCCTCAAGCAGTGTCGGTATGCCTTTTTGACGAGTGAGCCGGCCGACAAAAATTACAACTTCTGCGGACTGGAGCCCAAGCTCTTCGCGCAATTTCTCTGGCGACGATGTGAGATGGGTTGCGGCAGCGAATGCATCAACATCGATTCCAGAACTGCGGATCACTCTTCCGCTACCGCGTCCGATCAGTCGGTAGCGCTCAAAGAAAGCGTGATCGTCCCGATTTTGGAATACTGTCGCAGCCGTCCAGAATGACGAAAGCCACTGCAGTGCGCAAAAGACTGGACGAAGGGCCAGAGCCCTTGGCTCCAGAGATGAAAACGTCCAGCCCAGCCCATTGATTGTACGGACGACCGGAACCGTCCCGCGCACCGCCAGTGGTGTTAATAGATTGGGCTTCGTGTCAAAGCTTTGGACAATATCCGGACGGAGCTCCGAAATCAGTTTTCGAATCGTTTTGATGGCGCCGCTACTGCCGCTGGAAAACCGGTCGAAGCCATAACGACGATGCGTAATGCCATGCCGCGAGAACGCGGCCTCATCGCCGGTGGAGACTGCAGTGACCCGAAAGCCCCTTTCGCGCATCGACAACAGGAACGGAATTCTAAAGGCGTGATCTTCGCCCCCCACACACACGAGATGCGGGTTCATTCCCCGTCTCCTGACCGTGCGCATAACTCCGATCGCGCGCACTGGCCGGCTTTTGGTCCTGCTTTCATTGTCCTTGGTTCCGCTGCCTGGAACTTGTAATGCCAAGCTCCACGGTACGGTCAGGCTTGCCGACTGTCCTCGTCCGTTTGAATGAGCGAGTTCCACTCGTGCGCGCAGGGTCTCCGGCTTGGACCGAAATGATGCGCGTCGTCTCCCGGCAAGGCGCCTGAAGGCGCGCTTATGGTGGCCTTCCCTCGCCGGCGGTTTGGCCTGGTTCATTTACCCACCGGCCATCTCCCCGATGATGCGACCGGGTCGCAAGACACCGTGACCTGGCTCAACACCAGTACAGAAGTTCGCAGGCAGACACATGTCGCACAGAAAGCGGTTCCTTTTCCGCCGCCTGTCGACTGCCTTCAGTAAGACGAATTGCCGGACATTAAGATTCGAAGGTTTCGACGCATCTCCTGAGAGATGATCGGCTCAAGAAAGCATCCCAAGAACGGGGTTTCTTCCAAAAAATTGCAGGTTTAACGCCGATGTTTTGAGCTCTCAGTAACCACGCCAGTAATCAGTGATTGTCAGCGAGTATCGGTTTTGATTTGGTACCGACAACGCCGCCGATTAGGCAAGGCAAGCGTGGTGTTGGGCCTCGTTGGCTTGAGGTTGCCGAGGTGTTCAAGGCTCAGATCAATGTTTCTATCAACGCATTTCCGTATTTGATTTGGCGCTAATGTAGACTCTCGGCTAGGCAGGGGGTGGGGCGCTACCAGTCAGAAGAGAGAACCTTCGTATGGCTACGATGCACTACGCCTATGGCGCCCCTGCCGCAGCAGCTGCAGCCAACGGCTTCAACCTGGTCGATCTCCAGTACGCCTCATCGGTCAACGCCCTGCCGGATGGCTCCAAGGCCTTGATTTGGCTCAATGAAGGCAACGGGGTAACCGCTTCTTTCATCAACAAGGTGACCCCTCTTATCGGCAATTCGAAGGTCTTAGCTTTTTATCTCACCGATGAGCCGGATCCCACGGGCAAATATCATACTCAGGTCAGCGCTGCCAATCTGAAGGCCGAATCGGATTGGATCCACTCCCATTTCCCGGGGGCCAAGACTTTCATCACTCTGATGAATATGGGCTCGTTCAACACCCCCGACTACACCAACACCTACAATCCGGCCAACACCGGCATCGATTTCTACGGAATAAATCCCTATCCGGTGCGATCGACGGTCGTCGACTTTAGTTACATCGACCGTTCCGTGACGGCCGCGCTGAATGCGGGCATCCCGCTGAGCTCGATCGTACCCGTCTATCAGTCGTTTGGCGGTGGTGGCTGGGCGACCAATACAGGCGGCTCCTATGTGATGCCGACCACTGCGCAGATGCAGACTATGATGGATCACTGGGAAAAGCTGGTTCCTTCACCTGTCTTCGATATGGCCTACAAATGGTCCTCGCAGAACGGCGAAACGTCGCTTGGCAACACGCCGTCAATGCAGGCTTTTTTCCAAGATCACAACAGCCAAACCGGGACAACGACCCCGACGCCAACCACGCCAACCACTCCTCCCCCTGTCGATCCTACTCCGACCACGGACAAAGTCGTCGGTACCAGCGGCGCCGATATTCTTCAGGCAGTCGGCGCGCACACGATGACCGGCTATGGCGGCAACGACACATATTATGTTGACAGCGCTGGTGACCGGATTGTCGAGGTTGACGGCGGCGGCACGGACAAGGTTCTCACATCGGTAAGCTTTGCGCTCTCCGCCGGCTCCTCGGTGGGGTCTCTAACCACCACAAATGTGGCCGGGACAGCGGCAATAAACCTGACCGGTAACGAGTACGTCCAGACGCTCGAGGGCAATGCCGGCAACAACACGTTGAACGGGGGCGGTGGCGCAGATACCATGATTGGCCACGGCGGAAACGACGATTACTGGGTAGACAATGCCGGTGACAAGGTGATCGAGACCGCTGGCCAGGGTCAGGACAGGATATGGACCTCTGTAAGCCATGCGCTCTCGGCCGGCTCGTCGATTGAAGTCCTTGGCACCACGAGGGAGTCTGCCACCACGGCAATCAACCTCTCCGGCAACGAGTTCGCCCAGACCATCCAGGGCAATGCTGGCAACAACGTCATCAGCGGCGGCGGTGGCGCCGACACACTGACCGGTTTTGGCGGCAAGGATGTTTTCGTCTTCAACACTGCGCTTGGCGCCGGAAATGTCGACAGGATCACCGACTTCGACCCGTCGAATGACAAGATCCACCTTGATGATGCTATCTTCAAAGGGCTCAAGGTCGGAACGCTCGCCAGCGCTGATTTCTATAGCGGGACGGCAGCACACGACAGTACCGACCATATTGTCTACAACAGCACGACCGGAGCGCTCTATTTCGACAGTGACGGAGCCGGTGGCGCCGCTCAAACGCAATTCGCCACGCTTGCCCCACATCTCGCGATCACATCAAGTTCATTCGTTGTGGTCTGAGAACGTCAACTGCCCTCGCGCTGGCTTCGTGATGAATGAAGCAGCGCGAGGGCAACTGTGCGCGGCTTCCTGCCGGGCGTATGGCTCACGAGGAACCCACGCGCCTGAGACGTTGTCTCTGTAGGCAGAGGGCACTGCAGGCAGGGGCCTCGGCGCTGACATGCCTACAAAGCCGACCATCATTGGCGAAATCCTCGAGATGCAACAACCTGTTACAGACTATAGCGCACCGACTGCGCCGTTGGGCCTTGCTGTCTGACCATGCCCCCACCTTGCGAAATCGGCGGATCTCGCCGAGCTGGCGTTCCCAACCCTTGGAACCCGCTCCGGAGGCGTCACCCGTTTCGCGCGCGCTCGCCAGAAGCAGCTGAGTCCCGTTCGCAATCGTGCACGGCCGATATGTCCGCATCAGGCCTGCCTCGTCCGGGGCAGTTGAATCCCGATGCAATCGCCCGCAATTCCCCTCTGAGACTGAAGTCACATACGCCCGTCATCTTCCGGGATTAATGGAAGGTATCTGCAGTTTGGGGCGTGACCATGCCTATAGCTAACGATCTGCTCGACGTGGAGCTCCAGTTTGAGTGCCCGGTCTGCAAACATCCAATCATTCGAAATGGCTCATGGTTTAAGTCGATTTCTCGCTTCACCTGTGACGGCTGCGGGGCTGGGCTTCGGCTAGGTTATTTCGACAAACTGGCTCTGTTCGACAGGCACAAGCATTTGGTCCACTCGCGCTGGCGATCAACGGGATCGATTGAATAGTTGAATCGTCGGATGCAGCGGTCATCGCACGCTCGCTGGCAGTATCTTGCTCGCCCAACCGCATCGCGCCAAAAGCCAGAGTGCATCGCGTCCGCTTTCCGGACGCCTGGTCGAACCGCGGTACCTGCTATCCTGGTTCAAGCGCGCCACCTTGGGCTTTGGATGGGGTAGCATCCAAACGAATTCACGAGAACCAAGCAAGCCCTCGGGCCATTCTCCATGGCCGCTTTGCCGTACGGTCCCATCGGCAAATCGACGCATTCCCGCACACGTCTCGCAGTAAATTTGGTATGCATATGCGAGGGAGAGGGGGAAAACAGATGAAACACGATCCTGGCTTGCCGACCGGCGCGACGCCGACGCTCCTGTTTCCGAAGACCTGATGCAAAAGCAAAGCAAGATCTCATGTCTTCTTCAGATGTGACCGGCTCATCCAGTCCCGCAGGCTGGGGATTGGCTGCAAAGCTGTTTACAACCCTCGTCTTTCTTGGCGCGATCGCCGTCATGGTCACCGGGGCGCTCGGTTACTTCCGCGCCCGCGACGCTCTCGAAAAAGCGGTCTTCGACCAACTCACGGCCGCTCGTCAGACCAAGACGCGCCAGATCGAAACCTACTTCCGCACGATCGAGGCGGAACTGCGCCTGCTTGCCACTTCAAAGATGGTGGTCGATGCGACACGCGAGTTCCGGACCGCGGTCGACCAACTCGACCGGGCAGGCGCGCCGCCCGACCTGCGGCAGAGGGTCGGCGATTGGTACGCTGAGAACTTCATCCCCGGAATGACGCGCACCCTGGGCCGGGAACCAGCCCTGTCGGACTACCTGCCGGTCGATGGTGCCCCCTACTATCTGCAGTATCACTACATTGTGGACAATCCCAACCCCGCGGAGCGGCGCAACCTTCTCGACGACGCCGGCGACGGAAGCGAATACTCCAGGCTGCATGCCATATATCATCCATTGATGCGCGCTGCGGCTACCACGGTCGGCTTTTTCGATCTCATGATTGCCGATCCCAAATCAGGTCGCCTGATCTATGCGGTCCAGAAGGAGGTGGATTTCACCACGTCTCTTCAGTTGGGTCCGTACCGCAGCGCCAACGTCGCGGCCGCCGTCGCCCGCTGCTCGCAGATCGCGGACCCGTCAGCCATCTGCCTCGTAGATTTCGCCTCTTATGCGCCATCAGGCGGCGCGCCGATCGCCTTCATGGCAGCACCGGTGATTGCCCAGGGCGTCGTCATCGGCGTGCTGGTCGCGAAACTGTCGAATGATGAGATCGACAACGTCGTCACCGGTAACCGCCGCTGGCGGCAGGAAGGGTTCGGCGACACGGGTGGGGCCTATCTCATCGGACCCGATTATCTGGCGCGCTCTGGCCCGCGGGCATTCTACGAGAACCGGGATAGCTTCTTCGCCGACCTCAAATCCGTCGGCGCCTCGGACGAGGAGATCGCCGCCATTCAGCGTTACGGGACACCAGTGCTGCATCAGCGCATCGACACCAAGGCCTCCCGTGCCGCGCTCGCCGGTGTCGAGGGCACGGGCGAGATCATCGGATACCGTGGTGTCCCGACGCTCGCTTCATGGGGACCGCTCGCGATTTCCGATCTCAAATGGGCTATCGTCGCCAAGATCGACAGCGCCGAGGCCTTCGCACCGATCGCCGAACTCCGCCGGGATCTGCTGCTCGCCGGAGGACTGGCGATGCTCGTGGTCGCGGCCACCGCCGCCTGGCTTTCGCGCGCGCTGCTCGGACCGCTCCGCGATCTCACTGCCGGGGTCAAACGCTTCTCTGCCGGCGACTATGCGACCAGCGTGCCGGTCCGCACGCGCGACGAGATTGGCGAACTCTGCTCGGCCTTCAATGGCATGGTTGAGGATCTGCGCCAGAAGAATGTCGTGATCGAGACCAAGAACCGCGAGAACGAGCAGCTGCTGCTCAACGTCCTGCCGGCACCGATCGCCAATCGGCTGCGCGCTGGCGAGGAGAGGATCGCCGACGGCTTCGCCGAGGTCACGGTCGCCTTCGCGGACCTGGTCGGGTTCACGGCACTCACATCGGACATGCCGCCGCACGATGTCGTGATGTTTCTCAACGGACTCTTCACGCGCTTCGACGTTGCCGCCAACGATCTCGGCATCGAGAAGATCAAGACGGTGGGCGACTCCTATATGGCGGTGTGCGGCCTGCCCGTGCCGGTGGCCAACCACGCCGAGCGCATGGTCCGCATGGCCATCCGCATGGTCCACATTACCCGCGAGCACGCGATGGAACACAACGTCTCGATGAAGCTCAGGGTTGGCGTCAACAGCGGGCCAGTGGTCGCCGGCGTCATTGGCAAGAGCAAGTACATCTATGATTTATGGGGTGACACTGTGAACCTGGCGAGCCGCATGGAGTCTGGCGGAGTTCCCGACTCTGTTCAGGTGACGCGCCCCGTCTACGAACAGCTCAAGGACCAATTCGTCTTCGAGCCGCGCGGCGCTATCGAAGTCAAAGGCAAGGGAAAAGTGGAAGCCTGGGTGTTGAGATTTTAGTCGCGGGGGCAGCTCCGATGCCGGTTTGCCCTCCACCTGTTCGGCGTCAATGGCTTTCGCCGCCGGCGCGACTTGGGCGTCCTGAGGGGAGCGGACCCGAATGTCCGCTTCGCGCCTCAACGCGGTCAGCCGGTCGTCGTTCAACTCGATGCGCTCGTCAACCGAGCACCGCCCGGAGCCCTGAGTCGTTCTGGCGGAGACGTTCCTCGATCCATTGCGCCGTGCGGTCGTAGGCGTCCGAAAACAACTCGGAATGCCGACTCCAATCCATGAAGGTGCTCGAAACCTGCGGACAGACCAAGACATCCTCGTCGCCGACAGCAATGTCCTGAGGCCCGTGTGCCAGGATACTCGCGGCAATAACCTGAAGCATGCTCGGAACCTGCGGCAGGCGGGGACGGCCGAAAGGGTTCAGCAGGGCGATCGCCAGTTCCGACCTTCCGGGGATGCGGTCATAGTCGATGTGGTATTTTTGCGGTCCACTGGACCCAAAGCTCACGACGACATTGGGGCCGGTCTTGAGTTCCCTCATCTGTTCCAGCGGCAAATTGTTCATGATGGCGCCGTCCACCAGCATATCGCCGTCAGCGGTAAAGAACGGCGGCAGGACACCCGGGAGCGAGCCGGATGCCCGAACGGCCTGCCAGAGTTTTCCACGACGGTGGATATGGGGCTGACGGCTGCTCAGATTGGTCGAAAGCGCAAAGAACGGAAACCAAAGATCTTCGATCAGAACTTCGCCGTATTCCTCCCGAAGGGCTCGATCGAAGGCCTTGTGATCCAGAAGCGCGAAACGCGGCAAGGTGGGGCGCCGAAACGCCCAACTCTTGACAAATATGTTGTGCGTGCCGCGGTCGATCTGTTCTGCGTCCAACCCTCTTGCGAAGCCGGCCATCATCGCCGCTCCGGAACTTGTCCCGCCGAGATAGTCGAAGCGCCCGCCCGCCTCGACGAAGGCCTTGTAAACGCCCAGATGGGCGCTGCCCAGGGACCCACCCCCAGCCGCCACGAAGCCACGTGCCTTGCAGGAAATAAATCGGACCAGGCGCTGGATATCAGACGCGTCCTCCAGCGCAACATGATGATGCTGGCCGACATGGGGGCGCTCATCGAGCCACGCAGAGGTGCCGGAGACCGCAGTCGAGCGATTGTCGTGAATTAAGACAAGGCGACCGGTCGATGGTGGATGGACCGATAGCGCCAATTCCTCGGACGTGTTCAAGCGAGGCGAGGAGGACGCATTCGCTAACAGCAGGACGGTATCGGCCTGGCGAATGCAGACTCGTGTCCATTCATTAGGTTCTTCATCCGCGACGTAGACAACGAATTCAGCTTGCGCCTCCAGTTCGTTTAACCAGTTAAGGACCGGCTGGTCGTCGATCGGACGACCTGGGAACTTCGTGTGAACGTCAAGCCGGGAAACGAACTGAGCGCGCGTGACCGCGCCGAACTCTTGCTGTAGGTGCCCGATGAAAACCGGTGAGATGCGACTTCCGCCGGCTGCAATGATGGCAAGCGTTCGGATTTTGGCAGGTTTCTGGAGACCTGACAAAATCGGAGATTGCGTGGCGAACCGGCGCGCCAGAGATATTGTGACCGCCTCTCTCAGGTTCGGCAGAGCCTCGGCCGCCTTCTCGAAATGACTACGACTGATTTCAAGGACGATCGAATCGCGCGCTGCAAGGACAGTGGCCGTACGGGGCAGCCCTGCAAAGAAACCAATTTCGCCGACCAGTTCACCCTGCGCGATCTCGGCGACCGAGCCAATCCGATCTCCTTTGTGTACCGTAAAGCGACCGGACAGCACGACGAAGAACCTGTCCGATGGATCGCCTTCGCGAACCAGGACCTCACCGCGCCTTAGGACCCGACGGTCGGATTCGGCAGCCAAAGCCTCGAGCGCCA
This sequence comes from Mesorhizobium sp. P171375, assembly GCF_057786075.1. NCBI lineage: Bacteria > Pseudomonadati > Pseudomonadota > Alphaproteobacteria > Hyphomicrobiales > Phyllobacteriaceae > Mesorhizobium > Mesorhizobium sp. P171375. The sequence continues at coordinate 6,297,668 of NZ_JBYNWF010000001.1, forward strand.
GCAACGACGCACGATCGAACATCAATGTCGCCGACAATAATCTCGCGGCGAGAGAATCGGCGGAGGACATTTTGAGCCATCCGGGGAACGCATTCGCTTCGGTATTGTATCCTGTACCGCTCGTGTTTGCAGCATCGCAAGGCGATCCGAGCCGAACCGCAACGTTGCCGGCTGGGCCCATCTAGGGGCTGGGCAGCTCCGATGCCGGCTTGCCCTCCTCCTGTCCGCCGTCAATGGCTTTCGCCGCAGGTGTGACTGGGCGCCCTGAGGGGACCCGCTTCGCGCCTCAGCCCGCAATAACTTCGAGAACCACAAGGCGGACTGCCGGGGCCGCAAGAAGCTGTCGTTTTCCGCACTGGTGCGATCCGATACTTTACATACTATGTGACCTTCAATCGGGGGCCATAGCAAATGAAAGAAGAGACCGGCGTTCAGAAGTTGGTGCGCACGCTACGTGCCCGAGCACCTGATGACGCAGCTGAATTGCTCGCCAGAGAGTCTCCCGAGTTCATCCGCGACACACTGAAGCTGTTACCGGACGGGCACGCCCGTAAGGTGGCCGAGCATTTGCCACTGCACATGCGGCCCATCGGGCCTCATGACGGTGGCGAGGATATCGCGATGCCCGAGTCGCTCATCGAGCTGATGGACCCGATTTCCGCCAGCGTTCCTGTCGGGACGACAGTTGCTGCCGCGGTTGAAGCTGTCAGACGCGCCCAGGTGCCGACCGAGCTCACTTATCTCTACGTCACGGACGAAGGCAATAAACTGGTTGGCCTGGTGGTCCTGCGCGATCTGATGCTGAGCGAACCGGACGCCATTGTCGATCAGATCATGCTGCCCAAGCCGTTCGCTCTCAATGTCGATCTCCCTTTGAGCAACGCATGCGAGGCAGCGGTACGGCGTCACTACCCTGTCTATCCGGTGGTGGACGCCGAGAACCGGCTGCTCGGGCAGGTTCGCGGTTGGCGCTTGTTCGAGCAGCAAATCATTGAGATTTCCGCCCAGTCTGGCCAGATGGTAGGTGTCCTGAAGGAGGAGCGCTCTTTTACGCCCTTGTTTTCAGCCTTCTTGAAGCGTCATCCGTGGCTGCAGTTGAACCTCCTGACGGCCTTCCTGGCCGCATTCGTGGTCAGTTCGTTCACAGGCACGATAGAGAAGATCGTCACCCTGGCGGCGTTCCTCCCGGTCTTGGCCGGGCAGAGCGGAAACACCGGCTGCCAGGCACTGGCCATGACGCTGCGTGGCCTTGCCTTGGGGGATGTGGACAAAAGACCGAAGCTGCACTTGGTGATGAGAGAGGGCGCGCTCGGGATCGCTAACGGCTTGCTGGTCGGCCTTCTTGCGGCTGCGGCGATGTGGTTCTACGCCTCGAGGCAGCCGGAGTCGGCGGCCCAAGCGCCCATGCTGGCACTTGTGATCCTGCTTGCCATGTCCGGAGCGTGCCTCTTGTCCGGAATCTCCGGCGTGCTGATCCCGTTGGGCCTGCGCCGGGTCGGTGCCGATCCGGCGGTCGCTTCGGCGATCTTCCTCACCACCTTGACTGATGTTGTAGGCATGGGCCTGATGCTGTGGCTGGCCACCATGCTCGTGCTGTAGCAAGGCGCGTCCAGGGACGCGTCCCTGGGGATTGGGGGCAATAAGCTGGCCTCGTCGCCTTCGGAGAAATTGCGAGAGCCAGGCCGCATCGCGGACGCATGAGGAGCACCTCAGCATTTCGACCTTTGTGCAACGCGAAGGAAAACCTTTGGATAAAACGTGCGCGACCTTGAAGCCTCATCCGGTGACCGGATACGCGCAGAATCGCGCAAACAATGTAGATCTTGTTCCACTTAGGAGTTTGAATTATTTGCCACTAGAGCCGGATACTCCAATTACGTTCAGCAACGCTTGAGAAGATGTCTCGGCAAACAGCGTAGCCGAAATAGGAATGAACCCAAAAATTTGTTGCGCAGCTGCAACAGCTGCTGAGGCTCGCACGGTCTGGTGACGGTTCCGTCGCCTTTTTTCTTGTAGTCGTGCTAAATCCTTCGCACTAGTCGAGTTCGGGTGGGTTCTCGGCATGCTATCTTCGGCTCGAACGATCTTCGGCTTGGCCGCAGCGCTGCTTTTTAGCGGCGCATTGCCGGCCGGCGCACAAGGTCTTTTTACGGTCTATGACGATGCGTTTTCGGCCCGCATCGCCAGTCCGTCCGACAATGGAACACTCGCCCAATTCGTCACGGTTGCGGTCAACGCGGGACAATACGATCAGGCGATCTCCTCAATCGAGCAGTATCTGATCAAATACCCCCGCGATGCGCGCGCCCGGCTGGCCGCCAGCCGGCTGTATTATCATGTCGGGTCCTATGAATTGGCCCGGAGGCAGGTGCAGTACGGCATCGAAGTCGGCGGCCTGACCGCAAGTGAGCAGCAGGAAGCTGTTCGCCTGCTGGCGCGCATCGAGCGCGCGTTGCGTGGCGTCACCTGGGAACTCGCCCTGACTGGAGGCGTATTCAGCGCATTCACCGATTTTGAGCCAGGCGGGGCGCAGGACGATGACAGCTTCGTCTCGCCCTACGGGCGGGCCGACGGCTTTGTTCGGTGGGACCTCGGCACGCCAAGTGCTGACGCCCTCGTTCTTTCGGGCTCGTTGACGGCGACAGAGCGTTTTTTCACGGAAGACCTGTCGGTTCCGGGTAGCGAGAAGACTTTTGTCCACGGCAACGCAGCGATTACCTGGGACAAGGGCCTGCCCAACAGTGGGATTGATTCGCTTCGCCTGCTGCTTTCCGCGTTTACCGCGACAGATCGTTTCGACAGCGATATCCACGAAACCGGCGTCGGCCTCAGTGGACGTTTCCTCGTTCGCCCGACGGTCGAGACGACCCTCTTCGCCGGTGGCGGCTACATCGATCTAAGCGCCTCGCAAGGCATTTTCGCCGATAGCAGGGTCTTCTATGAGGCAGGCGGCAGCTACCGCTTCCGTAATGGCCAGGCGCTCGGACTGCGCTTTGTCGGTTCGAATGACTTTGCTTCGGGATCTGGCGAAATCGGCCGCAGCTACACGGGCGAGGTCCGCTATGGCGGCCTGTTGATGACCGTACCGGATTTTTTCGCATGGTCGCACCAGATCGCCTTCTCGGCCGGCCACAGCGACACTCCCGATCTGTCTGTCGGCATCGGCACAAATATCAAGAGCGACTTCTGGCGCATTGCCTCGGAAAGCGATTTTCAGATGACGGAAGCCCAGAAGATCAGCGTTGATCTCGCCTATCGAGAAACCAACTTCGCCATCGCTAACCGAGACCAAAAATCGTTCGAAATGCTCATGAGCTATACGTTGACGCTCAATTGAAAGGGCCGCGATGAGGTACCGTCCGATCGCGATTTTAATCGCCTGCCTTGCCTTCGCGGCACCCTCCGCCGCTGAGACGGTCGGGTCGATGACAGCCTATCAGACCAACATCGTCCGCAATAACGGTGGGACAATGAACGTTGGTGCCGGCGTCGAACTGGGCGACCAGCTGCGCAGCGATCCCACCGGTCTTGGAATGCTGGTGTTCCGGGATGAATCCAGCGCCAAGATAGGTCCGAACACCAGCCTGACGATCGATGAATTCGTCTATAATCCGGGCTCCGGCTCGGGAAAGATCGACATCGGGATGAACAGCGGCCTGGCCCGTTTTTATGGCGGTCAGGTTTCGAAACGGGGCGTCATGCAGGTTGCGACGCCGCACATGGTGCTCGGGGCGAGGGGCGGCATCATCGAAGTGCTGGTGGCAGCCGGCCAGACCGTCGGCATACTGCGCGCCGGCCGTATGACCTGCACGATCAATGGCAAACGGCTAGTCATCACAAACCCGGGCTACGCCTGCACATCGGAAGATGGCAAGCTGCTGGCCGGCTACGGCGGAATCGACACCTTTCCGATATTGGACAGTATCGACCGGATAGCCGGTACCGGCCTGCCAGGCGCACCGGGTCCTGGATTGGACGTAAGCGCAATTTGTGCGTCGGCGCTCGGCGGCTCGCTCAAAGTCTGCGACTCCACGGACGGCGCATTGCCAGGAGTGGTCATGGAATTCCCTGACAGCCCAACGCCACCTGTGGGCAGCGGGGGGCGGAGGGGCGATGGCGAGGGCGATGGCTGCTCCCGCTTCTGCAATTAAGCCCGGTCGTTCGGTATGAGCCCCTTTGCCGATTGGCGCTGGGCTGATCGGCGTTGGGCCGATTGGCGCTGGACCGCGAGGCGCAAGATATCCGGTCTCGTGCTCATTCTTTTGCTGCTCGCTTGCCATTTGGCTTTCGACGGGCCGCTGTCGCGCCTGCGCGAACGCACGTACGACTTCTATCAGTTTCTCGCCCCACGCCAGGCGACGAGCAATCCTGTCGTGATCGTCTCGATAGACGACGCCAGCCTCAATGCACATGGGCGATGGCCCTGGAACCGTGGCCTCTTGGCCGATCTGGTCGATGGCATCACCCAATCCGGCGCGTCGGTGGTCGGGCTTGCGCTGGTGCTCCCCGAAGCCGACACCTCGCCTGAGGGCATCGCCGGAGACAAGCGCCTGGCCGCAGCGCTGGCCAAAAATCGGACGGCGCTTGCCGTCAGCCTGGGCAATGAGGCGACGGTTTCAGAAGCAGAACCCAAAGCCGGCTGGTCGATCGTCGGGCAAGTCCCGGATACACTTCCCGGCTTCACCGGCCTGACCGGCTCTCTTGCCGAATTCTCGAACGCGGCCGTGGGCCTCGGCGTGATTCGCACCTTGCCCGATCCCGACGGCGTACTGCGCCATGTGCCGCTGCTCTGGATTCGCAACACCGCTCAAGGCGTGCAACTGTGGCCGTCCTTCTCACTCGAGCTCCTGCGCCTTTACGCCGGACAGGACGGTTACATAGCCCGGATGAATGCAGCCGGGTTCGACGCGCTCAGGATGGCCGGCGCCATTGTGCCGCTTGAGCCGGAGGGGGGCATCCGCCTCTGGGAAACCGCCACCGATACCCCCCGCCTGTCTGCCAGCGCCATCCTTTCGGGCCATGGCGATCCGCGACTGCGGAACGCTATCGCCATTGTCGACCTGTCGGCTGTGGGACTGACGCAGTACCTGCCGACGCCGACGCATCCAACGCGACCAGGCGCGGACATCCACGCCGATGCGATCGCCCAGATGCTTGCCGGGCGCTACCTGGCAGAGCCAACGCACGCGCGAATGCTCGAGCGGCTCTGGTTTCTCCTGAGCGCCGTCGTTTTCATCGGGCTTTCAGGAATGCTCGCCGGGCGTGTCGTGGTTGGCGCCCTCGCCCTTGCGCTGCTGGCCGTCACCCCGTTCGTGTTCGGCGCTCTCGAGTACAGCCTGCAAGGCGCACTCTATGACCCGCTGCAGCCGGCGCTTGCAACGATCATGGTTGCGGGCTTCGAAGGCTATGTTCTGTACAGGCGCAGCGAGCAGCGCCGGTCCACTCTGACGCGACAGTTCTCCCAATATCTTTCGCCCTCCGTGGTACAGCGCCTCGCAAGCTCGGACACCGAGGCAATCCTGTCCGGCGAGAAGCGCGAAATCACAATCCTGCTCAGCGACATACGCGGCTTCACGACGATGAGCGAACAGCTCGACACCCAAGAAATCGCCAAGGTGGTCAACCATTTCCTCGGCATTGCGACCGATGAGATCCTCAAGCGCGACGGCACCATCGACAAGTTTATGGGCGATGCGGTGCTGGCCTTCTGGAACGCACCGCTTGATCAACCCGATCATCGCGAGCGCGCGCTCGAGGCGGGCCTTGCCCTGATCGAGCGGGTGAAGCTCGAAGACGCCGCCTTCACGGCTGATGGCCATCGCTCCATCGAAATTGGCGTCGCCATCGAGACCGGCATCTGCTCGGTAGGCAATTTCGGGTCCGAACGGCGCTTCGATTACACCGCGATCGGCTCACCGGTGAATCGCGCGGCACGGCTCGAATCGACGACCAAGAAGCTGGGCATCCCCCTCGTGCTTGGACCCGGCTTTGCAGCAGGAGCATCGATGCCGGTTGTCCAGGCGGGCGCCTTCGAGCTCCAGGGTTTCAAGGGCGAGGTACCGGTTTTCACCGTTCCGGAGATGCAAGCTGCTGAGCCGCGAAGTAGAGAGCCAACGTGGTGAGCAATCTGGCGCCCCTGTTGGTTCGCCGCCATCCCTGCAAATGGCATCGCCTGATGTTGCACCCCGAACCCGAAGCACACTCTGACCTGTCCGCCACCGGCCAACTGCAGCATTTTCCACTTTGAGGCGAAATAATTCTCAACTATGGTCCGTCAGGCTTAAGGCATGGGGGATTGCCGATGGTTTTATCACGCAGGGATGTCCTGATCGGTGGCCTGGCGCTGGTCGCGGTCGGTGCAACTGGCAATATTGGTCAAGCCGCGACGGCAAAATCCTTTTTCGCCGGTACCGCCAGCGACAACGATTTTGTCTATCGCAAAACCAACTTCGCCAAGATCGACAAGAGATGGCATCGCCAGATCGTCAAGTATTTCAGCAGTGAGCCGGTCGGCACTGTCGTGGTCGATACCCGCCACCATTTCCTCTACCTCATCATGGAAAACAAGACCGCCATCCGCTACGGCGTCGGCGTAGGCAAGGAAGGCTTCAAATGGTACGGCCGCGCGACGATCGACCGCCGCGCGCTGTGGCCGCAATGGGTCCCGCCCCCCGAAATGCGTAAGCGCAGGCCGGAGCTACCGCCCATGATCGCAGGCGGCGCGCCCAACAATCCGCTCGGGCCGCGCGCGCTCTATCTGTACCGCGACGGCGCCGACATCGGCTACCGCCTGCATGGCACGCTGGAGCCATGGAGCATCGGCACCGATGCTTCCAGCGGCTGCATCCGCATGTTCCCGGAAGACATCATCGACCTCTACCAGCGTTGCCCGATCGGCACCGCGGTGGAGGTCCTGCCGCACATCGCCGACCAGGCGCCCCCTTCCACCACTGTCGAATGATTGGGCGCATCATGAACCGCATGATTGAAAACGCTTGCCGGCTGCTCGCCGCCAGCCTGCTGGTGCTGGCCGCATCCTGCTCGACCAGCAACACGCTGGCCCCGCCCACGCCCGACGTCACCAACGCCGAGATTGCCGGCTTCCAGAACGTCCAGCCGGGCAGCGAGGAGGATTTTATCCTCAATGTCGGCCGCCGCACCTATTTTACGAAAGGTTCGGCCGCGCTCGATTCTGTCGCCAAAACCACCCTCGACACCCAGATCGCGTGGTTGTCAAAGTATCCGCGCTGGCTGCTCAAGCTGCAGGGTTTCGCCGACGATCCCGGCGCAAGCGAAACAGCGCTGTCGCAGCAGCGCGCCGATGCAGTGATGAACTACCTCGCCGCCGGCGGCATAGACCGCAACCGCATGTGGGCCAAGGGCTACGGCAAGGACAGGCTCGTCCGCGACTGCCCCGACAACGCCTGCAGGTCGCAGAACCGCCGCGTTGTGTCCAATCTGCGCGATGAGAGGGACGAGTCGTAGGGGCTGCTGTTTTGCTTGTCACCAAATCAGAGCCTCACAACGCGACGGAATTTGCCCGTCTTGGCACTCCTGCCTGTATCATCCGCCGCCGCCCGCCTTGGCTTCCGGCATAACTTGCAGCAACGGTTGCGGTGATACTGCGATCTCTCCCGTGAAGGGCCGGTCGTGGGCAAGAATCAAGAGAACGGATGCCGCCACGCCGGTCGCAAAACTTCCAAGAGCGATCGCCGATGCCATTCGGTTATCACTATGAACGATCGCGATCGCGAGAAGAGCACAGAAGGCTTGCAGGATCAGGCAGGCCCACTTCGTCGGGTTGACCTGTGCCGAGCTGACGAGAACCCGCTGGCGACGCGCCTCGAAGGCGTCTTCGAGCCACCTCGTAATCTCGCGCTGCGCGATCTCCTGGCGGGATTGCTTGGCGTCAAAGCCAGCGTCGTCCGCAGCGCCTCGTTAAGCGCCGGCGGAATTATGGTGAGGGTCGCCGCGCTCTCGGCCATCAGCGGCCACTCCTGGCTCGTCGTTTCCTCGATATAGCTGCGCACCAGCGTCCGTAGGCGCGCCTCGGGCTCCCCGGGAAAGCTGCTCGCCAGAAGCACGACCGACCGCAACGCACTGGCCTCGCGATTGACTGCCGCATTGGCGCGATCGTTGTCGCTCCACACCTGAGCCGCGGTGAACGCCACAAATAGGCCAAAGATGATACCGAGCGGCGGCAACATGCCAGGCGAAAGCGCCTTGAATGACCGCGCCGTGGAGCCTGCGGAAAGAACGGCGATGCCTTGGTGCAAGATGAACGCGACGATATAGGTGGCCCCGAACACGACGAGAGCCATCCAAGCGAGTGGAAGAGTATGCAACCAGCCACCCATGGTAGCGCCTGCCCTATCCTGAGAATTCGTCGTCAGGAGTTTGTAGGGCCGTCGTTCCACTCGTGGCAATGCCACTGTGTTCCATCGTGTCAACAAACTCTATGCACCGGTGCAATCGGCTGACAACCGGCGTGTTACGCCGCGAAGTCGAAACGGCAATTGTCCTGCCGGCCATCGCAGGCGCAGTAGGTCTCCTCGCATTCCACTGCTGTCGGATCCACGATGCCGAGCAGGAAGGAGAAAGCGCCGGTGATAAAACCTTCGAACATGTAGCAGACGCGCTGTCCGCGCTGCTGCCCGGCTTCGAGCGCGAAGATCGAATTCCTCAGGCTGATGCTGCCGCGGCGACTGGTGGTATCCAGCGTGTCGATGGAAAACTGGCCCCAGCCGCGTTGCGACAGGCGCTGGAAATAGTGGCGGAACGTCGCCGCAGGGTCGAGACCTTTGCCGCGCACCTGCGCCTCGCACCATTCGATGGCCGACTTCGCTGTCGATGCGCGCAGGATAGCGCGATAGGAATCGCGGCCGAGGGCTGCCTCGACCGCGAGATGGTTGTTCACCAGGAAATGCCTGGGCAGGTAGACCATCGGCAGCCCGTCGGTCCGCCAGATGCCGGTTGTGTCATCGACATCGATCGGGACCACGGGCTGCATGATGGTCGCCGGTTAGGCCGCTTGCCGCTGTGAAGCGACCGAGGCCGACTGGTCCTTGTAGAGCTCGCCATCCTTCATGATGACGATGAGGTTCTTCTCATGCACCATCATGTCGAGATCCTTAAGCGGGTCGCCGTTGACCAGCAGGAGGTCGGCGATGAAGCCTTCCTTGACCATGCCGAGTTCGTCGCCGAGGCCCATCACCTGGCCGCCTAGCCGCGTACCGCACTGCAGGGCTTCGCTGGGCGAATATCCCAGCAGGTCGACGAAGTGTTTTAGATCCCGCGCGTTGGTGCCTTGCGGCGTCTGCGCGAAACCATAGTCGCCGCCGATCAGCGCCCGCACGCCGCGCTTGCGCAGTTCGGTGTAGACCTTGCGGCTGTCGTCGAGGATGCGCTGCATGCCGAACTTCACCGCCATCTCATGGGTGAAGCCGAAGGGCTCGCCCTCGTAGAGCGTGCCGTAGATGATGCCGATGGCTGGGCCGACGAAGATGCGGTCCTTGGCCGATTCCAGCGCATCGAGCGCTTCCTCATCGGCGGATTCGCAGTGGTAGATGACGTCAACGCCACACTTCACCGCGCGCTTCACCGAGCCGGCGGCGCGGGCATGGCAGTTGATCTTCTTGCCGAAGTCGCGCGCGACCGACACCGCCGTCATCACCTCGGCTTCGCTCATGACGGTCAGGCCGCCGTGTGCGGCGGGGCTGAGATCGTCGCCGGAAATGTTGATCTTGATGTTGTCGGCGCCTTCGCGGCAGCAAAGCCGTACCGCCTTGGTGATCTCCTCGACGCCATCGGCGATCATGCCAAAACTCTCGTGATACATGTGCTGCTGGCGCTCGTCGCCGAGGCCGCCGGTGACCGTGATCTCCGGGCTGCCGGCGCGCATGCGCGGTCCCGGCAGGCGGCCGGCATTGATCTCGTTGCGGATAACGATATCGAGCCGCAACTTCGAGGTCGCGGCGCTGTAGGCGCTGGTAAAGCCATGGTCGAGCAAGGTCTTGGCGTTGCGCATGGTGAGCAGTAGATGCTCCTCCGGCGGGATCAGGCCGAGATCGGAATCCTTGATCGCGCCGCCGAAGGAGATGTGAGCATGGCCTTCGACGAGGCCCGGCATCAGCGTCATGCCGCGGCACTCCACGGTCGTTGTGCCCTCGCCCGACAATTGTCCTGGCGTGCGGGCGATGGTGACGATGCGGCCATTGTCGACCAGCAGATCGGCCGGAAAGGCATCGGCGCCGGTGCCGTCCCAGATCATGGCATTTCGAAACATCACTCTTGTCATGACTTCGTCCTTTCGGAGTTGGCGGGGTTATTGGTTGACGGCTCGAGCCGCAGTGACGTCGTCGGCCACGACATTGGACAGGATGCCGACGCCTTCGAGCTCGATCTCGCAGACGTCGCCATGCTTCATGAACAGTTGCGGCTTGCGCGCCATGCCGACGCCGGCCGGCGTGCCGGTGACGAGAATGTCGCCGGGTTCGAGCGTGATGGCTTCGCTGATGATCGATATCAGCGAGGCGACATCGAAGATCATGTCGTTAGTCGAGGCGTTCTGAACGATCTCGCCGTTGAGGCGCGTCTGGATGCGCAGGCCCTTGCCGCCCGGCGGCAATTCGTCCGCCGTCACGAAGATGGGTCCGAACGAGCCGGTGCCGTCGAAATTCTTGCCGACGGTCCATTGCGGCGATTTGGTCTGAAAGTCGCGGATCGAAACGTCGTTGAAGATAGAATAGCCGGCGACATGGCTGAGTGCCTTCTCAAGCGCAATGTGGCGGCCGGCCTTGCCGATGATCGCCACCATCTCGCCTTCATAGTCGAGCTGGATCGAGGCTTCGGGCCGGCGGATGGCCGCGCCATGGCCGATCAGGCTGGTCGAGAAGCGGGCGAACAAGGTCGGATAGGCCGGTGGCACGAAGCCGCTCTCGATCGAATGGTCGACATAGTTCAGACCGACGCAGATGATCTTGCCCGGCGCCGAAATCGGCGGCAGCCATTCGACCGCCTTCGCATCGATGCGCCGGCCGCAGGCCAGCTTCTCGCCGGCGGCCTGCAGCGCCTGCCCGCCTTCGGCGATCAGTTCGTCCAGCCATCCCGGGAACATCGCATCGCTGGCGTCGATGCCGCGGAACTCGCCTGCCGGCAAGGCGATCGCCAGCCCAGGTCCCCGCGGCGATTTATAAGCTGCAAATCGCACTGGCCACATCCTCATTGGTGAAGGCTGGACTTTGTTGAGAAATTATATATCTGTCAACATAGAATATATTATTTTGCATTCTGATTTCTGGCTGGAATAATGTATCAAGGCTCCTCAATGGACGGATTCGGCCGCGGGCAAGCGAATGGCTAGGGAAGGCTCGATCAATCTCACCCAGGGTGCGTACGAGGATTTGCGCGCCGACCTCTTGTCGTGCCGGATCGCGCCGGGCAGCCGGCTCAAGGTCCAGGAACTCTGCGACCGGCTGTCCGTCAGTCTCGGCGCCATCCGCGAGGCGCTGTCGCGGCTGACCTCGGAGGGCCTTGTCGTGGCTGAGCCGCAGCGCGGCTTTCGGGCTGCCCCGATCTCGGCCGAGGATCTGCTCGATCTCACCAAGACGCGCATCCAGATCGAGACGCTGTGCATCCGCCGCGCCATCGAGGTCGGCGACGTCGCCTGGGAATCGCAGCTGGTTGCAGCACTCCACCGATTGTCGCGCACGCCCGAGCACACGCCGGACGATCCGGTGCATTCGAGCGACGAATGGGCGACCGCGCACGCGGCCTTCCACAAGGCGCTGGTCGCCGGCTGCGACAGCCACTGGCTGCTGCGCCTGCGCGACCAGCTTTACGACCAGAGCGAGCGCTACCGCCGCCGCTCGGTCTCGCTGGCGCCAAAGGCTCGCAACATCATCAAGGAACATCAGGACCTCGCCGCTGCCGTGCTCGACCGCAATGCCGAGAAGGCCGCCGAATTGCTGGCGGCGCATCTGGCTGTCACCACCGACATCCTGCTGGCGGCGGAGGCCTCCGACCTTCCAGCGCCAAAGACGACGGTGCGGGCGTAGCGTTTCATTCGGGTCTCCTCGGACAGGAAACAAACGCCGCCCTTCGCAGGGCGGCGTTTTGCGTCACTGGCGCAGATTGGTCCAGATCCGGTCATAGGCGCGGATCGCCTTCTCGTCGCATGACGGTGCGAACGTGATTTTCAGGTCGGCCGGCGGATTGAACTCCGGCGAGCCGCCAATGTCGGGCGCCAGGAACTTGTTCGATCCGGCGATCGCACTCTGGTAGCCGGTGTATTTCTGCTGCAGCGCGATGTTTTCCGGATCCATCAGGAAGTTCAGGAACTTCTTGGCGTTCTCGACATTGGGCGCGCTGGTCGGCACCGCGACATTGTCCATCCAGCCGACAACACCTTCCCTGGGATAGACGTATTTGACCGTCGACTTCTGCTGGCGTGTGGCCAGCGCCTTGCCCGACCATTGCTCATGCATGACCGTTTCGCCGGCAACCTGGCGCTCGACGATGCCGTCGGAATTGTAGACCTTGACGAACGGCTTCTGTGCCTCGAGCAAGGCATTGAGCTCCTTAAGATCAGCCGGATTGCTGTTGCACTGATCCTTGCCGAGATAGACCAGCGCCAGCGACATCACTTCGGTCGGCGAGCCGAACATGCCGACCTTGCCCTTGAGCTCCGCCGGCGGATCGAACAGCGGCTTCAAACTATCGGTCGGTCCCTTGTAGACGGCGGTGTCGACGGAATAGGAGGTCGTGCCCCACACCCATGGCACAGTGAATTTCGCATCGGGATCCCAGGACCGGTGCTGCCATTCCGGATCGACGTTTTTGAAGTTCGGCATCGCGCCTGCGTCGACTTCCTGGAACAGCTTCTGCTTGACGAAGATCGGCACGAAGTCGTTGCTGATGATCATCACGTCATAGCCGGCGGCGCCGGAGCTGAGCTTGGCGAGCGCGGTCTCGTTGGAATCGTAGGTGTCGATGGTGACCTTGATCCCGGTCTCGGCCTCGAACTTCTTGATCATTTCGTCCGACGTGTAGTCGGTCCAGTTGTAGATATGCAGTTCGCCGGCGTCCGCCAGCGCATGGGTGGTGATCGCGCCGAGCATGGCGGCCGCCAAGGCTAGTCCCGAAAGTCCTTCCTTCCATTTGGTCACGGTCATTCTCCTCTGGTCTGTTTTCTCATTTTCTATGCAAATCTGTTACGTCGTCCGACGAGCAGGGCCGCGGCGACGAAGACGATGGAAACGGCAAGCAGGATTGTGGAGATGGCGTTGACCTCGGGCGTCACGCCAAGCCGCATCATGCCGTAGATGTAGACCGGCAGCGTCGTAGAGCCGGCGCTCGACACCATCATCGAGATCAGGAAATCGTCGAGCGAGACGACGAAGGCCATGATGGCGCCGGCCGAGATCGCAGGCAGCAGCAAAGGCAGCGTGACGCGGCGAAACAATCGCCACTCATCGGCATAGAGATCGCGTCCCGCCTCCTCCAGCGCGCCGCCCATGTCGCGCAGCCGCGCCTGGATCGGCAACAGCGCGAACGGGATGCAGAAGACGGTGTGGGCGATCATCAGGTTGATGAGGCCATGATGCATGCCTAGCCCGGAAAAGAAGATCAGCGTGGTGATCGCCACGACGATCTCCGGCACCACCAGCGGCATGGCGATCAGCGCCGTTGCCGCGCCCCGCCCGAAGCGCAGCCGGCCGCGCTCCAGCGCAATCGCGCCGGCGGTCGCGATCGCGGTGGACGCGATGGTGGCGACGATGGCGACAATGACGCTGTTGTAGGCGGCATCGCGGATCGCGCCATTGTTGGCGACCACGACGAACCATTTGAGGCTGAAGCCGGCCCAGACCGTGACCAGCCGGCTCGAATTGAAGGCATAGATCACCAGGATCAGCAGCGGCGCGTAGAAGAACAGGAAGATCAGCGCAGTGTAGGCCGACAGACCGGGCGTGTGTCGCCAGTCGAAAGGCTTTGCCCCATTCATTGCCGGTCCTCCTGTACGCGGCGCGAGCGGATGACGAAGACGGTCAGCACGACGACCGTCACCACGGTCGAAAGAGCCGCGCCAAACGGCCAGTTGCGCGAGGAGGTGAACTGCATCTGGATCAGGCTGCCGATGAGCAGCTTCTTGCCGCCGCCGAGCAGGTCCGGCGCCAGGAACGAGCCCAGCGCCGGCGCGAACACCAGCGTGGCGCCGGCCAGCGCACCGGGCCTTGCCAGGGGCCAGACGATACGGCGGAAGACAGCGGCGCGGCTGGCATAGAGGTCGTGCGCGGCCTCGATCAGCCGGGCATCGATACGCTCCAGCGTCGAATAGATCGGCAGCACCATGAAGGGCAGGAAAGTGTAGACGAGGCCGAGCAGGATCGATCCATCATTGTAGAGCAGCGGCAGTGGATCGGAGATAATGCCGGCATGGCGCAGCGCGCCATTCGCCAGCCCCTCGTCACGCAGGATCAGGATCCAGCAATAGGTGCGGATCAACGTGTTGATCCAGAACGGTAGCGTGACCGCGAACAGAAGAATGCGCCGCCGCTCCGGCGTCTGGCAGACGATGTACCAGGCGACCGGCAGGCCGAGCACGAGGCAGATCAAGGTGGTGGCGATGGCGAGATAAATCGAGCGCAGGATGATCAGCGCATAGCTTGGCGAAAACACCAGGCTGTCGTCGAAATCGCGCTGGTAGAGAAACTGCAGATAGGCGTCGAAAGTCGCCGGCGCGGTGACGCCGCCATAGGGGTTGGCGGTCATGAAGGAATAGCCGACCGCCAGCAACAGCGGCAACACCATGAAGATGCCGATGACCAGCATGGCCGGCGCAATCAGCAGCCAGGTGCGGTTCGGACCCATCTCAGTTCGCCAGTTCGCGTTCGAGGTGCCGTGCCCAGTCGACGACGACCCGGTCGCCGGTCGAAAGTGCTGCACCACCGCGCGAGCGCGAGTGCAGTTTTGCCCCTTCCTCCAGCACGACCTCGTAGAGCGTGTCGGAGCCGAGGAAGGTGATGGCGGAGACCGCGCCCGTGACGTGGCCTTTGGCGCCGTCCGATGCCGGCGACACCACGATGTGCTCCGGCCGCACGACGATCGTCTTTGCCGGATCGCGGCCGAGGGCGCCGCCGGGCAGCAGATTGGACTCGCCGATGAAGTCGGCCACGAAGCGGTCCTGCGGATTGTCGTAGATGTCGCGTGGCGTGCCGACCTGCAGCACATCGCCGCTGCGCATCACCGCGATGCGGTCGGACATGGCCAGCGCCTCCTCCTGGTCGTGGGTGACCAGCACGAAGGTGATGCCGGTCTCGCGCTGCAGCCGCTTCAACTCGCTCTGCATGCCCCTGCGCAGTTTGAGGTCGAGCGCCGACAGCGGCTCGTCGAGCAGCAGCACGCTTGGCTTGGGTGCGAGCGCGCGCGCCACGGCGACGCGCTGCTGCTGGCCGCCCGACAGCTGTGCGGGCCGACGCGTGGCGAAGCCTTCGAGCCGCACCATTTCCAGCGCCTCCCTGACTCGCTCCTCGATCAGCGCTTTCGGCGCGTTCTGCATTTGCAGCCCGAACGCGACATTCTCGGCCACGCTCATATGCGGAAACAGCGCGTAGCTCTGGAACACCGTGTTGACCGGCCGCTTCTGCGGTGGCAGCGAAGCGACATCATTGCCGGCAATGCGAATGGCACCTGAACTCGGCGCCTCGAAACCGGCAATCAAGCGCAGCAAGGTTGTCTTGCCGCAGCCCGATGGGCCCAGCAGCGTGAAGAACTCATTGTCGTAGATTTCCAGGCTGACTTCGTTCAGCGCGTGGACCGGGTCGGCGTCCCTGGTCACGAAGGATTTTGACACGCTGTGGATGTCGATCATGACCGCACATTCCTGGGACTGCATGGAGATGGCCCTGAGGGCCATCACGGTCGTCTGGCACCGCACCTAAAAATTCGCTCCAAAATTATATTTGTCAACGGATAATATATTGTTTTTGCATTTCGACACGCGAATGTGTGGCGGACCCCGTTCTGACCTGTGTCGGAGCCCTTCGCCTCTCAGAGCACCTTGCCGCTTTCCGGGTCGAGCAGGTGCATGTGGCCCATTCCGAGCGACAGCGTCGCCATCTCCCCTGGCTTCGGCGTTGCTGCCGGATCGATGCGCGCGGTGGCCTCGGCGCCGGCGACCAGCACATGCAACAGGGTCTCCATGCCCATCGGCTCGACAACCTCGACCGGGACCTTGATTTCGACGCTATCGGGCCTCTCGCGCTGCTCGGTGATGTGCTCGGGGCGCAGGCCGAATTCCAGCTCACGCCCGACATGGCCGGCATAGCGCGCGGTGCGGGCAGCCGGTACCGTGAGTGCCGTGCCGTCGCCGAGCACGACCGCGAGCCTGTCGCCACGCCCTTCCAGCCGGCACTTGAAAAAGTTCATGCCGGGGCTGCCGATGAAGCCGGCAACGAAGCGGCTGGCCGGCTCATGATAGAGATCATTGGGCGGGCCGATCTGTTCGATGCGCCCCTTGTTCATCACCACGACGCGGTCGGCCAGCGTCATCGCCTCGACCTGATCGTGGGTGACATAGACCGTGGTGGTGGCAACCATCTGGTGCAGCCGTTTGATCTCGGCGCGCATCTTGCCCCTGAGCTTGGCGTCGAGATTGGAGAGCGGCTCGTCGAACAGGAACACTTTCGGCTGGCGCACCATGGCGCGGCCCATGGCGACGCGCTGACGCTGGCCACCGGACAGCTGGTGCGGTTTGCGATGCAGGAGCTCGCTGAGATCGAGCATGTCAGCGACGCGGGCGATGCGTTGTGTCACCTCGCCATCCAGCACTTTGCGAATGCGCAGGCCGAAAGCCATGTTCTGCGCCACCGTCATCTGCGGGTAGAGCGCATAGCTCTGGAACACCATGGCGATGTCGCGGTCCCTGGCCTGGATGTTGTTGACCAGCCGGCCGCCAATGTGGATTTCGCCGCCGCTTGGCCGGTCGAGCCCCGCCACCATGCGCAGCGTCGTCGACTTGCCGCAGCCGGAAGGGCCTACGAGGACAACGAACTCGCCCTCGGCAATTTCGAGATCGATCTCGTGCACGACCTTCAGGTTCTGAAAGCTCTTGGAAATTTTCCTGAGTTCGACATCGGCCATGGCGCTATTCCTTTGCCGCGGGGGCGAACATGTCGAGCGCCAGTGCCGCCGTACCAATCACGCCGGCATCGTTGCCATGCTCGGCCGCCACGATCACCGGCGGCCGGCCGGGCTTGAGCAGGACGAAATCCCTGACGTTTCTGGCAATGCGGTCGGTGAAGAAGGGACCGGCGAGCGACAGGCCGCCGCCGATGATCGCCGCCTCGATGTTGAGCATGTTCGACATGATGCCGATCATCTGGCCGAGCCAGCGCGCCACCTCGTCGACCACCTGCAGCGCGATCGCATCGCCTTGCTTGGCGAGATCGACGACGGTCTCGGCATCCTTGGCGTCGGTGTCCGGCTTGAGCTGGCGGTAGCGGTTGACCAGCGCACGGGCGCTGGCCAGGTTCTCGACCATGCCCGGCACCGGATCGGCAATGTCAGTGCGAGCCGGGTCGAGCGAGATGCAGCCGAACTGCGGCGGCAGGCCGTCCGGGCCGTCAATGACCTTGCCATCGATGACCATGGAGCCGCCAATGCCGGTGCCGAGCGTGAGCAGCGCAAAGCGCGAAAACGGACGCCCGGCGCCGTGGCGCATTTCGCCATGGGTGGCGCTCACGGCATCGTTGCGAACGACGGCCGGCACGCCGAAGCGGATGGAAAACAGCTTTGACAGCGATCCCTTGAGCAGCGCCGGGATTGCCGGGCAGCGGCCGTTGAGCATGCCGGTCTCGGGGTTGGGCGTGCCCGGCACACCGATGCCGATGGCGGCAATGTCGGGGAACGCCTGCCTCAATTCCTCGGTCGCGTTGGTGGCCAGATGAACGAAATCGGCGAACTCGATGTCGCGATGCACAGGCACAGCACCGCGTGCCAAGACCCTGCCTGAACCGTCGACGACGCCGAGCTTGACCAGACTGCCGCCAATGTCGATTCCAACCGCGGTTACCATCACGCCTCCTTGCGGATGCGCACATTGAGCCGCCGTCCGAGGTTGGGGTAGATCATCTTGTCGGGATCGATGCCGCGCGCGATCGCCAGCTCGCAGCCATACCATTGCAGCGGCATCGGCGCCCAGCAACCGGCGAGCCATTGCTGCTGCGGTGCTGTCGGCCAGCTGACGTCGAGATCGAACCGCGTCCGGTGGCCGGAGAGGTTGAGGACGACCGTACGCGGCCCAAGCTCAGCCAGCGCCTCGCCGAGATTGGCAGCGACCTTCGCCTCGGTCTCGGTCTGCGCGATGGCGATCACCAGGCTGTTTTTCGTCGTGCCGTAGACATGCCCGTGCAGGGCCTCTTCGGTGTCGAAGGCAGAGGTCGGCACGCCGCTGATCTCGGCAATCTTGAGCGATGCTTCGAGTGCGGTGCCGAGATGCGTCGCCTGGCCAGCGACCAGAATGTAATCAGGGACGCCGAAGCGGGCGACCAGGTCTTTTGCGGCAGCAAGACCGGTCTCCGCCGTCTGCTCCAACTGGGCGAGCAGCCCCGACACATAGAGTGTCCGGTGGGCAAGCTTCGCCGCAACCGCGAGCACCGAGATGACGGTGGCAGTGTAGCCCATGGTCTTGGGGCCAACCGTCTCCGGACCGATCGGCATAGCGATGATCTCCGCGCCGGTCTCGGTAATCAGGCTGCCGGCCTCACCGGTGATGACAAGCGTCGGGAACCCAAGCTGCACCGACAGGCGCACCGCCTCGATCGTGGTGATGCTCATACCGGACTGCGACGCCGCCAGAACCAGCGTGCGCTGGTTGGAGGCTTTGGGCGGCAGGCGCAGGAAAGCCTCCGGCTCCTTGGCGATCACCGAAGCGCCCGTGCCCTCCTCCAGCGCCTCGGCGCCGGCCAGCAGCGCGTTCATCGACGAGCCGGTACCAAGCAGCACGATCCGCTCCGGCATCTGGCGCAGGCTGGCAAAACGGTCGAGCTCGGCACCGATCGCGGCGGGAAGCCCGGTGAGGGTCGCGGGCTGCCGGCGGATGTATTTGCCTATCTGCATCTCAATGTTCCATCATTCGAAATAGGTGTGCGTGGAAAATCTACTTGCTGTAGCCCTTGCTCAGGCCGCTGATGAATTGCCGCGAGAACAGGGTGAAGAGCAGGACCAGTGGCACGGCGCCAAGCGTCAGTGCCGCGAGCAGCGCCGGATAGTCGTTCATGAACTGGCCGACGAATTGCTGCACGCCGAGCGTCACCGTCTGGTTCTGCCGGCTGGGCGCCAGGATCAGCGGGAACCATAGGTCGTTCCACACCGGCAGCATCGTGAGTGCTGCAACCGCGGCGAGGCCCGGCCTGACCAGCGGCAGCACGATCCAGAAGGTGCGCAGCTCGCTGGCACCATCCATGCGCGCCGCTTCCTTGAGATCGGTCGGCACGGTACGGAAATAGGTGACCATCAGCGTCACCGCGATCGGGATGCTCATGGCGGTGTAGACGAGGATGAGTGCCGCCAGCGTGTCCATCAGCCGCCAGGCGAGCATCATCTGGATCAGCGGAATTGTGCCGAGCCGGATCGGCAGCATGATGCCAAGCACGAACAGGCCACCGAGCAGCGACGCCAGCCGCACCCGGTATTCAACCAGCGCGAAGGCGGCGAGTGTCGACAGCACCACGGTCAGTCCGATCGTCGTCACCGTGACGATCAGGCTGTTGCGGTAGTTGATGATGAAATTACCGCGGGTGAACACCCGCTTGTAGCCTTCGAGGCTGAAGGTCTTGGCCGTTGGCAGATCGAACGGCCCGCCAAAAATCGCCGGCGTCGTCTTCAGCGAATTGATGATGACTATCAGCACCGGCCCGATGGCGAGCAGCACAAAGACGATCAGCAGCGCATGCACGATGATGCGCTCGGCGGTCCAGTGTTCGCGGTCATGGCGGCGGCGGGTGGCGGGTATTATGAGGTCCTGGGCGCTCATCTCAGCTCCTAGACCGAATAGGATTTCAGGCGGCGCTGGATCAGCCAGAAATAGGCTGCGGTGACCAGCAAGACGGTGAGGAAGATGACCGTTGCGACCGCGCTACCCAGATCGAGATCGGCAAGCTGTCCGCTCGAGCCGAAGAAGGTGCGGTAGAAATAGGTGCCGAGAATGTCGGTGCTGTAGTTCGGACCGGGCGCTGAGCCGTTGAGCGCGAACACCAGGTCGAAGCCGTTGAACGTCCAGATATAGGTGAGGATCGCGATCAGCCCGAACTGCGGCGCAATCAGCGGGAACTTGATCTTCCAGAACGTCGTCCAGCCACCGGCACCATCGATGTTGGCGGCCTCGACCAGCTCGTCGGGCACCGCCAGCAGGGCGCTGTATAGGAACACCATCGGAATGCCGAAATACTGCCATACCGACATCAGCGATATGGTGGTGAGCGCGGTCGATTCCGTGCCCAGCAGCGGGAAGCCGACCAGGCCCCAGAGCGGATTGATGATCAGCCGCCAGACGAAGCCGACAATGACCACCGACAGCGTCGCCGGGATGAACAACAGCGTGCGATAAATGCCTTCCGACCGCGCCAGTTTTCCCGATGTCAGCAATGCCGCCAGCAGCAGGCCCATCGGCACTTCGACAATGAGATGGATGGCGAAATACTGCATGTTGTTGAGAAGCGCATTCCAGAAGCGGGCGCTGATGGTCGGGTGGGTGAACAGCCGCTCGTAATTGGCGAAGCCGACAAAGACATCACCCAAAGCGCCACTGGTCTGGAAAAAGCTCATGACGACCGAGGTCGCCAGCGGCAGCACGGCAAAAACCAGATAGACGGCCAGCGCCGGCAGCGCGAACAGCAGCAGGTTTCGATAGGCGGCAGCGGGAGATATCAACTCAAAACCTCATCTTCACGCCGGACAGGATAGCGCCAGCATGCCGTCAGGCTTGCGCATGCCCTGCCTCGTGGCAAGGCACGCGCGAGGGAGTGCCGGATTACTTCTTCTGCGGTCCGTACCAGGAGGCGAGGCTGGCCTGGAGTTCGGTCGCGACCTGTTGCGGTGTGACGTCCGACTTGGTGAACATCACCTGCAGCAGGCGCCAGGTCTCGTCGTCGAGCGGCGGCGTGCCGGCGCTCAGCCGATCCAGCGCCAAACGCGGCGTCAGCTCGGCGCCTTTCTTCAGGTCGGCGAAATCCTGCGCCAGCTTGTTCTTGTAGGTCACCGGCTTCGAGCTCATGGCGAAGAAGCCAGGAGCGGCGTTGACATAGAGCTCCTGGAATTCAGGTCCGGCAACCCAGTCGAGGAAGGTTTTTGCCGCTTCCTTGTGTGTGCTCTTGGCGTTGATGCCGATGCCCATGTCAGGCATTTCCTGGAGATAGCGCTTGTCACCCGCCTTCGGCACCGGAGGGCCGAACACGCCGACATTGAGACCGGTCGAGGTCGCCTGGTTGATGTCCCATGAACCGTCGGGAAGGATGGCCGCTTTGCCCAAAGTGAACAGCTGCGTCATGTCGGCATAGTTCAAGCTCTCCTGGCCCGCCGGCAGGAACGGCTTCCAGGCTTCGAAGGCAGCGATGGCGTCGACGAATTCGGGATCGGTCAGCTTCTTCTTGCCGTCGATCAGGCCGAGCCGGCCCTCCTCGCCTTTCCAGTAGGCCGGGCCGATCGAGTAGAGACCATTGTAGGCGAGCTGCCAGGATTCGGCCGAGCCATAGGCGAGCGGCGTGTAGCGGCCGTCCTTCTTGATTGCCGTAAGCACATCGATGAACTCGGCGCTGGTGGTCGGCACGGTGAGGCCCAGCTCCTTGAAGATGTCGGCATTGTAATAGAAGCCGGCGAGCACGGCGGCGACCGGCAGGCAGTAGGTCTTGTCGTCGGCGCCGGTCCAGGCGGCCCGCGAGGTCTTGTCGAAATTCTCCAGGCCCGGCAGGCCTTCCAGCGATTCGAAATAGCCGCGCTTGATCCATTCGCGGTTCACATCGAACGGGCGGCAGGTGATCAGATCGCCACCGGCGCCGCCTTCGATCTGCGACTGTACGGCGGCATTGTATTCATTGGTGTTGATCGGCACGAACTCGACCTTGATGTCGGGGTGCTTGGCCTCGAAGGCCGGCAGGATGGTGTCCTGCCACACCGCAATGTCCTCGGTGCGCCAGCTGTTCAAGGTGATGGTCACCGGGTCGGCAAAGGCGGCGCCGACGCTCCCTGAAAACATCACGCCAAGCGTCGCCGCCAGCGGGATCGATACACGTATGGAACGCATTGTCCTGCTCTCCCTCAAGATGGTGCCTCGTGTGGATTCACGATTTTGCAATGTTGCCTCGGACCATACCTACTGATACATCTTGTGACAAGTGGTATTGTGTTGTCTTTTCTTTTCTCGTCGAGGGGTCGCTGTCCGGCTGAGGCAGCATTGGATTGACGGCAAGAAATCTGGGAGGACTTGTATGATTGGGGTTGGAATTCTGGGCTCGGGCTTCATTGCCGAGACCTATGCGGACTCGCTGCTCGACGTGCGCAACGCCGAGCTGGTGGCCTGCTCGTCACGCAGTTTCGAGCGCGCCACGGCCTTCGCCAAGAAATGGGGTCCCAAGGTCACCGCTCATAGGAATATCGACGCGCTGTGCGCCGATCCGAAGGTCGAGCTGGTGGTGATTGCGCTGCCCAACGAAATCCATCTCGAAGCCGTCAGAACGGCGGCAAAACACAGCAAGGCGGTCATCTGCACCAAGCCACTGGCGCGCACCGGCAAGGAAGCGCAGGAGATCCTCGACATCGTCGAGCGCGCCGGCATCTGGCACGGCTATGCCGAATGCGCGGTGTTTTCCCCCAACATCGCCAAGGCCCACCAGATGATCCAGGCCGGCGGCATCGGCACTCTCTTGACCATGCGCGCCCGCGAAGCACATTCCGGCCCGCACGCGCCGCATTTCTGGAATGCCGAGCTCGCCGGCGGCGGCGCTTTGCTCGATATGGGCTGCCACACCGTCGAAAGCGCCCGCCACTTCTTCGGCAAGGACAATGAGATCACCGAGGTGATGGCGTGGGGCGCGACACTGGTCCACGGTGATAAGACAACCGGGGAAGATACGGCGATCGCGCTTTTGAAATTCGCCGGCGGCCAGCTTGCCACGATCGAATCGTCATGGATCGAGAAAGGCGGCATGCAGCTTCGCCACGAACTGGTCGGCTCCGCCGGCCGCATCGTCACCGACACATCGGTCGGCCCAGTCTGGGGCTTTATCGAGAAGCCCGTGGGCTATCTTGTCGAGAAGGCCGATGCCGAGACCGGGTGGGTCTATCCGGTGCCCGAGGAGACCCGCGCCTATGGTTTCTCGCAACAAATGCGCCATTTCGTCGACCATTTCGCGGCCGGGACGACGCCGCTGGAAACCTTCGAGGACGGCGTTATCGTCAACCATATAATTGACGCCTGCTATCGTTCGATGCGAACGGGCGTATGGGAAAAGATCAAGGGGTGACCGTGATGGAGGGCTCGCCACTGCAGTCGGATGGACCCGAACCACTCTGGCGGCAGGCGGCCGACGCGATCTTGCACGAGATCGCCTCAGGCAAGCTTGCCTCTGGCGCGCGCCTGCCAGCCGAGCGCGACCTGTTTACACGCATGTCGATATCGAGGGTGACCTTGCGCCGGGCCTTGCAGAGCTTGGTCGAGGAAGGCGTGCTGACGCCCTCGCACGGGCGCGGCTGGTATGTCTCGGCCAAGGTGCCGAAGGAATTTCCCAACACGCTGGAATCCTTCAGCGAGACTGCAAAACGCCTCGGCTTGACGCCCTCCTCCGACGTGTTGCGCGCCGAGCATGCGCCGGCCTCGCTGGACGAGGCCGAGGAGCTGTCGATCGCGCCGGGTGCTGCCCTTTTCCACCTTGAGCGCATCCGCCGCCTCGACCAGGTCCCGGTCGCTGTCGACACCTCGTTCTTTGCCGCAAGCCTCGTTCCGGATCTCAGCCACATCGACTTCAGCAATGCCTCGCTGTTCGGCCTGCTGATCGATGCCGGTGTCGATCTGGCGCGCGCCGAAACCACGATCGAGGCGCATGATGCCGATCCTGTTCTGGCGCGCCACCTCGACATCGATGTCGGCAAATCCACCCTGGTGATGCGCCAGCTCATCGTCGACACCGCCGGCCGGCCGCTTCTGTCCTCGACCATCCGCTACGCCGGCGACCGCTACCGCCTGCGCACATCCTTTTCGCGCACAGGCAGACCCACAGGCCGCAATCCATGAAACAGACGGCGGCCTCGCCTACCTATTGAGCCGTCGCAACGACACAGACGGCGGCATTCGTCGCCATTCTGCGGCACAGTGCTGTCTGGTCCAGGCGCGGATCCTCGATCAACGCCTGCACATCCCCTTTCACAGCGAAACCGGTGAAGAGGACCGGAAGCGGCGCCTCCGTTGGCCTTGGCATTGTGCTTTGACTATGCTGGCCGCGCCATCCGCCGGACGCGAACGGACCAGAGCAGTTCCGCGAAAAGTGTGAAACGGTTTTCCCAGGAAAAGCGCGTGGGGCTTTCCCGGCGCAATTGCCTCAAAATCAAAGAGATGGAGCGGTTTCAACGTGTCCGTGGAACGATTGACAGCTCTACGCCTTTTGTCCGGGTTGGCATGGCTGGACACTGGCGGCTAAGGCTGGAAATGTGATTGCGTCTTCGCTGCCGGGGGGCTGGCCGGAGGACGAGGAGGGTGGCGCTGAATTTCGAATATATTGCCGGCCATCCGGCGCTGCATCGTTATGTCCAGGCGCAGTCGAAGGCGCTGCTGCACATCTATGAAACGAGCCCGCGCCTGGCCGCCGTATTCGCCACGCAACAGCGCTGGCTGCTGGCTCACACCGGCCTTGCCCTGCATTTCGCCCGAGACCCGCGCGATCCCCGCACGGAACTTACCCTCGCCCGCTTCATCGATGCCGTGCTCCGCTATTCCGTCGCCAGCCGCAACACGGCCGAGGCCTTCATCAAGGAGATGCTGCACTATCACATCATCGAATACCTGCCGCACACCGGTGATGGACGCGCCCACCCGTTTCAGGTGACGCCAGCGACGCTGAAGGAATTCGATGGCTGGGTGTTTGCGCATCTGCGCACACTCGACGGTCTGGACGGGGGAAATCGGCTCGCTTTGTTTCTCGAGCAGCCCGGCATGATTGCCAGGCTGCAGCCACTGGTGGCGGAAGGCCTGCTCTCATCCAGCCCGGTGCGCGAACCCAAGCAGACCTTCTCGCTGTTCATCTGGCTCAACAATGGCGGCATCGTCATGGATTGGCTGATGTCCGGCATCGATCCTGAAAATGCCGGTCTCGACCAGATCCCGACCAGCGTGGTTTCGGTCGGCGAATTCGCCAGTTGGTTAAAACTCTCGCGCACCCATCTGGCGCGCAAGTTGCGCGACGCCGAAAAGCTCGGCAGCGTCGGCTGGATGGGCCGGCGCGGGCATTCGGTAATGTGGGTCTCGAACAGCTTCTACCAGGAATACATGACCGTCCAGGCCGCCAAGCTTGCGGTCATCGATGCCGCTTTCGAGGCCTGTCGCCCGATGCAAAAGGCTGGCTGAACCCGCACGCTCACAATTGTTCGGACAGGTAGTCATACCAATTGCCAAGACCTGGCAGCCGAACAGCTTCTACCAGGAAAATATGAGCGCGCAGGCCGTCAAGCTCCAGGCTGAACAGGCGATCCATCCCGACTGAATCGGGATGGATCAACTGGTCAGGGAAAGCCGGCGCAGCGCCTCAATCGATGTCGAAGGACACGCCCTGGGCCAGCGGCAGCGCCTTGGAATAGTTCACCGTGTTGGTGGCGCGGCGCATATAGGCTTTCCAGGCGTCCGAACCGCTCTCGCGGCCGCCGCCGGTTTCCTTCTCGCCGCCGAAGGCGCCGCCGATTTCGGCCCCCGATGTGCCGATATTGACGTTGGCAATGCCGCAATCCGAACCGTCGACGCCGAGGAAGCGCTCGGATTCCTGCAGGTCACGGGTGAAGATCGACGACGACAGCCCGGCACCGACCGCATTGTGCTCGTCGAGCACGGCGTCGAAATCGGAATACTTCATCACATAGAGGATCGGCGCGAAGGTCTCTTCCGTCACCGGCGAAACCTGCTTCGGCATTTCGACCAGCGCCGGATGCACGTAGTAGGCGTCCGGGTGGTCGTTCTCGACCCGCGTGCCGCCGGTCACCTTGCCGCCATGGGCGGTGGCTTCCTTGAGCGCCTTCTGCATGGCGTCGAACGCCGCCTTGTCGATCAGCGGCCCGACCAGCGAGGACGTCTCCAGCGGGTTGCCGACCGAGACGCTCTCATAGGCCTTCTTCAGCCGCGGCAGCAGCGCATCATAGACGCTGTCATGCACGAACAGACGCCGCAGCGTCGTGCAGCGCTGGCCGGCGGTGCCTATGGCGCCGAAGGCAATGGCGCGCAGCGCCATGTCGAGATCGGCGGTTGGGCAGACGATGCCGGCATTGTTGCCGCCGAGTTCCAGCACGGCGCGGGCAAAGCGCTTGGCCAGCCTTGGACCGACATCCCGGCCCATGCGCGTCGAGCCGGTGGCCGAAACCAGCGGGACCTTGGGATGATCGACCAGGATCTCGCCGACGGCGCGATCACCGATCAGAACCGGCGCCAGGCCTTGCGGCGCGTCAGCGCCGAACCGCTTGACCGCGCGGGCAAAAATCGCCTCGCAGGCGAGCGCCGTCAGCGGCGTCTTTTCCGACGGCTTCCACACCACGGCATCGCCGCAGACCAGCGCAAGTGCTGCATTCCACGACCACACCGCGACCGGGAAGTTGAAGGCCGAGATGACGCCGACGACGCCGAGCGGATGCCACGTCTCCATCATGCGATGTCCGGGACGTTCGGTGGCGATGGTCAGGCCGTAAAGCTGGCGGGAAAGCCCGACGGCGAAATCGCAGATGTCGATCATCTCCTGCACTTCGCCGAGACCTTCAGACGGGATCTTGCCGACCTCGATCGACACCAGCCGGCCAAGCTCGGCCTTGTGCGCGCGCAATTCCTCACCGAGCAGCCGCACCAGTTCCCCGCGCCGGGGACCCGGCACCATCCGCCAGGCCTGGAACGCCGTGTGTGCGGCATCGATGGTCTTGGCGGCCTCGGCCGGTGAAATCGTCTTCAGCGCCGCGATCTGCTCGCCCGTCACCGGGCTGCGCACGATGAGGTCGCCGCCGCTAAGCGCGTCCTTGGCCACGCCCAGTTTCGCCAGAAGTTCAGCCGTTTCCTTCGCTATCGTCATTTTTATCCCTTTCAGATCCGCTCGCCATCAGGTGCCGGCGGTCGAGCCTTCGCGCCACGTCGCCTGCGTGCCGCAGGCACGTCGGGCACTGTCATGGCGTGGCATTACTCGTTTCAGGAGAAAATCGCCACCCCGGCATGGTCCAAGCCGGGATTGCACGATTGAGCCAGCAGTCTTCAGTGCGCTGTCTTCGCCGGCGCCTTCACGGCGCCGTCTCTCATCAACCGGTCGATATGCATGCGGATGTGGGCGGCTTCCGCCGCCGTGTTGGCCAAAGCAATCGCACGGTCAAAGGCAACACGCGCCTCCTCGCCACGGTCAAGTTGCATCAGCAACCCACCCTTGAGGCCAAAGAAGTGGAAATAGCCGGACAGCCTTTCGCCGAGCGGCTCGATCATGGCAAGGGCAGCTTCCGGGCCGCGCACCTTGGCGACCGCAACCGCGCGGTTCAACGTCACCACCGGCGATGGCTGCATCCGCTCCAGCAGGCTGTAGAGCAGGTCGATCTCGGTCCAGTCGGTCTCCTCGGGCGTTGCCGCCCGCGCATGCAATGCGGCGATCGCCGCCTGTACCTGGTAGGGGCCGGGCTTCTGGTGGCGCAGCGCCTTGTCGACCAGCGCCAGACCTTCGTCGATCATCTTGCGGCTCCACAGCGAGCGGTCCTGGTCGTCGAGCAGCACGATCTCGCCGTTCTCGTCGAAACGGGCCGGTGCCCGCGCATGCTGCAGCAACAGCAGCGCCGTCAGCCCCATGATCTCAGGCTCGGTCTGGAACAGCCGGAGCAGCAGGCGCGCCAGCCGGATTGCCTCCTCGCAGAGCGGGGCGCGCGCCGGCGCCTCGCCGCTGTTGGTCGAATACCCCTCGTTGAAGATCAGATAGACCATGGCCGCAACGGCGGCGAGCCGCTCCGAGCGCTCGACCGCGCCCGGCGTCTCGAACGGCACGCCGGCGTCGGCAATGCGCGCCTTGGCGCGGGTGATGCGCTGCTCCATGGCGCTTTCGCCGACCAGGAAGGCACGCGCGATCTGCTTGACAGTGAGGCCGGAGACAATGCGCAGCGCCACCGCGATCTGCTGCGTCGCCGGCAGGTCTGGATGGCAGCAGATGAACAGCAGCCGCAATATGTCGTCGCGATAATGCGCACCGTCCAGCCGCTCGGCGATATCGCTCTCGGCATCCTCAAGGTCCGAGATCTGGTCCTCTTCCGGCATCGGCGCCTGCTTAGCGCGTTTGCGCACCGCGTCGATGCCGCTGTTGCGGCCGACAAAGATCAGCCAGGCCGCCGGATCTCGCGGCGGCCCGTTCTGCGGCCAGTTCTTGAGCGCCCTGAGGCACGCATCCTGGAAAGCCTCCTCCGCCGTATCGAGATCGCGGAAATAGCGCAGCAGCGCACCCATCGCCTGCGGGCGGGCGGCTGAGATCGCGGAGCTGATCCAGGAAAGGTCGGTCATTTCAAAACTCTGGTTGGGTCGAAGACGGAAACCGGTCGGATCTCATAGGATCCACCACTCGGATTGACCTCGGAAAGCTCGCGCGCGAAGTCGACGGCCTCATCGAGATCGGCGCATTCCAACGTGTAGAAACCGAGGAACTGTTCCTTGGTCTCGGCAAACGGCCCGTCGATGACCACCGATTCGCCCTTGACCTGGCGCAGCGTTGTTGCGGCGGTGGTGGGCAGAAGCCGTGCCACCGGGCCAAGCCGGCCGGCGTCAGCATATTTCTGCTGCACATTGAGCAGTTTCGCCATCACCTCGTCATCCTGTGCCTTGCTCCAGGAGGAGACGACATCTTCGGAGGCATAGCAGAGGATAGCGTAGAGCATAGGACGTCCTTTTCTGTATCAAAGGACGAAACAGTAGGGCCTATGCCGACATGGCGTCGACAAAAAAGTTAGGGCAAATTTTTCAGCCTTCGTCTGCCTTCAGCCATCTCAGCACCAGCGCCTCCTCGTCATCGAGACCATCTATGGATCGCTTGCGTTTATTGGCTCCAGTCATTTCGCTGAGCAGCCGCCCCTGCGCCCAGGATTCGAAGACCTGCGGATGGATGTAGCATTTGCGGCAGACGGCCCGCGTGTTACCCAACCGCTCGGCGACCTTGTCGATGACGGTGTTCATCACCCGCTTCACCCCGGCCTGACTTTCGGGAAGCTCCGTCTGCGCAAACAGCGACGCGGCGTGGATGGTGCCGCCCCAGGTGCGGAAATGCTTGGAGCTGAAGTCTTCTCCGACAGCATCGCGTATGTAGCGGTTGACGTCGTCGGAGCGCACCGGATGCCGGACGCCGTCCTCATCCAGATACTGGAACAGCTTTTGTCCCGGAATATCCTGCGCGCCGCGCACGACCCGGGCGATGCGGCGGTCGACAAGCTTCAATTTCCATTCCTTGCCGGATTTGCCCTTGAAGGCAAAGCGCAGGCTCGATCCCTTGATATCGACATGGCGGTCGCGCAGGGTCGTCAGCCCAAAACTCTTGTTGTCGCGGGCATAGGCTGCATTGCCGACACGGATCATCGTGTTGTCGAGTAGCCAGACGATTGCCGCCACGACGCGCTCGGCCGGCAGGCCGTGGCGGCGCAGATCGGCATCGATGCGGCGGCGCAGCTCCGGCAGGCTTTCGGCAAAGGCGACGAGGCTCGAATATTTGGCACCGTCACGCTCCGAGGCCCACAGCGGATGGTAGCGATACTGCTTGCGCCCGCGCTGGTCGCGGCCGGTCGCCTGGATATGGCCGGCGGGATCGGGCGAGATCCACACATCCGTCCAGGCCGGCGGGATGGCCAGCGCCTTGATGCGGGCGATTGCCGCCGCGCTCACGGCCTGCCCCTTCGGGCTTTTGTACGAAAATCCCTCTCCCGCCTTCAGGCGGCGGATACCCGGCTCGCTGTCGCTGACATAGGTAAGCGCGGCCTGATCGGCAGAGGCCTGCGCACCATTCCTCGGCGTGTCATCGTCGCCCTGTCCAGCAACAGATCGGCCCGGTGGCGCCCCGGATTTGTCCTGCATGCCCGCTCCACGAGATTTTTCTCGTAGATAAGCGCCGTACAAGCCACTGGTTCCGCCGTCAGACCTTTTCCAGCGCAACCGGAATGACGTCGACGGCCTGGTCGCCGACCTGACCGCCGGTGGTCTTCAGCACGCCGACGATCGGCGCCACGTCGGAATAGTCGCGGCCGTAGCCGACGGTGATGTGGTCGTTGCTGGCCCGCATGCCATTGGTCGGGTCGAACTCCTGCCAGCCGGCATCGCGCCCGCACCACACCTTGACCCAGGCATGCATGGCATCGGCGCCTTCGAGCCGCGGCTTGCCCTTCGGCGGAATGGTGCGCAGGAAGCCGCTGACATAGCCGGCGGGAATGCCCAACCCGCGCAAGCCCGCGATCATGATGTGGGAGAAATCCTGGCAAACGCCACGCTTCAAACGGAAGGCGTCGCTGGCCCTGGTATGAACGGTGGTCGCTTCCCCATCATAGGTGAAGTCGCGGTGGATGCGGTTGCACAGATCGATGGCCGTGCCGACCGTCGAGCCGCTGGCGCTGCCGTGTGCATAGGCGGTGATCGCCGCATCGATGCCAGCATGATCGCTGGCTGTGAGAAAGTGATGCGGTGCGTCGGGCGCCAGTGACCGCACCGCGCCGAGTTCTTCCTTCAGCCGCTGCAAGTCGGGCGACACGTCGAGCCCAGGCTCCGGCCGCGACACCGACACGCGCGCGCTCATCCTGATGTCGAGCCCGTCATGGACATCGCGAAAGGCGATCGCGGTGACATTATTGCCGAAGAAATCGGCAAAATCCGTCCGCTCGGACGGGGTCGGCACAAACGACAGCGAGGCGGCGACCACACGTTGCACGCCAGCAATGGTCTGCGGCAAGACACGCACCTGATGCCGGCTGCCACCGGCTGCAGCGTCATAATCGTAGCTGAGATGAAGCCTGATATCGTACAGCATGCTAACCGAAATACGCTTTGGCGAGGCTGTTGTAGAGGTTGCCGATCTCGGTGGCGAGATCGTCCAGCACCTCCGCCGACATCTCCGATGGCTCCATGACGGCAATTGCCGTGTTGAGCTGCAGGATTTCCTTGGCCGCCACCGACATATGCCCCTCCGGGCCAACCGACGGCAACAGGCCAATTTCCGCCTTCAGCCTCTCGAACTGGAACAGGATCGAGCGCGGGTTGAGCGGGTCGAGCGCCAAAAGGTCAATCACCGTGCGCCGTCCGGCCCGGACCGGATATTGCCGGCGATGGGTCATGACGCTGTCGCCGATCTCCAGCATCATGTCGAGCGCGCCATCAGGTGCTTTTGCCCTGGTCAGGCGGGCAAGCGTGCGGGCGATCTGGATGCCGCGCTCGATGCGCCGGCCGATTTCGAGGAAACGCCAGCCGGTGAAACGATACATGTTCTCATGCAGCAGGCCGGAAAAGCCGGCGAGCTTGCGCAGCATCACCGTCATCGCCCGTGTCGCATCATCGCCCGGCGCCACCGTCGTTGCGAATTGGTGGATTGTCTTCGACAGATCCTTGAGCGCGAGCCAGCCGTCGGGCGAAAAGCGGTCTCTGATCTGCCCGGCGCTGTAGACGGCGCTGTCCAGCGTGCCGATCAATCCTGGAGGAATGGCCGATTCGAGGTCGATGCCGAACGGTTCGAGATAATCCCTGATATCGGTGAGCAATGGCATGTCCGGATCGGACGTCTCGGCCAGCCGCACATGATAGGCGCGCAGAATGCGTACCGTGTCTTCAGAGCGCTCGATATAACGGCCGAGCCATGTCAGGTTTTCCGCCGCGCGGCTGGGCAGGCTGCCCGGCATGGTACGAGCAAAACTGTCATGCTCCTGCGGCAGCAGCGTTTCGCGCTCCACCGGCCGGTCGCTGACCACCCAGACGTCTGCCGCCTGGCCACCACGCTGCATGGCGATGGCGGTCGGGTCGAGCGACAGGCCAACGCGGGCGAAGCCGCCGGGCATCACCGTCCAGCCTTCGGGTGTGCGCGCCAGATAGACGCGCAGGCTTGCCGGCCGCGGCTCCAGCCAGCCGCCGACATTGACCGGCGTCGTCGACAGCGTCACCGCTTCCTGGCCGACGAAGCCGCCGCCGTCGCTCTCGATGCGCGCAATCAGTGCGGTGCGTTCTTCCGGCGTCAGCGCCGAACCGAGCCTGGTCTGGTCGTCGTCCTCGAAGGCAAGCCGCGTCGACAGCGCCGGACCGACCACCATGCGGTCGAGATTGGCAAGCACATGCCGGCGTTCGCTATCCTGCCCGCACCACCAGGTGGCGACGCTTGGCAACAAAAGCTCTTCGCCGCGCAATGCGCGCGAAATCTTGGGCAGGAAGGCGAGCAGCGCCCGTGTTTCCATCAGGCCCGACCCCAGCGCATTGACCGTCGAAACAGCGCCGCGGCGGATCGCCTCGACCAATCCCGGCGCGCCGATCTGCGAGTCTGGCCGCAGTTCCAGCGGATCGGCGAAGGCGGCATCGAGCCGCCGCCATAGCACGCTGATCGGCATCAGCCCGGAAACCGTGCGCACCATCAGCTTGCCGCCGGAAACGGTCAGGTCCTCGCCCTCGAGCAGCATGATGCCGAGGTAGCGGGCGATGTAGGCATGTTCGTAATAGGTCTCGTTGAGCGGCCCCGGCGTCAGGATTGCGACGCGGCCGTCATTCTCCTTGGCCATGCCGATCAGCGCATCGCGAAAGCGGCGGAAGAAGCCGGCGAGACGGTGGACGTGCATTTCGCCATAGATGTCGGACAGCGCGCGTGTCGTGGCGACGCGGTTTTCCAGCGCAAAGCCGGCGCCCGACGGCGCCTGCGTTCGATCACCCAGCACCCACCAGCTTCCGTCCGGTCCGCGGCCGAGCTCGAAGGCGCAAAAATGCAGGAAATGGCCGCTGGCCGGCCTGGTGCCGGCGACCGGCCGCAAATATTCCGGGCTCGCCGCAATCAATCCCGCCGGCAGGATGCCCTTCTCGATCAGCCGGTTCGGCCCGTAGATATCGGCGACTATCTCCTCGAACAGGTCGGCGCGCTGCACGAGGCCGGCGCTGATCTCGGCCCATTCCTTGTCCTCGATCAGCAACGGGATATGCGCCAGCGGCCATTCGCGCTCATTGGCGCCGGCCTTGTCGTAGACGCGGTAGTAGACGCCGGCATCGCGTAGATACTGGTCGGCGCGGGCGAAGCGCTGGCCGAGCTTTTCGGGGCCCAGTTCCTCCAGCGCCTCGATGAAAGGGGCCCAGGCCGGACGCGGATTGCCTGAGGCATCGACCATCTCGTCGACGACGCCGTCAATCGGCTGGTAGTGCTCCAGCAGACTGTGCCTCAGCGGCTTGCCGCGTATCTTTTTCTGATTCCCCTTTGCCATTGCTGATCAGAGTCTGGGTGGCCGCCTGAGGTCAAGGGTCATCGGGAAGTCTTCAGAGGGTTCTTCGTTGCGCAGCACATAGGCCGACGGCGTGTGGCCGCGCGGCTCGAAGCGGGCGAGCCGCCGCGCCTCGGCCTCATTGCCGTTGACCGGGAAGGTGTCGTAGCTGCGCCCCCCGGGATGCGCGACATGGTAGACGCAGCCGCCAACCGCCCGTCCCGACCAGCGATCATAGATGTCGAAGACCAGCGGCGTGTTGACCGGCAGCGCCGGATGCAGGCCGGACGCCGGCTGCCACGCCTTGAAGCGCACGCCCGCCACCGCGACTTCCCTGTTGTCGGTCACCTTCATCGGCACGACGCGGCCGTTGCAGACGATCGCATGACGTTCCGGATTGAGACCTTCGGTCCTGACCTGCAGCCGTTCGACCGAGGAATCGACGAAGCGCACGGTGCCGCCGATCGCGCCCTGCTCGCCCATGACGTGCCAAGGCTCAAGCGCCTGCCGCAGTTCCAGCTTGATGCCGGCATGCTGAACCTCGCCACAGAACGGAAAGCGGAATTCGAGCTGCGCATCGAACCATTCGGGACGGAACTCGAAACCGTTGAGCTTGAGGTCGTCAAGCACGTCGAGGAAATCCGCCCAGACATAATGCGGCAGCATGAAACGGTCATGCAGCGAGGTACCCCAGCGCACGAAGCGGCCGTCGAGCGGGTTTTTCCAGGCGCGGGCGATGATCGCACGCACCAGCAATTGCTGAGCCAGCGACATGCGCGCATTGGGCGGCATCTCGAAACCGCGGAACTCGACCAGGCCAAGCCGGCCGGTCGGGCCATCGGGCGAAAACAGTTTGTCGATGCAGATTTCGGAGCGGTGCGTATTGCCGGTGACATCGGTCAACAAGTTGCGGAACAGCCGGTCGACCAGCCATGGCAAGGGTGCATTGCCCTGGTCCGGGTGCGGCACCTGCGCCATCGCGATTTCGAGCTCGTAGAGCGAGTCGTGGCGCGCTTCGTCGAAGCGCGGCGCCTGGCTGGTCGGGCCGATGAACAGGCCGGAAAACAGATAGGATAGCGACGGACGCCGCTGCCATTGCAGCACCAGGCTCTTCAAAAGGTCCGGCCGGCGCAGGAAGGGGCTATCATTGGGCGTCGCGCCGCCGACCACGACATGGTTGCCACCGCCGGTGCCGGTGTGGCGGCCGTCGATCATGAACTTGTCGGCGCCAAGCCGCGTCTGCCTCGCCTCTTCGTAGATCGCGGTCGTCGTCGCCACGCAGTCCTGCCAATTCGAAGCCGGATGGATGTTGACCTCGATGACGCCGGGATCGGGCGCAACGCGAATGACGTTGAGACGCGGATCGTGCGGCGGCCCGTAGCCTTCGATATGCACGGGAAGGCCGATCGCCTTGGCCGCATTTTCGGCGGCTGCGACCAGTTCGAGATAGTCTTCCAGCGCCTCGACCGGCGGCATGAACACGCACAGCCGCCCGTCGCGCGGTTCGACCGACAGTGCCGTCCGCACCGCGCCGCCGATCTCGGTGATCTCCTGCTCGACCCGATCCTGCTGACCGGTCGTCGCGGTGAACGAAATCGCCTGCTGGCGCCGCGCCATTTCGTCGGCGCCTTCCAGTTCGGCCGGAGCAGCGGATGGCAGGATCGCTTCCCGCGCCGGCAGCGGACCACGCGGCAGCGACGGGTCGACCGGCACGATGTAGGGGAATTGCGCCGGCGGTACGTAAGGCAGCGTGCCCAATGGCAGGCGGTAGCCAACCGGCGAATCGCCCGGCACCAGGAACAGCCGGCCGCGCCGGGTCTTCCATTTCTCCGAGCGCCAGCGCGGATCCGAAGCCTGGCTGTTCCAGCGCTGCACCGGCAGCACGTAGCCTGACGGTTTCGTCAGCCCGCGCTCGAAGACTTTCGTCATGCGGCTGCGCTCTTCCGGGTCTTCCAGCTTGGAATTGGACGGGTCGACATTGTCGGGCAGCTTGCCTTCCTTGAGCAGCCATTCGGCCGGATCCTCATAGGCTTCGCTGACCATGCCTTTATCGATGCCGAGTTCGCCGGCAATCGCCGTCAACAGGCTTTCGGCCTGCTGCGGTCCGACCTTTGCGTCGCTCTTTTCGCGTGCGATCAGCGATGGATCGCTCCACACCGGCTGGCCGTCGGTGCGCCAGTAAAGTGAGAAGGTCCAGCGCGGCAGGCTCTCGCCCGGATACCATTTGCCCTGGCCGTAATGGAGAAAGCCGCCCGGCGCGAAACGTTCGCGCAGTTTGCGGATCAGCGCATCGGCCTTTTCGCGCTTGGTCGGGCCAACGGCGGCGGTGTTCCACTCTGCCGACTCGAAATCGTCGATCGACACGAAGGTCGGCTCGCCGCCCATGGTCAGCCTGACATCGCCTGCCTGGAGCGCGGCATCGACCTTGTTGCCGAGTGCATCCAGCGCCTGCCAGCTTTCATCCGAGAATGGCTTGGTGATGCGCGGATGCTCGGCGATGCGGTCGACCCGCATGTCGAAGCCAAACTCGACATTGGCGAAGCTCGCCATACCGGAAATCGGGGCTGCGTTGCGGAAGTGCGGCGTTGCCGCCAGTGGCACATGGCTTTCGCCGGTCAACAGGCCCGAGGTCGGATCGAAGCCGATCCAGCCGGCGCCCGGCAGATAGACTTCGCACCAGGCATGCAAATCGGTGAAGTCGACGGCGGTTCCGGCCGGGCCATCGAGCGCCACCAGATCGGGCTTGAGCTGGATCAGGTAGCCGGAGACGAAGCGCGCTGCGATGCCGAGGTTGCGCAGGATCTGCACCAGCAGCCAGCTCGAATCCCGACATGAACCCTTTTTCGCCGCCAGCGTTTCCTCCGGCGAGAAGACGCCGGTTTCCATACGCACGATATAGGCGATCT
Organism: Mesorhizobium sp. P171375; assembly: GCF_057786075.1. Classification (NCBI taxonomy): domain Bacteria; kingdom Pseudomonadati; phylum Pseudomonadota; class Alphaproteobacteria; order Hyphomicrobiales; family Phyllobacteriaceae; genus Mesorhizobium; species Mesorhizobium sp. P171375. The sequence goes on from NZ_JBYNWF010000001.1 coordinate 6,334,234, forward strand.
CGCGCTGCAGCCGCGCATTGAGATCGACAACGAAATTGACGGTGTTGGTCGAGCTTCGGTCGATCGTTGCGAGAAAGGCCGACAGCAGCGGTCCAGCCGGCTCCGGCGTCCGGTAGATGGCGAGATCGTCCCTGATGTCTTCCGGATACTCGAACGGAAACGTCTCGGCCGCCGGCTCGACGAAGAAATCGAACGGATTGTAGACCGTCATGTCGGCGACGAGGTCGACCTCGATCTTCAGTTCCGTCACCGGCTCGGGGAAGACGAAGCGGGCGAGGAAATTGCCGTAAGGGTCCTGTTGCAGGTTCACGAAGTGGTTCGCCGGCCCGACTTTCAGCGAATGGCTGAGCACCTTGGTGCGGGAATGCGGCGCCGGCTGCAGCCTGATGACCTGGGGCCCGAGAACCACGGGCCGGTCATATTTGTAGTGGGTCAGGTGGTAGACGGCTGCCAGAATTGCCATGGGGCCTCGGAGATCGGCGTTTCAAACAAATTCGCCGAACCCTGACACATCTGCTGGGCATTCTCCAAGCACAGATGTTGCGGTGCACCTAATTTAAGCAGCCGAAGCCGGCTAAGCTGTGTCGAGATTTAGGTCAGGCCGAGCCGAAAATGGCTGATACCGAGAGCCGGAGCGGAGCGTACTTTTCGTACGTGAGCACCGGAAGCGCAGGTATCGGCCATTTGCAGGCCGGCCTCACCTGAATATCGGCACAGCTTAAAAGAACGCCTGGATGCCCGTCTGCGCCCTGCCGAGGATCAACGCGTGCACGTCGTGCGTGCCTTCATAGGTGTTGACCGTCTCCAGATTCTGCGCGTGGCGCATGACGTGGTAGCCGATCTGGATGCCGTTGCCGCCATGCATGTCGCGGGCCTGGCGGGCAATGTCGAGCGCCTTGCCGCAATTGTTGCGCTTGACGATCGAGATCATCTCCGGCGCCATCTTGCCCTCGTCCATCAGCCGCCCGACGCGCAAGCTCCCCTGCAGGCCAAGCGCGATTTCGGTCTGCATATCCGCGAGCTTCTTCTGGAACAGCTGGGTGCCGGCCAGCGGCTTGCCGAACTGCTTGCGGTCGAGGCCATACTGCCGGGCGCGGTGCCAGCAATCCTCGGCCGCGCCCATGGCGCCCCAGGAAATGCCGTAGCGGGCACGGTTGAGACAGCCGAACGGGCCGCCGAGGCCCTTGGCGTTGGGCAGCAGCGCATCTTCGCCCACTTCCACGCCTTCCATCACCACCTCACCGGTGATCGACGCCCGCAGCGACAGCTTGCCGCCGATCTTCGGCGCCGAAAGCCCCCTCATACCCTTTTCCAGCACGAAGCCACGGATTTCGTCCTTGCCGTTCTCGCCCTTGAGCTTCGCCCAAACGACGAACACATCGGCGATCGGCGCGTTGGAGATCCACATTTTCGAACCGGAAAGTTTGTAGCCGTTCGCCGTCTTCTCGGCCCGCGTCTTCATGCCGCCGGGATCGGAACCGGCATCCGGCTCGGTCAGGCCGAAGCAGCCGATCCATTCGCCCGAAGCGAGCTTCGGCAAATATTTCTTGCGCTGCGCCTCGGAGCCGTAGGCATGGATCGGATACATCACCAGCGACGATTGTACCGACATCATCGAGCGATAACCGGAATCGACACGCTCGACCTCGCGCGCCACCAGCCCGTAGGTCACGTAATTGGCGCCGAGCCCGCCATATTCCTCGGGGATGGTGATGCCGAGCAGGCCCGCCTCGCCCATCTCGCGAAAGATGCCGGCATCGGTCTTTTCCTCGAGATAGGCCTCCTCGATGCGCGGCGCGAGCTTGTCGGCGGCGAACGCCGCAGCGCCATCGCGCACCATGCGCTCGTCCTCGGAAAGCTGGTTCTCGATCAGGAAAGGGTCTTCCCAAACGAACGCGTTCTTGTCGGCGGCCATGGCTCTCGCTCTCTCCCAGCAAAATATTGATTGCCGGGCTTATCCGCCTCCACTCCGAAAAAATCAAACGAAATTGCATCACGTATCAATGAGCTGTAGTAATGGATCATGAATGTCCAGCGCCGCCTTTTGCCAAGCACCAGTGCCCTTGCCGCCTTCGAGGCGGTGGCCCGCCTCGGCTCTTTCACCGCCGCTGCCCAGGAACTTGACCTGACCCAGGGCGCCGTCAGCCGGCAGATAGCGCTTCTGGAGGAACAATTCGGCCGCAAGCTGTTCGAGCGCGACAGCCGCAATGTCCGACTGTCGGTGACTGGAGAAATCTACGCCGAGGCGGTGCGTTCGGCGCTCGGCCAGTTGCGCGACGCAGCGCTCGGATTGATGAGCAATCGGCATAGTGGCATGCTGAACCTAGCCATCTTGCCGACCTTCGGCACACGGTGGCTGATGCCGCTGATCCCGGATTTCGTCGCAGAGAACCCCGACATCACCATCAATTTCGTCACCCGCATCGGCCGTTTCGATTTCGCCCGTGAGCGGCTCGACGCCGCCATCCATCATGGCCAGCCGGACTGGCCAGAGGCCGACTCCACGCTTCTGATGCGCGAAACCGTGATGCCGGTGGTCTCGCCCGAATTTCTGGCCAGCCGCGACATCACTACTGCGGCCGACATCAGCCGGCTGCCGCTGCTGCACATGGCGACGCGTCCGGGCGCCTGGAGCGAATGGTTCGAGGAACAGGGCCTAAGTGCGCCGACCGGGCCCGGCATGCAGTTCGAGCAGTTCGGCACCGTCGCCCAGGCCTGCATGGCCGGGCTTGGTGTCGCGCTCCTGCCGCAGGTTCTCATTGCTGGCGAGCTGCAGCGCGGTCAGCTCGTGCCGACACCGGGGCAGCCGATGCAGAGCCGCAGCGCCTATTACCTCGTCGTGCCGTACGACAAGCGCAGCCACCCGCCGGTCGCCAGCTTCCGCGACTGGCTGCTGGGGCAGGTTGAGAAGGAGCCGGCTGTTCTGGCGTGGTAGCTACTTCCGCTTCATTGCCTCGGCCAGCGCCGCGCCGAACGCACCTTGCGCAGGCCGTTCGGGCTGGCGCTGCGGCACTGGCGGACGTGGCGCCGGCTTGCCGCCGCCATTGTCGCGCGGCCCGTTCGAGGCACCGCCCTCGCCGCCATCCTTGCGCATGGACAGCGCAATGCGCTTGCGCTTGATGTCGACATCGACGACCCGCACCTTCACCACGTCGCCAGCCTTCACCACCTCATGCGCGTCCTTGATGAAACGGTCGGCCAGTTGCGAGACATGCACCAGCCCGTCCTGGTGAACGCCGATATCGACGAAGGCGCCGAAGGCGGCGACGTTGGTGACGGTGCCTTCGAGTAGCATGCCGGGCTTCAGATCCTTGATGTCGTCGACGCCGTCGGCAAAGGTCGCCGTCTTGAAGCCGGGGCGCGGGTCGCGGCCGGGCTTTTCCAGCTCGGCAATGATGTCGCGCACCGTCGGCAGACCAAAACGCTCATCGACGAAGACACGCGGATCGAGCGCCTTAAGCGCGGCGCTGTCGCCCATCAGCGCGCGCACATCGCGGCCACAGGCGGCGACGATCTTCTTGGCCACGCCATAGGCTTCCGGATGCACGGACGAAGCGTCGAGCGGCTCGCTGCCATTGGCAATGCGCAGAAAGCCGGCGGATTGTTCGAACGCGCGCGGTCCCAGCCGCGCCACCTTGAGCAGCTCCTTGCGGCTGGCAAACGGTCCGGTCGCATCGCGATGCGCGACAATGGCGTCGGCAAGCGACGCGCCAAGGCCTGACACCCGCGCCAAAAGCGGCGCCGAAGCCGTGTTGAGATCGACCCCGACGGCGTTCACCGCGTCCTCGACCACCGCCTCCAGCGAACGGCCGAGTCGGTACTGGTCGACATCGTGCTGGTACTGGCCGACGCCGATCGACTTCGGCTCTATCTTGACCAGTTCGGCCAGGGGATCCTGCAAGCGCCGCGCGATCGACACGGCCCCTCTCAATGACACGTCGAGCCCAGGAAATTCCGCAGCAGCAGTGGCCGAAGCCGAATAGACCGAAGCGCCGGCCTCGCTGACGATGACCTTGAGCGGCTTCGGGCCTGCACCGGCCGGCATATCGGACAGCATGTCGGCAACCAGTTTTTCCGTCTCGCGGCTGCCGGTGCCGTTGCCGATCGAGATCAGCTCGACCTTGTGCTGGCGGATGAGCGCGGCGAGTTCGACTTGTGTGCCGCGCAAGTCGTTCCTTGGCGGGAATGGATAGACCGTCGTCGTCGCCACCAGCTTGCCGGTGCCGTCGACCACCGCGACCTTGACGCCGGTGCGGATGCCGGGATCGAGCCCCATGGTCGGCCGCGATCCGGCGGGTGCTGCCAGCAGCAGGTCTTTCAGATTGCGGGCAAAGACGTGGATCGCCTCCTCCTCCGCCCGCTCGCGCAGATCGCGCATCAGGTCGAGGGTCAGGTGCAGCGACAGTTTTATGCGCCAGGTCCAGCCAGCTACCTCCATCAGCCAGCGGTCACCCGGCAGACTGGAGCCGATGGCGTAGGCAGTGGCGATCATCCGCTCGACCGGTTTCACCGGTGAGGCATCGTCGGCATCGACCTCGATGTCGAGCGACAACACTTCCTCGTTGCGGCCGCGCAGCATGGCCAGCGCACGGTGGCTCGGCACATTCGCCCAGCGCTCGACATGGTCGAAATAGTCGGAGAATTTGGCGCCCGCCTCCTGCTTGCCGTCGACGACACGGGCACGCATGAAGGCGCGCTCCTTCATGTAGCTGCGCAATTTGCCGACCAGATCGGCGTTCTCTGCAAACTGTTCCGACAGGATGTCGCGCGCGCCCTCCAGCGCTGCCTTGGTGTCAGCCACTTCCTCGGTGACATAGGCTAGCGCAGCCTCGGCGGGCACCAGCGAGCGGTTGCCAAGGATCGTCTCAGCCAGCGGCCCAAGCCCGCGCTCCCGGGCGATCTCCGCCTTGGTGCGGCGCTTGGGCTTGTAGGGCAGATAGATATCTTCGAGCTCCGCCTTGGTGACGGCAGCTACGATCTTGGCTTCAAGCTCCTCGGTCAGCTTTCCCTGCTCGCGGATGGAACCGAGAATGGTGTCGCGCCGCGCATCGAGTTCGCGCAGATAGGCCAGCCGCTCGGCAAGGTCGCGCAGTTGCGTGTCGTCGAGCCCACCAGTGACCTCCTTGCGGTAACGCGCCACGAACGGCACCGTCGCCCCCTCGTCGAGCAGCCCTATGGCTGCCGCCGCCTGTTCCGGCCGCGCGCCGATCTCGGCCGCGATGATTGCTGCGATGCGCTTGCTGTCCGATGCCATGCTGGTCCTTGTCGCAAAAGAGCGGCGACCATAGGCGCAGACATCAGCGCCGCCAACTGCCGCGTCTTCACCAGCGCGCGAGGTCCACAGGAAAGCGCACCGCAGTTCGGATGTCCGGGATCGGTTAAACCCGCCCGCTCAGCGCCTCGAAGAAGGCAACGATCTCGCGTTCGAGCGCAGGCTCCTCCGGCACCGGCTGCGACCCCATCTTTGCAATCACCACTTCCGTCTTCGGATTGACGTAGAGCCATTGGCCATGGATACCGATTCCACAGAAGGCGCCGTTTTCGTGTCCCGTCTGGTACCATTTGTTGCGATAGCGGCCCTTCGGGAACAGACGCACCATGGTGCCGCGCTGCCAGGCTTCCGCACTGCCGCCGGTAACGACCGTATCGCGCACCCAGGCCTCCGGCACGACGCGGCGGCCATTGGCCGTTCCGCCTTGCCGCATCATCTCACCGATGCGTGCGAGATCGCGCGGCGTCACCGAAATGCCGCCGGCGGTGCGTGCCGTGCCTTCCATGTCGACGCCGATCGAGGCCTCGCTGACGGCGCCGAGCGGCAGCCACAGTTTCTCGCGCATCAGGTCCGGGAAGCGCTGTCCCGAAGCGCGTTCCAGCAGGATGCCGAGCAGATCGGAATTGGGCGAGCGGTAGCGGAAGGTCTTGCCATGCGGTTCTTCGAGCCGCTGCAAGGTCAGGATGAATTCGCGCAGGCTTTCCGTGCCGCCGCCCGGGTTCCACAGCGTCGCGCGGCGGTAGCGGGCAAAAGCGCTTTCCGGATCGAGATAGGCCTCCTCGAAATCGAGGCTGACGCTCATGTCGAGCACATGCCGGCAGCTTGCATCGCCATAGGCCGAACCGGCGGCTTCCGGGATATACTGCGCCACCGGCGCTTCCGGATCGAACACGCCCTCGCCTTCCAATATGCCGGCGATGATGGCGGTGACCGACTTGCTGATCGAAAAGATGATGTGCCGGGCGCCGAACTCCATCTGCGGCGCGAACCAATCGCCGATGATCTTGCCGCCCTTCATCACCGTGAGCGCATCGCTGCTCGAGCGCGCCAAGAATTCAGCCGCCGTCTCCGCCGCGCCGGCGACGGAGACCTTTTCGCCAAGCAGGCCGCTCATGTCCCGCACCGGCGCCTCGACGCTTCCAGGCGTCGCCGCCACGGGAGCGGTCGGCACCAGTTCGCCAAGATTCTGGAACGACCAGCGGTTGAACGGATTTTCCCGCCAGTTGGAAAGCAGCACCTCGTTGCGGGCAAAGCCGTAGCGGGTCTCGAACGCGGTCTTGCCGGTCATGAACGTTTCCTCAAAGGGATTGTTTGTGTGGTTTCAGCCAAGCGCCTTGGCGATGGCGTGCACGGCTTTCAGCGTCGCCACCGAATAGGCGACATTGCTGAAATCCGGATAGGTCGAGAGCTTGACCACGACCATGTTCGTTTCCCAGTCGATATGGATCATTTGCCCGAACACGCCCCGGCACATCAGCGCGCGTGAGCGCGGATCCTCGATCCAGAACTGGTTGCGGTAGCTGCCCTCCGGCAGGCTCGGATTGAAGTCCGGCCCATGCCTGCCATTGCGCGTCGCCTCGATCCAGTCGGCCGGCACGATGCCGCGGCCATTGTCGAGGATCAGCTGGCCGAAGCGGGCGTAGTCGCGCAGCGTCGCGTTGAAACCGCCATCGGCCAGCGCATAGCCGGCGCTGTCGACGGTGAAGCAGGCGCTCTCGTCGGCGCCAAGTTTTTGCCAGAGTTCCTCCGAGACCAGTTGCGCCAGCCGCTTGCCGGTCACCCGCTCCATGATGAAAGCAAGCACGTCAGTCTCGATCGAGCGGTACTCGAACGCGACGCCATGCGGCCGCACCTTGTCCTTCAGTCGCAGGATCAGCTCGAACAGATGCGACGGCCATTGGAAATCCGGATCGCTGCCCGGCGGCACCGGCTTCCAGCCGGTGGCGACATCGACCTGGCCGATATCGGAATAACGATCGGTGTATTCCTCGGAAAAGCGCACGCCGGTGGTCATATCCAGCACATGCTGCACGCTGGCGCCGACCCAGCCGGTCTCGCCGAGCTCCGGCAGATAGGCGGTCACCGGTTTGGCCGGATCGATCAGCCCACGCCCGACCAGAATACCGAACACAGTGCCGGTCACCGACTTCGCCATCGACTGCGACAGGTGCAGCGTGCGCTCGTCCATGCCGTTGAAGTAGCGCTCGTAAGCGACCTTGCCGTGTTTGAGCACCAGGAAGCCGTCCGCATAGGTCTCGTCGAGCAGGCCGGCGAGCGTTGTCGGGCGACCCTCACTGTCCTCCACCGGCAGCGCATCGAGATCGGTCTCTGCCCGTTCGAGACGATGGCGATGGCCATTGCCGCGCCAGACCTCGATGGTCGGCAGGAATTCGCGGATATGCTGGAACCCCCAGCGGTTCCAGGGCGGCCGGTCCCAATCGAGCTTTGGCGGAACCATTTGCGGCGGCGAGCCCTGCATGATCGGTGGCCGCGGATCGCTGTTGCGATAGGAGTCCATGAAAGCCATTCCGGAAAAGAAGAGACCCGGCGAGAAAGACCGCCGGGTCTCTCAAGAAGCGATTACTTCTGCAGTTCGGTCCAGATCTTGGTGTAGATGTCCTGGATCTCAGGCGCGCACATCTTCTGGAATTCGCCCTGTGCCTTCGCAGCCTCCGGAATGACAACCTCCGGCGCGTCCTTCATATCGGCCGGCATGTACTTGTCCGAGCCCGTGATGGCATTGGCGTAGCGGTGGAAGGCCGAGAGGCCGGCCGCGTTTTCCGGATCCATGATGAAGTTCTGGAACAGCTTGGCGTTCTCGACGTTCTTGGCTTCCTTCAGAACGACAACGTTGTCGCTCCACAGGCCGTAGCCTTCCTTCGGATAATTGTAGTGGATGGCCGGATTGGCCAGCCGCTGGCGCAGCGCCGAGCCGTTCCAGTCGCTGGTCGCCTTGAAGTCGCCGGCGCCCATCTTCTCGATGGTGTTGTATTCCATCGCGATCCAGTTCGGCTTGGCCGCGACAAGCGTATCGCGCACCTTCTTCAGCACCGTCTTGTCATCGGTGCACTGTTGGCCGCCGACATATTTGATCGCCGCGAAGATAACGTCATTCATCTCGGGAACGACATTGGTCTTGCCCTTCAACTCGTCCGGCGTGTTGAAGATGATGCCCCAGCTGTCGGCCGGTCCCTTGTAGGCATCGGTGTTGACGACGACGCCGACAGTGCCCAGCGCCCACGGCACCGAATATTTGCGGCCGGGGTCGAAGTCGGGATTGGCCCATTCGGGCGCGACATTCTTGAAGTTCTCCATCTTGCCCGGGTCGGTCTCCTGGACGAGGCCTTCCTTGATCCAGATCGGCACGTAGGTCTGCGACGGCACGGCGATGTCGAAACCGGTGCCACCCTGGCGCACCTTGGCCAGCGCGGTGTCGTTGGAATCGTAGTCGGTGATGGTGACCTTGATGTTGTATTTGGCTTCGAATTTCTTGATCACGTCGGGGCTGGTGTAGTTGCCCCAATTGTAGATGTTCAACTCGCCATCGGCGCGGGCCAGGCCCGTCGTTGCGAGCAGCGCCAACCCCATGGCGGCTGTCATTGTCTTCCAGTTCATGGTTTTAACTCCCATTATTGTCGGTTCAGTCTCGTTTCCTGCTGACGAAGAAAAACAACGTGACGATCGCGACCGAAAGCAGCAGGAAGGCGGTCGATATCGCGTTGATCTCAGGCGTGATGCCCCGGCGGATCTGGCCGAGCATATAGGTGGGCAGCGTGTCCTGACCGCCCGATTTGACGAACTCGGTGATGACGACGTCATCGAGCGAGATGACGAAGGCCAGCATCAATCCGGCCAGGATGCCGGGCCACAGAAGCGGCAGCGTGATGCGGCGGAAAGTCTTCCACGGCGTCGCATAGAGATCGGCCGCGGCGCGCTCCAGCGTCAGGTCCATGTTCTCCAGCCGCGCCCGGATCGGCAGGTAGGCGAACGGAATGCAGAACGCCGTATGCGCGGCGATCAGATAGCCGAGGCCGGAATAGCCGGTGAAGATTTTTATGCGCGAGAAGAAGATCAGCAGCGCCACGCCGGTGACGATCTCGGGCACCATCAGCGGCTGGTTGATCGCCGCATATTTGAAGATGAGGCCTGGATAGGGCGCCGTGCGCGTGGTGGCGAGCGCGGCCATGGTGGCAAAGATGGTCGACAGCACCGCCGCGACGGCGCCGATCTGGAACGAGCGCAGCGTCGCGTCGATGACTTGCACGTTCTGCCACGCCGACTGGAACCAGCGCATCGAAAAGCCGCCCCATTCGGATGTCGAGTTCGCCGCATTGAAGGCGTAGGCGACCAGCACGATGATCGGCAAATAGAGCACGACGAAACAGGTCGCGGCGATCGCCGTGAAGCCGGGCTGGTGCTTGATGGAAAAGTTGCTAGCCATGCCGCACCCCCGACTTGCCGGCGTTGCGCACATAGGCAAGCAGAGCCACCATGACGATGATCATCACCGTGATCGATAGCGCCGAGCCGAGCGGCCAGTTGCGGCCTTGGCCGAACTGCAATTCGATCAGGTTGGACAGCATCATGTTCTTGCCGCCGCCAAGCACGCTGGGCGTCACATAGGCGCCGAGCGCCGGAATGAAGACCAGGATGGAGCCGGCGATGACGCCTGGCTTGACCAGCGGAAAGATGATCTTGCGCAACACCTTGAAGCGTGTCGCGTAGAGATCGTAGCCCGCCTCGACCAGGCGGAAATCGAGCTTCTCCATGCTGGCATAGATCGGCAGCACCATCAGCGGCAGATAGACATAGGCCATGCCGATCAGGATCGCGGTGTCGGTGTAGAGTATCTGCACCGGCGCCGAGACGATGCCGAGCTTGATGAGGATGGTGTTGATGATGCCTTCGTTGCGGATGATCTGCAGCACGGCAAAGGTGCGGATCAGAAGGTTGGTCCAGAACGGAATGGTGATCAGGAACAGCCAGAGATCCCTGGTCTTTTCGCTGCGCGTCGCCATGAAATAGGCGGTGGGAAACCCGAGCGCCAAAGTGGCGATCGTCGTCACCACCGCGAGCTTGATCGAGCGCCAGAAAATGGTGACATGCGCCGCCGCAAGCGAAAGCGTATCGTCGAAGATGTCGCGTTCCATGAACACCGACAGCCAGGCATCGGGCGAAAACTGCCACTTCACGTCGCCATAGGGGCCGGGCGTCAGGAACGAGTAGATCAGCACGATCAGCAAGGGGCCGGTCGCGGCGAGGAAAATCACCAGCAATGCTGGCGCTGACAGCAGCCAGCGGTCGCGCACATCGCGCCGCTCCGCTGCCTTGGCGACTTCTTCCGCGGTCGCCATGATCAGTCCTTCAGCACTTGCGCGGCGTCGTTGCCGATCATGATGCCGATCTGGCCGCCCTGCACGATGCCGTCGCCGGCGCCGCGGCTGTTCTGGCGCCGCACGATGAACGGCTCGCCGCCGGCAAGGCGCAGATGGAAGTGCGTGTCGGTGCCGAGATAGACGATGTTCTCGACAGTGCCGGACAGCGAAGCGCTGGGGCTGGCGGCGCCCAACTGCGCATGCTCGGGACGAACGACAATGGTGACCTTGCCGCTGGGGCTGAAGCCTTCCGGCAGCGAGGCCGGGATTTCCACGCCAGAGGACAGCTTCACCGTCGCCCGGCCACCAGTCGCGCCGACCACATCCGCCTTGAGGAAGTTGGACTCGCCGATGAAGTCGGCGACGAAGCGCTCGGCCGGGCGGTCGTAAATGTCGCGCGGCGAGCCGACCTGCAGGATCTTGCCCGACGACATCACCGCGATGCGGTCCGACATGGTCAGCGCTTCTTCCTGGTCATGGGTGACGAAGATGAAGGTGATGCCGGTCTCGTGCTGCAGCCGCTTCAACTCGATCTGCATCTCCTTGCGCAGCTTGTAGTCGAGCGCCGACAGCGGCTCGTCGAGCAACAGCACCTTGGGCTGTGGCGCCAGCGCCCGGGCGAGTGCCACGCGCTGCTGCTGGCCGCCGGAAATCTGGCTCGTGCGACGACCCGCCAGCGCCTCCATCTTGACCAGCTTGAGCATCTCGGCGACGCGCGCCTTGATCTCGGCCTTCGGCTTGCCCAGCATTTCCAGGCCAAAGCCGATATTGTCGGCGACGGTCATGTGCGGGAACAGCGCGTAGGACTGGAAGACGGTGTTGACCGGCCGCTTGAACGGCGGCAGCGGCGCAATGTCCTCACCGTAAAGCAGGATTTCGCCGGCGGTTGGAAAGTCGAAGCCGGCAATCAAGCGCAGCAGCGTGGTCTTGCCGCAACCAGATGGGCCCAGCAGCGTGAAGAACTCGTTCTCGCGGATGGATACCGAAACCGTGTCGAGGGCAGCGACCTGCCCCTCCCCTGATCCGAAAATTTTACTGACGTTTACGACTTCAATTGCATTCCGATCCGGTTTTTCCGGCACGATACGCCTCACTGTTGACCCCGCTCTTGTCGGCGGAGTTTTTCCCCTGTTCGATGTGACCACACGGCCGGTAGGTTGGCAAGTCCGGCATTGAATCACAGTTCAGTCAGTCGATTCGTCTTGCAAGCCGCAAGCTTTGCAAGCCGCATGCCATTGTCAGGCCTGGTAGGTGACCTTACCGCCGCAGACCGTCGTCATCGGCCGCACCTTGTGCAATTCGGCCGGCGCCGTCTTCTCGATATCAGCCGACAAAACCACCAGATCCGCCATGTAGCCCGGTTTCAGCACGCCTTTGCGATGCTCGGCGAATTCGGCATAGGCGCCTTCGACCGTGTAGGCGGCGAGCGCCTCCTGCAGCGAAAAACTCTGGTCCGGATCGCCTTCTGCCCATGGTTTGCGCATCAATGCCGCCTGAATGCTCAGGATCGGGTCGATCGCCGCCACCGGCCAGTCCGAGGCGAACACGACATGGGCGCCGGCTTCCTTTAAGGTGCGCCAGGCATAGCTCAGCGGCCAGCGGTCCCGCCCGATGCGCGACACGGTCGGCTCGAGCGGAAAATCCATGGCCCCGGGCGGATGCGACGGCTGCATCGAAGCGATGACGCCAAGGTCGGCGAAACGCGGCACATCGGCGGCGGTGGTGACCTCGATATGCTCGACCCTGTGCCGGCTGTCGCGCCTGCCATTGGCCTTCTGCGCAGCCTCATAGCCGTTGAGGACAGCGCGCACGGCGCCATCACCGATCGAGTGAACGGCGATCTGCAGCCCGCGTTTGTCGATGGCCACGGCGAGATCGATGAATTGCTGCGGCGTGAACAACGGCTCGCCGACCCAGTCGGGCCGGTCCGCATAGGGCTCAACCATGACCGCGGTCCAGGAATCGAGCACGCCGTCATAGAACACCTTGACCATGCCCGATGACAGCCATTCGCTGTCGTAGCGCTCAGCCATGACAGAGGCCTTCTCCAGCATGTCGAGCGTCATGAAATTCTTGTAGTGGAACGGCATCTTGACGCGGCAGGGCAAGCCTTCCTCCGCCTCGATCTCGGCCAGCAGTTCGAGCTGGTAGAGATTGCCGTCCATGTTCTGGATCGAGGTGATGCCGTGGCGCGCGCACCAGGCAAGCCCGCGCCGCATGATGTCACGGTCGGCGGCCCGCTCGGCGGCCGACGGCATCGGGTCGGGCTCGCCACCGGTCGACAGCCCCAGCCGCACCCGGCTTTCGCCGGCAAGGTCGAGCACCGGACCGAAGGCCTCGCCCTCGCGCAATTCACCGGCAGCCAGGCCATCCTCGCCCATGACGATCTCGTTGCCCGGACCGAGCGTGCGCCCCTGCAGAATGCCGGCCATCTCCAATGCTTTGGTGTTGGCCCACATTGTGTGGTGGTCGGGCGCCGCCATGCAGAAAGGGCGATCCGGCAGGATGGCGTCGAGATGATGGCGCGTCACCCGCTCTTCGCCCAGCACGGTGTAGTCGACGCCCTGCCCGACCAGCATTTTCGCCTCCGGCCGTGTCGATGCATAATCGCGGATCGCCTTTTGCAGCGCCTCGAAGCCGTGGACACCGCCAAGCTGAAGATGCGCGAGCTCGGCCCCGCCCGAGAACAGATGCATGTGGGCTTCGATGAAGCCCGGGATCACCGAGCCGCCCTTGGCGTCGATGGTCTTTGTGGCTGGACCCTTGAGCTCTTCGATGGTGGCGCGGCTGCCAATGGCGACGATGGCGCCGTCCTTGACGGCAATGGCCTCGGCGGCGGGATTATCATCGTCCATGGTCCGCACGCGACCATTGATGACGATCAGATCAGCACCCGCACCCGTGACAGACATCGCGACTCCGCGCTTTTGACGACTGACTGAGACCGACAACCCTCTTGTCCGACAAGCTTCCACTCCGCAGGAGCGGCGCTATCGGACGAAAACTGATGCCAGTGCGCTGTTTTGAAATTCCCCTTGTGATCTCTGAAAACAGCGTGGATAAAAGAATGCGACTAATTATTCGCGTTTGTCAACGTGCCGAATTTCGAATGTATTGTGGACAGCATCCGGCGCTTGGGACGGGGGAACGAGGGCATCGGGACGTGAAGCGCAATCTCAGCCGCGAAACCAGGATGGCGCTCGAACCGCGCAAGCAGCCGCGGCAAGAGCGGTCGAGCAAGGTGGTCGACCGGATTCTCGACGCGGCTTTGATCTTGACGCGGGAGCAAGGAACCAAGACCCCTACGACGCTCGCCATTGCGCGGCGCGCGGGCCTGTCGGTCGGGTCGCTCTACCAATACTTTCCCAACAAGGAGGCCATTCTTCTCGACCTCGCGCGGCGCTGGCTGTCATCCTTTCCCGAGGTGATCGCCAGGCGCATCAAGGTCGCGCCGCCCACCAACCGCGACGAGTTTCGCCAGGAAGTGCGCAAGCTCTTCATCGATACCTCCAGGATATATCTCGAAAACGCCAACCTGATGCCGGTGATCGAGGCCATCTCCGGCAATGCCGACCTCAGGCCGATCCAGGACGAATATGACGAGCAGATCATCGCGCTCTACGCCGCGTGGCTGCAGCATGTGAACCCGGCCCTTGAAGACAAGATCGCCAGCCGGCTCGGCGTGCTGATGATGGATGTCGGGCACGCCTGCCGGCTTGTGGGGCTGAAACGAGACCGCAAGACATACGACCTCATCGAGGACGATGTGGAAAGAATGTGGCTCGCTCTGGTGACCCCCTATCTCAACCTTGACTGATTTCACTTCGAGAGGAATTTCATGAAGACTGTCTATTCGCCGCTTCATGCCGGCCATGCCGGCCAGATGGAACTGGTCACATCTGCCATCGTGCCGGGCTTCGAAAAGCCGTCGCGGGCCGAGTTCATCAAGGCGCGGGTCGAGAGCGAGAAGCTTGGACCGATCATCGGACCTGTCGAGCATGATCTCACCGCCGCCAAACGCATCCACAAAGCCGACTACATCGACTTCCTGCCCACCGTCTGGCCGGAATGGAAGGCTGCCGGCTTCGAGGGCACGGCCATGCCCTTCACCTGGCCGACGCGCGGCCTGCGCGGCGACGTGCCGCCCAAGCGCGTCGATGCTCTGCTCGGCTACTATTCCTTTGACGCCGGCGCCACCTTCGTCGAAGGCACCTGGACCGCCATCAAATCGTCCTATGACGTGGCGCTGACGGCGGCTGCCCTGGTCAAGGGCGGTGACACATCGGCCTTCGCGCTTTGCCGTCCGCCCGGCCATCACGCCGGCGCCGGCTTCATGGGCGGCTACTGCTACATCAACAACGCGGCGGTGGCTGCGCAGTGGTTCCGCGACCAGGGCGCTAAACGCGTCTCGATCCTCGACGTCGACTATCACCACGGCAATGGCACACAGGAAATCTTCTACGACCGCGCCGACGTCCAGGTTCTCAATTTGCATGGCGATCCGATGGTCGAGTACCCCTTCTTCCTCGGCCATGCCGACGAACGCGGAGCCGGCGAAGGCGAAGGTTTCAACATCAATTATCCCATGCCCTTCGGCACCGACTGGGACAACTGGAACGCCTCGCTCGAAGACGCCTGCGCCAGGCTCGCCGCTTACGCGCCGGATATCGTCATCGTCTCGCTCGGCGTCGACACCTTCGAGAAGGACCCGATCAGCCAGTTCAAGCTGAAGAGCGCGGACTATCCGAAGATCGGCCGACGCATCGCCAAGCTCGACCTGCCGACGCTGTTCGTCATGGAAGGCGGCTATGCCGTCGAGGAGATCGGCATCAACGCCGTCGGCGTGCTCACCGGCTTCGAGGACAAGTAGAAGTGGGGGGCGGCCACAGCCGCCCCCGGAACTCCACCTAGACAGCTGCGCCGGCGGTCGGCGCGGCCGCTGGAACGACTGGCTTTCGCGACCGGCCGATCCTGTAGACGATCACCGCCGCGATCACGCCGGCGGCCAGGATCCCTACCGCCAGCAGCGGCCTGTACCAGAACCAGGCGATGGCGATCGTCGTCGTGCCGACCAGGATCGCCAGGACGAAGGCGATGATGCCGGTTCCCATCCGCGCCGTGCTGCCGAGGAAGGGTATGACGTCGAGGATCACCCCGATCGGGCTGAGGAACAGCGCAAAGCCGATGGTCAGCAAAAGCAGGCCGGCGCCGCGTAGCAGCCAGGTGATCAGCGTGTTGGCGCTTACAGCGTCGGCGAACATCTTTTCGGCCGGCACGTTGCCGGTATCCACCATCAGCAACGCATCGCCCGCTTGCGTCTGGTATGGCTCGAACCGGCTGCCTGCCTGGCGCGCGACGATGCTGACCACGCCAAGCGGCGCCAGTTCGTAGCCGATGCGGTAGTCGCCCAGAGCGGGCGTCGTGTTGTCATTGCCGAGATAGATCTTGCCATCGACGATGCTGAGCGGTTTCGTGCCGGTATAGGCGGCCTTTATCGCCGCCGACTGATCGGTCGACAGCGAATAGTCCTTGTCGCCTTCGATGCGATCGAGCACGGGCGTATCGAGATCAAACGCGATCAGCTTGCCTTCAGGAATCTGGAAAGTGCGGCTGTGGATCGCCATCGGCGGATTCTGATGGCCGTCCGGCTTCTTGAAATCGGACGAGTCGATCTGGCTGTCGTCCCACACTTTCGAATAACTGTAGGTCGTCACCGTCTCTTCACCGCCGCCGAGCTTTTTCGTCGTCTCCGACTTGGACTCTTCCTTCCACTGATACATCTCGACGCTGCGCGACAGCCGCAGCCCTTGCGCCGCAATGCCGAAATCAGGATCCGCCAGGCCACTATCGGCCGTCACAGGTCCGCTGACATGGACCAGCTTGCCGTCATTGGCGGCATCGACGCTGTCGGCGCCGACCGAAACGATCGCTCCCGACCCCTCGGCCAGCGAGCGCGCCGTCTGCACGGCGCGGCCCTCGTTCCAGAACAGCCCGATCACCATCAGCACGATCAGGACGAGGCCGAAGATGACCCCGCCGACCGCACGCTTGATCCGTCCGAACCACGAGACGGATGTGACTTCTCGAAATGAATCGCTCATCGTTTCCCCCGAAACAAAGTTACCCAAGATTTCAACGCGGCCGGCGGCCGCGCGTCGAACCGATTAGTCGGCGTGGATCTGCGCGCCGCAATCCCTGTCACCGGCGCAGGCGTGCACCGCTCGCGTCGTGCCGCCATCGCCCACCCGCCACGGTGAAGCCGACAGCGGCGCTTGCCTCTTGTTGCCGAGAAGGTCAAGCGCTCGCATTGCAGTCTGCTCCTTCGTTGTCGAGACGATCGGCTCGGCCTTGGCTGGCGCTGCCGCACTGGCAAAAACCGCAAGCACCACCGTGAACGCCAGGAAAGCCTGCTTCATCATTGCCCCCGATGCCGATGGCCGCGAAGCAAGCGCCGCCAAATCGCCTTTAACGACCGAAGGGATGCCCACCCCTGCCGGTCGCCCAGAACCTATCGGAATCGATCGGCCCTCGATACGGCAGTGTCGCAACACCTCTGGCTTTTTCGTGTCGGCGTTTCAGGTCGCTCGAGGCAGCAAAAGACCTCGCAGTCCGCCTCCGAGTCGCCCGAGTCCAAAAAAAACGTTTTTGTCAAATCGCGTTTGATGTCGGATTCATCTGCGGGTAGATTAGACCCGAATCAGCCGGTCCTTGGGGGGCGCGGCGACCACCCAAAGTCTCAAGTTCCGGCCTCTGACCGGCACCAGACGCGGACGGCTTCGCGTTCCCTGAATGGATTCGGCGATCCGCGCGACCCCGCGCCGTGTGCGTGCTTCGTAAACGTGATGCGTCTTCAAGTTCGGCCGCTGGTGACCCAGCATCCGGGCTCAAGAAAAGATTCCGGCCATGACATACAACCAAAGCATCCAATGAGCAGTTCCGCCGCGCTTCTGCAATCCGACACATTAGGTTCGCGCCTCGCGTCCCGCGGCGATCTCACCTCCTTTTTCATGCAGCTTGCCGCCGAGATCGGCGCCGACAGCTACATGCTCGTCGCCATCGTCCACGACCAGGACCGCAACGACGCCCGCATCGTCTCCTCCAACTGGATCTTCGACGCCATCGAACTGATCGGCAAACGGCTGATCGCCGGCCTCGCCCAGGGACCGCTGACCGTAGCGCCCGGCATTCGCCCGAAGCCGCTGCTGGCTGCCGAAGCGCCCAACGCCGGCGGGCTGCTCACCGGCGAGGAAGCACGCCTGCTAGACGTGCTTGGCCATGCGGAAGTCTATTCGCTGCGGCTCAATGTCGGAGGCCAGCGGCTGTTTGCCTTGTTCTCGGCGGCCGAGGCCGGCAAGATCGACCAGCCGGCGCTGATGAAGGCGCAGCTGAAGTGCTGCTATGCGCTGTCCACCATTCCGCAATTGGTCGCCGCCGCCGCCATGCAGGATCCGCTGTCCGACCGCGAGCGCGAATGCCTGTTCTGGGTGTCGGAAGGCAAGACCACCGACGAGGTCGCGGTCATCCTTGGCGTCTCGTCCAACACCGTCAACAGCTACATCACCCACGCCATCCAGAAATTCGCGGCCTCGAACCGCGCGATGGCCATCGCCACGGCGATCAGGAGCGGCATCATTTGAAACACGCTGACATCAAGGCGGCGGCCGAAGCCCTTTTCAACGAGCAGCGCAATCCATTCGGCGCCTTCTCCATCGGTTCCGAAACGCATCATGCCGTCACCATCCCCGACGCGGTGCGCCGCTGCCGCTGGATCGCCGTCGACATCAACGCGTCGGCCTTCGGCCTCTACTTCGTCAGCCCTTCGCCGGAGCGGGCGCGTCTGGTGCCGAGCTTCGATTCCGATTATCCGGCCACCGCTGTCGCGACCAAGTTCATCGCCGGCGCCAATGGCGAGGAGATGGTGCGCCACAGCGGCACCTCCACGGCGCCGCGCTGGTGGGCCGATGACGGCATCGCCGGCTCGGACACTGTCTTCCAGAACCTCGCCTGGACGGAGCGCGCAGCCCCCCTGGCGCCGGGCACCAACGGCATTGCCTTTCCCGTCCATGCCGATCGCGGCCATTGCGGGCTGGTGGTGTTCCTCGGCTCGACGATCGCTCTGCCGGAGGACATGCTCTACGAAATCCACGCCCGCTGTTTCTCGCTGTTCGCCGCCGTTGCCCGCATTCGTCCCAACGACGCCACCCGGATGCGCTCGATCTCCAAGCGCGAACTGGAGTGCCTGAAGCTGACCGCCAACGGCAACACCAGCGAAGAGATCGCCAGGCTGCTGAAGCTGTCCGTCCACACCGCCAACCAGTATCTCACCCAGTCCACGCAGAAGCTCAACGCGGTCAACCGCAACCAGGCGGTGGCCAAGGCGTTGCGGCTGGGGCTGATCGAGTGATGCCCGCCTACCTTCAGGCTGGCGTGCTCAGACGATTGGGATAACGGACAAAAAGTCAGCGATAAGCGAGTGGCTCGGTTCTCCGGATGCGCGCCTCTTCGATCACCGTTTCCAGCAAGGCGGTGTTGTGCTCGGGGTCTTCGCCGGGCTTCTCGAACGACACATAGTTGACGGCGACCGAAGACCTCTCTTCGCTCAGCGTCAGCTGGAAATAGACGGTCACACCCGGCGGCCTGAGCTCGAGATCGAGCACGATGCGCGGGCTGCCGCTCCAGTCGACATGCGCCTCACCGCCATGGCCGAGCCGCAGCGTACCGGGCAGGAAATAAAGCTCCACCGCCGAATCCACGAGATCCGACAGGCAAGCGAAATGCTCGAGCCGGATGAAGGCGATGTAGTCGGCGACATCGATCAGGCGCAACTCGTCCACCACCTGCTCGATAGCCTTGGCGACGATGAGTTCGCGGGATTTCGCGTGCGGTTGGCGGTTCATGAAATTTGTCTCCGCTCAGCCTTTTTCGAGTAGACGATCCGCACCAGTTCGGCGACGGCCTGGTAGAATTGCGACGGGATCACGCTATCAACCGAAACTTGCTTGTACATGGAGCGGGCGAGCGCCACGTCCTCGAAGATCGGGATGTTGTGCTCCTTGGCGATCTCGCGAATCTTGAGCGCCACCAGGTCCTGGCCCTTGGCCAGCACCACAGGTGCCGAATCCTCGTCGCGGACATATCTAAGCGCGATCGAAAAGTGCGTCGGATTGGCGATGATCAGCGTCGCGCGCGGCACCGCCGTCATCATCCGCTTGCGTGCCCGGTCACGCGCTAGCGAGCGCAGCCGCGACTTGATGATCGGATCGCCCTCGGACTGCTTGAACTCGTCCTTGACCTCCTGCTTGGTCATGCGCAGATCCTGCTTCCAGTGGAAGCGCGACCAGACCACGTCGACAGCCGCGATCAACCCCATGACGAAGACGATCGCCACCAATATGTCGACGGTGATGCTTTTGATGACGAGGCCGAAAGCGACGGGGTTGGTGATCATGCCGGCCAGCAGCTGGCGGTAGTCCTGCGACAGCGTGAAGTAGAGCACGATGCTGGCGAAGCCGAGCTTGCCCAGCGATTTCAGGAATTCGACCCAGCCCTGAATACCGAACGTCCTGGTCCAGCCCTTGGCTATCGAGATGCGTGATAGCTGCGGCCGGATTCGCTCGCCGACGAATTGCGGCATGTTCTGCAGCACCGAGGCGCCGATGCCGGCCACCACCTGCAGCACCAGCAGGCTGACGACGGCACGGCCTATTTCCATCATCACGGTCTTGTAGAGCGCGATGACATCGGTCTCGGTGTCCATCGGCCATGCCTCGGGCTTTTCCAGGAACATGGACAGGAACATGCCGAGATTGACGACCGCGTCCTTGGCGTAGAAGACGGTGAACACCAATATGGCGATGAAGGACGCCAGCAGCGCCGCCTCCCGCGAATGGGGCAGCTTGCCCTGTTCGATGGTGTCGCGGATCTTTTTTTCTGTCGCGTCTTCGGTTTTGGAGTCTTTGTCCGCCGCTTCAGCCATTGTTGCTCAGCGTCAGGCCGCTTCGCTCTGCTGCGACGAGGACGGAAGTTCGAAAGCCCCCTCGCGCGAAAGCCGGATTGTCGCCACTGCAATGTTCTTGCGCGCCGCCATGATGTCGGCAAGCTGGATGCCTTCCGAGCCCTGTCCGAGTTCCGACTCGATCATGCGCCGCGACCGGGCGCCGATTGCCGACAGCACCGACTCCGTCAATGCGGGCGGCGCGCCGCGCAGCGCCAGCGTGATCAGTTCGGTCGACAGCCCGTCGAACAGAAGCACTCTCGCCTTCTGCGTCAGCAGCGGCAGATCGTCGAAGGCAAACAGCCTGGAGCGGACGCCGCCGAGGTCCGGCGTGCCGGCCTCTTCCAGATCCTGCATGACCTCTTCCAGCTGCGGCTTGTCCATTTCGTTGAGCACACTGGCAACGCGCGCCTGTCCCGCCGAGATGTCCTTGGTCGCGGTCTGCGCCAGCACGCTGGCGCGCAGCTGGTTCTCGATGATCCTGGTGGCCGCGTCGGGAATGGTCGCCATCGTCACCATGCGCTTGATGATCTCGCTGCGCATCGGCTTTTCCATGGTCAGCAGGATGTTGGCGGCAGCCTGCGGCGCAAGCTTCGACAGCACCATCGCCGCGGTCTGCGGATGTTCGGCGGCAAGGAATGTGCCGAGCCGCGTCGGTTCGAGCTTTTCCAGCTCCGGCCAGATCGGCGGCGGTCCTTCCGGCGCGACCTCGAAGCGCTTGTCGCCCATGATGGCGCTCATCTCTTCGGGCGACAGCGATTCATTGAGGATGGTGTCCATCCGGTCGGCGGAATCGAGCAGGCCAGCGCCCTCGGTGAATTCGGCCTCGAATTCGGCGACGATGCGTTCGAGATCGCTCTGCGGAATGGTGCGCAACAGACGCGCCCCTTCGATCAGCGCCTTCAGCTCTTCCTGCTTGAAGAACTTCAAAAGCCGGCTGGCCGACGGCTTGCCCATCGCCACCAGGATGGCGGCGGCCTTTTGCGGGCGCGTGAGCGTGACCGGCGTCGTCATGGCATATGCTCCGATCGCTGCTGAGACCGCATATCGTCTATCCCTTTGAAGCAATTCCAGGAAAAGTGTGTGCGGTTTTCCGTCCGGAATTGCGTAAAAACAAATACTCTATGCGCTCTTGGTGGCAGCGATGATTTCGGTCAGCCTGATGCCGAAGCGCGACGGATCGCTTTCCAGCACGGTGATCTCGCCACGCGCGATCTTGCGGCCGTTGACCACCACATCGACGGGTTCGCCGATGCGCCGGTTCAGCGCCACCGTCGAGCCCTTCTGCAGCGCCATCAGGTCCGACACCGGCATTTCCGTGCTGCCGAGGATGATCTGCACATCGACCGGAATGCTCATGATGATGTTCGAATTGCTGCCGGACATGGCGGCCCGCAAGGCGGCGTCGGGGCGCTTTTCCTCCTCCTGGAGGACGCCGCGCAATTCCTCGATGGCGCGGTCGAGCTGTTCGTCCGGCTGGTCGATATTGGCTTCCACCTTGGTCTTGGCCATACGTCGTCTCCAAATGCTTGGCTTTGCTCGGCGTCAGCCCGGCATGAGCCCATCGATAAAATCCTGACCGGCATCGTAAGGATGCCTGATCCGGACGGTGTAATTCTGCCCGAGTTTGCCGAACTCGCACACAAACAGCGTCTTGTCGCGCGCGCTCAGCTTTGCGTGCGACTGCGCCGTTTCCTCGAATTCGATGACCTGGCCCGGCTCGAAGCCGGCGAGATCGCCCAGCGTCAGGCGTGCCAACGGCATGGTCGCTTCGAGTGTCACCGTCGAGCGCATCACCTCTTCCGAAAAGCGGGCCCGCCAGTCGGAGGTCGTGCCTTCGCTGTCATGGACATCGGCGATGCCGCGGGTCGCCAGCAGGATGCGCTGCGGGATCATCACCGTGACCGTACCGCTGTCGGTCGGCGTCGAGATGCCGAAGGCGATGCGCACCGCAGCGCCATCGCGCAGCACACGGCGTTTGGCTTCGCTGCCCGAAAGCGCCCGCGGCACCGGCAGTCGCAGTTCGAGCGAACGCCGCCCGGAACCGTTCAGCGCCTGCGCAACCTCCTGGAACACCGTGGTCGCCACATCGGTTTCGATCTGCGACAGAGCGCGCTCGATCGGCGAAACCGGCTGATCCGGATCACCGCCAAACAGCGCGCAGACCATCACCGCGATGGCCGGCGCATCGGCCACCAGGGTCATCGCATCCGAGGATGTCGGCGATGCTATGATGGTCATGGCAAAGGCATCGCCGGCATGCGCGCGCGCATCCGGCACGCGGCTGATCTCGACCGCGCGCAGGTCGACGGTTACCGGAGCGCCGAGCTCGCCGGCCAGGCTCTTCTGCAACAGCGGCAGCGCGCGCTCGCCCATCGAGCGCCCGGCGCCGATGACATGAGCGGCCTCACCGCTGTCACCGACCAGGCGCTCGATGATCAGCGAGCGGGCTTGCGAGGGGCTGCCAGGACTTGTCATGACGGCGCGCGGTCCTGTCTGTCGTCATGCATGGGTCAGGCCGCTTTCTTCTCGGCGGAGGCTGTGTTCATCGTGCTCTGCTCGACGGCGTCGATGGTCGGCCGCTCATAGGACGAGATGGTCTTGCGGCCGAACTCGATCGCCACCTGCGGCAGGGCGCCGTTCATGTAGGCGAGCAGCGTCTGCTTGACGATGATGTAGAGGCGGTTCTTCTTCTCGCGCACGGTCTTGATCTTGGTGGCGACCGGCCCGACCACGGCGTAGGACAGGAAGATGCCGAGAAAGGTTCCGACAAGGGCGGCGCCGATCAGACCGCCAAGGATTTCCGGCGACTGGTCGAGCGCGCCCATCGCCTTGACGACGCCGAGCACGGCGGCGACGATGCCGAGCGCCGGCAGACCGTCGCCCACCGCCACCAGCGCGTGATAGGCCTTCATCTTGTCGGACTTGATGGTCTGGATTTCCTCGTCCATCAGCGCCTCGATCTCATGCGAGCGCGCGTTGCCGATGATTATGATGCGGCAATAGTCGCAGATGAAATGCGTCAGGTCGTGATTCTTGAGCACGGTCGGGAACGCCTGGAAGATCGCTGACTCCTCCGGATTGTCGATATGCGCCTCGACCTCGCTGCGGGATTTCGAGCGCAGTTCGCGCATCAGGCTGTGCAGGACGCCTAGCGTCTCTAGATAGTCGCGCTCCTTCGGCACCGCCTGCTTGAAGGCTTCGAGAATGCCCTTGCCGGTGTCCTTGACCGTCTTCATCGGGTTGGCGACGAGGAAGGTGCCGAGCGCGGCGCCGCAGATGACCACCGCTTCCCAGGGCTGCATCAGCACATGCAGATGGCCGCCCATGGCCATGAAGCCGCCGAGAACACAGCCGAGCGTCACCACAAGTCCGATCAGAATGCCCACGCCAGATCCTTCCGCATCACGTCAGACCTAACCGATAGCCTCCGTGCCTTGTGTGAGGCTTGAATCACGCATGGCGAACCGATTCAGCCTCGCGCAAGCAAGTCCGCATACTCTGACTCTGAAGCTGCGACCGGAGGCATGTCGTGTTGAGCACTTTTACCAGCTACCAGCTCATCGCCAGGGATATTCCCAAGGCGATCGACCGCATCGAGGCGGACCCGATCAATAAGCGCGACACCGACTACTATCTCGCCAACATCGGCAGCGTGAAATCGATCGACGATTTCGTCAAGAACACCCGTCTGTTCACCTATGCCATGAAGGCCTTTGGCCTTGGTGACATGGCCTACGCCAAGGCCTTCATGGTCAAAGCCCTGAAGGAAGGTGTCTCCGACTCCGACAGCTTCGCCAACAAACTGACCGACAAGCGCTACGCCGAGTTCGTCTCGGCCTTCAATTTCGCAGCGCTGGGCGAGAATGCCACGAGCTACAATCCGGCGCAGCAGGGTGTGACCAACAATTATAGCGTTCAGGTCTCGGCCGGCGTCGCTCAGAACGGCTTCAGTTACTACAAGGGCGAGACCTCGTACTATCTCTCCAACATCTCCAACGTTAAATCGATCGACGATTTGATGGGCAACGATCGCCTGCTTACCTATGCAATGGCTGCATTCGGCCTCGATGCCGACGCCGAGGCGCCTGCGACCGTCCGGGCGATGCTGGAAGGCGGCGTCACCGACCCGAACAGCCCCGCGAACACGTCGACCAACAAGGGCTACGCAGCTTTCGTCGCCGCCTTCGACTTCGCCCAGTATGGCGACCAGGCGACAGCACGCGACGCCGTCCAGCAGGCGGTTCCCAAAGCCGTCATGGCCGGAACCGGGCTGGTGCTGGTCAAGCCGACCGCGCAATACATCAAGGGCGAGGCCGACTACTACGCGGCCAACATCTCCAAGGTGAAATCGATCGAGGACCTCTTGAAGGACAAGCGCCTGCTGACCTTCGCCATGGCTGCGTATGGGCTGGACGCATCGACCCAGACGGCAAGGCAGATCCGTACGATGGTCAACGGAGGCGTCACCGATCCGTTCAGCCCCGCCAACCAGTTGACCGACAAGAGCTACGCCAACTTCGTCAGCGCCTTCGACTTCGCCCAATATGGCGACCAGACGACCATGCGCGACGCCGTGCTGAAGACCACGCCGAAGCTCTACACGACCGAGTCCAGTCTTGGCCTCATCAAGCCGAATGCGGACGCCGTCCAGGCCGAGACCAGCTACTACCTTGCCAACATCACCAAGGTGAAATCGATCGACGACCTGATGGCCGACAGCAGGCTCTACAACTATGCGCTATCGGCCAGCGGGCTCGATCCGGCAACCACCAACAAGGATCTTGTCCGCGATGTCCTGGAGGGCGGCGTACGCGACCCCGCCAGCATCGCCAACAAGCTGTCCAACAAGGCCTACGCCAGGCTCGCCACCTCCCTGAATTTCGAGGCTTACGGCGAAGCCGCAACGACCCGCAGCCCGTCGCAGCAGCCGGTCGTCGACAAATACATGCGCCAGACGCTGGAAGAGGATGCCGGCAAGACCAATGAGGGTGTGCGGCTGGCGCTCTATTTCGAACGCAAGGCGCCGACCATCACCAACTGGTACGACGTGCTGGCCGACACCGCGCTCGCCAGCGTCGTGCGCACCGCGATCGGCCTGCCCGACTCCTTCGCCACCGCCGATATCGACAAGCAGGCGCAGGCCTTCGAGGCAAAGCTCGACCTCACCGATTTCACCGACCCGGCCAAGCTCGACAAATTCCTGACCCGCTTCACCAGCCTGTGGGAAATCAATCATCCGACCTCGACGGCATCGACATCGGTCGGTGTGCTGTTTGCCCAACCGACCACCGTCGGCATCTCGACCGATCTGATGATGGCCATGCAGAAACTGAAATTCTGAGAGCACCATGCAGGACAGCCTTTACGTCGCCCTTTCCTCGCAGATCGCGCTCGAGCGCCGTCTCGACACCATCGCCGACAATGTCGCCAACGCCTCGACCATCGGCTTTCGCGCCACCGGCGTGAAGTTCGAGGATGTCGTCTCCGGCAGCGGCCCCAAATCGGTGTCGTTTGCCTCCTCCGGCAAAACCTATTTGTCCGGCGCGCATGGCGCGATGACGCAGACCGGCAATCCGTTCGACTTCGCCGTCCAGGGCGATGCCTGGTTCGGTATCGACACGCCGGCCGGCACCGTGATGACGCGCGACGGACGTTTTTCGATGAACGAGAACGGCGAGTTGATGTCGCTCGAGGGCCATCCGGTGCTCGATGCCGGCGGTGCGCCGATCCAGCTCGACCCGCGCGACGGGCCACCCAAGGCGGGCGCCGACGGTTCGCTGCGCCAGGGCGACAAGCTCGTCGGTGCCATTGGCCTGTTCAATTTCGACCCAGGCCCGAATTTCGTCCGCTACGGCAATTCGGGCATCGTTCCCTCACGCGCGCCGGAGCCGGTCACCGACCGCTCCGATCTCGGCGTCGCGCAAGGCTTTGTCGAGGAATCCAACGTCAATCCGGTGCTCGAGATGACGCGCCTGATCATGGTTCAGCGCGCCTTCGAGAACACGGCGGCGCTGATGCGCCAGACCGACGCCTCGACCGACGACGCCATCAAGACGCTCGGCTCCAAGTCGTAGCGCATGTCGAGCCCGCAATCATCGATACGTGCGCTTGAACGGCAGCCAGAAGCAGCACCGGAAAACCGGCTGGCTGCGCTGGAGCGGATCTGGCGCCGGTTCGACGATACCGAAATTCTGCTGCGGCGCGGCGGTCGCGTCGCCGAGGTTTCGCCGACGCACTACAAGGTGCGCGGCCTGTCCGAAGTCGCCAGGCTGGGCGACCTCGTCGAGCAGCGCGGCAACGCTGGCACGCGCCGCGGCGAGATCGTCAGGATCGGCCGCGACGAGGTCGTCATCGCGCCTTTCGAACGCAGCGCCGATGCCGGCATCGGCGACGCCGTGTTTCGCCGCGGTCCGCTGGTGGTAACGCCGCACGCCTCGTGGCGCGGCCGCGCCATCGACGCGCTGACCCGCGTCATCGACGGCGGTCCGCCGCTGATCAGGAACGGCGAAGCGGCAAGCGGCGACGGCACCACGCCCGGCGCCATGGCGCGGCAGCGCGTCGGCACCGCCTTCACGACCGGGGTCAAGGTCATCGACATCTTCACGCCGCTCTGCTTCGGCCAGCGCCTCGGCGTCTTTGCCGGATCCGGCGTCGGCAAGTCGACACTGCTTGCCATGCTGGCCGGCGCCGACGCTTTCGATACGGTGGTCGTGGCGCTGATCGGCGAACGCGGCCGCGAGGTGCGCGAATTCCTCGAAGACACGATCGGTGCGCAAAGCATGGCCAAGACGGTGGCCGTCGTCGCCACCAGCGATGAGAGCGCCATGATTCGGCGGCGCGCGCCCGACACCGCCATGCGCGTTGCCGAACATTTCCGCGACCAGGGCCACCGCGTGCTTCTGGTGCTGGATTCGATCACCCGCTTTGCCCATGCGCTGCGCGAAGTGGCAACCGGCACCGGCGAGCCGCCGGTCGCCCGCGGCTATCCTGCTTCCGTCTTCACCGACCTGCCGAAGCTGCTCGAGCGTGCCGGACCGGGCGCTGAAGGCCCAGGTGTCAAAGGCCAAGGGTCCATCACCGCCATCATATCGGTGCTGGTCGACGGCGACGACCACAACGACCCGGTCGCCGATTCGGTGCGCGGCATTCTCGACGGCCATGTCGTGCTCGACCGCGCCATTGCCGAACAGGGCCGCTATCCACCGGTCAATCCGCTGTCGTCGATCTCGCGCCTCGCCGACAAGGCATGGAGCCCCGAGCAGCGCATGCTGGTGACGAGGCTTAAGTCGATGATCTCGCGCTTCGAGGACACGCGCGACATCCGCCTGCTCGGCGCCTACCAGGGCGGCGCCGATGCCGAACTCGACATTGCGGTGCGCCAGGTGCCGCTGATCTACGAAGCGCTGACGCAGTCGCCGAAGGATCGCGCCTCGAGCGACGCGTTCTCCGACCTCGCCCGTCATCTGAAAGGCAAGCAAAGTGTCGATGCCGGAGACTGAGCGCCAATACACCGAGCGGCTTTTGCGCGAGATGCTGGCCGAGGCCACCGCCGCCGAGGAAGCCAGGGCTGACGAAGCAAGGGCTGCCAAGGCGAAAGCTGATCGCGCCAAGGCAGCCAAAACCGAGGCCGCATTGGCCAGGGCGGCCAAGCCACCCTTGCCAAGACTGGTCCAGCCCGCGTTGCGCAGCGTGCCCGAACCTGCCTTGCTCGGCTCGCCTGAGGCTGCCTTGCCGAGCGTAGCCGACCTAGCCTTGCCCGGCATGGGCGAGCCATCCACACCCGGCGCGTTCAGGCTTGCCTTGGTCGGTGCACCCAAAGCTGCCTTGCGCAGTGTGTCCAAGCTTGCATTGGGCAGCGCGAAACTTATATCGGGCAGCGCGTCCAAGGCGGCGTCGCGCAAGGCGGCCAGAGTAGCGGCGCGCAAAGCAGCCAAGTCTGCCTCGCGCAAAATGGCCAAGCCTGCTGCAACCGGCGAGACCAAGCCCGTATCGATCAGAACAGTCGAACCTGCATTGCGCGATGTCAGCAAGCCTGCCTTCCCCGAGGTGGCCAGACCTGCTCCGCCCGCTTTCGCCAAGCCCCCACTGCCCAAGGCTCCGCATACCGAACTCGACGAGGCGATCGCTGCCAGTCGTGACTCCCTGCTCGACGGGCTCTTTCCCGACGTCGACTGGCCGCAGCCGCCAAGGGCGCAGTTTCCCAAGGTGAAAAAGAACGATGACCGCCGCAGCGATATCGTCTTTGCCGCGCTTGGCATCACGCTCGGCCTGATCTGCGCGCTGTTCCCCTGGTATATCTTCTTCAATCAGGACCAGTTCGGCGTTCAGGCGATCAAGTTCGGCGGCAGCGGCACCAATGCCGGTCGCGTCAGCGGTGGCTCGCAGATGGAAAATTCCGGCCAGCCACTGACGGCGAACGATGTTCCCGATGTCGACCTGTTCGCAACCGGCACGCTGCAGGACCCCGAGGACAAGACCCAGGCTCCCGGCGTCGACGAGCAGCCCTTTCCGGCGGATCCCAAATTCCGCATGGTTCATGTCGCCAATGGCCGCGCCATGATCGAGGACGATGCCGGCCTGTGGATCGTTCAGCGCGGCTCGAAGCTGCCCGACTCCAGCGTGGTCTCATCGATCGAGCAGCACGGCGGCAAATGGGTCATGGTCACCAGCACCGACCAGGTGATCGAACTCTCCAAATAATCGCACGCTCCAGCTGCGGCACGGGCCGGCCCGCGCAAGGTCCGCGCAAGACTGGCGGCCTAGTCTGGTGCGTACCAGCCTGGAGATCCCCATGGAGCCCGTCAACCTTTTCGATCTTGCAGCCAAGCAGTCGCAATGGCTGTCCGTGCGTCAGTCCGCCATTGCCGGCAACATCGCCAACGTCAACACGCCGGGCTACACCGCCGGCGATGTCGAGCCGTTCGAGAAGGTGCTCGACCGCACCGCTGTGTCGCTGACCGCCACCCAGGCCGGCCATCTCGGCACCGCCGCCACCAATGCCGGCTTCACGGTCAAGCCCGAAGAGACCACCGGCGCCATCATGCCGTCGAAGAACACCGTGGTGGTCGAGAACGAGCTGATGAAGGCTGGCGAGGTCCGCCGCTCCTTCGAGCTCAACACGGCGATCGTCAAGGCCTTCCATTCGATGATGATGATGGCGGTTAAGACCTGACCATGGACGCGCTCACCGCAGCCCTCAAGATCGCCGCATCCGGCCTCGGCGCCCAGTCGGATCGTTTGCGCGTGGTCTCGGAAAACCTTGCCAACGCGCAGTCGACCGGCAACACTCCGGGCGCCGACCCTTATCGCCGCAAGACCATCAGCTTCGTCTCCGAGCTCGACCGTGCCTCGGGCGGCACGATGGTGGAGGTCAACTCCATCGACCGCGATCCCAGCGACTTTCCCGTCGAGTTCCAGCCCGGCAACGAGGCCGCCGACGACAAGGGCTACGTCAAGATGCCCAACGTCAACGTGCTGGTCGAGATGGCCGACATGAGCGAAGCCAACCGCTCCTACGAAGCCAACCTTCAGGTCATCAAGCAGGCGCGTGATCTGATCTCCATGACCATCGACCTGATGAGGAACCAGTAATGATCAGCGGCATTGGCGGTATCGGATCGCTTCCACTGAAGCCGGAGATCGGCGGCACTGACGCCGCGACCGACCTGTTTCAGGGCACCACGGCGCCCATGGCCGGCGGCGAGATCGGCGGTACCTTCGCCGAGGCGCTGAGCCAGGCCGCTTCAAAGACCGTCAACACCTTGCAGAATGCCGAGCAGGTCTCGATCCAGGCGCTCAAGGGCGACGCCGATACCCGCCAGGTCGTCGACGCCGTCATGAGCGCCCAGCAGGCCCTGCAGACCACGATCGCCATCCGCGACAAGGTCGTCTCCGCCTATCTCGAAATCAGCCGTATGGGCATCTGAGGAGACTTGCCGTGAAAGCACTCGCCATTGCAGCGACCGGCATGAACGCCCAGCAGACCAATCTGGAAGTCATCGCCAACAACATCGCCAACATCAACACCACCGGCTACAAGCGCGCGCGCGCCGAATTCTCCGACCTGCTCTACCAGGTCGATCGTACGCAAGGCGTGCCCAACCGGTCCAATTCCTCGCTGGTGCCGGAAGGCGTCTCGATCGGCCTCGGCGTCAAGACGACGGCGGTGCGCAACGTCCATACACAGGGCGAGCTTACCTCAACCGGCAACAGTTTCGATATGGCGCTGACCGGCCGCGGCTGGTTCCAGATCGAGGGCGCCGACGGCGGCACGCTCTACAGCCGCGCCGGCGCCTTCAACACCAACGCCACCGGCCAGCTGGTGACCGTCGACGGCGCCAATGTCATCCCGGCGATCACCGTGCCGGTCGATGCCATCGAGGTCGTCGTCAACAAGACCGGGCAGGTTTTTGCCCGCATCGACGGCCAGACCGATCTCCAGCTGCTTGGCCAGCTGCAGCTCGCCAACTTCGCCAACGAAGCGGGCCTCGCGCCGCTCGGCGACAACTTGTTCCAGGAAACGCCGGCTTCCGGCCCGGCCAATGTCGGTGTACCCGGCGATCCCGGCTTCGCCACGGTCGAGCAGGGCTATCTCGAGGCCTCCAACGTCGATCCGGTCAAGGAAATCACCGAGCTGATCTCGGCGCAGCGTGCCTATGAGATGAATTCCAAGGTCATCCAGGCCGCCGACGACATGGCCTCGGTCGTGTCCAAGAACATCAGGTAAGGTTTGATGGTCTCTCCGGCCTCCCGCTCCGCGCTTTGCCGCACCGCGCTGATCCTGGCGCTGGTGGCCGGCGGCGTGCCGGCTTTTGCCCAGGAGAGTGCAGACCAACAGGCAACGCAGGTCGCCAGCAACCAGGCGGCTGGCGAGGTCGTGTTGATCCCCAATCGGGTTATTTACCCCGGCGAGATGATCGATACAGGCGCGCTGAAACCGGTGACGCTGCTGCCCGGCAAGCACAGGCCGGATGCGGTCGCCACGCAGGCCGAGGAACTCAAGGGCAAGGTCGCCAAGCGCACGCTGCTGCCCGGCCGCTACATCCCAGTCGCCGCCATCCGCGATGCCTGGCTGGTCGAACAGGGCGCCGCCGTGCAGGTCTATTTCATCGCCGGCGATCTCACCATTTCGGCCACAGCAGTATCGCTGCAGCCGGGCGCCGCGGGCGATCTGATCAAGGTCCGCAACACCGACAGCGGCAAGATCTTTTCCGGCACGGTGATGGCTGACGGCACCATCCGGGTCAGCGCTTCATGAGGCGCGGACCTGCCCTTCTGCTCGCGGTCGTTCTCAGCCTGCAGCCGGCACTGGCCGACGGTCTGACGCCCAAGCAAAAGCGCGATCTTGCCGGCCAGAATGGCGGCGCCTTTGTCGATCCCGAATACGACCCGGCCACCACCAGCCGCATGTTCAGGGTCTCCAACGGCCCAAGCTCGCTGCCGCCCGGCCAGGTCGCCTCGCGCATCAAGGACATCGCGCAACTGCAGGCCTCGCGCGACAACCAGCTCGTCGGATACGGCCTCGTTATCGGCCTCGCCGGATCGGGCGACAGCCTGCGCAATTCGCCCTTCACCGAACAGTCGATCCGCGCCATGCTCGAAAATCTCGGCATCGCCACGGAAGGCGGCAGCGCGCGGGCCAAGAACGTCGCCGCCGTCATCGTCACTGCCAACATGCCGCCCTATGTGCAGTCCGGCGCCCGCATCGATATCGACGTCTCCTCCATGGGCGACGCCACCTCGCTGGCCGGCGGCACGCTGGTGATGACGCCACTGAAGGCGGCCGACGGCGAAATCTACGCTGTCGGGCAAGGCTCGGTGATCGTTTCCGGCTTCACCGCCCAGGGCGACGCAGAAAAGCTGACGCAGGGCGTGCCGACGGCCGGACGCGTGCCCAACGGCGCCATTGTCGAGCGCACCGTGCGCGCCGAGTTCGAGGACCAGTCGCTGCTCACCTTGCAGCTGCGCAATCCCGATTTCTCGACCGCCGTCCGCATCGCCGACGCCATCAACGGCTACACCTCGCAGCGCTTCGGCATGCGCGTTGCGGCGGAGCGCGATGCGCGCACCGTGCAGATCAGACGGCCGAAGAATGTTTCGGCGGCGCGCTTCTATGCCGAGATCGAAAACCTGGTGGTCGAATCCGACACGCCGGCGCGGGTCGTCATCGACGAGCGCACCGGCACCATCGTCATCGGCAACGAGGTCAAGATCTCGCGCGTGGCGATCAGCCACGGCACGCTTACCGTGCGCATCACCGAGCAGCCGAAAATCGTCCAGCCCGAACCTTTCTCCAAGGGCGTGACCGCTGAGGAACCCTTCACCACCATCGAAGCCACGCGGCCCGATGCGCGCGTCGCCGTGCTCGATGGACCCAACCTCGAAACGCTGGTGTCCGGCCTCAACCGTCTCGGCGTCAAGCCGGACGGCATCATTGCCATCCTGCAAGGCATCAAGTCGGCCGGCGCTTTGCAGGCCGATCTGGTTCTTCAATAGGCCATGAAGATGATCGATCGCCTTTCTCCAAAACACCGCCGCAACGCAGCCCTGGCAGCTTGTGCCTTCGCCACGCTCGTCTCAGTGATGCCGGTTCGCGCGGAAGAAGCGGTGCGGCAGGTTTTGCCCGGCGCACAGGCGCCCGCTGCACCTCAGCAGCTGGTCCGCGAGAAAGCCCCAGACGAAAGCGAAATCCAGCGCTTCTGCTCCAACATCGCCGACGCCGCCCGCGACCGCCGCTACTCACTGCAGGCCGAAGAGCTGAAGCAGCTGCAGGCCGGCATCGACCAGCGCATGAAGGCGCTGGACGAGAAGCGCGCCGAATACGAGCAATGGCTTAAGCGGCGCGAAGTGTTCCTGGCCCGCGCCGAGGACGGCGTCGTCAAGATTTATGCCGGCATGAAGCCGGACGCCGCGGCCGAGCGCCTGGCCATGGTCACCCCCGATCTCGCCGCCGCCATCCTGATGAAGCTCGATTCGCGCAAGGCCGGCGTCATTCTCAACGAAATGGACCAGAAGGCGGCGGCCACGCTCACCGGCATCATGGCCAGCGCGGCCCGAAGGGTAGATCCGTCATGAAGTTGCAGTTGCTCGTCCTGGTCGCCGCCGCAGCACTGTCTGGCTGCGCCGTCGACCCGAAGGAGATCGGCAGGGAGCCGGCGCTGTCGCCGGTCGGCACCGGTATCACCGGCAGCGTCAATGCGCCCTATTCATACCCGGAAGAGCCGCGGGCCCCGGTGAAGAAATTCTCGCTGTGGGACGATCGCCAGAGCCGATTGTTCACCGATCCGCGCGCGCTGCGCGATGGCGACATCCTGACCGTCAGGATCAAGCTCAATGACAAGGCCAACTTCAAGAACCAGAACGACAGGAGCCGCACCGCCGCGCGCAAGCTCGGCTATGACGTCAAACTCGGATGGGAAGATGCCAGCACCAGCGGCAAGGGCGACGCCGGCTTGAGTTCCAGCACCGAAACCAATGCCGACGGCGAGATCAAGCGTTCGGAAAACCTCGAGCTCAATGTCGCCGCAGTCGTCACCGAAGTGCTGCCCAACGGCAATCTGATGATCCGGGGCTCTCAGGAAGTGCGCGTCAACTACGAGCTCAGGGTGCTGACCATTGCCGGCATGGTGCGCCCCTCAGATATCGGCGCCGAAAACACAATCTCCTACGAACGCATCGCCGAGGCGCGCATCTCCTATGGCGGCCGCGGCCGCGTCAGCGAAGTCCAGCAGCCCGCTTACGGTCAGCAGATCCTCGACCAAGTCCTCCCCTTCTAGGTCCGGAGAACGGCGCCGTGGCAAATGTCGAACAGGTCCAGCCCAAAAAGGGCCCATCGCTTGTCATCCAGCTCGCGATGCTTTTGGCGGTGACGGGCGCTGCCATCGGTATGGGCTGGGTCTCCGGCGACTATCTGAAGGGCGTCGGCGGACCGGTACCGGTGCCGGCTGCACCCGAGAACCAGTCCAACGCCGAGCAGCCGAGCCCGGCCGCAGAACATGCGCCGGGCATCGGGCCGACGCTCGTGCAGCTGGCGCCGATCACCACCAATCTGGCCGCGCCTGCCGATATCTGGATAAGGCTGGAAGCGTCGGTGGTCTACGATGCGCCGCAACCGCCGGAGCTCACCGAGAGCATTCACCAGGACCTGCTGGCCATGGTCCGCACCCTGAAGATGCATCAGATCGAAGGCGCCAGCGGCTACCAGCATTTGAAAGCCGACCTCGAGGAGCGCGCCGCGATCCGCAGCGGTGGCCATGCCAAACAGGTTCTGATCAGGACATTGCTGCTCGAATGAGAAAACTCATCCTCGCCGCCGCGATCGTCGTCGGCGCCACTTCTGTCGCCGCTGCCCAGCAGCTGGATCTCGGCGGCATCGGCAAGGCCGACGGCGCCACCGTCGGCTACATCATTCAGATGTTCGGCCTGCTCACCGTGCTGTCGGTGGCGCCGGGCCTGTTGATCATGGTGACGAGCTTCACCCGCTTCGTCATCGCCTTCTCGATCCTGCGCGCCGGCATCGGCCTGCAGTCGACACCGGCCAATCTCATCCTGATCTCGCTGTCGCTGTTCATGACCTTCTATGTCATGGCGCCGACCTTCGACCAGGCCTGGAACACCGGCGTCAAGCCACTGATGGACAACCAGATCAGCCAGACCGAGGCGTTCGAGAAGATCTCGGACCCGTTCCGCACCTTCATGCTGCACAATGTCCGCGACAAGGATTTCGACCTGTTCGCCGATCTCGCCCGCGAACGCGGCCAGGTGGTTGCCAAGGAAACCGTCGACCTGCGCATTCTGGTGCCGGCCTTCATGATCTCCGAAATCCGCCGCGGTTTCGAGATCGGTTTCCTGATCGTGCTGCCGTTCCTCGTCATCGATCTGATCGTCGCCACCATCACCATGGCCATGGGCATGATGATGCTGCCGCCGACCGTCGTGTCGCTACCCTTCAAGATCCTGTTCTTCGTCCTCATCGACGGCTGGAACCTGCTGGTCGGCAGCCTGGTGCGATCCTTCACCTGACCGCCCGCGACGCTGCGGGGCGCGCCTGGCCAAAAATTTTATGCATTATATTTCCGGTTAACCGTCCCGTTTAGCCCTTTGGTAGGGACTTGCCCGCATATTGCTCGCAGATGGCGGGTGATCGGATCTCACGATCATTGGCATGATGCCGCTCCGTCATACCGGAAAAGCCGGTATGCAAAAAAACACCCTGTAAAAACCAAGGTACGAGTAGCCATGTCCAGTATCATGACGAACGCCGCGGCGCTGACCGCGCTGCAGAGCCTGAACAGCACCAACAAATCCCTCGAGCAGACGCAGGCCCGCATTTCGACCGGCTACCGCGTCGCCACCGCTTCCGACAACGCCGCCTACTGGTCGATCGCGACCTCGATGAAGTCCGACAACAAGGCGCTTTCGTCGGTTCAGGATTCGCTCGGCCTCGGCGCCGGCAAGGTTGACACCGCCTACACCGCCATCAACGACATCAAGGACCAGGTCGACCTGATCAAGTCCAAGCTCGTCACCGCTCGCGGCGCCTCGAAGGAAGACCAGCAGAAGATCGCGACCGAAATCAACGCCATCCAGGCGCAGATCAAGTCGTCGGTGACCAACGCCAACTTCGCCGGCTCGAACCTGCTGCAGACCGACGGCGCCGCCGCCTCCGACCTGAAGATCGTCGCTTCCTACAACCGTACCGGCGCGACCGTCACCATCGACACCATCGACGTCAAGGCTGCCGACACGCAGGTTCTCGATGTCGCCGGCACGGGCGGCATCGTCGGCGGCCTGCTTGCTGCGACCTTCTTCGATCCAAGCACCACGGCGGTTACCGCCGCTGCCATCGACACCGCGCTCGGCTCCGTTGAAACGGCGCTTGCCAAGTTGTCCACCGGCGCTGCCTCGCTCGGCGCCGCCAAGTCGCGCATCGACACCCAGAAGAGCTTCCTGTCGAACCTGTCGGACTCCATCGACAAGGGCGTCGGCGCTCTGGTCGACGCCGACATGAACAAGGAATCGACCCGTCTGCAGGCCCTCCAGGTCCAGCAGCAGCTCGGCATCCAGGCGCTGTCGATCGCCAACGGCAACTCGCAGTCGATCCTGTCGCTCTTCCGCGGCTGATCTCTCGACTTTACGACTGACAATATCCGA
This sequence comes from Mesorhizobium sp. P171375, assembly GCF_057786075.1. NCBI lineage: Bacteria > Pseudomonadati > Pseudomonadota > Alphaproteobacteria > Hyphomicrobiales > Phyllobacteriaceae > Mesorhizobium > Mesorhizobium sp. P171375. The sequence continues at coordinate 6,371,030 of NZ_JBYNWF010000001.1, forward strand.
TCGGGTCGCGCCAACAGCGCGGCCCGATTTCTTTTTGTGGCTGTTGATTTTCTCTTTAAATGGCGGCCGATTTTGCTTTTGGCCAGCGCCCGGATTGGCTTGTTTTAACAGGCCATTAACCATATCCCGGTAGTCATGGTTAACGATACCATGGCGGGCAGACCAGACGGTCGATGGGCTTATGCCTACCCCCTGATGAAGTTGATCCGGCGTGTGCGTGACACGCCAGTTTTTGAGAAGGGGTAAAGATCTTGGCAAGCATCATGACGAACGCTTCGGCGCTGACCGCGCTTCAGAGCTTGAACAACACCAACAAGCAGCTCGAAATGACCCAGTCGCGCATTTCGACGGGGTACCGCGTCGCCACCGCCAGCGACAACGCTGCCTACTGGTCGATCGCCACCACAATGAAGTCCGACAACAAGGCGCTTTCGGCTGTTCAGGACGCCCTCGGCCTCGGCGCCGGCAAGGTCGACACCGCCTACACCGCCATCACCGACATCAAGGACCAGGTCGATCTGATCAAGGCCAAGCTGGTTACCGCGCGCAGCGCCTCGAAGGACGACCAGCAGAAGATCGCGACCGAAATCAAGGCCATCCAGGACCAGATCAAGTCGTCGGTCACCAACGCTTCCTATGCCGGCTCGAACCTGCTGCAGAACGATGCTACCGCAGCCTCCGACCTGAAGATCGTCGCTTCCTACAACCGCACCGGCACGACCGTCGCCATCGACACCATCGACGTCAAGGCTGCCGATACGCAGGTTCTCGACATTGCCGGCACGGGCGGCATCGTCGGCGGCCTGCTGGCTACGACCTTCTTCGATCCGAGCACCACCCAGGTCCTCCCGGCTGCCATCGACACCGCACTCGGCGCCGTTGAAACGGCGCTGGCCAAACTGTCCACGGGTGCCGCCTATCTCGGCGCCGCCAAGTCGCGCATCGACACCCAGAAGAGCTTCCTGTCGAACCTGTCGGACTCCATCGACAAGGGCGTCGGCGCTCTGGTCGACGCCGACATGAACAAGGAATCGACGCGGCTGCAGGCCCTTCAGGTCCAGCAGCAGCTCGGCATCCAGTCGCTGTCGATCGCCAACGGCAACTCGCAGTCGATCCTGGCGCTGTTCAAGCAATAGGCCGTACCCGGCTTTCGCCGCCTTCGGATTGAAGGGCCGCGCCAACAGCGCGGCCCTTTCGCTTTGTGGCCGTGTTTTGAAGCATGTCGTTGGCCCGGAACCGCTACACACTTCTGGGCGACATGCTCTATCATCTTCGCACAAGCTTCGCGGTCTAGTGTTCCCACGGAATATCATGCTGGGAGCGCTTGAATCGTGCCGCAACAGATCCAGAGCATCATCTCGAATCTCAGGGCATTTGGCGTCAGGCGCCTCGTCATGCTGGCCGGCATTGCCGCGCTGGTGATGGCCGTCATCGGCATCGGCTCGGTCTATCTCAACCGCCCCGCCTATGAGACGCTCTATGTCGGGCTCGACCGCTCCGACGTGAACCAGATCGGCCTGGTGCTCGGCGAGGCCGGCATCGGCTTCGACGTCGGCTCCGACGGTACCTCCGTGCTGGTGCCGGCCGGCACCACCGCGCAGGCGCGCATGCTGCTTGCCGAAAAGGGGCTGCCGACCAGCGCCAATGCCGGCTACGAACTCTTCGACAATGTCGGGTCGCTCGGCCTGACCTCCTTCATGCAGCAGATCACCCGCGTGCGCGCGCTCGAGGGCGAGATCGCCCGCACCATACAGTCGATCGCCGGCATCAAGGCCGCCCGCGTCCACATCGTCATGTCCGAGCGCGCCAATTTCCGCCGCGACGAACAGCAGCCTTCGGCCTCGGTGGTCATCCGTTATTCCGGCATCGACGCCGAAAAGAGCGCCATGTCGATCCGCCATCTCGTCGCCGCCGCCGTGCCCGGCCTGTCGGCGGACAAGGTCACCGTGCTCGATTCCAACGGCAACCTTCTCGCCGCCGGCGACGACCCCTCCAACACCAGTGCCGCCCGCACGCTCGGCGTCGAGCAGACCGTCGAGGCACAGATCGGCGACAACATCCGCCGCGCACTGACGCCCTATCTCGGACCAGAAAATTTCCGCGCCAGCGTCAAGGCGGATGTCAACACCGACACCCGCCAGACCGAAGAGACGATCTTCGATCCGGAGTCGCGCGTCGAGCGTTCGGTGCAGTCGGTGCGCGCCAACGAAAACAGCAACCAGAGGCAGGCCTCGACCCCGGCCAGCGTCGAGCAGAACCTGCCCGAGACCCAGGCGACCAGCACCGACGGCCCGCAGACGACATCGGCGAACGATCGCAAGGAGGAGATCACCAACTACGAGATCAACTCCAAGAAGATCGCCACCGTCTCCAACGGTTATTCCGTCACCAAAATGTCGATCGCCGTCGTCGTCAACCAGCAGCGACTGATGACCATCCTCGGCAAGGACGCCACGCCCGAGCAGATCGCCAAGCGCGTCGCCGACATCCAGAAGATGGTGGCCTCGGCCACCGGCTTCGACGACAAGCGCGGCGACATCATCGATGTCTCGGCGGTCGAGTTCATCGACGGGCTGGACGGCGAGCCGATCGAACAGCCGGGCATAATGGCATCGATCGGAACCCATGCCGGCACGATGATCAATGCCGGCGCCTTCATCGTCGTGGTGTTCCTGGTCGCCTTCTTCGGCCTGAGGCCGATGGCCACCGCGCTGACCACGCGGCCGACGCCCGCACTTGCCGGTCCGAGCTTCGACGATGTCCAGCGTTCGCTGCCGACACCTGAAACCACCGCCACTGCCGAACCTCCGCCGGCGGCATTGCCGAGCGGCCGCCCAGGCCCGACCCCGCTCGACGATCTTCGTCAGAAGATCAGGCCGGCGCCACAGGAACGGCTTGCCCGCATGGTCGATCTCAACGAGGAGCGCACAGCGCAGATCCTGCGCAAATGGGCCGCTCAGGAAGCAACGGTGTAGACCATGGCTTCGGCAGCGCTTTTCGACCTTTTGCCGGATTTCGGCGCACGCAGCCCGCGCGCCGGCCAGCCGCCGCTCGCGACCAAGGCCGAGCCAAAGCCGGAGACGCCGGCGCCGCAGGCCGACATTGGCGCGCTGATCGCCGAAGCGGTCATCGATGCCGAAGCGGCCCTTGAGGCGCGCCTTGCCGTGGCTCATCAGGCCGCGCTCGAAGCGGAGCGTCAGGCAAGCGCCGACGAAGCGAGGGTTTTCCTGGAAGGCTTCGGCGGTGACCTTGGCGCCGCCGTCACTGCCCGTATCGACGCCATGGAGGCAAAGGTCAGCGAACTTGTCGGCGCCACCGTTGCCCGCATCATTGGCGGCATCGTCAGCGACGATCTGCAGAAGCGCTCGCTGGAAGCCCTTGCGGGCACGATCCGCGAAGCCGTCGGCGACAGCGAAGCGGTGCGCATCGCCGTGCGCGGACCGCTGTCGCTATTCGAGACGCTGAAGGCTTCGCTTGGCCCACGCGCAGCCAACCTCGACTTCGTCGAGGCGCCCGGCTTCGACCTCACCGTTGCCATTGACGAGGCGGTGTTCGAGACCCGTATCGCCGAATGGTCTGCTGCCTTGTCCGAGGCCTTCTCATGAACGGGGACTTGTCATGAGCGTTGCCGACGCCACTGAGCCCAGGCACGAAATCATCATCGTGCGGCGCAATCACGACGACCATGACGACGCCCATCATGGCGGCGTCTGGAAGATCGCCTTTGCCGATTTCATGACCGCCATGATGTGCTTCTTCCTCGTCATGTGGCTGATCAATGCCGCCAACGAGCAGACCAAGGCCGCCGTCGCCAGCTATTTCAACCCGGTCAAGCTGGTCGACCGCAACGCCAGCCGCAAGGGCCTCGAAGACCTCGGCGATGGCCCGAGCAAGGTCGGGCTGACGGCTGACGATCCGAAGGACAAGACCAGCAAGGCCGGACAGGACGGCATCGGCGGCGCCGGCACCTCGAATAAGAAGCAGCCAAAGGAATCGGCGCCAAAGACCGATCTTTCCGACGAGCATCTGTTTGCCGATCCCTATGCGGTGCTGTCGGAAATCGCCACCGATACCGGCGTCATGCAGAATGTCAGCGAGAAGGGCGATGGCGGCGCGCAGGCGTCCGGCCCGGCCACCGGCGCATCGGGCGGCCAATCCTACCGCGACCCGTTCGCACCGGATTTCTGGTCGCAGCAGGTGGCGGCACCCGGTGCCGAAGCCACCGCCGAACGCAGCAAGATCGACGGCGATCCGCTCAAGCCCGGCGACAAGGCCGCACAGACGCAAGTGGCTGAAGTGAAGGCCGTGCCGCCGGCGCCGCCAGTGACCGCGGCCCCGCTCGAGCCGCTGGCAAAGCCTGCACCCGACAAGCCGCTGACCAAGGCAGAAGCAAAGGCGGAAGCCAAAGCAGAGGCCAAGGCTGAAGCCGAAAAGGCGGAGGAGGCAAAGGCCGAAGCCGCCGCACAAACCGCACCCAAGCCCGAAGCCGCGGAAAAGGCGCCGAGTGCCGCCGCCGTCAAGGCCGCGGCACAGGTCAAGCAGGAACTGGCCGAGGCCTTCAAGCCAGGCGACAAATTGCACGACGGCGTCTCCGTTGAGGCCACCGACAAAGGCGTCGTCATCTCGATCACCGACCAATTCGATTTCGGCATGTTCGAGATCGGATCGGCGGTGCCGAGGCGTGAACTGGTGCTGGCGATGGAAAAGATCGGCCGCATCGTCAACGAACAGAAAGGCACGATCAGCATCAACGGCCACACCGATGCGCGGCCGTTCCGCAGCGACACTTACGACAACTGGCGGCTGTCCACGGCGCGCGCCCATTCCGCCTATTACATGCTGGTGCGCGGCGGCGTCGACGAGCGCCGCATCACCGAGGTCGCCGGTTTCGCCGACCGTGAGCCGAAAATTGCGGCCGACCCGATGGCTGCCGCCAACCGCCGCATCGAGATCCTGATGGCGACCGACGGATGAGGCGCTCAGCCATCATCGGCCGCGCCATCGGCCTGCTGCTGCTGAGCGCTGTCCATTCGCCCGCAGCTTTTGCCGAGGACGGCTTGCAGCCCTATCAGCTGGTGCGCTCGCTGCAGCTGGTGCAGGACCGCATCGCCGCCGGCGACCACGCCGCGCTGCCGATGCAGGCCAAGCTGCTCGAAATGACCGACACAAGGCTTCGCGCGGCGGAAGCGCAGGACTTCAGCGACCCGAAGAATTTTCGCGCCTTGCTGGTCTATGGCATGAGCGGCGGCAACCCCGTCACCGTCGAGGTGGCGATGTCGCGCGCCAAGACCGACCCACAAAGCCTGGCCATCGCCAAGGGCATTATCGATTATCTGAACGGCCGCCCGGCGGCCGCGATCGAGGCGCTGAAGCCGATCGATCCGATGATGCTGCCCGCCGATCTCGGCGCCTTCCTGGCGCTGGTCAAAGGCTCACTGCTCGCCACCGAGCAACCGGCCGCAGCACTTGCGCTGCTCGACGATGCCCGCCTGCTCAGCCCCGGCACGCTGGTCGGGGAAGCAGCGCTGCGCCGCTCGGTCGGTATCGCCGCCGCGCAAGGCGATGGCGCGCGCTTCGCGCTCGCCTCGACGCAGTATGTCGAGGACTATCTCTATTCGCCCTATGCCAGCCAGTTTGCCGATGCCTTCGTGTCCGGCGTCATCACGCTCCATATGGCGATCAGCCAGGACAAGCTCGCCGACATCACCGCAATGATGGATCCCGAGCGCGAGAAAGTGATCTACCTGCGCATTGCCCGCCGTGCCGCGATCGACGGCCTCGCCGACCTCTCCGCCTTTGCCTCGGCCAGGGCCGAACAGGGCCGCGACGGCATCCACAATCAGGACGACCCGCGCGCCCAGCTCTATTCCAGCCTGTCCACGGTGACGTCGGGCACCATCGACGAGGTCCGCGCCAAGCTCGACAAGATCGATCGCAGCCAGCTTTCGCAAAGCGACCGCGACCTGCTCGCCGCCGCGCAGGCCGTGGCCGGCGAAGTGATCGCGCCGCCGGCGCCGCTGCCCGTCGACAAGCCCGCGCCTGCCGCGGCCAAACAGGAGCCGGTCAAGACCGCGGCCGCGACCAACCCCGATGAGCCCGAACTACCGCCGGTCGAAGGCGCAATGCCGGAGCAGCCAGCAGCTGGCGCATCGGGCGGACCGGCCGCAACCGACCAGCCGAAGGCGCCAGGCGAGCCAGCCGCGCAGGCACAGAGCACGCCTCAGACAAAGGCGCCGCAAGCGCCTTCTGTCGCCACCACCAGCGATGCAGCGCCTGTCGTGCCGGCATCGGCGCCTGCAGCCGGCGCCGAGCCCGCCGATCCCACCGACGCCGCCATGGCCAAGACGCGTCGCCAGCTCGATTTGATCGACCAGATGCTTGGAGCAGCCCCGAAATGACCACCAATGTTGGCCAGGCCCTGCCGGGATTTGCGCCCGTGCACGCCGGATCGAAGCAGTCGGCGCCGAACGTCAAGGGCGACGACAAGAGCTTCGGTGAGCTCGTGCGCGGCGACGACAATGCGCCGACGCAGAAAGGCCAGGGAGCAACCGAGGCCGCGCCGCACGAGCCACGCTGGACCCGGCGCAGCGCGGCCGATCCCGTCAAGGGCGAGACTGCGCACGCAGAGACGGGCAAGCCTGCCTCCAAACCGGTTGTCGGGAAAGCCACAAAGGACCATGTCGACAGCGGTCCGGACAAGACATCCGCTGACGCTGAGGCGGATGGACAAGAGGCAGGCTCGGCACCGCTGCAGGACCATCTGCCATTGCTGATAGCGTTGCATGATATCAGCCGTTTCTCGGCGGCCAGAGCGAGCGGAAACGGGCCTGCTACGAATCAACAGACTGAGCAACCGGTGCTCGACGGCGAGACCGTTTCTGCGCAGACGCCGCCTCTGTCGTTGAAGAAATTCCGCGCGGCATCCGGCCCCGACAACAGCCTCGACACACCGCCGCGGCCCGAACGGGCCAAGGGCGGCGCTGACGTTTCCGCACAGGACCAGCGGCAAAAGCTGGCCATGATCGAACCCCAGTCAGGCAAGCTGCCAAACCAAGATGGCGCGACACCTCTTCTGCCGGCGGACCAGACGGCAAACGAGAGTTCCGCGCCCGCCGCAAAACGGTCTGCGCCGTCGACGAAGGCCGTCGATGGAGCCCATTCCGCCGCTACGTCCACATCCGAAAAACAGGCGCCGTCCGCCGGGCGCGTCGACATTGTCGCCGAGCAGAGTTTCCCGCCGCCGGCGCAAAGCCCGATGAACCAGACGACGTCGGCTCTGATCGACGCTCTCGCTTCGGACAACGGCCTGCGGCAAGCGGTTTCGACGCCGTCGACGACCGCCCAGACGGCCGGTTCTGTTGCTGTTCCGACACATATATTGAAGATCGAGCTTCACCCGGCCGAACTCGGCATGGTCACCGCCAGTCTCAGGCTCGCCGGGGAACAGCTTTCGATAGAATTGAAGCCCGAAACCCACGAGGCTTACCGCCGCCTCACCACCGATAGCGACGCTATAGTGAAGTCGTTGCGCGGGCTCGGCTTCGATGTCGACAAGGTCACCATTCTGCAACCCTCGATAGCAGTCCACGCTCCGGCGCGCAGTGATGCAGCAAGCTCTCAGGCGATGCCGCAAGGCCGCGATCAGTCAGCCTTTCAGCCCGGGAACTCGAGCGGCAACAATGCGGGTTCGGGCGGCCAGCAGTCGGGAAGAAACCGCAATGACGATGCACAGGAATTCGGTCGCCCTGCAGCGCCTGTTCGCGAGCGTGCTGGCGACGATATGTTTATCTAGCCTCGGCACTGGATCGGCCAACGCCGCCACCAACCCTTGCGAGCCCGAGATCCTGCGCGCCGCCGATCGCTATGGCGTGCCGGCCGGCATCCTCTATGCCGTCGGGCTTACCGAGACCGGCAAGAAGGGCAGTCTTCAGCCTAATGCCTTGAATATAGAAGGAAAAGCTGTTTTTCCAAGGAGCCGCGCCGAGGCCTTGGTGGCCTTCGAAGCGGCTCGGCGCGAGGGCAAGACGCTCATCGACCTCGGCTGCATGCAGATCAACCATCACTATCACGCATCGCATTTTCGCAGCGTCGACGACATGCTCGACCCGCGCCAGAATGTCGACTACGCGGCGCGCTTCCTGGCCAGCCTGCATGCCCGTCATGTCAGTTGGTCGATGGCCGTCGCCCGCTACCACGCCGGCCCTGACAATGATCCCGCGCAGAAATACTATGTCTGCCGCGTCATAGCCAACATGGTCGCCACCGGCTTCGGCAAATGGACGCCGAACGCTCGCGCCTTCTGCAACCCATAGATGCATCCGCCTTTCGCAGATGTGCGCAAGCCGCGACCCCTGCCGGTGCCCCGGCACGTCCCGGCATCGGCGGCCAACGATACAAATTCGTGACTGCTGTTATTTCGAAACCCGAAATAACTCCCAAGAAAATAGCTACAAGAAATGATGGTTGTTCAGGATTCCCGCCACCGGTTACGCCTCTTCCCACGGGGCAGATGATCTGATTCGGAGGCGGGGCCGATGATTGTAATCGTTGACGAGCGTGAGCTCGTAACTGAGGGGTATAACTCCCTTTTCGATCGCGAGGGGGTCGCCTGTGCGGGCTTCGCACCTGGCGAATTCGGCGAGTGGGTGACATCGGCTGCCGACACCGATTTGAAGTCGGTCCGCGCCTTCCTCATCGGCGACTGCCGCGAAGGCGCCATCTCGCCACGCCAGATCCGCGACCGCACCGGCGCTCCGGTCATCGCGCTCAGCGAACAGCACTCGCTTGAAAATACGCTGCGGCTGTTCGAGAGCGGCGTCGACGACGTCATCCGCAAGCCGGTTCATATCAGAGAGATCCTGGCCCGCATCACCGCCATCCGCCGCCGCGCCCATGAGGACGTCAGCTACACCGAGATTGGCGCCATGCGCATCTTCATGGACGGCCGCGATCCCGAGATCGATGGCCAGCCGCTGCCACTGCCGCGCCGCGAACGCCGCATCCTCGAATATCTGGCGAGCAACCGCGGACGCCGTGTCACCAAGACCCAGGTCTTCAACGCCATCTACGGCATCTTCGACGAAGAGGTCGAGGAGAACGTGGTCGAGAGCCACATCAGCAAATTGCGCAAGAAGCTGCGCGAGAAGCTCGGCCAGGACCCGATCGATTCCAAGCGCTTCCTCGGCTACCGGCTGGTGTTCTGATGGCGGTCTGCGCCAGCTTCACGCAAGACAGAAATTATACCCTCGCGACCACAGACATGGGCATTGAGGAGACGTTTCGATGAGCCTTTACGGAATGATGCGGACCGGCGTTTCCGGGATGAACGCACAGGCCAATCGCCTGTCGACGACAGCCGACAACATCGCCAATTCCGACACCACCGGCTACAAGCGATCCTCGGCCGAGTTTTCGACGCTGATCATGCCGCAGGTCGGTGGCGCCTATAATTCTGGCGGCGTCAACACCACCATCCGCTCGGCCATCAGCGCCCAAGGCGTGCTTCAGTACACAACCTCGGTCTCCGACCTGGCGGTCAACGGCAACGGTTTCTTCGTCGTCCAGGACCCAAGCGGAACGCCTTTCCTCACCCGCGCCGGCGCTTTCGTTCCCGACGCCCAGGGCAGGCTGGTCAACGCCGCCGGCTACCAGTTGATGGCCTACAGCTACGCCAACGGCACACCTGCCGCCACCGCCAACGGTTTCGAAGGCCTGGTTCCTGTCGAGATTTCCGATCAGGAAATGACGGCGACGCCTAGCACCTCGGGCAACTTCAACGCCAATCTGCCCGCGGGCGCCACCCCGCCCGCCGGTCCGCTGCCGTCCACCAACAGCGCGACGGCAGAGTACACGTCGAAATCTTCGATCGTCACCTACGACAATCTCGGCAACAAAAAGCTGCTCGACGTCTATTTCACCAACACCGGCACCGGCACCTGGTCGGTTTCGGTGTTCGACCAATCCAAGGCTACGCCCGGCACATCCTTCCCCTATACGGGCGGCGCGCTGGCTTCGGCCAATCTGACCTTCGACACCACCACCGGCAAGCTCACCGGCGCCGTCGACTCAATTACGATACCCGTACCGGGCGGTGCGTCGCTCGATCTCGATCTGTCCAAGCTGACCCAGCTCGGCACCGGCTTCACCGTCTCCGAAGCGAAGGTCAACGGCAACGCTCCCAGCACGATCGAAAAGATTCAGATCGGCGAGGACGGCGTCATCTACGCCCAGTATCAGGACGGTTCGACCAAGCCGCTGTTCAAGATCCCGTTGGCCGACGTCCAGAGCGCCGACAACCTCACCGCACTGCCTGGCAATGTCTATGCGCAATCCACCGACTCCGGCACCGTGCGCATCGGCTTTGCCAATGAAGGCAAGCTCGGCAGCATCATCTCCGGCGCGCTCGAAAACTCCAACGTCGATATCGCCGAGGAACTGACCAACATGATCGCGGCGCAGCGCAGCTACACCGCAAACTCGAAAGTATTCCAGACCGGTTCCGACCTCATGGACGTCCTTGTCAACCTGAAGAGATAAACGACGGGCGCTAGTGGGATGAACCCAAACCGGAGCGGCGCGGTGCGCGGATTTCGAATTCAAGGCCACACCGGCAAACCGGCTGGTGTGGTTTGGGATTGGAGGTTTCCGAATGCTGACGCCGCCGACAGGGCAGAAACGTCATCCCCCTCTCACTGGCCTCGTGAAAGACCCGCATGTCGCTGACTTCCGCATTGACCATAGCCCAGCAGTCGCTTCAGACCACATCGAAGCAGACCAGCGTCCTTTCCCGTAATATTGCCGACGCTAGCAATCCCGACTACGCCCGCCGCACGGCGGTCGTTATCAGCGCCGCGCCCGGCGCCCGCTCCGTGGAGATCCAGCGCGCCGCCAACGCCCTGCTGTTTCGCCAGAACCTCAGCGCGCAATCGGCCTGGAGCGGCCAGAGCACGCTTTATAGCGGCATTGACCGCCTCGCCGTTGCCGTCAACGGCGTCGACAACGCCTCCTCTGCCTCGACCGCGATCGGCAATCTGCAGAACGCGCTGCAGCTTTACGCCTCCACGCCATCCAACCAGAACCTCGGTTCCAGCGTCATCGACGCGGCCCAGCAGGTAGTGCGCGCGCTGAACGACGGCACCGACGCGATCCAGGATTTCCGCACCCAGGCCGATGGCGAGATATCGACGGCCGTCGACGATCTCAAATCGCTGCTCAGCCAATTCCAGGACGCCAACAAGGCGGTCATCTCCGCAACCCGTTCGGGCACGGACGCGTCCGACGCGCTCGACCAGCGCGACGCCCTTTTGAAGAAGATCGCCGACTATGTACCGGTGTCGACCTTCACGCGCGGCGACAACGACATGGTCATCACCACCAAGGACGGCACGACGCTGTTCGAGACCATTCCGCGCTCGGTCAGCTTCACGCCGTCGGCGGGCTACACCGCCGGCACGCCCGGCAACACCATCTATATCGACAATGTGCCGGTCCGCGCCGGCACCGGCGGCAACGCCAGCGCCGACGGCAAGCTGGCCGGGTTGATCACCTTGCGTGACGGCGTCGCCGCGACCATGCAGAGCCAGCTCGACGAGGTCGCGCGCGGCCTCATCACCGCCTTTGCCGAGACAGCACCTTCGCAGCCCGACCGAACCGGCCTGTTCACCTGGTCTGGCGCGCCCGCCATTCCAGCCGCCGGCACGCTGATCGACGGCCTTGCCGGCTCGATCAAAGTCAACGCCGCAATGGATCCGAGCGTCGGCGGCAATCCGGTTCTGTTGCGCGACGGCGGCGCCAATGGCGCCGCCTATATCGCCAACACCGACGGCAATGCCTCCTATTCGCAGCTTTTGATCGGCTATGGCGACAAGCTCGACAAGCCGATGCCTTTCGACCCTTCGGCCGGCATCACCGTCACCTCCAGCGTGTCCGACTACGCCGCCAATGCCATTGGCTGGTTCGAAGGCCAGCGCCAGCAGGCCTCGACCAACGCCGATGCCAAGGAAGCGCTGGCATCGCGCACCGCCGAGGCGCTGTCCAACGACACCGGCGTCAATGTCGACCAGGAGATGTCGCTGCTGCTCGACCTCGAACACACCTATCAGGCCTCGGCGCGCATGATGAAAACCGTCGACGACATGCTGTCGTCTCTGCTCGATGCCGTGGGATAAGCCATGAAAGCCACATCCGTCTCCTCAGCCGCCCTCTCCAACGCCGCGCGCTATCAGCAGATGCGAATGCAGGCCGAACTGGTCAAAGCCACCAAGGAATCGACGACAGGCACAGTCGCCGATGTCGGTCTGGCGCTTGGCGCGCGCACCTCGCAGGCGGTGACCTTCTCGCGTGATCTCGACCGGCTGAACGTCATCATCGATTCCAATTCGCTGGTCACCGCCCGGCTTTCCTCGACGCAGGATGCGCTTGGCCAGCTTTCCGACACGGCACAGAATTTGCTGACCGCGTTGACCGCCGCCGGCAATTCCTCGAGCACCATCACACAGCAAGCCGGCAAGGCCGCCGTGCAGCAGATGACCTCGATCCTCAACGCCAGCGTCAACGGCGAATATCTGTTTGCCGGCACCAACACCGACGTCAAGCCGATCGACGACTTCACCGCCACCGGCTCACCGGCCAAGGCTGCGTTCGACGCTTCCTTCTCGTCCTATTTCGGCTTCACGCAGAACGATCCGCTCGCCGCCAACATCACCGCCGCCCAGATGGACAGCTTCATCACCACCAATGTCGTGCCGCAGTTCATGGGCGCGGGTTGGCAGGCCAACTGGTCGAATGCCACCGACCAGCAGATCGTCAGCCGCATTTCGCTCGGCGAAACCACGCAGACCTCGGCCAGCGCCAATGACGACAGCATCCGCAAACTCGCCATGGCTTCCGCCATGGTCACAAGCCTGCTCTCCGGCAACATCAGCCAGGCCGCGAAGACCACCGTTGTCGGCCGCGCCCAGGCGATGGTCGGCGAGGCGCTCGGCGGGCTCGGCCAGTTGCAAGCCGAGACCGGCCTTGCCGAAAAACGTGTGTCCGACGCCAGCGATCGCATGAAGACGCAGGTCGATCTCTTCGAACGGCATATCCTCGATCTGGAAGGCGTCGATCCGGCCGAGGCCGCCACCCGCGTCGCGGATCTGACGCAGCATATTGAAACGTCCTTCGCGCTGACTGCGCGCCTGCAGCAGATGAGCCTGCTGAACTACCTGACCTGACAATCTCAACCGCAACGGTAGAGCCAAACGATGTACCAATTCTCCTACGCCGACATCCAGACCGACTCCGTCACCGACGCCAAGGATCGCGAGCGGCAGCTTTTGACCCGCTCGATCGAAATGCTGTCGGCGGCGGCGGCGGTCGGCCACACTTCGATGGAAGCGGTCGAGGCGCTGCACTTCACCAACCGGGTCTGGACCACCTTCGTCGAGGATCTCGGCTCCAGCGACAATGTCCTGCCCAAGGAACTGCGCGCCAACCTCATCTCCATCGGCCTGTGGCTGCTGCGCGAGGCGGAGGACATCCGCCAGGGCCGTACCGACAATTTCGAAGGCCTGATCGAAGTGTCCCAGATCATCCGGGACGGCATTCAATGACCAACACGCTGAAGATATCGCTGAAGCCGAACGAGAAGATCTACATCAACGGCGCCGTCATCCGCGTCGACCGCAAGGTCACGGTCGAGCTGATGAACGATGTCCAGTTCCTGCTCGAGAACCATGTCATCCAGGCCGAAGAGGCCTCGACACCGCTGAAGCAGCTCTACTTCATCCTGCAGGTCATGCTGATGAACCCGGCCGGCGCCATCGAGGCACGCGCAATGTTTCGCCGCTCGCTGCCTCTGCTTTTGGCAAGCTTCGAGGACGAGCAGATCAACGGCGCGCTGAAGCAGATCGACCGCATGGTCGGCGAAGACCATATCTATGAAGCGCTGAAGGCGATCCGTGCGCTTTATCCGCTCGAACGCCGCGCGCTTGGCGGCAATGACGATGTTCAGGGCGCGCAACGCCCGCTGGCCGTGGGAGCACAATACTGATGAATGTGGACATGACGACGACAGTACCGATGGGCGCCAACCAGGGCACCCAGCAGACGTCGAAGACAGCGGTCGACTACCAGTCGTTCCTGAAGCTGCTGATCGCCGAGATGAAGAACCAGGATCCGACGAAGCCGATGGATTCGACGCAGTATGTCGCCCAGTTGGCCACCTTCTCGCAGGTCGAGCAATCGGTGCAGACCAACACCAAGCTCGATCAGATCATGCAGTCTTCGGCGCTGTCGCAGGCGGACGCCCTGATCGGCCGCTCGATCACCTCCGCCGACGGCAAGACGACGGGCGTCGTCGCCTCCGTCAAGCTTGCCAGCAACGGCCTGATCGCAGTGCTGCAGAACGGCACCGAAGTGCCGGTCGGCGCGGGCGTTTCGATAAAGCCGGCCAGCTAGACCGGTTCCGTAGAGGCGCGCTCACATGAACGAGGCCGACGCACTCGACATCGTCCAGTACGCGGTGTGGACGGTGCTCACCGCTTCCGCGCCGGTTGTGCTGGTCGCCATGGCGGTCGGCATCGGCATCGCGCTGATCCAGGCCCTGACCCAGATTCAGGAAATCACCCTGACCTTTGTGCCCAAGATCGTCGCCATCATGCTGGTCGTGGCGCTGACCGGCCCGTTCATCGGCAGCCAGATTTCGGCCTTCACCAACGTCATCTTCGAGCGCATCGAAAACGGATTCTAGGCACGCTTGCGGCCTGCCTCGTTCCCGCTAAATTGCGAGTCATGACCCAGGCAACATCGACCGGCATGCCATGTGCGGAATAGCCGGCGTCTGGCGCAAGCGAAACCCGATCGACGCCAACGACCTGTCGGATGTCATCCGCATGATGCAGGCGCTGGTGCATCGCGGCCCCGATGATCACGACAGCTGGAGCAACAACCGGCTGGCCCTCGGCCATCGCCGGCTGACCATCATCGACCCCTCGCCCGCCGCCCGCGAACCGATGCTGACCGCATCCGGCCAGGGCGTCCTCGTCTACAATGGCGAGGTCTACAACTACCGCTCGCTGCGCGAAACACTGCAGGCGCAAGGCCTGATCTTTCGAACCATCAGCGATGCCGAAGTGGTCCTCGAAGCCCTGCATCACTGGGGTCCCGAAAAGGCCGTGCCGCTGTTCGACGGCATGTTTTCCTTCGCCTATTTCGACGCCCGCAACAGTGCGCTGTGGCTTGCTCGTGACCGTCTCGGCATCAAGCCGATGTCGGTGGCCGACATGCCGGATCGATTCCTGTTTGCCTCCGAGGACAAGGCGATCCTCACTTGCGATGGTTTTCCGCGCGACATCGACAGCCGCGAGATGACCTTGCGGCTGGCCTGGCAGAGCCGCGATTCCAGCTACAGCCTGTTCGACCGCATCGAGCGCTTGCCGCCCGCCGGCCTGTGGAAGATCACCGACGGCGGTATCGAAAAGCGCCGCTTCTGGCATGTGCTGGACGTGCTGGAGACCGCGCGCATCACTGGCGACGTGTCCTCTGACGCTGAGCACATGGCGACGCTCGAGGCGCTGCTCAAGGACAGCGTCGAGCTTCACTGCATCGCCGATACCGGCGTCGCCACGGCCTGCAGCAGCGGCGTCGATTCCGGCCTGATAACGGCGCTGGCAAGGCGGTTCAGGCCAGAGGTCCATGGTTATGTCGTCGACCCGCAGCTCGGCCGCAGCGAGGCCGAAGACGCCGAGCGCACCGGCCGCCATGTCGGTGTGCCCTTGCGCCGGGTGCCAGTCGACAGGGACCGTTTTTTCGACCTTTGGCCAAGGGTAATCTGGCATCTGGAAAGCGATGGCTGGCACGCCAGCCATGTCGGGCTGCTGGCGCTTGCCGAACAATGCCGGGTGGACGGCGTCAAGGTGTTGCTGACCGGTGAAGGCGCTGACGAATTGTTTGGCGGTTACCCACTACAGGCCTTGAGCCTGAAGATGTGGCGTCCCTGGTCGTGGCCCCGGCGTCTGTTGCATTCGAAGCGCTCGCTCGACCGAAGATTCGAGCATCAGCGCCGTGCGCCCTACAAGGTCTCGGCTGGAAGCCACTCACAAATGGAGCGCAAAATGGTCCTGCGCGCCCTGTCGCCGGAGCTGAACTTCCTCCAGACCGAGATTTTCGACCGCTTGCAGCCGGTAGCGCCGCCCGCCGATCGTGCCTTCCTCGGACATTGCCTCTATGACCTCTATTCACATCTGCAGGACATCCTGCACCGGCACGACCGGCTGAGCATGGCGGCGTCCGTGGAGCTGCGGGTCCCGTTCCTGGCGAACCGGCTGATCGATTTCGCGATACATTTGCCGAGGCGGCATAAATACCGCGACAAAACAGGAAAATGGCTTTTGCGGAAGGTCGCGCAAAAGCATATTCCGCGCCAGAACGTCCAGGCGCGCAAGATCGGCTTCGAGATATCGTCCGAATTTTCGGCCGGCACCGAGACTTTGCTGCGCGGCGGTTTCCTGCGCGATGCCATGAAGTGGCCCACCGCCAGCGTGGAGGACATGATCCAGTTCGCGCGGCGCGAGGAACCTTCCAGGCTGCGGCTTGTCGGCATGGAGCTTTTCCTGCGCCTTCACGCCGGCGGCGAGACGACGGGTACGCTGACCGAAGCTCTGCATGCCGCCGCCCGCGACAGAAGCTGACTTCGCCCTGGCCGATCCCCCGGCGCGGTGGACCAACGAGAACATCGCCCTGGGCAGCGAACCCTTGCCGGCTGACGTATTTTCGCCTTGCTACCCTGTTGTTGGACCATGATCTTTTTCGAAGGGGCGTTCGCCCTTTTGGATGTCGTGCTCTATTTCAAACGGATGCCATGATTGTCGTCCCGGCGGACGAAACCAGCGCATGAAGGTGGGACAGGTCTGATGATCGATGACGAGCCGGACAGCGAACGCGTCTCGGCGCTGGCGCCGTTCCGGCATGGTATTTTTCGCGCCCTCTGGTCGGCCAGCCTGGTGTCGAATTTCGGTGGCCTGATCCAGGGCGTCGGCGCCGCCTGGATGATGACCACCATCGCCACCTCGCCCTATCAGGTGGCGCTGGTCCAGGCCTCGACCACTCTGCCGATCATGCTGTTTGCGCTCGTCGCCGGCGCCATTGCCGACAGCTTCAACCGGCGCAAGGTGATGCTGATCGCCCAGGTCTTCATGCTGGTCGTCTCTGCACTTCTAACGCTGTTCACCTGGAACGGCTGGATGACGCCGTGGACGCTGCTTGCCTTCACCTTCCTGATCGACAGCGGCACGGCGCTCAACAATCCGTCCTGGCAGGCATCGGTCGGCGACATGGTGCCGCGCAACAAGCTGCCGGCGGCTGTTGCGCTGAATTCCCTCGGCTTCAACCTGACCCGCAGCGTCGGTCCGGCGATCGGCGGCATCATCGTTGCCGCCGCCGGTGCGGCCGCTGCCTTTGCCGCCAATGCGCTGAGCTATATCGGCCTCATCGTCGTGCTCTTCCGCTGGAAACCGGAGCTGCCGGTCTCGACGCTGCCGCGCGAGACGCTGGGTGCGGCCATGGGCGCCGGCCTGCGCTATGTCGCCATGTCGCCCAACATCGGCAAGGTGCTGGTCAGGGGCTCCGCCTTCGGCTTCAGCGCCGGCGCGGTTCTGGCGCTGCTGCCGCTGGTGGCGCGCGACGTCGTCAAGGGCGATGCCTTGACCTACGGCATCATGCTCGGCGCCTTCGGCATCGGCGCCGTCGGCGGTGCGCTGATCAGCGTGCGTCTGCGGCAATTGCTGTCCAGCGAGACGATGGTGCGCATGGCCTTCGCCGGCTTCGCCTTCTGCGCCCTCAACGCCGCAATCAGCCACAATGCCTGGCAGACATCAGCGGGCCTCCTCATTGGCGGCGCCTGTTGGGTGATCGCCCTGTCGCACTTCAACGTCACCGTGCAGATGTCGACGCCGCGCTGGGTCGTCGGCCGGGTGCTGTCGGTCTACCAGACGGCGACCTTCGGCGGCATCGCGCTGGGCAGCTGGATCTGGGGTGTCGTTGCCGATGCGCATGGCGCCGAAACCGCGCTCATTGCAGCAAGCATCGCAATGCTCGTCGGCGGCGCCATCGGCCTGCTCCTGCCCTTGCCGCAGCAGACCGCGCTCAACCTCGACCCGCTCAACCGCTTCAAGGAGCCGCATCTCGGCCTCGACCTCAAGCCACGCAGCGGCCCGATCGCCATCATGATCGAGTATGTCATTCGCGACGAGGACGTGCCCGAATTCCTCGCCACCATGGCCGAGCGCGGCCGCATCCGCCGCCGCGACGGCGCCCGCAACTGGACGCTGGCGCGCGACCTCGAAAATCCCGCAGTCTGGATCGAGCACTACCACACGCCGACCTGGCTGGAATATATCCGCCACAACCGGCGCGCCACCCATGCCGACGCCGTCGTCACCGAGCGGGTGCGGGCGCTGCACAGCGGCGACGAACCGCCGCGCGTGCGCCGCCTGATCGAGCGCCCGACGACCGCCGGCACCGCGCTGGTCTCGCCAAAGGGCCCGATCGACCACTGATTTCGTTTGAACCGGGCGACGCCCCTCAGCCCACGCTCTGGATCATGTAGAGCTTGCGTGTGGTCTCGCGTATCCGCCACTCGCCCTTCCAGCCTTGCGGCAGAACTAGCAGGTCGCCCGGACCACTTCGCGCACCTCGCCGTCGATGCGGCTCAGTTCCACGTGCCCCGAGATGATGTGGCAGATTTCGAGTCCGAACGATCGGCGGTGAAGCGGCCGGGCGTGCATTCCCAGATGCCGATGTCGACGGTTCCGTCCGGCGACTGGAAGAACGAGCGCACGGCCTCGAGCTGATCGCCCTCAATGGAGGTCGGCTTGGGCGAGAACGCGCCGATCTCGGCCTTGGCGAGATCGTGGAAGGTCGAAAGGTCGATCAAGTCGGGCTCCATAGTCAGTGGCCTGTGAGGCTGTCGGCGATGGCGCCAGTTTCGAGACGAAACCGACCAAAAAATTAAGCTTTGAACGGCAGTATCGACTGTTAGCCAGCGAGATCCTGCGGCCAAGATCCGTAGCGGCTCCGCTGGGCGGGAAGGATAGTGATATGTTGTCCTTGCTAAAGAAGGGCCGGTTTATGCTTGTGCGCAGCCTGCTGATGCTGGCTGTCCTGGCGATCGGCGTGTTGCCCGTTTGGGCGCTAGAACCGGCCAGCTTTCCGGAGCCACCAGAGACTGTGGCTTTCAACGTTCAGAAGGACGGCAAGTCGATCCCGATCACGCTGCGGCAGTTGGAAAAGCTTGGCCTCTACAAGGTCGTCACCACAAGTCCTTTCGAGAACGGGCAACTGATCTTTCAAGGCGTTCTGTTCCGAGACGTGCTCAAATCCGTGGGGTTGGAAGATAGGGATTCCGTTACCCTGCGGGCAGTGGACGAATACGTGCAGGTAATTCCGCACGAAGATTGGACGGAAGGGCCTCTGCTTCTAGCAACCCGCCAGGACGGAGAGTTGCTCACCCGACGGACGCAGGGACCGACCCGCCTGATCTACCCTCTCAAGGACCACCCCGCCTTCGACACGCCGATCCGTAAGCCGCGATGGATCTGGCTGATCAAGACGATCGAGTCCGGCAACTGATCGGCTGTAGGCCTCAATGGTAGGTACTCGACTGAGAGGCTGGCAAATTCCGCTTACCTACGGCAGCGCCATAGGGCTGGCGGCGATCGGTTCCGCGATCCTCATCGGCATGCTGTTTGTCAGTATCAGCAAGATCGAGTCATCGCTGCCTAGGTTCGGGTTCTTCGCCATCCGCGAATTCCATATCGCGATACGCGACGTGACCCACCTGAGGGATATGATCTCACTCGCCGAAGGCGCTCCCAATTCCCAGGAGAGCCTCGATCAACTGTCGGCGGCAAACGACCTGGTTTACATACGCTTCGATCGGATCGACGGCAGAGAGACGATCAGCGCAATTCCAGCTTATGCAGGCATCGTGCCGCGCGTCGACGATGCGGTGAAGCGACTTGATGTCGTGATTGCGGCGGGGCTGCCGCTCGATCAAAAAAGCCTGACGGAACTGGGTTTGGAGCTTGAGCAGATCGTCGGTCGGATGAACGACGAGTACTACAAATACGGCGAGGAAGTTAACGCCGATCTCTATTCGTCGGAAGTCAGCTTGAGGAGGTTCAACTATCAGATAGCCTTTGCCTTGACGATCCTGTCGCTGCTGGCGATGGGAACGGCGGTTCTGTTCATCGGGCGCCGGGAAACGATAAAGCAGCTGGAATTTCTTGCCTGGCGCGACGCGACGACGGGGTTGAAGAATCGTGCCTGGATGGCAGCCAACCGGGACGCCATGCTGGACCGGGCGAGGGAGACCGGCAAACAGCTTCAGTTGCTGCTGATCGATCTCGACCACTTCAAGAGCGTGAACGACACCTTCGGTCATCACGTCGGAGATCTGCTACTGAAAGCGGTTGCCGAAATCCTTGAGTCGGTCGAGCAGCCCGACGACGTAGCCGCCGTGCGATTGGGCGGAGACGAATTTGCGATCATGGCTATTGCCGAGCGGAACGTTGGTGACGATTTGGGAGAATGTTTGCGCGAGCAGTTGAACAGGTTTGCCGAGTTGGAGGGCCACCAGGTGCGCATTGGCGCCAGCATCGGCATGGCGTGTTTCCCCCAACATGGTTCCGACATCTCCATGTTGCTGCACAACGCAGACAGTGCTCTCTACAAGGCGAAGGCCGAAGGACGGTCCGGTTTCGTGACGTTTTCGCCCTCGATCCTAAGTCAGATCGACATGCAGCTTGGTGAAGAAGCAGCCATCAAACGGGCGCTTAATTGCGACGAGTTCTTCCTGGTTTGGCAACCCCAGTTCGAACTGGCGACCGGCCGCATGACCGGCGCCGAGGCACTGGTCCGCTGGCGCGATGCTGTCTCGGGGGCGGTTCGTCCGCCGGCATCGTTCATTCCAATCGCGGAGCGGAGTGATTTGATATTGGAACTCGACAAGGTGGTTCTGGGCAAGGCTTGCATGCAAGCCGCCAAATGGATGCCTATTTCCGCCGAGGAGTTCATCTGTTCAGTCAACGTCTCTGGAAAAAGCCTCCAGGCCTATGCCTATCTGACGCACCTCACCGAAATGCTGCAGCAGACCGGATTGCCGCCATCGCGCCTGCAATTGGAGATCACGGAAGGTATATTTATCCAGGACAGCCGCAATGCCCTGGAGAGTATCGGCAAAATTCGAGAAATCGGAGTCAGCCTGGCACTCGACGATTTTGGGTCGGGCTATGCGAGCTTCGGATATCTTGCCGATTTCAACTTGAACCAACTGAAAATCGATCGCTCGTTCCTGGGCGATCTGGCTTCCTCCACCAGGAAACAGAATGTGGTTCGAGGGATCATCGCGCTGGCCAATTCGCTAGGTCTGACCGTTGTCGCGGAAGGGGTGGAGAACGAAGCTCAACTCGACTTTCTGATCCACGAACACTGCCACGGCGCTCAAGGGTTCTTTATGTCGGAGCCCGTTGAGGAGAGACTGATGACAAACTATCTCATCGCAAGGCAAGGCCGCGCCAAACATATCGAAAAATTCAGGCTGAGTCCCTTCGCGCCGGCCCCAACTCTGCTGCGGAAAGCCAATGTTGTCGCCAAGCAAAGCCGGAAGACCGCCAATTAGAGCGTTTCACCGTTTGACGGAAACGGAGAACCGCTCAATCTTCTTGTTTTGACGCAATTGCGGACGGAAAACCGCTCACACTTTTCCTGGAATTGCTCCAGCCCTCAGCCCTCACCCGACAGATCGCGCCGCGCCTTGTCGAGTTCTTCGGCATAGCGCCGCATCAGATGGCTTTCGGTGAGCAGACCGAGCACGACGCGGTTGTCGAAATCCTCGACCACGGCCAGTTCCTCGGCGCCGGCGCGCTGAAAGGTTTCGGCGGCGGACTGGACGTTCATGGTCGGCACCAGCACCGCATCCGTGAATTTGGCCAGCGCCAACACCGGCGTCTCGCCGTCGGACGGGTCGCTATGCAGTTCGGCGACGATCAGCACGCCGACATAATGCTGGTCCTCATCGACGGCGATGACGCGCTGCGCCGAGCCCAGCGGCACATCCTTGCGGAACGCGGCAAGCGTCTTTGCGGCATCGACGGTGCGAACATCCTGGCGCATCATTTTCCCAACCGTCAGATTGCGCATCCAGCCGACATCATGAGCGCTGCGGATGGTCTCGCCGCGCAGGTGAAAACGCCAGGTAGAGAAGGAGTAGCCGAAGGTTTCGCGCACCAGGATCGCCGCCATCAGCGAGGCCGCCAGCACGACGCCGGTCAACGTCAGGTCGCGGGTCGATTCCAGCGCCAGGAAGGTCATGGTCAGTGGCCCGCCGACGACGCCCACGGCAAGCGACGTCATGCCGACAACGGCGGCGACGGAAGGGTCGATGCCGGTCGCCGGCGAAATGATGGCCATCACGCCCGCAAAGGCCTTGCCGAGCAGCGCGCCGAGGAACAGCGAGGCAAAGAACAGACCGCCGCGAAAGCCGGAGCCGAGCGAGATCGCCGACGCCGCTAGCTTGAGCACAAAGATGCTGGCGACGACGGCGAGGCCGTAATTCATCGCGAATTCGCGATGCAGCGCACCATGGCCTGAGGACAGAACCTGCGGCGTGATCAGCCCGAGCAGCCCGACGGCGACGCCGCCGATGACCGGGCGAAGCGAACCGTCGATTGCCAGACGCGCGAAGCCACGCTCGACCAGGCTGACCAGGTGCATGATGGCGATGGAGGCCGCACCGCCCAGCAATCCGAGCAGCAGGAACGGCAGATACTGGCTGGCGGTCAGCTCCGGCAGGCCGGAGAGTTCCATCGGAAACGGCACGACGCCGAACATCTCGGCGGTCAGCGACGCGCAGATCGCGGCAGTCATCACCGGAGCGACATTGGCGACCGAATAGATGCCGATGATCAGCTCGAAGCCGTAAAAGGCGCCGGTCAGCGGCGCATCGAAGGCAGCGGCGATGGCGCCGGCCGCGCCACAGCCGACCAGGATGCGCACATCGTTGCGGCGCAGCCGCAGCGCACGCGCTAGCCGCGACGACAGGCCGGAGCCGACCTGCGTGTAGCCGGCCTCCAGGCCGACCGAAGCACCGAAGCCGCTGGAGATCATCGTCTGCCCGGCGATGATGAAGGTGTCGGTAAGCGACATGCGTCCGCCGTACAGCGCATTGGCCTCGATCGGGTCGACCGGGGTGCGGAATTTCCGCTTCCGCAGCCAGATCACCGTCAGGCCGAGCAGGATGCCGCCGATCGCTGGAATCAGCGCCTGGAACGGGCTTTGCAGCGAAAACATCCCGGAGAGACGCCCGCCGGGCTGGACGCCGAACAACAGGAAATGCAGGCCTTGCACCGCCTCGCTCATGCCGGTGACCAGCACCGCCGAGATCACGCCGACGACACCGGCCAGGGCAACGATGACAATGCCGCGCGCTTCAAGCAGAGGGATCGATCGGATCAGCACCGCGCGCAGGCGACGGGCATAGACCTGGGGTTCATTAGGCAACGGAGCGGCTCGCCGGGTGCGAGGGATGAAAGCTGTCGTGGCTGATACGCCCGGCGGCATTGCGTGGCAATCGCAATGCCGACTGCTTGTGGCGCCATTTTGACGTTGCAGCGAGCCGCGAAAGACGGCAGATCCTTCGCTCAGGCGGGCAAGCCGGCCGACCTTGACCGTCCTGCCGATCAGTCAGGCTCGCCGCCCCGCTTCAATCCCTTGCGGGCTATATGAGCGATCGCTTACGCAATCGACGCAACTATGGCATTTTTTGCCCGTCTCTATTTCCTCAGGGAGGAGAACATGAGTGCGCGGGGATTTTTTTCATTAGCTGTTGGCATGATTTTTTGAGCTCGTCTGCCGTAAGCAATTCAAGCGTGGATATGCCGGTTAGGTCTGTGTCACACCCGACGTCTCTTTTGTCGGGAGGCAATCCGGAAAACCAAAGCCGACCGGCAAAGGAATTTATCCAGACTGCACAACAAGACGTTTGCTGTCCTGGCGGCTACCCTTGGTATCGCAATTCGACAAACACCTGCTACGGCAGCTATGAAGATTGCCACGATACCGATGGCGGCGGTTGGTCCTGCAGACAGATCAATGCCTGCTAAACCTTAGCTCCAGACCTTCTTAGCCATAGCCTGGTCCTTAAGTCGGCTTGGGCTCGCCGGCCTCATAAAGCATGAGATTGCGCTCGCCGATGCCGAGCGCTGCCCAGCTCGCCCGCCGGTCGGCGATGTGCGGCGAGCGGAAATGCGCGTCGAGCGCTTCCCTGTCGCTCCACACCTCCGTGACATGGATGAGCCCGGCGTCGAGCACGTCCTGCGCGTATGAATAGTCGATGCAGCCGGGTACAGTGCGGCTGCCCAAGATCATGCGCTGCATGGCCGGCCTTGCCTCGTCGAGCCTTTCCGCCGGCAGACGGATGGTACCGATGATCACCAGCATGATCTTTCCTCAAGTCCTCTGTCTTCCTGGGAAGTAACCAGTCCTCCCACCCTCGCGCAAGCTTGGCCGGTTAGGCTTGAAGGGCTGCCCTCATGTTCGGGCAGTCCATGGCTCGGGGACGATATGGCGATCAGCGAAAGCTTAGCGACGGGAACAGTGGCCAAGAACGGCCGCGATGTCTTCTTCGCCATCGGCATCGTCATCATCCTGGCCGTGCTGTTCCTGCCGATCCCGGCCTTCCTCATCGACATCGGACTCGCTTTCTCGATCGCGCTGTCGGTGCTGATCCTGATGGTGGCGCTGTGGATCCAGCGGCCACTCGATTTCTCGTCCTTCCCGACCGTGCTGCTCATCGCCACCATGCTGCGGCTATCCCTCAACATCGCCACCACGCGCATGATCCTGTCGCATGGCAATGAGGGTACGCATGCCGCCGGCTATGTCATCGCCGGTTTTTCCAAACTGGTGATGGCCAGCGACTTCGTCATCGGCTTGATCGTCTTCATGATCCTGATCGTGGTCAACTTCATCGTCATCACCAAGGGCGCCACGCGTATCGCCGAAGTCGGCGCCCGCTTCACCCTCGACGCCATCCCCGGCAAGCAGATGTCGATCGACGCCGATTTGTCCGCCGGCATGATCGACGACAAGACCGCGCAGTTGCGCCGCAGAGAACTGGAGGAAGAATCGTCCTTCTTCGGCTCGATGGACGGCGCCTCGAAATTCGTACGCGGCGATGCCATCGCCGGCCTCATCATCACCGCCATCAACATCGTCGGCGGCATCGCCATCGGCTATATCAGGCACGGTATGGGCATGGGCGAAGCCGCCGACGTGTTCATCAAGCTGTCGGTCGGCGACGGCCTCGTCACCCAGATTCCGGCGCTGATCGTCTCGCTCGCCGCCGGCCTGCTGGTCTCCAAGGGCGGCACGCGCGGCTCGACTAACCAGGCGGTGTTCGGCCAGCTCGGCGCCCATCCGCGCGCGCTCTACGTCGCGGCCTCGCTGCTCGTGCTGCTCGGCCTGATGCCCGGCCTGCCGTTCTTCCCGTTCTTCACGCTGGCCGCCGGCATGGCCGGCCTCGGCTACGTCATCCCGATGCGCGCCAACCGTGAGGCTGCCGCCGTCGAGGCGCTCAAGGACCAGGAGAAGGCCAACAAGGTCGAGGAGGAGAAGAACTCGGTCAAGGCTTCGCTCACCACCGCCGAGATCGAACTTTTGATCGGCAAGCAGCTGTCGACGCGGCTGCTGGTGTCGCACCAGGAACTGGTCTTCCGCATGGCCAAGATGCGCAAGAAGTTCGCCACGCAATACGGCTTCGTCGTGCCGGAAGTGCGCGTCGCCGACGACTTCGGCATTCCGCCGAAGAGCTACCAGATCAAGGTCCATGGCACCGTCGTTGCCGAATACCAGATGCGTGTCGGCGAGATCATGGTGCTGCTCGGCACCCGCGACCTGCCCGACGTTCCCGGCGAGGAAATCCGCGAGCCGGCCTTCGGCATGCGCGCCTTCTCGGTGCTCGAAACCTTTGCCGAGGATCTGAAGCGCGAGAACTACACTTTTGCCGACAACATGTCGGTGCTGCTCACCCATCTGTCCGAGGTGATCCGTAACAACCTGCCGCAGCTTCTGTCCTACAAGGACATGAAGGCGCTGCTCGAACGCCAGGATCCGGAATACCGCAAGCTCGCCGACGAGATCTGCACCTCGCACATCTCCTATCCCGGCCTGCAGGCGGTGCTGAAACTGCTGCTCGCCGAGCGCGTCTCGATCCGCAATCTGCACCTGATCATCGAGGCCATCGCCGAGATCGCGCCGCATGTGCGCCGCACCGAGCAGATCGTCGAGCATGTCCGCATCCGCATGGCGCAGCAGATCTGTGGCGATCTCTCTGAAGGCGGCATGCTCAAGGTGCTGCGGCTCGGCAACCGCTGGGACCTCGCCTTCCACCAAAGCCTCAAGCGCGACGCCAAGGGCGAGGTGCGCGAATTCGACATCGACCCTCGCCAGCTGGAAGAATTCGGCCAGGACGCCACCAAGGCGATCCGCAAACATCTCGAGGCCGGCGAGCGTTTCGTTCTCGTCACCGCGCCCGATGCCCGGCCCTACGTGCGCATGATCATCGAGCGCCTGTTCACCACCCTGCCGGTGCTCTCCCATGTCGAAATCGCCAAGGGCGTCGAGATCAAGGTGCTCGGGACGATCTCGTGAACATACTGTCGCAAGGCGTCGTCATCGCCGCCTTCCTCGCCTTCTGCCGCATCGGCGCTTGCTTCATGCTGATGCCGGGCCTGTCCAGCGCCCGCGTACCGGTCCAGGTCCGGCTGTTCGTGTCGATCGCCGCCACCGGTGGCCTGCTCGCCTTCCTGTGGGACAAGATCTTTCCCTTCGTCGATGCGCGTCCGCAGGTGCTGGCGCCGATGATCATTTCGGAACTACTGGTCGGCGGGCTGATCGGCGCCATGACCAGGCTCTACATGGAGGCGCTGCGCTTCATGGGCTCGGCCATCGCCATGCTGATCGGCTATGGCGGCACCGGCGGCCCCGCCATCGAGGAACCGGAACCGCAGGCGGCCCTTGCCGCCATCATCTCGTTTTCGGCGCTGCTGCTGCTCTTCGTCTTCGATTTCGATCACGAGATCATCCGCGCGCTGGTTGCCTCCTACACGGTGGCGCCGGTCAACGTCTTCTTCAACCCGCAGGCCGCCCTGGTCGATCTCACCGACACGGTGTCGGACGCCTTCTTCCTGGTCCTCAGGCTCGGCAGCCCGTTCGTCGCCTATGCCATTCTGGTCAACCTGACCATCGGCTTCGTCAACAAGCTGACGCCGCAGATCCCGGTCTATTTCATCTCGCTGCCCTTCGTCATTGCCGGCGGCATGATCATCTTCTACTTCGCCATCGGCACCATGCTGTCGCTTTTCGTCGACGGCTTCGTCGACCTGACGCTGGCGAGGTGAGATGACAACGCGCAAGGAACGGCTGAAGAAACTGGTCAAGGTACAGGAGCAGTTGAAGGCCCTGCACGAGACCCGCCATGCGAGCTTCGTGGCTGCGGCGGCATCCGCAGAGACCGAGGCCAAGGAACTGGTCCAGCATTTCGACGCCGACCAGTCGATGGCGGTCCTGTTTCCAGACCTTTACCATCGCCGCATCGCCAACGCGCTGATCCGGCAGGAAGCGAGCCTGGAAAGCGCCAGGCAAGAGGTCGGGCTGATTGCCACGGCGACGGCGCGCACCAACATGGTCGAGCGCGCCTACAAGGATGTGCGCCGCCAGGACGAGCGCGAACGCTCCGACCGCGACCGGCTCGATCTGATCGCCCAGAAGCGGGGGCAGGAGTAGCGGCGAGAGTTTTTGCTTTGACCCGAAACCAGCCTTTACCACGCCGACTGGCCGCTCGATATCCTTTGGGCCCCGCGATCTTGATGTCCTTTCGTCAGACCGGCAGCCCGAGCTGCTTTCGCAGGCTTTTGTCGAATGCGGACGCGGGGACGAAACGGCGCAGGAAACTGACCTGGCGCGCCATTTTTCCCGCCGCGTAGCGTTTCTTCGGAGTGGGATCGATCGCAGCGGCCAAAACGGTCTGGGCTACCACTTCGGGCGCATCGCCTTTTTCCATCGCTTTCCGCACGGCTACAGTCATGCCAGCGCGGGCGGAATCATAAATATCAAGCAACTGATCGGGGGCGGCGAGATTGTCCTCGAATGACGTGCGGGTATAGGCGGGCTCCACCAACGACACGCGAATACCGAACGGGCGCAATTCGTGATCGAGCGATTCGGAATAGCCTTCAACGGCATGTTTGGTCGACGAATAAAGCGCGAAATAGGGGGCGGGGATAAACCCCTGTACCGAACTCAAATTAACGATTCTGCCCTTCCCTTGGCGTCGCATTGCCGGCAACACCGCGTTGGTCACGCGGAAAACGCCGAAGACGTTGACGTCGAACAGCGCCTGAGCCTGTGCGGTCGAGGACTCCTCCGCGCCGCCAAACAGACCCATGCCGGCATTGTTGACAAGCAGGTCGATGCGTCCGGCCTTGGCCAGAACGTCATCGACCATTTTCGCAACGGACGCGTCGTCGGTCACGTCGCAGGTCAGCATGGTAACGCCGTCGGATTGTTTGGAGGCCGTGCGACGGCTGGTTCCGAATACGCGATAGCCCGCGTTCCGTAGGGTGTTGGCGGTTGCGCGCCCGATGCCGGAGGATGCCCCTGTGACGAGGGCGACGCCAGGATTGGTCTTGTTCATGGAAATCATTTCCTTCATTGCGTTGGATCGGAGTTGGAGAAGCATGAAAGGTCGGAGCAAAGGGCGTCAGTCATGACTGCCTCTGGCGCTCGCGTCAGGCCACCGGGTGGTTCCAGCGCCTGAACAAGGCGCTGGCATTCACGCCGCCAAAGCCGAATCCATTGGAGATTGCGTACTCCATCTCCACTGGCCGCGGCTCGTTTGCGACGAAGTCGATTCCGTCGCCGGCCGGATCGGCCGCGCCCAGATTGAGGGTCGGCGGGGCGACCTGATCCCTGAGCGCCCGGATCGCGAAGATGGCACCAAGCCCGCCAGCCGCGCCCAGCAGGTGTCCGGTCGCCGATTTCGTTGCGCTGACAGCTATCGCGTAATCGCGCCCGAACACGCTCTTGATTGCCTCGATCTCGCCCAGGTCGCCTACTGGCGTGGAGGTCGCATGCGCATTGAGATGACGAACCTCGCGCGGCGAAATCCCTGCTTGCGCAATTGCGATCTCCATGGCTCGGCGCGCACCGTCGCCGTCCTCAGGACCAGAAGTGACGTGGTGAGCATCCGCGGTCGTCCCGTAGCCGACGAACTCGGCGAGCGGTTTTGCGCCCCGCGCCAGCGCATGCCTCAATTCCTCGATGACCAGCATGCCGGCTCCTTCGCCCATGACGAAGCCGTCGCGCGACTTGTCGAACGGTCGGGAGGCCTCATCAGGACGGTGATTGAAGGAGGTCGAAAGAGAGCGTGCCGCGGCAAACCCACCGAGGCTGACGATATTCATGCATGCTTCCGTCCCGCCGCATACGGCAATATCGGCTTCATTGGCGCGAATAAGACGAGCCGCATCTCCTATCGCCTGGATGCCGGCCGCGCACGCCGTCACCGGCGCGCCGAGTGGGCCTTTGAAGCCATGGCGGATCGAGATGTGGCCTGCAGCAAGATTCACCAGGAAGGACGGCACCGTAAAGGGCGACAGGCGGCGGACGCCACGCAGGTCGACGGTGCGCACCGCCTCGGTGATGGCGGGAAATCCGCCGATCCCTGAAGCGATGATTGTGGCCGTGCGCAGGCGGTCCGTTTCCGAGCCCGGCTTCCATTTTGCCTGCACAAGCGCCTCTTCCGCCGCCGCCAGCGCAAAGAGAATGAACCGATCTACCTTGCGCTGATCCTTGGGCGGCAGGACGGCATCGGGATCGAAACCAGCTTCCGGATCTTCTTCTATGGAGGGCACCACCCCGCCGACCTTCGCGGGCAGGTCGCCCACCATATCGTCCGGAAGCCTCCGGATGCCCGAGCGGCCGGCCAGGAGACGCGACCAGGACGCTTCAACATCCGCAGCAAGGGGCGTGACCGCCCCCATGCCTGTAACCACAATCCGTCGCATCTATTCTCCTATCACTTGGGTGCGCCGACAGCGCTGTCCACGCCGTTCAAGCGGTGACTGCTTCGCGAACCTGGTCGGTCGCCGCATCCAGAAAAGCCTGCGCGAGGCCCGGGTCGTTGACGACCCGCGAGAGCAGCACCGCGCCGACCATTGTCGAGAGAATGGCCATGGCCTTGCTGCCGGCCTCGTCGCCGTCGGCCTCGCCAACCCAACTGCCGAGCATCTCAAGGTAGTTCTTGATCCCGGCTTCGAATGACGCCTTCACGTCGGCACTCTGTCTGGCAGCATCCGAGCCGAGTGCAACGACCGGGCAGCCGTCCATCTTTTCTTCGCGATGATCCATGCTGAGATAGAACGAGATCACTGCGTCGAGCGGATTCTCGGGGTTTGCTGCTGTTGCGGCCGACCACCGGTGGGTGGCGCTCTCCATCGCCCGCCTGGATGCCTGCGCAGCCAAGTCATCCTTTGACGCGAATTGCTTGTAAAAGGCGCCTTGGGTCAGTCCGGCACCCTTCATCAGATCCTTGAGGCCGATGCCGTCAAAGCCTCGCTCCCGAAAAAGACGGCTTGCCACATTGATCACGGCTTGGCGGTTTTCCGCAGCTTGGGTCCGACTCACGCGCATCGTCATCTCCGGTTTTTAGATTACGTTCATAATCTATATCTCATATAGAGTGTGAACGCAATCTATTGCGGCTCGAGCGATTAAGCCGACTGCAGATGAGATCTATGAGGTTTCGACGGAGGAACTGGAACGACGACCAGTTTAGGCTGCCCAACACGCCTGCATTCCGCCCTCTCCCGCGCAAGCCTGCCACAAGCTTGTTGCGGCATGGTCCTTCCAGGAAACCCGGCAAAGAGGCGGACTTTCTTGGCGATTTCTCCACCCAGTGACATCGTTCTCGATGTTGCCCGAGCCGTCGACCCGACGGACATCGAGGCTGCCCGTGCCGCGCTCACCAAGCGGGCCAACGGCGTTAGCGGCGCCTTCTCTGTTGACATGGCGGCTTCCGTCGACGCCGGCTCGATCCTGTCGCGCGCCACGGCCGGCAAGGCCGCTGCAGGCGCCGATCCCGCCAACAAGTTCAAGAAGTTCGAGGCGATGGTCCTGCAGACCTTCATCCAGAACATGCTGCCCAAGGACACCGAGGGCGTTTACGGCAAGGGGCTGGCCGGCGACATGTGGAAATCGCAGCTGGCCGAGCGCGTCGCCGACGTCATGGCCGAGCGCGGCGGCATCGGCATCGCCAAATCGCTGCTGGCCGACCACTACAAGGACGGCAAGCGCACCGTGCCTATAGGGCCGGTGTCAACCGGGCCGCACAAGACCGAGATCGACCAGCAGACCCGGCTCTCCACCTCGCTGGTCGAGGAATTGCAACGCAAGGCCGCACGGTCGATGACCGGCGACGAGACGACCATCAAAACCGACATCAGGATCTAGACCAGGATTTTCAATGGCCGATTTTTCAAAATTCTCTGCCAACCTGCCGGCACGTACTTCCGAGGCGCCGATCCCCTTTGCACGGCCGGGCAACCTTGCCGCCATCATCGGCCGCATCGAGGAGGCGGTCGAGGAAGAGACGGCGGGTCTGAAGAACGACACGAGCTATGACCTCAAGGCCTCGAACGCCCGCAAGAGCCGCTACCTCTACGAGCTGACCCGCGCCATGAAGGGCGCCAACGAGCTCGAGTTCCTGGAAGAGCACCGCGACAGCCTGGCGCGGCTGCGCCAGAAGCTGGCGAAGAACGAGGCCGCGATCCTCGCCCACCTCAACGCGGTCAACGAGGTCGCGACGCTCCTGAAGAACGCCATCCAGCGCGCAGAAGCCGACGGCACCTACTCGGCCGGCGAATTCGGATGGGCGAGCTGATGATCTCGGCAACAGGCGGGAACAGCCGGTGATCAAATTCATCGCCGCCGCGATCTGGATTTGCGCCGCCACGCTGGGCGCCGTGTTCTATTCGTTCCAGGCGGCCGGCGAGCGCGGCGTCGGCGAAACGCCGAAGCCGATGCTGGGCGGTCTCGACTACGTCAAGACCGACATCATCTCGGTGCCGCTGATCCGCAATTCCAAGATCGACGGCTATTTCCTCACCAAGCTCGTCTACACGGTCGAGCCGGCGGAGATAAAGAAGATGTCGATCCCGGCCGAAGCGCTGATGACCGATCAGGTCTATTCCTATCTCTATTCCAATCCGCAGATCGACTTCACCAAGAAGGAAACCATCGATCTCGACGCCTTCCGCAAGGCCATACGCGACACCGTCAATGCCCGCGTCGGCGCCGACCTAGTGCACGAAGTGCTGATCGACCAGGTCAACTTCCTGACCAAGGACGAGATCCGCGACAACGCCATGCGCCGCCGCAAGGACCCGGCCACGCCGACCGAACCGGCCGCGGCGGAATCGGCCCAGGGCGAGCCGGCCAAACCGGTCGCGGAGCACTGACCCCGCCGCAGGAGGGATGTTCCCTTCGCCTTTGTCCCTTCCGACTGAAACGAGATGACGCACCGCGTTGACGTTTACGTCAACTCGAAGCTATATGCGCCAAGCGACCAGGATCGCGGCACGCGCGAGACAGCGACTTCGGAAGAGGCCGGCACTGACGCGTGGCAAAACGCAACGAGACGAGGAGAACAGCATGGGCGTTCAGGAGATTGCCGAGAAGATCAAGTCGCGCGTGGCGAGCGCCGGTTTTGAACACTCGGTGAAGTTCGATACCGGCAGCGACGGCGTCATCGTCATCGACGGCGCAACCATTTCGACCACCGACGCACCGACCGACTGCACCGTCAAGCTGTCGCTCGACGATCTGGATTCGCTGATCGCCGGCGACCTCAACCCGACCATGGCGTTCATGTCCGGCAAGATAAAGGTCGAAGGCGACATGACAGTCGCCATGGCGCTCAGCCAGTTGCTTGGCTAATCCCGTCGCAAAAGCAAAACGCCGCCCATCAGGCGGCGTTTTGCTTTTGTCGACCCAGGCTTTTGCGCCCTAGAAAGCCGAAGGCTTTACGCCGCGAAGGTCAGCGGCAGCGCCTTCAGCTTGCGCCCGGCCGCCTTCACCGTGCCATGCGCGCCGTCGAGCGCGCCCTCGACCAGTTCCAGTGCCAGCAGGCGGTGCCGCTCGTACGGGCCGGGCATCGCCAGCGCGCCCGTCTTGTCAGCTGAGAAGCCGAAGCGACCATAGTAAGGCGCATCGCCGACCAGCAGAATCGCAGCATGGCCGAGACGCGCGGCCTCGGCCAGCGCATGGCGCATCAGCGCCGAGCCAATGCCGGCGTTCTTCAGCGCCGGGTCGACAGCGAGCGGGCCGAGCAGCAGCGCTGCCGGACCGCCCTCTCCCACCCTCACATCCCACAGCCGCACGGTGCCGACAACCGCGCCCGCCGCATCGCGCACGACAAAGGCGAGGCCTTCGGAAGGCCGGCGGCCGCGCCGCAGCTTCTCCGACGATTTCTTGCGCCGCATCGGGCCCATGGCATCGTCAAGCAGTGCTTCGCGCGATGCAATGTCGGCCGCAGTTTCAGCGACGATGACAATGGCGCGGACACTCTCCCCCCTCGAGGGGGAGATGTCGCCGAAGGCGACAGAGGGGGTCGCCGCGCGTGAAGCGCCAACGCCCCTTATCGCAAAAGAAGTCGAGGCAGCCGAGGCGACCCCCTCTGGCCTGCCGGCCATCTCCCCCTCAAGGGGGGAGATCCCCACGGCACCGTCAATGTAATTTGCAACGTCCATTTCCGCGATCCTTCACGAGCGGAGCTTGTTCCACAGGCGAACCCAAGTGGGCGGTAAACGCCCACTTGGGATGATCTGATCGGTCCTTTCGAACCGTCAGATCACGTAGGATCGGAGAGGCTCGAAGCCGTTGAAGGCGACCGCCGAGTAGGTGGTCGTGTAGGCGCCGGTGCCTTCGATCAGCACCTCGTCGCCGATGGTCAGCGACAAGGGCAGCGGATACGGCGTCTTCTCGTACATCACGTCGGCCGAATCGCAGGTCGGGCCGGCGAGCACGCAAGGCGCCGTCTCCGAACCGTCATGGCGGGTGACGAGCGGGTAGCGGATCGCCTCGTCCATCGTCTCGGCCAGACCGCCGAACTTGCCGATGTCGAGGAACACCCAGCGCACATTGTCGTTGTCGGCCTTCTTGGAGATCAGCACGACTTCCGACTTGATGACGCCGGCATTGCCGACCATGCCGCGGCCCGGCTCGATGATGGTCTCCGGGATGGCGTTGCCGAAATGCTTGCGCAGGGCCGAGAAGATCGCCTGGCCATAGGCCTGGGCGGCCGGCACGTCACGCAGATAGCGCGTCGGGAAACCGCCGCCCATATTGACCATCTTCAACACGATGCCTTCATCGGCAAGCGTGGCGAACACCTTCTTGGCGTCGGCCAGCGCACGGTCCCAGGCCGTCAGGTCGGTCTGCTGCGAGCCGACATGGAACGACACGCCATATGCGTCGAGGCCGAGCGCCTTGGCGTGGCGCAGCACGTCGACGGCCATCGCCGGCACGCAGCCGAACTTGCGCGACAGCGGCCATTCGGCGCCTTCGCCATCGGTCAGGACGCGGCAGAACACGCGCGCGCCGGGAGCGACGCGAGCGATCTTGTCGACCTCCTCGACGCAATCGACCGCGAACAGCCGGATGCCGAGCTGGTAGGCGCGTGCAATGTCACGCTCCTTCTTGATGGTGTTGCCGAAGGAGATGCGGTCCGCCGGCGCACCGGCGTCCATCGCCATCTCGACTTCGGCAACGGAAGCGGTGTCGAAGGACGAGCCCATCGCAGCAAGGAGGCGCAGGATTTCCGGCGACGGGTTTGCTTTCACCGCATAGTAGATCCTGGAATCGGGCAGCGCCTTCTCGAAGGCGCGGAAATTGTCGCGCACGACATCGAGGTCGACGACGAGGCAGGGGCCGGACGGACGTCGGGTGGCGAGGAAGTCAAGGATGCGCTGGGTGGCCATCGGGGTCTCTCCATCGCGCCTTTCGGCGCGCACAAGGGTGCGGACGCGGGCTGTCGGCCTCGCGAACACGCGGTCAAACAAAGGCGGGACGTCGAATTCATGGAACCAGCCGGTGGAGACCCCGGAACCATGAAACGCCGTCTCGCGGCGATGAACCTTGGCCTTGCCCGGCCTCGGTTCGCTTTGTCTGCCTTGGCTTGGATGGGAGACCCGTCCGCACTGCCGGCAATGAAGGTGTGCCTCTTTAGTAACCCCGGTCTTTGGACAACCGGAAGAGAACCAGAAAGGCCCGCACCGTCGTTGCTTCAAGGTGTCCTCGGGCTGGCGGTTGGCCGCTAGACCGACTGGAGGGGTTGGCTCCAGTTACCTTACCGATTTCCCTCACCATTCGAGGATCGGCGGACACCCACAGGCACGTGCGACTTTGGGCAAGCGCGATATAAGATCGAAAGATTTCACAATCAATAAAAATCGTATCCCAGGTTGTAAAATTTCTGGCATCGAACAATGCTGCGCCAACCGTATCCGGATATCGAACGATGACAGGCACGCACGGCCCGCTCAACGCTTTCCTCAATCTGCGTCGAATGCCGGTCGCCAATGCGGAACAGGGGCCGCTGGCCGGGCTCAGGCTGGCCGTGAAGGACATTTACGACGTCGCCGGCTACCGTACCGGTTGCGGCAATCTGGCGAAGTTCGACGAGGCGCACGCAGCCTCCAGCACCGCACCGGCCGTGCAGATGATTCTCGATGCCGGCGCGCGCTTCATCGGCAAGACGCAGACCGACGAACTCGCATTCTCGCTGATGGGCCAGAACGCGCATTTTCCGTTCCCGGTGAACCCGGCAGCACCCGATCGCGTCACCGGCGGATCATCGTCTGGCTCGGCGGCGGCAGTGGCGGGCAAGCTTGCCGACATCGCCACCGGCTCCGACACCGGCGGCTCGATCCGCGCGCCGGCGAGCTTTTGCGGGCTGATCGGGCTGCGCACCACGCATGGCCGCATTTCGCTCGAAGGCACGATGAAGCTGGCGCCGAGCTTCGACACGTTCGGCTGGTTCGCCGACGACATCGAAACCTATGAGACGATCGGCAAATTGCTGCTCGGCCGCGACCCGCACCAGCACCCGCTCAACCGGCCGCTTTCGATCCGCTGGCTGGACACCTTCGTGGCAGGCCCGGCCGAGGCAGCCGAGTATGCCAGGATGAGAGCGCTGGCGGCCACTGTGGTCGGCGAACCAAAGCCGGTGGAATACGTCTTCGCTTCCTTCCCCGACGAGCTCTACTGGTGCTTTCGCCGGCTGCAGGCCGCCGAAGCCTGGCAGCAGCACGGCGCCTGGATCGTGTCGGGCGAGCGCCATCTCGGGCCGGGCGTCGAGGAACGCTTTGGCTTTGGCCGGACGATCGACGCCAAGACGGCGCAGGCCGAAGCGGTGCGCCGCCTGACCTTCAGCTCCGAGCTTGCCGCCCTGCTCGGCCAGGACGGATTTCTGGTCCTGCCGACGGTTCCAGGCCCCGCGCCTCTGGTCAAAAGCGAGCCGCAGCAGCTTCAGGCCTACCGCGAAAGGGCCTTGCATCTTTTGTGTCTTTCGGGTCTTTCAGGCTTTCCGCAAATCACCCTGCCGCTGGGCTCGGTCGACGGCGCCCCTTTCGGCCTCTCGCTTCTCGGCCCTCCCGGCAGCGACATTGCCCTGATACGGCTCGGCCGGCGGCTTCTCGATACGGCACGAAAGGCCTGATCCATGGACACACTGACCCGCATGCGCGCCTTCATCGACGTCGTCGAGGCCGAAGGTTTTTCCGCCGCTGCGCGCAAGATCGGCCGCTCCAAGGCGCTGCTGTCGAAATATGTGCGCGAACTCGAGGACGAACTCGGCGCGCTGCTGCTCAACCGCACCACGCGGCAGTTCTCGATGACCGAGGCCGGCCATACCTACTACAGCCGCGCTTCGGAAATCGTGCGCGAGGTCGATAGCCTAGCCGACGCGGTGCGCGAATCCTCCGGCGATGTGCGCGGCAGGATCAAGCTATCGGCGGCGCGCACCTTTGCCGATGCGCCGATCGGCCAGTCGCTGATCGATTTCGCCAAGCAGCATCCCGACATCGTGCTCGACATCCATCTCGACGACCGTTTTGTCGATCTGGTCGAAGAAGGTTTCGACCTTGCGGTGCGCATCTCGCGGCTCGAAAACTCCTCGCTGATCGCCCGGCGCCTCGGGCCATTCTCCGTCAGGCTGTGCGCATCGCCGGAGCTGATCGCCAAGCACGGCAAGCCGACGCGCCCGCAGGATCTTGCCAACATGCCCTGCATCGTCGACACCAATGGCCGTTCGCTCGCCAACTGGCGCTTCAAGGGCGAGGGCGAAGAGTCCGTCAGCGTCAATGTGTCGGGGCCGATCGAGGTCAACAGTCCGATGGCCGCACGTGCTGCCGCCGTGTCAGGCCTGGGCTTCACCATCCTGCCCGATTTCATCGCCGCCCCTGACCTCGCGTCCGGCCGGCTGGTTTCTTTGCTCGACGACCGCATCCAGTCGGGCAGCGGCATTTTTGCTGTCTACCCCCACCGCCGCTATCTGCCGGCCAAGGTCCGCGTTTTTGTCGATTTTCTGGTGCAGTGGTTCAAGAACCGCGAAGGCGCCTGACCTGCCTTAGCTGTGTCGCGGTCCCAATTTCGCCCGCTTTCTGGTAACCTCTCGAAATCTCTCCGAGGCCGATGGAACAGCGACCGAGAATGCACTGGAAATGCCACGCAATCATGCTGGCTTCGGCCTTGGCGGCGCCTTTTGCCGCCGTTGGAACGGCTGGCGCGCATCCTCACGTCTTCGCCGAGGCCCGCCTCGACGTGATCCTGTCGCCGGATCACCAAAGTGTGAAAGCGCTGCGCCATCTCTGGCGCTTCGACGATCTGTTTTCGAGTACGGTGATGATGGAGTTCGACAAGAACTCCGACCTGAAGCTTGACGACAAGGAGCTGAAGGATGTCGCCGACACCGTTCATGCCTCGCTGGCCGAGTTCAACTATTTCCAGCTCGTCACCGTCGACGGCAAGGACGTGCCGATGACGCCGCCGCCGCATCTGATGGCCAATTTCGACAATGACCAGCTGATCATCCTGTTCGAATCCGAACCGAAAGAGCCGATCAAGCTCGCCGGCAAGATCGATTTCGGTGTCTACGATCCGACCTTCTACACGGCCATCGATTTCACCGAGGATTCCAACATCACCGTCGAAGGCCTGCCCTCGAACTGCACCAGCAAGGTCATCCGGCCCGATCCGGACGAGGCTATCAAGGAAAACCAGAAGACCCTGACGGAAGCTTTCTTCAACGACCCGACAGGCACCGACATGAGCAAGATCTTCGCCACCAAGCTCGAACTGAACTGCCCGCCAGAAGGATAGATCCGGTGATGAAACCGTCCCTGCGTTTGGCGTTCGGCCTCGTGGCCGCTGCCCTGGTGATGACGCACTTTCTCGGGCAGGCCCACGCCCAGAGTTCGCTCGGCATCGGCGTCAATGACGGCATGGCGCCGACCACCGGCCCGTTCGCCCACATCCTGATGTGGATCAATCTGCGCCAGCAGGAATTTTATCGTGCGCTGGCCACGGCGATGAAAGCGATGCGCGAGGACGGCAGCAAGATGTGGCTGCTGATCGGCCTGTCCTTCGCCTACGGCATTTTCCACGCCGCCGGCCCCGGCCACGGCAAGGCGGTGATCTCGTCCTACATGGTCGCCAATGAAGTGGCGCTCAGGCGCGGCATCCTGTTGTCCTTCGTCTCGGCGCTGCTGCAAGGCCTGACCGCGGTGGTGGTGATGCTGCTTGCCTATTTCGTCCTGCGCGGCACCACCATTTCGATGACCGACGCGGCCTGGTTCATGGAGATCATGAGCTATGTCTTCGTCACCCTGTTCGGCGCCTGGCTGCTGTGGCGCAAGCTCGGCCCAACGGTCCTGCGCTGGTTCGGCAAGGCGCCCGCCTACAGCCTGTCGGCCGCCCATGCCGGTCATTCCCATGGCGGCCATGCCGGCCATTCTCACGCCGGTCACTCGCATGCGCCTCCCAGCCATACGGCGCATGCGCATTCGCATGCCCTGCATGTGCATGAGGACCATGACCACGACCATCATGATCACGCTGCGCACGATCACGCCACACACGATCATTCCCATCACGACCACGCCCATCATGATCACGCGGCGGGCGAGGTCTGCAACACGTGTGGCCATTCGCATGCGCCCGATCCGGCGCTGCTGTCTGGCGACCGCTTCGACTGGCGCACCGCCTGGTCGGCGGTGGCCGCCGTCGGCATCCGCCCCTGCTCCGGCGCGCTGATTGTGCTCAGCTTCGCTTTGCTCAACGGCCTGTGGCTCGGCGGCCTGCTGTCGGTGCTGGCAATGTCGCTCGGCACCGCCATCACCGTCTCGGCGCTGGCGACGATCGCGGTGACCGCCAAGAACTGGGCGGTCTATTTCGCCGGCGACGGCCGCATGGGTAATCGCATTCACACGTTCGTCGAGATCGGCGGCGCCGCCTTCGTCTTCCTGTTCGGATTGCTACTCTTGTCGGCGAGCCTGAGCGGCAGCGTCTGATGCCTGCGGGTCAGCCCTGACGCGCTATCTTGCTACCCAGCTCATCCTCGATATGCGCTTGGATGATTTCATCAAAGCTCTTTTCAGCGCTGAAGCCGAGGTCTCTTGCGCGCCGCGCCTCGAAGCGCGTCGGCCAGCCCTTGACGATCGCCCAGATCGTTTCGTCCGGCTCCTCACGGATCAGCTTCACTACCTCCGCTCCCGCGATGCGCTCCAGCGCCTCGATCTGCTCGCCGACGGTGACGGCAACGCCGGGCATGGTCAGATTGCGGCGCGGCCCGACAGCGGCCCCGTCAATCCCCGCCGCATGGATCAGGAAGCCGACCGCCGAGCGCGGGCTGGCATGGGTGTGGAGCACCGAACGCGGCACCGGCAGGATCGCCTCCTGGCCGCTGAGCGGCTCGCGGATGATGCCGGAGAAGAAGCCCGAAGCCGCCTTGTTCGGCTTGCCGGGTCGCACGCAGATGGTCGGCAGCCGGATGCCGATGCCGTCGAAGAAGCCGCGCCTGGAATAGTCGGCCAGCAGCGCCTCGCTCATCTGCTTCTGGGTGCCATAGGAGGTCAGCGGCGTCGGGTGGAAGTCATCCGGGATGACATCCGGGAACGGCGCGCCGAACACCGCGATCGACGAGGTGAAGACGAGGCGCGGCGCAAAGCCTGCCAGCCGCACGGCGTCGAACAGCGCCCTGGTGCCATCGAGGTTGACGCGGTAGCCGAGATCGAAATTGGCTTCCGCCTCGCCCGACACGATGCCGGCGAGATGGAAGATCACGTCGGGGCGTGAAGCGCCAAGGCTCACGGCGGCACCGGCGTCGGCAAGGTCGCCGGTATGCGTGGCGATGCTCACACCCTCCATCGCCGGCGCCTGCGGCGGCACGATGTCGTGCAGGTCGAGCGCCGTGATCTTGCGGCCGTTGAGCGTGCCGTCCTTGGCCAGCCGGGCGATGAGTTTGCGGCCGACCATGCCGGCCGCGCCAGTAATCAGGATGCGCATTTGTAAACGCCTCTTATTTGCCCTTGTTCTGGCTGCGGCTGCGCAGCCAGAACACCAGAAAGAATGCCAGCACGAAGCCGATGCCGACGATGCCGGCAAGAACGGTCGAGACATTGCCGAGCGCCAGCATCACCGTCGGCAGGTAGAACGCCGCGATGCCGAACAGCAGCATGATCCAGGCTGCGGCAATCAGCGCGTTTCTGTTGTCGCGATCCATCATGCCGTCCCGCCGTCGCGGGAACTCGTCAACTGGGATGCCAATGCCATGAAAATTCCCTGTCAGTGGTAATGGCCGTGATGCGGCCGCGCACCATGGTCGTGGTCATGATCGTGGTCGTGTTCGTCATGGCTGTCGGCGCATTGGCCGAATTCCGACTCGACGGTGGCGTGGCTGATGCCGTGCTCGGCGGCGAGCCGCTTCTTGATGGCGCTGACCGCCTGATGCGCATCGACGCCATCGTTGAGGCAGGCATGCAACGTCGCCATGTTGCTGGAGCCGTCGAGCGACCAGACATGCATATGATGCACTTCGCGCACGCCCTTGACGGTGCCGGCGATGTCCTTGGCAATGAGGTCGCGGTCGAGGCTCGCCGGCACGCCCTCGAGCAGGACGTGGGCGGCTTCACGCATCAGCGACCAGGCGGTGGACAGGATCAGCACCGAGACCAGCACCGACAGGATCGGATCGATCGGCGTCCAGCCGGTCGTCAGGATGACCAGCGCCGCCACGATCGCCGCCGCCGAGCCGAGCAGGTCGCCCAGCACGTGCAGGATGGCGCCGCGCATGTTGAGGCTGTCGCGGTCGCCGCCATGCAGCACGAAGAACGAAGCGATGTTGACCAGAAGTCCGGCGATCGCCACCACCAGCATCGGCCCGCCCAGCACCGGCGCTGGCGTCATCAGGCGGCCCCAGGCCTCGTAGACGATCCACAGCGCGATGGCGAAGATGGCGATGCCGTTGGTGTAGGCGACCAGCGTCTTGACCCGGCCGAAGCCGTAGGTGAGGCGCACCGTCGCCGGCCGTCCACCAAGGTGGAAGGCATACCAGGCAAGGCCGAGCGCGATCGAATCGGCAAGCATGTGGCCGGCGTCGGCCAGCAGCGCCAGCGATCCGGTCAAAAGGCCGCCCAGCACTTCGGCAACCATGAAGCCGGCGGTCAGGCAGGCTGCGATCAGCACGCGCTTCTTGTCGGTCGAGCCATGTAGGTGACCGGCGCCGTGGCTGTGGCCAGCGTGCGAACCGTGATCATGGCTGTGCGCCATCGCCTAAACTCCTGCTACGCGCCGAACTCGGCGCGGAAATCCTCGAGCCGCCGCTTCTGCCGGCCTTCGCCATCGAAATTGGCCGGATCGAGCCAGGCCTCATAGGCTTTGCGCAGCGCCGGCCATTCCTTGTCGATGATCGAGTACCACGCGGTATCGCGGTTTTCACCCTTGACCACAAGATGCTGGCGGAAAATGCCCTCGAACTTGAAGCCGAACCGCTCCGCCGCGCGCTTCGAGGGTTCGTTGCGGTTGTTGCATTTCCACTCGTAGCGGCGATAGCCGAGCCCGTCGAAAATGTATTTCATGAACAGGAACTGCGCTTCGGTTGCCGCCGGCTTGCGTGAGATCAGCGGGCCCCAATAGATGTTGCCGATCTCGATGACGCCATAGGCGGGATCGATGCGCATCAGGGTCTGCCGCCCGGCGACCTTGCCGCTGGCCTTGTCGATGACCGTGAAGAACAGCGGATCCTCACTTGCCTCGACCTTGTCCAGCCATGGCTGGAAATCGGCGCGGGTCTGCGGCGGATAGTCGGGCAGCCAGGCAAAGCGGCCGTCGATGTCGGGCACGGATGACGCCTCGTAGAGGCCGTCGCCATGCTTTTCAGCACTCAACGGCTCAAGACGGACATAGCGTCCGTCCAGAACTTTTCGTTCCGGACGCGGGCGGGGCTGCCAATTCGCAAGATTTTCCGACACCAAAGACTCCAATCCGTTTGACATTTGCGGTTGGACGCTCACAAAAACGCGACCCAACAGTAAGAACCACACGGACGGGAAAAATGCTCCACACGATTTCGGCCTTCGACCGTCTCGGCGAGGAAAACGCCTTTGCGGTGCTCGCGAGGGCGACGGCGCTGGCGCAACAAGGCCGCGACATCGTCAACCTCGGCATTGGCCAGCCCGACTTCAAAACGCCGCAGCACATTGTCGAAGCAGCGATCAAGGCACTGCGCGACGGCCACCACGGCTATACCCCTGCCAACGGCCTGTTGGCGACGCGCGAGGCGGTGGTGCGGCGCACGCTGACCACCATCGGCGTCGAGGTCTCGGCCGAGAATGTGATGATCCTGCCCGGCGGCAAGCCGACCATGTTCGCGGCCATCCTGATGTTCGGCGAACCCGGCGCCGAAATCCTCTATCCCGATCCCGGCTTTCCGATCTACCGCTCGATGATCGAATTCACCGGCGCTGCACCCATTCCCGTGCCGATCCGCGAGGAGAACGGCTTTGCCTTCTCGGCTGAGGAGACGCTGGCGCTGATCACGTCGAAGACCAGGCTCTTGATCCTCAACTCGCCAGCCAACCCGACTGGCGGCGTCACACCGCGCGCCGAGATCGAGAAGCTGGTCAAGGGACTGGAGAAGCACCCGCAGGTCGCCATCCTCTCCGACGAGATCTACGACGTCATGACCTATGACGGCGAGACGCATTTTTCGCTGCTCAATTTCCCCGAAATCCGCGACCGGTTGATCGTGCTCAATGGCTGGTCGAAGACCTGGGCGATGACAGGCTGGCGCATGGGCTGGTCGATCTGGCCGAACGGCGACAAGGGCGCCCATCTCTACGACAAGGTGCGCAAGCTGGCGGTCAATTGCTGGTCCTGCGTCAACGCCCCCAGCCAGTTCGCCGGCATCGCGGCAATAGACGGCCCGCAGGACGATGTCGACAAGATGATGCGCGCCTTCGACAACCGCAGGAAGATCGTCGTCGAGGGGCTGAATGCGCTGCCGGGCGTTTCCTGCATCACGCCAAAGGGCGCCTTCTATGCGTTCCCCAATGTCTCAAAGACCGGCTGGAAAGCGAAG
The DNA here is from genome assembly GCF_057786075.1 of Mesorhizobium sp. P171375. Classification (NCBI taxonomy): domain Bacteria; kingdom Pseudomonadati; phylum Pseudomonadota; class Alphaproteobacteria; order Hyphomicrobiales; family Phyllobacteriaceae; genus Mesorhizobium; species Mesorhizobium sp. P171375. The sequence continues at coordinate 6,414,762 of NZ_JBYNWF010000001.1, forward strand.
AAGCTCGCCTCCGCCCTGCTCGAGGATGCCGGTGTGGCGCTGATCGGCGGCCCCGATTTCGGCATTCTCGGCGAAGGCTACATCAGGCTCTCCTACGCCAATTCCGAAGAGAACATCTTGCGCGCGCTGGAGCGGATCGAGGCGTTTTTGAAGAAGTAAGGCGGCCAATTACAAAGGTTCGCGCTGCCCCTCACCTGCCTGCCGGCATCCTCTCCCCGTATAGTGACCGGGAGAGGGGCGCTCTCATCGATGATTTCGCCAATCTCCAATGTTTGCAGGAATGGCGCCGAGGTCGCGGTCAGCCCTTTCTCCCCGTCACAATACGGGGAGAAATGCCCCGGCAGGGCAATGAGGGGCGGCGCCGACGCTCAGTTTTTTATCCGCGTCCCACAAACGGCATCTTGGTCGCCATCACCGTCATGAACAGCACATTGGCGTCGAGCGGCAGGCTGGCCATGTGGACGACGGCGTCGGCGACGCGCTGGACGTCCATCACCGCTTCGGCGGCGATCGAGCCGTTGGCCTGCGGCACGCCGACCGTCATCGCTTGCGCCATGTCGGTCAGCGCATTGCCGATGTCGATCTGGCCGCAGGCGATGTCGTAGGGCCGGCCGTCGAGCGCCAGCGTCTTGGTCAGCCCTGTTATGGCATGCTTGGTCGCGGTGTAGGGCACTGAACCCGGCCGCGGCGCATAGGCTGAGACCGAGCCGTTGTTGATGATGCGGCCACCCATCGGCTTCTGTCTGCGCATGGCGCCGAAGGCGGCGCGCGCGCACAGGAACGATCCGGTGAGATTGACGCCGACAATGTCGTTCCAGACCTCGACCGGGATCTCGTCGATCGGTGTCGACTTGTAGCTCATGCCGGCATTGTTGAAGAGCAGGTCGACGCGCGCGAAAGCCGCCGCCACGGTCTCGAACAGGTCGTCGACCTGGCCGGCCTTGCTGATGTCGCAGGCGACCGCCAGCGCCTTGGCGTCCGTCTTGCCGGCTTCGGCGATCGCGGCATCGAGCACCTGTTTGCGGCGGCCGCAGAACACGGTGTTCCAGCCCGCCTTGAGCAGCGCCGTGGCGACGCTCTTGCCGATGCCGGTGCCGGCGCCGGTGACGATGGCGGTTTTCTCTGTGAGGGCTGTCATGATTTTGCTCCTGCGCACCGCGCATCCCCGGCACAGATCGGGATGCATCCGAATGCACCGAGGCATCGCAAATGACGGGGATCATGGCAAGCCGAACAACCTGTGATCGGCTGAACAAAAAGGGCGGTCATTGGCGACCGCCCTGATCTAACCGGGCTTGGGAGGAGGAAAAGCCGATCCGACTGCTAGAATCATGCGCTTCCTCGGTAAACGAGACGTTAACGCATTTTCCAGCCCGGCCGCGCTTCCTACCAGCGCGGGTTCGGCGCGGTCCCGGCCGGGGCCGGCACCTTGGCCGCCGACACGGTCGCCTCGACATGGTCGACCAGTGCATCCGGCAGGCCGAGCCGGCCGGCGAGCAGGTCGAGATAGCCGCGTTCGGCGCGCGTATCGGGATCGATGGTCAGCCGCGACGCCGTGTAGAGCTCAAGCCTCTGCTCATCGGTCTTGGCGCCGGCGACCAGCGTGTCGAGATCGAGCGGGCTGTCCAGCTCGGCCAACAGGAATTTTTCGGCATCGGAACCGACGCCGGCGAGCTTGAGCTTGCCGGCGATCTTTTCGCGCTCCTCGTCGTCGATATGGCCGTCGGCCTTCGCCGCCGAGATCATCGCCCGCACCAGCGTCAGCGTGAACTCATCCTCGCCCTGCGGCGCCTGCGAAGGATGGAAGCCGGTGTCGGCGGGCGGCGGCAGCAATTCCGGCTGGCCGGCGGCCGGCGCCTGCTCGGGGGCATTGCCGGCCTTGTAGTTCTGGTAGGCCTTGTAGGCGAGACCGCCGATCGCGGCCAGTCCACCGAGCTTGATGGCGGTGCCCGTCACCTGGCGCCCCGTTCCGGTCCCAAGCAACACCGCGGCCAGCGCACCGGCGGCCAGCGGATTGTCCTTGGCCATCTGCACGGCCTGTCCTGCTTTGTCGCGGACGGTGCCGGTGGTGCCGGGAACCTGAGAGCCGAGGAGGTCGTCGAGAAGCTTCTTGGGGTCGAACATAGTGCCTCCAGAAAAGGGCCCGTACCACACGGGGACGGGCGGGTTTTGGATGTTGCAGACGTAGGTCCCGCTTGTTGACATTACAATGACGGACGGGCGCTTTGCCAGCGATGCAGCCTTTCGAAAAATCGGATTGCGGTGTGTCGAAATGGACGGGGGCTTGCGTTAGTGTCCCCGCCTTCTGACGAGGAGGAACTGTCGTGACGGAAGGATCAGAGCGTGAGCCGGCGCGCGATCCGCAGGATCTCGAGCGCCTACTGATTGACCGGCAATGGGTAGGAGACATTGACGGCATGGTGGCGCTGTTCGAACACGACGCCGTCATCGACAGCAGCGAGGCAGAACTAATCCGTGGCCGCGAGGCGATCCGGGCGCTGTTTGCCGCGTTTACCGCGAGCGGGCGAAAATTCCAGCGCGGCGAACAGCGCCCCGCTGCGATCAACGGCGATTTGGCGCTGACCTCGACCCGGCTTCCCGACGGCACCGTGACTTCAGAGGTCGCACGCCGACAGAGCGACGGCACATGGCTGTGGGTGATTGACCGCTATTCCGTCGCGTGGTGATGCAACCAGCAACAAACACCCGCTTGGCGCGGCGCTAGCTGCCGATATGCTCCCTGCCCTGCGCTTGCGCCAGTTCGACCTGGCGCTGGCGCTCGGCGTAGCGGGCGCGGTCCTCGTCCGAACGGGCATCATAGCAATGCGGGCATGACACGCCGGTGGTATAGTGCGGCGACAGCCGGTCCTCCGGCGTCAGCGGATGCCGGCAGGCACGGCAGAGTTCGGCCTCGCCTTCGCTAAGCCCATGCGACACCGAGACCCGCTCGTCGAAGACGAAGCATTCGCCTTGCCACAGGCTCTCTTCGGCCGGCACCTCTTCGAGATATCTCAGGATGCCGCCCTTGAGATGGAAGACATCCTCGAAGCCGAGCGACTTCACATAGGCCGTCGCCTTCTCGCAGCGTATGCCGCCGGTGCAGAACATCGCGACCTTGCGACCGTCGAGCTGGTCGCGATGTTTTTCGATCCAGGCCGGGAATTCGCGAAAGCTCGACGTGCGCGGATCTATGGCGCCCTCGAAGGTGCCGATCGAGACCTCGTACGTGTTGCGCGTGTCGATGACGATGGTGCCGGCATCCGAGATCAGCGCGTTCCAGTCGGCCGGCGCGACATAGGTGCCCGCACCCGTCACCGGGTCGAGATCCTCGACGCCCATGGTGACGATCTCGCGCTTCAGCCGCACCTTCATGCGATGGAACGGCATTTCGGCGGCGCTGCTGTATTTAACCTCGAGATCGGCAAGGCCTTCGATGGACTCGAGATAAGCGATCAGGTCGGCGATATCGGCCTCCGAGCCGGCGACTGTGCCGTTGATGCCTTCCCGCGCCAGGAGCAGCGTGCCCTTGATGCCGCGGCCGCAGCAGAAGGCGGCGAGCGGCGTCCGCAATTCCCGCAGCACCTCGAAGTCTCCCAGCCTCGCAAATTTGTAGAGCGCGGCGACGCGCACAGGTTCATGGTTGGTCATCGCCAAGCCACTAAACCGTGGTCAAAGCGGATTCAAGGCAGTGCTGAAGAAGCCGTCCTCCCTTCAGCGGGGTAGCCGGCAGATGTGACATCGCGGCAGGCCGGGTTTCGTGGACTCGGAATCTGCCTTCTGCTAATCGGTTGAAATCATCCCCAGGAGAGATAAGCCAATGCCCAGCAAGACCGAAAAGCTCCTGTCGCTGCTCAACGGCCAGCCGGTCATCCCGGTGTTGAAGATCGCCGATGTCGCAGACGCCGTGCCGCTGGCCCGGGCGCTCGCCGCCGGCGGCCTGCCGGCGATCGAGATCACGCTGAGAACCGCCGACGCCCTGGAAGCGATCCGCCGCGTGGCCGGTGAGGTCGAGGGCGCCATTGTCGGCTCCGGCACCATTCTCGATGCCAAGCAATTCGACGAGGCGGCTGCAGCCGGCTCGAAATTCATCGTCAGCCCCGGCATCACGCGCGAACTGCTCGCGGCAGCCAAGGACAGCGACGTTCCCCTGCTGCCTGGCGCCATCACGCCCGGCGAGATCATGGCCGCCCGCGAGGCCGGCCTGCGCTTCCTGAAATTCTTCCCGGCCGAACAGTCCGGCGGCATCGCCTCGCTGAAGGCTTTCGCCTCGCCACTGGCCGATGTGAAGTTCTGCCCGACCGGCGGCATCTCGGCCAAGAACGCCGCCGACTATCTCAGCCTGCCAAATGTCATCTGCGTCGGTGGTTCCTGGGTGGCGCCGGACGAGCTGGTCAAGGCCGGCAAGTGGGATGAGATCGAGGCGCTCGCACGGGCCGCCAGCAAGCTCGGCAAGTAGCCTCCGCAAGCACAAAAACCCGGCCGGCTTGCGCCGGCCCCCTCACAAGAAGTTCAGCCGCGCGTGATCGGCCGGGCTGACCTGGCATGACTGCCTGTGATCGTAGATCGAGAGAGTTGGTTCCCGCTCATGGGCTCGAACCACGATTCACGCCTTCAAAGGGCGCTGTCCTACCATTAGACGAAGCGGGAATGCAGGCTGGTGGTTAGCATTCCGGGACGTTGGAAGCCAGTGCTGAAGATTCGCCAAAAACAAAAAACCGCGCGGGCTTCCCAGCGCGGCTTCGATGTTTATCCGGTCGAGGACCTTACTTCGTCTGGAAGCGGGCGACCGAAAGGAATTTCACGGCATTGCCCGTGAAGCGGTTGGCATCGGCCATCTGGTTGTCCGCCTGGAAGCCTGCGGTGTAGACCTCGCTCGGCGGCGTATGCACGATGTTGTAGGCATAGCGCGGCGCAGTCGTCGGGCTGGAAACGGTGGCGATGTTGTCGCCGCTGCTCAGTGCCCAGCGCGCCGCCTGCGGTTCGGCCGCCACCACCACGGTCTTCGGGCCGGGCTTCAGGTCGCGGGCCGAAGCCCGGGCCTCCTTGCGCGTGGTCTTCACGCCGGCGCCGATCACGGAGGCGGGATCGGTACCGGCGGGACGGGCAGCAATCGCGCCGCGCGGCGTTGCGGCATCGACGCCTGACGGATCGTTGAACGCCGAGCGCGGCTCGAGCGAGGCAACCTGATAGTCGTCAGTAACACCGGCGGCATCGGCGGCACTGGCCTGTTCGAGAACGGCCTTGACCTCATCCGGACGCTGCGACGGCAGCACCGAGAAGGCATCCGTTGCGGTCTGCTTGTGCGCGGCCGTATCGGCCAGCGCCAGCAGCACGCCCTTATCCTGCGGCGAAAGCTCAGCCGGCGGCGAAGAGCGGTCGGGACGCCAGGTCGGCAACGGGACGTTGACGTTCACGGCAACCTGCGCCGGAGCGGCAGCCGCTTGGTCGGCACTGCTCACATCGGCCATGCCGAACGGCACATTGGCAGGCGCCTGCGCCGTCGCCACTGTCTGTTCGGTGGTGGCGTCGGCCATGCCGAACGGTACCGTCTCAGGCTGCTGCGCGCCGACATCGGCTTTCGGCCGCGGCGCGAAATCTGGCAGCGGCACTTCCTTGGCCGGCAGCGCCGCGATGATCGTCTCTGGTGTATCCTGCTGCGGCTCGGAATCGTCCGCGCTGTCGTCGGCAAGCTGCGGAACATTGGCGCGCTTCGCATTCTGCGGCGACACGATCGCGATGCCGGGCAGGTTGCTGTTGTTGTTGCTCCTGGCAGCCAGGACCGGCTTCACGCTTCTCGGCGACGGCGCGGCGGTCGCGACATCGGCGCTGTCGTCGGCTTCGTCTTCGCCGCCACCGCCAAAGAAAGCGGACAGGAAGCCACCGGATTTCTTGGTGCTGCCGCCAGCGCTGGCCATCATGATGGCCGGGGAACCGGCGCCCTTGCGCGCCTTGTAGGCGGCGAGTGCCTGGTCATAGCCCGGCAGCGGCTTGCCGTCGCTCGGCACATGCAGCGTCTTGCCATTGGGGAACAGGCTGACCAGTTCCTGGCGGCTGATGCCGGGCCAATGGCGCACATTGCCGACGTCCATATGAACGAAGGGCGAGCCGGACGACGGATAATAGCCGACGCCGCCGCCCTGCATCTTGAGGCCGATGTTGCGCAGCTTCTTCAGCGGAACGCCGGGAATGTAGAAATCCATCGCCTTGCCCAGCATGTGCTGGCTTTCCTTGGCGACGCCTCGGCTGCGGCTGCGCAGCATCGAATTGGTCGCCGGCGAGCGATAGCCGCAGACGACCTGGATGTAGTCGGTGGCGCCGGCCTGCCGGTAGGCTTCCCACACCAGGTCGAGCAGGCGCGGGTCCATCTTGGTCGGTTCGTTGCGACGCCAGTCGCGCAGAATGATGTTGATCTTCCTGAGACCTTCCGGATCGTAGCGGCCATTGCGCTTGTAGACGATCTCGGCCTTTTCGTGCGTATGGAGGTGATAGAGTTTCAGCGAACGCGTTTCGGCGCTTGCGCCGGCAGCAGTTGCGGCAAGGAAACCAAACGCAACAATCACCGCTGCCAGCCATCTCGGCCAGACGCCAATGTGATAGTGCCGCCCGTTGCTGTGTCGTTCGACTTTGTTCAAATCAAAAGGCCTTGCAGGCTGCCGTTTGTCCCCGGATTTGCCCAAACGGATGCGTGGTTCTCACATCCGAATATCGATCCTAATGGTTAATCATCGCTTATTGAAGCCGAAATGCGGTAACACCGTGGCGATATCCCGTCAAAAATAATACACAGGATTTCTTGGTAAACTGCTGGTTTAGATCAAGATTCAGCCTTTTCCCGCTACACGATCTGTTACTGTTAGCCTTAATGCGTGAACAGCGCCGTTCCGCATCGCCATATTCCCGCCCCCAACCCCTTATGCAGCGCTAGATATGGCCTTGCAAGCTGGTCCCGGCCTTGCGCCAACAAGCTGTGGAATTCGGGTTTCCAATGCATGTCGCTCAAAAGTGGTCCGGTTTTGAGACAACGACATGCATAATAAGACCTAAAGCGCGTCGCCTGATTCCGTTCAAGCGCGACGCGCTTTAGGATGCAAGACGGTCGAGGCGGCCGGTTTCCGGGTCGATGCCGTATTCTTTAAGCTTGCGGTAGAGCGTCGAGCGGCCGATGCCGAGTCGGCGGGCGACTTCGCTCATCTGGCCGTTATAGTGGTCGATGGCGAGCTTGATCATTTCGAGCTCGACATCGGCCAGCGCGCGCACATTGCCGCGCTCGTCCAACGCCCTCAGCGTGCCGAAACGCTGAAGCAGCCTGGCCGGAGGTTCGATCTCCGCCGCGACGGGACCGACGCCATCAGTCTGGGCGCTATTGCCTTGCGATTCGCTGCTCCAGATCATGACGGGGTCCGACAGGGACGCGTCGGTATCGAGATTGACGGTGCCCTCGACTTGTGCCCGGATCTGCGGGAATTCGTCTGCTGTCAGCACGTCGCCCTCGGCAAGCACCGAGGCCCGGAACACGGCGTTTTCCAGCTGCCTGATGTTTCCCGGCCAGTCATAGGCCTGCAGCATGGCCAATGCGGCTTCCGAAATGCCGTGCAGGCGATGGCCCGCAGGCGCCACCTTGTCCATGAAATGCTTGACCAGATAGGGGATGTCGTCGCGCCGGTCGCGCAGCGGCGGCACGAAGATCGGGTAGACGTTCAGCCGATAGAACAAATCCTCGCGGAACTTGCCGTCCTTGACCTGCTGCAGAAGGTTGCGGTGCGTGGCCGAGATCAACCTGATGTCGACCCTGACCGTGGCGCGACCGCCGACCGGATCGACCTCGCCATCCTGCACCGCGCGCAACAGCTTGACCTGCACGTCGAGCGGCAGGTCGCCGATTTCGTCCAGGAACAGCGTGCCCGAATGCGCCTCGACGAACTTGCCGGTGTGTTTGTCGGTGGCGCCGGTGAACGAGCCCTTCTCGTGGCCGAACAGGATCGATTCGACCAGATTGTCGGGGATGGCGCCGCAATTGACGGTGACGAAGGGTTTTGAACGACGATCACCGGTGCCCTGGATGGCGCGCGCCACAAGTTCCTTGCCGACGCCCGATTCGCCCTCGATCAGGATCGGGATGTTGGAGGCAGCCGCCTTCTGGCCGAGGCGGATCACCCGGTCCATCGCCGGGCTGTGCGTGATCATGTCCTTGAAGGTCAGGTGGCCGCCACGCCGCCGCGATGTGCGCTTGACCTCATCCTCGACCGCCTCGACCTTGAGCGCGTTGCCGATCGCGGTCTGCAGCCGGTCGGGGGATGCCGGCTTGACGACAAAATCGAAAGCGCCGTGGCGCATCGCCGAAACCACGGTCTCGATGCCGCCCTGTGCGGTCTGCACGATGACGGGAACCGTGATGCCGCGTTCGCGCATCGCCTTCAGCACGCCGATGCCGTCGAGGCCGGGCATGACAAGGTCAAGGATGACCGCCGACACATCGCGCGCGCCGGATCCGTCGAGAGCTTCGAGGCCTGCCTCGCCGCCATCGGCGACGATGGCGCTGTGGCCGAATTTCGTCACCGCCGCCTCGAGCAGCCTGCGCTGCACGGGATCGTCATCGACTATGAGAATGGAACCTGTCATGACTGATTTGAGTTGCCTGCCTGGGAAATCCCCATGGATCATCCTGGCACAGGGTTCTAAACAAGGTTTCAAAAAACCCGGTGAATGAATTCCTTAGGATTTGACCGGCTTGCCCTTTCCCCTTGATTCCAGAAGGTAATTGTTGATGCGCAGGATTCTCGGTCGGCAGCTTGCGGCGGCAGCGTCCGGTCAGGGCGCGGCGGAGCTCGGCGACCTGCCGGAATGGAATCTCGCCGATCTCTATTCCGGCATGGAAGCGCCCGAGCTGAAGCGCGACATCGCCAAGGCAGCGGCCGATGCCGTCGCCTTCGAGAACCGCTGGAAGGGCACTCTGGCCGCGGAGGCCGAGCGCGGCAGCGCCGGCAAGCTCGGCGAGGCGCTGAGCGCCTATGAGGCGCTGGAGGAGCTGATCGGCCGCATCGTCTCCTATGCCGGCCTGATCTATGCCGGCAACACCGCCGATCCGCAGCGCGCCAAGCTCTATGGCGACATCCAGGAGAAGATGACCGACGCCAGCGCGCATCTGTTGTTTTTTGCGCTGGAGCTGAACCTGATCGACGACAAGGCGCTCGAAGCAGCCCTTGCCGCCGATGCCGGCTTTGCCCACTACCGGCCCTGGGTGCTCGATCTCAGAATGGACAAGCCATACCAGCTCGAGGACCGGGTCGAGCAGCTTTTCCATGAAAAGTCGATCACCGGGCGCGGCGCCTGGAACCGCCTGTTCGACGAGACGATGACCGATCTGCGCTTCGACATAGACGGCGAGGAGTTGACGCTGGAGCCGGCGCTGAACCGCCTGCAGGACGCCGATGGCGAAGTCCGCCGCCGCGCCGCCGAGGCGCTGGCCGCCACGTTCCGCAAGAGCCTGCGCACCTTCACGCTCATCACCAACACGCTGGCCAAGGACAAGGAGATTTCCGACCGCTGGCGCGGCTTCGAGGACATCGCCGATTCACGCCACCTCGCCAACCGTGTCGAGCGCAGCGTGGTCGATGCACTGGCGTCCGCTGTGCGCGAGGCCTATCCGCGCTTGTCGCACCGCTACTACGCCATGAAAGCGCGCTGGCTCGGCATGGAGGTGATGAACCACTGGGACCGCAACGCCCCCTTGCCAGAAACGCCGCAAGCGGTGATCCGCTGGGACGATGCCAGGAACACGGTGCTGTCGGCCTATCAGCGCTTTTCCCCCGACATGGCGGAGATCGCCCGCGTCTTCTTCGACCGCAACTGGATCGACGCGCCGGTGCGGCCCGGCAAGTCGCCCGGCGCCTTTGCCCATCCGACCGTGCCTTCGGCGCACCCTTACGTGCTGCTCAACTACATGGGCAAGCCGCGCGATGTGATGACGCTGGCGCATGAGCTCGGCCACGGCGTGCACCAGGTGCTGGCCGGCGGCCAGGGCGCTCTGATGGCCTCGACGCCGCTGACTTTGGCCGAAACGGCATCTGTCTTCGGCGAGATGCTGACCTTCCGTTCGCTGCTCGATCAGACCACCGACAAGCGCGAGCGCAAGGCCATGCTCGCCCAGAAGGTCGAGGACATGATCAACACGGTCGTGCGCCAGATCGCCTTCTATGAGTTCGAGCGCAAGGTGCATGCCGAGCGCAAGAACGGCGAACTGACTTCCGACAAGCTTGGCCAGTTCTGGCTCGAGGTACAGGCCGAGAGCCTGGGGCCGGCGATCAAGCTGCGCGAGGGCTATGAGGTCTTCTGGACCTACATCCCGCACTTCATCCATTCGCCCTTCTACGTCTACGCCTATGCCTTCGGCGACTGCCTGGTGAACTCGCTCTACGCGGTCTACCAGAATGCCGAACACGGCTTCCAGGACAAGTATTTCGAGATGCTGCGTGCCGGTGGCACCAAGCATCACTCCGAACTCCTCGCTCCCTTCGGCCTCGACGCCACCGACCCCGCCTTCTGGCAGATCGGCCTCGGCGTGATCGGCGGCCTGATAGACGAGTTGGAAGCGCTCGACAGTTGATGCTACGGAGCCGTTGAACCGGTAGCGCAGAGCAACAGGTTAGGCGGCGCCGGTCTCGACTTTGCGAAATCGCAGAACAGTTTAGCCGGAATGCATGTGACGGCAGCTCTGTTCTTGTTCTAAATATCTGTTCTTGAAGAACTCTCGGGCCAAATTTTCCGTTAGCTTTCCAGAATCCGTATGATAGCCTTTCCGGCTGAAGCTCAGCCGGGCACGCGGCTTAGGCCGGACAGCATCCCGGCCCATGGCAGCGGTCCGGTGAATGCGACAGCGACGGTTGGCAATGGGCGGGAAAGCCGAAAGCCGGCAATCGACGACAGACCGGCTGTTCCCTGAACCGCCGAACCACCAATGGATGATCCGATCTGCCAAGGTCATGACTTGAGACGGCGGCGGACGGATCCGACTGGAGAGAGACGATGACCTTCTTCTACATTGTCCTGGCGTTCCTTGTAGGTGTGTTGGTTGGCTGGTTTATCTGGGGCCGGCTGCGCGGTGAGCTTGACAGCCTGCGCGGCGACCTCAACCGCACCCGCAGCGAGCGCGATAGGCTGCGCGCCGATTCCGATCGTCTGACCGGCGAACTCGACGCCTGCGGCAAGACCCGCGCCGATCTCGAACGCCGGCTGCGTGAAACGTCTACTCCATCGGCCAAACCTTCCAGCTCGGCGCCGGCCGCATTGGTCTCGACACCCGCAACGGCGGCCGCGAAGCCGGCCGCGCCCGCGAAACCCGCCGCGGCAAAGCCTGCCGCCGCCAAGCCAGTTGCGGCCAAATCCGCCGCCAAACCGGCTGCCAGCAAACCTGCGGCTGCCAAGGCGAGCGCCGCTCCGAAGCCCGCCGCTTCAAAGCCGGCTGCAGCCCCGAAGAAGGCTGCACCGACAGCTGCGAAGGCCGACAATCTTCGCCGCCTGATCGGCATCGGACCGGTCAACGACAAACTGCTCAAGGGCCTTGGCGTCACGACCTACGCCCAGATCGCCGCCTGGACGGCGGCCGACGTCAAGCGCATCGAGGACACGCTGAATTTCGACGGCCGCATCGCGCGCGAAAAGTGGATCGAACAGGCCAAGCTGCTTGCCGCCGGCGACGAGAAGGAATTCGCGCGCCAGTTCCCGACCGCCGGGACCGCCAACAACACCTGATCTGATCATCGGCAATAAGCCCGACAAAGCGGCGCCTTCGGGCGCCGCCTTTGTTTTCGCAAGTGCCACCGTCTTTGCGCCCTGCGACGCCGCTCCCTCGATTGCACGCCGCCCGGCCCCCATATAGAGCGGTTCTGGCGTCATCGACCGCAGCATCCGAGCCCCATGCCCCTGCCCTCTGCCATTTTCCGCAACGATGAAAGCGGCCGTCAGCTGGTCTTCGACCGCCCGGCCGACATCATCGTCGCCTATGAGGCCAAGGATTTTCTGCCGGCTCTGGCGGCTGCGCAGGAGGCATCGGACGCCGGCAAATGGCTGGCCGGCTATTTCTCCTATGAAGCGGGTTATTTGCTTGAGCCGAAGCTGGTGCCGCTGCTGCCCGAGGGCCGGCGCGCGCCGCTGGTCTGTCTGGGTGTCTTCGATGCTCCGCTGGAGCAGGCCGTGCCGCAGAGCAGCGCGGCGACCAATGGTCCGATCTTCGATGCAAGAGCGTCATGGTCGCAGGAGCAATACGCTGACCGTTTCGCGCGCCTTCACGAGCACATCCGCAAGGGCGATTGCTACCAGGGCAATCTGACCTTTCCAGTCCATGCGCAGTGGTCCGGCGACCCGCTCGCCGCCTTCGACGCGCTGACCGGACGCCAGCCGGTAAAGTATGGGGCGCTGATTTCGCTCAGTGATCCCATCGTCTTGTCGCGCTCGCCCGAACTGTTCTTCGAGATCGATACCGAGGGCATGATAGAAACCCATCCGATGAAGGGCACCGCGCCGCGCGGCGCGACCAAGGCCGAGGACGCGCGGCTGAAGGCATTCCTGCGCAATGACGAAAAGAACCAGGCCGAAAACCGGATGATCGTCGATCTCCTGCGCAACGACATTTCGCTGATCAGCGAGGTCGGCACGCTGGAGGTGCCGGAACTGTTCCGCATCGAGAGCTACCCGACCGTCCACCAGATGGTGAGCCGCGTCAGGGCAAAGCTTTTGCCTGATCTCGGCATCCGCCAGATCTTTGCCGCTCTGTTCCCCTGCGGCTCGATCACCGGGGCGCCAAAGATCCGTGCCATGGAAATTCTGCACGATCTGGAAGCCACGCCGCGCGACGTCTATTGTGGCGCCATCGGCTGGATCGCGCCCGGCGGCACGATGCGCTTTTCGGTGGCGATCCGCACCATCTCGCTCTTTTCCAGCGGCGAAGCCGTCTACAATGTCGGCGGCGGCGTCGTCTTCGATTCGACGGCCGAGGAGGAGTATCAGGAGTGTCTGCTGAAGGCGCGCTTCGCGACGGGAACACCGCCGACTTCGACCTGATCGAGACCATGCGCTGGGAGCCCGGCCAGGGCTTCCTGCGTTTCGAGCGCCACCTCGCGCGCCTCTACAGCTCGGCGGAAGAACTGGGCTTTGCCTGCGATCCGCAGCGGGTCGGCGAGGTATTGGCGAACACTGTCGGGGTGCAGCAGACGGCGCTGCGCACCCGTCTCGTCCTGCAGCGCAATGGCGAGGTCACGGCTGCAGCTCAGCCTTACGAGCCGCTCGCGGCCGACAAGGTCTGGCGGCTGCAGCTGGCGCGGGTGCGGCTCTCCTCCACCGACACGCTGCTGCGCCACAAGACCAGCCGGCGTCAGCTCTACACCCATGCTCGGTCTGAATATCTTGTCACCCAGGCCGACGAGGTGTTGCTCGCCAATGAGCGCGGCGAAATATGCGAAGGCACGATCACCAATGTCTTCGCCGATTTCGGTGACGGCGTGCTGATGACGCCCCGGCTGGATTGCGGCCTGCTGCCTGGCGTATTGCGCGCCGAGCTTCTGGATGAAGGGCGCGTCCAGGAAGCGATCTACAGCTATGACGAGTTAAAGTCGGCGAAGGCGATCTTCGTCGGCAATTCGCTGCGCGGCTTGATCCCGGCAACATTGGCCTGATACGAAGCGGCTGCGAGAATGACCGCCGGTATTGGACACTTTTTAGCAAAGCATGAATTCTCGTCAGCCCACTCACAAGCCCTATGATGGCTCCTCAAAGCTCTTCACCATCGGGCTGAAGCCGCTTGAGCTCGACAAATGGATCGAGGTCGACGGGCACCTCATCGACCATCTCGCCGAAAAGCGTCGACTCTATGCCGAAATTCCCGGCAAGGTGTTCGTCGAGGAGAACGGCACGCGCGACGCCCAGCGCGAAGTGCGCGACCTCATCGAAGCCCATCTGCTGACAGCATTTCCCGAAATCTACAGGCGCACGAGCGTCGGGATCGAGGTTATCGGCGCCGAAGGCAACAGAGCCGATGTCTTCAGCAACGCCCCTCTGGTCGCAGCCTCGCTGCTCGTCCAAGAAGACCTGATCCTGATGCGCCGCGATGACAGCGGCTGGCGGCTCGCCGCCGGATCACTGTGCTTCCCATCATCCTGGTCACTGCTCGAAAAATTCGGGCGGCCGCTGCAGGAGATCCACGCACCGGTGCCTGGCTTCGGTCCGGGCACCAGGCCGGCCGAGCTCATCAACCGCATGTTCGACGGTCTGCAGGGTCAGGCCGTCGAGCGCTTCAACTGGTCGATCCAGGCCGACGACGCGCTCTATCATCCGCTCTCCAATGTCGAGCGCATCGACCGTGCGACCAACCGTCCCTCGCGCTTCCCGGACGGCGACATCAACGCGCACGCCTTCATCCGCGTCGAGCGCCAGACGCTGCGCAAGCTGCCCATCTCGCGCGACATCCTGTTCACCATCCGCATCCATCTCGACCCGCTGAAAGTGCTGGCGCTGCATCCCGACCGGGCAACGCTTGCAGCATCTTTCGCGGAGCAATTGCTGGCGCTGGATGAGGCTCAACTCGACTACAAGGGCATGACCGCTGACCGCGACCGCCTGATCGTCCTCCTTAACCACATGGCCAATGCTGCGTAGCGGACGGTTGGCGCTTTTTGCTGGTTTGTGACAATGATCTGTGATGTAGCGCATGAGCACCGGGCAATAAGCCCGGTTTTGTGCGTGTTTTCCCGGCTTTTGTGGGTTTTTTTGAAGGAGTGCTCGATAAAATGGCGAATGAAAACTGGCCCGTTTACGGTGAAATCACCGGCCCTGTCGTGATGATCGGCTTCGGTTCGATCGGACGGGGAACGCTGCCTCTGATCGAGCGCCATTTCAAGTTCGACAAGTCGCGCATGACGGTCGTCGACCCGCTCGATACCGATCGCAAGCTGCTCGACGAGCGCGGCATCGCCTTCGTCCAGGAGCACGTCACAGAGAAGAACTACAAGAAGCTGTTGACCCCGCTTCTGACCAATGGTGGCGGCCAGGGCTTTTGCGTCAATCTGTCGGTCGACACCGGCTCGGTCGACCTGATGCGGCTCTGCCGCAAGCTCGGCGTGCTCTACATCGACACCGTCGTCGAGCCGTGGCTCGGCTTCTACTTCGACACCACGGCCGACAATGCCAGCCGCACCAACTACGCGCTGCGCGAAGCCATGATCAAGGAAAAGCACGACAAGCCCGGCGGCGCGACGGCGGTTTCGACCTGCGGCGCCAATCCGGGCATGGTCTCTTGGTTCGTCAAGCAGGCGCTGCTGAACCTCGCCGGCGATCTCGGCCTCGAATTTTCCGAACCGGCGCAGGACGACCGCGAAGGCTGGGCCAAGCTTATGAAAAAGGCCGGCGTCAAGGGCATTCACATCGCCGAGCGCGACACCCAGCGCACCAAGAAGCCGAAGCCGATGAACGTGTTCTGGAACACCTGGTCGGTCGAAGGCTTCATCTCGGAAGGCCTGCAGCCGGCCGAGCTCGGCTGGGGCACGCATGAGAAATGGATGCCAAAGAACGGCAAGGAGCACAAACATGGCTCCAAGGCGGCGATCTATCTTGAACAGCCCGGCGCCAACACCCGCGTGCGTTCATGGTGCCCGACGCCGGGCGCGCAATACGGCTTGCTGGTGACCCACAACGAGGCGATCTCGATCGCCGACTTCTTCACCATGCGCGGCAAGAAGGGCAAGGTGCATTACCGCCCGACCTGCCACTATGCCTATCATCCCTGCAATGACGCGCTGTTGTCGTTGGACGAAATGTTCGGCGCCGCCGGCAAGCCGCAGCCGGTCCACCATGTGCTTGACGAAAACGAGCTGGTCGATGGTGTCGACGAACTCGGCGTGCTGCTCTACGGCCATGACAAGAACGCCTACTGGTACGGTTCGCAGCTGTCACTGGCCGAAGCCCGCAAGCTGGCCCCCTACCAGAATGCCACTGGCATGCAGGTCACCTCGGCCGTTCTCGCCGGCATGGTCTGGGCGCTGGCAAACCCGGAGGCCGGTATCGTCGAGGCCGACGAGATGGACTACAAGCGCTGCCTGGAAGTGCAGTCCCCGTATCTTGGGCCGGTCAAGGGCTACTACACCGACTGGACGCCGCTCGATAACCGTCCGGGTCTGTTCCCGGAGGACCTCGACAAAAACGACCCGTGGCAATTCCGCAACATCCTCGTCCGATAGCGGTTCCATACCCCTGCCTCACCGCCTTGCAATCGCCCGGAAATCGGGCGATTGAAGGGATGCGGACGAGAGCAGTGTGCATCCATTTGGGCGCACGAGGGACCGCTCTGGAAACTTGAGGCCACGCACATCGTGTTTCCCAAACGTCGTTTGGCGATTGGGCCGATGCGTCAGGAGAGGATTTCATATGACGATTGCGCGCAAAATTCTTTCGTCGGGCGCGGCGGGCGCTCTTGCGACGATGATTGCCGCCTGCACCACCGGCGGCCCCGACGGGCCACCGATCGGATCGCAGCCAAGAGGCGTCGAGGGCTCCTGGCTGAACGCCGAGGGCAAGGCGGTCTCGACATTGAACGGCGGCGTCTTCACCACCGTTTCGGCAGAGACCGGCGAGAAATTCGCTGATGGCAGCTATACCAAGACCGGCGCCACGTCGGTTGAGATCAACGGCACCTCGCTGATCCGACAGCAGCCGATCGCTTTCAACTGCCTGCTGGTGTCGATCAACCAGCTGAATTGCACCAGCTCCGCCGGCCAGAACTTCGTGCTGACCAGGCGCAGCTGAGCCCATCTCATACGGCCTTGCGAAAAGGCGGCGGCGCGATGCCGCCGCCTTTTTTATGCCGGCAAACCGATGCCGATTTCGTCCACCCTGATTCTTCTTGCATCGCCACAACCGCGATGTGAACATGCCGGAAAAGCTGGCTGTTATGCCCCGTTCACACTGGGCGTTAAACGGCTCGACCACATCCGGGAGACGAAGATGAAGAAGCTCGCTGCCATTGCCGCCCTTTCTGCCTCGACGCTTGGCCTGTCGGCCGCACCATCCTTTGCCGACTACACGCTGAACATCCTGCATTTCAACGATTGGCACAGCCGCATCGAAGGCAACAACAAATATGAGTCGACCTGCTCGGCCGAGGAGGAGACCAAGGGTGAATGCATCGGCGGCGCCGGCCGTCTGGTCACCGCGATCGCGCAGGAGCGCAAGAAGCTCGAAGGCCAGAACGTGCTGCTGCTCAATGCAGGTGACAGCTTCCAGGGATCGCTGTTCTACATCACCTACAAGGGCACTGCAGAGGAGGAATTCCTCAATCAGATCAAGCCCGACGCGGTGACGCTCGGCAACCACGAATTTGACGATGGCGAGAGCGCGCTGGTGCCTTACCTCGACAAGGCACAGTTCCCGGTCGTCAGCGCCAATGTCCTGCCCAACGACAAGTCCGGCGCCGCGGGCAAGATCAAGCCGTCGATCGTCGTCGAGGTCGGCGGCCAGAAGATCGGCATCATCGGCGCCGTGACCAACGACACGCCGGAACTCGCCTCGCCCGGCCCCAACATCGCCATCGCGGACGACGTCAAGTCGATCACGGCAGAGGTCGAGAAGCTGAAGGCGCAAGGCGTCAACAAGATCATCGCCGTCACCCATATCGGCTACAGGCGCGAGCGCGATGTCATCGCCAAGATCCCCGGCATCGACGTGGTCGTCGGTGGCCACAGCCATTCGCTTCTGTCCAACACCGATCCGAAGGCGGAAGGCCCCTACCCGACCATGGTCGACAACCCCGACGGCTCCAAGGTGCCGGTGGTGCAGGCGGCCTCCTATTCGAAATATCTCGGCGAGTTCAAGGTCGTGTTCGACGACAATGGCGTCGTCAAGGAAGCCAGCGGCGACCCGATCTTCCTCGACAAATCGATCACGCCTGATCCCGCCGTGCTTGCCCGCATCAAGGAACTCGGCGCGCCGATCGAGGCACTGAAGAACAAGGAAGTAGCCGAGACCACCGAGGCCATCGACGGCAGCCGCGAGAATTGCCGCACCAAGGAATGTGCGATGGGCAACCTCGTTTCCGACGCCATTCTCGACCGCGTCAAGGGACAGGGCGTCGAGATCGTCGTCTCCAATGGCGGCGGCCTGCGTGCCTCGATCGACAAGGGCACCGTGACCATGGGCGAGGTGCTGACCGTGCTGCCGTTCCAGAACACGCTGGCGACCTTCCAGATTTCCGGCAAGGATCTGGTTGCCGGGCTGGAAAACGGCGTCAGCCAAGTCGAGGACGGCGCCGGCCGCTTCCCGCAGGTGGCAGGTCTCAAATACGCCTTCGACAAGTCGGTCGCGCCCAATGCCGGCCGCGTCAAGTCGGTCGAGGTGATGGAAGGCGGCGCCTGGGCGCCGATCAATCCGGACAAGGACTATCTGGTCGCCACCAACAACTACGTCCGCCAGGGCGGCGACGGCTACAAGGTCTTCGCCGAAAAGGCCAAGAACGCCTATGATTACGGCCCCGGCCTGGAACAGGTGGTCGCCGACTATCTCGCCGCGCACCGGCCCTATACGCCGAAGCTCGACGGCCGCATCACCGAAGTCGCGGCAACCGTAGCGGCTGCCCCGGCCGCCGAACCGGCGAAACCTGCCGAACCGGCACCTGCTCCAGCCGAGCCGGCAAAGCCGGCCGAGGCGGAGCCGGCGATGCCCGCATTGCCGGCAGGCTCCGGCGACATCACCACCACGCCTCCGACTGTCCCCGCGGAAACCGCACCGGCGGCGCCGGCCACCGAACCGGCCAAACCGGCTGAGGCAGCCCCTGCCCCCGCCACGCCCGCCCCCGCCGAGCCGGCAAAGCCGGCCGAGGCCAGCCACGTCATCGTCGCCGGCGATACCTATTGGGATCTGGCCAAGAAGGCCTATGGCGACGGCACCAAATGGAAGGTGATCTCCGAGGCCAACAAGGGCTACGAGCCACGCCGGCTGCCGGTCGGCGCGACCCTGACCATCCCGCCGGCGGCCAACTAGAGCCGGTGGAAATCCGCAACACCCGTCCGGTCAATCGGGCGGGTGTTGCTTTTCCGGACAGGTGCGGCCAGACGTGGCATTGAAAACCGGCGCGGCGCCGTTAGTTTCGCGCCGTGTCCGGAGAACCACTATGACGATTGATCCCAAAGCCGCGAAAGCGCTCGGCCCGCTGCCGGCCGGACATCCGCCGGTAAAGGCAGGCAAAATCGGCGTCATGCTGGTCAATCTCGGCACGCCCGACGGCACCGATTTCAAGCCGATGTGGCGCTATCTCCGTGAATTCCTGTCTGATCCGCGCGTCATCGAGCTCAACAAGGCGATCTGGTATCCGATCCTCTACGGCCTGGTGCTGACGACGAGGCCGAAGAAGTCCGGCGCCAACTATGCCAGGATCTGGAACCGCGAGAAGAACGAGTCGCCGCTGCGCACCTACACCCGAGCCCAGAGCGAGGAGCTGGCTGCGACGCTCCGCGACCTGCCCGATGTCGTCGTCGACTGGGCGATGCGCTACGGCAACCCGTCGACGGCGAGCGTCGCGCAAAGGCTGGTCGAGCAGGGCTGCGACCGCATCCTGTCTTTCCCGCTTTATCCGCAATATTCGGCGACCACGACAGCGACCGCCAACGACCAGCTGTTTCGCGCGCTGATGAAGATGCGCCGCGCGCCTGCCGTGCGCAGTGTTCCGCCCTACTATGACGAGCCGGTCTACATCGAGGCGCTCGCCCTTTCGATCGAGCGGCATCTGGAGACGCTAGACTTCGAACCGGAGGTTGTCATCACCTCCTATCACGGCATCCCGAAGCCTTATTTCGAGAAGGGCGATCCCTATCACTGCCACTGCCAGAAGACGACGCGTCTGCTGCGCGAACGACTGGGGTGGGATGAAAAGAAACTGATCATCACCTTCCAGTCGCGCTTCGGCGCGCAGGAATGGCTGCAGCCCTACACCGACAAGACGGTCGAGAAACTGGCCAGGGACGGCGTGAAATCGATCGCCATCGTCAATCCCGGCTTTTCCGTCGACTGCATCGAGACGCTGGACGAAATCGGCCGCGAGGCGGCCGAGACTTTCCACCACGCCGGCGGCGCGAAATTCGCCCACATCCCATGCCTCAACGACAGCGCAGAAGGCATGGCGGTGATCGAGGCGATGGTGCGGCGCGAACTGTCGGGCTGGGCCTGAGCCCGCTACGTTGTAGCGATCGATCGCCACTGTTGCGGTATTCTACGCACTAATAATCAGCGATCACCTGATTGTAACATTATTGAAACACACCTAAGTGTTTGGTGAAGTCGGTTGCATGGAATCAACGCCATGGCCGGCATCTGAGGGAGATTTAAATGGACTTCAGTGTTTTCGGTATTGCGATTGGTGCGCTTGCCTTTCTGGTGTTGGTGCTTCTTATCAAAGGCATCCGGACAATCCCGCAAGGCTACAATTATACGGTGGAGCGCTTTGGTCGTTACACCAAAACACTAAGCCCCGGCCTCAACCTCATCGTGCCGTTCGTCGACCGTATCGGCGCCAAGATGAACATGATGGAGCAGGTGCTCGACGTTCCGAGCCAGGAAATCATCACCCGCGACAACGCCATAGTCGGTGTCGACGGCATCGCCTTCTACCAGATCCTCAATGCCGCGCAGGCCGCCTATCAGGTCGCCGGCCTGGAGAACGCCATCCTCAACCTGACGATGACCAACATCCGTACCGTGATGGGCTCTATGGACCTCGACGAACTCTTGTCCAACCGCGACGCCATCAACGAGCGGCTGCTGCGCGTCGTAGACGAAGCGGCGCACCCATGGGGCATCAAGATCACCCGCGTCGAGATCAAGGACATCAATCCGCCGGCCAACCTCATCGAATCGATGGGCCGGCAGATGACGGCCGAACGTAACAAGCGTGCGCAGATCCTTGCCGCCGAAGGCCTCAAGCAGTCTCAGATCCTCGAGGCCGAAGGCCGCAAGGAAGCCGCCTTCCGCGACGCCGAGGCGCGCGAACGCTCAGCCGAAGCCGAAGCCCGCGCCACCCAGGTTGTGTCGGAAGCCATCTCCAAGGGCGACGTGCAGGCGCTCAACTACTTCGTGGCGCTGAAATACACCGAAGCGATGGGCAAGATCGGTACCGCCAACAACAGCAAGGTCGTGCTGATGCCAATGGAAGCCTCGGCGTTGATCGGCACGCTCGGCGGCATAAGCGAGATCGCCAAAGAGGTGTTTCGTAGCGAAGGCACCGCCGGCGCCGCGCGGCAGGCTGCCCGCCCTCCGGTGGTTCGCCCGAGCGAGAATTGAGATCAAGCGAGAACTGAGATCATAGGAGCATGATCCCGAAAAGTGGGAACCGGTTTTCGGACAAGATCATGCTCTCAAACAAGAACTAGGAGCATACTCCCATGTTCGACCGCATCATTTCCGAACTTGGTCCGTGGAACTGGATGGTTCTGGGCCTCGTCCTCCTGGTGATGGAGGTCGTTGCGCCTGGCATCTTCATGCTGTGGATCGGCATCGCCGCGCTGTTGATCGGCGTGGTTTCCCTGCTGATCTGGGACGCAAGCTTCTGGACCTGGGAAGTCCAGGTCCTCGCCTTCCTGGCGCTGTCGCTGGTCTCGGCCTTCGCCGGCAAGAAGCTGGTTGGCGGGCGTCATGACGCGACCGACCAGCCGCTGCTCAACCGCCGCGGCGCACAGATGGTCGGCAAGATGGCTACCCTTGCCGAACCGATCAAGGATGGTCGCGGTCGCATAAAACTCGGCGACACGCTGTGGCGCGTCTCCGGTCCTGACCTGCCGGCTGGTACACAGGTGCGCGTCGTCAGTTCCGCCGAGACCGATCTGGAACTGACGGTCGAGGCTGTCTGAGCACCCAAAAGCGCGCTGCGCATTCTTGGCAAAAAATCGAAGCGCGTCGCGTATAGGTCACCCCAATGCGACGCGCTTTGAGCTTCCTCAGGCGGCGCCGATGCGCAGCAAATCGTGGAAGTGAATCACCCCCACGGGCATCCTGTTTTCGGTCACCACCAGCGCACCGATATTGTATTCGTTGAGAAGCGCGATCGCCGTGCCGGCCAGAGTCTGAGGGTCGACCGTCTTCGGTGTGCGGGTCATGATGTCGTCCACGGCGATATCGGCCAGGTTGCGATGCAAATTGCGCGCGACATCGCCGTCGGTGATGATCCCGACCAGTTCGCCCTTCCCGTCGACGACGCAGACACAGCCGACTTTCTTGTTCGACAGCGTCATGACTGCTTCCGGCATCTTGGTGCCAAGCACGGCTAGCGGAATCTGATCGCCGACCCGCATGATCTCGGAAACGAGAGTCAGATTGGCGCCGAGCTGGCCACCGGGATGGAAGGTGCGGAAATGGTCGGGCGTGAAGCCGCGCGCTTCGAGCAACGCGATGGCCAGCGCATCGCCGACGACCAGTTGCAGCAGCGTTGACGTCGTCGGCGCCAGGCCATGCGGGCAGGCTTCCGGCACCGATGGCAGGAGCAGCACCACGTCGGCCGCGCGCGCCAGCGCCGAAGTCGCGCCTGCGGTAATCGCAATCAGCGGAATCGAAAAGCGCCTGGAATAGGCGACGATGCCCGTCAATTCCTTGCTCTCGCCGGACCATGACATGGCGATGATGGCATCGTCCCTGGCAATCATACCGAGGTCGCCGTGATTGGCCTCCGCCGGATGGACGAAGAAGGCAGGCGTGCCGGTCGAAGCCAGACTCGCCGCGATCTTGGTGCCGATATGGCCGCTTTTGCCGACGCCGGTGACGATGACCCGGCCATCGATGCGCGAGATAATGTCGACAGCGTGCGCGAAGGGTTCGGCCAGTCCGTTTTCCAGCGCGGCAGCCAATGCCGCCACGCCGGCCTGTTCCGTGGCTACCGTTCTCAGCGCCGAGGCGATCGAAGCCTGACTGTCCAAAGGCTTCTTTTCTGGGGATCTCGCATGCATGGCTGATGCGATTAGCGCGTTGCCGTTCGCCTGTCCAACAGAATTGCCGTCCGGCCAGGTCTGACAGGCACCCCTTCAACCCTCCGTTAACCATCCCCGTTTACGGTTCGGTAAGTATGGCGCGCTTGCGCCGCGCAAGCAGTGGTGACGATGTCGCGGGCCCAGCCTGAAAAGAAAAAAGGTCGAACGGGCGGAGCCTTTTGCGCTCTGCTTGTGGCGACGAGCGTGCTCGCATTGCAGCGGCCAACTGCGCTTTATGCCCAGGAAACCGAGTTGCGCGGCGAAGTCTCGGAATCGGCGATCCTGTCCGATCAGCAGCGCCGGGCCAGGCAATTGAGCAAGGCCAACACGCAGGTCAAGCCGGCGCCTGCCGACACCGCCCCCACGGAGAACACGCCAACCGCCTATGTGCCGGCCAGCGATGGCGCCTTGCCGGACGACACCGACCCGTCACAAGCCGGCGCAAACAGCATTTTCGACCCGCCGCAAGCCACCGACGATTCGTTCGCCGACCAGCCGCCAACCGTCCAGCCACGCCGGCCGTCGACGACAAAACAGCGCGCCGTCGCTGCGGACAAGACCAAAAACAAAACCAAGGCTGCCGACAAGAAGAAGCCTGGCCAGGCCACGGACTCGACCACGACCGGAACAACGCCGACCGACACGACAGACGACACCGAGCAGGATACGGCCAACCGCCGCGCCCTCACCGTCGATAGTGTCGACCGGCAGAAGCTCGACCCTGGCGCCGAGCGTACCGATGCCATCGAAGGCCAGAAGAAGAAGCCCGAGGACGACCCCTACGCGGCAACCGGCATCAAGGTTGGCTCCTTCCTGCTGCGGCCGACGCTGGAGCAAGGCGTTACCGTCACATCGAACGCCGATTCCAGCAGCGGCGGCAAGTCGGCGGTGCTGTCCGAAACGGCGCTGCGTTTCTCTGCCGCCTCCGACTGGCGCGAGAATTCGGCTGTCATCGACGGCTACGGCAACTTCCGCAACACCATTTCGGGCCAGAAGATCAACGAGGGGCGCGGTCGTATCGAAGGCACGCTCAATGTCGACCTCGACAATGAACTGCGCGCCATCGCCAAACTCGGCTACGAGATTGCGCCGGAATCGGCGTCCTCGCCCGACGCCATTGCCGGCGTCACCTCGCAGCCGATACGCCAGACCGTCGACGGCAGCCTCGCCGTCAAGAAGGATGTCGGCAAGCTCCGCTTCGCGCTGACCGGCGCGGTCTCCCACGATATCTATGGCGACGCGAAGCTGACCGACGGCACCGTGTTGTCGCAGAAGGATCGCGATTCCACCCTCTACACCGCGACCTTGCGCACCGGTTACGAGATCTCGCCCGCCATCACGCCTTTCGCCGAAGTCGAAGTCGGCCGACGCGCCTATGATCTGCGCGTCGATTCAAGCGGCTTTGAACGGTCGTCGACGCGGCTTGGCGCGCGCGCCGGTGTCGAAGTGGACATGGGCGAGAAACTGGCCGGCGAATTCTCGGCCGGCTGGCTCCGGGAAGCGATCGACGACAACCGGCTGGAGGCGAATTCGGGGGCGTCGGTGAATGCCGACCTTAAATGGTCGCCCGAACGCGGCACCATCATCGGCCTGACCGCGCAGACCATGATCGAAGGCACGACGACCGCCAATGAGAGCGGCGACCTCCTCTATTCAGGCCGCCTCACCGGCGAACGGCAGATCCGCGCCGACCTGACCGGCAACGCCGCCCTTGGCCTCGACTGGCGCGACTACACCGGCTCCGACGGGCATGACCTGACGCTGAGCGCCGAGGCCGGGCTGACATGGTGGCTGAACCGCTATGTCGGCCTCACCAGCCGCGCCCGCACCGAAAAGCTGACCAGCAATCTGCCCGGGCGCAACTACACCGCCAACAGCATCTATTTGGGGCTGAAGCTGCAGCGGTAGCTAGAAGGCAGCGCCGCGGCGCTCGGACGGCTTCATCTCGTCGAGCAGCGTGCGGATGACGCCGGCCATGTTCTCATTCATGTCGCTGCGCCACAGCGCGAAGGCGACATTGGCCTCGACGAATCCTTCCGGCGACCCGCAGTCGAAGGTGCGGCCCTGATAGTGGTAGCCAAAGAAAGGCTGCTGCTTTTCCAGCTTCAGCATCGCGTCGGTAAGCTGGATCTCGTTGCCGGCGCCCTTTTCCTGGCTTTCGAGGATCGTGAAGATCTCGGGCTGCAGGATGTAGCGGCCGTTGATGTAGAGATTGGACGGCGCGGTGCCGGTCTTCGGCTTTTCGACCATCTCGGTGATGCGGAAGCCGTGATGCGTGTCCTCGCCGCGCCCGACAATGCCATATTTGTGGGTTTCGGCCGGATCGCATTCCTGCACGGCGATGATGTTGTTGCCGGTCTCCTCATAGAGTTCGACCATGGCCTTCATGCAGCTCTTTTCCGACTGCATGATCATATCGGGCAGCAAGAGCGCGAACGGCTCATCGCCGACCAGTTCGCGCGCGCACCAGACGGCGTGGCCGAGGCCCATCGGCACCTGCTGGCGGGTGAACGAGGTCTGCCCTGGTGCCGGCTGCAGCCGCTGCAGGCGGGCCAGCTGCTCGTCCTTGCCGCGCTGGGCGAGTGTGTCGTAGAGCTCGAACTGGATATCGAAATGGTCCTCGATGACCGCCTTGTTGCGGCCGGTGACGAAGATGAAATGTTCGATGCCGGCCTCGCGCGCCTCATCGACGACATACTGGATGACCGGCCGGTCGACGACGGTCAGCATTTCCTTGGGGATGGCCTTGGTGGCCGGGAGGAACCGCGTGCCGAGACCGGCGACCGGGAAAACTGCCTTGCGAACTCGCTTCATGCGTCAATTATCCGTTTGATTGCCTGCTCCGCAATCCCGTTTCGAGACATTTTCACGCCGAAATCGAGGATTACGAGCTGCTGGTGAGAACTTCCAGTGCCTAAAGCATCGACGTGTCTTTTCGTTCCCGACGGCACCTATGGTAAACTAATTCCTAACCCGGTTCGGCGATGAATGGTTCTTCCTGAGATAAAGAAGGGGGAAAAGATGTCCGTTCGCAATGCCGCAAAACGTTTTACCAGCGTCATGACGGCAGCCAGCCTCTCGCTCGCCTTGCTGATGCCTGCCGGGCCGGCCTTTGCCGATGCCGGTTTCCGGCAATGGGTCGCCGGTTTCCGCGCCACCGCGGTGGCGGGCGGTGTTTCCGGCGCGGTCTACGACCAGGCTTTCCGCGGCATCAACGAACCCGACCCGGTGGTGCTGGAAAAGGCACGAACGCAGCCTGAGTTCACCGCACCCGCCTGGGATTATTTCGACAACCGCGTCCACGACCAGTCGGTTGCCGTCGGCCAGCAGATGGCGAAGAAATGGAAGCCGTGGCTGGACCGCATCGAGGCGCGGTTCGGCGTCGACCGCTACATCCTGCTCGCCATCTGGTCGATGGAATCGAACTATGGCGAGATCCTCAAGCGCGACGACATCATGCGCAATGTCATCCGCTCGCTGGCGACGCTCGCCTATGGCGACCCGAAGCGGTCGAAATTCGCCCGCACCCAATTAGTCGCCGCGCTGAAGATCCTGCAGACCGGCGACATTGACGAAAGCCACCTGATGGGCTCCTGGGCCGGCGCCATGGGCCAGACCCAGTTCATCCCGACCAGCTATCAGCATTATGCCGTCGACATGGACGGCAACGGCAAGCGCGACATCTGGAATTCGATCCCCGATGCGCTGGCGACATCAGCCAATCTGTTGAAGAAGAATGGCTGGCAGGGCGGCAAGACCTGGGGCTACGAGGTCACCATTCCGGCCGGCAAACTGCCCGCTGGCTCGAAGACGCTGGCGCAGTGGCAGGCGCTCGGCGTCGCCAGGGCCAATGGCAAGCCGTTCAGGAACGCAACCGACAAGGCGACTCTGAAAGTGCCGGACGGCCGCGGCGGACCGGCCTTCCTGATGATCAAGAACTTCTCCGTCATCAAGGCCTACAACAACGCCGACAAATATGCCCTCGCCGTCGGCCTTCTTGCCGACGAAATCGCCGGCTCTAGTGGTCTGGTGCAGGACTGGAAGCGGCCTTTCACCAAGCTGTCCTTCGAGGAAAGGCAGGAGTTGCAGAAGCGGCTTTCGCAGCACGGGCTTTACGACGGCAAGTTCGACGGCAAGATCGGTGACGGCACGAAAACCGCCATCATGACCTATCAGGCAAAGGTCGGCTTGACCCAGGACGGGTATCCGAGCATGGAAGTGCTCAAATGGCTCAGAAAGAAATAGGGCCAGCTGCAGTGCAGCGCATTTGCGACGCGCAAGGGACGCTGTAGCATCGATCTGCGCATGATCCCTGCGAGGGTCATGCACAAAGGGATGGAGAGGGAGCTTGGTTTCGGCAGCGCGTATCCGTGTGATCGTTTTCCGCTTGCCGATCCTCGTTCTGGCCATCGTTGTCCTGGCGACGGGAGTCGCCGGCACTTTCCACACACCGGCTTTGGCGCAGGAACAACCGCAGGACCGCGGCTGGTCGCTGCGCGACCTGTTGTTCCCGCGCCGCAGCGAACGCATCGAGCCGCCGCTCGACATCCAAAAGCCAAAGCCGAAGGTCAAGAAAAAGCCCCGTGCGCCCGTTGAACCTGCCGTTCCGATTGTCGAGAAGGCGCCGGATTCCCGCGTCATCCTGGTGATCGGCGATTTCATGGCGAGCGGCCTTGCCGAGGGCCTCGACACCGCCTTTGCCGCCAACCCCGCCATCAGGATCGTCGAGCGCGCCAACGGCTCGTCAGGCTTCGTGCGTGATGACGTCTACAACTGGCCCGAACAGGTCAAATCGCTGATCGAGACGGAGAAACCGGCAGCGGTCGTCGTCATGCTGGGCTCCAACGACCGTCAGCAGATGCGCGTCAACGACGTGCGCGAACAGCCGCGTTCCGAGAACTGGACCAAGGAATACGAGCGCCGGACCGAGGCATTCGGCAAGGCGCTGGCGTCGACCAAAGTGCCGTATCTGTGGGTCGGCATGCCGGCCTTCAAGGCGCCGAAGATGACCTCCGACATGCTGGCCTTCAACGACATCTACCACTCGGCCGCCGAGAAGAACGGCGGCGAATTCGTCGATGTCTGGGACGGGTTCGTCGACGAGAACGGCGCCTTCGTCACGACCGGCCCCGATATTAACGGCCAGGCCGTGCGGCTGCGCTCCGACGACGGCATCAACGTCTCGAAAGCCGGCAAGCGCAAGCTCGCCTTCTACACCGAAAAGCCGCTGGCCAAGATCCTCGGCCTGGCAGCGCCGGGAAGCGTGGTGACGGCTGCCGCACCCGCCGGTGCCCCGGTCGAGGCACCGTCGCTGCCCGCCGCCCCCATCGTGGTCGACCGCACGGTGCCGATGCTGCTCAACGATCCGGCGCTCGACGGCGGCACCGAACTTCTCGGCGCCGCGGCGACGCCGAAGGCCAATCCGCAGCTGCCTGGCGAAAAGTTGATCCTCGAAGGCAAGGCCCCCGAAGCGTCACCCGGCCGCGCCGACGATTTCTCCTGGCCGCCGAAGGCCGCTGCCGCGACTGATACGACGACGGCGATCAACCGTTAGCGAGGCAACACCGTCGTCCCCATCAGCGCTTCGTCGATCGAGCGCGCCGCCTGGCGGCCCTCCCGGATCGCCCACACCACCAATGACTGGCCCCGGCGCACATCACCGGCGGCAAAAAGCTTGTCGACGCTGGTCTTGTAGTCGCGATCGTTGGCTTCGACATTCCTGGAACGCCGGCTGTCGGTCGTGATCTTCATCTGACCGTCCAGCTCCTTCGCAACGCCCACGGCAGCCGGTCCGGCAAAGCCGATGGCGATGAAGGCGAGATCGGCGCGGATGACGAATTCGGTGCCGGCGATCGGCTTGCGCTTCTCGTCAACCTCGCAGCACTTCACACCGGTCAGCTGGCCGTCTTCGCCGATGAATTCGAGCGTAGCCACCTGGAATTCGCGCTCCGCACCTTCGGCCTGCGACGACGACGTCCGCATCTTCGTCGCCCAATAGGGCCAGACCGCGAGCTTGTCTTCCTTTTCCGGCGGCTGCGGGCGGATGTCGAGCTGGGTGACGCGCACCGCGCCCTGGCGGAAGGCCGTGCCGACACAGTCGGACGCGGTATCACCGCCGCCGACGACGACGACATGCTGGCCGCCGGCGATGATCGGATGCGACGGCCACGCCACCGACTGGATCGGCTCGCCGCCGACCCGGCGGTTCTGCTGCACCAGATAGGGCATGGCATCATAGACGCCGCCGAGATCGTCGCCCGGAATGTTGGCCGGACGCGGCGATTCCGAACCGCCGCAATAGAGCACCGCGTCATACTCGGTAAGCAACTCGGCGACGGGCTTGTCAACACCGACATTGACGCCGCAATGGAAGGTCACGCCCTCGCCCTGCATCTGCTCGATGCGGCGGTCGATATAGTGCTTCTCGATCTTGAAGTCGGGAATGCCATAACGCATCAGCCCGCCGGGGCGGCTCTCACGCTCGTAGACACTGACCTCGTGCCCGGCGCGGCCGAGTTGCTGCGCCGCGGCCATGCCGGCCGGGCCGGAGCCGATGACGGCGACCCGCTTGCCGGTCTTCTTCTCTGGCGGATAGGGCCGGATATGGCCGGTCTCGTAAGCCTTGTCGGCGATTGCCTGCTCGACCGTCTTGATAGCGACCGGAATGTCCTCGAGGTTCAGCGTGCAGGCTTCCTCGCAAGGCGCGGGGCAGATGCGGCCGGTGAATTCGGGGAAATTGTTGGTCGAATGCAGGTTGCGGATCGCATTGTCCCAGTCGCCATTGTAGACTAGATCGTTCCAGTCCGGGATCTGGTTGTGGATCGGGCAACCGGTCGGCCCGTGGCAGAACGGGATGCCGCAATCCATGCAGCGCGCGGCCTGTTTCTCGACCTCCTTGTCCGACATCGGCAGCGTGAACTCGCGGAAATGCCGGATGCGGTCGGAGGCCGGCTGGTACTTGTGCACCTGCCGGTCGATTTCGAGAAAGCCTGTTACCTTGCCCATAGTCCAGTTCCTGCTGTCCAGATGGTGCGGGTTCGCCGCACCCGTTAACCCCTTGAGGCAGCCATGGCAACCTTGCGTCGGAGGTCAAACTGTCGCTGAAAGTTCCGCCGGGAAGCCTGGGCTCCCCGGCAAGTCTCAAAAGCCTATTCCGCCGCCACGCCCATGCGCATGCGTTCCATCTCGATCAGCGCACGGCGGTATTCGACCGGCATGATCTTGCGGAATTTCGGCCGGAATGTCGTCCAGTCGTCGAGGATCTCGCGGCCGCGCACCGAACCCGTGAAATGGACGTGGTTCGAGATCAGCTGGTAGAGCCGCTCCTCGTCATGGCTGGTCATGTCGCCGGAGACGTCGACGCGGCCCTTGTGGTCGAGGTCGCCGCCATGATGCAGCAGCCTTTCCATCAAATCGTCTTCTTCCGGCACCGGCTCCAGCTCGACCATCGCCATGTTGCAGCGCGCGGCGAAATCGCCGGCTTCGTCCAGCACATAGGCGACGCCGCCCGACATGCCGGCGGCGAAGTTGCGGCCGGTCTGGCCGATGACGACGACGATGCCGCCGGTCATGTACTCGCAGCCATGGTCGCCGACACCTTCGACGACGGCGGCCACACCCGAGTTGCGCACCGCGAAGCGTTCGCCGGCGACACCGGCGAAATAGGCCTCGCCCTCGGTGGCGCCATAGAGCACCGTATTGCCGACGATGATCGATTCAGCCGCGACGATCTTGGATTCTTCCGGCGGCCGGATGACGATGCGTCCGCCCGACAGGCCCTTGCCGACATAGTCGTTGGCGGCGCCGACGAGATCGAACGAGATGCCGCGCGCCAGGAAGGCGCCGAAGGATTGGCCGGCAGTGCCGGTCAGCTTCACCTGGATCGTGTCTTCGCGCAGGCCCTTGTGCCTGAAACGCTTGGCCACTTCGCCCGACAGCATGGCACCGGTCGAACGGTCGACATTGCGAATGTCGACCTCGATCTTGACCGGCTGCTTGGCCTCGAGCGCGGGCTTGGCCAGTTCGATCAGCTTGCGGTCGAGCACATCGTCGATCGGGTGCTTCTGCCGCTCGGTCCAGTGCACCGCTTCATGCGGCGCGTCCGGCTTGAAGAACATCTTGCCGAAATCGAGCCCGCGCGCCTTCCAGTGCTGGATCATCTCGCGCTTTTCCAGAAGGTCGCTGTCGCCGATGATCTGGTCGATATGGGTGTAGCCCATCTCGGCGAGCAGCCCTCTCACCTCTTCCGCCACATAGAAGAAGAAGTTGATGACATGCTCGGGCGTGCCCTTGAAGCGCTTGCGCAGCACCGGGTCCTGCGTCGCGACGCCGACCGGGCAGGTGTTAAGATGGCACTTTCGCATCATGATGCAGCCGGCCGCGATCAGCGGCGCGGTCGAGAAGCCGAACTCGTCGGCGCCGAGCAGCGCACCGATGATGACGTCGAGCCCGGTACGCAAGCCGCCGTCAACCTGCAGCGCAACGCGCGAGCGCAGCCCGTTCAGCACCAGCGTCTGGTGCGTCTCGGCAAGGCCCATTTCCCACGGGCTGCCGGCGTGCTTGAGCGAGGTCAGCGGCGATGCACCAGTGCCGCCATCATAGCCCGAGATGGTGATGTGGTCGGCGCGCGCCTTGGCGACGCCGGCCGCAACCGTGCCGACGCCGACTTCCGACACCAGCTTGACCGAGACGTCGGCCGCCGGGTTGACGTTCTTCAGGTCGTAGATCAGCTGCGCCAGATCCTCGATCGAATAGATGTCGTGATGCGGCGGCGGCGAGATCAGGCCGACGCCGGGCGTCGAATGCCGGACCTTGGCGATGGTCGCGTCGACCTTGTGGCCGGGCAACTGACCACCCTCGCCTGGCTTCGCGCCCTGCGCGACCTTGATCTGCATGACATCGGAATTGACGAGATATTCGGCCGTCACGCCGAACCGCCCCGAGGCGACCTGCTTGATCGCCGAGCGTTCCGGGTTCTTGCCGCCGCCGGGCAACGGCAGATAACGGTCGGCTTCCTCGCCGCCCTCGCCGGTGTTCGACTTGCCGCCGATCTGATTCATGGCGCGCGCCAGCGTGGTGTGCGCTTCGCGTGAGATGGAGCCGAACGACATAGCCCCGGTCGAGAAGCGCTTGACGATGTCGGCCGCCGACATCACGTCCTCTATCGCGACTTTCTTGCGGCCGGTCTCTTCCGCCAGCTTGATCCTGAACAGGCCGCGAATGGTCTGGGCACGGGCCGTCTCGCTGTCGATCTGCGCCGAATACTCCTTGAACGTCTCCCACGAGCCCTGACGCACGGCGTGCTGCAAGGTGGCGACGGCGTCGGGCGACCACATATGGGCTTCGCCGCGCATGCGGTACATGTACTCGCCGCCGACCTCAAGACTGTTGCGCAGCACCGGGTCGTTGCCGAAACCATCGGTGTGGCGGCTGAGCGTCTCGGCCGCAACCTCGTCCAGGCCCACGCCTTCGATCAGCGTCGCGGTGCCGGTAAAATACTGCTGCACGAAATCCGACTTAAGCCCGATGGCGTCGAAGATCTGCGCGCCGCAATAGGACTGGTAGGTCGAGATGCCCATCTTGGACATCACCTTGAGGATGCCCTTGCCGATCGACTTGATGTAGCGCGAGACGACTTCGTAGGCGTCGACCTCCGCCGGCAGTTCGCCGCGCTTGTGCATGTCGAGCAGCGTGTCGAAGGCGAGGTAAGGATTGATCGCCTCGGCACCATAGCCGGCGAGGCAGCAGAAATGATGCACTTCGCGCGGCTCGCCGGATTCGACGACCAGACCGACCGCGGTGCGCAGGCCCTTGCGGATCAGGTGGTGATGCACCGCCGCCGTCGCCAGCAGCGCCGGGATGGCGATGCGGTCCGGACCGACCTGGCGGTCGGACAGGATGATGATGTTGTAGCCGCCGGCGACAGCTGCTTCCGCCCGCTCGCACAGACGTTCGACGGCGCCCTGCATGCCGGCCGCGCCCTCGCTCGACCCATAGGTGATATCGATCGTCTTGGTGTCGAAACGGTCCTCGGTGTGGCCGATGGAGCGGATCTTTTCCAGATCGCCATTGGTCAGGATCGGCTGGCGCACTTCGAGCCGCTTGCGGCGCGAATTGCCGACCAGATCGAAGATGTTCGGCCGCGGACCGATGAACGACACCAGGCTCATCACCAACTCCTCGCGGATCGGGTCGATCGGCGGGTTGGTGACCTGGGCGAAGTTCTGCTTGAAATAGGTGTAGAGCAGCTTGGACTTGTCCGACATCGCCGAGATCGGCGTGTCGGTGCCCATCGAACCCACGGCTTCCTGGCCGGTGGTCGCCATCGGCGACATCAACAGCTTGGTGTCTTCCTGGCTGTAGCCGAACGCCTGCTGGCGATCGAGCAGGCTGACATCCTTGCGCAGCGCGCGCGGTTCAACCGGCTTCAGATCCTCCAGGATCAGCTGCGTGTTGTTGAGCCAGGTCTTGTAGGGGTGCCTGGTCGCGATCTCCGACTTGATCTCCTCGTCGGAAATGATGCGGCCCTTGGCGAGGTCGATCAGGAGCATGCGGCCGGGCTGCAGCCGCCACTTCTTGACGATCTTCTCCTCCGGCACCGGCAGCACGCCGGCTTCCGAGGCCATGATGACGCGGTCGTCGTCGGTGACGATGTAGCGCGCCGGGCGCAGGCCGTTGCGGTCGAGCGTGGCGCCGATCTGGCGGCCATCGGTAAAGGCGACCGCGGCCGGCCCATCCCACGGCTCCATCAGCGCTGCATGGTATTCGTAGAAAGCCTTGCGGTCAGCATCCATGAGCTTGTTGCCAGCCCAGGCTTCCGGGATCAGCATCATCATGGCGTGGCTGAGGCTGTAGCCGCCCTGGAACAGGAATTCGAGCGCATTGTCGAAGCACGCAGTGTCGGACTGGCCGTCATAGGAGATCGGCCACAGCTTCGAGATGTTGTTGCCGAACAGCTCGGAATCGACCGAGGCCTGGCGCGCCGCCATCCAGTTGTTGTTGCCGCGCACCGTGTTGATCTCGCCATTGTGGGCGACCATGCGGTAGGGATGCGCCAGCTTCCACGACGGGAAGGTGTTGGTCGAGAAGCGCTGGTGGACGAGGATCAGCGCCGTCTCGAAACGCGGATCCGACAGATCCTTGTAGTAGGCGCCGACCTGATAGGCCAGGAACATGCCCTTGTAGACGATGGTGCGCGCCGACAGCGACACGCAGTAGGCGCCGATATCCCTGTTGTCGTTCTCGGCGTAGATACGGCCGGAAATGACCTTGCGCAGCAGGTACAGCCTGGCCTCATATTCCTCGTCGTCGGTAATGTCGGCCGTGCGGCCGATGAAGACCTGGCGATGGAACGGTTCGGAGGCCGCGATATCGGGCGCCTTCGACAGCGATGAATTGTCGACCGGCACGTCACGGAAACCGAGCAGAGGCAGCCCTTCGGACTGCGCCGATTCGGCGATGATGTCTTCGACATGAGCGCGCAGCGCCGCGTCCTGCGGCATGAACCAGTGGCCGACGCCGTATTGGCCGGCCGCCGGCAGTTCAACGCCCTGGGCCGCCATCTCCTCACGGAAGAAACGGTCCGGGATCTGCACCAGCACGCCGGCGCCGTCGCCCATCAGCGGATCGGCGCCGACGGCGCCGCGATGCGTCAGGTTTTCGAGCACGAACAGCCCGTCCTTGACGATCTGGTGCGACTTGACGTTCTTCATGTTGACGATGAAGCCGACGCCGCAGGCGTCATGCTCGTTGCGCGGATCATAGAGACCCTGCGCGGCCATACCGTTGGTGGTTCGGCCGCCATTGGTCAGGCCAGTGGTAATGGATGGATTTTTAACGGCTGCCGCTTTCGTCTGCGCGGCCTGGCCGGTAATCGCAGATGGCGTCAGTTCCGTCATCGTCCTGTCCTCCGTTCCGGCCCCTGGCACTTCTTGCGTTTGGGGCGCTGGTCTACCTTGGGAAGCGACTGGCTTCCGCTCTCATTCTTGCGGCACGTCTTGCGAAATCCTTGGCGAACCGAGCGATGCGCCGCCGGTTCGTATCCGGTATCGTACAGGCCACAGCCGAGCCGTCTACCCGTCGCTCGCGGCAACGGCCGGAGTGGCCCAAATGATACGCCAATCCAGCCTGACTTGTGCGACAAAATAAGACAGCACTACTGTCCTAAATTTTTATGACAGAAATCCCGGGCACACACAAGACCGATTCACAAAAATCTTGGACGTTTGGCGACAGAAAATTACGCGACGCGCAGTCGAAACGAAAACTTCGGTCCCCCGCACGCCTTCGTGATCAGCCGCTGGCTTTACCGCTTTTTCAGCCCTTGGCCCTTGCGCGTCAAACCCCGAAGCGGCCATGGTCGCCCTCCTTTTCGCAATCAGACATGGACTTTCCGAATGTTCTTTGCATCCGACAACTGGGCGGGCGTCCATCCCGATATCTCGGCCAACCTGACCCGCCATGCTGCCGGCATCGCCACCGCCTATGGCGATGGCGACCTCGACCGCGCCCTCTACAAGCGCTTCAACGAGATTTTCGAGCGCGAGGTCGCGGTCTTCTTCGTTGCCACCGGCACGGCGGCCAACGCGCTGTCCATGGCGTCGTTGAACCGGATCGGCGGCGTCGCCTTCTGCCATGCGGAAGCGCATATGAATGTCGATGAATTCGGCGCCGCGGGTTTTTACACCGGCGGCGCGCGTATGTCGCCCGTCCCGGGACCTCTGGGGCGCATCAATCCGCAGGCGCTCGACCGGGCCATCAAGCGCTATTCGCAGGATCTCGTCCCTGCCGGCCAGCCGATGGCGGTGACAATCACCCAGGCGACCGAAGTAGGCACCGTTTACACCGTCGACGACGTCAAAGCTGTCTCGGAGGTGGCTCGCCGTCACAAGCTGCCGCTGCACATGGACGGCGCGCGCTTCGCCAACGCCGTTGCGGCGACAGAGATCAGCCCTGCCGAAATGACCTGGAAGAGCGGTGTCGACATCATCTCCTTCGGTGGCACCAAGAATGGCTGCTGGATGGCCGACGCGGTCGTCGTCCTCAACCCCGACGTGGCGCGCGACCTGCGCCTGCTTCGCCAGCGCGCCGGGCAAACCTTCTCCAAGGCGCGCTTCATCTCGGCCCAGTTCGAGGCCTATTTTGCCGACGATCTGTGGCTGAGGATGGCGCGCCACGCCAATGCGATGGCCGCAAGGCTGGCCGCGGCGATCGAGGACGCGCCGTCCGGCCGGCTGGCCTGGCTGCCGCAGGCCAATGAAGTGTTCGCCATTCTCGACCGCAGCAAGGCGGAAAAAATGCAAGGCGACGGCGCCAAATTCTACGAATGGGGCGTGCCGCAAAGCTTCGACGGCCACCTCGGCGACAATGAAGCGATCTACCGCTTCGTCGCCAGCTTCGCGACGACCGCTGAAGAGGTCGACCACCTCGGCCACATGATTGCCTGAGCTATTCCGATGACCAAGCCACCTCTCGGCTCAACCATGCGGCTGGTTCGCCCGGCGCCAAACGTGCTGGGCTTTTACGATGGTCGCATCGACGGCGTTCGCGCCTGGTCGGACGAGCCGAACTGGCTGGACGACGGTGCCTATGCCCTCGGCATCTGCACCTATGCCGTTGTCGACGGGCCGCACGCGCTTGTCTACGACACCCATATTTCGCTACCGCACGCGCGCTATATCAGGCAGACGCTCGAAGCCATGGGCGTCAGCTCGATCCGGGTCGTGCTCAGCCACTGGCATGACGATCATATTGCCGGCAATGAGGTGTTTCAGAATTGCGAGATCATCGCCAACACGCTCACCGCCTCGGCGCTGGTGCAAAACCGGGCCGAGATCGAAGGCGGCATTCCGCCGATCAAGCCGCTCGTGCTGCCGAACAGGACCTTCGAAGGCAGCCTCGACCTCACGGTTGGGTCGATCGCCGTCGAGTTGCGCCAGGTCGAAATCCACAGCCATGACGGCACGGTGCTGTTCATGCCCGAAACCAGCCTGCTTCTGGCAGGCGACACACTCGAGGATCCGATCACCTATGTCAGCGAGGCGGATCGGCTGGCTGAACATCTGGTCGATCTCGAACGCATGGCCGGCTGGCCGATCAACCGCATCCTGCCCAATCACGGTTCGCTCGAAGCGATCGAACGAGGCGGCTATGACAAAAGCTTCATCGCCGCCACGCAAGCCTATGTCCAGAAACTGCTCCGTTGCCGGCATGAGCCCGATCTGGCGAAGCAGGATTTGAAAACCTTTGGCGCCGACATGTTCGCCACCGGTGCGGTCGAGTACTTCGCGCTATACGACCCCGTTCACCGGCAGAACGTCGAGGCCGTTCTCGCGACCGGCACCTAGGCGAGGAATGGCCGCAGCAGAAGCTCCAGCCCAAGCAGGATCAGGAAGATCAGGAACCAGCGTCGGAAGGTCGCCGGGCTGATCCGCCGCCGCAGCAATTGTCCCAGCCACATGCCGAGCAACGCTGGCAGGACCGCCAGCGACGACATGGCGATGTGCTCGACCTGGAACGCGCCATGCGGAGCAAGGCCGGCGGCAAGCGCGATGGTCGACACCGTGAAGGACAGGCCGAGCGCCTGGATCAGGTCGTCGCGGCTCAACCCCAGTGCCTGGATGTAAGGCACGGCAGGGACGACGAACACACCGGTGCCGCCGGTGACGAGGCCGGTGAGAAAACCGACGACAGGTGACGACCAGCGCTCGGCTGACGCGGGAACCGTCAATTGCCGCGCCAGCAGCGTGTAGACGGCATAGACGATCAGCGCAGCACCAAGGCCGGCGGTCGTCCATTTGACGTTGTCGCTGGCCAAGAGCCATGAGCCGGCCAGCGTGCCGGCGACGATGCCGACCATCATCAGCCACAGCCGCTTGAGGATCGAGGCAAAGCTCGGTCCGGCAAACAGCTGCCAGATGTTGGTGACGAAGGACGGCACGATCAGCAGCGAAGCCGCCGCGACCGGCGGCATGACGGTGCCGAGCAGGCCCATCGCCAGCGTCGGCAGGCCCATGCCGGTGACGCCCTTGACGATGCCGGCCAGCAGGAAGGTGACGGCAATGGTGGCTGCCAACGCCAGCGAGAAATCAGACATCGCCCTTCATGGGAAGGCGGCGCCCCTACCAAAAGAGCCAGAGCCCATGGTTCTGGGTGACAGAGGCTTCGGCGCAACAAAAAAGCGGCGCCTTGCGGCGCCGCTTTCGTCTCGGGAGGAGACGCTTTTGTCTCTGGGCGTTACTACGTCCCTTTGGGCGATATCACGCCGCCGTCTTGATTACGCGGCGTTCTTGGCCTCGATCTGCTTGGCCTTCTCGGAGCTGGCGGTAATCGCGATCTTGCGCGGCTTCAGCTCCTCCGGGATGTTGCGCGTGAGATCGACGAAGAGCAGGCCGTTCTTCAGCGTGGCGCCGACGACCTCGACATGGTCGGCGAGTTGGAAGCGGCGCTCGAAGGAGCGCGAGGCAATGCCGCGATAGAGCAGCTCGGAGCCTTCGCCATTGCCCTCTTCCTTGCGCTCACCCTTGACGGTCAGCACGTTGCGGTGGGCTTCGATCGAGATCTCTTCGTCCGAGAAGCCGGCAACCGCCATCGAGATGCGATAGGCATTCTCGCCGGTGCGCTCGATGTTGTAGGGCGGATAGGTCTGCGCGCTCTCGGGCTGGGCCAGCGAGTCGAGCATGGTGAACAGGCGGTCGAAGCCGACGGTCGAGCGATAGAGCGGGGAAAAATCAACGTGACGCATGAGGTGTTCTCCTGTTGAGCAACATGGTTTGCGTGTGGCCGGTGCGAAACCCTGAAAAAGGCGTTTCGGGTGGACCAGCAGCCCCGACATCGGCGGCTGCATCAGACATTTGGGGAGCGCAAAAGCGCATTTCAAGGATTTTTGAACAGCCGTGAATCGAGGTGTCGATGAACGGCAGATGAACCGCCGCTTCGGCGCCCGTTCAGCCGGCCGGCGCTAGAGTGCAGCCAGGATAAAGAACCAGGCGGCGCCGGATGAAGGCGTCGCGACGAGGCCGAACCGGGTGTAACGTCCCTTCCTCCCGGATCGACAGAGGCCGGAAGCACGCCGCCGCAGGCTGCTTCCGGCCTTACTCGTTGTTCGTCCGCCCCCTTAAGCGCCCGTCCCTTTGCTTTTCATCCATTGGCGTCTATCACCATGCCGACGCCCTGCTGGGGTGAGACACCACGAAGACGCAAGCGCCGAATGACGGACCTCTTCCACCCCACGCCAGGCAATCCGCCGCCGCAAAATGTCGCCGGCGGCTTCTTCACCACGCGCGACGGCAAGAAGATCCGCTACGGCCTTTTTGCCGCGGTCACCCGGCCGCTGAAGGGCACGGTCGTCCTGCTGCCCGGCCGCAACGAGTGCATCGAGAAATATTTCGAGACCATCCGCGACCTTACCGATCGCGGCCTCGGCGTCGCCACGCTCGACTGGCGCGGCCAGGGCGGTTCGGACCGGCTGATCCGTGACCGGCAACGCGGCTATGTCCGCTCCTTCTACGACTACACCGGCGACCTCGAACGGTTCTTCGAGGACATCGTGCTGCCCGACTGCCGCGGCCCGTACTACATCCTCGCCCATTCGGCCGGAGCCGTGATTGCGCTGCTCGCCGCGCCGTCGATGGTCAACCGGGTGCGCCGCATGGTGCTGATCGCGCCATTCCTGACGGTGCCCGATTTTCCGCTGTCTGTAAAAACGGTGCGCCGCGTCTGCTCGCTCTTGTGCTTTCTCGGCCTTGGCCGGCTCTATGCCGCCTGGGGGCCTAGACCCAGGCAGACCCTGCCCTTTGCCGTCAACAAGGTGACATCGGACCCTGAGCGCTATCAGCGCAACACGAAAATCTACGAGGACTATCCACAATTGGCGCTCGGCGGCCCGACGATCCGCTGGCTGCGGGCCGCCATCAAGGCAAGCGAAGCCATCAGCGAGCCGGACTTCATGGCGAAGATTCAGGTCCCCCTCCTCGTGATCGCCGCCGGCGCCGATCAGGTCGTCTCGACCAAGGCCGTGGAAGCCTACACCAGGCGTCTGCGCGTCGGCTCGCTGCTGATGATCGATGGCGCCAAGCACGAGATCCTGCAGGAGGCCGATGTCTACCGCGAGCAGTTGTTCGCCGCCTTCGACGCCTTCATTCCCGGCAGCGACGACCCCACGGTCTGATGCCGCCAGCACCGCAGGTTGTGGCGCCTAGAGCTTACGCCTGCTGACAGCCTTCTGTCAGGAGGACCGCCCGGCAGCGCCAGCAGCACGCAAAGAGCTAAAGATTCTGACAGCCGGTGCCGCGCCGGAATGATCATCTCCCCGCGTCGAACTGAACCCCAAGGAGATGACATCATGACCGAGAAAACCTGCGCTGCCTGCGATTGCCAGCTGGACGCGAACCCGATCCGCGTCAAGGTCGGCGGCAAGACCGTCGAGGTCTGCTGCGAGGAATGCGCGATTGCATTGAACGAAGCCGGCGCCTCGGTAGCCGGCGCCTCAATAGTCAGCAACGGGGAGGCCTGAGCGATGCGCTCAAATCACACAGCGACGGCGCAATGCCTGCCAAAGGCGCCGACAAATCAAAGCGCGACCTTCTGGCGGTCCTTACGAACACAAGGCATTGCAGCCGCCAATTGGATCGGCCGTCAGCTGGAGAGGCGCCGAAGCCGTCTTGCCTTGCTGGAAATGACGGACGAGCAGCTCAAGGACATTGGCCTGTCGCGGAGCGAAGCCCATGGCGAATACATGCGCCATTTGTGGGATTGAGCCATGGCCATGCGAAGATCCTGACAGGTGAAGTCTCCTGACAGGTCTGGACAGGCCGATCGCCTAAAGTGCCGGAACAGCTTTCGGCGCAGAGGGGAACGCAGCGGCCATGTCGCAATTCGCAGTACAGACACTTCTGGACACCGGCACCGTCAGGGTGCGGGACGTCGTCTGCAGCGGCGAATGCCGGCACAAGAGCGAAGAAGAATGCACCGCCGCCACCCATCTGGTGTTTCCCTATCGCGGTGTGTTCGTGCGCCATGTCGGCCGCAATGACGCCGTCGCCGAAGCCAACCAGTTGCTGTTCTTCAATGAGGCGGAGCCCTATCGGATCAGCCATCCCGTCGAGGGTGGCGATTCCTGCCTCGATCTCGTCATCGAGGAGGCGCAACTGCAGGAACTGACGCCGAAGGAGCAGCTGCGCTCGGGCAGTGCGTTGGCGTTTCGCCGTCAGCGCCGCCGCATCGACCCGCGGGCTCAGGCACTGGTGGCAGTGCTGCGCCACAGCCTGAGCCGCAATATTGCCGAAACGCTGGAGGCCGAAACCCTGGCGCTGACGCTGGTGCGGCGCTCCCTCGGCGAGCGCACTTCGCATGCCGCCGGTGCCAGCGCCGGCCGGCAGAAGCTGGTCGACCGCGCCAAGCTCGTCCTGTCCTCGGACCTGTCGCGGCGCTGGACACTGGCGGAGATTGCCGCTGAAGTCGGAGTATCACCGGTTTATCTGACGCAAGTGTTCCAGCAGGTCGAGGCGATGCCGCTCTACCGCTATCATCTGCGCCTGCGCCTGGCGCGCGCGCTCGACCTGCTTGGCCGCTACGACAATCTGACCACGCTCGGCATGGACCTCGGCTTCTCCAGCCACAGCCATTTCAGCGCAGCGTTCAGGCAGGTCTATGGCCGAACGCCAGCGGAATTCCAGCGTTCGATCAAGCCGCGCTGACAGGGTAAAAAAAATCAGCCGCGCAGCGCCGCCATCGCCGCCGCGTGAAGTTCCGGCGTCGCCGCGGCCAGTATGTCGCCGCCCTTTTCCGCCGGGCCACCCTCGAATGTGGTGACGACGCCGCCTGCCTTTTCGATGATCGGGATCAGCGCCACGATGTCGTAAGGCTTCAGTCCGGGATCGGCGACGATGTCGACGCTGCCCGAGGCGATCATGGCGAAGGCGTAGCAATCGGCGCCATAGCGGACGAGCTGGACCTCTTTTTCGAATTTATCGAAACGTGTACGCGCCTCGCCCTTGAACAGCGCCGGCGTGGTGGTGAACAAGGTCGCCTCGTCGAGCTTCGTCGTCTTGCGGGTCGACAGCTCGCGCGGGCCGCCCGGGCCTTCATAGTGGGAGCCGGAAGCGTTGGCGTAGAACAGCTCGCCGGTGAAGGGCTGCGCCATCATGCCGGCGACAGCGTCACCGTCGACCGTGAGACCGACCAGCGTCCCCCATACCGGCAGGCCGGAAATGAAGGCGCGGGTGCCGTCGATGGGATCGATCACCCAGACATGCCGGCTGGAGACGTTCTCGCTGCCGTGCTCTTCGCCCAAAATGCCGTGATCGGGATACTCGGCCGATATCAGCGCCCGGATGGCGCGTTCCGTCTCGCGGTCGGCTTCCGTGACCGGATCGAAACTGCCTTTTTCCTTGTTGGCCACCGCGCCCTGGGCGCGGAACCGCGGCAAGGTTTCAGCCGCCGCCGCTTGCGCGATCCGGCGCATGAAATCGATGCTGATGTCCACCTGATTCTCCCGCATTGCAGAGTGCCCGACCCGGTCTGCCGGCACTTTTGCGCCAAAACAAGCCGGTTTATCGATTTATCACTGAGATAACTGTTGCCAAAATATCACATAAGCGCCACAGAAGCGCAATTTCCACATCAGAGTGAATTAAAAAAGGGTGGAGTCGGTTGACATTTGTGCATCGCACAATAACTTTGTTGTCGGACAGGTTTTCCTGTCCATGCCCTCCTTGGGCGTTTCCTCCCTAGACTTCGACCGTGTCGTGCAAACGATGCGGTCTTTTTTTACGCCGCCGCATGGCTAGCGCGGGATCTCATGGATAGCGCCGCTCCGGCGTCATTCGGCAGCCAGCGGCAGGTCGATGAAATGGTGGTCGGGCATCGCCATCAGATCCGCCGAAAAGCGCGCCATATCGTCGGCCAGCGCATCGAAACCAGCCGATTTCTGGAACGTCCGCTCATTCATGTAGAGCCCGCGATTGACCTCGATCTGCAGCGCATGCAGATGGCGCGCGGGCCGGCCGTAGTGCTCGGTGATGAAGCCGCCGGCATAGGGTTTGTTGTGGGCGACGGTATAGCCCATGCCGATCAGCAGGCCGATCGCCGTCTCGGTCAATGCAGCCGTGGCGGAGATGCCGAAACGGTCGCCGACTATGAAGTCCGGCCGCAGGCCGCTGTCGCCCACCCTGATGCTCGCCGGCATCGAATGGCAGTCGATCAGCACGGCATAGCCGAACCTGGCATGGGTCCTGGTCAATAGCCGCTTCAGCGTCTCGTGATAGGGTTTGTAGACGGCCTCGATGCGCTGCACGGCCTCCGCCAGCGGCAGGCGGCCGGAATAGATGTCGAGCCCCTCGCCCACCAGCTTGGGCACTGTGCCGAGCCCGCCGGCGACGCGGGCCGAGCGGATGTTGCAGAAGGACGGCACCGGCTCGGCGAACATGCGCGGGTCGAGTTCCCACGGTTCGCGATTGACGTCGAGATAGGCGCGCGGAAAATTCGCCGCCAGCATCGGCGCGCCGAGCGCCACCGCGCCACCGAACAACTCGTCGACATAGCAATCCTCGGAACGGCGGATGGCGTTGCGGTCGAGCCTGGCCATGGCCAGGAAGCGGTCGGGATAATAGCGGCCGCTATGTGGTGAGTTGAAGACGAAGGGAACGCGCTGCTCGGCGCCCGATCGGATTTCGAAGGGTGGAACGACCGAAAAATCCTCGGCTGCCGTCGTCAATTTGAACGAACCCGGAAACAGCAATGCATCATGATGGGAAACTGCCACCTCATCGGCCGCATGTCCAGCATTTCGGCATGTCAGGACCCCCGTCAAATCAGGATTAATGCCGCCAGTGTTCACTTGATGTTTACCGTCACCTCCTCATATACAGGATGGTTAACGGGTTTGCCGGACGGCAGGCTTGGGTGGGTGATTCGGACGGGACAAGATGGCACGCATTCTGCTGGCGGAAGACGACGACGACATGCGCCGGTTCCTGGTCAAGGCACTGGAGCGGGCCGGCTACCAAGTCAGCGACTTCGACAATGGCGCCAGCGCCTATGAGCGGCTGCGAGAAGAACCGTTCTCCCTGCTGCTGACCGACATCGTCATGCCGGAGATGGACGGCATCGAGCTCGCCCGCCGCGCCACCGAGATCGATCCCGACC
This sequence comes from Mesorhizobium sp. P171375, assembly GCF_057786075.1. Taxonomy (NCBI): domain Bacteria; kingdom Pseudomonadati; phylum Pseudomonadota; class Alphaproteobacteria; order Hyphomicrobiales; family Phyllobacteriaceae; genus Mesorhizobium; species Mesorhizobium sp. P171375. The sequence continues at coordinate 6,458,891 of NZ_JBYNWF010000001.1, forward strand.
TCAAGGTGATGTTCATCACCGGTTTCGCGGCCGTCGCGCTCAACCCGGATTCCAAGGCGCCGAAAGACGCCAAGGTGCTGTCGAAGCCGTTCCATCTGCGCGATCTCGTCAACGAGGTCGAAAAAATGCTGCAGGCCGCCTGAAGCATTTCGGGGGCGATGCCGCCGCTCGCCTGGCGGCGCGACAAAACGAGCCTTTCTTTCCCTTTTCCGGCTATTGACGCGCTGGATCAAAAATGGTGTATGCGCGGCTTCGGATGGGCGTGTAGCTCAGCGGGAGAGCACTGCATTGACATTGCAGGGGTCACAGGTTCAATCCCTGTCACGCCCACCATCCAGACCAAAGCCGCATCATAGCTGATCGAGCTCCAACGGCTGTTGCCGCCGCGTCGCCCTTTGCGGCGCAGGCTGGCAAGCGGGCACAACAATGCCTGGGACAAATTTTCAGTCGTGACGCCCGGGCGCGATGGCTTTAAGGCTTGGGACAGACGCGATGTTCGGGGGGAACAATGCGAATGACGACATCGATGATCTCCGACCACGGGCGCGCTCGCTTCGGCGGGTGGCCATGACGTCAACTCGGGTGCAGCAGAAGGCGACCTGGCTACGCATCTACCTCGAGCTCAAACGGGCGAGGAAATATCTCCAATCGCCAGGTTCAAGCCTTGGCGGCGTGCTGGTTGCGGCAAAGCGAACGCTCGAACACAGGCGCGATGTCAGGCTTCGCATCAGGGCGGCGCGTCACGCATACCCTGCCTTGCCGATTGCGCCGGCGAAGGACAGCTTCATGCTCGTCCGCATCATTGGCAACGATCTCGAGCCGCGGCACCGCAAAGGCCAGTCCTTCGACAATGCCAGCTTCATCCTCGACAATGAGCCTGCCTTTCCTGACTGCGACAAGTTCTGGATCGTCAATCGGATAGCCGATCGGGATGAGGAGGCCCGCATCGTCAGGCTGCTGGAGGGCCGCGGCCAGAGCTTTGTGCGCATCCCTTTCGACCTCGAGGCCTATGGCCGGATTGCGTGGGACATCGACAGGCTGGCGGCAAAGCAACTCCGGTTTTCCGGCAAGAGCGGCCAATCAGCTGAACTCACGCCGGCGCGCTACGAAACGCTCATCAGGCACAGCAAGAACCGCTACCTGATGAACAACAACGGCGCCCGCAACAAGGCGCTTGAGATCGCCCGCACGCGGGCGAAGTGGCTGATGCCGTGGGACGGAAACTGCTATCTGACCGAGCAGGCATTCCGGCAGATACGCGGGGCAATCGAGGCAAGGCCGTATCTGCCCTATGTCATCGTGCCGATGGCGCGCATTGTCGAAAATCTGGCTCTGCTCGACGAGAATTTCAAACCGCCGGCCAGAGAAGAGCCCCAGATCATCTTTCGCGCCGATACGACCGAACTGTTCGACGAAGATTATGCCTATGGCCGCCGGCCCAAGGTCGAAATGCTGTGGCGGCTCGGCGTTCCCGGACCATGGGACCGTTTCCGCGACGACCCGTGGGATTTCCCACGCCCGTCGCTGGCCCCCGATGCCGGGCTTTTCCACAAGGCCGGCTGGGTGGCGCGCCTGGATTCCGGGCGCTCGCATCTGGAAATCGGCAAGGCCGGTTTCGTCGCCCGCTGGAGCAGCCGCGACGAAGCCATCGTCGATATGATCGACCGCTGCGATGCCCTGGCGACCGCCGCCAGACTCGACCCGTCGCGCCTGGTTTTTTACGACGACGCTGTTCTTGCAGCAGTATCCCAAGGCAATGACGTCGAGCTTCGCCGCCATCTCGAAACTGCCGCGAGCGAGGTGCTCGCCCGCGCTCGTCACACCGATCTCCATCAAGCGGGCGATCCTGCCCGCCTGCGCCATGTCCTGCACGACGTCACCGTGCTGGCGCTGGCGGCGGCCGTGCTCGGTGATCAGCGCTTTGCCGCCGATGCCGCGCAATGGATACGCACATGCTTCATCGACACAAGGATGAACCCGTCTCGCGCAAAGCAAGGTGTCTTCGAGCTCGGTGGTCTCCACTTCTTTCTCGATGCCGTCCGCCTTGTCGAGCGGGCCGGGGCGCTGACCGGGCGGGACCGGGAGGACTTCCGGACCTGGCTTGGCGGCTACGGCAAATGGCTGGCCACCGTACCGGCGACAGAGTTTGGCAAGCACGGTGTCCTCAGTGATCTTCAGCGTACATCGATCGCAATGTTTCTGAACGACGGCGCAACGCTGGCCAGGGTCCGCCTCCACGCCCGCGAAAGGCTGGCAGCCGAGATCGCACCCGGCGGCTCGTTTTTGAACGAAACGTCCAGCCGGCACGACGCCATGTTCGCCTTGCAGGGCTGGACAGCCCTGGCGCGGGTCTTGTCCGCGGTGGACGACGATTTGTGGCGGCACCAGGCTGCCGAGGGACAGGGCCTGGTCACGGCGCTGCGCCGGTTTGCAGCCGATATCGGCAGGCAAGATATTGAGACCATCGATCGGGATCTGGCTCGGCCACTGCTGTTGGATCTCGCATGCCACGACCCCGCGACGCCAGCGCTTGATGTCAGCCCGGGGAGATCGCTTTTCCATCCCGACCAGGGCATCGCACCGTTCTGGGTCTGGCGAAGGCAGTGATAGACTAGATCCTGATCCCGGCTTTCCAGAGCCGCAGCCTCGCTTTCAACAGCGGGCTGGATTCACGGGTCGCGATCGGCCGGATGTAACGCCTGATCGTCCTGAACAATGCATTGGCCGGTTCGGCAGCCTGCGATCTGGCGATCATCTCAAGCGCCTGTTTCAGTTCGCCAAAGCCGTCATGCAGAATATGGGCGACACAGGCCGTGGCATAGGGATGACCGGCCTTCGCCGCGGCAAAATAGGACGCGAAATCGTTGCCCATGGCGTGGCCGTGCACTGTCTTGCGCGACAAGGCCAAAAGCATTGGCAGCGGTACCTTGGGACGCGCCTCGAATTGCGCCGTCATGCGCGATTTCAAAATGGCTTCGCCTGAAGCGTAGTCCTTCTCGCGAAAATAGGAGGCCACGATCTTCAGCGCATACGCGTCGTTTTCAGGATCGAGCGCATAGCCTTTGCCGAGAATGTCCCTTGCCTGCGCCGGGCTGATGTCGTCCTCAATGTTCAGGAACGCCGACAGATAGCCGAACGCCGCTTCGAATGGATGGTAGTCGGACTGATGCCGCTCCAGCTCTTCGAGCATGAGTTGCGCCGCCAGGGGCGGGCTGAACAGCGCCGTGGTCCTGGTGCGTGGAATGCCGCTCATCACCGACGACACGGATGCGAACACGCTGCTGCCGGCGTAGATCCGCTGGCAACGCGCCAGAAGGCCCATCTCGAAAAATGCCCTAAGCGTCTCATCCTCGAATTCGTTGGCGCCGAAATCGTCGGTCAGCAACGCGCCGGTTTCCGACCTCAGATAGTCGAGCGTCGCACGATCCTGGCCGACCAACAGAGTCGCAATATCCTGTGACGCGAGCTCGGCCACAATCGCCTTGGCCAGCGCGGAAGGGATTACCTTGCCGTTGAAATTCAGCATCGAACGGTATTTGCCGCGAACGATATCGCCGCTGCGAAGATGCAGCCCGGCCATTTGCCCCGGAAATTGACAGGACTGGGCCGCGTGCAGCGCATGGTTCACCGGCTCGGCAAAGCCGAGAGTCCTGATCGTTTCGGATGTCGCGATCCGCTTTCCCTTGTCGCGAAAAGACTCCAGAACGTTGAAATCGTTGCAGAGCCAGCCCCGAAAGAAGCTTCGGCCGGCTGACGCATTCAGGCTTGCGCGGGTGAATTTCCCTTTCTTGAGAACCTCGAGATCCGTCTCTCTGATCTTTTCGCCCAGCCAGTGTTTCTCGATGAATTCAGGATTAAATATTTTGTCGACCGTATCGACAATGTGAAACGTCTTGTCCGAGACGGCTCTCTTCCAGGTGAATCCGAAGCGGTGGCCTGTCGCATCGGCAAGCGCCTTTGCATTGACCATGGCCAGAAGCCGGCCGCCCAGCCCGTCATCCCTGGTCGCGGCAATCAACTTTGCATGCTGAGGATTGGGATCAGGCCACGCCGAGGCGGACGTCACCCTTCTCAACATGGCTGAGAAACCACGCATATGTCTGTTCCAATCCACTGCGAAGCACGTAGCGCGGGCGCCACCCCGTTGCAAACAGCCGCGACACATCCATCAGCTTGCGCGGCGTGCCATCCGGCCTGGTCGTATCAAAGGTGATCGTAGCCTCGACGCCGGCGACGGATGCGACGGTTTGGGCAAGCTCGGCAATGGTGACATCCTCCCCCGAACCGACATTGACGTGGCCGTCGCCGGCATAATTCTTCAACAGCCAGACCAGCGCATCGGCAGCGTCGTCGACATGCAGGAATTCGCGCCTCGGCGTGCCCGAGCCCCAAACCTCGAGGCTGGTGGCGCCGCTCAGCGCCAGCGCATGCGCCTTTCGCATCAGAGCCGGCACCACATGGCTGCTCTGAAGGTCGAAATTGTCGCCTGGGCCGTAAAGGTTGGCCGGCATCGCCGAGATGTAATCGACGCCATACTGGCGCCGATAGGCCTGGCACAGTTTAAGCCCTGCGATCTTGGCGATCGCATACCATTCATTGGTGGGCTCGAGCGGGCCGGTCAGCAGTGCATCTTCCGGAATCGGCTGTGGCGCGAGCTTGGGATAGATGCAGGACGAGCCGAGAAACAAAAGCTTGCCGACCTCGCTGCGAAAGGCGCTGTCGATGACATTGCTCTGCATGACCAGGTTGTCCTGCAGGAAATCGACCGGGAACCGGTCATTGGCCAGGATGCCGCCAACCTTGGCGGCCGCCATCACCACGGCGTCCGGCCGGTGCTCGGCCATCCAGCGCCGCACGCCGGCCTGGTCGAGCAGGTCGAGCCTGTCGCGCGATACGGTGAGCACCTCGCAATCCTCGCCCGCCAGCCGTCGCACGACGGCCGAACCGACCATGCCGCGATGCCCCGCGACGAAGACACGCTTGCCTTTCAGCTCAAATGTCACGTCCATCGGCCTGCCTCACGCGGAGCGGCTGTTCTGCCGCGTGCCGCCGGCCGCGCGCGCCAGATCGGCCTGCACCATTTCCGCCACAAGATCCCTGAACCCGGTCGTGTGCGACCAGCCAAGTCTCGCCTTGGCCTTGGCGGGGTCGCCGAGCAAAAAGTCGACCTCGGTGGGCCGAAAATAGCGCGGATCGATACGCACCAGGACCGTGCCCGAGCCGGCATCGACACCAACTTCGTCGACACCCTCGCCTTGCCAGCGGATGCTCCGTCCGGTCTCGGCAAAGGCCAGTTCGACAAATTCGCGCACCGAATGCGCCTCGCCGGTCGCCAGCACGAAATCGTCGGCTTCGCTGTGCTGCAGAATGCGCCACATGCCTTCTACGTAGTCGCGCGCATGGCCCCAGTCACGCCTGGCGTCGAGATTGCCGAGATAGAGCGTGTCCTGCAGGCCGTGTTGGATCGAGGCGACGGCTCGCGTGATCTTGCGGGTGACGAAGGTTTCGCCGCGCGTCGGGCTTTCGTGGTTGAACAGGATGCCATTGGCGGCGAACATGCCGTAGGCTTCGCGGTAATTGACCGTGATCCAGTAGGCGTAGAGCTTGGCCGCGGCATAGGGCGAGCGCGGATGGAACGGCGTCGTCTCGCTTTGCGGGACCTCGCGCGCCTTGCCGTAAAGCTCCGAGGTCGAGGCCTGGTAGAAACGCACCGATTTTTCCATGCCGAGGATGCGGATCGCCTCCAGCAGCCTGAGCGTGCCCAACGCATCGGCATTGCTGGTGTATTCGGGCGTCTCGAAACTCACCTGGACATGGCTCTGGGCGCCGAGATTGTAGATCTCGCTCGGCCGCGTCTCCTGCACGAGGCGAATAAGATTGGTTGCGTCGGTCAGGTCGCCATAATGCAGGAAAAAGCGCGCACCGCGCTCGTGCGGATCGACATAGATGTCATCGACGCGCTCGGTGTTGAACGAGGACGAGCGGCGTTTGACGCCATGGACAATATAGCCCTTCCGCAGAAGCAAATCTGCAAGATAGGCCCCGTCCTGCCCAGTTACACCGGTGATGAGCGCCACTTTTTCCGTCATTGCCGCATTCGTCCGCATCTAATCCCGGCAACGGAATACAGATTTGACGCGAGAACGCAAATCCCCCACACGGGGGATACTTTTCAGCCAATGATTGCGTTGTGCTCAGGCACCCGCGACCGCGCAGAAATGCTTCATCCTGGCCAACGCAAGCACGGGATCGGCGAGCAAGCCTGCCTGGTCGGCAAGGCGGAAGACATCGGCATAGTGCAGGATGCCGCGCGCCGACTGCATGCCGCCGACCATTGTGAAATGATCCTGATGGCCGTTGAGCCAGGCCATGAAGACAATGCCGGCCTTGTAGTACTCGGTCGGCGCCTCGAAGATTTTGCGCGACAATGGCACCGTCGGCGCCATCAGCGCGTCATAGCCGGTGCGGTCACCGTCAGCCAGTTTCGACAGGGCGGCATTGGCGACCGGGGCGATGGCGTCGAATATGCCGAGCAAGGCATGCGAGTGACGTTTCCCGTCGCCTGCGATCAGTTCAGGGTAGTTGAAGTCGTCGCCGGTGAACATGACGACGCCGTCAGGCAGCCGGTTGCGCAGGGCGACTTCCTTGCCGGCATCGAGCAGGGAAATCTTTATCCCCTCGACCTTGCCGGCATGGCGCTCGATGATGGCAACGACGGTGTCGAGGGCAGCCTCGAAATTGCCGTTGCCCCAATAGCCCTTCAACGACGGATCGAACATGTCGCCCAGCCAGTGCAGGATGACCTTGCCGGCGGCCTGGCTGAGGATGCGATCGTAAACCCTGATATAGTCGTCCGGGCCTTTGGCGACCGCCGCCAGCGCCCGGCTGGCCATCATGATCGCCTTGCCACCCTGCCCTTCGATGAAGGTGAACTGTTCCTCATAGGCGGCGATCACGTCATCGAGCGTCCTGGCAGCCGCCGGCATCAGATGATCGGTGCCAGCGCCCGATGCCAAATCGGCGCCTTCGACGCTGCGCGCCTCGGCGATCGAGCGCCGGATCAATTCCTGCGCATTTGTCCAGTCGAACCCCATGCCGCGCTGCGAGGTGTCCATCGCTTCGGCGATGCGGAAGCCGAGTCGCCACAGATGGTGGCGAAACGCCATCGTCCTGTCCCAGTCGACCGCAGGCTTCGACCACGGATTGGTCATGGCGAAAGGATCGGCGACGACATGCGCCGCGGCATAGGCGATGCGCGGGAAAGCAGCACCTATTCTGGGCTCCACCGGGTCGCCCACCAGCTTGTAGCTGACGCGGCCGCCATTCTCCGCAGGCAGGGTGATGTCCATGGCAACCTCCGTTTCCGGCATCCTATAAATGGAACGTTCCAATAAATCAAGAACCGTTATGATTCCGGAGGTTGAACCGGTACAACTGCCAAAAAAAGACTAAGAGCCTTGCTGTGCAGCACATCCATCAATTTTTCGATCTTCCCCAGAATCCCGATTGACTTTCGTTTGGCATAGCGATTAGAACGTTCCAATAGATTTTCCAATTCAAACGGAGAAACCCACCCGTATGGCCAGCCGGCCCAAGGCAACGATCCTGGACATCGCCCGCGAGGCCGGTGTGTCCAAATCGACGGTGTCGCTCGTGCTGCAAGGCTCAGGGCTGATCCGGCCTGAAACCGCGCTCAAGGTTCGCAAGGCGATCGAGGATGTCGGCTATGTCTACAACCGCGGCGCCGCCAATCTGCGCAAGGCCCACTCCAACGTCATCGGCATGGTCATCAACGATCTCACCAACCCCTTTTTCGCCGAGCTGGCGGTCGGCATGGAGCGTGTCTTCCAGTCAGCCGGCATCGTGCCGTTCATCGCGAATACGGCGGAGAATCCGGTGCGCCAGGAGGAAGTGCTGAAGTCGCTGATGGAACAGGGCGTCGCAGGCCTGATCGTCTCGCCGGCGCGCGGCACGACGCCGGGCGCCTTCCGCCGCATCGAGACGGCCGGCGTGCCGGTGGTCTTCGCGATGCGCCGCCTGCCGGACAGCCGCATCCCTGTGATCGCGCCCGACAATCATCGCGGCGCGTATCTCGCCGCCGCCCATCTGATCGGCAAGGGCCATCGCCGGCTGGCTTTCTTCGGCGGCACCTCCGATCTGGTCGTCTATCAGGAGCGCCTGGGCGGTTTTCGCCAGGCATGCGAAGCGCTTGGCATTGCCAGGCGCGACGTGCTCGTCGTCGAAGGCGAGACCAGCCGCAGGGGCGGCATCGCCTGCCTGGAAACCGCCCTTGCCATGCCCGAGCCGCCGACGGCGGCGCTGTGTTTCAACGACGCCGTTGCCTTCGGCGTTATGCTGGCGCTGCGCAAGCGCGGGCTGGAGCCCGGCGCGGATTTCGCCGTTGTCGGTTTCGACGACGTGGTCGAGGCCGAGCACTACATGCCGGCGCTGACAAGCGTCTCGGTGGACACGGCAGGCCTTGGCGAGCGCGCCGCGCATGTCATGCTGAAGATGATCCAGTCGCGCACCACGCGTGCCGAGGACCATATCGGCGCCGTCAATCTGGTCGTCAGGGAAAGCTGCGGTCCCGATCGCCGTGCCCGGAACACGACTGCAGGAATGGGAGACGCCGCATGAGCGTCAGATGGGGATTGATCGGCGCCAGCACGATCGCCAAACAGTTCATGATCAACGCCATCCGTGCGCAAGAGGGTGGCGAGATATCAGCGGTGATGAGCTCCAGCCCGGAGCGGGCCAAGGCCTATGCCGCGGAAAACAGCGTTCCGCTCGCCGTCTCGACACTCGACGACCTGCTCGGCGCCGGCATCGACGCCGTCTACATCTCGACCACCAATGAACTGCATCTCGAACAGGCGCAGGCCGCGATCAAGGCGGGAAAGCATGTTCTGTGCGAAAAGCCGCTGGCGCTGACCAGCGCCGATGCGCGCACCATGGTCGCCGCCGCCAAGGCAGCCGGAATCGTGCTTGGCACCAACCATCATCTGCGCAATGCCGGCGCCCACCGCACCATGCGCGATGCTATATCAGCCGGCCGCATCGGCAAGCCGATCGCCGCGCGTGTCTTCCATTCCGTCTACCTGCCGGAGAACCTGCAGGGTTGGCGCATCACCAAACCTGAGGCCGGCGGCGGGGTGGTGCTCGACATCACCGTGCACGATGCCGACACGCTGCGTTTCGTGCTTGGCGACGACCCGATCGAGATTTCCGCCTTCACCCAGTCGGCCGGCATGGCCGGCAGTGGGCTGGAAGACGGCGCCATGTGCATCTGGCGCTTCAAGTCCGGCGTCATTGCCCAGTCGCATGAAGGCTTCACCACAAAGTTCGCCGACACCGGCTTCGAGGTGCATGGTTCGGAAGGCTCGTTGATCGGCAAAAATGTGATGACGCAAAAGCCGGTCGGCACGGTGCTGCTGCGCACAGCCAAGGGCGAGGAGGAACTGAGTTTCGACCACGAAGACCTCTACGTCCGGTCGCTGCGCCAATTCCACGCCGCCATCAGCGGCAAAGGCCAGCCCTCCGCCACCGGCGAGGACGGCGTCTGGTCGCTTGCGTCAGCCGAAGCGGCGTTGCAGTCGGAGAAATCCGGCAAGGCGGTCGCAATCGATCCCAAGCTCGGGAGCGCCAAGTGAGCAAACTCGTTTCCGCCGCGGAAGCCGCCGGCCTGATCAAGGACGGCATGACCGTATCCGTCTCGTCATCGAGCGGCCTCGGCTGCCCGGACGCGGTGCTGGCCGCCATCGGCGAGCGCTTCGACACCGAAGGCCATCCCAAGGGTATCACCACGCTGCACCCGATCGCCGCCGGCGACATGTACGGCATCAAGGGCATCGACCATCTGGCCAAGCCCGGCCTGTTGAAGCGCACGCTGTGCGGCTCCTACCCCTCAGGCCCCTCCTCGTCCGAGCCGCCGCAGATTTGGAAGATGATCGGCGACAATTCGGTTGCCGCCTACAACGTCCCCTCAGGCATCCTGTTCGACATGCATCGGGAGGCCGCCGCCAAGCGGCCGGGCGTGCTGACCAAGGTCGGTCTCGACACTTTCGCCGATCCGCGCCACCAGGGCTGCGCCATGAACGCGGCCGCCAGCGAGCCGATCGTCTCGGTGCAGCAGTTCGACGGCGAGGAATGGCTCTATTTCCGCTCGATCGTACCCAACATGTCGATCATCCGCGCCACCACCGCCGACGAACGCGGCAACCTCACCTATGAGCATGAAGGCGCCTATCTCGGCGGTCTCGAACAGGCGCTCGCTGCCCGCAACAATGGCGGCATCGTCATCGCGCAGGTCAAGCGCGTGGTCGAGAACGGCACGCTGAAGCCGCATGATGTGCGCGTGCCCGGCGTTCTGGTCGACCATATCGTGGTCGCTCCGGATCAGTTGCAGACGACGCTGACGCCTTATGATCCGGCGATTTCAGGCGAGATCTTTCGGCCGCTGTCGAGCTTCCGCAACGCCGAGATGAACGTCCAGAAGGTCATCGCACGCCGCGTTGCCATGGAATTGCGCGACGGCATGGCCGTCAACATCGGCTTCGGCATCTCCGCCAACGTGCCACGCATCCTCCTCGAGGAAGGCCAGCACGGCAAGGTCACCTGGGTGATCGAACAGGGCGCTGTCGGCGGCGTGCCGCTGCTCGACTTCAAGTTCGGCTGTGCCTCGAACGCCGAGGCGATCATGCCCTCGCCGCACCAGTTCATCTATTTCCAGGCCGGCGGCTTCGACGCCTCGCTGCTGTCGTTCCTGCAGATCGACCGCCACGGCTCGGTCAATGTCTCCAAGCTGTCGGCACGGCCGCATGTCACCGCCGGCGCCGGTGGCTTCGTCGACATCACGGCGCGGGCGAAGAAGATCGTCTTCTCCGGCTTCTTCAATGCCGGTGCGAAACTGTCGCTGGCCGAAGGCGGCATCCGCATCGACCGCGAAGGCAAGGTCAAGAAGGTGGTCAACGAGGTCGAGCACATCTCCTTCTCGGGAAAACGCGCCGTCGCGCAGGGACAGGACATCACCTATGTCACCGAACGCTGCGTAATGAAGCTGACGCCGGACGGCCTGATGGTGACGGAACTGGCGCCGGGCATCGACCTCGAGCGCGATGTGCTGGCGCAGTCCGAGACACCGCTCGGCGTCGCCAACGACCTCAAGGTCACGCCGACGGCCCTCTACCAGGATCGGCCGATCGGCCTGTCGCTCAATGGCGGCGCTTCGCTCGGAGGCGCACATGGCTGAGCGCCTCGTCAGCTTCGAACAGGACGGCGCCATCGGCATCGTCACGCTGCGTCGGCCGGAAAAGTTCAATGCGTTGGACATTCCGATGTTGCGGGCGCTTGAGACAGCGCTCGACGAAGCCGAGATAGCTGACGGCGTGCGCGTCGTGCTCGTCCGCGGCGAAGGCAAGGGCTTTTGCGCCGGCGGCGATGTCGAGGCCTGGGCGCAAATGAGCGCCGCCGATTTCCAGGTGCAGTGGGTGCGCTATGGCCACCGCGTCTTCGACCGGCTGGCAAGGCTCAGGCAACCGACCATTGCGGCGCTGTCCGGCCATGCGCTGGGCGGCGGGCTGGAATTGGCAGTCGCCTGCGACTTCCGCGTCGCCGAAACGCAGGTGAAGCTCGGCTTCCCCGAAACATCGATCGGCGTGGTCCCCGGCTGGTCCGGCACGCAGCGCGCCGTGCGCCGCCTCAGTGCGCAGGTCGTGCGCCGCATGGCGCTTGGCGGTGAGGTCTTTGCCGCCCCCGACGCGCTTGCCCTCGGCATCGTCGACCGCGTGGTGGAGACCGGGCAGGCGCTGGCAGAGGCCAAGACGTGGGCCGAAAAAATCGCCGAGCGCGGGCCGCTCGCAACCGAAGCCGCCAAGCTGATGATCGCAGTCGCCGAAGGCGAGGAAAGCGCTGCCGCGACCGAGGCGCTGGCCAGCGGCTTTATTGCCCTGACCGGCGATCTCAAGGCCGGCGTCGGCGCCTTCAAGACGAAGCAAAAGCCGGCCTTTTCGAGATCCTAGAGAAAGCATGATGAACGCACCGCTCAACATTTCCATGCCGACTGAGGCGTCCAAGGCGCCAAAGGCTTACAAGCTCCTGATCGACGGCAAGCATGTCGATGCCCGCGACGGCCGTACGCTGGAGCGCAACAGCCCCGGCCACGGCTTCACCGTTTCGCGCTATGCACAGGCCGGCGCGGCCGAGGTGGACGCGGCGATGCAGGCGGCGCACAAGGCTTTCGAGACCGGCCCGTGGCCGCGCATGAAGGCGGCTGAACGGGCCGCGATCCTGCTCAAGACGGCTGACCTCATCGAAGCCCGGTTGGAAGACATCGCCCGGCTCGATGCGCTGGAATCCGGCAAGCCGATCGCCCAGGCGCGCGGCGAGATTGGCGGCGCCGTCGACATCTGGCGCTATGCCGCTTCGCTTGCCCGCACGCTGCATGGCGAGAGCTACGCCAATCTTGGCGACGCCATGCTGGGCGTGGTCGTGCGCGAGCCGATCGGTGTCGTCTCGATCATTACGCCGTGGAATTTCCCTTTCCTCATTGTCAGCCAGAAACTGCCCTTCGCGCTTGCCGCCGGCTGCACGGCGGTGGTGAAGCCCAGCGAAATGACCTCGGCCTCGACCTTCCTGCTCGGCGATATCCTGATGCAGGCCGGGCTGCCTGCCGGCGTCGTCAACATCCTGGCCGGTCTCGGCGCCGATGTCGGCGCACCGTTGGTCAGCCATCCCTTGGTCGAGATGGTGTCCTTCACCGGCTCGACCCGCGTCGGCAAGATGACCATGGCTGCAGCCGCGCAGTCGCTGAAGAAAGTCTCGATGGAGCTCGGCGGCAAGAACGGCCAGATCGTCTTCCCCGACGCCGACCTTGAAGCGGCCGCCGACGCCGCGGTGTTCGGCGGCTTTTTCAACGCCGGCGAATGCTGCAATGCCGGCAGCCGGCTGATCGTGCATGAGGCGATCGCAGACGATTTCCTCGCCGCCGTGAAGGCCCTCACCGCTAAAGTGACGGTAGGCGATCCGCTCGACGACCGCACCAAGGTCGGCGCGATGATTTCGTCGGACCATCTGGCCAAGGTGGCCGGTTACGTTACGGCGTCTGCAAGCGGCGGCAGCAATATCTACAGCGGCGGCAAACAGCTGGCCTCGAATGCCGGCCAATACCTCGATCCGACCATCATTCGCGGCGTCACCGAAGACATGGCCATTGCGCGTGAGGAAGTGTTCGGACCGGTGCTCTCGGTGCTGACTTTTGAATCGATTGATAAGGCGTTGCACATCGCCAACAACACGCCCTATGGTCTGTCGGCGGGTGTGTGGAGCGCCAGCATCGACACTTGCATGTCGGTGGCGCGTGGTGTGCGTTCGGGGACGGTTTGGGTGAACACATTCATGGAAGGCTATCCCGAGCTGCCTTTCGGGGGCTACAAGCAGTCCGGCATCGGACGCGAACTCGGCAAACGCGCTGTCGAGGACTATACCGAGGAAAAAACAATCCAGTTTCATCGCGGCCTGCGCACCGGTTGGTGGGTCGGCTGAGTTTGGAAGAACCCGGCGGGCATCCGTCGGTTATGTGAATGCAACAAGGGAGGTAGTACATGTTGCGCAAACTGCTTATCGGAACGGCTCTGGCGACGACCTTTGCTTTCTCGGCGCATGCCGAGGACGTCAAGGAAGTGCAGATGCTGCATTGGTGGACGTCGGGCGGCGAAGCGGCTGCTCTCAACGTCCTCAAGGGCGACCTGGCCAAGGAAGGCTATGCCTGGAAGGACGTGCCGGTGGCCGGCGGTGGCGGCGACGCCGCCATGACCGCGCTGAAGGCAATGGTCGCGGCCGGCAATTACCCGACGGCGTCGCAGATGCTCGGCTACACCGTGCTCGACTATGCGGCGGCCGGGGTCATGGGCGACCTCACCGAGACGGCGAAGAAGGAAGGTTGGGACAAGTCGGTTCCGGCAGCCCTGCAGAAGTTCTCCGTCTATGACGGCAAGTGGGTCGCGGCTCCGGTCAACGTCCACTCGGTCAACTGGCTGTGGATCAACAAAGCGGTGATGGACAAGATCGGCGGCGCCGAGCCGAAGACCTTCGACGACTTCGTCGCCTTGCTCGACAAGGCCAAGGCGGCTGGCGTCATCCCGCTCGCTCTCGGCGGCCAGAACTGGCAGGAAGCCACCATGTTCGACTCGGTCGTACTGTCGACCGGTGGACCTGAGTTCTACAAGAAGGCCTTCAACGACCTCGACGACGAGTCGCTCAAATCCGACACGATGAAGAAGTCGTTCGACAATCTTGCCAAGCTCGTCACCTATGTCGACCCGAACTTCTCGGGCCGCGACTGGAACCTTGCCACCGCCATGGTCATCAAGGGCGACGCCCTTGTGCAGGTCATGGGCGACTGGGCCAAGGGTGAGTTCAACGCCGCCAAGAAAACGCCGGGCACGGACTTCCTGTGCTATCGGTTCCCGGGCACCGAAGGCTCCGTGATCTACAACTCCGACATGTTCGGCATGTTTAACGTTCCGGACGATCGCAAGGCCGCGCAGGTCGCATTGGCCACCGCCACCCTGTCGAAGAGCTTTCAGTCGGCCTTCAACGTCGTCAAGGGTTCGGTTCCGGCCCGTACCGACGTTCCGGACACCGACTTCGACGCGTGCGGCAAGAAGGGCATCGCCGACCTGAAGGCTGCCAATGAAGGCGGCACGCTGTTCGGCTCGCTGGCCCAGGGCTATGGCGCGCCTCCGGCGGTCGCGAATGCCTACAAGGACGTCGTTTCGAAGTTCGTCCATGGTCAGATCAAGACCTCGGACGAAGCCGTGACCGAACTGGTCAAGGCAATCGACGACGCCAAGTAAGCCTAAAAACACCTTCCCCGCTTCGGCGGGGAAGGTTTCACCTCAGGATTGGCCGGCCTGAACACCATGCCGACCAAAGACCCGTATGCACGGGGCCGCCTTGCCGCCTGACGGCAGAGCACGGACGACCCGAAACGGGAGGAGCCTCATGAGCAGTGTAGCGACAAGCCAGATCAAGCTGACGCCGGAGCGGTCGCGCCCCTCGGTGCGCTCGCGCCTGCAGGACGCACTGCCGAAGATCGTGCTGGCGCCGAGCTTCGCCATCACCATCGTGTTCGTCTACGGCTTCATCCTGTGGACGATCTATCTGTCCTTCACCAATTCCAAGACCTTCCCGTCCTATGTCATCACCGGCTCGCGCGCCTATCAGCGCCTGTGGGGCTGGACCTTCGACACCGACCCGCCATCGAGCTGGTACACGTCGATCACCAATATGGGCATTTTCGGCTTTCTCTATATCGCCATCTGCCTGGCGCTCGGCCTGTTCCTGGCCATCCTGCTCGACCAGAAAATCCGCGGCGAAGGCGTGTTGCGGCCGATCTATCTCTACCCGATGGCGCTGTCCTTCATCGTCACCGGCGTTGCCTGGAAATGGTTCCTCGATCCCGGTCTCGGCCTTGAGCAGACCCTGCATCAATGGGGTTGGACGAGCTTCCATTTCGACTGGATCAAGAACAAGGATTTCGTCATCTACACCGTGGTCATTGCCGGCGTCTGGCAGGCCTCCGGCTTCATCATGGCGATGTTCCTGGCCGGGCTGCGCGGCATTGACGGCGAGATCATGAAGGCGGCGCAGATCGATGGCGCCACAACCTTCCAGCTCTACCGCCGCATCGTCATCCCGCTGCTGCGGCCGATCTTCCTGTCGGCCTTCATCGTGCTCGCCCACCTCGCCATCAAGTCCTACGATCTGGTGGTCGCGCTGACCAGCGGCGGCCCCGGCGGCTCGGCCTGGCTGCCCTCCAACTTCATGTATGAGTACACCTTCAAGCGTAACGAAATGGCCGTCGGCTCGGCCAGTGCGGTGATCATGCTGATGACCATCGTCGCCATCATCGTGCCCTATCTCTATTCGGAACTGCGGGAGAAGCCGCGATGAGCGCTGTCGCCACCCCTGCCCGCCCCACTGCTTCCCGGCAGGCCTCCGGCGGCATGAGCACCAAGACCCTCAACCGCATCGTCATCTACGGGCTGCTGGCGCTGTTCGCGCTGTTCTATCTGATGCCGCTGTTCGTCATGCTGGTGACGTCGTTCAAGACCATGGACGAGATCCAGAACGGCAACATGCTGGCACTACCCAAGGCGCCGACTTTCGACCCGTGGCTGAAGGCCTGGGGCGAGACCTGCGTCGGCCTCACCTGCGCCGGCATCAAGGGCTATTTCTGGAACTCCATCAAGATGGTGGTTCCGGCCGTGCTGATCTCGACCATGCTCGGCGCGCTCAACGGCTATGTGCTGACCAAATGGCGCTTTCGCGGCGCCACGCTGGTGTTCGGGCTGATGCTGTTTGCCTGCTTCATTCCGTTCCAGTCGGTGCTGTTGCCGATGGCGACCATCCTCGGCAGCCTGGGACGTTTCGGTGTCTCGCTGCAGAACTCGGTCGGCACCAGCTTCGGCCTCGGCAACCCGACGGTCAATCTGGTCTTCGTCCACATCGTCTACGGCATTGGCTTCACCACTCTGTTCTTCCGCAACTACTACGAGGCGTTCCCGAACGAGTTGATCAAGGCCGCACAGGTCGACGGCGCCTCCTTCTTCCAGATCTTCCGCCGCATCATGCTGCCGAACTCGATGCCGATCTTCGTCGTCACCGTGATCTACCAGTTCACCAACATCTGGAACGACTTCCTGTTCGCCTCGGCCTATGCCGGCACCGGCGACTCCATGCCGATGACGGTGGCGCTCAACAACGTCGTCAACACCTCGACCGGTGTCGTCGAATACAATGTCAACATGGCGGCCGCGATGATCGCGGCGCTGCCCACCCTGATCGTCTATGTCGTCGCCGGCCGCTATTTCGTGCGCGGGCTGATGGCTGGTGCGGTCAAAGGCTGAACTATCAGGAAGGAATAACCCATGGCTTTTCTGGAAATCGATGGGCTGAAGAAGCGTTTCGGGAATGTTGAGATCCTGAAGGGCATCGATGTCGAGCTCGAAAAGGGCGGCTTCCTGGTGCTGGTCGGTCCGTCCGGCTGCGGCAAGTCCACGCTGCTCAACACCATTGCCGGCCTGGAGCAGATCACCGAGGGCGAGATCCGTGTCGACGGCCGCGCCATCAACGATCTGCATCCTTCCAAGCGCGACATCGCCATGGTGTTCCAGAGCTATGCGCTCTATCCGAACATGACGGTGGCCGGAAACATCTCCTTCGGCATGGAGATGCGCGGCGTGCCGGCCGACGAGCGCCAGAAGGCGATCGACAAGGTGGCCAAGGTGCTGCAGATCGGCCACCTCCTGCAGCGCAAGCCGAGCCAGCTTTCCGGCGGCCAGCGCCAGCGCGTCGCCATGGGCCGGGCGCTGGTGCGCGACCCCAAACTGTTCCTGTTCGACGAGCCGCTGTCCAACCTCGACGCCAAGCTGCGCGTCGACATGCGCATCGAAATCAAGCGCCTGCATGCCACCACCGGTACCACTATCGTCTACGTCACCCACGACCAGATCGAAGCAATGACGCTGGCGACCAAGATCGCCGTCATGCGCGACGGCGAGGTACAGCAGTTCGGCACCCCGGCCGAAATCTACAACAACCCGACCAACCTGTTCGTCGCCGACTTCATGGGCTCGCCAGCGATGAACCTGATCCCGGCGACCATCGCCACCTCGGGCAATGCGTTGTCCGTCGTGCTGCAGCGCGAGGCGCGCGAGCCGATCACGCTGCCGATGGCCAATGCACCGGCGGGTCTCTCGGCCTTCCAGGGCAAGCCGATCATCTTCGGCGTCCGGCCGGAAGCGCTGACCGATCCGGAAGGCGCCGAACGCAACGCTTCCAACATCGCCACTGCCGACCTGCACATCGAGGTGGTCGAGCCTGCGGGTTCCGACACGTTCGCGGTGACCAATCTCGGCGGCAAGCCCGTTGTGGCGCGGCTGCGCGCCGACGCCAACATCCAGCCGGGCACCAGCACGCCGCTGGCCTTCAACCTGACCAAGGCAGTGTTCTTCGATCCGGCGACCGAGAGCCGCATTCGCTGACGGCTATGACAAATCCTGATATCGTCATCATCGGCTCTGGCATCGGCGGCGCCACGATCGCCTCCGGTCTGGCCGGCAACGGCGCCTCGATCCTGATGCTGGAGCGCGGCGAACCCTTGCCGGCAACGCCGCATGCGCGCGACACGCGCTCGATCTTCGTCGACGGCCACTACCGTCCCAAGGAGATGTGGCGCGAGGCCGGCGGCGCCGCCTTCAATCCCGGCAACTATTACTATGTCGGCGGCAACTCGAAATTCTACGGCGCGGTACTGATCCGCTACCGCAAAGAGGATTTCGCCGCCATGAAGCACTTTGGCGGCGTCTCGCCGGCCTGGCCGTTCTCCTATGACGAATTCGAACCCTGGTATTCGAAAGCCGAGCAGCTGTTTCGCGTCCGCGGCTCACTCGGCGAAGACCCGACCGAGCCGTTCCATTCGATCCCCTATGCCTACAAGCCGGTGCCCGACGAAGCGCCGATCGCCCGCGCCCGCGCGGAACTGAAGGGGCTGGGCCTGCACCCGGCGTCGCTGCCGCTCGGCGTCGACATCGACACTTGGCTGAAGGAAGGCAAGACCGGCTGGGACGCTTTCCCCAACACCGGCCAGGGCAAGATGGACGCCCAGACGGCGCCGCTAGCGGCGGCGCTAAAGGACAGCAAGATTCGGCTCGAGACAGGCTGTTATGCCGAGTATCTCGAAGCGGCGCCCGACGGCAAAAGCATATCGGCCATCCACTACCGGCAGAATGGCGAGCTGAAGAAAGTGTCGCCGAAGCTGGTCATCCTGTCGGCAGGCGCGGTCAATTCCGCCGTCATCCTGTTGCGTTCACCATCCTCCGATGGCAAAGGCCTTGCCAACCGCTCCGACCAGGTCGGCCGCAATTTCATGAACCACAATTCCAGCGCCATGCTGGCGATCGATCCACGCCGCAGGAACGACAGCGTCTACCAGAAGACGTTGATGCTGAACGACTATTATCTCTCCGACGGCAAGGGCGGCAAGCCGCTCGGCAACGTCCAGCTGCTCGGCAAGATCGACGGCAACATGCTCAAGGCCAATGTGAAGTCTGTGCCGAAATTCGCGCTGGATTACATGGCCGGGCATGCGGTCGACTGGTATTTGATGTGCGAGGACCTGCCCGATCCGGAAAGCCGCATCATGGTCGACGGCAAGGACATCGTCATGCAGTGGCGGCGCTCCAACATGCAGTCGCTCGACGGGCTGACCAAGGTGATGCGCGAAAACTTCCGCGCCTGCGGCTATCCAATCGTGCTGTCGCGCCCCTTCGACAAGCGTACGCCGTCGCACCAGTGCGGCACGGTCAAGATGGGCGACGATCCGGCGACCTCGCCGCTCGACCCGTTCTGCCGCGCCTTTGATCACCGGAACCTGTTCGTCGTCGACGGCAGTTTTCTGCCGAATTCGGCGGCGGTTAACCCGGCACTGTCCATCGCCGCGCAGGCGTTGCGCGTCGCCGAGCACATCCGCCAGACGGACCTCGCGGCATGACCCGGCCCTCTGCCATCGTCACCGGCGGCGCGCGCGGCATCGGGCTGGCCTGTAGTCAAGCGTTGGCCGATGCCGGATTCGACATCCTGGTCGCTGATCTCGCCGAACGAGCGCCGGATGGGCTTGCCGCCGACATCACCGCACGCGGCGCCAAGTTCGCCTACATCAAATGCGACATCGCCAACCTCGACGGTCATGCCGCGTTGGTCGACGCCGCCACAAACGCCTTCGGCCGCATCGACTGTCTCGTCAACAATGCGGGCGTCGGCGCCGTGGTGCGCGGCGATCTGCTGGAGCTGAAGCCGGAGAATTTCGACCGTGCGCTGAACATCAATCTGCGCGGTACCGTCTTCCTCAGCCAGGCCGTCGCCAAGGCGATGCTGGGGGCACCGGGTGATCATCCGCGCTCGATCATCACCATCACCTCGGTCAGCGCAGAAATGGCCTCACCGGAACGCTCGGATTACTGCATCTCGAAAGCTGGGCTGTCCATGTGGGTGAAGAACCTGGCGCTCAGGCTCGCGCCGGAAAACATCGGAGTGTTCGAGCTGCGCCCAGGCATCATCCGCACCGAAATGACGGCGGGCGTGACAGCCAAATACGACGCGCTGATCGATGGCGGCCTGGTGCCAGCAAAGCGCTGGGGCGAAGCGTCCGACATCGGCGCTGTGGTGGCGACGCTTGCCGCCGGCAAGCTCGGCTTTTCCACCGGCTCGATCATCAATGTCGACGGCGCGCTGTCCGTGCCGCGATTGTAAGGGTGATGCCATGACCGACTACATCATCGTTGGCGCCGGCCCGGCCGGCTGTGTTCTCGCCAACCGGCTGAGCGAGGATCCGGGCAATTCGGTATTGCTGCTGGAAGCAGGCGGCAAGGACTGGCATCCGCTGATCCACATGCCGGCGGGCTTTGCCAAGATGACCAAGGGCATCGCTTCCTGGGGCTGGTCGACCGTACCGCAAAAGCACATGCAGGACCGCGTCTTCTGGTACACGCAGGCCAAGGTGGTCGGTGGCGGCTCCTCCATCAACGCCCAGATCTACACGCGCGGCAACGCGCGCGACTACGACGCATGGGAGAAGGAAGAGGGCCTGACCGGCTGGGGCTATCGCGACGTGTTGCCCTATTTCAAACGGGCCGAGAACAACCAGCGCTTCGCCAACGATTTTCATGGCGACCAGGGGCCGCTCGGCGTATCGAACCCGATTTCGCCGCTGCCGATTTGCGAGGCTTATTTCCGTGCCGGCCAGGAGATGGGCATCCCCTTCAACCCGGATTTCAACGGCGCTGCCCAAGAAGGCGTCGGCTATTACCAGCTGACCCAGAAGGACGCCCGGCGTTCATCCGCTTCGGTCGCCTATCTGAAGCCGATCCGCGCCCGCAAGAACCTGACCGTCAGGACCGATGTGCTGGTGACCCGCATCATCGTCGAGAAAGGCCGCGCCATCGGCGTCGAGATCGTCGACAGGCCGGGCGGCCAGAAGACCATCCTGCGCGCCGAACGCGAAGTGATCGTCTCGTCCGGCGCCATCGGTTCGCCGAAGCTGTTGATGCAGTCGGGCATCGGCCCGGCCGATCACCTGAAATCGGTCGGCGTGACGCCGGTGCATGATCTGCCCGGCGTCGGCTCCAACATGCAGGACCATCTCGATTTGTTCGTCATCGCCGAATGCACCGGCGACCACACCTACGACAACTACGCCAAACTGCACCGTACGGCATGGGCCGGCTTGCAGTATCTGTTGCTGAAAAAGGGACCCGTCGCGTCCAGCCTGTTCGAGACCGGCGGCTTCTGGTACGCCGATCCGACCGCCGCCTCGCCCGACATCCAGTTCCATCTCGGCCTTGGCTCCGGCATCGAGGCCGGCGTCGAAAAGCTGAACAATCCGGGCGTCACCTTGAACTCGGCCTTCCTGCGCCCGCGCTCGCGCGGCACGGTGCGGTTGAAGAGCGGCCATCCGGCCGACCACCCGCTGATCGATCCGAACTACTGGTCCGATCCCTATGATCGCGCGATGTCGATCAAGGGGCTGAGACTCGCGCGCGAAATCATGCGGCAGAAGGCGCTTGCCCCTTACGTGCTGCGCGAAGTGCTGCCCGACCCATCGCTCGCCAGCGATGAAGAGCTGATCGATTATGCCTGCCGCACCGCCAAGACCGATCATCACCCCGTGGGCACCTGCCGCATGGGCCATGACGATATGGCCGTGGTGACACCGGACCTGCGCCTGCGCGGCATCGAAGGCTTGCGCATCTGCGACGCCTCGGTGATGCCGCGCGTGCCCTCCTCCAACACCAATGCGCCGACCATCATGGTCGGCGAAAAGGGCTCGGACATTATTCTCGGCCGCGAGCCGCTGCCACCGGCGGTGTTTTCCGGCAATCGCGCCGCGTAACGAGTTCAGGAAGGGCCCCCCAGATGATCAGGCACTGCGTCTTCGTTAAATTCCGCAGCGATGTCGCCGCCACCGAACGCGCGGCAATTCATGCCGACCTCGAGGCGCTTCGCTACTTTGTCGACGGCATGGACACTGTCTATTTCAGCGCCAATGTCAGCCCGGAGCCATTCGCGCGCGGTTTCAGCCATGGCTTCACCATCGACTTCCGCGATGCTGTCGCCCGCGACGCCTATCTGGTGCATGAGGCGCATCAACGCGCCGGCGCCCGTTTGGTCGCTGCACTCGAAGGCGGCACCGACGGGCTGATGGTATTCGATCTCGAGATCAGCCCAGCCTGAGCGCCACGACCCCGGCGACAATGCTGAGCGCGGCAGCACCACGCCAGCCCGTCATCTTTTCGCCCAGCGCGAAGACCGAGATCATCATGGCAAACAGGATC
This sequence comes from Mesorhizobium sp. P171375, assembly GCF_057786075.1. Lineage (NCBI taxonomy): Bacteria > Pseudomonadati > Pseudomonadota > Alphaproteobacteria > Hyphomicrobiales > Phyllobacteriaceae > Mesorhizobium > Mesorhizobium sp. P171375. Next base: position 6,481,282 of record NZ_JBYNWF010000001.1, read on the forward strand.
GAGGTCTCGCGCAGCGACGCCACCGAGGCGATCGGCGCCTTGGTCATTGCCCACATGACGATCCAGTAGGCAGCGCCGCTGAGCACGCCGGTGAACAGCCCGGCCTTCCAGTCACGCGCCAGAACGGGCAGTGCCTTGGGCCCGCGAAAGATGAGGCACAGCACCAGCGCGCCAAAAGCGTCGCAGATGAACAGCCATGCGGCGTAGCTCTGCGCGGTCGCCGCCAGCCGCGCGCCGCTGCCGTCGGAGAGCGTGTAGCTGGAGATAAAGATCGAGGTGCCGAGCGCAAAGCCGACCGCGCGAAGATTGAACCGCTCCAGATGTACGCCGCCGCGAAACGACATCACCAGCGTTCCGGCCGACAGCAGCAGGATGCCGAGGATGGCGAACGGCGCCGGCATCTCCTGCACCACCACAATGCCGCCGAGCGCGGTCAGCAGCGGCGCCGTACCGCGCGCCAGCGGATAGGTCTGGGCGAAATCACCGGCCTTGTAGGCGCCGATCAGGAAGGTCCGGTAGCCCATGTGAAAGATCACCGAGGCGATGATGTAAGGCCACACTTCGGCCTTCGGAAACTCGACGAAGGGCAGCACGAACAGCGCGGCAAACCCCATGCCCAGCGTCATCAGAGTGATCGACAGGAAACGGTCGAGATGCACCTTGACCAGCGCGTTCCAGATTGCGTGCATGGCGGCCGCGGCAAGCACCGCGAAGAAGACGAAAAGCGTCATGGAGGGCTCACCGACCTCCCGAGCCCAGGGGCGTTTCGAGATCGATGTCGACCCGGACCGGGAAGTGATCGGACGCCACCTCGCCAATATCGGCACCGACCGAGCGGACGCGATCGGCGAACATGCCACCGACGAAGCAATGGTCGAGCCGGCGCTTGGCCACCTTGCCGTCGATGGTCTTCACATGGGTGTGGAAATCAGCGGTCGGCTCGCTGGCAATGGACGCCGCATCGACGAAACCGTCGAGATAGGCGGCACCGCGATGATAGGGCGTGCTGCCGACGATGCGGCTGTATTCAGCACTCCCCGGCTCCATGTTGAAATCGCCCATCCAGATCGCCGCCATCGGATTTTCCGGCTCGGCTTCGCCGCTGGTCCAGTTGCGCGCAGGCTCGTCATCGATGCCGCTCCACGGTCCGCCCTCGGACGGTGCGCGGCGATGTTCGGCAAGCAGGTAGTCGAGCTGCTCCAGCCGCTCTTCCGCCGCGATATGGGCGAGATGCAGCGACAGGAATCGCACCGGCCCGGCCGGCGTGCGGATCATGCATTCAAGCGCGGCATTGCGGGTGTTGAGCGGCCTCAGCGTGCGGCGCATCGGCAGCGTGTGCAAGCGCGACCAGATGATCGGCAATTTCGACAGCAGCATGGTGCCGAACTGCCGGCGGCGGTTGACGATGCGGCCATCGCGCCGCTCGCTGGCGTCCATGTCGAAGGCCGGGCCGTAGACCCAGTGATAGTCCGGCAGCAGCCTGGACAGGATCTCAGGCTGATCGTCCTCATTGCTCCTCTGCCAGTGCCGCTCGACCTCCTGCAGTGAGATGATGTCGGCGCCGTCGACAATCGGCGCCGCGCGCGTCAGATCGTATCGGCCATCGCTGCCGAACCCGTACTGGATGTTGTAGCTGACCAGCTTCATTGCTTACCCGGCTCACTTTCGCTGATGGCAGTAGCGGTTCGGCAGATTGGTTGCAATGTGCACGAGAATGGAAGCGGCTTGTGCCAGAAGCCTCCCCGCCTTGCTGCGCGATCATGCACCGATTCCCGCCCGGCTCGGTATCCTCCGCACGCCGGAAAACGCCGCGAGGCGTCCCGTGGAAAGTGATGGCGCGAAATTGGCGCTAGTCGGTCGTCAGCGGTTGGAACCGGCCCGCCGGTGATGCGGCCAGTTCCGCCCAGTCGATCTCTTCCTCCAGCCGGTGATAGGCCTCGTCGCCGATCGTGCCGTTGCGGCGCAGCTCCTCGAGCGTGTCGCGCTGGCGGTTGATGGCATAGAGGCGCAACCGGTCGTATTCGGTGGCGGCTTGGGCGTTGTCCGGGTTTTCCGCGATCACGCGCTGAGCTTCATACTGTTCTCGCACGACGGCAGCCGCCGCCGAGGTCTTGCGGCTGAGCACATCGAGTGCGGCCTGCATGACGGCGACACGCGCCTGCGCCACCTCGTTGTCGACCGTTCTGTCCGGGGCGAAGTTGATCCAGCGCAGCAGCGGCTTCAGGGTCATGCCTTGCAGCACCAGCGTGCCCAGCACCACCGCAAAGGCGGCAAGCACGATCGGGTCGCGGTGGGGAAAATCGGCCGGCAGGGCAATGGCCACGACCAGCGTCACCAGTCCGCGCATGCCGCACCAACCGACCAGCACGGCGCCGCCAAATGTCGGCAGATCGCGCCTTGCCTCTTTGCTGCCGAGGCGGGCAAGCCATCGGATGATGGCGACGTAGCTCCCCACCCAGACCAGCCGCGCGACGATGACGACGACCAGCACGGTTCCGGCAAAGAGAAAGGCTTCGCCCTGCCCGTCGCCGGCAAGCCGGCCGACGATCGAGCGAGCCTGCAGGCCCATCAGCACGAAGGCCAGCACGTTGAGCACGAACACCGCCGATTCCCAGACCGAATAGGTGCTGACGCGGCGTCTGGCCGACATGCGGCGGGGTGCCCTGCGCGCAATGGTGATGGCGTAGACGACGATGGTGATGATGGCGGAAAGGCCGAGCCTGTCTGCGATGATCCAGACGGCAAAGGTTCCGGCAAACTGCACCACCGTGCTGCTCGCCGCGTCCTCGATGCGGCCAAGCGTCAGCAGCGAGATCCGGCCGAAGACGTAGCCCGCGACCAGACTGCCGATCGTTGCCAGCAGGATCACAGGAATGGCGTTGCTCAGCATGATCGTGCCGAGCGCCGCCGAAACCGCCAGCCGGTATATCAGCAGTGCGGTGGCATCGTTGAGCAGGCTCTCGCCCTGCAGGATGGCGGTGATGCGGTGCGGCACCTTGAACTGGCTGAGTACGGCAGACGCGGCCACTGCATCCGGTGGCGCAACGATGGCGCCAAGCGCGATTGCCGCCGCGATCGGCAGACCGGCCATCTTCCAGCCGACAAAGGCAACCACCACGGTGGTAAAGACAACGGCGCCAAGCGCCAGCAGCGCCAGCGACAGCCGGTAGCGTTTCAGGTCGCGCAGCGAGGTGTCGTAGGCAGCGTCGAGGAGCACCGGGGCGATGAACAAGGCAAGCGCCAGTTCCGGATCGATCTCGATCGTCGGCGCGCCCGGCACGAAGGCAATCGCGACCCCGGCTAGAGCCAGCAAGGACGGATAGGGAATCTCCAGCCGCCGCGACAGCGCCGTCAGCGCGACGGCAGCCAGAAGCAGAATTAGTGTCAGTTCGAAAAGAGCCATTGCCTATGGTAGCGGCGAAGCTGCGGCGTGGGCAGTGGCCGGATGACAGGATGCTGTTGATTGTCAGCACGCTTCCCGGCTTTAGCAATGATACGGCCGTTCATCGCGCCAGCTTGAATCGACCATCTCTCGGTCGCCCTAGGAGGCTGCTTGCTAATGCAGCACCAGCATATCGCTCGACGAGAATGATATCTCGGCCTTCTCGCCGACTGCCGGCGGCGGCGTTGCCGGGCTGTTGAATGTGTCGAGCGAGACCGTGTTACCGCCGATACCGACGCGAACCCGGATGACCGAGCCGAGGAAGTGCACTTCGGAAATTTCGCCTGACAGGCTGGAGTCACGGCCAGGCTGGCGCCCCAGCGAAATCGCCTCCGGCCGCAGCGCCAGAGACAGCATGTCGCCGGACTTCGACCCGTTGAGCTTGCCCTTGAGCGAGACCTCCTGCGTATTGACCTGCACCGTGCCGGCCGCGGCATCGGTGACCTTGCCTTCGAGCACGTTCAGCGTGCCGACGAAATTGGCGACGAACTTGGTTGCCGGGCGATTGTAGATCTCGAACGGCGTGCCGACCTGCTCGGCCTTGCCGCCATACATCACCGCGATACGGTCCGAGATCGACAGCGCCTCTTCCTGGTCATGGGTGACGAAGATGGTGGTGATGCCAAGCTTCTTCTGGATGGAACGGATTTCCTCGCGCAGCGACACGCGCACCTTGGCGTCGAGCGCAGACAGCGGCTCGTCGAGCAAGAGCAGCTTCGGCTTCGGCGCAATGGCGCGAGCCAACGCGATACGCTGCTGCTGGCCGCCGGAGAGCTGGTAGGGATAGCGGTCGGCCATCTGCGGCAGCTTGATGATGTCGAGCATCTCGGCAACGCGGGCATCGATATCTGCCCTGGGCATGCCGGCGACCTTCAGTCCAAAGCCGATGTTCTGCGCCACCGTCAGGTTGGGGAACAGCGCATAGGCTTGGAACACCATGCCGACATTGCGCTGGTTTGGCTTCAGCCTCGTGATGTCCTTGCCTGCAACGACGATCTTGCCCGCCGACGGCTCTTCGAAACCGGCGACCATCCGCAGAACGGTGGTCTTGCCGCAGCCGGACGGCCCGAGGAAGGAAACGAATTCGCCCGGCTCGACATCGAGATTGAAATCCTCGACCACAGTGGTGGCGCCGAAGGATTTTCGCACATGCTGGATGGAGAGGAATGGTTCGGCCATGGCTTTTTCTTTCGATCAGTACTTTGTCGATCAGTTCGGGCGGTTCGCCGATCTCGGCGCGAACCGGGACAGGATCTGGATCAGCGACATGCAGCCCCAGGTGATGGCGAAGGCGATGATGGCAAGCGCCGCCGGCTCATAAGCGCGGTTGGCGCCAACGTTTTGCAGATAGGGGCCGAAGGCGGGCCGATTGAGCAGGCTGGCCATGGTGAACTCGCCGATGACGATGGCGAACGTGAGGAAGGCGCCCGACAACACCGCGATCAGCACATTGGGCAGGATCACTCGACCAATGATCGTGCCCCAACCGGCGCCCAGAATCTGCGCCGCTTCCGTCAGCGTCCTGACATCAATGGTGCGAAGGCCGGTATCGACGGCGCGGTACATGTAGGGCAGCGCCAGCATCGCATAACCGATGACCAGCAAGGCATTTGTACCCATGTCGGTCGCCAGGAACGGCAGCGGCGAATTCGAACCGTACATCCTGATATAGCCGAAGACGATGACGATGGCCGGAATGACCAGCGGCAGCAACGTGATAAACTCGACGATCGGCCGCAGTTGCGGCAGGCGCAGCCGAATCCAGTAGGCGGCGGGTACCACGATCAACACGCCGAGAATGATGGTGAAGACGGCGGCGAGCACCGAGTAGCCAAAGGTCGCCTGAAAACGAGGGTCGCCAAGCACGATCTGATAGGCATCGAAGGAATAGGCGCCGCGCCGCATGCGCATGGAAAACTCCACGGTTGCGATCAGCGGAATGAAGAAATAGGCCGCGCCCAGCGCGAAGACGACCCAGGCCCAGAATTTGCCGGACTTCATTTCAGCCACCTCTCCGAACGCGTCCGGAACCAGATGTAGAAGACATTAGCGAGCCCGGTGATGACGATCATGCCGAAGGCGATCGCATAGCCGAGATGAGCATTGTGCAGCACGTCGCCGCGGATCTGCGCATAGAGCAGGATCGGCACGATGTTGAGGGAGGAGCCGGTCAGCGCATAAGCGGTGGCGATCGCGCCGAAGGCATTGGCAAAGAGCAGGATGACCGTGCCGAGGAAGCTTGGCCAGATCACCGGGATCACCACCATGCGCCAGTATTGCGCCTGGGTGGCGCCGAGCGTCGCGGCGGCCTCGCCCCATTCCTTCTTCAAACCGTCGATCGCCGGCGTGATGATGACCACCATCAGCGGGATCTGGAAATAGACATAGGTCAGCGTCAGGCCCCAGAACGACAGGATGTTGAAGCCGTGTGCGTAGATGTTGAGGCCGAACACCGTGTTCAGAAGCACCGTCGCGAGACCGAGCCGTCCCAGTGTCGCGAGGAAGGCGAAGGCCAGCGGTACGCCGGCGAAATTGGAAGCAACGCCGGAAAAGGTTAGCGTTGCCGAGCGTATCCACTCCGGCAGGCCGCCGCGCACGATCGCGATGGCGATGGCGAGCCCTGCGAAGGCACCGATCAGCGCCGAGGAAAGGCTGACCTTGAGCGAGATCCAGTAGGCGGCGACAATCGATGGCTGCGCCAGCGCCGCTATGTTTTCGAACGTGAATTCGCCGGCATCGTTCTGGAATGCGCCCAGCATCAGATAGAGCGTGGGCAAGATCAGGAACATGATTGCGAAGATGAAAAATGGCGCGACACCGAGCCATTGCGTCGGCAGTCGCAATGCGCGCGCCTCGCTGGGGGGCGCGGTCTTCCCGGCGACTGCGTGATCGGAAAGCGAGAGATCTGTCATGCGCCGGCTACCGTCTCCGAGGAAAACCGGGCGGCCGCGAGGCCGCCCGGTTGGCTTCAAGCCTTACTTGACGTTGGCGCCGACGACGGCATCCCAGTTCTTGGTGACGGCTTCCTTTGCCTTGCCCTGCTCGTCCAGCGTCGGGAACACCGCCGCAGCGTAAGCCTCAGCCGGCGGCAGCTTGGCCATCACGTCCGCCGGAAGCTTGCCGTTCTTGGCAAGATCGTTGAAGCGGATCGGGTGGCAATAGCCCTTCAGCCAGCCGATCTGGCCTTCGTCGGAGTAGAGATACTCCAGCCAGAGCTTGGCAGCGTTCGGATGCGGTGCGAAAGCACTGATCGCCTGCACGTAGACGCCGGCAACGACACCCGTCTTCGGCACGACGACGTCGACGGGCGGATTACCCTTCAGCGTGTCGCGACCGGCAAGTGCATTGTAGTCCCAGGTCACCAGGATCGGCGTCTGGCCTTGAGCCAGGGTCGCCGGCTTGCCGATGACTGGCACGAAATTGCCGGCGGCATTGAGCTTCTTGAAGAAGTCGAGGCCGGCGGTACCGGCAGCTTCGCCGGCAGCCGCGCCGCCTGAAAGGCCGGCCGCGTAGACGGCCTGGATGGCCTGGTTCGAGGCGCGCGGGTCGCCTGCAAGCGCCACGGTGTTGGCGAATTCCGGCTTCAGCAGGTCAGCCCAGTCAGCCGGTGCTTCCTTGACGAGATCCTTATTCACCAGGAAGGACAGCACGCCGTAGTAGTCGCCGGTCCAGAAACCGTCGGCATCCTTGGCGCTGTCCGGGATCGAGTCCCAGGTCGACACTTTGTAGGCCTGGATAAGGCCGTCGGCCTTGGCGGTCGGGCCGAAGGACAGGCCGACATCAATGACGTCGGGAGCCTGCGGGCCCTTGTTGTCCTTGTTGGCCTTGATCGCCTCGACCTCGTCGCCGGAGCCGGCATCGGGGTTGAGTTCGTTGACGGTGATTTCCGGATACTTCGCCTTGAAGCCGTCGATGACGGCGCCGTAACCGCACCAGTCATGCGGCAGCGCAATTGTGGTGAGCTGGCCTTCCTTCTTCGCCGCGGCAACCAGTTCATCCATGGACTGGGCCGATGAGATAGCAGAGGTCGCCATGAGGGCGACGGCCGATAGGGAAAGCACTTTCCCCGTAAACTTGAACATGTGTTCTCTCCGTTGAACTGGCGTCGCTGGACGCCTGCGATGCGGTATCTTTTTCATATGACAGCCAGATGAAAGCTTTTTGAAACTGGCCCCCGGCGGTGCGAAAAGTTAACTCTTTTTAACGGGCTGTAGCAATCAGCCTCCACTTAATTTCCCGGCTAATGGTTTATTGCCTTGCCCTTTGCCCCCTTGCCCTTTCCTTTCCCCTCGTTTCCAGATCACTTCCGGCGCCGCAAGCCGCGTCACACAGTGCCGGCTATGGCGTTCTCAAGCAGCGTCAGCGCCGCCTTCTTGGTCAGCTTGACCGGGTTGCCGCCGGCGGTCGGATCGACCACCGCCATGTCGGCGATCAGCCCCTTGCGCTTCTTGTCCATATCGAGCCCCTTGATCAGACCGGGCAGCGCATGCGGCACCTTGAGCTCCTTGCGCAGCTTGATGATCGCCTTGGCGAAACCGTCAAAGCCGCCCTTGATGCCGCAATAGGCGGCAAGCCGAGCGATCCGCTCTTCGATCGAGTCCCGGTTGAAAGCCAGCACATAGGGCATGAACACGGCATTGGTCATGCCGTGATGGGTGTCGTAGAGCGCACCGATCGGATGCGACAGCGAATGGATGGCGCCCAGCCCCTTCTGGAAGGCGGCAGCGCCCATGGCCGCAGCGCTCATCATATGGGCGCGGGCCACGAGGTCCTTGCCGTTGGCATAGGCCTTGGGCAGGTTCTCGAACACCAGGCGCACACCTTCCACGGCGATGCCGTCGGCCATCGGGTGGTAGCCCGGCGCACAATAGGCTTCGAGGCAGTGTGCCAGCGCATCCATGCCGGTTCCGGCGGTGATGAAACCGGGCATCCCGACCGACAGTTCCGGATCGGCAATGACGGTCGCCGGCAAAAGCTTCGGATGGAAGATGACCTTCTTGGTGTGCGTCGCCTCATTGGTAATGACGCCGGCACGACCGACTTCCGAGCCGGTGCCGGCAGTGGTGGGCACGGCGATGATTGGCGCGATGGCATCCGAATTGGCGCGCGTCCACCAGTCGCCGACATCCTCGAAGTCCCAGACGGGCCTCGTCTGCCCGGCCTGGAAGGCGATCAGCTTGCCGAGATCGAGCGCTGAACCGCCACCGAAGGCGATGACGCCGTCATGCTTGCCTTTCTTGAACACGGCGATGCCGGCGGTGAGGTTGGAATCGACTGGGTTCGGCTTCACCTCGGAAAACACGCCATAGGGGACCTTGGCGTCGTCGAGGATTTTCAGCGTCGAAGCGACGACCGGCAGTTTGGCGAGGCCCGGATCGGTGACGAACAGCGGCCGCTTGATGCCGGTCGCTTCCAGCACCTCGGGCAATTCCTTGATGCGCCCGGCGCCGAAGCGGACTGTGGTCGGGTAGTTCCATTTGGAGATCAGCTTGGACATGGCTTGTCTTTCAAAAAGTCAGATGGCTTCGCGCAGGTGGAAGGATTTCGGTCGGGTCAGATTGTCGTAGCCGAGCGCCGACAGGGCAACGCCCTTGCCGGTGTCCTTGACGCCGGTCCATACCAGCGCCGGATCGAGATAGTCGCAGCGGTTCATGAACACGGTGCCGGTCTCGACGCGGTCGCCGATCGCGATGGCGTGCTCGGTGTCGCGCGTCCAGATCGAGGCCGTCAGCCCGTAGGGGCTGTCGTTCATCAATGCGATCGCCTCTTCATCGTTACGCACCTTCATGATGCCGACGATCGGACCAAAGCTTTCCTCGCGCATGACGCTCATCTGGTGGTCGACACTGGTCAGCACTTCCGGCGCCAGGTAGGGCGAGCCGGCTTGGTCATTAGCCACCTTCATATTGATATGTGCTAGCGCGCCTTTGCGCAGCGCCTCGGCCTTCTGCTCGCGGATCAGGTCGGCAAAGCGCGCCTGCGCCATCGGCCCCATTGTCGTCGCCTGCTCCAGCGGATTGCCGACGACATAGTTCTTCGTCTCGGCGATGAAGCCTTCGACGAACTGGTCGTAGACCTTCTCATGCACATAGACGCGCTCGATGCCGCAGCAGCACTGGCCGGAATTGTAGAAGGCGCCGTCGACCAGATTGGCCACCGCATGGTCGAGCTTGGCGTCGGGCAGCACATAGGCCGGATCCTTGCCGCCGAGCTCGAGGCCGAGTGTCATGAAGGTGCCTGCCGCCGCCTTCTCGATGGCGCGGCCACCGTCGACCGAACCGGTGAAATTGACATGGTCGATCTTGCCGGAGCCAAGCAGCTTCTCGGTCTGGGCATGGTTGAGCACGACATTCTGGAACACACCCTTTGGCAGGCCAACCTTGTCGAAGGCCAGCTGAAAACGTTCACCGACCAGCAGCGTCTGCGCCGCATGCTTCAGGATGACCGTGTTGCCGGCCATCAGCGCCGGCACGATGGTGTTGACCGCGGTCAGATAAGGATAGTTCCACGGCGCGATGACCATGACGACGCCGAGCGGATCCTTCTTCACATAGCGGCGAAAGCCGTCCTTCGGGTTGGAGGCCGGCACGGATTTCAGCGCTTGCTCGGCGATCTCGACCATATAGTTGGTGCGTTCCCTAACACCGCCGAACTCGCCGCCATACCGCACCGGCCGCCCCATCTGCCAGGCGATCTCCGGCACGATCTCGTCGGTCATGGCGACCAGCGCTTCCAGCATAGCCAGCATATACTTGCCGCGCTCTACGATCGGCGTGAGCGCCCATTTCTCCTGCGCCGCCTTGGCGCGCTCGACCGCGGCATTGATCGCCTGGTCGGTCGCGATCGGCCGCTCGGCATAGATCGAACCATCGATGGGGGATTTGAGTTTGACCGTTTCGGTCATTTGTAAGTCCTCGTACTTTTACAACAATCAAAGAATGACATGGCTTGGCGCTGCCCCGTTCCAACGCTGGCGCACTCTCTCCCATTCTCAACGGGGAAAGAGTGCGAGGCAGTCGACGTTTCGCAGGCTACCCTAGTACCGCTCGAACCCCCTGTGCAGTTCCCAATCCGTAATGCGGCGGTCGTATTCGAACTGCTCCCACTTCGCGGTGTGGACGTAATGTTCGAGCACGTCCTCGCCGAGCGCCTGCTTAAGCATCTTCGACTTTGCCAGCGTCTCGGTGGCGTCCCGAAGCGTCTTCGGAATCTCGGGCAGGCGCGAGGCCTGATAGGCATCGCCGACGAACGGCTTCTGCAGCTCCAGCTTCTCATCGATGCCGGCGAGGCCGGCGGCGATCAGCGCCGCAAAGGCGAGATAGGGGTTCAGGTCGGCGCCGCCGATGCGGCATTCCATGCGGATGCCCTTGGTGCCCTCACCGCACAGCCGGAAGCCGGCGGTGCGGTTGTCCTCGCTCCACATGATCTTGGTCGGCGCGAAGGTGCCGGCCTGGAAGCGTTTGTAGGAATTGATGTAGGGCGCTAGGAACCAGGTGAACTCCTTGGCGTATTTCAGCTGCCCCGCCGCCCATTGCTGCCCGAGCGTCGACAAAGTCCAATCCGCCTTTTTGTCGAAGAACAGCGGCGTCTTGCCGTCGGCGCTCCACAGCGAATTGTGGATGTGGCTGGAATTGCCGGCGAGCCCGTAATTGTACTTGGACATGAAGGAAATCGCCTTGCCTTCGGACTCGGCAATCTCCTTGGCGCCGTTCTTCAGGATGACGTGGCGGTCGGCCATGTCGAGCGCCTCGGCATAGCGCACATTGATTTCTTCCTGGCCCGGGCCCCATTCGCCCTTCGAATTCTCGATCGGGATGCCGGCCGCTTCCATCTCGTTGCGAAGCCGGCGCATGACGCCTTCTTCCTTGGCGGTGATGCCGATCTGGTAATCGCCGATATAGGGCGAGGCAGTGTCGAGGCCCTGCCAATGCTTCTTGCGGGCGGAATCGTAGGTCTCGTTGAACAGATAGAATTCGAGCTCGGAGGCGAAATAGCCGATATAGCCACGCTCCGTCAGCCGCTTGACCTGCTTCTTCAGGATGGCGCGCGGCGAATGCGGCAGGTCGTCATGGGTATGGTGGTCGAGCACGTCGCAGATCACAAGTGCTGTCTTTTCCAGCCAGGGAAGGCGCCGCAGCGTGGCCAGATCCGGCTTCATGACGAAGTCGCCATAACCCTTCGACCAGCTTGCCGCCTTGTAGCCCGGCACCGGCTCCATATCGATGTCGGCGGCCAAGAGATAGTTGCAGCCATGCGTCTCGTCATGGGCGGAATCGACGAAGTACTGCGCCAGGAAACGCTTTCCCGCGAGCCGCCCCTGCATGTCGACGATGCAGGCCAGCACCGTGTCGATCTCGCCATTGGAGACCGCTTTCTTCAACTGATCGAACGAGAAATTTCCGGCCATTCCTTTGGCACTCCAGCGCTGGTCGATTGAGGGGTAAATGAAACCATGGCCGGCGGAGCGCCGGCCATGACCATGATGGTTGACGTCAGTGGCCGGTTTCGCCGACCGCCTGTTCGGCTGCCTTGATCGCTGCCTGGCGGGCCGCGATGATGTCGCCCAGCGGCGGACCCTGGAACCGATTGCGTTCGAATGCGAACCATACGATCGCCGTCAGGATGAAGAAGCCGACGGTGATGTAGAGCGCCCAGTCGTTCGGTGGCTGGATGCCGATGACGAAGATCAGGATCATCGAGACGATCGAGAGAACGCCGAACAGCATGAAGATGGCGCGGCCCATGTTCCACGGCCCCATCTTGTCCCACTTCGGTGTGCCCCAGGCCAGCATGCCGAGCACGATCGGCACGGTGAAGGACAGGAACAGGAAGATGACGGTGCAGGACACGACGATGGTATAGGCCGAGGTGCCGGCAACCGAGACCAGCGTCGAACCCCAGACGAACAGCACCGACAGGATCGATGCCGTCCAGATAGCCGCCACCGGCGTGCGGTAGGTCGGGCTGACCTTGGCCAGCGCCGCCGAGCCAGGCAGGCCGCCGTCACGCGAGAAGGCGAAGATCATGCGCGAAGCCGAGGTGACGGTTGCGAGGCCGCACAGCAGCTGGGCGATGAACACCACGAGGTAGACGAACTCCTTGAGGCCGGGGCTGACGCGCTGGTCGAAAGCCCAAAAGAACACGTTCCAGCCCTGCTTGGCTGCGTCGTCCATGTTCGGGATCATCAGCACGAAGGCGGCCAGGAAGAGGTAGCCGAACACCGCCGACCAGATCACTGACATCACCATGGCGCGCGGCACCGAGGATGCTGCCTTGATGGTTTCCTCCGACGTGTGCGCCGAAGCATCGTAGCCGGTGATCGTATAGATCGGCAGCAGGAGGCCAAGCGCGAACACCCAGGCGTTCGATACGGACGGCCAGACGCTAGCACCGGCTTCGCCCGAGTAGTTGTGGAAGGTGAAGAGCCGGCTGAAATCCCAGGTCTCGGCGGAGAACAGGCAGACGACCGCGATCAGGATCGAACCGAAGAAGATCAGATAGCCCGAAAAGTCGGTCAGCTTCGCCGTCAGCTTGATGCCGAGATGGTTGATCAGCGCCTGGGCGCCGGTGATGATAATCAGAAAAATCATCTGGTTGGTGAGCGTGCCCTCGATGCCGAGCGTCGGCCCAAAAGCGCCGATGAAGAACGTCCAGGTGCCGACATTGATGGCGCCGAGCACGGTGATCAGGCCGAGCAGATTGAGCCAGGCCGTCACCCAGCCGGTTCCGCGATTGCCGAGGATAGAACCCCAGTGATAGAGGCCGCCGGCCGTTGGATAGGCCGAGCTGATCTGCGACATGGCGACCGCGAAGGTCAGCGAGACGAAGCAGCCGACCAGCCAGCCGATGCCGATGCCGATGCCGCCGGCGCCCGACGTTGCCTGCGCCAGCGAATTGATGCCGCCCGACAGGATGCAGATGATGGAAAAGGAAACCGCGAAATTAGAGAAGCGGCTGAGCCGCCGCTCCAGTTCCTGGGCATAGCCCATGCTGTGGAGGTGCTTTACGTCCTCCGCCTTGTCGACGTCTGAATAACCCGGTGCTGCCATTTGAAGTCCCCTTTGCGTTCTTAGCTGGCCGGCCCTGCCCCGGTCGGCTTGCGCCGGCCGGAGCATGTAGTCTTGCTGTTAGCCCGCCGTCTGACCAACGGCTTTTTCCGCAGCCGCGATCTCCACCGCGCGACGAGCAATATCGGCGCCGATCGGCGGGCCCTTGAAGCGGCGCGACTCGATGCCGAACCACAGAACCACGAGCAGAACGATCAGGCCGATGGCATAGTTGATCAGGATGTCGAATGGCGGCTGGATGCCGGCATACATGAGGACCAGAACGCCAAGCACCGTGATGACGGCGAATGGCTTGGACCAGATACCGAGGCGGAACGGGCCGAATTCGGTCCAGCTCTTGCCTTCCGCAAGCAGTCCAGCCGCCACCGGCATGGCGTAGGACACGTAGAGGAACAATGCACAGCCGGCGGCCAGTGCGGCAAAGGCCGGCGAGTACAATGTCGCTGCGACCGCGAGCACCGCTCCGAGCCAGATTGCCGCCACCGGCGTACGCCATGTCGGGCTGACGGTTTTCCACACCGACGAACCGGGCAGGCCGCCGTCACGCGCAAAGGCAAAGATCATGCGCGAGGTCGACGTCAGTCCGGCGAGCGCGCAGATGAAGTTCGCCAGCACGATTGCGATGGCAATGATGCTCTTCAGCCAGAATGGTGCCGGCAGGTTGTTGAAGAGATTGAACCAGGCATTGGCGCCATCCTTGGCCGTTGCTGCCAGATCGGGGCTGGCAAGAACGAATGACACGGCCATGACGAAGCCAAACACCAGCGACCACAGAACCGAATGGATCATGCCGCGCGGCACCGCCACGCGGGCATTGTGGGTCTCTTCGGATGTGTGGGCCGAAGCGTCGAAGCCGGTGATCGTGTAAAGTGGGTAGAGCAGGCCGATCAGGAAGGCGACCAGTGCCGTCCGTGCGGTGGGAACGTATCCGGCGCCTGGATCACCCGTATTGTTGACGAAGGTGGTGAGCCGCGAGAAATCCCAGCTTGCGCCCCAGATCAGGAACATCGCGGTCAACACGACGGCGACGACCAGAATGAGGTAGCCCGAGAAATCGGTCAGTATGGTGGTGAGCTTGATGCCGAAATGGTTGATCAGCGCCTGCGCGACCGTGATGATCACAACGCCGATTACCTGCTCCTGATACCCCCAGGCGGATACGTCGTGCCCGAACACGCCGGACCAGACAAGGTCCTTGAACAGTGCATAGACACCGACATTGACCGAGGCGACGACGAAGACCAAGCCAAGCAGGTTGATCCAGGCCGTGGCCCAGCCCCAGCCACGTCCGCCAAGAATTGACGACCAGTGGTAGAGGCCGCCGGCCGTTGGGTACGCCGAGCCAATCTGGCCAAGCGACGCAGCCACGACAAGTGCGAAGACGCCGCCGATGATCCAGCCGACAGTCGCCTCGAAGCCACTGCCGGTAGCCATGGCCAGCGGGAAAGACGTGATGCCGCCCGCCAGAATACAAATGATCGAAAAGGAAATTGCGAAGTTCGAGAAACCGCTCATACGGCGAGCCAGCTCCTGGGCATAGCCCATGCTATGGAGGGTTTTTACGTCCTCCGACCTCTCATGGTCTGATGTATCCGGTCCTGCCATTTTCGTCCCCTGTTGTTTCTAGCTGGCCGATTGAACTGACTTTCCCATTGCTTGCCGTCTGGAACCCTTGGCCTCTTCGGGTTCCAGATTCGAAAAAATGCCGGTGAGCAGATCCGCCCATTTCCGCTGCCCGGTCTCGCCGGAAATTTCGTCGTTGCGGATTTCGATCATCGCGCAGGCAAGGCCGCGTGAGCGCGCATGGCGCTCCAAAGTGAAATAAACGCGATCGGCCGGCGAGTAGGGCTCGTTGACGCCGACGGTGACGCCGGAGAGTCGCTGCAGCGCCGCTATCAGCGGCGACGCCAGCCGGCGGTCGTCATCATGGATGATGCCGATATGCCAGGGCCGGTTTTTACCCTTGTAGACCGGGGTGAAGGAATGGACTGAAACCAGCCGAGTTTCCTGGCCGCGTGACAACCTTTTGTCGATGATCTTTGCGATCGTGTCATGGAACGGCCGCCACGACAGGGTGACGCGCTCGGCGCGCTGCGTATCCGACAGGCCGGCATTGCCTGGAATGATCGTCGTCTCGCTGACCGGCGGCACCAGGTCGGGCGCATCGAGCGGACGGTTGCAGTCGATCACTAAACGCGAGATCCGTGTCTCGATGAGCGTCGCATCGAGCGTGGCTGCCATGCGGCGGGCCACAGGCAACGCGCCCGGGTCCCAGGCGATGTGGCGGGAAAGATCTTCGGCGGCCAGGCCAAGCGTGCCGAATTCAGCCGGCAGGAAATTGGAAGCGTGGTCGCAGGTCAGCACGAAAGGGCTGGACCCGCCGGGATTCGTCACCCCTACGGTATCAGACGATGCAAGGCTGGCGGGCCGTGCTCTCTCCATACTGCCGTCCCCTGGGGAGCGCTGTATCTTATGTTACGTATTTTGCCTCATTGCGTCCCTGTGGATGATTTCATACAGTTTGTCAGGCTTTGTCAAATGCGATTTCGAGGAAGCGCGGCGGACGGGGCCAAGGGTGGGGGAAAACCATGATTTCCAGCATTGCCGAACTGATTTCGGACCGCATCGGCACGATGCCGGCCGGCGAGCGCCGCGCCGCGCAGACGCTGATTGCCAACTATCCATTGATCGGACTGAAGACGGTCGCCGAATTCTCGACTGCCGCCGGCGTATCGTCGCCGACGATCCTGCGCTTTGTTTCCCGGCTCGGCTTCCAGAACTATCCCGAATTCCAGTCGGCGCTGCAGGACGAGCTGGCGGCGCAATTGCAGTCGCCGGCATCGCGCACGCTCAACCCGGCGTCCCCAAGCGGTGCGATATCGCCGATGCTGGAAGCGACGCTGGACAACATGCGCGAGACCTTCCGGCATCTCTCCGACAGGCAGCTTGCCGATATCGCGGCCAGGCTTGCCGAGCGACGCGGCAAGACCTTCCTGATCGGCGGCCGCTTCACCGATCCGCTGGCGCGCTACATGGCCGCCCACCTCGCCATCATCCAGCCCGATGTCTACCACCTTGCCGGCCAGGAAAGCATCTGGCGCGACCGGCTGATAGACATGGGCAAGCGTGACGTGCTGGTGATCTTCGACATAAGGCGCTACCAGGACAGCCTGGTGCGCTTCGCCGAGACGGCGCACCAGCGCGGCGTACAGATCGTGCTGTTCACGGACCAGTGGCTGTCGCCGATAGCCCGTTTCGCCCGCCATGTCATCGCCGGACGCACCGCCGTGCCGTCAGCGTGGGATTCCTCGGCGGCATTGTTCGTTGTCGCCGAGACGCTGATCGGCGCCGTCACCCGGCAGCTCGAGGCCGACAGCGCCAAGCGCATCCGCGACCTGGAAAGCCTGCGCTGACGGCCTCAATCCCGGCCTCAGGCGCGCAACGTTACGCAGATTTAATGTGCATGGCCGCGGCAGAATTGCCATAAAGCCATGATATTGCCGTGGCTTCGCACATGCCGGGTGCGTCGCTGCGCGTTTTTTGCTTGGGGAAACCGGTCGATTTTGCCTGCCGGAGTGCCGATGGCCGCCTGGAAACAGATCGTTTTTGCGCTTGTGATCCTGGTCGCGGCTGTCCTCGCCTGGGCGCGCTTCTTCCCAGGCGCGCCGGAGGTTCTGGCACGCTGGGGCATCGACTGGGCCTATGCCTCGGCACCCGCCACGACCGGCGCGGTCGACACGACGAAACAGGCAGGCGGCCGCAACGCCGCCGGCCGGCTGGCAAATGTCGTTGTCTTGCCGGCGGGCACCGCAACCATCAACGATCGCTTGCAGGCGATCGGCACCGGCCGCGCCAACGCTTCGGTGACAGTCAACCCTTACAGCTCAGGCCGTCTCGTTGAATTTCTGGTCCAGTCCGGCACCCGCGTCGACAAGGGGCAGATCATCGCCGTCCTCGATTCCGAAACCGAGGTGATCGCGCAGGATCGTGCCAAGCTCGCTTTGCAGGATGCCCAGGCCAAACTCGAGCGGGTGAAATCACTGAGGGCCTCCAATGCCGCGACACCGGTCGCCGTCGCCGATGCCGAAGTGGTGCTTGCCGGCGCTAAACTGGCGCTCAGCGATGCCGAACTCGCCTTGCAGCGCCGCTCGATCGTAGCACCCATCGCCGGCACGGTCGGCATCCTGCCGATATCGGCCGGCAATTACGTGACCAGTCAGTCGGCGATCGCCACGCTCGACGATCGCTCTTCCATCCTGGTCGAGTTCCTGGTGCCCGAGCGCTTTGCGGCCGCCGTCAAGGTCGGCGCGCAGCTGTCGGCGACGCCGATCGCCAATCCGAGCAAAGCCTATACCGGCACGGTGTCGGCCATCGACAACCATATCGACGAAAAGAGCCGCACCCTTCTGGTCAAGGCGGCGATCGCCAACCCGGCGGATTCGCTGCGCGCCGGCATGTCGTTCGGCATCACCATGCGCTTTGCCGGCGACACCTATCCGGCGGTCAGCCCGCTGGCGATCCTGTGGGGCTCCGACGGCGCCTATGTCTGGCAGGTCGAGGATGGCAAGGCCAGGCGCGTTCCCGTGCGCATCATCCAGCGCAACACCGAGACCGTGCTGATCGATGCCGAGATCGAGGATGGCGACATGGTGGTCACCGAAGGCACCCAGAGCGTCAGCGAAGGCGGCGAGGTCCGCATAGCTGGCCAGGCCCAGCGCGCCGCCAACGCCGCCGAAGGCTCATGACCGCAACCGCCAACGCCGCCAGCGAAACCGGCTTCACCGCGCTCTTCATCCGCAGGCCGGTCATGGCCTTCGTGCTCAACACGCTGATCGCGGTGGCCGGCCTTGCCGCCTTCTACGGCGTCGAGGTCCGCGAACTGCCCGATGTCGACCGCGCCGTCGTCACCGTGTCGACGGCGTTCGAAGGTGCTGCCGCCGAAACGGTCGACCGTGAGCTGACCGACACGATCGAGGGCGCGGTCGCGCGTGTCTCCGGCGTCAAGTCGATCTCGTCGACCTCGTCCTTCGGCCAGAGCCGCGTCACCATCGAGTTCAATGACGGCGTCGATCTGAACGTCGCCGCCTCCGATGTGCGCGACGCCGTCGGCCGTGTCGCCAACCAGATGCCGGACACCGCCGATCCGCCGCGCATCGTCAAGGCCGACGCCAACTCCGATCCGGTGATGCGGCTGGCCGTCACCTCCGATAACATGTCGGTGCAGGACATGACGGTGATCGTCCAGGACCAGATCGAGGACGAACTGGCCGCCGTGCCGGGCGTCGCCGACGTCCAGGTCTATGGCGATCGCGACAAGATCTTCCGCATCGATGTCGACCAGAACAAGCTGGCGAGCCTAGGCTTCACCGTCGCCGATTTGAGGGCGGCACTTGGCTCTGTGGCCTTCGATTCGCCGGCCGGTTCGATCACCACCACCAACCAGGACTTGATTGTTCGCACCACAGCCGATGTGACGACGCCGGAAGAGTTCGAAAACATCATCATCGGCGGCACGACGCGCATCCGCGACGTCGCCACCGTCACGCTCGGCCCCGACATCGGCCAGACCTCGTTGCGCTCCGACGGCAAGACCGGCATCGGCCTTGGCATCATCCGCCAGGCGGAATCGAACACGCTGGATATTTCCACCGGCGTGAAGGCGGCCGTCGCCACGCTGCAGGAAAACCTGCCCAAGGGCATGTCGATCAAGATCACCAGCGACGACGCCGTCTTCGTCAACGGCGCCGTGCACGAGGTCGAGATCGCGCTCGGCCTGTCGATCTCGATGGTGCTGATCGTCATCTACATCTTCCTGCTCGACTGGCGCGCGACGCTGATCCCCGGTCTGTCGATGCCGGTCGCCATGATCGGCACCATCGCCGCGATCTATCTCGCCGGCTTCTCGATCAACATCCTGACCTTGCTGGCGCTGGTGCTGGCGACGGGCCTCGTCGTCGACGACGCCATCGTCGTCTTGGAAAACATCGTGCGACGGCGCAATGAAGGCATGGGACCGCGTGCGGCGGCAGTGCTCGGCGCCCAGGAAGTGTTTTTTGCCGTCATCGCCACGACATTGACGCTGGTCGCCGTCTTCGTGCCGATCTCCTTCCTGCCCGGACAGACCGGCGGCCTGTTCCGCGAATTCGGCTTCGTGCTCGCTATGTCGGTGCTGCTCTCCTGCGTGGTAGCGCTGACGCTGTGTCCGATGCTGGCGTCGCGCATGCTGACCGGCGCATCGCTCCACCACGAAGGCGGCCATGGCATTGGCGCGCGCATCGGCGGCGCGCTGAATTCAGCCTACAAGCGCGGCCTGCATGCCTGCCTCGGCGCACCGTGGATCGTGCTTCTGGTCGCGGTGCTGTTCGCCGCCACCGCCTTTACCTTGTTCGGCACCATCCGCCAGGAACTGACGCCGAGCGAGGACCGCGCCGTCGTGCTTCTGCGCATCAACGCGCCGCAAGGCGTCAGCCTCGATTACACCGCTCAGCAGATGCAGAAGATCGAGCGGCTGATCCAGCCGCTGCGCGATTCCGGCGAGATCGTCTCGACCTTCGAAAATGCCGGCCAGAACGGCGCCTACAACTCCGGCTTCATGGTGATGACACTGGCGCCGTGGGACGAGCGCGCGCGCAGCCAGCAGGAGATCATGGCCGAGATAACCCAGCTGACCCGGCAGGTGCCATCCGTGCGCATCTTCCCGGTGCAGGCCAACAGCCTCGGTATCAGAGGCGCCGGCAACGGCCTGCAATTCGCGCTGGTCGGCAACGACCGCAAGGCGCTGGGCGACGCGGCGGTAAAGATCATCGCGCAGGTGCAGGCAGACCCGCGCTTCCAGAACCCGCGCCTTTCCGTCGACCCGACGCAGCCGCAACTGGCCGTGGCCATCGACCGCGAGCGCGCCTCCGATCTCGGCATCGACATCACCGGGCTTGCCAACACGCTGCAGGCGATGCTCGACGGCAATGATGTCGTCGACGTCTACATCGCCGACCGCAGCTATGGCGTGAAGCTGGTTTCGACCACCAACCCGATCAACGATCCAACCGATCTGGAAAACATCTTCCTGAAGACCGCCGACGGCCGCTTCGTGCCGATGTCGACCATCGCCACGCTGACCGAACGCGCCGTGCCGCCGTCGCTGACGCGCGAACAGCAGCAGCCTTCGGTGGCGATCACCTCCAATCTCAACGGCAATTTCGCACTCGGCGATGCGCTCGGTGTCGCCGAGCAGATCGCCACGCCGCTGCTGCCGCCGGGCAGCCGCATCCTGCCACTGGCGGAAGCCGCGACGCTCGGCGAAACCAACAGCGCCATGGTCACCATTTTCGGCTTCGCGCTGGTCATCATCCTGCTGGTGCTTGCCGCCCAGTTCGAAAGCTTTGTCAGCGCCGTCATCATCATGGCGACGGTGCCGCTCGGCCTCGCCTGCGCAATCTTTGCGTTGCTTTTGTCAGGCACCAGCCTCAACGCCTACAGCCAGATCGGCCTGGTGCTTTTGGTCGGCGTCATGGCCAAGAACGGCATCCTCATCGTCGAATTCGCCAACCAGCTGCGCGACCGTGGGCTGGGTGTGCGCGAGGCGATCGAGCAGGCTTCGATCATCCGCCTGCGTCCGGTGATGATGACGATGATCTGCACCATCCTTGGCGGCGTGCCGCTGGTGCTGGCCGCCGGCGCCGGTGCCGAGGCACGCATCGCGCTTGGCTGGGTGATCGTCGGCGGGCTGGGCCTCGCCACCGTCTCAACGCTGTTCCTGACCCCGGTCGCCTACCTCCTGCTCGGCCGCTTCGTCACGCCGAAGACGCATGAGGAAGCCAGGCTGAAGCGCGAGCTGGAAGAAGCTGCGTATACCAATGTGGAGCCAGCGGAGTGAGATTAGCCCTCCTCGCCCCGTTTACGGGGAGAGGATGCCGGCAGGCAGGTGAGGGGCAGCGCGGAGTTTCGAGGTTATCGCCTTGGACAGACCGCAGCAGCAAAGCCAGTCACTGACGTCGGCGCCGCCCCTCATCCGGCCCTTCGGGCCACCTTCTCCCCGTAGAACGGGGAGAAGGAAGGGGTGCCGTCACGGCCGTATAAACACTTTCCCGTTCGGCTTGGCCAGCTCCACTGGCACCTTCGCCATCGCCTCATCCAGCGGCAGCACCGCCGTCACGTCGGTCGACCAGCGCCCGTCGGAAAAGCGCTTCTGCGCTTCCATGATGGCCGGGCCGCGTCTGTCGCGGAACTGGCGCATCCATTCGACCAGCCAGAAGCCCTCAATGTGCTTCTGCTGGAAGATCAGTTGGCCGGGCTCGCGGATGACAGTCGTGTCGGGGTCGAGCCGGCCATAGACGATCCAGCGCGCGCGCTTCGGCATGGCGTCGAAGATGACTGAGGCCAGCGGCCCGGTCACCGCGTCGAGGAAGATGCGCGGCTGTTCGGTCTTGATCACCTCGCGCAGCGCGGCCTTGAAATCGGGCGCCTTCTCGTTGAGCACATGCGCGGCACCGATCTCCTTCAAGAGCGGGATCTGCTCGTCGCGGCGCACGGTGACGATCGGCCGGTATCCTTCCTCCTTGGCAAGGCCGGCGATCAGCTTGCACAGCTGACTGGCGCCGGCGGTCATGATGAAAGCCTTTTCGCCGGCCTCCTTGACGATGTCGAACATGGCGATCGCCGTCAGTGGATTGACGATCAACGCCGCACCGTCCTCGTCACGGACGGTGTCGAGCAGCGGGATGCAGACAGCGGCTTCCGCGACCGCATATTCGGCCCAGGAGCCCCAATTGGTGACGCCGGTGGCGAAGGCGACGCGCTTACCGGCCAGGCTCTTGGGATAAGGCTCATCGCCCGTGGCGACAATGGTGCCGACACCCTCGAACCCGGCCGGCTGGCCCTTGGCGCGTGGCTGGCCGTACTGGCCTTTGATGAACATGACATCGGACGGATTGATCGAGGCGAGGCCGACCTTGATCAGCACCTGGCTCGGTCCGGGCGTCGGCACGCCGATGCTGCCCGGCTGGAGATAAGGCTCCATCGCCTCCAGCACGGTGCCAGTCGGCGTCCTGGTATAGCCGTCGCCGGTCAGCAGCAGCGCTTTCATGTCTGAGGGGATCGCCATGGCGGGCTCCTTACGGCCTGAGGATGAGCTTGCCGGAAGATCCGCGGCCAAGCACGCGCTTGAGCACGGCGGCTGCATCGGCAAGCGGGTACGTGCCTTCGATCACCGGCCGGACCTTGCCGGCGAGGTACCAACCGACCAGCTCCTTCATATTGTCTGCGTAGACACGCGGCTCCTTGGCGGTGAACGCGCCCCAGAACACGCCGACGACCGAAAAGCCCTTGACCAGCGCCAGGTTGACGGGGAATTGCGGGATGGCGCCCGAGGCAAAGCCGATGACCAGCAGGCGGCCGTTCCACGCCATCGAGCGGGCGAGCACGTCGAAGGTTTTGCCGCCGACCGGATCGAAGCCGACATCGACGCCCTTGCCGCCGGTGACCTCTTTCAGCGCTTCTTTCAGATTGTCGTAGCCGAGCGCAATGTCGGCGCCGGCTTCAGTGGCGATGCGGCGCTTTTCCTCCGACGAGGCGACGCCGATGACGCGCGCGCCAAGCGCCTTGCCGATCTGGATGGCGACGATGCCGGTAGCGCCGGCCGCACCCAGCACGCACAGCGTCTCGCCTTCCCTGAGCGCGCTGCGCTGCTTCAGCGCATAATGCGACGTGCCGTAGCCGGCCAGCAGCGCGCAGGCATCAGTGGCGGGCATATCAGGCGGCAGCGGCATGACGAAGGGTTCGGCAGCACCCACCCGCTCGGCATAGCTGCCATGGGTCGAGAGCGCGGCGACCCGGTCGCCGATCTTGACCGATTTCACCCCCGGCCCGACCGCGACCACCCGTCCCGCAACCTCCATGCCGGGCACGAAAGGCAGCGGCGGCTTCATCTGGTAAAGGCCTTGGACGAGCAAGCCGTCGGGATAGTTGACGCCGATCGCCTCGGCCTCGATGACGACCGTATTGCCCTTGGCCTCCGGCTCCGGCCAGTCGCCATAGACGAGCTGGTCGAGCGGCGCGAAATCGCGGGCGATGATGGCTTTCATGCCCTCACACCTTTTCCTGCGTGTATTTCCTGAGTTCGGTGCGCGCCACTTGCCGGCGGTGCACGGCGTCCGGCCCGTCGGCCAGCCGCAGGGTTCGCAGATGTGTCCACGAGCGCGCCAGCGGCGTGTCCTGACTGATGCCTTGCGCGCCGAACATCTGCACGGCCTCGTCGGTGACCTTGAGCGCGACGCGCGGTGCGATGACCTTGATCTGGCTGATCCAGGGCGCCGCCGCGCGCGCATCGCCCTGATCAATCATCCACGCTGCCTTGAGGCAGAGCAGCCGCGCCATCTCGATCTCCATGCGGCATTCGGCGATGATGTCGAAATTGGCGCCGAGCTTCGCCAAGGGCTGGCCGAAGGCTTCGCGGCGGACAGAGCGCTGGCACAGCATCTCCAGCGCCATCTCCGCCTGGCCGATGGCGCGCATGCAATGGTGGATGCGGCCGGGCCCGAGCCTGCCTTGCGCGATCTCGAAGCCTCTGCCCTCGCCGAGGATCAGGTTGGAGGCCGGCACCCGCACATTGTCGAAGCGAAGGTGCATGTGGCCATGCGGCGCGTCGTCGTCGCCATAGACCTGCATCGGCCGAAGCTTGGTCACGCCCTTGGTGTCGGACGGCACCAGGATCATCGAATGGCGGCGGTGCTGCGGCTCGGCCTCGCCGCCAGTACGCACCATGACCACATAGATGGCGCAGCGCGGATCGCCTGCGCCCGATGCCCACCATTTCTCCCCGTTGAGCACATAGTCGTCGCCTCGCCGTTCGCAGCGCATGGCGATGTTGGTGGCATCGGACGAAGCGACGTCCGGCTCCGTCATCAGATAGGCCGAGCGGATCTTGCCCTCGAGCAGCGGCCCCAGCCAGGCCTTCTTGTGATCGTCCGAGCCATAGCGCTCCAGCACCTCCATGTTACCGGTGTCGGGCGCCGAACAGTTGAAGGTTTCAGCACCCAGATGCGCCTTGCCCATCTCCTCGGCCAGATAGGCATATTCGACGGTCGAGAGCCCATAGCCGCGCTCGGAGCCGGTGAGCCAGAAATTCCACAGGCCGCGCTCCCTGGCCGTCTTTTTCAGCCCTTCGAGAATCTCGGTCTGCCGCGCTGTGTAGACCCAGCGGTCGCCGCCCTTGCCGACCTCGCTCAGAAACTCGTGGTCGAGCGGCATGATCTCGCCGTGCACCATGCCGGCGACGCGGGCGTGGATCGGCTTCAGCCGCTCGGTCATGCCGAGAGTCATGTCGCTCATTATCTGTTCTCCTCAGCCGCACCCAGGCCACGCGCCGCGAACGCGACGACCTCGCCGACAATTGCCTCGATATCCCCGTCCGTCTCTGTCGGGCGCGGCGTGTACCAGAACAGCGGCGAGTTCAGCGTCAAAAACATCAGCTGCTCGGCAATGCCGATCGTGCCGAAGCGCATGTCGCCCTCGTCGCGCGCGGCGGCGATCGCCTCGCGAAAGATGCGGCCGTAAGCGTCGCGCGACTGCATCAACCGGGTGAACTCCTCGCGCTGTTCAGGGGTGGTCGCCCCGCGCAGGTAAAGCTCGACACCTTCCCAGACGACACGCTGGAACGGCTTGGTGCGGATCATCTGGCCGCAATGGATGGCAGCCATCTTGCGCCATCGTCCAATCGCCGGGCCGGGCTGCGCGCGCACCGGCTCGATCGCCGCAAAATTCATGTCCATGCCGGCGCGGAACACATCGGCGAACAGATCGGCCTTGGACGGATAGTGGTGGTAGATGCGGCCCTTGGTCGAGCCTAGGCTGCGCGCGACGTCGTCGATGGAACTCGCGGCATAGCCGCGCTGCATGAAACAGATCGCAGCGGCGCGCAAGATATCGGCGCGCGGGCGATCGAGCAGTGGAGCTTCGACGCTGAGCATCGGTTTCGCCTTTCGCCTGCTTCCGCAGCGATGCTGCATTCAAGGCCTTTACGTCTGGGCAAAAGATCAACATACTACCGGGTATGTTGTCAATGCGGCAACCGCCCAACGAGGCGAAGTTTCCGCGGGGAGGATCGATGAGCTATCTCGACGAGCTGTTCTCAGTTGCCGGCAAGACGGCACTGGTGACCGGAGCCGCGACCGGCATCGGCCGCATGGTTGCGACCGCCCTGGTCCAGGCCGGCGCCACCGTGATGATCGCTTCGCGCAAGGGCGAGGATTGCATCAAGGTCGCGGCCGAGTTGAACGGGCTCGGTGCCTCCGGCCGCGCCGAAGGCTTCGCCGGTGACGTCTCCACCGAGGCCGGCATTGCCGCGCTGGTCGCCGAGGTCAAGGCGCGCACCGACAAGCTGCACATCCTCGTCAACAATGCCGGCATATCCTGGGGCGCCTCGCTCGAGGATTTTCCCTACCACGGCTGGGCCAAGGTGTTCGCCGTCAACGTCACCGCTGTCTTCCACCTGACGCGCGAATTGCTGCCGCTGCTCGACGCCGCGGCCAGCGACGCCGATCCGGCCCGCGTCATCAACCTTGGCTCGGTGATGGGCACGCAGCCGCTGGCCGACGATGCGTACTCATACACGGCGTCCAAGGGCGCCGTTCACCATCTGACCCGCACGCTGGCAATCGAGCTCGCGGCGCGGCGTATCACCGTCAACGCCTTCGCTCCCGGCCCCTTCCAGAGCCGCATGACCGCCTTTGCCACCGGCACCGAGGAAAAGGCCAGACATGTCGGCAGCCATGTCCCCATCGGCCGTATCGGCGTGGCGGATGACATTGGCGGCGCAACGCTCTATTTGTGCAGCCGTGCCGGCTCCTATGTCACCGGCGCCATCCTGCCGATCGACGGCGGGCAGTCGGTGCAGCATGGGCTGACATTGTTCAAGGAATGAGCCGCGGTCGGCGGCAAATGGAGGACGTCGCAGTGGAACCGATCAGTCTCGATGTGCTTTTGGCCAGCGTCGGCAAGGAAGTCGGTGTCTCCCCTTGGCGCGTGGTCACCCAGACCATGATCGACCAGTTCGCCGACGCCACCGACGACCACCAGTTCATCCATTGCGACCCCGAGCGGGCAAAGCGCGAGACGCCGTTCGGCGGCACCATCGCCCATGGTTTTCTGTCGCTGTCGCTGCTCTCGGCGATGACCTTCGAGACCATGCCGCCGCTGGAAAAGGGCAAGATGGGCGTCAATCACGGCTTCGATTCGCTGCGCTTCCTGGCGCCGGTGAAGACCGGTTCGCGCATCCGCACCCGTTTCGTGCTGGCCGACGTCAAGGTCCGGCCATCCGGCTGGGTGCAGACGGCGCATGACGTGACCATCGAGATCGAGGGCTCGAAGAAGCCGGCGCTGACCGCGCGCTGGCTGACGCTGACGCTGATCGAGCGTGAGCCGGAGACCGCATGAGCGGCGACGCCAACGCAATCGACCAGGCAGCACTTGCCCCTTACCTCGAAGCGCACATTCCGGGTTTTGCCGGGCTTCATTCCATCGAGAAATTCAAATCCGGCCAGTCGAACCCGACCTATCTGCTGACTGCGGCCAGCGGCCGCTATGTGCTGCGCGCCAAGCCGCCGGGCCAACTGCTGAAATCGGCGCATCAGGTCGACCGCGAATTCACCGTGATGAAGGCGCTTGCCGGAACCGCGGTGCCGGTGCCCCGAATGCTGTATCTATCGGCGGAAGACTCGCCGATCGGCCGCATGTTCTACGTCATGGACTTCCTCGACGGCCGCATCTTCTGGGATCCGGCTGTGCCGGAAGCCGGCGGCATCGATGGCCGTGCCGTGCTCTACGACGCCATGAACGCCACGCTTGCTGCGTTACACGATGTCGATGTCGAAGCCGTCGGGCTCGGCGATTTCGGCCGGCCGGGCAATTACTTCGAACGCCAGCTGGCCCGCTGGACCAGCCAATATCGCGCCTCGGAGACCGGCACCGTCGACGACATGGACCGGCTGATCGCCTGGCTGGAGACGCATATGCCGGCCGATGACGGCCGTGTCTCGTTGGTGCATGGCGACTACCGGCTGGACAACATGATCTTTGCAGCCAGTGAGCCAAAGGTGCTGGCGGTGCTCGACTGGGAACTGTCGACACTCGGCCACCCCTTTGCCGACCTCGCCTACCAGTGCATGCAATGGCGCCTGCCGCATGCCTCGGGCTTTCGCGGCCTTGGCGGTATTGACCGCGCCGCCCTGGGCCTGCCCTCCGAGGAAGCCTATGTCGCCGCCTATTGCCGACGGCGAGGGCTGGCAGGCATCGACAATTGGAGCTTCTTCCTCGCTTTCTCCTTCTTCCGTTTGGCGGCCATCTGCCAGGGCGTCTACAAACGGGCGCTCGACGGCAACGCCTCCAATCCCGAAAAGGCAAAGACTTATGGCGAGGCAGTGAAGCTGCTGTCGCATCTTGCCGCCAAGCTGATCGATCGAACCTGAATCGACAATGAGACACAGTGGGAGACGCAATGGGCCGTTTTGACGGAGCGACCGTGCTGATCACCGGGGCCGCAGGCGGCCTCGGCCGCGGTGCGGCCAAGGGCTTTGCCGCTGAAGGCGCCCGCCTGGTGTTGTCCGACATCGACGAAAAGGCGCTGGCCGAACTTGCCGGCTCGCTGCGGGCCGAAACAGCTATCCTTGCTGGCAACATAGCGGACGAAAAACTGTCGGAGGATCTGGTGAGGCTGGCGGCGGAGAAATTCGGCCGGCTGGACATCGCCATCAACAATGCCGGCATCGTCCAAAGCTTCGTGCGCCTGCCGCAAGTGGACTCCGACGAGGCGCGCCGCGTGCTGGAGATCGACCTGCTCGGCGTCTTCTACGCCATGAAGCACCAGATCCCGCAGATGGAGCGGCAGTTCAAATCGGACGGGAAAGGCGGCGCCATCGTCAACATCGCCTCGGTTGCCGGGCTGGTGGGCGCACCGAAACTGTCGGTCTATGCCGCCGCCAAGCATGGCGTCGTCGGGCTGACCAAGTCGGCAGCCGCCGAATACGCCACCAAGGGCATACGCATCAACGCCGTCTGCCCGGCGCACACCCGCACAGCCATGGTCGACAGCTTCGTGCGCATCTCCGGCGCGCCGGAAGCCGAAGCCCTGGCCGAGTTGACGCGCGGCGTGCCGATGAAACGGGTCGCCGAAGTGGACGAGGTCGTGACCGCCATCCTGTTTGCCGCTGACCCCGCCAATTCCTTCATGACCGGCAACACGCTGGCCGTGGACGGCGGCGTCGGCGCGATTTGATAACCCCAGATTTGGCAACCCCAGATTTGAGCAACCCAAGATTTGGTAACCATTGCCGCAGGGGAACCTACGGCGCCCTTGTCCGTTTTCGTACAGCGTATATAATTTAGCCAACACCCCACCACATGAAGGCAGACTCACGTGCCGCTGAGCGTCCAGAAACGCCGCGAGAAACAAAAGGCCGAACTGCGTTCCGAGCTGCTCGACGCAGCCCACAAGCTTGTCAAGGAAGAGGGCTATGAAGGCCTGACGATCCGCAAGCTGGCCAACCGGGTCGGCTACGCCCCGATGTCGGTCTATTCCTACTTCGCCGACAAGCAGGACATCCTGTTTGCGCTGGCCGAGGATGCGTTCGAAACACTTGCCCGCAACATCGAGGCGCATCCCTCCGACGACCCGATCGAGGCGCTGAAGGCAGTGATGACCGAGTATGCCGCCTTCGGGCTAGGCAACCCCAACGAATACCGTACCGTCTTCATGACCGAAAAGACCAAGCTGCCGGAGGGCAGAAGC
Source organism: Mesorhizobium sp. P171375 (assembly GCF_057786075.1). Taxonomy (NCBI): domain Bacteria; kingdom Pseudomonadati; phylum Pseudomonadota; class Alphaproteobacteria; order Hyphomicrobiales; family Phyllobacteriaceae; genus Mesorhizobium; species Mesorhizobium sp. P171375. Next base: position 6,510,569 of record NZ_JBYNWF010000001.1, read on the forward strand.
TATGAGGACATGGAAGAGGGCAACCCGGCGATGAAAGCGCTGATCTCAAGGGTCGAGGCTTGCGTCGCCGCCGGCAAATTGCACGGCGATGCGCGCGCCATCGCCACCATGCTGTGGGCCGTCGGCCACGGCACCATCTCGTTGCTGATCACCTTTCCGTTCTACCCCTTTGGCGATCCGGAGGCTTTCGTGAAGCGGATGTGCGATTCCACCCTTGCCTCGCTCACCATGCAGGACGTGCCACCGCTGACGAAGACCCCCGTCACCTGCTGAGCACCTGGGTATCCTTCGCCCCTTCAATTGAACGTCCGGCCTGACAGCTTCGGCTGTGTCAGTCAGCCGCAATTTTCGGCGTTCAAAAAAAACTGTCGTACATGTACATTTTCTGACTTGAAGGCCCGTTTCCGCGGACGTATATGTACGCTTAATCGTACATGTATGAAAACAATTTAACCGTTGGAGACTGACATGAACAAGACCGTTCTCGCCCTTGCCACCGTGCTGGCGCTCTCCGGCTCGGCTGTCGCTGCCGGCAACAATGTTTCGCCCAAGCAGGCTCCGGCCGCGACCTGCGTCGACGCCACGACCCATGCCAAGCTCGATTGCAGCGTGACCGGTTCGGTCGAAAAGTCCGACGTCAAGGCCAAGGGCCCGCGCCTCGGCATCGAGATCAACCCGTGGATCGTGCCGAGCACGTTCTGAGTTGATTAAGCTCGACCACCAGACAGCACAACGGCTAAGGGCGGCAGGATAATCCCGGCCGCCCGTTTTTCCTCGGCGCAGGCCGGGGTTTTCCTTAACTCAAGCCTGGGCGCAGCGGAGAGATTATTTCTTGCGCGGTTTGCGTCCCGGCACCCTCTTGGCCTTGCCGTGTCTTGCGGGCGCGCCGGAGATGGAGGTCGCGGTGATCGACACCGGATCGCTGGCCGGGAACGTGTCCTCGAGACCTTCCTCGAGTTCCTCTTCGGCACTCACCTCGTGGTGCTGTTCACGTTCGAGCGAGCGGACCGCGGCGGTTTTCCTGGCTGACTTCGGCGCAGATTTCGACGGCATCGGCATTCTCCCTCGACAGCGCAAGCAGAACGAGCGCCCGTGTCAGGCGTTCCCGGAGCAATCCAAAAGGATTGCTCTACGCCGCCGCGTCGCTGGCTGCCTCCGACAGGAAAGTAAAGACATAGTCGGAGAAAGAACGCCAGCACTCGACCCGGAAGGCGTCGGCTGCCGTGCGCAGCAGCACGATTTCGCACTTGCCGAGAATGGTGCGCGACGCCGCGCCAACCGGAAAGGCCTCGAGCGACAGATCCTGCGGGCAGCCGGCATTGATCGCAGCGGCTGCTGCCGGGCCGGTGACTTCGAAGGCGACGTTGCGGTGTGAAATACCGACGGCCGAATGCAGCGCGGATACCTTGGCGCAGTCGGCGAGCAGGTCCTTGCCGGCCTCGTCGATCAGAAACCATTCGTCCGGTCCGAGCCACAGCGCCGTGCGGCCGGCCTTCGAAGCCGACGTCTTCGGGCTTTTCGGCAAGGTCAGCCCGAGCGCCTTCGACAGCGCGGCAATGGAAGCCTCCGGCGCGCGCAGCGACACACGCTCAGCCGGCGGCAGCACCTCGACCTTCACGTTCTTCGCCGAAACGTTGCGCCCGGCCTGTGCCGGACGGCGCTCAGCCGAAGATGCGTTGGTTTTCGCAGTGGCCTTAGCCATTGAGGCGCCCTCCCGTCTCGTCGAAGAACACCATGCCGGTAACCTCCACTTCGATCACCCCGTTCGGCATCGGCACGTAAAGCGTCTCGCCCATCCGGTCGCGCCCGCCGGCGACCAGCGCCAGCGCGATGGAGCGGCCGCAATTTTGCGACCAGTAGCTCGAAGTGACGTGGCCGATCATCTTCATCGGGATCGCCTGTTTGGGATCGGCGACGATCTGCGCGCCTTCCTCCAGCACCACCTTCGGGTCCTTGGTTTTCAGGCCGACCAGTTGCTTGCGGCCCTTGGCGACGAGGTCGGGCCGCGTCAGGCCTCTGATACCAACGAAGTCAGTCTTCTTCTTGCCGACCGCCCAGTCGAGCCCGGCATCGTTCGGCGTCACCGTGCCGTCTGTGTCCTGGCCAACGATGATGTAGCCCTTTTCGGCGCGCAGCACGTGCATGGCCTCGGTGCCATAGGCGGCCGCACCATGCTTCTGGCCTTCGGCCCACAGCGCTTCCCAGACGGCCTGGCCGTAATCCGCCGGCACGTTGACTTCGAAGCCGCGTTCGCCGGTGAACGACATGCGGAACAGCCTTGTCGGCACGCCGCAGATCTTGCCTTCGCGCACCGACATATGCGGCAGCGCTTCATCCGACATGTCGATGCCTTCGACCAGCGGCGCGATGATGTCGCGCGACTTCGGCCCCTGCACCGCGATGACCGCCCACTGCTCGGTGATCGAGGTCAGCCAGACATTCAGATGCGGGAATTCGGTCTGGAGATAATCCTCCATATGGTTCATGACGCGAGGCGCACCGCCCGTCGTCGTCGTGACATGGAAACGGTCCGGCGCCAGCCGGCCGACGACGCCGTCATCATAGATGAAGCCGTCTTCGCGCAGCATGATGCCATAGCGGCAGCGGCCGGGTTCCAGCTTTTCCCACGGATTGGTGTAGAGAAGCTCCATGAACTTGGCCGCATCCGGCCCGACCACTTCGATCTTGCCCAGCGTCGAAGCGTCGAACAGGCCGGCATTGGTGCGCACCGCGACGCATTCGCGGTCGACCGCCTTGTGCATGTCCTCGCCCGCCTTTGGGAAATACCAGGCGCGCTTCCACTGCCCGACATCCTCGAACACCGCGCCCTGCGCTTCGGCCCACGGATGGATCGCGGTTTTGCGCGTCGGGTCGAACAGCGGCCCGCGCGCATGGCTGACGATCGCGCCGAAGGTCACCGGCGTGTACGGCGCGCGGAAGGTGGTCAGGCCGACCTCCGGGATCGGCTTGCCCAACGTCTCGGCGGCAATCGCCAGTCCGTGCATGTTGGAGGTCTTGCCCTGGTCGGTCGCCATGCCGTTGGTGGTGAAGCGCTTGACGTGCTCGATCGAGCGCATGCCTTCATGCACCGCCTGGCGGATGTCCTTGGCGGTAACGTCGTTCTGGAAATCGACGAAGGCCTTGACCGTCTTGTCCGGCCCGGCGCCGGGCGCAGCCCCCAGCATGCCGCGCGACCAGCTTTCCGACGCATCGACCTTTGGCTTTGTACCCTTCGCGGTTTTCGCACCGGCGTCCTTCGCCGCCTTGGCGCCGGCCGCATAGGCCTCGTCGATGCTTGCCGACAGCCCGTCCGTGCCGTTGCAGGCGCCGACCGAGATGCAATCCTGCGCATAAATTCCGGGCACGAAACGCTTGGTTTCGTCGTTGAAAGCGACCTTGCCGCGCGATTGCGAGAAGAGATGCACCGATGGCGTCCAGCCGGCCGACATCAGGATGGCATCGACCGGAATGGTCCGCTCGCCGCCGCCATTCTTTGGCTGCACGGTCATCGACGTCACGCGCAATTTGCCGCCGGCCCGGATCACCGCACGGCCGAAATTGACCTCGATGCCGAGCGCCCTCGCCTCGTCGATGACCGGCCCGGTCGGATGGTCACGTAAATCGACGATCGCCGCGATGTTGACGCCGGCCTTCTTCAGGTCGATCGCCGCCGCATAAGCCGAGTCATTGGCGGTGTAGACGCCGACATTTTTGCCGACCGCCACGCCATAATGGTTGAGATAGATGCGCGCAGCCGAGGCCAGCATGATGCCGGGCCGGTCATTGTCGGCAAACACCATGTGGCGTTCGATGGAGCCGGTCGCCAGCACCACGCGCTTGGCGCGGACCTGCCACAGCCGCTCGCGCGGCAGGTCATGGCCAGGGCTTTGCAGATGGTCGCTGACGCGCTCGACCAGGCCGACGAAATTCTGCGCGTAGTAGCCGAACGCCGTGGTGCGGGAGAGCACGCGGACATTGTCCATGCCCTTGAGCTTCGCGATCGCTGCTTGCGCCCAGGCATAGCCGTCCTGGCCATCGATCTTCGCGCCGGTCTCGAAGCGCAGGCTGCCGCCGAAATCCGCCTGCTCGTCGGCGAGGATGACGCGGGCGCCGGTTTCAGCCGCAGCCAGAGCGGCCGTGATGCCGGCGGCACCGCCGCCCAGCACCAGCACATCGCAATGCGCATAGCGCGACGAATAATGATCGGGATCGGGCTTGTCAGGAGAAACGCCGAGGCCTGCCGCGGCGCGGATCTTCGGCTCGTACAGGCTCTTCCAGGCCGCCTTCGGCCACATGAAGGTCTTATAGTAGAAACCGGCCGAAAACAGCGGCGACGCAATGTCGTTGACCGCGCCGATGTCGAAGGCAAGCGAGGGCCAGCGATTCTGCGATTGGGCAACGAGCCCGTCATAGAGCTCCTGCACGGTTGCGCGGATGTTCGGCGCCTTGCGCGCCGCATCGCGCTCGACCTGAACCAGCGCATTGGGCTCTTCCGCGCCAGCCGACAGGAAGCCACGGGGACGGTGATATTTGAACGAGCGGCCGACGAGATGGACGCCATTGGCCAGCAGCGCCGAGGCCAGCGTGTCGCCCTCTATGCCGGTATAGGACTGGCCGTCGAAGGAGAAGCGCGCGGTCTTGGCCTGGCTGAGGCGGCCGGCCCTCGGGATACGGAAGGCGCCGCTCATTTCACAGCTCCCGGAAGCTTGGACGGCTTCGGCTCGCCGGCTTTGTAAGTCATGACGAACTTGTCGGTGACGGTGTCGCGCACCGCGTTGAAGAAGCGTGCGCAGCCATGGATGTGGCGCCAGCGCTCATAGATGATGCCCTTGGGGTTCGAGCGGATGAAGAAGAACTTTTCGAAGTCGTCATCGCTCTCGCCCGCCATGTTGGCCGAGCGCGCAATATGCGCCTCGCCGGCGTTGCGGAACTCGAGCTCCGGGCGCTCTTCCTCGCAATAGGGGCAGCGGATGAGAAGCATCTGTTTGGTCCTAAAATTCGCCGTGGCCGATGGCCGGTTGGTCGCAAAGCCTCATGGCAGCCATCAGTGCGCCACCGCCGCCGCCGCCGCCTCGTCGATGAGGCGGCCGGTGCGGAAGCGCTCGATGGTGAAGGGCGCGTTGATCGGGTGCGGATCGTCCTTGGCAATGGTGTGGGCAAAGACATGGCCCGAGCCAGGTGTCGCCTTGAAGCCGCCCGTGCCCCAGCCGCAATTGACGTAGAGGCCGGGCACCGGCGTCTTGGCCAGGATCGGCGAACGGTCGGGCGTGACGTCGACGATGCCGCCCCACGAGCGCAGCATCTTCATGCGGGTGAAGATCGGGAACATTTCGCAGATAGCGTCCAGCGTGTGCTGCAAAATGTGCAGGCCGCCGGTCTGCGAGTAGGAGACATATTGATCGGTGCCGGCGCCGATCACCAGTTCGCCCTTGTCGGACTGCGAGATGTAGGCGTGCACCGTGTTCGACATCACCACGCATGGCACCACCGGCTTGACCGGCTCCGACACCAGTGCCTGCAGCGGATAGCTTTCCAGCGGCATGCGCACTCCGGCCATGTTCATGATGACGGAAGAATGGCCGGCAGCCACCACGCCGACCTTCTTGGCGCCGATGAAGCCGCGCGTGGTGTCGACGCCCATGACCGCGCCATTGGCCGCGCGCTTGACCCCGGTGACCTCGCAGTTCTGGATGATGTGCACACCGCGTGCCGAGGCGCCGCGCGCATAACCCCAGGCGACCGCATCGTGACGCGCCGTGCCGCCGCGGCGCTGCAAGGCGGCGCCGACGACGGGATACCGCGCCTGCTTGGAAATGTTCAGCGGCGGGCAGAATTCCTTCGCCTGCTCCGGCGTCAGCCATTCATTGTCGATGCCGTTGAGCCGGTTGGCGTGAACATGGCGCTTCAGCACCTGGATGTCGTGCACATTGTGCGCCAGCATCATGACGCCGCGCGCCGAATACATGACGTTGTAGTTGAGCTCCTGGCTCAGCCCATCCCACAGCTTCAGCGCATGGTCGTAAATGCCGGCGCTCTCGTCATAGAGATAGTTGGAGCGGATGATGGTGGTGTTGCGGCCGGTATTGCCGCCGCCGAGCCAGCCCTTTTCCAGCACCGCGACATTGGTGATGCCGTGCACGGTGGCGAGATAGTAGGCGGTGGCAAGGCCATGGCCGCCGGCGCCGACGATGATGACGTCGTATTCCTTGTTCGGCTCCGGCGAGGACCATTGTTCCTCCCAGCCCTTATGGCCGCGCATGGCCTCGCGGGCGATGGCGAATACCGAATATTTTTTCAACGTTCCAGCCTCGCAAATGGCGGCAGGGGCATTCATTCGGCCCCGGCGCGCGAGGTGTATCACTAGCGAAACAGCGCTTCCACCCTTGCGCTGTTTGCGACGGCGCTTGCCGTTTTGCGCCGTGGTGGAAAAGAGGTCTCGGCAGGCTTCGCACGTATCGGGTGGCTCGCGCCGCCCCAGCCTGCGATCACCATCCCGATTGCCGGCGATGCTGGCGCGAAAAAAGGATGCAGAAAATGTTCGCACTCGCCAATAAGATCGCCATTGTCACTGGCGCCAGTTCCGGCATCGGCCGCGCCACGGCAAAACTGTTTGCCGAGGAAGGCGCCAAGGTCGTTGTCGCCGCTCGCCGCCAGGCCGGGCTTGACGCGCTGGTCGCCGAAATCGAGGAGGCCGACGGCACGGCAATCGCGCTGGCCGGCGACGTCACTGAAGAGGCCTATGCAAAAGCCCTTGTCGATCTGGCCATCGAAAGGTTTGGCGGGCTCGATATCGCCTTCAACAATGTCGGCGCCGTCGGCCCAATGGGTCCGATTTCGGACCTGTCGTTCAAGGGCTGGCGCGAAACGCTCGACACCAATTTGACCAGCGCCTTTCTCGGCGCCAAATACCAGGTGCCGGCAATGGTCGAGCGTGGCGGCGGATCGCTGATCTTCACCTCCACCTTTGTCGGTCACACCGTCGGCATGCCCGGTATGACCAGCTATGCCGCCAGCAAGGCCGGACTGATCGGGCTGACGCAGGTGCTGGCCGCCGAATATGGTCCCAAGGGCGTGCGGGTCAACGCGCTGGTGCCGGGCGGCACCAACACGCCGTCGGCGACGTTCAAGACTCCGGAATCGCGTAGTTTCGTCGAAAACCTGCATGCCTTGAAGCGTGTGGCGGAGCCCGAAGAGATCGCCCGCGCGGCGCTCTTTCTGGCCTCGGATGCTTCTAGCTTCACCACCGGATCGGCGCTGTTTGCCGATGGCGGCATCTCGATCACCCGGACGTGAAGCATTTCGCGGTCACAGCCTGCACCGATCAGCCATAGAGCCCGAAACCGGCCTTGCTTTTTCCACCCGATTTGGCGATTCGGTTTCGAGTAAGGAGACGGACATGCTGCTGATCAGAACCTATATCGCCCAGAGCGCAATCGAAGGCGTCGGCGTCTTCGCCGCCGAGCCGATCAGGAAGGGCGCCTCGATCTGGCGGCTCGATCCGGATTTCGACCGGCTGATCCCGATGGATAGATATGAGACGGCCCCGCCGCACCTCCGCGAATTGCTCGACCGCTACGCCTATCCGAGCCCCGACCGTCCCGGCTTCATGGTCTATGAGGTCGACAATGGCCGCTTCATGAACCATGCCGAGCGGCCGAACACGGATTTCTCGCAATATGGCGGCGCCACCGCCACTCGCGATATATCAGCCGGCGAGGAAATCACCTGCGACTACGGCGAATTCTTCGAGGATTTCGCGCGACTGCACCTAGCCAGCGCCTAGTTGGTGCCCTATCTCGGGGCGACCGTGGCAAATTGGCGGTTGTCCTTCATTTCGAGTGTGGACAGCGCGGCCTGATTCTGCTATCAGCCGCCACAATTCGTGGTGTAAATCGCTGCGGAGGCATGTGGCTATGGCCGCTTGCCTGTTGATATCAAACCCGAAAGACAGGATTGCCCGTGCAGGTACTCGTCCGCGACAATAACGTTGATCAGGCGCTTCGCGCTCTCAAGAAGAAGATGCAGCGCGAAGGCATTTTCCGCGAAATGAAGATGCGCGGCCACTACGAGAAGCCTTCCGAGAAGCGCGCCCGTGAAAAGGCTGAAGCCGTTCGCCGCGCCCGCAAGCTGGCCCGCAAGCGCGCTCAGCGCGAAGGCCTGCTGCCGATGACGCCGCGCCCGGTTGCTGCCGGCGCCGCCGGTGGTCCTGGTGGTGCTCCGCGCCCGCCGCGGTTCTAACGCCAATTTTTCGTCCTTTTCGAAGGATAATTTGAGGTGGCGCGATGCGGAATCGCCGCCACCTTTTTGTTTAGAGCGCCGCCTTTTTGTTAGAGGGCGTTCCCTTGAACGCGCAAACGACGCTCTAGATTTTGTTACGACAATCTGTGGACCCGGCCCGGAGGGGGGACCTGGACTGAGCGACGCGACTGAAGTGAGGACAGGGCAGACATGAACGCAACCAGCGTAGAGCGCAGAACCACAATGCGCGGTTTCGCCCTGACGGCAGCCTTGCTCTCCGGCCTGGTGCTTGCCAGCTGCCAGAGCGTCCCGACCGGCGAGTTCAACAACATCGACAAGGCGCAAGGCTCGACCGAGAACATCTCCTCGCTGTCGGCGGTGATCCAGCGCAATCCGCAGGATCCGGAAGGCTACAATGTGCGCGGCTCGGCCTATGGCCGTGGCGGCCAGTACCAGGCGGCGCTGAAGGACTTCGACACCGCCATCCAGCTCAACCCGAATTTCTACCAGGCCTATTCGAACCGGGCGCTGATCCAGCGCTTCCTCGGCAACCAGTCCGCCGCCCTTGCCGACTACAACCGCTCGATCCAGATCAATTCGAACTACGACGCCGCCTATATCGGCCGCGGCAACCTCTACCGCAAGGCCGGCCAGACCCAGCAGGCCTTCAACGATTTCCAGAAGGCGATCCAGCTCGACACCACCGATGCCCGCGCCTACCACAATCGCGGCCTGATCTATCAGAGCCAGGGCCAGCACAAATTTGCCATCGAGGATTTCTCGACCGCCATCTCGCTGGCGCCCGATGCCGCCGAACCCTATAACGGCCGCGGCCTGTCCTATCTCGCCATGAATGACGAGGACAACGCTTTCTCCGACTTCAACATGGCCATCAAGCTCGACGGCAAGAACGCCGAGGCCTGGTCCAATCAGGCGCTGATCTATGAGCGCCGCGGCGACAAGGTCAAGGCATCGAAGGCCTACCGCGAAGCGGTTCACCTCGACCCGACCTACCAGCCGGCCAAGGACGGCCTGTCGCGCACCGCCACCGCCGCCGCCGGCTGATACCCAGCCGGTTCGCCGCGCGAGTCGTCGCCCGCAACGTTTTATTCAACAGTGTTCCTTTCCCTGTGCAGGTCGCCGCAAAGCGGCCCGCGCAGCAAAATCGCAATCTTTGCGTGCCAGAATGGAAGCCGGAGAAGCGACCGCGACATCGGAACGGCACCGCGATGGATGACAACGAACTCCTGATCAAGCGACAGATCGCCTGGCTTGAGACTGCCTCGCCCGACGATTGGCATCGGGCCGTCCTCGACTTCAACTGGGATGGGGACATCGACCCACTGTTCTGGCTCGCGCGCCAGCCGCAATGCGACAAGGCCACCGCGTTGACCATGTTCTGGCTGGGGCAGCCGGCCTATTACCTCATCCTGGCCGCGGAAAACGGCGGGACGGACGACAGCGACGCCCCGGTGTGGCAGATGCTGAAGGTCATTGCCCAGCGCATCAACGCCAATGGCTATGTCAGGTCGAAGATCGCGTTCGACGTGGATGATTTCATAGAGCAGGATTTTGAAGAGCTGGTCGAGAAGGCGGAGCAGTTGACCCACTCGCCGCTGAAGCCGCATCCGGATATGCGCCGCGCCCTTCGCGGACGGCGGCCCGTCAACGACATCGACTTCTACCGGCGCTATCCCGAGGATTTCCACGGCACGGTGCTGGTCGATTTGCCGGACCCAGGCCCGCTGGACAAGGCCTGGTCGGCGCTCGGGCGCCTGTGGCGCCACTGAGCTCTGGCCGACACGCCATCACTCAATCTTAACCACCGAGGGGCAAAGCGTTAACCCTTGCCTTGATCGCGCCAAGTTTTCAGCGGAACGCTCCGGGCCGTTCAACCGTTGTTGAAGGCAATTTTTCGAAAGGACTGACCCATGATCAAGAAACTCGGCTGCGCCGCAGCGCTCGCCACGACGCTGTTTGCCGTTCCCGCCAGCGCCGGCAAGCTTCAACTCGGCACGCTCGATTGCACCATCGACGGTGGCGTCGGTTACGTCGTCACGTCGAACAAGGGCGTCGACTGCACCTTCCGCCCCTACCACCATGGGCCGTCCGAGAAATACACGGGGATGATCTCCAAGCTCGGCGTCGATCTCGGCCAGACGCATCAGGGCCAGCTGGTGTGGGCTGTTCTGGCCGCCACCCGCAGCCATGACGGGGGCGACCTTGCCGGCCATTATTACGGCGTCAACGCCGAGGCGAGCGTGGTGACCGGCGGCGGCGCCAATCTGCTGGTCGGCGGGCTGGACGGCGCCTTTGTGCTGGAGCCGCTCAGCGTTCAGGCGCAGACCGGCGTCAACGTGGCGGTTGCGGTGACCTCGCTGGAACTGATCCACTCGTTCAAGTAAGTATCGGCAAATAAGGATCGACTGATCCCTCTACGTGCGGCGCGGAACAGGATACTGTTTCGCGCCGTATGCTTTTTGGGGGGAACCGCCGTGCTGAAGACCATCGCCGCCGCCATCATCGCCATTGCCTGGGCAGAACAGGCTCAAGCGCAGGACCAGGGCATAGAACTCGGCGTGCTCGATTGCGCCATAGGCGGCGGCACCGGCTTCATCTTCGGCTCCAGCAAGGATCTGAGCTGCACCTTCACCCCGGCCGACAAGAGCTTTTCGCCGGAAGCCTATTTCGGCGCCGTCAACAAATACGGGCTCGACATCGGCACCACCAAGCAGGCCGTCATGCAGTGGCTGGTGCTGACGCCGCTGAAGAACATCTATGCGCCGGGCGCGCTGGCCGGCGACTATGTCGGCGCCAGCGCCGAGGTCACGGCGGCGGTCGGCGCCGGGGCCAACCTCCTGGTCGGCGGCTCCTCGCAGGCCTTCACCTTGCAGCCGCTCAGCCTGCAGACCCAGACCGGCATCAACATCGCCATCGGCGTCAGCCAGTTCCAGCTGCGCAGCACCGAGAACTGATCGCACTGGCGAAAAAGCCGCTTGAACTCAACCTCGGTTGAGGTTTTACAAGCCTGCCCTGACTGAAACAGCACGCATGGCCCGGCCGGAAAGCCACACTGGCTTCTGGTGCAACGCGCCGGCATCGAGATATGCAAAGGCAGGGTAAAAAGAATGACTGACATCCCCAGCAACAAAGTCGACTGGCGGGCCTTGTGGGCAAGCGGCGACCTCGCGCGCTTCTGCTTCATCAGCCTCGGCATCCTGCTGCACGCCACCAACGAGACGATGGTGGCAACCGTCATGCCGGCCATGGTCGGCGACCTCGCCGGCGTTCAGTTCGTCGGCTGGTCGCTGGCGGTCTACGAACTGGGCGCCATCGTCGCCGGTGCTGCCGCGGGGCGCATGGTCAGCTATGTCGCGCTGCGTTCCAACGTCACGGTCGCCGCTTTGCTCTATGCCGCCGGCGCGCTGATCTGCGCCACCGCACCGTCCATGCCGGTGTTTCTCGCCGGCCGCCTGGTCGAGGGTCTCGGCGGCGGCGCGCTGGTGTCGCTGGCCTTCGTCTCGGTCGAGCGGCTGTTCGACCGTAGGATTTGGCCGCAGCTGTTCGGCATCATGTCGGCGATTTGGGGCGTTGCCGCCTTCAGCGGCCCGATGCTCGGCGCCATCATGGTCGAGCTGTTGTCCTGGCGCTGGGCCTTCGGCGTCTTCGTGCTCGGCGGCATCGCCATGGCGCTGGCGAGTTTCATCGTGCTGAACACGCCGGAAGCGACAAAGCCGCAAGCCGCCGCCGGCACCTCGCCACCCTTCCCCTATGCAGCACTTGGCTGTCTCGCCATCGCCGTCGTGCTGATCGCCACCGCCGGCGTCGACGTCGCCCTGCTGCGCTCCTCGCTGCTGCTCATCCTCGGCCTCGCCGGCCTGGCGCTGTTCGTATTCGTCGACGCCATGAAGCCGCGCTCGCGGCTGTTCCCTTCACAGCTGTTTTCGTGGCGCTCGCCGGTCGGCAGCGGCATGACCGTGGTCGCCGCCTTTTCGGTGGCGACGGTCTCCTTCTCGATCTACGGGCCACTGCTGCTGACCACGCTGCACGGCATCCCGATCCTGACCACCGGTTACATCATCGCCGCCGAATCGATCGCCTGGTCGATCCTGTCGATTGCCGTCGCCAATGCGCCGCTGGAGCGCGAACGGCAAATCATCGTCATCGGCGCGCTGATGATTGCATCCGGCCTCGCCGGTTTCGCTTACTCGATCCCGTCGGGGTCGATCCCGCTGATCCTGGTCTGCGCCCTGCTGCAAGGCGGTGGCTTCGGCGTCACCTGGCCGTTCCTGACGCGGATCATCGTCGCCTCGGCTCGCGATGGCGAGCAGACGATTGCCTCGGCCGCCGTGCCGACCATGCAGCGCATCGGCTACGCCGTCGGTGCTGCCGTGGCCGGCATCATCGCCAATGCCAGCGGCTTCTCCGCAGGGCTGAACCGCGATGCGGCGGCCAGCGTCGCCGGCTGGCTGTTCCTCGCCTTCGTGCCGCTCGGCATTGTCGGCTGCCTGGCGGCATTGAGAATGGCTTTGACGGCAAGCCGGCCGCAACTGGCGGCAGGCTGAGGCCACGGCCGGGAATTGGCCGGTTGCCTCCCGACCGGCCAGCCTGTCAAAGCGACGGAAGAACGCTGCGGATGTGATTGGCAAACGCCTCCACCGCAGGCGACCGCTCGGTGTCGGCAAAGGCGATCAGAATGCCAAGGCGCGGCAGTGGCGGCAGCGGCAGAATATGCAGGTCGGATGGCACCGCCTCCTGTGCCATCACGCTGATGGCGAGACCCGACCGCGCCACCGCGATCAACCCGGCAAGGCTGTTGCTGGCGTAGGCGATTTTGTAGCGCAGTCCGGCGCGGGCCATGGCCTCGCACGCCGCTCTGTGGTCGACAGCGTTCGACGCCGACAGTGCCAGCGGCACGGTGTCGCCGAACTCATAGAGATCCAGGGTCGGCTTGCTGCCGACCCAGACCAGCCGTTCCGTGCGCACGACGCCTTGTGCATCATGCGCATTCGAAACCAGTGCCAGATCGATCTGGCGTGCGTTGAGCAGCGTCCGCAATTCGACGGTCGGTGCCGAGACGACCTTGATCTCGACATCGGGATACATCGTCCCAAAACTCTTTAGGAGGGCGGGAAAGAAGGCGCTGAGATAATCCTCGGGGCTGCCGAAAATGATCGAGCCGTGCAGGCCCTTATCGGACAGCGCCGAGATCGCTTCATCATGGATTTTGAGGATGCGCTCGGCATAGGCGAGGAACCGCTCGCCGCTGCCGGTCAGCCGCACGCCGCTGCCGCTGCGATGAAACAGGTTTTGGCCCAGTGCCTCCTCGAGCCGTTGTATCTGCATGGTCACGGCCGACTGGGTGCGCCCGACCTGTATGGCCACCGCGCTCAGCGTTCCCGAATGCGCCGCACGCACGAAGGTCGTCAGCAGCTTGAGATCGAGTGGAACCTGCATATCAATTCCATTGATATCGGAATCCGACTACTATCAATTTTACTGCACCCGCGCCATCGGCTATTTTTTCCTCCTCAATGGTTTTATGGAGCTGCGGCATGTCGAAAAATGCGGATCGGGAATTCTGGGCGGCGGCGCAGAAGCATTTGATACGCTATGGCGGCAGCTTCGAACCCGCCATCATCGAGCGCGCCGGCGGCTCGTTCGTCTACGATGCCGACGACAGGCCGATCCTCGACTTCACCTCCGGTCAGATGAGCGCGCTGCTCGGCCATTCTCACCCCAGGATCGTTTCGACGGTGACCCGCCAAGTCGCGGAGGTCGCGCATCTCTTCAGCGGCATGCTGTCGCGACCGGTGGTCGAGCTTGCCGAACGCCTTGCGGCACTGGCGCCAGGACTCGACCGGGTCATGCTGCTTTCGACGGGTGCAGAATCGAATGAAGCCGCGATCCGCATGGCCAAGCTGGTGACCGGCAGGCACGAGGTCGTCGCCTTCTCCAAGAGCTGGCATGGCATGACCGGGGCTGCGGCATCGGCGACCTACAGCGCCGGCCGCAAGGGCTACGGTCCGGCCACGGTCGGGTCGCTGGCCATCCCTGCCCCTAACAGCTTTCGGCCGCGCTTCAGGAATGCCGACGGCTCGCTCGACTGGCGCACCGAACTCGACGATGCCTTCGACCTCGTCGACAGCCAGTCGACGGGGAGCCTGGCAGCGTTCGTCGCCGAGCCGATCCTGTCGAGCGGCGGCATATTGGAATTGCCGCGCGGCTATCTGGCGGCACTCAAACAGAAATGCGGCGAGCGCGGCATGCTGCTGATCCTGGATGAGGCGCAGACCGGTATTGGCCGCACCGGCGACATGTTCGCTTTCCAGAGGGACGGCGTCACCCCAGATATTCTTACCCTGTCCAAGACCATCGGCGCCGGCCTGCCGCTGTCGGCCGTGATGACGACAGCCGACATCGAAGACGCCGCGCACGAGAAAGGCTTCCTGTTCTACACCACGCATGTCTCCGACCCGCTGCCGGCGGCGGTCGGCCTCGCCGTGCTCGATGTGGTGGAGGAGGAGCGGCTGGTCGACCGCGCCCGGCATATGGGCGCGAAATTGTTCGACGGGCTGTCGCGTCTGAAGCAGCGCTATGAATGCGTCGGCGACGTGCGCGGGCGCGGGCTTCTTCTCGGCGTCGAGATCGTCAAGGACGGCAAGCAGCCCGACCACCAGCTTGGCGCCGCCATTGCGGCGGAAGCGTTCCGGCGCGGGCTCAGCATGAACATCGTCAAGCTCCCGGGCATGGGCGGCGTCTTCCGCATCGCCCCGCCGCTGACCATCTCTGAGCAGGAACTGGATCTCGGCCTGCGGATCATTGCGGAGTCGGTCGAAGCCGCGCTCGCCGCGGGCGCAAGTGCACCAGGCATCGCCGCCGAGTGAGTATCGGCGGCCAGAGCAGCCGCTCAGACCACGATGGTCTTCAGCCTTTCGGCGATGAGCGCGGCGAGCCGCGCCGCCACTTCGTCCTTGCCCATTTCCGGCCATTCCTCGACGCCGGATTTGGAGACGATGCGCACCCTGTTGCGATCGCCGCCCATGACGCCGGTGGGACCGACGCCGCTTTCATGCGAGACGTCGTTGGCGACGATGAAATCGGCGCCCTTCTTCTTCAGCTTGGCCTCGGCATTGGCGATCAGGTCCTGCGTCTCGGCGGCGAAGCCGACGACCAGTCCCGGACGCTGCTTGTGATGACCAACGCCGGCAAGAATGTCGGGGTTTTCGACCATCTGCAGCGCCGGTGGCCCCTCACCTGCCACCTTCTTGATCTTCTCGCCAGCCGTACCGGCGGTACGCCAGTCGGCGACCGCCGCCACGAACACAGCGGCGTCCGCCGGCAGTAGTTGTTCGACCGCCGCTTTCATCTCGGCTGCGGTCTCGACATGCGTCGTCGCAACGCCGGCCGGATCGGCAATGCTCACAGGACCGGAGACCAGTTGCACGTCAGCACCCAGCTTTGCCAGCGCCCCGGCAATCGCATGGCCCTGCTTGCCCGACGAGCGGTTGGCGATGTAGCGCACCGGGTCGATCGGCTCATGCGTCGGTCCCGAAGTAACAATGATCCGGCGGCCGGCCAGCGGCTTCGGCCTAGTCTCCAGCAGTGCCTCGATCGCCGCGACAATCTCCAGCGGCTCGGCCATGCGGCCCTCGCCGGCCTCGTTGCTTTCGGCCATCTCGCCCTTGGCCGGGCCGACAAAGGCGATGCCGTCCTTGGCGAGGGTCGCCCGGTTGCGGCGCGTCGCGGCATGTGACCACATTTTCGGGTTCATCGCCGGCGCCAGCAAAACCTTCTTGTCGGTGGCGAGTAGCACGGTGGAGGCGAGGTCGTTGGCATGGCCGTTGGCGAGCTTGGCCATCAGGTCGGCGGTGGCCGGCGCCACCACCAGAAGGTCGGCCTCGCGCGACAGCCTGATATGGCCGACATCGTGCTCGTCATTGCGATCGAACAATTCGGTAAAGACATGGTCGGCCGAAACCGCGCCGACCGAAAGCGTGGTGACGAACTCCTGCGCGGCCGATGTCATCACCACGCGCACCGACGCACCGCGCTCCCGCAGCCGGCGGATCAGGTCGAGCGCCTTGTAGGCGGCGATACCGCCGCCGATGATCAGCAGGATGCGCTTGCCGGAGAGGCTGCCCCTCGACAGAGTCTTGCTCGCCACAGCAACGACCGGTGCTGCCGGGCTGCGTGCAACAGCCAGTTCGCGCAGCGTCTCTTCGATCCGATCGATGCGGCCAGAGGGGCCAAGCTGTCCCTCGACCGCGGCGCGGATCATCACCCGCGCCTGCTCTTCCATCGAGCGATCGTTCTCCGCCGCAAGCCGGCGCAGCAGATCCTTGACCTCGTCGTCAAGGTTGCGAATGGTGATGCTGGCCATATGATTGCACTCTGCTCGAAATCGCCGGATGCAACGATAGCAATGCAATCATTTTGAGACAAGCCGTTCCCGGCAAACGGCTAGAGCAGCTTCCAGGCAATATAAACCAGCGTCAGCGCGATCACCCACAGCGCCAGCCGGCCTGAGCGGGTGTAGCGGGCTTCGGCCTTGCCGATGGCGCGCGATGTCGCCTCGTCGAAGCGCAACCCATGTTCGGCCATCAGATCGATCTCGCGTGACAGCCGCTCGGTGCGGGCGGCGAGGTCGGGTGCTTGGCGCGCCAGCGCCAGCAGCGCCTTGGCGCTGTCGCGCGCATCCATCAAAAGTCCGCTGGGGCCAAGATTGCCGGCGATCCACTGGCCGACCACCGGCTCGGACGTCTTCCACATGTTGAAGGCCGGATCGAGCGTGCGCGCCACACCTTCGACCACCACCATGGTCTTCTGCAGCAGGATCAGTTCCGGCCGCGTCGCCATGTCGAACAGTTCGGTGACCTCGAACAGCAGCGTCAGAAGCTTGGCCATCGAGATGGTCTCGGCCGGCTGGCCATGGATCGGCTCGCCAATGGCGCGGATCGCCTGGGCGAAGGCCGCGACATTGTGCTGGCGCGGCACATAACCGGCCTCGAAATGGACTTCGGCCACGCGCAGATAGTCGCGGGTGATGAAGCCGTAGAGGATTTCGGCGAGGAAGCGGCGCTCCTTCTTGCCGAGTCGCCCGGCAATGCCGAGATCGACGGCGACGATATCGCCGTTGGCCTCGACGAACAGATTGCCCGGATGCATGTCGGCATGGAAGAAGCCGTCGCGCAACGTGTGGCGCAGGAACGACTGGATCAGGTTGGTGGCGATCGCCTTGAGATCGTGACCGACCGCCACGAGACCAGCCACGTCGTTCATTTTGACGCCGTCGACCCACTCCATGGTCAGCACGTCGCGGCCGGTGCGTTCCCAGTCGACCGACGGCACGCGAAAACCGGGATCATCCTTGGTGTTTTCGCCGAGCTCCGAAAGCGCAGCCGCCTCGAGCCGAAGATCCATCTCGACCTTGGTGGTCTGCGCCAGCGTCTCGGTCACCTCGACCGGCCGCAGCCGGCGCGATGACGGGATGTATTTCTCCTGCAGGCGGGCGGCGAGGAAATAGCTTTCGAGGTCCTGGAAGAAGCGGCGGCGCACGCCCGGCCGGATCACTTTCACCGCCACCTTGGTATCAACGCCATCGTGGATGGCTTGCGCAGGATGAACCTGGGCGATGGAGGCCGCCGCGACGGGATCGCCGAACTCGGTATAGAGCTCGCCGATCTTGCGCCCGAGCGAGCCCTCGATAGCCGCCACAGCTTCCGCCTGCGGGAAGGTGTGCATCTTGTCCTGCAGCATGGCGAGGTCGAGCGCCATGTCGTTGCCGACGACATCGGGCCGCGTCGCCAGGAACTGACCTAGCTTGACGTAGGAGGGCCCAAGCCGGACCACCGCCTTGGCCAGCCGGTCGCTGCGCTCATAGGCAAGCGCGCGACGGCGGGTGAACAGCCGCGCCATGCTCCAGCCGAATTTCGGCAGGCCGCTGAGCTCGTCACCCGGAAGTGCTGCGATCACGCCCTCGCGGACCAGCACCCAGCCGGCCCGTGCGAGCCGAAAGGCGGCGCCGACGCTGCTCATGCCCAAACCTGCTGCAAGTTGACCTGCTGCAAATTGGCCTGCTGCAAACTGTCCTGCCTCAAAGCTTCCAGCCCGAATGCAGCGCGGCAATTCCGCCGGAATAGTTGCGGAACGATACCCGCTCGAAGCCGGCCCGGGTGATCATCGAAGCAAAGTTCTGCTGGTTGGGAAATTTGCGGATCGATTCGACCAGATAGGAATAGGGCTCGCCGTCGCCGGTCACCATCTTGCCGATCTGCGGGATGGCGTTGAACGACCAGGCTTCGTAGACCTTGTCGAGCAGCGGCATCTCGACCTCGGAAAATTCCAGGCACAGGAACCGCCCGCCGGGCTTCAGCACGCGGAATGCCTCGCTGAGCGCGACATCGATGCGCGGCACGTTTCGGATGCCGAAAGCGATGGTGTAGGCGTCGAAGGTAGCGTCTGCAAAAGGCAGTTCCTCGGCATTGGCCTCGACGAAATCGGTGCTTCCGGAGAGCCCCTTCTTCTCGGCCCGGTCGCGGCCGACGCTGAGCATCGAGCCATTGATGTCGAGCACCGTGGCATGCGCATTGCCGTGGCTGGCGTCGACGATGCGGAAGGCGATGTCGCCGGTGCCGCCGGCCACGTCGAGCACTTTCCAGCCGGGACGTTTCGGCGGATTGAGCCATGTCACCATGGCGTCCTTCCACAGCCGGTGCAGTCCGGCCGACATCAGGTCGTTCATCAGGTCGTAGCGGTTCGCCACCTTGTGGAAAACCTCGTTGACCAAAGGCTGCTTGTCGCCTGGCCCTACGCTCTTGAAACCATAGGAGGTTTCCATGCCGCCCGCGGCCGTGGTTCTCTCAACTGACATTATTTTGATCCGTCATAAAACCGGCGGGACCATAGCCGATCGATGGTGCGGGCGCTATTGTTTAAGGCGCGGTGTTCAGCCGCGCTTCCAGGTGGCGGGTTTTCAAGACCTGGACTGACCGACGGGATATTTGAATGCCTTTGAAAGCAGAATTGCACTGCCATATTGAAGGGGCAGCGGCGCCCGAACTCGTCATTCGCCAGGCGCAGAAATATGGCAAGGACACTTCTCCCTATATCCAGAACGGCTCGTTCGTCTGGCACGACTTCACCACATTCCTCGCGGCTTACGATTTTTCCTCCGATTTGTTCCGCACCGAGGAGGATTATGCGCGCCTCGCCGACCATTATCTGACCAGCCTTGCCCGCGACGGCGCCATCTATTCCGAAGTCTTCACCTCGCCCGACCATGCCGTCAGGGCCGGCCTGTCACCCAAGGCCTATACCGACGCGCTCGGCGAAGGCATGCTGCGCGCCAAAGCCAAGACCGGCATAGAGGGCCGCATGATCGTCACCGGCGTGCGTCATGTCGGCGTCGAATCGATCGAGCAGGCGGCGCGCTTCGCCGCGCGCTGCGGCAACCCGCTGGTCACCGGCTTCGGCATCGCCGGCGACGAGCGTATCGGCGAGATGGAGGATTATGTCCGCGCCTTCGAGATCGCCCGCGAAGCCGGCCTCGGCATCACCATCCACGCCGGCGAACTGACGGGATGGGAGACAGTGCAGTCCGCACTCGACCACATCCGCCCCTCGCGCATCGGCCATGGCGTGCGGGCCATCGAAAACCCCGACCTGGTGCGTCGCATCGCCGATGAGGGCATCGTGCTCGAATGCTGCCCCGGCTCCAACATCGCCCTCAAGGTCTACGACAGTTTCGCCGATCATCCCTTCCCCGCTTTGCAGGCAGCGGGCTGCAAGGTGACGCTGAACTCCGACGACCCGCCCTATTTCTGGACCTCGCTGAAGCGCGAATACGACATTGCCGCCGAACATTTTGCCATGAACGAAAAGGCGCTGACCGCCGTCACCAAAACGGCGATCGAGGCGGCTTTCGTCGACAGGAAGACCAAGACAGCGCTTCTTGCGCGGCTGAACGCCGTCGCGCGCTGATTTCCCGCGACAAAGCTGTGGCCGGCGCCGCCAGGCGGTTCCTTGGCCGGCGCATTGTCGCTAGGGTTGTTGCAAGCAGCGAAAATTTCAGGAGTAACCCATGCAGGGCGTCACCGTCGTCGACCACCCGCTTGTCCAGCACAAGCTGACCATCATGCGCAAGAAGGAGACGTCGACAGCCGGCTTCCGGCGGCTGCTGCGCGAGATTTCGTTGCTGCTCGGCTACGAGGTCACCCGCAACCTCGAACTGACGACGACCACCATCGAGACGCCGATCGAGACCATGGAAGCGCCGACGCTGGAGGGCAAGAAGCTGGTCTTCGCCTCGGTGCTGCGCGCTGGCAACGGCTTGCTTGAAGGCCTGCTCGACCTGGTGCCGGCGGCGCGCGTCGCCCATATCGGCCTCTACCGCGACCACGAGACGCTGGAGGCGGTGGAATATTTCTTCAAGGCCCCGAGCGATCTCGCCGACCGGCTGGTGATCGTCGTCGACCCGATGCTGGCGACCGCCAATTCGGCGATCGCGGCCATCGACAAGCTGAAAGGGCGCGGCGCCACCAATATCCGCTTCCTTTGCCTTTTGGCTGCACCCGAAGGCATCGAGCGCTTCACCAAGGCGCATCCGGATGTTCCGGTGTTCACCGCCTCGATCGACCGCCAGCTCAACGAGAAGGGCTACATCATGCCCGGCCTCGGCGATGCCGGCGACCGCATGTACGGGACCAAATGACGGCGGCTGGCCAAGCCAGCCGACGCAGCCTCGTTTACCGCCCGTTTACGCAAAGCCTCAGTTTCGGGCCGGCGTTAAAGCGGCAAACACCATGTGCGGACAAGAATGGCCCTTCACGAAGGTCCATCCATGCTGCGCAAGCTTCTCATTCTGGGCGTGTTTGCCGGAACATCGGCGTCGATTCCGATCGTCTACCAGTCGAACCCGCAAATGCTCGACGGCCTGCTGAAGTCGACCGTCGCCAGCAAGCCGGCCGCGCAACCGCAGCCCGAGCTGAACCTCGCCTCGGTTCCCGACAAACCGGCCGCACCGCTGCCCACCGGCCGCAAGGTCACTGTGGCGGCTGACGAGCGCGGCCATTTCACCTCCGCCTTCAAGCTCAACGGCCGCCAGGTCGACGGCATGATCGACACCGGCGCCACGCTGGTCGCCATCAACACTTCGACGGCGCGCCGCATCGGCATCTCGCTCAGCCCGTCGGATTTCAGCCATCAGGTCAACACCGCCAACGGCGCGATCAGGGCAGCCGTGGTCAACATCGACCGCCTGCAGATCGGCAAGATCAGCGTCGACAACATCCAGGCGGTGGTGCTCGACGACAGGGCGCTGCACACCAACCTGATCGGCATGAGCTTTTTGCAGCGGCTGGCAAAATACCAGGTCGAAAACGGCACCTTGCTGCTCGTGCAGTAGCGCTTTCCACTAGCCGCGCGCCAGCACCCGGCGGATGACGGTCTTGTCGGCGGCCGGCTTCGAAGCCCCGATCGTGTAGGCCGAAAGCACAGCGGCTGCGGCGGCCGCGGCTTCCGCATCCGTGCGGGCATGGACCAGCGCCAGCGCATCGCCGGATCGCACCTCGGCGCCGATCGGCAGCAGCCTGGTGATACCCACCGCATGATCGATCCTGTCGTCCGGCCGCGTCCGCCCGCCGCCGAGCCCGACTACGGCAAGGCCGATGTCGCGGGTGGCAATCCCGGTGACAAAGCCGTTTTCGGTTGCCTTGACCGTAAACTCCACCGCCGCTTTGGGCAGGTATTTCTCCGGCTTCTCGACGAAATCGGCGGGACCGCCAAGGGCGGCCACCATGCGCGCGAAAATGGCCGCCGCGCGGCCACCGGCCAGCGTTTCGGCGGCGCGCCTGAGACCATCTTGCTGGGATGACACCAGTCCCGTCGACTGCAGCATCTCTGCGGCAAGCGCCAGCGTCACATCCTCCAGCCGCTTGTCGCGGAACCGCCCGGTCAGGAAGTCGACGGCGTTGCGCACCTCGACGGCATTGCCGGCCGCCGACGCCAGCGGCTCGTTCATGCCGGTGACCAGCGCCGAGGCCTTCAGGCCGACGCTATTGGCGACCTCGACCAGGCTGTTGGCCAGTGCCGTCGCATCGCGCGACTTCTCCATGAAGGCGCCGTTACCGACCTTGACGTCCAGCACCAGCGAACCCAGGCCGGCCGCCAGCTTCTTCGACAGGATCGAGGCGGTGATCAACGGCACCGATTCCACCGTCCCCGTCACATCGCGGATCGCGTAGAGCCGGCGATCGGCGGGCGCCAGATCAGCGGTCTGACCGATGATGGCGCAGCCGGTCTCCAGCACCGTCTTGCGAAAGCGCGCCACGTCCGGCTGGGTGACATAGCCGGGAATGGCGTCCATCTTGTCCAACGTGCCGCCGGTATGGCCGAGCCCCCTGCCGGAGATCATCGGCACATAGGCGCCGCAGGCGGCGACGATCGGCGCCAGCATCAACGAGACATTGTCGCCGACGCCGCCGGTCGAATGCTTGTCGGTGACCGGACCCGGCAGGTCCGACCAGTCTAGGACGTCGCCGGAATCGCGCATCGACAATGTCAACGCCACCGCTTCGTCGCGACTCATGCCGTTGAAGAACACCGCCATGGCAAAGGCGCCGACCTGGCCGTCCGAGACGCTGCCCGAGGTCACGCCGGCGACGAAGGCCGCTATCTCCTGCGCCGACAGTTTCTGGCCGTCGCGCTTGCGGCGGATGATTTCCTGCGGAAGCATCAGGCGTCGTCGCCCTTCGGCTCCGGCAACCCGTCCTGGAACACATGCGCAAGGATCGTCGCCAGCCGCGCGCCGCCGACCGGCGCCATGTCCTTGGTCTCCTGGTGCGACAGCTCCGCCCCGGTCATCCCGGCGGCAAGGTTGGTGATCACCGAACAGGCGGCAACGCGCAGGCCGAGGAAGCGGGCGAGGATAACCTCCGGCACGGTCGACATGCCCACCGCATTGGCGCCCATGATGCGGGCCATGCGGATTTCGGCCGGCGTCTCGAAGCACGGGCCGGAAAACCACATATAGACGCCCTGGTGCAGCCTGGTCCCGGTGGCCTTCGCCGCCCGTTCGAGCGCCGCACGCAGCCCGGCGTCATAGGCCTCGGTCAGGCCGACGAAGCGGCGGTCGCTCGGCTCGCCGATTAGCGGGTTGGAACCGGAGAAATTGATATGGTCGGTGATCAGCATCACCGATCCTGGCGGCATGTCGGGATCGACCGAACCGGCCGCATTGGTCAGGATCAGCTTGGTGATGCCGATGCCGGCAAGCACCTCCAGCGCCGGCCGCATCGCCGCGGCAACGCCGTGCTCGTAATAGTGGGCGCGCCCCGACAGCATCAGCACCGGCGTGCCGGCAAACAGCCCCGCCACCACCTCGCCGGCATGGCCGGTAACGCCGCTGCGGGGGAAACCCGGCAGGTCGGCATAGGAAACGCGCACGGCATTTTCGACCTGGTCGACAAGCCCGCCAAGGCCCGACCCCAGCACCATGGCGGTGGTGGGCGCCAACCCGTCCAGCCTTTCAACGAGATGGTCCAGAGCTTCTTTCATGTCAGCCAATCTTCATTTCAAAATATCACCGCGAAATCCGTAGGGCAGCATCTCCCCCATGGTCACGGTCTCGACCACGCCGCCATTGTCGCAGAGGTAGAGTTTGGTGTCCGGCCGGCAGAACTCCGCCAGCCTCTGCCGGCAGCCGCCGCAGGGCGTGCACTTCGCCATGCGCGAGGCGATGACGGCGATCTCCACGATCTTGCCGCCGCCGCCCATGATGTAGTGGCCGAGCGCCGTGGTCTCGGCGCACCAGCCTTCCGGATAGGACGCGACCTCGATGTTGGCGCCGGTGAAGACACGGCCGTCCTCGGTGCGCAACGCCGCACCCACCGGAAACTTCGAATAGGGCGCGTAGGCCTTGGCCATGGCATCTAGCGCGGCTTCGAACAGATCATGCGACATTCAGGTGTTCTCTCCGACGATCATGGTCAAAACCCGGCGCTTTGCGTTTTCCTCGCGCCTTTCAAGCACCGAGCCGCGTGTTCGGCTCAGCGGTCCCAGACTAGCCTGCCCGGATCAACGTTCCTTGACATAGGGTACGCCGCCGGCGCGTGGCGGGATCGCCTTGCCGATGAAGCCGGCCAGCAGGATCACGGTCAGCACATAGGGCAGCGCCTGCATGAACTGCACCGGCACCTTGCCGATGAGCGGCAGCGGCGAGCCCTGCAGGCGGATCGCCGCCGCGTCGAGGAAGCCGAACAGAAGGCAGGCGAACATGGCGTTGACCGGCCGCCATTTGGCAAAGATCAGCGCCGCCAGCGCGATGTAGCCCTTGCCCGCGGTCATGTCCTTCACGAAGCCGCCATTCTGCACCATCGACAGATAGGCGCCGGCGATTCCAGTGAGGATACCGGTGCAGATCAGCGCCCGGTAGCGCAGCCAGGCGACCGAGATACCGGCGGTGTCGACGGCGGCCGGGTTCTCGCCGACGGCGCGCAGCCTGAGGCCGAAGCGGGTGCGAAACAGCACCCACCAGGTGAACGGCACCATGGCGAAAGCGAGATAGACCAGGATCGAATGGCCGGACAGAAGCTCGGAATAGATCGGTCCGATGATCGGCACGTCGTGGATGGCGGCCGCGCCAGGCAGAGTGATGGCCTCGAAGCGCTCGCCCGGCTGCAGCGCCGGCGTTCTCCCGCCTTGCTGGAACCAGGCCTGGCCCAGAATGATGGTCGACCCAGCGGCGACGAAGTTGATCGCCACGCCGGAGACGATCTGGTTGCCGCGGTGGGTGATCGAGGCGAAGCCGTGCACCAGGGCGAAGGCGACCGACATCACGATCGCCATGCCGAGACCGAGGAAGGCCGAATGGAAGACCGAAGCTGCGGCCGCACCGGCAAAGGCGCCGACCAGCATCTTGCCTTCCAGCCCGATGTCGAAAACCCCTGCGCGTTCCGAATAGAGGCCGGCGAGGCAGGCGAGCAGCAGCGGCACCGACAAGCGGATGGTCGAGTCGAGTATCTGCACGATGGCGATGAACACATCCATCTCAGGCGCCCTTCCCTTTGACCGCTTCAATGCCGACCGACCTTGGACTGAACGAAGCGAACAGCGCCTGGACATAGGGCCGGAACATGTGCTCCAGCGCACCGGCAAACAGGATGACGAGACCCTGGATGATGACGATCATGTCGCGGGAAATTGCAGGCATCTCGAAGGCAAGTTCGGCGCCACCCTGATAGAGCATGCCGAACAGGATCGCCGCCAGCACGATGCCGACCGGATGCAGCCGCCCCATCAGCGCCACGGCGATGCCGACGAAACCCGCGCCGGAGACGAAATCGATCGCCACATTGTGCTGGTCGCCCATCACCGGGTTCAGCGTCATCATGCCGGCCAACGCGCCCGAGATCATCATCGCGATGAGGATGATGCGCGTCTCCGAAATGCCGGCATAGCGCGCCGCCTTCGGGCTGTGGCCATAGGTGCGCATCTCATAACCGAGCTTGGTGCGCCAGATCAGCAGCCAGACCAGGAAGGCCATCACCAGCGCCAGCAGGAAGCAGATGTTGAACGGCGCCGAGCGGATCTTGGCGCCGAACAGTTCGATGATCCAGTTGAGCTTGGGCAGTTCTGCGCCGGCGAGGAAGTTGCGCGTCTGCGGCGCCTGCGAGGCAGCCGGCTTCAACGGCCCGACCAGGAGATAGACCATGATCGAGGCAGCGATGAAATTGAACATGATGGTGGTGATGACGATATGCGAACCGCGCTTGGCCTGCAGATAGGCCGGGATCAGCGCCCACAGCGCGCCGACCGCGGCCCCGGCGGCGATCGCCAACGGGAAGGTCAGCCACCACGGCAACACACTGTCGAAGGCGAGACAGACCACGCCTACGCCGAGGCCGGCAATATAGGCCTGGCCCTCGGTGCCGATGTTGAACAGGCCGCAATGCGCGGCCACCGCCACCGACAGGCCGGTGAAGATGAAGGTGGTGGCGTAAAACAGCGTGAAGGCGATGCCGGTTCCCTTGCCGAAGGCGCCTTCGACCAGGATGACAGCAGCGCGGAACGGGTTCTCGCCGACCAGCATGACGACGAAACCGGCAACGATGAAGGCCACCGACAGATTGATCAGCGGGATCAGCCCATAATCGGCCCAGGCGGGCAATTTGGCGTAAGGCGTGCTCATTCTGCCGCCTCCTGGCGCTCGACACCCGCCATCAAGAGGCCAAGCTCGCCTTCGGTCGCCTCCGGGCCGCGTTCGCCGACGATGCGGCCGGCAAACATCACCAGGATGCGGTCGGACAGCGAACGGATCTCGTCGAGTTCCACCGACACCACCAGCACCGCCTTGCCCTGGTCGCGCATGGCGATCAGCCGCTTGTGGATGAATTCGATGGCGCCGACATCGACCCCGCGCGTCGGCTGGCCGACGATGAGAACACCCGGGTCTTGTTCCATTTCCCGCGCCAGCACGATCTTTTGCTGGTTGCCGCCGGAGAAATTCGCCGTCTTCAGGCGTGGGTTGCCGGGACGAATGTCGTATTTCTCGATCTTGTCCTTGGCGTCGGCCATGATCGCATCGATGTTGAGGAACGGCCCTTTGAGATAGCGCGGGTCGTCGTGGTAGCCGAGGATCGAATTCTCGTTCTCCTCGAAGGCCAGCACCAGCCCAACATGGTGGCGGTCCTCCGGCACATGGGCGAGGCCGCGGTCGCGCAACTCGCCGGGATCGGCGGCCCCGGTCAGGTCGATCGGCTTGCCGTCGAGCATGACCGAGCCGGAAACCGCGCGCCTGATGCCGGAAATCGCCTCCAGCAGTTCGGACTGGCCGTTGCCGGCGACACCGGCAATGCCGACGATCTCGCCGGCGCGGATATCGAAGGAGATGTCGTCGACCATGGTGACGCCACGGGAATCCTTCACCGTCAGGTTCTTGACCGCGAGCTTGACGGCGCCGGCTTCCGCTTCGCCCTTTTCGACGCGTAGCAGCACGCGCCGCCCGACCATCAGTTCGGCCAGTTCGCCC
The DNA here is from genome assembly GCF_057786075.1 of Mesorhizobium sp. P171375. NCBI lineage: Bacteria > Pseudomonadati > Pseudomonadota > Alphaproteobacteria > Hyphomicrobiales > Phyllobacteriaceae > Mesorhizobium > Mesorhizobium sp. P171375. Next base: position 6,537,834 of record NZ_JBYNWF010000001.1, read on the forward strand.
ACCGTCGTCTTGGCTGTTTCGCGCGTCGCCACCATCGTGCCCTGGCGCATGACCGAGACATTGTCGGTGATGGCCATGATCTCGCGCAGCTTGTGGGTGATCAGCACCACCGTCTTTCCCTGTTCCTTCAATTGCTTGAGGATGCGAAAGAGGTGGTCGGCCTCGGCCGGCGTCAACACGCCCGTCGGCTCGTCGAGGATCAGGATTTCGGCGCCTCGATAAAGCGCTTTCAGGATTTCGACGCGCTGCTGCAGGCCGACCGGCAGTTCCTCGATGATGGCATCGGGATCGACTTCCAGCCCGTATTCGCGCTCGAGGCGCTCCAGTTCGGAGCGCGCCTTGGCAATGCTCTTTTTCAACAGCGCATCGCTTTCGGCGCCGAGGATGATGTTTTCCAGCACGGTGAAATTGTCGACCAGCATGAAGTGCTGGTGCACCATGCCGATGCCGAGCGCGATGGCGTCATTGGAGGTCTTGATCGACGCCGGCTTGCCGCCGACTCGGATCTCGCCACTGTCAGCCTGGTAGAAGCCATAGAGGATCGACATCAGCGTCGACTTGCCGGCGCCGTTCTCGCCGACAATGCCGTGGATGGTGCCGCGCGCGATCTCCAGATTGATGTCGCGATTGGCGCGAACGGCGCCAAAACTCTTGTTGATGCCGATCAGTTCGATTGCGGCTTGCGCCATGCAGCCTGTCCCACTCTTATTTTTTTATCGCTTGGTCAAAACGCCTAGCATGATGCCCCGTCTGTGCCAATTGGCGGCGCAGCGACCACTCTCGACAAATCCCGATGCGATTGTCAATTTCGAACGTGGCCGGAGACCTTCACATTCACTAATATACAAGGCTCAATAGTCGCATCACTTTGTAACTGCGTGCACCGAGACCTGGGGAATTTCGAATGATCATGCCTGCCGACCGGCTGACGACGCTGGAAATCCGCACCACCGAGCAGGAAAAGACCATTGAAGAACTGTCCGGCCAGATCGCCGAGCAGTGGCAGGTGATCGAGCGCATGCAGCGCAAGCTCGATGCCCTGACCGAGCGCTTCATGGCGCTTGAAGAACAGTCGGCGCCGGATGTGCCGATAACCAAACCACCGCACTGGTAGCAAGGAGAAGCCGATGGCCAGTGAGAGCGATCCCGTTGCGCGTGCCGGCGACTATGTGCTTGGCCTGATGAACGACCGCGACCGGGAACGCGCCGAGCGCGACCTGGAGATCGACCCCGCCTTCCGCGACACGGTGATGCGGCTGGCCGAGCGCATGCATGTCTTCGACCGCACGGGGCCGCCGTCGGGTGGCAGCGACCGCTGGCGGCTGATCTCGCAACGCATCGCCGAAATGCCGCAAATGCGTGTGGTCGGCCACGACGAGGTTAAGCCGGCGCCGGTGATCAGCAAGCTGGAACGCAGCCCGTATGGCGTGGGTGTGCATTCGCTCGGCGGCCGGCGCGGCGCCGTCATCGCCATCGCGCTGATCGTGGTGTTTGCGCTGGGTTATCTCGTGGGCTTGTTGTCGGCGGGCGGTGTGCTTCTGCCTTGAACGGCGGAGCAAGTCGCATAAGGCGCACCCCCACTCCGTCTCGCCTTCGCCGAGCCCGCGACGCCGGAACTGCCGATCTCCCCCGCAAGGGGGGAGATCGGATGTCGCCGAGACCTTCGCCAATCTTCAACGACCCCCCAAAACAAAACCGCCGGGCTTTCACCCGGCGGTTCCAAACCTTAGTCCTTGCCTATCAATACGGGCAGGCGTTGTCGGCGGTGTAGTCATGCACCTCGATCTTGCCGGCGATGATGTCGGCCTTGGCCTTTTCGACCGCCGCCTTCATCTCGTCGGTGACCAGCGCCTTGTTGTTGTCGTCCATGGCGTAGTCGACACCGCCTTCCTTGAGGCCGAGATTTTGCAGGCCGCCTTTGAAGGTGCCGTTCTTGCCGTCCATGAAGGCGGTGTAGACGGCCACGTCGACGCGCTTCAGCATCGAGGTCAGCACCTTGCCGGGCTGCAGGCCGTTCTGGTTGGAATCGACGCCGATGCCGAGCTTGCCGGCATCCGCCGCCGCTTGCAGCACGCCGACGCCGGTGCCGCCGGCCGCGGCATAGACCACGTCGGAGCCCTGGTCGATCTGCGTCTTGGCGATCTCGCCGCCCTTGGCCGGATCGTTCCACGCCGCCGGCGTGTCGCCGGTCATGTTCTGGATGACGTCGGTAGCACCTGCCGACTTGGCGCCGCCGACATAGCCGCATTCGAACTTGCGGATCAGCGGAATGTCCATGCCGCCGATGAAGGAGACCTTCTTCGTCTTCGAGGCCATCGCCGCCATGATGCCGACGAGATAGGAGCCTTCATTTTCCTTGAAGACAAGCGAGCGGACATTGGGCAGATCGACGGCATCGTCGATGATGGCGAAGTTGAGATCAGGATATTCCTTCGCGACAACCTTCAGCGCATCTTCCCAGGCAAAGCCGGCCATGACGATCGGATTGCGGCCGTCCTCGGCGAAGCGGCGCAGCGCCTGCTCGCGCTGCGAGGCGTTGGACACTTCGAACTCGACATAGGCGTTGCCGGTTTCCGTCTTGAACTTTTCGGCGCCGTGATAGGCAGCCTCGTTGAAGGATTTGTCGAACTTGCCGCCGAGATCGTAGAGGATGGCCGGCTGGACATCCGCGGCGAAAGCCGGAAGAACCATTGCGGTTGCGGCCAGGAGGCCGAGAACGATACGTTTCATGTGATCCACACCCTGTCGGTTATTTTTTCCGTTACGCGCCGCCCGCCTGCCCGGTTCTCCGGCAGGCATGCGACATCAGCCAGGAGCGTACTCCCCTCCCGCTCCGGGCAATCTGGCACGGCCCGAAACAAAATTCACGCGGAATTTTGACCTTTTGGAAAAGCATGCCCAAGGCGGTGAACAACCGTGGACGGTTGCCGCTTTGTCGTCGCCTGCCCGCCGGAACAACCCGTCAGCCCGGCGCGAATTCTCCGCCTCGCCGCCGGCGCCGGTAGCCGATCGCGTGGAGCAGCAAGGCAGCGACCGCGAACACGGCAAAGCCGGGCTGGGCAAGCACCCAGGCGATGCCGCCATCCCATATGATCGGGCTCGCCTTGGCGCGCACGAAGGTCTCGAAAGCCGCGCGGGTGTCGGGCGACACCGCCAGCCAGCTCGAATTGAGCGGCGTCATGACCAGCGCGGAGGCCGCCACCGAGCGCGTCGCGTCAAGCACCGCCATGATGACGGCGACCGAAAGTGCGACCATGGCCGCAAGGCGAAACAGAAAACGCAACATCGAGATCTTTCCTCCGGTCCTCAAGCTCCTCCCGAGGACCATCCGGTCAAGACGAGGAATAGAATGCGTAGGCTCGGCGCGCAATCGGCCTACGCGAATTTGAAGCCCTCCATCCGCCTATATGGTCGCCTTTCGGCTGCGCCGATGCACGAGCCAGACGCCGAGGATACCGCCGCCGATGGCGCCGACCACCAGCCCGGCAAGGCCGATGAACACGGCGAAATAGCCGCAGCCGCCCCCAAAACAGCTGATGTCGGTGACTTCGGCGATGACAGCACCCAGCCCGAAGCCGGCGACGGCGCCGACGACCGCGCCGAGGATGATGCCGAGCAGCGCGGCGACGATCGAAACGAAGACCGACGGCGCCTGCGCTGCCGGCCTGGCATAGACAGCCGCGGGTCCCGCGTCGCGGCGCAGCAGGTAGATGCAGAACAGGCCGATGCCGATTTCGGCGGCAGTGATGGCCAGACTTCTGGCGGAGAACACGAATTCCGGCACAGCCAGCACATAGGCCTGCCTTGCCAGCAGAAAGACGATAACGGCGATCTGCCAGAAGGTGAAATGGCGCGGGAAGGGCGCCGAACGGCCGAAGGCGAGGCCGAGCAGATAGAGCCCCCACAGGATGGTGATGATGTCGAAGGCCAGCGCGCCAAGGACGAAATAGAAGACCGTGTCCGGCAGGCCGGAATTACCGACCAGCCACCAGGCCGAAACCAGGCCATAGGCCGACCACGCCATGACGAAGGCCAGCCAGACCACCGGGATGAAGGACAGGTCCGAACGCCCGGGCGGCAACCCGCCCGGCACGCCACTGCCTTGCACGCCTCCGGCCAGCGTCCCGCTGGCCGGCTGTTCATTGCTCGATGTCATGTCCCGACGTTGCCCCCGCAAAGCCTCCGACTCACTCGACAGGTGGCCGGGGGCGAAGTCAAGCACGGCCGGCCCTGCCGCCTTGCCTGTGCACACCATTCGGATACCGAAGCGCCCCTGAGGCGGTGGCGTTGGCGGCCCGCGAAACGATGCATGGCCGGCAAAGCGAATAGACTGCCGTTATGGCTTGGCATTCGGCGCCGGATCGACTAGATGAGCCCCGCGCCTGTTTGATTGACGGGCGCCGGGAAGGGCATCCGCTGGTTGGCGGCGCCCGCAGCGCGGGTCTCCCCCGCACTTCCCAAAGGGATGCATCCCCCCAACCCGCGCGGCACAACCGGCCGGCGCGAATGCAAGGACGGAGAGGTGGCCGAGTGGTTGAAGGCGCACGCCTGGAAAGTGTGTTTACGGGAGACCGTAACGCGGGTTCGAATCCCGCTCTCTCCGCCATTCCACAAGCTTGCCGATAAGAAACTGATTATAAACAGATTTTCTTTGATTCCCTGAGGACCCGGTGCCCCACCCCGGTACCCCAACAAAGGCTACCATCGCATTTCCGTTTCCCAACGTGGATTTGTAAAAGTATGGCCCTGACACAAATTCAGACCATCCAATCTCTGGCGGAAGCCTTAACGTGGTTTGAGCGTGAGCTGTCTTGGGGAGTCGACCCTGCAAACCTTGGGCATCTAACAGGCCGCATTGGCGAGTTGTTCACCTGCGTACTGACACGTGGCCAGATGGCTCTTGAAGTCAACCAGCGCGGCTATGATGTCGTAAGCGCAGACAATGAACGAATTTCGGTGAAGACGATCACTTCGAGCACGAGCGTTTCCTTCAATCCCAACACGTTCGAGCACGTAGACCGGGTCGTCATCTTGCGGATTAACGTAGGGGATGACAACGGCGTTTCGGTCGAGACCTTGTTGGATTGCACCGCAGCCGAAGCGCGTACTAGCAAACTCAACGAACGGCTTGTCTTCTCAGTCGGGACACAGCGCAGATTTGCACAGCCTGTGGAGCATCTAGCGGTTGTCGATTCTTCCGCCTACGGGCCCTATACGATCAAGCAATATGAGAACGGAACGATCCTAGTTTTCGAAGGCGAAACGAAAATTGAACCCGCAAAGCCTTTGCTGCGTAAAATCGCAAGCGAGATCGGCTTCGATATTCTCAATGATCGCGGCGAACAAAAGAACACTAGGCAGATCGGTGCAGGTATCTTGCGGATGCTCGCGGCACGCACCTAAGCGCTGTGACCATGTCACTTGATGACTACCGGAATTTCTTGGCCTGAAAGGCGTCTCGCCAACTCCATCATCGCCACCCTTGCAGTCTCCCCCATATCGCGACTGCACCATGATCCCATCATGCATCGGCATGGCCGCTAATCGAGAGAGCAGTCAATAGTGCGTTCCTTCTAGGAAATAGCCAGCGGCTTTGTTATTTGCTCTAGGCGCAAGAACTTTTGGGGAAATTGCAGGTGGATGAATTCGAAGAGTTTTTGGAGGAATATGATGATCTCGCGGACCGCCTCGTCCAAGCTCGCTATCAAGACTTCGGTCGCGCAGTCCGTCGCTTTTTCCAACTTCTGGATCAGGCTCCGGAACCTTCCAGATCCCACATAAGATGGCTCCGCGTCCTTTTCCCCGTTGAGAGAGTCAACTCTGAGGTCATGGTAGAACCTAGTGGAATGGTCGGTTCGGGGCAGTTAAATTGGCCAGACGATTTCGACCTTGCCCTAAGTGCTCAATTGAACCTTCTTGGATCTTTCGGCGACAGCGACAAGGAGGCGTTGCAGTTCTCTCGCGGCTACTTTTACAGTCGCTCCAACAACATCAATGACGTCTTGCACGAGATGACGGGGCATCTCTTTGATCCGATGATCCGGGATCTCCGACGGTATCTTCAGCGCAATAAGGACAAGCCCGCCGACGCCAGCCAAGTGCCAGCGTCGGATCGCATCGTGTATCTTGACCACAATCAGCCCGAATACGCTGCAGCGATTGAGGCTGTTGAAAGCACCGAAATCGCAGCTTCCAGTTCCAACAAAATCCTCCCAGAGGATCGCGACCGGATCAAGTTCGAGCTCAACGCTGGAATACTCTTACTCAAGGCTCAATCGGTCCGCCAAGCCGCCATTGAAGCAGTTCTTATCCGCGCTCTTAAATGGCTGTCGGCAAACTTTGCTGGCGCAGCGCTCGGTGTGGCTGCAGATCAGGCACTGCATGCTGTTCTAAAATTGCTGGCCGGCTAGCCGCGGCGAAAATTGGAAAGCAGACAGTCAAATGTTGTCCACGCATCTGCCGATGCGTTTTCACGCATCTCGTAGCCGTCTGAGAGGAAGATAAGCGGGAGCCGTGGCTGATGAACCTGCTATGGGCCGAGCAGCACGATCGCAACTCTCGCACCATCGGCGCTCCGCCGATCGAATCTGACATTCCAGCACCAGCGCAGCAATCTGACACATAGCGTCGTGGCTAGGCTGTTGCGGCCGTCGCCTGAGCCGGGACCCGTTTTCGAGGGGCCGGACGGCGTCGATCGCGGCGTTTCGAAACGACTTTGAGGGGAACGGCCGGCGCTGGAGACAGCGCGCCAAGCACAGCGTTGACCATGCCGTCAGCTACGAAATCGGCGCTGATGTCGGCGGCCAGAGCTTGCCTTTCTTGCCCGGCACCGCCCTGCTCCGCGTCCGACCAGAATACAATCCCAATTCTCAATCCTGCCTTGGCGCGTTTCAGTCGGCGGACCAGAAAGCGAGCATGCTTGAGGGAGTCCCGATTGAGGAACCCGACCACGATGGTGTCGATCGTCTCTAGTTCGAGACGACGAATACCTGCCGGCTCCATATCGACAAAACTTGCCTTCGCCACCGTTGCGCCTTGCACCTCCAGCACCTGAGCGAGCATGGCGGCAGCGGCGTCGTCAAGTTCCCCGCGACCGCCGGCACAAAGCACCGACATGTCCTTGCCATCGGGCAACTCGATCTCCTCATCTTCGGCGCCATCCAGTTCCTTGCTCGCGCTCCCTTCCGCGACGGCTGTCGGCTCATCTTCCTCACTTGCTTCTTCCTGTGCATCGTCGGCAAGATTTGCCACAAGAATTTGGGCGCTCGCCGCCACCTGCCTTTGCTGCTGATCGCCCATCACGCCACGCATGCGGTCCTGCTCGCCCAAAAGGAGAGCAGGAATGGCGACCTTGTCGTAGAAATCGATCAGGTACTTCTCCTCGAGGATCTCCTCGGCATGGTCCGTGGCTTCGTCGGGATCGCCGGCCAGGAGCCGCTGATAGAGCCGGGCGTGGGGTTCGAGGACGGGCTCGTTGCCAAACAGGACGTCGAGAAATTCGAACTGCGGAACGTGTCGGCCAAGCACCACAAGACAGACCGTCAGCGGTGTCGAAAGGACCAGGCCGAGCGGCCCCCACAGCCATGTCCAGAAGATCGCCGCGACGATGATAGCCAGAGGGGATAGTCCGGTACGCGAACCGTAGAGCCACGGTTCGACGACATTGCCGGTTACCAGTTCCATCACGATGAACAGTGCAGCGGTCCACAGCACCAGCGACCAGCCCGGTGCCACGGCCAAGGCGAGGAACAATGGCAGCAGCGCGCCTATCACGGGGCCGATATAGGGAACGAAGCGAAGCGCCAGTGCCAGCAAGCCCCACAGCAGCGCGTTGGGAATGCCGAGCACCCAAAGCCCGATCGCAATGGGTATCGCGTAGACGATGTTGACCACCAATTGCATGAGCAGATAGCGGCCCACCCGCTTGCCGGCGTCCTGCAATGCTTCTGTCGTGCGGTGGAGATCCCCGTAGCCGACCAGGCGGATAAACCGGTCGCGCAGATCCTCGCGCTCGAGCAACATGAAGATAACCACGATGATGATCAGGCCAGCCGATGCCAACGGGCTGATCAACGGTCCGATGATGTTCTGCAAGACCTCGAGCGGTCGCTCTCGGGCGACGATCTCGACGGGAACAGGTTCGCGGCGAGGCTTGTCCGCCACAGGCGGCGTCACCTCCTGCTTGTCGATCTCCTGACCGACACGCTCGATCACGCTGCTTAGCCTGGCAATGATGCCGCCACCAACGCCCGTCTCCTTTAGGGAACGCACCTTGGTCAGAATGTTTGTCTGGTAGGCTGAAATGTTCTGGGCAAGCTCGCTCACCTGGGTCGCAACAATGAAGCTGAACAAACCCAGGGCCGCGAATGCTCCAATGACGCTGAGAAGCACTGCGGGCAACCGAGGCAAGCCGACACGCTTCAGTGCGGAGACCATCGGCACCAGCGCAAATGTCAAAAGCAATGCAACGGCGATCGGGAGAAAAACCTCGCGACCGAAATACAAGGCAGCTACCGTCGTGACGACCGTCGCCACCGTGGGCAGAGCTGTGCGCGGATGGGCAGCCCCGGCCGCAATAATCCGTCCTAGCCCTCGCTCGGACGATGGGATGTCGTTTCGACGATTGGCAGCCACCTGATTCCCCCCGTTGCCTAACGATAGTTAGACCCATTCGGCGGCCGGGCAATGTTAGCAGGGTCGAATACATGCGTTTTGCGGCTTGCAGGCTCCAGATTTCCCGCCTCACGCTCGCTCAACCGTGAAACCGAGCTCGGGAACCTCCCGACTGTGAGTATGTCGATCTGCGTCCCCACTCCGCTTCGGGTCACGAATATGCTCAAAGAGGTGTCATGTGGGCCAGTTCCTCGGCCTGGCTGCTGATGTTTGGGTCGGTGTCCTTGCGGCACCTCATCCTTTCAAAACGGATGCACAACCCAACGACGCAGGCTATGTTGCCCCGCCGGGCCTACGTCATCGAAGGAGAGGGCATGACATGCAGGCAATGCCGATAGCGCATCAAGCCGCGCAATCCGAGGTCAGGCCCATATCCTCCTTGACCGGCTATCCCGCCGCCGTCCTGTGCTGGCTGCTTTCGGCTGGTGTCTATATCGCGGCCAAATGGGTGGCGCCTGAAATGCCGCCCTGGGGCCTCTGCTTCTGGCGGCTGACGCTTGCTTGCGCCATCCTGCTGCCGATTGTGCACCGTCATCACGACGCGATGATCGGGCTTTTGCGCACTCGCGCCGCAGAGGTCATCGCCGTGGGGGCGATCGGTCTCACACTGTGCCAGGGTATGATCTACCATGGCCTCAATCACACTGATGCCACCACTGCCGGTATCATCATGGCGCTGTCGCCTGTCATGACGATGGTGCTCGCCCGTTTCGTGCTCGGCGAGCCGCTCGGGCTGTGGAAGTCGCTTGGCGCGCTGGTTGCGCTCGCCGGGATGATTTTCATCGTTGCCCACGGGAACCTGACGGCGCTGCTGCAACTCAAGTTCAACGCTGGTGAGCTGTGGATCGTCGGCAGCGCGTTCTGCTGGGGCCTGTACACCGTGCTTTTGCGCCGTGCCAAATTCGGCATCGAACTCCTGCCGATGGTCGTGCTGCTGCTCGGCGCCGGTGCGCTGGTCGCGTTGCCATTCCATTTGTGGGAATTGTTCAACGACGAACGCTCCGCCATGAACGTCGACAGCATTCTCGCGCTCGCCTATCTGGCAGGTCCCGGCGGCGCCTTGATGTACTACCTCTACAACAAAAGCGTGGAAACGCTCGGCGCGAGCCGGGCGAGCATGCTGCTTTACCTGCAGACGGTGTTCGTCGCTATGCTCGCCTATCTTCTGCTCGGCGAAAAGTTGCACGATTACGACCTGGTCGGTGCGGCCTTCATCGTCGCCGGCATCGTACTTGCCACCGTGATCAAGCCAAGGCCAGCTTAATCACCAAACCGACAACGCAACTTCGACAAGCGATTTGACCCGCCATGCTCCTGCCGCGTGCGATGTTGCGATGTTCGTCCGCAGTCGTCCCGCAGGCGCTGAACCGCGCTGATCGCAAGGTCGGTGGTTATCGCGCGATTGCCTCGTCGCAGAATTTTCGTCCCACTATGTCAAACTTTATTGCTGGCAACGGTCCCTCGCCAGATAATCCCATTGCTTGGCGGGGGTGGGGTAGCCGGCGGCCTGCGCGCTTCTTCCGTGTAGGGAGAAGGCGCGGGTTCGCGGTTTGAGTTTGGTCGAGACCCTTTTGTTACTTGAAGAACTGATTTCGGCGGTCCCATAAATTCGTGATTGGCCACATTGCGCGGGAGGCGGTGCGAAATGGATGATGTAACATTCAACGCCTGGGTTTGCCCCTGTGTTGAAGTGATCGAGGCCTGCGGCGAATGGTTCGTCCGCGTGGTCGAGGATGACCAGGAGCTGACCCGATCATTCGATCTGGAATCGTTCGCACTGGCCTATGCGGAAGGTCAGCGAATACGGTTGGGGCTTGCGGACTTCAAGCGATTGTAGACCCTAGTAGCCTTTGCATGCTCGGCCCTTAGGCAGCCCAAGTGCGCGTGGTCTAGCGGGCGAGCTTGATGTCTGCGTTCGCCATCTCGTCCTTGAAGCTAACTTTCGTGCCCTTCTGCACCATCGAGGCGAGGTCTTCGGCATCCCAGTTGGTCAGCCTGATGCAGCCATGCGAGAAGGTCGTGCCGATCTTGCCGGGTTCGGGCGTGCCGTGAATGCCGTAGCTTTCGATAGAGAGGTCGATCCAGACCGATCCAACGGGGTTGTTCGGCCCAGCAGCGATGGTGAAAGGCCGCTTGGTCTTTACTCCCTTGAAGGCGAAGTCCGGATCATAGTGGTATGTGGGATTGCGTACGACACGTTTGATCTCTGCCTGACCGCTTGGCGCCGGCTTCTCGTTGCTCCCGATCGAGGCGGGGTAGACTGCGAGCCATTTGCCAGAGGCGTCAAGCACGCGCACCAGGCGAGCGCCCTTGTCGACCTCGACACCAGCAACAGCGGCGGGAGAATCGCCTCGGCCAACATCTGGGACCACCAACATCGTGCCGGCCTTCTTGAAGCCGACGCCCGGATTGAGCTTTCTGAGCAACTGTTCGCTGATATGGAAGCGCTCGGCAATCTTCTCTGCCGCGTTGTGATAGCCAAGCCTCGACAGACGGGCCATCCTCTCCAGGCGAGCCGGAATGCGCTTGGTGAAAGGTCCGCGCACATCCTTGGGTGTCAGTTCGTAGGCCACCAGAACGGGACTGGCGGAGGTTGCCATCAGTTTGTCCCAGGTTTCCCGAGTGAGCTTGCCATCTGATGGGAATCCGTTCGCGGCCTGAAAGGCCCCAACCGCTTTGGCGAGGTTCTCTGAAAGGCGGCCGTCGATCATGCCCGGCGAGTATCGGGCGCGATCCAGAAGAATCTGGGCTTTCAGTACAGCTGGATTGACGCCTTTGGGTGGACTGACGACGAATTGGGCCTGATTGACGGCGGTTTGATCCAGCTTGGCCGCCTCTGCCCCGCCGCAAGCGAGGACGAGCGCCACGGCGAAAAGGAGGAGCCTAAACATCGAGTCAACTCCGGAGTTGCACAGGACCTCCCTTATGACGCGGAACGGCCTTTGTGGTTCCGTTCGCCGACAGCTGATTCATCGGCAGATCTTATGGAAGGCTCGCCACGTCGATGTGGCGAGCCTTTGCAGTGCGACGTGCACTGTTCACGTCAGGATAAGCACGATCTTCAGCGTGTCCGGATCGACGATGACGATCCGACCGTCGGCCAACACGAAATACTCATAGGTTTCGTAGGCGGGTACAATCTTGACGATACGCGCCGGCAGACGATGCAGCCGAATCTTGTGCCGGGGAATCTCAACGCCGACCGAAATGTCGAAATCGACATTGGACACCGGCTCGATCCTGGTCTGCTTGATGACTTGGGTGATCTGGGTTTTCTGTTCAACCGTCACGTTGGTAATCGAAGCAGTCGACCCCTGATCCGTCTGTGTCGGGGTCTTGCCTTGAGCCTGCTCGTCGGTCTGGACCTTTGGCTTGCCCTGAGCCTGCTGATCGGTGGTCGCACCAGCCTTGCCCTGGGCCTGCTCGTCGGTCTTGAGCTTGGTCTTGCCCTGGGCCTGCTCATCCGTCTGGACCTTGGGCTTACCCTGGGCCTGCTGATCGGTAGTCTCACTTGCCTTACCCTGAGCCTGCCCGCCCATCTTCATCTTCGAGCCTTTTTGACAGTCGGCCGTGCCGGCCGCGCAATTGGCGTCGGCGCCGGGTTTGGTCTCGGCTGGTTGCGTCTGCGCTGCCGCTGCCCCACAGCCAACGCCGAGCGCCAGCACGCTGGTGATCAGAATATGTTTCATAAGGAAGTCTCCTCGAAAGGTGTCAGTCCCTTCATTGGGTAAATCTCAACCGAAAAGCTTTGTTCCAAGGAGAATTGGCAAAACCGACAAGCGGAAATTTGAAGGAACAAGCCCCATCCGATGGCGTTTACGACCAGGAGACCCGGCTGCGAAACGCGCAGCGCAAGGGCTCGCTCACAGTGGAGACGATCATGAGAATGCATCTTACCACCGCCGCGGCAGGACTTTTGCTACTCGCCGACGTTGGCGCTGCAGCCGCTCAGGATGTGATCATCCAGCCTGAGCAGGAAACGGTAATCAAGGAGTATGTGCACAAACAGCCGCTGGCTTCCATTAAGATTCCCGGCGTGGAACTCAATGTAGGTACGGCTCTGCCCGATACCGTCGAACTTCACGAAGTTCCCAACGTCAAATACCGCTACGTCGTGGTCGACAACCAGACAGTGGTGGTTGATCCTGGCACACGCAAGATCGTGAAGATTATTCAGTGATCCAAGTTCGTCCTAGCCCGCCGCTTTCCGGAGTGGCGGGCATTTGCCGGTGCCAAGTCGGCCGGTTGAGCTAACCCCGGCCTAATTGATTGGCTGGGGCCGGCGTGGGCGATCGAGATGCTCTCGATGAGACCCTTTTTGGCGGAACGGCCTGCCAGGCAACGGGACATTGGACGGTCGGTCGGAAATAGCGTCCGCATCGGCGCAGCCGGTTACGATTACGGCTGGCCAATCCGAGCGAAGATTGCGCGCAAATCGGATGACATCGACCCCGAGGGGTATCCAGGAATGGGGTCTACCGCCATCTAGGTCTGCCTTCCGGAATCGAGTTGCACCCCAAGTCGCTCTTTCCTTCTCCACCGCACCACGGCGCGATAGCTAGTATGATCTACAGGGACGTGAAGCACGAAACGGTCGGGAATTGCGATGTCGGCCTTCACCCGCAACTCCGCACCGTGAGCGTGCTGGTTACAAACCAGACAATTGATGCTGACGTCGCCGGAGTCGATTGTCGCTTCCTTCAGAACAAGGTCACGGATATGCGACCGTCGCTCTATTGGTGGGTCAGTCGGCACTGCCTTATTCCTCTGATTTGACGAACCGAAACCTTTCGTTCCGGAACGCGGGATGGAAGGAAACTACCGGCCCAGCGGCTGCCTCGAAAGACTGACTAGCTCGGCTTCGTCGACCACGCCGGCCATATAGTTCGCAATAATCCGGGATGCGAGAGCCTCGCGTGCTTCTGGCGATTGACCGTCGAGCTTGAGCTGCTGGAATACACGCCCCAACAGCTCGAGTTCGGATGGCTGCAGAATGCCAGCCTCCGTGGCTTTGTGTCGAATAGGCAATTGTTATCCTCCACCGCGGTCAACGAACATACGACCGTGGCCAGGAAACTCAACTCCACTGTTGAGGGCGCCGCCCAGGCGCGCAAATGCCGTTTCGGACGTGCGAAGCTCTCACCCAGCGGCCTGTGCCGCGCTCGCCATCTTCATGGCGGATTGCCGGCCTGCTCCCGCAGCCAGGCGCAGAAATGCCTCGGAGCCATGCGGCGGTCGTCGGCGCGCATCAGCGCAAAGTGCCAGGCGGGACCGCTCAGCACGTGACGGAAGGGGGCGACCAGAAGGCCCTGGGTCAACAGAGAACCGAACAGGGTGGGCGACAGCAGCGCCACACCACCACCTGCCAATGCGGCATTGGCGTTAAGTTCATGGGTCGGGAAATCGACTGCGGCGAACCGTATGGCCGACGGGATTTCGACGTGCGCCATGGTGAACCATTGTTCCCAGTCGGGATGCGGCAAGAGCTCGAAATCGACCAGTTCCGCAGGAACGGCAAGCGAATGCGCTCCGAGCAGGGACGGCGCCAGCATTGGCGTCACGTCCACCGGGATGAGCCGGTGTTCTTCAAGGCCGGTCCACCCACCGCGACCCGTTCTGATGATGACGTCAAATGCGTTGGGATCGCGTATATCCGTCGAGACATCTAGCTCGATGCCGGCCGGTCCTGACTCGGGATAGTGCGGTAGACGCGGTGCGAGCCAGCGTGATGCGAACGTGGGTGGTGCGGTGACCTTTAGTGGAGGCGTCGCCGCCTGAAATCGGTCGACCGCCTCTGCTATCCCGGCGAGTGATTCCCGAACCTGGCTTGCCAGCGCGGCGGCGGCAGGTGTCGGCACGACGCGCCCATGAACGCGTACAAAAAGCGGCTGCCCAAGCTCGGCCTCCAGCGAGCGGATACGCAGGCTAACAGCCGCCGGCGTCAGGAAAAGCCGTTCGGCCGCCCGCGCAAAGCTGGCGGTCGCAACGCATACCTCGAGAATGCGCAAGGATTCGAGCGAGGGCCGCATGATTAGTTTTCCTTGTGACAGCGACAAGAAGAGCGCGTTTTTTGAGCAACGCGCACTGGTGTAGATGCCGGCCTCGAAACTAGGAGGCATTTGATGTCGCTGCAATCAAGACACTTGTTTACCCTCTCCATGACGCTTCACCCCGTCATGGATCTTGGGCACACGCCAGCAGGCGGCCGACGTATTTTCGCGGTCTCGGGCGGAAACTTCGAGGGCGAGCGCATTAGCGGGACAGTGTCGCCGCTCATCGGGTCCGATCTGCTTCTCAGCCGGGCGGACGGCACATTCCAACAGGATGTCCGGCTGCTCCTCGTCGCCGACGATGGCGGCTTGATCATCATGACCTATCGCGGCGTCAGGCGCGCGTCTCAGGCCATCGACGAACGCCTGGCACGCGGAGAGTTGGTCGATGCATCCGAATACTATCTACGCACAACGCCATATTTCGAGACCGCTGCGCCGGCCCATGCCTGGCTCAACAGCATTGTATCGGTCGCCAGCGGTGGCCGGACGGCAAGCGGTGTCGAATATGAGGTCTTTGAAATCCTCTGACGTGACAGCGCGGCTACCCAATACGCATCGCTTGGAGCGAGCATGGCAGATGATGCTTCGCTGGTTTTGGCTGCAAATGCAGAGGCGCCAAAGCTCGCGCATGCTGCGCGAGCTGACAGACGAGCAACTCAGCGACATCGGCCAGCGCCGCAGCTCCATCGGGAAAGTCTCGCCACGCCCAACAGACCGCCTTGATGAACGCTAGCCAGGCCATGTCACTCCGGTCGCTGAGCGGCGCAATCGGCAAGGCCGCGATCCCATCCTCGCCAGCCGTGCGGTACCTTCATCCCGCGGCCTGCGCCGACCTGCGCCGCGCGTCGCTCACCGTCAGCCATACAGCGGAGACCAGGAAGTAGAAGGCGCCGAAGGCGGCATAGGGCGCGACATTGGTGATGTCGATAATCGCCGCACCGCCCGCCATCTTCACAAAGAAAATCCCGGCCAGCGCCGACTGGGCGCCGCTCAGCACCATTGCCCACTGCGCGCCGGACTTCCAGCGCCGGATGGCGGTGGCGAGCTGGAAAAGGCCCGACAGGACCGCCCAGACGCCGAACACCGCGAGCACCGCATTCATGGACTTGCCGAGCGCAATGGCGACCGCGACCGTGGTGACGATGCTGATGATGAAGTTAAGCAGCTGCGTCTTGTTGCGGTTCAGGCCGCCGCTGCGCCGGGCGTCGACGAAGTTGGCCAGCGCATCCCAGGCGGGATAGGCGACCAGCATGATGGCTGCCAGGGACGGCATTGCCCTGGCGACCGTGAACGCCAGCAGCACCCAGGCGGCCGCCACGGCAAAGCGTGTGAAATAGTAGCTCTTGAGCCAGGTGGATTGGTTGGTTTCATTCGTGTTGGCAAGCATTCTGATTTTCCTTTCTCGTGGTTGATTGGGTATACCTACTAGAAGGTAGGCATCGCGGGCACGTTGCGGGAATCGGCAGACGGCTCGCCCTCTGTCGCCAGATTTCCTGTTAGTGAACCTTCGCCGATAGACGTTGCACGGTTGGCGTCAGGATGGTGTCAAATATGGCAGGGGTGCCATAGGCACGCGCCGACAGCATCGCGCCATGGACAGTCGCCATGAACGTCTCAGCCTCCAGCTCGGCAGAGCCGGCGAATTTGAGCACCCCCTGTTCGGCGCCCCGCTGCATGACCTTGGTCAGCCAGGACGACAGGAACCTGAAGTAGGCCCGCACCTCGACGGCAATTTCCGGCGGCAGTGCCGGGAGTTCGCTGGCAAGCAGCGCGCAGACGCAAAACGGGACGCTCGCATCTTCAATGCATTTTGCCCAGTAGCCGGCATAGGTTTGAAGCAGCGCAAGCGGGTCAGGGAATTTGCTTTCCAGTTCTGCCATGCCGGCCTCGGTACGCTCGCGATGGCGGGCCACAAGCGTGCGAACGAGGTCGACCTTGCTGGGGAAATGATGGTGGATGCTCGCCTTGCGGATTCCCACTTCGCCGGCGATATCGGCGTAGCTGAATCCGTTGTAGCCGCCCGCCACGATGAAGTTTCGCGCCGACGCCAGAATCTGATCGGAGGTCATCACAAGATTGCTCATGGTGGCTATCTACCTACTAGTAGGGTTGTTGTCAACCCTGGATTTCTGGGCGAGGCGCCAAGGCCAGAGGCTGGCAATCCACCCGGAAATGAAAAGCCCGCCGGCCGAGCCAGCGGGCGAGATAGGGCAGGAAACCTTGCGGCCATTCCGCAAGAACGGGACAAGCCGCAATACCTTTGCCGCCGGCTAGAACCAGCGGCGGTCGCGTTCCAGGGTTTGCCCGAGCAGCAGGCCGATCAACAGCCCGGCAATGCCACCAAGGACGAAAGCGCTGCTGATCGTGCCGGGATTCTGCTGGACGGTTTCGGACACCGTCTGCGCCTGCGACCTCAGCTGCTGCGCTGCCCGTGCCGCGCGCTCGGTCGCGCTGCCATACCAGCCGCCTGCCTCCTCGACGGCATCTTCGGCACGGTCGGCAAGTGTCCGGTTTATCTTGCTGATCTCGCGCTTCAGCGACGCAACTTGCTTCTCCAGGGCCTCCTGGGCTTCTCGGGTGGAAATCTTCGGGGTTTCGTTGTCGGCCATGGGCTGTTCCTTTCGTTGAGGTAAAGGGAACGGCGAACAGACAAGGATGGTTCCGCTGCCCGCGCTCACCGCCATTCGCCTGGCCGGCCGCTAACTTTTGATATTGAAACGCGCTTCGCGCGAGGCTTATAAAAATAGACGTTTCCCATTGCTCTTGAGGAGAATTGCGATGGATAACGTCCAGAGCAACAAAGTTGATCCACCCGCCATCGAAGTGGTCGAAGCCTGCGGCGAATGGTTCGTCCGCGTGGTCGAAGACGGCAAGGCAACCACAACGTCGTTCGAACTCGAGGCGTTCGCCCTGACCTTCGCCGAGGGCCAGCGAATGCGGCTGGGGTTGGAAAAGATCGCGCGGATTTAGCATTCGCTGCGAGTGCTTGATGGACTCGAAGACGGCAGCCCCGCCATTGGCGGCCGAGCCCCTGCAAAACGACAGCGACATGCTTTTTGGGAACAGTCTCCCGATCCAATGGTTGTGCCTGATGGAGGGCACGCAGTTGTCAAATCCATCGAGCCATTCTGAAACGCTGCGAGCGGTCTCGGACCTGCTCCACCGCGCCCGGATTGTCATCCGCGATAGCGGGCATGCCGTGGCGATGTTCGAAATAGACACGCTGCTGCAGGTCGCCCAGACAGAGGTTGCGCGCAGCCTCGAACGCAACGATCGCTGAACCTCCGCATGTCACTGCGAGCGGTGTTCATTTGCGGGCCGCGAAGGCTTTCATTCCCTTTTTGATGGACTTGCGGGCCGCCTTGGCGTCCTGCCAGCCTTTGAACCTGATCTCCTTGCCCGTTTCCGACACCGACGAGCGAAAGAACTGTTCGATCTCTCGCCTCAGATGCTCGGGCACGTGGTCCGCGGCGACCGGCTCGTCTTCTGCATCCTCCTTGCGTGGGCAAAAAATGTAGCGGTCATTGCGCAGGGTCGCGCCACCCTTGTCCTTCTGCTTGACCCGCAAGGCGCCCAGCAGGTCGCATTTGATGACGATGCCAGGGGCGGTCGCCTCTGATGGATGACCAGCCCGTCGAGGGGATCGCCATCCTCGCCGAGTGTCGAAGGGATAAAGCCCCAGTCGTAGGGATAGGTCATCCCGACCGGCATGGTCGGACATAAGCGAAGGCCTGGATGGCCGGGTCATAGGCCATTTTGGCGGCAGCGCCGCGCGGGGTCTCGATCACCACTCTGACTAGGCCTTTGGTCGTGGTCGGCAGTTTCAGATAGTCGGGCATCGGCGTGACTCTGTCGCGGGTTCGCTTCGAATGGAACTTCAAGACCAGAAGAATGTTCCGGAGGACAGGCCGCCACGGAGATCCCGGCTAAAGAGATTTCAGGATGACAAGAGCTGCTCTACATCTGCTCAAGGGCGTCGGCTATCTGATTTCGACCGCCAGTGTCGTCCTGCTGGCCATCGTGAGCTGGTCGAGCGCTTCACAAAATCCGCTGCTGGTCGCCTGCCTGCTCGGCGGCGCCGCGGCATCGATCGTCGGCATGTTCTGCCGCTGGCTCACCTACGAGATCGAAAAGCGCCAGGAGGACAAATAGACGCGACGCAAAGGGCCGCGCAAGGGCCGCCGAACCAACCCGCTGTTTTATCGATATCTCGGCGGAACCTGTCTCGGATGCCGGAGTTGACCTGAACTCCACCCCCAAAGAAAGGACAAGCAACAATGGCAACGACCAAGGCATCCTCCAAAGACCTCAGCAACCTGTTTCACGATACCCTCAAGGACATCTATTTCGCCGAAAAGAAGATCCTGGCGACACTGCCCAAAATGGCCAAGGCGGCGCAGAGCCGCGACCTGAAAGCAGCTTTCGAAAAGCATCGCGGCCAGACCGAAGAACACGTTGCCCGGCTGGAGAAAGTGTTCGCGGTCATCGGCAAGAAGCCAGTTGGCAAGACCTGTGCGGCGATCATGGGCATCACCGAGGAAGGCGCCGAGATCATGGACGAATACAAAGGCGCGGCAGCGCTCGATGCCGGCCTGCTGGCGGCAGCACAGGCCGTCGAGCACTACGAGATTTCGCGCTACGGCACCTTGCGCACCTGGGCCGCGGAACTCGGCTACAACGAGGCGGTGAACCTGCTCGAGCTGACGCTGAGTGAGGAAAAGGAAACCGATGCGGCGCTGACCCAACTCGCCGAGTCGGCGGTCAACGTCGCAGCCGAAGCCGCTTAAGCAAAGCAGCAGCGTCGACGGCGCTTCACAAGCATGTGCTCTTGAGCCTCGATGCTCACGCATCGGGGCTCTTCGCGCATCCAACCAGCGATCGGAATTCTTCCATGCAAATAATCCGGACTGAGGTCGACGACACGATCGGGCGCGGCGGCCAACCCGTTCGGCGCGTGGTGTTTTGCGGTGAAGGCGGCGAATGCGTCAGCGTCGACATGGCAAAGGCGCAAGCAGCCGAGAATGAGGGCGCCACCATCGAGCGGGCGAGAGCGGTGCTCGTGCAGACCGCGACCTTCGGTTTGGCGGCCAACGACTACGAGGCTGAAAGCAGCGGCAATTTCGACGAAGTCGCGGTGACCGCCGTCAATGACGAGAGCGGTGCGACCTACATTTTTGAGTATCGCGATGGAGACGGCGCCCGCCAGGTTCCGGCCTCGACGATGCCAAGCTTCGAAGCGGCGCGCCAAGAGGCCATCCGCTGTGCCGTCGACGTGCTGGCCGATCTGCAACCGGGCACCGACGATCTGTCGGGCTGGCTGGTGCGGGTGCTCGACGAGAACGGCGGCCTGCTCTGCTCGATCGACGTTTCCGAGGCGGAAGCAGCGCGCCAAGCCGAGGTTGCCGCGTTTTGAAGGCGGTGGGGATCCATGTAGTCGGGAGTTGAGGATGGCGGCGCGCGGCCTGGTTCATGGCCCTCTTGGAGAAACCTGCCTTCATCTGTGCGTCGACATGCAACGGCTGTTCGCGCCCGAAGGGCCTTGGGCAGTACCCTGGGCGGAAAAGGTGCTCCCGGCGATTGAAGAGCTTGCCGGCAAACACCCCCATCAAACCGTGTTTACCCGCTTCATCCCTGCCGAGAAGCCCGGCGATGGAACCGGCATGTGGGCGCATTATTATCGACGCTGGGCGGACGTCACCCTTGCCAATATCGATCGCAGGCTCGTGGATATCATGCCGCAGCTGGCGCGTTTCGTGCCGCCCGCGACCGTGCTCGACAAGCGGGTTTATTCACCATGGACGGGAGGTCGCCTGGACGCTGCGCTGGCGGGGCGGGATGTCGACACGCTCGTCATCACGGGCGCGGAGACGGACGTGTGTGTGCTTGCCACACTGCTGGGCGCGATTGATCGAGGCTTCCGCGCGATCGTGGTGACTGATGCCGTCTGCAGCTCGGCCGACCAGACCCATAATGCGCTAATGGAACTCTACCGATCGCGTTTTAGCGAGCAGGTCGAGGCCGTTGCCATGCAGGACGTCTTGGAAAACTGGCACTAAGACAGGACCACGAGCATGAGAGCCTTCTTCCGAAACAACGGACTGACCATTGCTTTGATCGCGGGGCCGACGAAGCCGCGCACCGATGCCGAACCGAACAAGGTGGAGGGCAACGCTCTGCGGGTGAACGACAACAGCGTCGAGGGTGAAGAGCCCGCCCCTTCGCCGGTCCCTGCTCGCAAGGAGTGAGCACGACGGGCGAGCCCGTAAGCTCGTCCGCCGCCAACGCTAGCGCATCAGCCCCGCTGCGCGCAGCGCATCCTCGATGACCTTGGTGATCCCGCCTGCCGTGCCACGTGCGTTGGCAGGTTCCGGCGTAGGGTCGACACGGACCGCCCGCGGTTTTTCCTTCGGCGCGAAAGGCTGCAACGCGGCGCCTGAAGCGGTTTCGGCAGTCGCCTTGCGTCGCAGCTTTGGCTCGGTCAGCTCCCAGAAATGGGCAATGTGCCGCGTCGAGGAAATCCCGACATCCAGCATGAACGGCCCTGCTCTGCCGAGGCCATCGTCGCCGCTCGTCTTCAGCGGCGTGCCGTGGCCCATGCCGACAACGGTGTATGTCTCCAAGACGTCGCGTCCATCGCCGTCCGACCAGACTTTCCGCGTCTGACCGTCGACCTTTTCCGTGCGTGTCGGCCTCTCGCCGACGCCGTGCACGCTCTGCCATTGCGCCAGCACCGCGTCCGCATTGGCCGGCACGACGGTGGTGTCGGCCGAGCCTTGCCACACCGAAATCCTCGGCCACGGCCCCTTGTGTGACGAGGTCGCCCGCAACAGACGCTGCAGCTCGGTCTTGGACGGGCCGCCATGGCCGCGCATGCGGTCGAAGGCTTCGGGGATGGTCGAGGCGCTGCCATAGGCAAGCCCGGCAATGATCGCGCCGCCGGCAAACACCTCCGGATAGGCGGCCAGCATCGCCGCCGCCATGGCGCCGCCGGCGGAAAGACCGGTGACGAAGATCCGCTTGCGGTCAAGACCATGGGTGACGACGGCCGCCTCGATCATCTGGCGGATCGACAGCGCCTCGCCGCTGTCGCGGCTGATATCGCCCAGCACAAACCAGTTGAAGCAAAGATTGGCATTGTTGGCGCGCTGCTGCTCGGGGAAAAGCACGGCAAAACCATGCTCGGCGGCAAGCTCGGTCCAGCCGGAGCCATGGTCGTAGCCGGCGGCAGTCTGGGTGCAGCCATGCAGCACAACGACCAGCGGCGCCTGTTTTGGAAGATTCTCCGGAAGATAGAGCCGCGCCCGCAAAGCGCCGGGATTGGACCCGAAGCCTGTCATGTCTGAGAGATGATCGTCCTTGCTCTGCCCGGAGCCAACCGGCCGGCCGCGCATCGCGCTCAGGCGAGCGATCGTATCGGATATATTTCGCAAATCGGTATCCTTGCGCGCCGGAATCGCAGTCGTGCACAACGCACTCGCAGCAATATCGTTGCTGCACTGCACAATAACAAGCTGCGCTGAGGATTAATGACCGATCATACAATCCGTTGCGCGACCCCGGAAAGAACACTCAAAACCACGGCTGTTCATCAGGCCTTCAACCGGCGCTTGCGCAACCCACGCAAGCCACCGGAAACCCCCGGTTGCGCGGCCTTTGGCGGCAACGAAGCGACGATGCGAAAGCGCTTTTGCGCCAGTTCCGCGATCACACCATATGAACCGATCCAACCTCTGATACCTTGTTCAGCAGCGGGACTTGTCCCGCTTTGGCCGGTGCTTCAGGCAACCCCATCCCAACCCCCCGCCCCCTGTGGCGCCGGCCATCCCCTCCCCTCGCAAGGAAAATAACGCGCCATGGCGAGTGCCAATAGCGCTCACACCCCTGCAGCGGTTTCTTCTTTTTCTTGGCCGCGGCGCGTTCCTTTCCATCCGCAAACGGATCGGGATCGGTGGCCGCCAGATCGCTCCATGTCCCAACGTCCGCCTCGGGAGAGAACAGCTGCCGGCGGTTGTTCTTGTAATACCCTTCTTGAAATTCGGTCCGATCCACGCGCCGGTTGTGTCGAGCTCCAGCCATTTGCTCTGCTCGCCCGCGCGGGACCCGGCTTGCCAAACATCGCCGCGCCGCCCATAGAACGGCTCGGATTACCGCCCCGCTCCGAAAGGCTGTTGTCCGCGCCCATTTGCCAAGGATACCCTCGATGCCTGCGACACCGTCCCCTTGGTCAAGGCTTTGACAGACTCCCTCGCAAGCCTGGGCTGGACGGAGTTTTTCGGCGATCAGCTTGAGCCTGATGAGGCCAGCCTCGTTCCGACACGCATTGCCTCGGTGCACCGCGACCGCCTGGCCGGCCTGTCCCAGTATGGGCAAACCGATCTGACGCTGCCGGCGAATGCGAACACCGGCGACTACGCCGTTGGCGACTGGGTGCTTGTCGAGCCCCATACGCATCTGCTGCGGCGCCGTCTGACCCGCAAGACGGTGCTGGAGCGCCGCACGCAGGGCGGCAGGGTGCCACAGCTGGCAGCGGCCAATGTCGATACGCTGTTCATCGTCACCTCCTGCAATGCCGATTTCAACATCGCCCGCCTCGAGCGCTATCTGGCGCTGGCCAACGAGGCCGGAACGACACCGGTGATCCTGCTGACCAAGGCCGATACGGCCGACGATGCCGAGGCTTATCAAAGCCAGGCCGCAGCCCTGCAGCGCGGACTGGCCGTCGTGACGCTGAACCCGCGCGTCGCCGATGCCGCAACGGCGCTCGCCGCCTGGTGCGGCGCGGGCCAGACTGTGGCGCTGGTCGGCTCAGCCGGCGTCGGCAAATCGACGCTGGTCAACACGCTGGCCGGATCGGCGCAGCAAGCGCCGCAACAGACCGCCGGCATCCGGGAGCACGATGCCAAGGGCCGCCACACCACCACAGCCAGATCGCTGCACGCCATTGCCGGCGGCGGCTGGGTGATCGATACGCCGGGCATGCGCACGCTGCATGTCAGCGACGTCGCCTACGGCATCGACACACTGTTTGCCGAAATCACCGAGCTCGCCCCACTGTGCAAGTTTCGCGACTGCACCCATGTCCACGAACCGGGCTGCGCGGTGCAGGCTGCCTTGAAGGCCGGTACGCTCGATCCCGAGCGCCTGGCCCGCTGGCGCAAACTATCCGAGGAAAACCAGGGCAACACGCCGGTTCAGAGCGGCCCGCGCGGCAACAAATCCCCCGGCAGTCGCCCAAAGCGGCGTTGAGCGGATAAGGCATTCCAGAAAGAGGATTCAGGGGGTACAGGTGGCTCGGCGAAGCCGAGACGGAGTGGGGGACTGCCGTAGGTGATTGCCCCTGCCGCAATTGCCGGTCCATCTCACCCAAACCGTGCCGGCGTCCAAGCCCCACCCGCCGCATTCGACTCCACCGCCGCCGCGACAAACTTCACGCCGCGCGCTCCATCGACCACATCAGGCACCTGAGCCGCACGCGCCGCATCCACCACCCCACCGGAGCGATGCGCGCGAATAATGTCGGCGGCGTCGCGGTAGAAATTGGCGAAGGCCTCGATATAGCCTTCGGGGTGCGCCGCTGGCATGCGCGACACGCGCTGGGCTTCCGCTGTCGAACCATGGCCGCCGCGCACCAGCGTGCGGGTTTCCTCACCATAAACGGAGAAGCGCAATTCGTCCGGCCGGCCGCCCGACCATTCGAGCCCGGCTCTGTCGCCATAGATGCGCACGGAGAGATCATTGTAATGGCCGGGCGAGGTCTGGCTGGCCAGGATCGTGCCGCGTACGCCGCCGGTCCAGTGCACCAGCACATGCGCATTGTCGTCGAGCCTGCGCCCGGGCACGGCGGTGAACAGATCGGCCGACACCGCCTCGGCCTCGCAGCCGGAGATATAGCTTGCCAGGTTGAACGCATGCACGCCGATATCGGCCAGCACCGCAGATTGCCCGGCGCGGGCCGGGTCGGTGCGCCACTCCGCCTGCTTCTGGCCCTCGGCGTCGATCGGCCTGGTCAGCCAGTCCTGGATGTAGGCGCCATGCACGGACACGATGCGGCCAAGCGCGCACGCCGCCACCATTTCGCGCGCCTGGCGCACCATGGCGTAACCGGTGTTGTTGAGCGTAACGACGAAACGGCGCTTTTTCGCCTTGGCGAGCGCTACCAATGCCTCGGCGTCGCTGAGCGTCGTTGACAGCGGCTTGTCGCAGATCACGTCGATGCCGGCTTCGAGAAAGGCCGTGGCGATCGGGGCGTGCAGATGATTTGGCGTGACGATGACGACCGCCTCGATACCATCCGGCCGCACGGCTTCGGCTTGCGCCATGGCGCGATAATCGGCATAACTGCGTTCCGGCGCGATGCCGATCTCGGCCGCCGAAGCGGCGGCGTTTTCCGGGTCGGACGACAGCGCCCCGGCGACCAGCACGATCTGGTCGTCGAGCCGCATGGCTAGACGATGCACGGCGCCGATGAAAGCATTGCGCCCACCGCCGACCATGCCGACCCTCAGCCGCTTGCCGGCCGATCCGTCCGATGTTGCGTAGACCATTTTCAAACTCCTCCACCTGTGGCTTCGTCATCCTGGGGCGCAGCAAGGAGCGCAGCGACGCAGCGCAGACCCCAGGATCCATGCCGTGACTTCCAGGCGTTGCGACGGTTCAGAATCTTCCCTTCCGTCGCATTCCTCGACAACTGTCGCGGCATGCATCCTAGGGTCTCCGCGACGGAGCTTCGCCCTAGGATGACGACGTTGGGAAGCCTCACCGCTTTCGAACACGATTTCCACTTTTCATATTGTAAAACGATCGTATCGCGCTAGCCTGAAATCATGAGCGGGGCAAGCAAGTCATCCGGACGATCGATCGCCGACGAGGCGGCGACGCGCAAGCGCGGGCGCTCGCTGGCAGCGCTCGGCTACATCCAGCCGCAAACTTATGAGGAGCTGCGCGCCGTGCTGTCGTCGGGCACGGTGCATTTCCCTAAGCGGCTTCGGCAGGTGGCGATCTTCCTGTGGCAGCATCCGAGCGATGTCGCGCTCGGCACCATCGCGCAGGTGGCGGCACAGGCCGGCGTGCAGCCCTCGACGCTGGTGCGCTTTGCGCAGATCTTCGGCTATTCCGGCTTTTCCGATTTCCAGGGCCTGTTCAAGGAACACATCAAGGGATCATGGCCGGAAGGGCGTGGCGAGCCGCGCACCGAGACCGAGCCGAACCTGCATTTCCTGCATGGCATGGTCGGGGCATCGCAGGCCTCGCTCGGCCGCATCGAGGCCGGCTTCGATGTCGAGAGTTTCGACAAGATGGTGGCGCTGCTGGCGGATGCCGAGCTGATCTACGTCATCGGCTCCAAACGCGCCTTTCCCGTCACCGCCTATCTGTCGCTGACCCTCTCGCAGCAAGGCGTGCGCAACGTGCTGGTCGACAATGTCGGCTCCTCGGCGCTCGACCAGATCGGCTGCATCGGCGGCCAGGACGCGGTGCTGGCGGTCTCCTTCAGCCCTTACAATTCGATTACGCCCGATCTCGTCGCGGTGGCGCATGAGCGCAAGGCGCGCATCGTCACCGTCACCGACAGCACCTTCAGCCCGCTGATCCCGCTGTCGGACAGCTGGCTCGAAGTGGTGGAATCCGACTTCGCCGGCTTCCGCTCGCTGGCGGCATCGCTCGCTGTGGGGATGGCGCTGGTCCACGGGGTGGCGGCGCGACGCGGGGAGTGAGCCATCGCTGGCACAATTGACTATCGGGAATTACCATTCCATATCTAGAAAAATAGAAACTTTGTTCCGGGAGGAGGAATGGAGATCCGGCTGGACGGCAAGGTGGCCTTGGTCACCGGGTCGACGCAAGGCATTGGCCGCGCCATTGCCGAGACGCTGGCGCGTTCCGGCGCCGCCGGGCTTGTGGTCACCGGGCGCGAGAAGACGCGCGGCGACGCGGTGGCCGCGGAGCTTTCGCGGCTCGGCACGCCGACCATCTTCGTCGCCGCCGATCTTGCCGACCCGGCAGCCCCTGCCCTTCTGGCGCAGACCTGCATCGAGCGCTTCGGCCGCATCGATGCCCTCGTCAACGCTGCCGGCCTGACCGACCGCGCCTCCTTCCTCGACGCCAGCCTCGACGACTGGGCGGCGCTGTTTGCCGTCAACGCGCGCGCGCCGTTCTTCCTGATGCAGGCGGCCATTGCCGACATGAAGACGCGCGGCCAGGGCGGCGCTATCCTCAACATCCTGTCGATCAACGCCCAATGCGGCTCGCCGGAGCTTGCCGTCTATTCCGCCACCAAGGGCGCGCTGGCGACACTGACCAAGAACGCCGCCAACGCCCACCGCTTCGACCGCATCCGCGTCAACGGCATCAATGTCGGCTGGACCGACACGCCGGCCGAACGCATCATGCAGGCCGAGACTTTGGGCAACGGCCCCGGCTGGCTCGACAAGGCCAATGCCGCACAGCCTTTCGGCAGGCTGCTGACGCCGACCGATATCGCCAGCCTCGCCGTCTTCCTGCTCTCCGACGCTGCCGGTCCGATGACCGGTGCCGTGATCGACCAGGAGCAGGCGGTGATCGGGGCGAACCGGTGAGCGCTTCCACCGAGACACTCGGGCCGGCGCTGCTCGACCGCTTGCCGGCATCGGTCCAGACACCGTCCTACGACCGCACGATGCTGGCGCCCGGCATGGCGCATCTCGGCGTCGGCGCTTTCCACCGCTGCCACCAGGCCGAATACACCGATGATCTTCTGTCGCTGCGCTTCGACCGCTGGGGCATTGTCGGCATCAACATCCGCCCGCCCAGCCTCGCCGACACGCTGGGACGGCAGAGCGGGCTCTATACAAGGCTGATCCGCGAAAACAGCCATATCGAGGCACGTGTCATCGGCAGCATCGTCCGGGTGGTCGACAGCCAGGAGAGTGCGGCACCGGCGCTCGGCGTGCTGGTCTCGCCCGACATCGAATTGGTGACGATGACGGTTACGGAAAAAGGCTATTGCCACATCCCGTCGAGCGGCGAACTCGATCTTAGCCATCCCGACATCGTCCACGACCTCGCCAACCCCGAGACACCGCGCAGCGTGCCCGGCCTGTTTGTGCGGGCGCTGGAGTTGCGCCAGGCCACGCATGGCCGACCGCTAACACTGCTCTCCTGCGACAACATCCCGGCCAATGGCGTCATCCTCGGCAATGTCGTGCGCAGCTTTGCCGAAGGGCGCGGCAATGGGCTGGCGGATTGGATCGCGGCCAATGTCGCTTTCCCCTCAGCCATGGTCGACCGCATCGCGCCGGCGGTGACGCAAGCCGACCTCGACAGTGTCGAGCAATGGTTCGGTTATCGCGACGGCGCTGTCGCCGTCGGCGAGCCGTTCCGGCAATGGGTGATCGAGGAAAAATTCGCCGGCCGCATGCCGCGCTGGGATCTGGTCGGCGCTACCTTTGTCGACGATGTGACGCCGTTCGAGCATCTGAAAATGCGGGTGCTGAACGGCGCCCAGACCACGCTCGCCACACTTGGCGTGCTGGCCGGGCTCGAGCATACATCGGATGCCATGGCCAATCCGCTGTTGTCGGACTTCATCCGACGCATGCTGGTCGAAGAAACGCTGCCAACGCTGATGCCGGTGCCCGGCATCCTGCCTCTCGCCTATGTCGAGCAAAGCCTTGCCCGGCTGAAGAACACCGCAATCCGCCACCGCAACCACCAGATCGCCACCGACGGCTCGCAAAAGATCGTCCAGCGCCTGCTGAACCCGATCCGCGACCGGCTGAGCCAGGGCGGCAGCATCGGCCTTTTGTCGGTGCCAGTCGCCGGCTGGATGGCCTATCTGATCCAGGCCTCGGACCGCTTCGGCAAACGCTGGCCGGTGTCGGACCCCTATGCCGACGCGGTCGCCGAGATCGCCGACACAACCGGCCATGATGCGCAGGCGCTGGCCTCCGCCATCCTCGCCATCGACGGGATATTCGACCCCACCCTCGCCGCTGACGAGACGTTCCGCGCGGCCGTCACATCGGCGCTGGGCGACCTGCTATCGGACGATCCGATGGCGGCGGTCCGGCACAGTCTTGAACAAGATGAGGTCGCACGGTTGAAGCGATCCAAACAATCGGCATTATAGGGGCTGGGAGGCACTATGAAACTTGGACTGCTGACGGCACCGTTCGCGGCGGCGCCACTTGCCGAAGTCGCTGATTGGGCAAACGCGGCCGGCTTCGAGGCGCTGGAGATTGCCTGCTGGCCGAAAACTTCCGGCGCCACGCGACGCTATGCCGGCACCAGCCACATCGACGCTGCTTCGACCTCGCCTGCGCAGGCCAAGGAGATCGTTGCGTCGCTGACGGAGAAGAAGCTGACGGTCTCCGGCCTCGGCTACTATCCCAACCCGCTGCATCCCGACGCCGCGCATCGCGAGGCCGTCATCAGTCATCTGAAGAAGGTCATCGCGCTGGCCGTCAATATGGGCGTGCCGGTGGTCAACACGTTCTGCGGCGGCGATGCCTCGAAGACCGTCGACGTCAACTGGCAGGATGCGCTCACGGTCTGGCCCGAGATCGTCGCCTATGCGCGCGACCATGGCGTCAAGCTTGCCTTCGAGAATTGCCCGATGATCTTCAGCTATGACGAGTGGCCGGGCGGGCACAACATCGCCTATTCGCCGCAGGTCTGGCGCCGCATCCTGGAGGCCTGGGGTGGCGAGGTCGGCATGAATTTCGATCCCTCGCATCTGGTCTGGCAGATGATCGACCAGGCCCGCTTCATCCGGGAATTCGGCCCCTACATGCTGCATGTCCACGCCAAGGACCTGATGATTGATCGTGATGGACTTTATGAGCGCGGGATTCTTTCGGCCGGGATAGGCTGGCAGGTGCCGCGCATGCCGGGCTTGGGCGATGTCGACTGGAGCGGCTTCTTCTCTGGCCTCTACCGTGCAGGCTATGACGGCTCGGTCATCATCGAGCACGAGGACAGGCGTTTTGAAGGCGGCGACGATCAGGTCAAGCGCGGTTTCCTGCTTGCCCGCGACGTGCTGCGACCCTTCGTCAAATGACGAGGCAATGGCTTGGTTTTGTCAGGAGCAAAACCCTGAAACTGAAAAACAATGTGGAGGAGTACTGACATGAAGAAAATACCGACCATGGTCCCGCTGCTTGCGGGCGCTGCCTTGCTGGCCTCGGTGGGCGTCTCGTCGGCCGAAGGCAAATACAGGATCGGCATTTCCAACACCGTGCAGGGCAATGGCTGGCGCGAGGAAATGGTCTGCGCGATGAAGGCGC
Organism: Mesorhizobium sp. P171375; assembly: GCF_057786075.1. Taxonomy (NCBI): domain Bacteria; kingdom Pseudomonadati; phylum Pseudomonadota; class Alphaproteobacteria; order Hyphomicrobiales; family Phyllobacteriaceae; genus Mesorhizobium; species Mesorhizobium sp. P171375. The sequence continues at coordinate 6,567,820 of NZ_JBYNWF010000001.1, forward strand.
AGGCGCTGGCTTCCGGCGAAGTGACCAAGCTCAACATCGCCCACCGCAACACCGACGCCGCCGGCCAGCTCGAAGACATCCGCAACCTGATCAGCGCCAAGGTCGACGCCATCGTCGTCAACCCGGCCGATCCCGCCGGCATCAAGGCGGGCCTGGAAGAAGCCACCAAGGCCGGCATCGTCGTCGTCGCCGTCGACCAGGCGGTCACCGAACCGTCGGCCTACATCATCTCCAACAACCAGGAGCAGTATGCCTATCTCGGCGCCAAATGGCTGTTCCAGCAGATGGGCGGCAAGGGCGAGGTGTTCTACATGCGCGGCGCCGCCGGCGCTTCGGCCGACAGCGATCGCGACAAAGGCTTCAAGAAGGCGCTGGCCGAAAACCCCGACGTGAAGGTCGCGCAGGAGGTCTTCACCGGCTGGCAGCAGGACCAGGCCAAGCAGCAGATGCTGTCGTTCCTGGCCACCGGCACGCCGTTCAACGGCATCTGGACTTCCGGAATCGACAACGTCATCGTCGACGCGCTGGTCGAATCGCAGGCGCCGCTGGTGCCGGTTGTCGGCGCCGACAATGCCGGCTTCGTCGGCCAGCTGAGCTCGGTCAAGGGCCTCGTCGGCGCTGCCGTCACCAACCCCGGCTCGATCGGCGGTGCCGGCGTGACGCTGGCGCTGCAGATCCTCGACGGCAAGAAGCCGGCGCAGCAGACCGTGCTGGTCGACCCGCAGCTGTGGGACAACGCCACCGACGAAGGCAAGGCCAAGCTGAAAGCAGCCGCCGACCCGTCGCTCAGCCCGGAATGGCCGGTCTCGATCTCGATCCCTGAGTGGACGACGTACACCAAGGAGCAGATCATCGCGTGCAAGGGGCCGGGGGAGTAAGCAGTTTTAGCTGACCATCCGTCAGCGCCGCCCCTCACTGTCCTGCCGGACATCTCTCCCCGTAAACGGGGAGAGAGAAGCTGGCCGCAGCGCCGGCGACAAGCCCCCTCTCCCCGTCTCTATACGGGGAGAGGATGCCGGCAGGCAGGTGAGGGGCAGCGCCGACGGAACGATTTCGACCACACAAATCGAGACCCAAACCATTTGACCAGCAGCCCCCTCCTCGACGCCACCGGTGTCGCCAAGAACTACGGCGCGGTTGCAGCCTTGCGCAACGCGTCGCTCTCCGTCCTGCCGGGCGAGGTCCACGCTCTGATGGGCGCCAACGGTGCTGGCAAGTCGACGCTGGTGAAGATCCTGACCGGCGCCATTCCTGCGAATGCCGGGCGCATCCTGATCCGCGGCGAGGCGCGCGACATACGCTCGCCCGCCGCTGCGCGCCGTGCCGGGCTGTTGCCCGTCTACCAGGAGCCGTCGCTGATCCCCGATCTCGACGTTCTGTCCAATCTCAGGCTGACCGGCACGCCGGTCGAGCCGTTCCGCGCCTGGGTGCGCGAACTCGGCATTGCCGACCTCGATTTGCGCGACACCGCGCGCGACATCCCGCTGGCCGTGCTGCGCGTGCTCGATCTTGCCCGCGCGCTTGCCGTCGAGCCGGACGTGCTGCTGCTCGACGAGATGACGGCCGCACTTCCCGCCAACCTCGCCGAAAAAGTGCTGGAAGTGGTGCGCCGCCAAGGTGACTCGGGCCGCGCGGTGATCTTCATCTCGCACCGCTTCGTCGAAATCTCGGCGCTGTGCGACCGCGCCACCGTGCTGCGTGACGGCGAGACCGTCGGCGTCGTCGACATCGTGCCTGGCGTCGAGGAGAAGATCGTCGAGCTGATGCTTGGCACCCGCATCGTCAAGACCCATGTCGCCGCCCGCAGCGCCGCCGAGAAGGCCGCGCCCGCCGCCGCCCGGCAGCGGCTGGCCGTGCACAATCTGCGCGTCGGCACCAAGCTCAGCGATGTCTCCTTCGATCTCGCCGATGGCGAGGTCGCCGGTGTCGTCGCACTCGAAGGCCAGGGCCAGGACGAGTTGTTCGCCGCCCTTGCCGGCTCGATCCGTCCCTCCGGCGGCACCATCGAAGTCGACGGCGCCCCCGTGAAATTTTCGCACCCGATCGACGCCATTCGCGCCGGCATTGCCTATGTGCCGGGCGACCGATCCGAGGCGCTCGCCATGCAGCGCTCGGTGCGCGAGAACATCGCCCTGCCCTTCAGTGCCGCTCTGCGCAACTGGGGGCCGATCAACATGCGCCGCGAGCGCGCTACCGTGCTTAGCGCCATCGAGCGGCTGCAGATCGACACCCGCGCGCAGGGCGAGGTGCAGCGCCTGTCCGGCGGCAACCAGCAGAAGGTGACCATCGCCCGCTGGATCGCGGCCGATGCCCGCACCATCCTGTGCTTCGACCCGACGCGCGGCATCGATGTCGGCACCAAGCAGGAGATCTACAAGCTGCTGCGCGAGCTCGCCGGCAACGGCAAGTCGGTGCTGTTCTACACTTCCGAGTTGGAAGAGGTGCAGCGCGTCTGCGACCGCGTCATCGTCATCTTCGGCGGCCGCCTCGTCGACATCTTTCCTGTCGAGGAGGCCGACGAGCCGGCACTGATGCGCGCCGCCTACGGCCTGCCGCGCGGCGCCAAGGCCGATATCGGTATCCTGGCCGATCCCACCGCCCATGCCTCCGATGCCCCGGAGGCGACGCCATGAGCCATTTCCTGCGCCGCCAGGGCTGGGTCGTCGGCCTCTTCGCCCTGCTCATCGTCCTGTTCATCGCCACCCGGATCATCCAGCCGGCCTATGGCAGCAACGATTTCGGCTCGCTCGCGCGCGCCGTGCTGCCTTACGCTTTCGCCGTCGCTGCGCAGACCGTGGTGGTCATCGCCGGCGGCATCGACCTCTCGGTCGCCGCCATGATGGCGCTGACCAGCGTCACCGCCGCTTCGATGATGAATGGCGCGTCGGAAGAATACGCGCTGTTCGTGGTGCCCTTCGTGCTCGCCATGGGTTTTGCGCTCGGCGCGCTCAACGGCCTGCTCATCGTCGTCACCCGCGTGCCTGACATTGTCGTCACGCTCGCCATGCTGTTCGTGCTGCAGGGCGCGGCGCTATTGGTGCTCGACGCGCCGGGCGGCGGCATCGCCGAATGGCTGAAGGCGCTGATCTCCGGAACCGTGCCGATCCCAGGCCTGCCCGACGCGATCGACGCCTGGGTCCCGAAGGCGCTGCTGGTGCTGATCGTCTGCCTCTGCATCATCTGGATACCGCTCAGGCGCTCGCGCCTCGGCCTCTCCCTCTACGCCATCGGCTCGAGCGAACTGGCGGCGTTCCGCTCAGGCGTGCCGGTGAAGCGCACCCGCATCATCGCCTATGCGCTGTCGGGCCTGCTCGCCGCCTTTGGCGGCCTGGCGCTGACCATGAGCACCGGCATCGGCGCCCCCATCCCCGGCCCGTATCTCTTGGCCAGCGTCGCGGCGGTCGTGCTGGGCGGCGTCGCGCTCGGCGGCGGCAAGGGCGGCCTGCTCGGCCCCATCGTCGCCGTCTTCGTGCTGCGCCTGGTGCGCACCGACCTGACACTGCTCGCCATAGACCCGAATGTCACCGCCATCATCGAGGGCGCCATCATGGTGGCGGTGGTGATGTTCGGCGCGTTTATCACCATGCGGGGGCGGCAATGATGGGCAGGCGCGCGCTTCTTCCTTCCCCCCTTGTGGGGGAAGGTGGCCTCGCGAAGCGAGGTCGGATGAGGGGTGTTCCAGGGAACGCCGCCGTCTCGTTCCGTCACGCACCCCTCATCCGTCTCGGCGCTGCGCGCCGATCCACCTTCTCCCACAAGGGGAGAAGGGGAAGATGCGTCGCGCCAACCCCACCGCGAGCCACCCCATGAGCATATCAGCTGTCACCCCCGTCCCCCTCGGCCGTCGCCTAAAACGCTTCATGGCCGACCGGCCGCTCATCCCGCTAATGATCCTGCTCGTCATCCTGGTGGTAATCCTGCAGATCCTGCGACCCGGCATCGTCAACGAGCGCTGGATCGCCAACACCATCAAATTCGCCATTCCGCTGGCGATCCTGGCGGGATGCCAGACCATGACCATGCTGACCGGCGGCATCGACCTGTCGGTCGGCACGGTGGCGACGATGAGCGCCTTCATCATGGCCACGCAAGTGGTCAACCAGGACCCGGCGGTGGCGTTCCTTTTGGCGATGATGCCGGCGGTGCTGATCGGCCTCGTCAACGGCATCGGCGTCGGCGTCTTCCGCGTCCACCCGCTGATCATGACGCTGGGCACCAGCCTGATCGGCACCGGCTGCCTGCAGGTCTACCAGCGCACGGTGATCGCGTCGGGCGCCAAAATCCCCGACTTCCTCGCCTGGCTCGGCACCGGCGTAACGTGGGGCTTCCCCAACGCGCTGCTGCTGTTCGTGCCGCTGGCGGCGCTGATCGTCTTCACGCTCGCCCGCACCGGCTTCGGCCGCCTGCTCTACGCCGTCGGCGACAATGAGCGCGCAACCCGCCTGTCGGGCGTGCAACACTGGCAGGTGATCACCGCGCTCTACGTCACCTCCAGCGTGCTCGCGGGCATCACCGGCCTGCTCTATATCGGCCTGATCAAGGCGCCCTCGCTGTCGCTCGCCGAACCGCTGGTGCTACCCTCGGTCGCCGCCGCCGTCATCGGCGGCACCTCGATCTTCGGCGGCCGCGGCGGCTACACCGGCACAATCATCGGCGCGCTGATCCTGACCGTGCTGACGACGCTGCTGACCATCCTGCAGATGCCAGAGGGGGCAAGGCGGATCCTGTTCGGGCTGATCGTGCTGTTCGTGACGGCGGCGTATTTGCGGATTGTGGAGGAGAGGTAGGGGACTGATCCCGGTGTTTGCAGGCAAGCGAACGGAGCAAGTTCCCCCTCACCCGGATTGCCAACCGAATTGCGAAGGGCAATTCGGGGCAATCCGACCTCTCCCCAAGGGGAGAGGAGGACGCCGGCGCCGACGCCAGCCTCTTCTCCCCTCGGGGGTGAGGCGTGGTCCGCACAGCGGACGAAAAGCCAATTGCTTGGCTTTTCGAACTACGAACGCCCGAAGGGCGGTGGCCGCGAAGCGGCCGGATGAGGGGGCCTTTTACATGCGATCGCCTTGACCAGGCCAAGCTGGCATCACATCACGCCCGCCCCCTACTTCAGCGAAATCGCCATTCCGCTCAAATCGGCATTCACCTGCAACCCCACCTGCCGGCCCGTAAGCTCGAGCGTGGCGCCCTTGTCATTGGTCATGACTATCACCTGCGCACCCTTGCCGAGCGCACCGCCGCCGCCCGCCGCGCCGTAAACCCCGGTCGCATCGCGAACCCTTCTGATGTGCCGCACGGTGCCCCGGAAATAGGTCTTGGAAACCCCGAAGGCGAAGCCGCCCGAGACGCCGCCGATCGAGATGGGATAGGAGCGGCCATGGAAGGTCAGCGTCCCCTCGCCGCCGGAGCCGCCGACGAAGAAGGCCGCCTTGTAAACGGCAAAGCGGATCGTGCCGCTATCGGCATGCGCGGCACTGGCAACGCTGACGGCAACAGTGGCGATGGCCGCAACCGCGAGCGAACGAAAGCTGGATGAAATGGTCATGATGCAAGCTCCTCAAGTGCGCCGCTTACCCAACCGGCAGGCGGCGTCGAATCAAACTGGAACAGTTTAGGCTGGGATTTGGTTCCAGGGAGGTGGGGTTGGCGCGGGAGATCGCCACGAATGGAGCGCCGGCGACGCCAGCGGAGGGGAAAGGTGTAGAGAACGGTAGGGGGAGAACGGACGAGTTGATGGCTGAACTGGGGCCGAGGAACGAACCCGCTGCGCGGGATGGGCGCGTGGGGTGAGGTAGCGATCACGACCCGGACGTCGCGCTCGCATTGAGGGTGGTTCGGCAGCGGCAGAGCATGGCGGGCTTCTTCAACAAGGAGCCTGACCATGCACCATCCCGTTCTCGATGCACCCGTCAGCCCGCTGCGCCAGCGGCTGATCGACGACATGAACATGCGGCGCTTCTCACGCGAGACGCAGCGCAACTATCTCCGCGACATCGGACGCCTGGCGACATTCCTCGGGCGTTCACCAGACACCGCTACCGCCGACGACCTGCGCCGGTTCCAGATCGAGCAGCAGGAGGACGGCGTTCCCGTGCCAACGATGAACAGCATCGTGTCGGCACTGCGCTTCTTCTTCACCCACACGCTCGACCGCCCGGACCTGGCGCGCAGGCTTGTCCGGCTGGCGCATCCGCGCAACCTGCCCGTGGTGCTCAGCCGCGACGAGGTGGCCCGGCTGCTCAACGCCACCACGTGTCTCAAGCACCAGGCCGCATTGTCAGTCGCCTATGGCGCGGGCCTGCGTGTCGCCGAGGTGTCGATGCTGAAGGTTGCCGACGTCGACAGCGAGCGCATGCTGCTGCGCGTCGAGCGTGGCAAGGGCGGGCGCTATCGCAATGCCATGCTCTCGGAGGACCTGCTCACGCTTCTGCGTGAGTGGTGGAAGGTCGGACGTCAGCAGGGCGTGATGCACCGTGACGGCTGGCTGTTCCCCGGACAGCACGCGATGAAGCCGATCAGCACGCGGCAGCTCTATCGCATCGTCGTCGAGGCGGCCCAGGCCGCCGACATCGCCAAGCGGGTCGGGCCGCACACGCTGCGCCACAGCTTCGCCACCCACCTGCTGGAGGACGGCACCGACATCCGGATCATCCAGGTCCTGCTCGGGCATGCCAAGCTCAACAACACCGCCCTTTACGCGAAGGTGGCGACCCGAACGGTGCGCACGGTCACGAGCCCGCTCGACAAGCTTGGCCTGTTCAAGCCGGAAGAGATCTCATCCGACGGCTGAGCGTGCGCGCCTCGATCGAGGTTGCCGACGTCTTCCGTGCTGCCGGACCCGCTTACCGGGCCGCCCACGCAGGTCATCTGAGCCTGCAGCAGCTCAAGGTCATGTCGGCGATCGAGTATTGCCGCACCGCAGCCCTTGGCGGTCACGTCGAGGCTTGCGAGGACTGCGGCCAATGGCGGATCGCCTACAACTCCTGCCGCAACCGGCACTGCCCGAAGTGCCAGGGCGCGGCGGCGCGGACGTGGCTGGCCGAGCGCGAGGCCGACCTGCTGCCGGTCGGCTACTTCCATGTCGTGTTCACGCTGCCCGCCGAGGTCGCCGACATCGCGTTCCAGAACAAGGCGCTCGTCTACGACCTGCTGTTCAAGGCGGCAGCGGAGGCGATGCTGACGATCGCGGCGGATCCAAAGCATCTCGGCGCGCGCATCGGCATCACCGCCGTCCTTCACACTTGGGGCTCGGCGATGACGCTCCATCCGCATGTCCACATGATCGTGCCGGGCGGCGGCATCGCGCCGGACGGAAGCCGCTGGATATCTTCTCGGCCGGCCTTCCTGCTTCCGGTGCGCGTACTCGGCAAGCTGTTCCGACGGCTCTTCCTCACCCGGCTGGTCGCTCTGCACGACGCAGGACGGCTCGCCTTCTTCGGATTTATGGCGCACCTGTCCGCGCGGCAGGCATTCGTGCGGCACCTGTCGCCGGTCCGCAAGAAGCGCTGGGTGGTGTACGCCAAGGCGCCGTTCGCCGGGCCGGAGGCAGTGCTCGCCTATCTGTCCCGCTATACCCACCGGGTTGCGATCTCGAACCGCCGCCTCATCCGGTTCGATGAAGCAGGGGTCACGTTCCGCTACAAGGACTATCGTCGTGACGGCACCGATCGGCAGCAGGTCATGACACTCGCCACCGACGAGTTCATCCGCCGATTCCTGCTCCACATCCTGCCGCGCGGCTTCCACCGCATCCGTCACTACGGCCTGCTCGCCGGCGGCTCCCGCAAAGGCAGCCTCGCACGCGCCCGCGAACTGCTGAACGTTGCTGCGCCGTCGGAGGACGACAACTCGGTAGAACCGACTGACTTCCGTCCGCCATGCCGATGCTGCGGCGGAAGCATGATCATCATCGAGACGTTCGAACGGTGGCGACAGCCGCGCGGACCGCCGGACACCACCGCGACGAACCGGGAGAACTCTCCATGACCCGGCATGGCATGCTCCAGCGTTCAGCCGCAGGCGCCCAGCCTCCGGCAACGGACCCACGCGTGTCCATGGTGATCATCGACGCCGAACGGGTCGCGTCCGGCCGCGCGCCGAGCCGACAATACCGCGTGGCTGAAAGGCGAAGCGGTCCGTCCACATCAAAACCGACGCTTGCCGGCGGCGGTCGCGCCGTCGCCGACACCAGCCGCAAATCGAAATCCCCATAGCCATCGACTGTGGCCCACGGGTTCCTTCCTCGGGGACTTTCGTACGCCTGCCGGCGCCCGAAACTCTTCACGACAGCGGACGTGCGGTTACGAGGCTCGGAATGTCCGAAGCGGACCTTCGGTGCCCTGCGTATATCGAGGTGAACTGACCCGTTGCGAACGTCAGGGGCAAAAAGGGCGTGAAACGCGGCCGGCCGTGTGTCGCCTTCTCCTGAGGCTAGGAGGGAAAGGCACCAAGCTGTATCAACAGGCCGAGCAGGTCTGGCTGGCCGTATTCCTTGACGATCTGGCCATTCTCCAAGTGATAGATGTTCAGAGCCTGGACGCTGATTGTCTTTTGAGTTGGCGGCACGCCCATGAACGTTCCGGTGTGGGTGCCGTTCATTGTGAAGCGGGCGGCGACCTTATCTTCCTCGGCAATCGTTTCTTCCAACGTCCATTGGATGTCGGAAAAGCCTCCTCGCATCATTGCGACGATCGCCATATAGCCCGCAGGCCCGATCATCGGCTCTGGCCTTCCGGGGACATGGAAAATGGCATTCGGCGAGACGAGTTCGTTCGCCAGCTTTTCATCCGCCGCGTTGATGAACTCGACGAATTTGGCCATGAAGGAGGTGGCGGTGCTGCTCATAACAAATGTCCCATTTGGCTGAAGCCGCGTTAGCAGCGATCGAGGGGGCGTCTACGCTCTGCATAGAGCGGGATCAATCGCTGCAACCGCTGTTGACCTACAACAAATTTGCTCGAATGCACTCCGCGCGGGACTGGAGATGATCCGGCAATCGCGCCGCTACCGTCCGAATTTGGCAACGGCGAAATCCAAGAAGCTCCTGAGTTTAGCCGTTACGCGGCGGTCGTGAGCGTAGATCACATTGAGTGGCCGCGTCGGCGGATGATAGGCCGACAAGATCCCAACCAATTCGCCGCTTGCCAGTGCCTTAGTCACCACTTCGCTCGGCTGCAGCAAGACGCCCACCCCAGCTACCGCCGCACTAAGCAGGGGCTCGCCATGATCGGCCATCACGCGGCCCGATATCGGAACCACAATCCGTCCATCCGGGCCGTCGAACGTCCAGTGCGTTCGCAACTCAGTGTGGGAAAAGCCAAGACATTCGTGCTGTTGAAGATCAAGCGGGTGCGTGATGGCTGAATGTGCCTGCAGGTATGCAGGGGCGGCACACAGGACCAGCCTATAGGGAGCCAAGGCTCTGGCGATGAGGCCGCTGTCGGCAAGTTCGCCGGTTCGAAAGACCGCATCATATCCCTCGTCAACAACGTCGACCGCTCGATTGGAAAGCGTCAATTCGATTGAAATCTGCGGATGGGCCTTCAGATATTCCGGCAGACAAGGACTTAGGCTGTGCATGCCGAAGCTGACCGGAGCGTTGATTCTCAGCCTGCCGGTCGGAACCGACTTTGTCTCTTCAGCTAGCCCCTCTGCCGTTTCAACTTGGGCGAGGATGTGCTTGGCCCGCTCATAATAGCCACGTCCGAAGTCAGTCATACTCTGCCGACGTGTGGTGCGGTTTAGAAGGCGCACCCCAAGATGGTCCTCCAGCGCGCGAACGTGCTTCCCGACCAGTTGCGGCGAGGTCGACAGGGCTTCCGCCGCCGCTGAAAAGGACCCGAGTTCCACAGCCTTCACGAATAGGGTCATGCTGGCGAAACGGTCCATTTTAGCCAATTCGTTTCAAGTGTTGTTCGCTGATGCCGATTTATCTCGATTGCGTTTCATATGGAAGTGCAATCGCCGGCCCGATAGGAAATACCCTATGGCCGTTCGCGCGGGACAAATGCTGCTTTAAGGAAGCGAAATGCCAATGTTTAAGAGCAATTCCGACAAGGTTCCCGAGCACATCTACGCCTCGGCAGCATCTTGTTTGAACGGTCGGCTGGATCGTCGCGAATTTCTGGCATTGGCAAGTGCGTTCGGCGCATCGGCGCCTCTGGCCTACGGGCTGATCGGTGCATCGTTGACGCCGGCACTGGCGGCGGTGCCCAAGCGCGGTGGGACCCTAAAGGTAGCGATGTTCGTCAAAGACCCGAAGGACCCGCGGACAGCGGACTGGTCGGAGATTGCAAATGCTGAACGCCAGACGCTCGAGCCGCTCGTCAAGTATACCGCCGACTACACTTTCGAAGGCCGCCTGCTCGAATCCTGGGAGGTCAACGACAATGCGACGCAGTTTGTCCTCCATTGCAGGCACGGCGCCACCTGGAACAATGGCGACCCGTTTACGGTCGATGATGTTGTCTTCAATCTGCGACGTTGGTGTGAGCGGGATGCTGCCGGCAACTCCATGGCCGGGCGGATGGGCACGCTCATCGATCAATCAACCGGCAAGTTGCGCGAGACGGCCATCGAACGCCTCGATGACATGACCCTGCGGATCACACTTCCACAGCCGGACATTACGTTCATTCCTACTCTGGCCGACTATCCGGCCCTGCTGGTTCACAAAAGCTTCGACGAAAAAGGCGCGACCTTTAGCGCATGCCCAATCGGAACCGGACCGTTCGAGTTGGTTTCCTACGATGTTGGCGTCCGCGTCGTTTTGAAACGTCGTACAAATGGAAAATGGTGGGGCGGGGAACCGCACCTCGATGGCATCGAGTTCATTGATTACGGGTCCGACCCGAACGCAACCTTGGGAGCGTTCGAAGCCAACGAGATCCACACGAATTACGAATCGCCGGTAGACCAGATGGCAGCCTTGGATGGACTTGGGCTGGTAAAAGGTGAGGCGGCGACCGCGGGCACGTTGTTGGCCCGGATGAATGTCACCAACAAACCCTTTGACGATCAGCGGGTGCGCAACGCGCTGCAGTTGGCCGTGGATAACAAGGTTGTGCTTGATCTTGGCTATAGCGGCGCCGGCGATGTGGCGCACAACCACCATGTCTCTCCAATTCATCCCGAGTACGTCGAGCTGCCCCTGGTCGGGCGTGACATCGACAAGGCCGGCCGGTTGCTTCAGGAGGCCGGCCGCGCGGACTTCGAGTTCGAGCTCATCACGGCCGACGAGGACTTTCACCGGAATTCGGGCGACGCTATCGCCGCTCAGTTGCGTGAAGCGAAGATCAAGATCAAGCGCACCGTCCTGCCGGGATCAACCTTTTGGAATGATTGGACGAAGTACCCGTTTTCGATGACGACCTGGAACATGCGGCCACTCGGCGTCCAGGTCCTTGCCGTCGCATATCGGACGGGCGAGGCCTGGAACGAATCGGCGTGGTCAAATCCCGAATTCGACGCCAAGCTCAATGCCGCACTTGCCATTCCCGATGCCGAGAAGCGCAAGGCTCTGATGAAGGACATCGAGGCTATGCTGCAGGATGCCGGCATTCTGATCCAGCCCTACTGGCGAAAGCTGTACAAGCACTGGGTCCCAGCCCTCAAGGGTGTCCGGGTCCATCCGACGCAGGAACACGAATACTTCGATGCCTGGCTGGATGAAGGCTGAACCCGGAACCAGCTGTCATGCAAAGCGAAATGCGATCGATCGTCATGAGCCGCTACGGCGGTCCGGAGGTCCTTGAGTGGAAGACCGTTCCGGTCGTTTCGCTACGCGCCTCGGAGATCAGGATCAGGACCATCGCCGCCGCAGTCAATCACACCGACCTCGAGATAAGGGCGGGCAACTGGCCTATCCGCAAGCCAGAGCCTTTTCCATACGTGCCCGGCGTGGAAGTCGTAGGCGAGGTGGTTGAGGCGGGGTCTTCCGCGGGTCGTGCACTTGTTGGCCAGCAGGTCATCACGATGATGCAGGGCCTCGGCGGGGTCCGGGCCGATCGGCCAGGGGGTTATGCCGAGTTCGTGACGGTCGATGCCAGTGCGGCAGGTCAACTACCCGCCGGCACGGATCCGCTGGCTATTGCGGCGATTGGGCTAGCCGGCGTCACCGCCCACGAGGGCTTGCAACGCCTCGGACCGCTCGATGGACGGCACGTCATGGTCACCGGCGCGGCAGGCGGCGTGGGCTCGGCGGCGGTTTCGCTTGCCAGTGCGCTCGGCGCACATGTGCTGGGCCTCGTCTCGCGGCCGGAGCAGGCCGATTACGTTCGCGCGCTGGGAGCCGAACGGGTCTTGGCTTCGAAGGCCGGTGAACTGTCTCTGGTCGAGCCGCAAAGCCTCGACGGCGTTTTCGATACGGTGGGCGCAGCCGTGTTTGAAACATCGGTCTCCGCCCTGAAACCTGGCGGGACGATGTCCCTTGTTGGCGCGGTAGGGGGTAGTGATGTCCGGTTCGATCTCTGGAACCTGATCCGGCCGGTATCGCTGACTGGCTATTCAACAGAGAACCTTGACGGGACGGCACTTGAAGCCGCCATCGCAACGCTGGCGCACCTTCTCGCCCAACGAGCTATGCGGACACCAGAATGGACAACGATGCGGATCTCTGAGGCTTCCCTTGCACATGCCGCGCTCGAACAGGGGGGAGGCAAGGGGCGTATCCTGCTGGTGCCTTAAACCCTGCCGATACCGACGCGGCGATTGGCAGCTTTTGGCGCATCCATGACCTCCAGGCACTGTCGCCGGCGTGTCCGCTTTAAGGTAAGTGGCAGAGCCAGCTTCAATGGCCAATTTGCGGCGCAAAGCTGACGTCGCAGCTGACATGCTCTCGCTGTGGTGCCGTCCCACTCCGCTCTCGCCGCTCCACCCCCTACCCCACCTCCGCAAACAGCCAATCCCTGAACGCCTTCACCTTCCTCTGCCGGATCGCCTCCGGCGGGTACACCACATAAAAACTCGAAACCGCCTTCAGCGCGTGGTCGAAGGGCCGCACCAGTCGGCCCGTCGCGAGGTCGGCCGAGACCAGCATGGTGCGGCCAAGCACCACGCCTTCGCCTTGCACGGCCGACTCGACCGCGAAGGTGGCGGAATCGAACGTCAGGCCGCTGCTGGGGTCGACGCCTTCGACGCCGGCGCTGGCCAGCCATGCCGCCCAGTCGATGCGGTAGCCGTCGCGGATCAGCGTGTGGTGTTTGAGATCCTGCGGCGTCCGTAGCGGATGCGGCCCTTCCAGCAGCCGCGGGCTGCAGACCGGAAACACCTCCTCGCCGGTGAGGAATTCCGACGTCAGCCCGGGATAGTTGCCGCCGCCATAGCGGATGGCGATGTCGATGCCGTCGCCGAGGAAATTGGTGAGCTTGCCTGACGTCGAGACGCGCACATCGATGTCGCCATGCGCGCGGTGAAAACGGTAGAGCCGGGGCTCCAGCCATTTGCCGGCGAAACCGTCCGAGGTGCTGACGTTCAGGCTCGTGTTGGAATGGCGCGATGTCGCCGCTTGCGTCGCCACCGTCAGCTGGTCGAGCATCTCGCGCACCGCCCGCGCATAGGGCTCGCCGACCGGGGTGAGGCGCACCGAGCGCGTCGCGCGCTCGAACAGCTGCACGCCGAGCTGCTCCTCCAGATGCTTTACCGCCCGGCTGATGGCGCCATGGGTGAGGTTGAGCTCGTCCGCCGCCCTGGAGAAATTCAGGTGCCGGGCCGCGGCCTCGAAGGCCGGCAATGCGTTGAGCGGAGGCAGCTTGCGGGGCATCGGTGAGCGCCGGGCATTTGTGAGTGTTGGTAACAAATACTTGCCAAATTTTGGTTTGTCCATTGGGCTTTTGCCAGTCACAAATCCTCACAAGATTTGTGATCAAACCTCACCGCAGGAGCATGATATGGCTACAGTCCATCCTTTCCTCTGGTACACCGGCAATGCCGAGCAAGCCCGCGACTTCTATCTCTCGGTGTTCAAGAACGGCCGCGCGCTGGAGACGGTGACCTTCACCGACCACGTCGGCGGCACCGGCGTGCCGCACGCGATCTTCGACTTCGGGCTCGAAGGGCTGCGGCTGACGGCGCTCAACGCCGGCGGGATGCCGCCCTTCAACGAGCGGATGTCGCTCTACATCGAAACCAGGGACCAGGCCGAGACCGACTATTACTACCAGGCGCTGACAGCGGGCGGCGGCTCGGAAAAGCCCTGCGGCTGGCTGCAGGACAAGTTCGGCGTCTACTGGCAGGTCATTCCGGAAGCCGCGATCCGACTGATGAACGATCCGGATCGCGACAAGGCGCATCGCGCCCGCCAGGCGATGTATTCGATGAAGAAGATCATCCTCGCCGATCTCGAAGCCGCGCACGCCAGCCGTCCGTAAGTCAAACCTGACATTCCCGAAAAACAGGAGGTATCAATGGCACCGCTCAAGGGACAAAAGATTGTTGTCGTCGGCGGCAGTTCCGGCATCGGCCTCGGCGTGGCGAAAGCCGCACTCGAAGGCGGCGCGGAGGTAGTGATCGTCGGCCGCTCGCCGCAGAAGCTGCAGGCAGCGGAAAAGAGGCTGGGCGGCCGCGTGAAGGGCATTGGGGCCGACATGATCAAGGAGGCGGACATCGCCAAGCTGTTCGACGAGGTCGGCGCCTTCGATCATCTGGTATCGACCGCTGGCACGCCGCCGCCGAACTATCCAATCGGCGACACCGACATGGAGTTCGTGCGCGGCTTTGTGGACAACAAGCTGATCGGCGCGGTGATGCTGGCCAAGCACGCGGTGCGCGGTTTGAAGAAGGGCGGCTCGATGATTTTCACCTCGGGTATCAACAAGGACCGGCCGCCGGTGCCGGGCGGCTCGGTGGTCTCGGCGATCGCCGGCTCGTTCAGCTATTTCGCCCGCGCGCTGGCGCAGGAGCTGGCGCCCACCCGAGTCAACATCGTCTCGCCCGGCTGGGTCGACACGCCGATGTGGGATGAACTCGTCGGCGAGGCCAAATCCGGCTACTTCGCCGCCATGGCCGGGCGGGTGCCGGCAGGCAAGGTGGCGGCGCCGGCGGATGTCGCGCCTGCGTATCTCTATCTGATGGAAGCCGAATTCATGACCGGCGAGACCATCCATATCGATGGCGGGCAGCGGTTGGTGTGACGGGCAAGGGGCGGGGCAAGTCGCATGGGCGTTCCCCCACTCCGTCTCGGCTTCGCCGAGCCACCTCTACCCCCACATTCGTGGGGGAGAGGAAATGCTAACCGCCGGAGTCGCGACCTCGAAAAACTTGGGTTCCCTCGCCCCCAAAAAGCTTGGGTTTCCTCTACCCCCATGTACATGGGGGTAGAGGTGGCTCGGCGAAGCCGAGACGGAGTGGGGGGCTGGCGCCGACCTCTGCTATTGCCGCCGGCAAACCTAAATGCCAGCCCTACGGATATTTCGCCGGCTTTGGCGCGTAGATCTGCGGATCGAAGTCCAGGTCCTTCGGCAGCGGCAGGCTCGAGCACTGCAGATGCACCTGGCGGGCAAGCAGCCTTCGCTGCTGCTGCTGGTGTTCCTTGGCTGCCGCGACGAGGCCCATGCTGTAGGGCCCAAGCAGCACGCCGAAGCCCCATCCCGGCTGCCCCTTCTCGCGTGCATCGTAATTCATGGCATCGGTGCGGGCCTGCTGGCATTCCGGCGTCGCCCATTTCGGGTCCTGCGGCGACAGCGATGCGCCGTACTGGACCGGAGAACTCACGCATCCCGCCACTGTCGCGGTCAACGCGACGACCACTGCAATCCTCATCGGCAAGTCCCTCCTAATGTAGGGCGGCGACTACAGGATGATTCGAGCCGCAAAAAGGCAGCTTCGGCGTGCGGATTTCGCACGGCTCAGCCCAAAAGGTTGCGCGCCGTGCGCATGAAGATTTTCGAGCCGATCGGGATCAGGTCGTCGGGAAAATCATAGTCCGGATTGTGCAGCGAAGGGGTGCGCTCGCCGGCGCCGAGGAAGAACATCGCCGACTTCGCCTTGTGGCCGAAAATGCCGAAATCTTCCGAAGCGCGCATCGGCAGGGCTTCCTCGCTGCGCGCGACCCCTTCCTCGTCCAGCGCGCGGTTGAGATGCTCCACCGCGTCCGGCGCATTGACGCTGGCGACGAAGATCTCGTGGTAGTCGCAGCGGACGGTCAGGCGGTGCTCTACCGCGATCCTGGCGGCCAGCACTTCAGCCGCCGCGACCAGTTCCGCCATGCGCTCGTCGCGCCTTGTGCGCAGCGTCGCCCACACCTCGGCGTGGGCGGGCGCGATGCCGAACACGGCCTCGCCCATCGTCGCATGGGTGACGGTCACCATGCTGAAATCGTCATCGGCAAAGGTGCCGCGCCCAAGCGCCGGCAGCGCCGGCATCAGCTGGCTGATCGCCGGCATCGGCGACACCCCGGTTTCCGGCATGGAGGAATGCGCGGTCTTGCCCTCCAGCACGATGCGCATGCCGCGCGAGGCGCAGTTGACCACGCCGGGTTTCAGCCGCACCTCGCCGAACGGCACGCCCGGCAGATTGTGCAGCGAGAAGGCGAAATCCGGCGCGATCTCGGCAAAGCGCGGATCGGCGACGACGCCGGCCGCGCCATTGCCGGTCTCCTCCGCCGGCTGGAACATCAAGACGACACGGCCACGCGCCGGCCTTTCGCGCCCGAGCTGGCGGCCGAGTGCGGCGAGGATCGCGGTATGCCCGTCATGGCCGCACATATGCGATTTTCCCGGCACCTGCGAGGCATGGTCGACGCCCGAAAGCTCCTCGATCGGCAGCGCGTCGAGCTCCGAGCGGAACAGCACTGTCGGCCCTGCGTTGCCGCTGTCATAGACCGCCGCGACACCGTGGCCGCCGAGGCCGGTCAGCACCTTGTCCGGACCGGTATCGGCGAGGAAGGCGACGACTTCCCTGGCCGTCTTTTCCTCTTCGTTCGAGATTTCCGGCTGCTGGTGCAGCTTGCGCCGCCACGCCGTCAGCTCGACGATGTCTCGATTGGTCAGGGTCATGGTCTGGGCTCCGCTTGGCTTGCCGGTCACACAAACACGATAGGGTTTTTCTCGCGCCGTGCCATGCCGATCAATTCCGCTAGTCCATCCGTATGTCATCGTTGCGCTGTGGTTATCAATCTCATCTCCGACATCCTGCGGCCGCTCCTGACGAGTATGACGCACACGCCTGTGCCAAACCGTAGATATCAGCGACAATAACCAAATCCAGCCGAGGAGCGGTTTCCGGGAACACAATGGCCAGGCGGTTTGCGTTTCTTTTGGTTCGCGACTTCACGCTATCGCCGCTGTCGCTGTTCATCGACACGCTGCGGCTCGCCGGCGATGAGGGCGATCGCAGCCGCAGGATCGAGTTCGACTGGGAGATCGTCGGCGAACGCGGCCTGCCGATCCGGGCGAGCTGCGGCGTCGAACTTTTGCCGACCAAGGCGATGGGCAATCCGGAGGAGTTCGACAATGTCGTCGTGGTCGGGGGCCTGCTCGACACCAACCGCAGCCTGAGCTCCGAAAAAGAGGCCTTCCTGTTGCGCGCCGCCGGAAAGGGCGTGCCGCTGACGGCACTCTGCACCGGCAGCTTCGTGCTCGCGCGCTACGGCCTGCTCGACGGCTACAGCGCCGCTGTGAGTTGGTTCCACATCAAGGATTTCCGCAACCAGTTCCCTGACGTGAACGCCCATGCCGACAGCCTGTTTTCCGTCGACCGCGGCCGCTCGACCTGCGCCGGCGGCACCGGTGCGGCCGACCTTGCCGGCCATTTCGTCTCGCAGTTCATCGGCCGCAAGGCGGCGGAAAAAGCCGCCAAGATCCTGGTGCTCGACCGCATCCGCTCGAGCCGCGACGTGCAGCCCGTCGGCGACCTCTTTCCCGCGGCGTCGAGCCGCGCCGTGAAGCGGGCCATGCTGCTGATGGAAAGCAACCTCCAGGAGACGCTGTCGGTCGCCGAGATCGCGAGCCGGCTGAATTTATCGCGGCGCCAGCTCGAGCGGCTGTTCGGCGCCGAGCTCGGCATCGGCCCGATGGCGGCCTATCTTGCGCTGCGCGTGCATCAAGCGAAGTCGCTGCTGGAAGGGAGCGACTTGGCAATCGGCGACATCGCCTACCGCTGCGGCTTTCTCAATGCCGGCCATTTCAGCCGCGTCTTCCGCCAGCAGACCGGCATCACGCCGACCCATCTCAGGCATCCCGGCCGAATGTCCGGTGTCTCTGCCGGTAGCAGCGGCCCATAGGCGCATGTTCAGAACTATGCCGCGTCAGATTCCAGATGCGATCCCAGCACCGGTATGATAATATCATACCAACTCTGATAGGAGCACAACCATGTCCGCAACTGAAAAACGCACCTTCAGTTTGCCGGCCGAGCAGGCCGCTTTTATCGACCAGCTCGTTCAGTCGGGCACATACGCGACCAGCAGTGAAGTGATCCGCGCCGGTCTTCGCGCATTGCAGGAACGCGACGCCGCCGTGGAGCGCTGGCTGCGCGAGGAGGTCGTGCCGACCTATGACAGGTGGAAGGCAGACCCCTCCCAGGCCATCCCGGCCGACCAGGTTTTTGACAGCATCCGCGCTCATCACGCCCGCCTCAAGGGGGACGTGTGAAGCGCCGGCATGTTGTCTTTTTGCCGGAAGCCCAGGCGGACCTGATATGGATATACGATGCGGTCGCTCATGCGTCCGGCAACCTCACTGCCATTCGCTACATCGAGCGGATCGAGCGATTTTGCCTGGGTCTTGACTACGCATCGGAACGTGGAACCCGAAGGGATGACGTGCGGCCGGGGCTTCGCATCGTTGGTTTCGAACGGCGACTGACTGTGGCCTTCGCCATAAGCGACGATCAGGTGGTGATTCTCCGGGTGTTTTACGGTGGCGCCAACTGGGAGGACCATCTGGCTCCTATCGCTCCGTGAACGCCCGCGCGAACGAATCCAGCATCGGCCGCGCCAGATATTCGAAGAAGGTCCGGTCGCCGGTGCTGATAAACGCCTCGACCGGCGTTCCCGGGTAAAGCTGCCCGGCCTTCACCCCCTGCGGCAGCGTGTCGGTGATCTTCAGCCTGGCGCGGAAATACGCCTCGTGCGTGGTTTCATCGATCAGCCGGTCGGCGGAGATTTGGGTCACCGTCGCCGGGACTTCAGGGGTGAGGCGCGCGTTGAGGGCCGACAGTCTGAGTTTCGCCGGCTGGCCGACGCGAACCAGATCCACGTCCCTCGGCCGCAGCTTCGCGTCGACGATGAGGCCTGACGCGGTGGGCAGGATCTCCATGATCTTCTGCCCCGGCGCAATCACGCTGCCTTGGGAATTATACGTCGACGACACCACGATGCCGGCTGCCGGCGCCTTGATCGTCGTGCGCCCCAGCACCGCCTCGGCCGCCGTGATCTGTTCGCCGATGTCGGCCAGCTTGGTGCGGACCTCGTCGAGCTTGGTCAGCGCGTCCTCGACACGTTGCGTGGTCGCGCGCTCGACCTGCGCCTGGGCTTCGACGATCTGCGTCTTGGTCGCCGCAAGGTCCGCCTCCAGCGCGCCGGCCTGGCCGACCAGATCGGCCTCGCTGCGCAGAAGCTGCGAATATTCGCTGCGGTTGGTGAGGCCCTTGTCGAGCAGGCTGGCCTTGATGCCGAGCTCCTTCTTCACGATGCCGGCCTGTTGCTGAATGGCCAGTTTCTGCGCGTCCAGGCCCAGTGCCGACTCGTGATGCATGGCGACGCGCTGCGCCAGGATCGACTGCTCGGACCGGAACCGGGCGAGCCTGGCGTCGAACTCCTTTTGTTGTTCGCGCACCAGATTGTCGAAATCGCTCTGGAACGGCGCGGGGGCTGCATCGGTGATTGGCGCCAGCCTGTCCGATCCGTCGCGCTCCGCTTCCAGCCGCGCGGCACTTGCCCTCAGCGTGATCGACTGTCTGGTCAGCCGGTTGAGGTCGGCCTCGGCCGCCGTGCGGTCGAGGAGGACCAGCGGCTGGCTTTGTTGCACGCGGTCGCCCTCATGCACCAGCAACTGCTCGATGATGCCGCCTTCGGGGTGCTGGATGAGGATGTTGCCGCCGGTCGCCGAGATCGTGCCGGACGTGATCACCGCGCCGGAGAGCGGAGCGCTCGCCGCCCAATAGCCGAAGCAGCCGGCGAAAAGCGCTATGGCCGCGTAGCCAACAACGGCCGTGCGCCGGAAGTCGGTGCGCGGTCGGCTTTCGAAGGCAAGGCTCTGCTGCATCATTGTCTATGATCCGAAGCGGACGCTGTGCGGGCGCGCGGTCGGCACGAACGAGCCTGTCACCACCGCGCTCCCGGCAACGCTCTTGCCGGTCGCCGATTGCCGCAGCACCTCGCTCGCGGGGCCGAAGGCTTCGATCGCGCCGTTGCGCAGCACTATCACGCGGTCGCAGGCCGCCGCGATCGACGGGCGATGCGTGATCACCAGCACCGTGACGCCGGCGCCGCGCGCGGCCGACAGCATCACCTCGAGCGCCGTTTCGCCACTGCCGTCGAGATGGGCGTTGGGCTCGTCCAATATCAGCATGCGTGGATTGCCGTAGAAGGCACGCGCCAGCCCGATCCGCTGGCGCTCGCCGCCCGACAGCACGGTGTGCGACGGGCCGATCATGGTCTGGTAGCCATCGCGCAGCGTAAGCACCAGTCCATGTGCCTCGGCATGCCTGGCCGCTTCGACGATCGCTGCGTCATCGGCAGCGGAGTCGAAGCGGGCGACGTTTTGCGCGATCGATCCGGGGAAAAGCTCCACCTCCTGCGGGAGATAGCCGATATGCCTTCCAAGCTGGGTTTCGTCCCAGCTCCTCAGGTCGGCGCCGTCGATCCTGACCGCGCCGCCGGTCGGCTGCAGTGCCCCGACAAGCAGTTTCGCCAGCGTCGATTTGCCGGCGCCGCTCGGGCCGACGATCGCCACCGCCTCGCCGGCGCCGATGGCAAAACTCAGTCGCTTGAGGATGGGCTCCGTGCCGAAAGCCGCATTCGGCGCGATGAAGAACAGATCCTGCACCGAAATCGTACCGGACGGATCGGGCAGGACGAGTTTGCGCGCTTGCGCCGGTTGCGCCGCAAGTGCGGTGTTCAGACGCTTCCAGCATCGCCTGGCGTCGACGATCTGCCGCCAGGATCCGATCAGCTGGTCGAGCGGCTGCAGGGCGCGCGACGAAACCAGCGAGGACGCGAAGATCATGCCGGCGGTCATCTGCCCTTGTAGAACCAGCCACGCGCCGGCGCCGAGGATCGCCAGCTGCAGCATCATGCGCAGCGACCGCGATGTCGCGCTGAAGATCGCGTTGGCGCTTCCGGAACGGTCGTGCAGGGTCAGCGCTTCGGCCACGTGCTGCCCCCAAACCGCGGCGGCATTTTGCACCATACCCATGGCGCGCAACGTGTCCGTGTTGCGGGCAAAGGCCTGCTCCGCCTGGCTGGCCACGGCAGAGCGTTCCGCCGACATGGCATCGTTCCTGCCGATGGCAGACTGGTTGGCCACGACGAGGAGAAACAGAAGCACGGCGCCGGCGAGCGTCAGCCAGAACAGGACGGGATGGATGAAATAGAGCAAGGCGAGGAAGACGGGAGCAAACGGCAGGTCGAACAGCACCGCCACGCCGCGTGACCTGATGAAGGCGCAGGCCGTGGCAAGGTCGTTCAGCGGCGACAGCGCGCTGCCGGCATATCTGGCGCCAAGCGAGGCAGAAAATGTCTGCGCACCGAGCTTCTGGTCGACGGTAGCCGCAATACGCTGCGCATAAATGGCGCGGACCGCATCCAGCAGGCCGAGGAAGGCGAGTGCGACGACCGCCATGGCCGAGAGATAAATCAGCGTCTCGACGCTGGAGGAAGGCAGCACCCGGTCATAGACCTGCAGCAGATAGAGCGGGATCACCAGGAGCAGGATGTTGATCAGCAACGAGAAGACGCCGATATCGGCGATGGCGCGCAGGAAGACCGGGCGCAGGCCGGGCCGGATGGCCGCATCCCTGAGCGGCGTGCGGTCCCGCGACATCTAGACCGCGTGCTCGCCTGTTGCGCTCAGATGGCTTTGCTGCACATCGTCCAGCGTGTAGGCGCGGATATAGTCGATCTTCATCTGGGCGGGCGTCGCCAGATGGTCGGGCGGCGCGCCGGCTTGACCGCCGACCGCAAGGTCGACCAGCATATACATGGGCTTGTTCATATCGGACGGCGTCGCCGCTTCCGAGACCTGGACGCCATCATAAGTCCAGACCAGCTTGTCTGGCGTCCACAACAGGCCATAGGTGTGATAGCCGTCGGTGTTCGAGACATTCACCGTCGACCCGACCGTGGTGTGCTGCCCCGTCTCATTCGTGTGCGCGGTCATCAGAAGCTGGTTCGGGTTCTGGCCATACATTTCCACGACGTCCAGCTCCGGCGGCCATGAGCCGTCTTCCGGCAACAGCCAGAAAGCCGGCCAGGCCCCGGTGTTTTCGGGCAGGTCGGCCCGCATTTCGAAATAGCCATAGGTCTGCGAGAAGGAGTCGTGTGTGGTCAGGAGCCCGGAGGTGTATTCGTAGTTGTTGATCAGCGGCTTGATGTCCGCCGGCGTCTGCGCCGCGGTGATGGTGAGAACGCCGCTTGCCACACTGAACGGATGGACCGAGCTCGTTGGCGCGTAATTGGCGTCGATATACCACTGCAGCTCGTTGTTCTGGGTCAACGTGCTGCCGTTCGGCGCGCCCCACCAGAAGTTGGAATCCCAGGTGCCGCTCTGGCCGTTCCACAGGCTCAGCGTGTTGAAATCGTCGTTGAAAGACAGTGTCATGCCTGTCTTGTCGATCGGCAGCTCGAACTGGGCGGGCTGAAACTTGTCGATCGTGGTGTTGTTGAACACCAGCACCTCGCTCGAGCCGAGGTTGAGCTGCACGTTCGATCCCAGCTGGACCATATTGGCCTGGACGGCCTCGAACGAAGTGAAGGCGTAGCCGTTGAGGCGCACGGTGTCGGTTGCGTCGAAATCGGAGATCAGGTCGCTGCCGTTGCCCTTGGTGACGATGAAGGTGTCGGCGCCGGCGCCGCCGATCAGCACGTCATTGCCTTTGCCGCCGTCCAGCGTCTGGCTGCCGGAGCCGCCCGTGATGATGTTGTCCAGCGCATTGCCGAAGGCGTAGTGACCACTGCCGGTGACGACGAGGTTTTCGAAATTGGCGGGCAGCTTGTAGCTCATCCAGGTGTCGATCGTGTCGACGCCCGCGCCGTAGGTCTCGACCGCTTTGTTGATCGTCGAATAGAGATGGTAATAATCGTCGCCCGCGCCGCCATACATGGTGACCTTGACGCTGGTGTCGCCCCAGAAGGAATCGTTGCCCGAGGTGCCGTAGAGGTAAGGCGCGCCTCCGGCCGCGGAGAACCAGTGGGTGGAAGCGCCGGTGTAGGGAAGGGCAATCCCCTTGGCGTTCAGGACGGTGGTCATTCGGACACTCCTTGCACGTGGCGCCTTGGTCACTCGACAACCTTCGAGCGGTCACTTCGGATCAACTTTTAGATTAATCCACGGCTCCTGGGAATCATCCTATAGTACACGAGGAAGATAGTCACTCAGTCAGACCGAATATAATAAGATGATCCTAACACAATTTTAAGGAGAGACTTTGCGAATTTTAATAAATATTGTGAAAGTTGTGCCAAAATATTAGGCAGAGTGTCAATGATGCAGGCATTCCGTCGCGCCGTGGCTGCACGTCCGAAGCGGCGGCTCGAAATCGCGGGACGGATGGCTGCAAGCAAACGGCCGAAAAAATTTGACAGGCTGTGTCGGACCGGATGAAGTTCACCCGTCCTTGGGGCATCGACCAGCGAAACCACAAAGGATACCGAAGACATGCCAAGCACCGTACGTTTGCACCGCGTTTTGACGACCAGCCCGGAGAAGGTCTACCGTGCCTTCACTGAAGCCGATGCACTGGCGAAATGGCTTCCGCCGAACGGCTTCACCTGCTCGGTGCACAGCTTAGAGGCGAAAGTCGGCGGCACCTTCAAAATGTCGTTCCGCAACTTCACCACGGGCGGCAGCCACGCCTTCGGCGGCGAGTATCTCGAACTCGTTCCCGGCGAGCGCCTGCGCTACACCGACAGGTTCGACGATCCCAACCTGCCCGGCGAGATCGTGGTGACCGTGACCTTGAAGAAAGTGTCGGTCGGCACGGAACTCGATATCACGCAGGCGGGCATTCCGGACGCCATTCCGGCCGAGGCGTGCTATCTCGGCTGGCAGGAGTCGCTCAGGAACCTGGCAAAGCTCGTGGAACCCGAGATCAATCAGTAGAGCCACCCACCCCATCGCAATCGGCGGCGGCGCGGCCCAGCCCGCGCCGCGACAATGCCGAGCCGAGCTCTCATCGCCTCACGGCCCGCTGCAGATCGGCAGCGGCTGCGGCGGCGGTGGCGGGTTGTCCTTCTTGTATTGCGCGATGATCGGCTCGAGGCGCTGGCGCGGCCAGAATTTCGGCTTGCCGATCGCCTTCAGGCAGGACGCGTTCCAGTAGGTGCCGGATTTGCCAACGGCGGCTATGTCGCGCGATTCGGGATAAATGTAGAGCGTCGTCGGATTGCCCTTCACCATCGAAATGATCTGCTCCGCATCGGCCGGCGACCAGCTGGTGCAGCCATTGCTGCGGCCACCGGCGTAATCGACCAGCTTGCCGTAGGGCACAAAGCCGTCATGGTCGGCGTAGGAACTGTTGGACTTCTTGCGCAGGCACATGCCGCGCAAGAGCCGCGCCGCATGGCCGCCGATCACACGCTGCCTGGCATTCGCCGTCTCACCCTCGCCGTCGAACTGGATAAAGGTGCGTTGCAGAATCTGATCCTGCTTCGCGCCGACGCGATAGAAACCCTTGAATGACGTCTTTGCCTCGCTGGTCATATAGGCGCCGCCCATCGTCAAGGACGAGTCCAGGGCATTGCCGAAGTTTTTCGCACAGCGTTTCCCGTTGGAGAAATCGACGACGCCCTTCAGATTGCGGCCCCCGCCATGCCCTGACGAAATCGCGCGAAACGACTGTTTGGCTTCGCAGATGACGTAGTAGCGCCGCCCCAACGCACCGCCGCCAAGATCGCCGGGACGCGTGGCGTCCATGGCGAAATAGCAGCCATTGTGGACAGCGCCCTGCGACACCTTCTTCTGATAAAGCGCGCGCGCCCGTTCCAGCACCACTTGAGAGATTTCGCCGTCGCCATCGCCGACATGGGCCTGCAACCAATCCGGTATACCGGAGGGCGCGGCAAACGACCGGGCCGACACCGTGATCGCGATGACAGCTACGGCAAGGATGCCGAGGACAAAGACAGCCAGAGATTTCAACCGCAACCCTCCCGCCCGAACCGTTCTGCGATTCTCAGAAACAATCATAATTCGTCGCGCGCCGATCGGCGAAACACATCTTGTTCAGAACCGCCTACATAGGCGATGAGGCCAGGCTGCCCAAAGCGCCCGCAATCACAGCGCCAAACTGCCCTGCTCCGCCTCCGCGGCATTAGGGTCGCCGGGCGCCGTTGCCCAGGCGAGTTCGACCAGCGTCACCGTGCGGCGGCCGGTGCCGTCGAGCTGGCAGACGATGAGACCCTGCTCCTCGATATAGGTGAGCAGGCGCCTGGCGCGGCGCAGCGAATGCGAACCGTAGGCGCGCGCGATCGCCGCGTCGCTCGGGCACGGCCAGCCTTCCTTGGCGGCGCGCGCAATCATCATGAACACGCCTTGCATGTCCTCGGGCAGCAGCGAAGCGCGGACGGAAACATCCTGCCAGGCGTCATCGCCTACCATATCAGCGCCGAGCCCGGCGCGGGCGCGTGTCAGCATGCGGCGGAATTCGGAGAGGTCCGGCACCACCGAAGCAAGCCCTTCGATGCGGCAGCGGACCACGAATTCTTGGTACAGCACGCCGATGACGCGAAAACCCGCGTCGGGCTGCGCCAGGATGGCGCGCAGGACACGGTCCACCCGCTCTCGCCGCTCGGCCAGATCCTCGGCGCTCACCGCCGGCTCCGTCGGTTCGGGGCGAATTTCCATCGCCGCCGACTTCGCCGCCATCAGCTGGTCGAGCAGGTCCGGCGACGCCACCCGGCGCGGTGCGCGCATCGTCTCGGGCGGCGGCGCTGCCAGGATGATCGCGCGGGCGTCCTCAAGCGCTGATTCCGGCATCGCCATCAGCCGCGGCGTCCCGTTGCGCGGGCTTGTCTCGGTCTGGCCGATGCGCACGCCGAGCGGACGGCGCGACAGGGCCGGCCCGAGCGCCATGAAGTGCCCCCGCTCCAGGTCACGGAACGCCTCGGCTTGCCGCCGCTCCATGCCCAGAAGATCGGCGGCGCGCGCCATGTCGATGTCGAGAAAGGTGCGGCCCATGAGGAAATTGGACGCCTCCGCCGCGACATTCTTGGCAAGCTTGGCCAGCCGCTGAGTGGCGATGATGCCGGCAAGGCCGCGCTTGCGGCCCCGGCACATCAGATTGGTCATGGCGCCGAGCGAGAGTTTGCGCGCTTCGTCGGACACCTCGCCGGCCACCGCGGGCGCAAACAATTGCGCCTCGTCGACCACCACCAGCATCGGATACCAATGCTCGCGGGCGACTTCGAAGAGGCCGCCGAGAAAGGCGGCGGCGCGACGCATCTGGTTCTCGGCGTCGAGCCCTTCAAGATTGAGCACGGTGGAGACGCGGTGGATGCGCGCCCGCTCGCCGGCCGCCTGCAGGCCACGCTCCGTATGCTCCTCGGCATCGATCACCAGATGGCCGTAATGGTCGCCCAGCGAGACGAAATCGCCTTCGGGATCAATGATGGTCTGCTGTACCCAGGGCGCGCTCTGCTCCAAGAGCCGGCGCAAAAGATGCGATTTGCCGGAGCCGGAATTGCCCTGCACCAGAAGGCGCGTCGCCAGCAGCTCCTCAAGGTCGAGCGCCGCCGGCGCACCCGCCGTCGTCTGTCCCATCTCGATGGCTACGGTCATGTCACGACTCTCCTTGAGGAGAGGGCTTATCAACCTGACCGCAAGCCGTCGAGCGCGCCGAGGCAACAGGCCCGGTGTTCCACACCTATGCTGCCAAAGCGCCACACTTGGCCGGCCTGGTCGGTTGAAAAGCTGGCTAGACCGGCTTCACCGGCGGCAAAAGCGGCGCATCCAGCCCGTCAAAGGGATCGCGCCAGGCGTCGATGGCCTCGAGCCTGCGATACCAGCCCAAGACGGAGGGATAGTCGCCCAGCGGCAGGCCGGCGACATCGTTGAAGGGCAGGAACGTCGCCATGCGAAAATCGGCATAGGAAAGTGAGCTGCCGACCAGCCACTGCCGTTGGGACAGCTCGGCCTCGAGAACCCCTGCCGCCCTGCGGAACTCGTCCGTTCCCTCCTCGACCTTGCCCTGGTCGATCGGGCCAATCCCGTAGCGCTGCTTGGTGCCGCGCTCGAAATGCACGGTGTCGCAGGCCAGGACGAAATTCTCCTTGCCCCAGCTCAGCCAGCGGATCATGTCGGGTTGGTCGTCGCCATTGCGCCAGAAATCCGAACCCGCCTCGCGCGACAGCAGGCAGGCTATGGCGTCGGCTTCCCAGAGGCTGCCGCCCGGCCATGCCAATGTCGGCAGGGTAAGATTAGGATTGAGCGGTCGGAACCGCTCGGCCTGCCCCGGCGCCATGGGTGCCGCGAACTCAAACTCGACATTGACCCTGAGATGACGCGCCGTTGCAACCGCGAGGCGCGGATTGGGATTGCGGCTGAAGTACAGTTTCATGTTCGGGCTGGTTCCTAGACGCTGTTGGCTCGACCTTATCAAACACGCAAACGTGCCCCCTCCGCAATCTGGTCGGACCACGATTCCGCTGGCGGAAATCGCCGTTCGGCGTATCATTCCTGCGGGATAGGGTTCTTGGCAGGAGGAAGCCAATGAACGTTGCAGCAAGCGTACCTGTCATCGATCTGACAGCTCAAAATCTTGTTTCCTCTGCGCTTTCCAAATTCCGCGCCGGCGATACCGTCTCGACCAGGGCGGCGCTCGACGCCATCCGCCGCATGAATCCGGCCTGTGTCGACAGCGACGACGATCTGGTCGAACTGATCGTGATGGCGGCAATTGGTAAGACCATGGCGGTCGTGTTCGACCACCGCAAGCAGTGACGCTGGAACGAAACGAGCATTGCGCCGTTTCTGACGTCTTCAAGCTCGAGCAATTCCAGGAAAAGTGTGAGCGGTTTTCCCGGGAAAAGCGCGTAGCGCTTTCCCTTGGGAATTGCGTCAAAACAAAGAGTTGTGTTCCAGGAGTAGCGTCAATGCGCGATGAACAATTCGACGTTCCCGTGACCATCGAAAGCGAAGGCAGCGGCCTGACCGTTACCGGAACGGTCCAGGCAACCTCCCTGCTGGTCGACGGATGGCCTGGCCGGACGAAGAGCGTGGGCCAAAATACCGCTCCGCGTTGAAAGCGATGATGGATGCGATGGAGCAGCGCCGAGCGGTTGGCACGGCGCTGCCGCGCCTTCACCGCCGCAGCCCGGGAAGCAAACATGTTCGTGCGCGAAGGCCGGCAGTAGCCTCCTGAAGGCGCGGAGCGCGCCTCAGCTCCCCAGGGGATGCGGCATGTAGCCGACGAAGCCGGCAATCTTCCAGCGCCCCGCCACTTTCCTGCAGAAATACAGCGTCTGCCACTTCAGCCGGTCGACGCTGCCGTCGGCCTTGGTCACCGAACCGTTGAACTTCTTGTGCAGCACCGCGCGGTCACCATCGACATCGATGTCGCGCATGTTGGTGACGCGAAACAGGGCTTCGCGCAGCGGCTCGGCGAACTTGGTCGCCGCCGTCTCCTTGGCCTGGCGCAGCCACTCGTCGCGATAGACGCCAAGGCTCGGGAATTGCAGCCGCCAGGCGTCAGCGTCGCTCAGGAAATGCGCATGCATGCCGAAGAAACTCTCGGCGATGAAATCATCCTCGACCATCAACCAGTCCTGGCCGATGAAGGCGTCGATGTCGCGCCGCACCAGCATTTCCCAGAGCGCGTGACGATCGGCATCGCCTTCCGGAAACGGGTTCTTGTCGAAGGTCATTTAAAATCTCCTGTCGGGAAAATGCGAGGCGCAAGATGCTGGCCGGCCCCTGATAAAGCAACACGCATCTGGAAAAATCTTGCTTTCCCAAAAGCCCCCTATGAGGATCATGAGGAGAGGCGTAGAGCGGTCGGCTGAAATCGAACCGCAGGCGTGATCCGCCAAGTCTGAACAGGAGTTTTCCCTTGCCCAAGCAGTGTTTTGGAACATCGCATGTGCCGCTGTCGCCAGCGGTGCGCGCTGGCGATTTCGTCTATATCTCCGGTCAGGTACCGGTCGACGCCGACCGCATCGTGGTCAAGGGCGGCATTACCGAGCAGACCGAGCAGGTGCTGCAGAATGTGAAGGCAGCACTCGCGCTGGCCGGCTGCACCATGGACGACGTCGTCAAGACCACGGTCTGGCTCGAAGACGCGCGCGATTTCGGCGCCTTCAACACCGTCTACGCCAAACATTTTCCGAGCAACCCGCCGGCCCGCACCACGGTGGAATCGCGGCTGATGATCGACATCAAGATCGAGGTCGAAGCCGTCGCCTACCGGCCGGTTTGATCAGTAGATAAATACCAGCGGAGGCGCCGATGCAGTTCGATCTCCTGATCAAGGGCGGCCGCCTGATCGATCCGGCCTCCGGCCTGGACGCCGTGCGCGATGTAGCCATCGCCAATGGCCGCGTCGCGGCCATCGAGGCCGCCATCGATGCCGAGCGCGCCACGCAGGTCGTCGACGCCCGCGATTGCATCGTCACGCCCGGCCTCATCGATCTGCACAGCCATGTCTATTGGGGCGGCACCTCGCTTGGCGTCGATGCCGACCGCCTGGCGGCCAAGAGCGGCACCACGACCTTCATCGACGCCGGCAGCGCGGGTGCGGGCAATTTCCTCGGCTTTCGCCGCCATGTCATCGAGCGCTCGAAGGTGCGCATCCTGGCCTACGTCAACATCTCCTTTGCCGGCATATTCGGCTTTTCGCAGACGGTCTCGGTTGGCGAATGCAGCGATCTCAGGCTGTGCGAGCCGCGCGAGACGGTGGCGGCGGTGCGCGAGCACGCCGATGTCGTCGTCGGCGTCAAGGTCCGTTCCGGCAAGCATGCCGGCGGCACCAGCGGCATTGCGCCGGTGGACCTCGCGCTCGAGGCCGCCGACCAGGCCGGCCTGCCGCTGATGGCGCATATAGACGAGCCGCCGCCCGGCCGCTCCGAAGTGCTGCCGCGCCTGCGCAAGGGCGATATCCTCACCCACTGTTTCCGCCCGTTCCCCAACGCGCCGGTCTTCGCCTCCGGCGCCGTGCGGCCGGACATGTACCTGGCGCGCGAACGCGGCGTCATCTTCGACATCGGCCACGGCATGGGCTCGTTCGACTTCGAGGTGGCCAAAGCCATGCTGGCCGAAGGCCTGGCGCCCGACGTGATCTCGAGCGACGTCCATCTCTACTGCGTCGACGGTCCCGCCTTCGACATCCTCGTCTGCATGTCGAAGCTGATGGCGCTCGGCATGCCGCTGGTCGAGGTTTTGCACGCGGCGACGCAGCGCCCGGCCGAGGCGATCGCCAGGCCGGAGCTCGGCACGCTGAAAGTAGGCGGCGTCGGCGATGTCGCGGTGCTCAGGCTGCGCCCCGGCCGCTTCACCTTTGTCGATGCCGTCGGCGCAGCACTGATCGCCGATCAGCGGCTCACCTCCGACGGCATCGCCATTGGTGGTGTCTGGTGGCCGAACGAGGCCGGCGATTTCAATGAGACCGAGAGGTTCGAGCCGCATGCGCCGCATACGCATGTCGAGGTTGCGGCACGGCATTTCGGGCAGAGCTAATCTCCCCCCTCGAGGGGGAGATGGCCGGCAGGCCAGAGGGGGTCGGTTCGACCGGACGCGACCTGCTTGCGGCGGATGAAGGTCAGCGCTCCACGCGCGGCGACCCCCTCTGTCGCCTTCGGCGACATCTCCCCCTCAAGGGGGGAGATCAGCAGCGCCCCGAATTACTCACCGCCCCATAAACTGGCGTTTCAATCCCCTCCATCCGCGCTTTGATCTGCAGCGCCACATATTTCGAATAGAACCGCGACAGCGCAAGGTTGCCGCCGTGGAACCACAGCGCCTCCTGCGCCGTCGGCTTCCACATGTTGCGCAATTCGCCTTGCCACGGTCCGGGGTCGCCCTTGACACCGGAGCCGAGGCCCCAGCATGGCCCGACCTTGTCGGCGACCTCGCGCGAGACGATCGCCGCCACCGTCTCGTTCATCGAATGATAGCCGGTGCACGAGATGATCGCATCGACCGCCAACTCGCTGCCGTCGTCGAAGGCAATGCCGGTCGGCGTCAGCGATTTGATGCCGACGCCGCTTTTCACCTTGATCTCGCCGTTGATGATCAACTCGCAGGCGCCGACATCGATGTAGTAGCCGGAGCCGGTGCGGTAGGCCTTCATCAACAGCCCGGTCTCGTCGTCGCCGAAATCGATGGCGAAGCCTGAAGCGCGCAGCCGGTCGTAGAACGCCGCGTCGCGTTCCTTGATCACCTCGTAGAGGTCCCGCTGGCCCTCGGGCACCAGCGCGAATGGCGTCGAGGCGACGATCATGTCGGCCTTGTCGGTGGTGATGCCGCGCGCCAGGGCCTTCTCGGAAAAGATTTCGAAACCGACTTCCATCAGCGTGTCGGACTTCACCACCGTCGTCGGTGAACGCTGGATCATGGTGACGTCGGCGCCGCTCTCCCAGAGGTCGACGCTGACGTCATGGCCGGAGCTTGCCGCGCCGATGACCGCGACCTTTTTGCCGCGGAACTTCTCGCCGCTCGCATACTGGCTGGAATGCAAGAGCTCGCCTTTGAAAGTCTCGGCGCCGGGCAGCGCGATCTTCCGTGGCGGACCGTAGGCGCCGGTGGCAAAGACGACGTGCTTCGGCTTTAGCGTGATGTGTCGGCCGGCACGGTCAACCACCACCGTCCACACCTTCTCGGCCTCGTCATAGGAGGCGCTGACGCATTTGGTGGCAACCCAGTAGTTGAGCTCCATCACCCTGGTATACATCTCCAGCCAGTCGCCCATCTTGTCCTTGGGCGTGAACACCGGCCAGTTCTCGGGGAACGGAATGTAGGGAAGATGGTCGTACCAGACCGGATCGTGCAGCACGAGCGAGCGGTAGCGGTTGCGCCAGGAATCGCCGGGGCGCGCATTCTTCTCGATGATGATCGTGGGCACGCCGAGCTGCCTCAGCCGCGCGCCGAGCATGATGCCGCCCTGGCCGCCGCCGACGACCAGGCAATAGGGCTGCTCGGTGGCGCCGAGGTCGCGCGCCTCGCGTGCCCGCGCCTCCGCCCAGGTCTCCCGCGCCGGATCGGCCTTGTGACGAATACCGAGCGGCCGCGCCGGACCCTTTTGTTCCTCGAACCCCTTGAGCTCGCGCATCGCCGTGAACAATGTCCGGCAGCGGCCCTCCTTGAGGCGCAAAATCCCCTCGCCGCGCGCGACAGAGGTTTCGAACGTGAACCAGGCTTCGACGGTGCCTTCGTCCGACGTCGCTTCGCCAGATAAGGTCCAGTGTGACGGCTTCACCGTCGCCAGCGTTGCCTGCAGCATGTCGCGGATGGCGTCGCGGCCTTCCATGGTCGTGATGTTCCAGGTGAAGGCCAGCAGATCGCGCCAGTAGCAGTCGTCGACGAACAGGTTGGCGGCCGCCTCGATGTCGTCCGCTTCCAGCGCCCGCGCAAGGGCGGAAAGCCATGTCGCCGCCTGTTTCGATGGGGCCATGTCCAGCATCTTTTCTTCCCTTGTTTTGCGCTCTCATTGTTTCGAAAGACGGCGCCGCCGCAAGGGGGGGGCGATATCAAGACATCATTTCGGGCGCTGCTGTCGGCGGACTGTGGTGGGGGAGACCAGCGCCGAATGTCGGAATTGGGCTCCAGCTCGGCGCATTTCATCGCGCCCTCCTCACGCCCGGGCATGAAGCTGTCCTTGTTGGCTCAAGGAGAATTTGCATGCGTGGACATTGCTTATGTGGCGCTATTGCTTTTGAAGTCGACGGCCCGGCACAGGCATGCGTGAGCTGTCACTGTGAAAGTTGTCGGCGGCAATGTTCTGCACCGATGACCACCTACATTGGCGTCTTGGACAGCCAATGGAGATGGCTGGGCAAGCCACCGAAAATATTCAACTCTTCTCCCGGTGTGGAAAGAACATTTTGCGATCACTGTGGCTCGCCGCTGTCCTTCCGCTCAAAGAACATGTCCGGTGTCATGCATTTTTTTGCGGCAGCGATGGAGGAGCCGGAAAACTTTGCGCCTACGCTGCATGTAGCTTTTGAGGAGAAGCTCCCTTGGTTGAAACTCGCCGACGGCCTGCCGACACGTTTTGGGCCTGACTATACGAAAGGCTAGGGCAGGAGATCGGCGAGCGCGGGCTAGTTCAGCCGGCTTACGTTTCTCCTCCGGCGCGTAGACAAGGCCCGCATGGACGATCCATTCGCCGCTGCGCAACGCATCGACATCGAAGCGCCCATCAGGGACGCGCAGTGCAACGCCGACATAGCGATACCAGTGCCCGTTTGCATCGACGACCGTCTCTACAATGGGCTTGTCCGCGAGATGGCCGATGGTCGCTCCCTCGCTCCGCCCGATCCTCCCGGTCATTTTGAATGGATTGAGACTGTTGCGCATTGCGTCACCGATCGCGTTAGCGGCGATCAGGGGCGTCATCTCCGGATCAGCCGACTCGCATGACATAGTCCGCGACCGCATAGGAATTCGAGAGGACTGCGCGGCCTGATTTATAAACGCCTTATAGGAGCGGCGCGGCAGCGCGCGGGCTGGCGCGAAATCTTTATAGGAATTTTATATCTTTCCTCTCGGCCCCGTCTCGAACCTTTATGGCTGTCGGGTCCATATTCCATTGCGAGCAAAACGCTCCGGCCGTCGTGACCGATCGAGGTACGGCGGGTCGTTCTCATGGAATTTCTGGCTCGCCAGCAGCCGGCGCCAAATACAAGCAGAAGCAAGGACCAACACAATGGACATCGTCGTCATCGGGATCGAGGTTTTGTTTTTCGCTCTTTCCCTTGCCTACATCAAAGCCTGTGACGCTCTTTAAGCGAAGGATCACACCATGCTTGTCGATTACATTCTCGGTGGCGGCGTGACCTTGTTCCTGCTCGTCTACCTGACATACGCCCTCGTTCGCCCAGAACGCTTCTGACGCAAGGCACGGAAAGCTATTCTCATGACTCTCAACGGATGGATACAGATCCTCGTCTATTGCGGGATCGTCGTTTTGCTGGTGAAGCCGCTCGGCGGCTACATGTATCGCGTCTTCAACGGCGATCGCACCCTTCTCTCGCCCATACTTGGCCCGGTTGAACGCGGCCTTTATCGCATATCGGGAACCAGTGAACGCGAGGAGCAGCACTGGACGACCTATTCGGCAGGCATCATCTTCTTCAGCCTCGCCAGCTTCCTGGTGCTTTATGTCCTGCAGCGCCTGCAAGGCGTGCTGCCTTACAATCCGGCGGGTATGACGGCTGTCGAACCCAATCTCGCCTTCAACACCGCCGTCAGCTTCGTCACCAACACCAACTGGCAGAATTACGGCGGCGAAAGCACGATGTCCTATCTCGTGCAGATGGCCGGCCTGACCGTGCAGAACTTCCTGTCGGCGGCTGTCGGCGTCGCCATTGCGGTGGCGCTGATCCGCGGCTTCGCCCGGCACTCGGTCAAGTCGATCGGCAATTTCTGGGTCGATATGACCCGCTGCACGCTCTACATCCTGCTGCCGCTCTGCATCGTGCTCACCCTGGTCTATGTCTGGCTCGGCATGCCACAGACGCTCGGGCCATATGTCGACGCCACCACGCTGGAAGGCGCCAAGCAGACGCTGGCGCTCGGCCCCGTTGCCTCGCAGGTCGCCATCAAGATGCTCGGCACCAATGGCGGCGGCTTCTTCAACGCCAATGCCGCGCATCCGTTCGAAAACCCGGATGCTATCTCCAACCTGATCCAGATGGTGACGATCTTCGCGCTGGGTGCGGCGCTGACCAACGTCTTCGGTCGCATGGTCGGCAACCAGCGCCAGGGCTGGGCGATCCTGGCCACGATGGGTGTGCTGTTCATCGCCGGCGTCGCCATCTGCTACTGGGCCGAAGCCGCAGGCAATCCGCTGGTTCACGCGCTTGGCATCGACGGCGGCAACATGGAAGGCAAGGAGAGCCGCTTCGGCATTGCCGCTTCGGCGCTGTTCGCGGCCATCACCACGGCAGCAAGCTGCGGCGCCGTAAACGCCATGCATGACTCGTTCACCGCGATCGGCGGCTTGATCCCTATGGTCAACATGCAGCTCGGCGAGGTCATCGTTGGCGGTGTCGGCGCCGGCTTCTACGGCATCATGATGTTCATCATCGTCGCCGTCTTCGTTGCCGGCCTGATGGTCGGCCGCACCCCGGAATATCTCGGCAAGAAGATCGAAGCCAAGGAGGTCAAGATGGCGATGCTCGCCATCCTGTGCCTGCCGCTGGCAATGCTGACCTTCACCGCCATCGCGGTCGTGCTGCCAAGCGCCGTGGCCTCCATGGCCAATGGCGGGCCGCACGGCTTCTCCGAGGTTCTCTATGCCTACACCTCGGCGGCGGCCAACAACGGCTCGGCCTTTGGCGGCCTTTCCGGCAACACGCCCTGGTACAACATCACGCTTGGCATCACCATGTGGGTGGGTCGCTTCTTCGTCATCATCCCGGCGCTGGCCATTGCCGGCTCGCTGGTGGCGAAGAAGACGGTACCTGCCTCGGCCGGCACCTTCCCGACCGATGGTCCGCTGTTCGTCGGCCTGCTCGTCGGCGTCATCCTGATCGTCGTCGGCCTGACCTTCTTCCCGGCACTGGCGATCGGACCGATCGTCGAGCACCTGGCTGCCATCAACGGGCAGACCTTCTGAGGCTTGTCATGTCCTGGTTCAACCCAAAACGCAGGAAGGGCCGGACGCGAGCCGGCACCGAGGGGGAGGATCCTCCCCCTCCCTTCCCCAGCGTGTCCACCTTCGTCGGCCTCTCAGCAGTCATGATCGTGATCTGGCTGCTGGCCTACGGGCCGCCGCACCTTTTCTCGGCATCCGATCGATCGGTGCCGGCCAACATTTCAGATACTGGAGCCACCAAATGAGCCAGTCCAAATCCGCTGTCATCATGGATGCCAGCATCCTGTGGCCCGCCATCGGCGGCGCCTTCAGGAAACTCGACCCGCGCACCCTGGTCAAGAACCCGGTGATGTTCGTCGTCGCCATCGTCTCACTGCTGACCACGGTCCTGTTCATCAGGGATCGCTTCACCGGCGGCGGCGATTTCGGCTTCACCTTGCAGATCATCATCTGGCTGTGGTTCACCGTGCTGTTCGCCAACTTCGCCGAAGCCGTCGCCGAAGGCCGTGGCAAGGCGCAGGCCGACTCGCTGCGCAAGGCGCGCACCGAAACGCAGGCCAAGCTGCTTGCCGGCGAGGACCGCTCCAAGTTCAAGCTGGTGCCCGGCACCAGCCTGAAGGTCGGCGACATCGTGCTGGTCGAAGCCGGCGACATCATTCCGTCCGACGGCGAAGTGATCGAAGGCGTGGCCTCGGTCAACGAGGCGGCGATCACCGGCGAGTCCGCACCCGTCATTCGCGAATCCGGCGGCGACCGTTCGGCCGTCACCGGCGGCACCCAGGTGCTGTCCGACTGGATCCGTGTGCGCATATCAGCCGCCTCCGGCCACACCTTCCTCGACCGCATGATCTCGCTGGTCGAGGGCGCTGCCCGCCAGAAGACGCCCAACGAAATCGCGCTGAACATCCTGCTCGTCGGAATGACGCTGATCTTCGTGCTCGCCACCGCGACGATCCCGAGCTTTGCTTCTTATTCCGGCGGCTATATCTCGGTGACCGTGCTGGTCGCGCTGTTCGTCACCTTGATCCCGACCACCATCGGCGCCCTGCTGTCGGCCATCGGCATTGCCGGCATGGACCGTCTCGTGCGCTTCAACGTGCTGGCCATGTCCGGACGTGCCGTGGAGGCCGCCGGCGACGTCGACACGCTGCTGCTCGACAAGACCGGCACCATCACGCTCGGCAACCGCCAGGCC
This sequence comes from Mesorhizobium sp. P171375, assembly GCF_057786075.1. Lineage (NCBI taxonomy): Bacteria > Pseudomonadati > Pseudomonadota > Alphaproteobacteria > Hyphomicrobiales > Phyllobacteriaceae > Mesorhizobium > Mesorhizobium sp. P171375. Next base: position 6,604,916 of record NZ_JBYNWF010000001.1, read on the forward strand.
ACCGAATTCCGCCCGGTCAAAGGGGTAACCGAGCAGGAACTGGCTGATGCGGCGCAGCTCGCTTCGCTGGCCGACGAGACGCCGGAGGGACGCTCGATCGTCGTGCTGGCCAAGGAGAAATATGCCATCCGCGCCCGCGACATGGCGACCTTGCATGCGACCTTCGTGCCCTTCACCGCCCAGACCCGCATGAGCGGCGTCGATGTCGATGGCTCGTCGGTGCGCAAGGGCGCCGTCGATTCGGTTCTCGCCTATGTCAACCAGTCGACATCGGCCACCCATGGCGCGCGCCCCGCCAGCGACACCGTCAAGGATCTCCAGGCGATCGCCGACGAGATCGCCAAGTCCGGCGGCACACCGCTGGCGGTCGAGCGTGACGGCCGCCTGCTCGGCGTCGTCCACCTCAAGGACATCGTCAAGGGCGGCATTCGCGAGCGTTTTGCCGAACTGCGCAAGATGGGCATCCGCACCGTGATGATCACCGGCGACAATCCGATGACGGCGGCGGCGATCGCGGCGGAAGCCGGCGTCGACGACTTCCTTGCCCAGGCAACGCCGGAAGACAAGCTGAAGCTGATCCGCGACGAACAGGCCAAGGGCAAACTTGTCGCCATGTGCGGCGACGGAACCAACGACGCACCCGCCCTTGCCCAGGCCGATGTCGGCGTCGCCATGAACACCGGCACGGTCGCCGCCCGCGAGGCCGGCAACATGGTCGACCTCGACTCTGACCCGACCAAGCTGATCGAGATCGTCGAGATCGGCAAGGCGCTGCTGATGACGCGCGGCTCGCTGACGACCTTCTCGATCGCCAACGACGTCGCCAAATACTTCGCCATCATCCCGGCGATGTTCGCCGTCTTCTACGTCGCGCCGGGGCAGACCACCGGACCGCTGCAGGCGCTCAACATCATGCACCTGGCGACACCGCAAAGCGCCATCCTGTCGGCCATCATCTTCAATGCGCTGATCATCATCGCGCTGATCCCGCTGTCGCTGAAAGGCGTCAAATACCGGGCCATCGGCGCGGGCGCCCTGCTCAGCCGCAACCTGCTGGTCTACGGCCTCGGCGGCATCATCGTTCCCTTCGTCGGCATCAAGGCGATCGACATGATCGTCACCGGCCTCGGCCTCGCTTAAGGAAACACTTCCATGCTCACCCAGATACGACCCGCGATCATCATGATCGTCTTCTTCACCGTCCTGACCGGCCTGGTCTATCCCCTGGGGATGACCGGCATCGCCCAGGCGCTGTTTCCGCACCAGGCCAATGGCAGCCTGATCGAAAAGGACGGCAAGGTCGTCGGCTCCGAACTGATCGGCCAGGCCTTTGCCGGCGACAAATATTTCCATGGCCGCCCCTCGGCTGCCGGCGACGGCTACAACGCCGCGGCATCGAGCGGCTCCAACCTCGGCCCGACCAACCCCAAGCTGATCGACCGCATCAAGGGCGATGCCGACAAGCTGAAGGCGGAAAATCCGAACCAGCCGGTGCCGATGGATCTGGTGACGACCTCCGGCAGCGGCCTCGATCCCGACATCAGCCCTGAGGCCGCCTATTTCCAGGTCGCCAGGGTGGCCAAGGCCAGGGGCTTCGACGAAGCCAAGGTCAAGGCGCTTGTCGACAGCCATGTCGAAGGCCGCGAACTTGGCTTCCTCGGCGAGCCGGTCGTCAATGTTCTGGCGCTCAACCTGGCGCTGGACGATACCAAGTGAGAGACAGTCTTTGAAGCCTAGCGCCGGGGATCGACAGCATCCCCGGCGCCGTTCATGATCGAGCCTGATGCCGGACGACAGAAGCAACGACACCAGACCCTCTCCGGACGCGCTGCTTGAGCATGCGGAACGGGAAGAGCGCGGCCGTTTGCGGATATTTCTCGGTGCCGCCCCCGGTGTCGGCAAGACCTACGAAATGCTGATGGCCGGCCGCGCCAGGCTTGCCGACGGCGTCGACGTGGTGATCGGCATCGTCGAAACCCACGGCCGCAAGGAAACCCTGGCGCTGGTCGAAGGCTACGAGGTCATCCCGCGCCAGAAGGTCAGCTACAAGGACCGCGTGCTGGGCGAGATGGACATCGACGCCATCCTCGCCCGCCGTCCGGCGCTGGTGCTTGTCGACGAGCTCGCCCACACCAATGCGCCCGGCAGCCGCCACCCCAAGCGCTATCTCGATGTCCAGGAACTCCTGACCCGCGGCATCGACGTCTACACCACGCTCAACATCCAGCATGTCGAGAGCCTGAACGACGTCGTAGCGCAGATCACTCGCGTACGAGTGCGCGAGACGGTTCCCGACTCCATCATCGACCAGGCTGACGACATCGAGATCATCGATCTCACCCCCGACGACCTGATCAAGCGGTTGAAGGAAGGCAAGGTCTATTTCCCCAACACCGCCCAACGCGCGGTCGAAAACTATTTCTCGCCCGGCAATCTGACGGCGCTTCGCGAACTGGCGCTGCGCCGCACCGCCCAGCGCGTCGATGAGCAGTTGCTCAACCACATGCAGTCGCATGCCATCCAGGGTCCGTGGGCGGCCGGCGAAAGGGTGCTTGTCTGCGTAGACTCGCGTCCGGGCGGAGCCTCCCGCATCCGCTATGCGCGCCGGCTGGCCGACCGGCTGCGCGCTCCGTGGACGGCACTCCACGTCGACACGCCGCGTTCGGCCACCATGTCCGAGGAGGACAAGGACCGGCTGGCGACGCTGCTGCGCCTGGCTGAGCAACTCGGCGCCGAGGTGACGACCATTCCGGGCCAGAACGTTGCCCAGGACATCGTCCGCCATGCGACGGCCAACAATTTTACCCACATCGTCATCGGCAGGCCAACCCGGTCGCGCTGGCGCGAGCTGATCGAAGGCTCGCTCACCTACGATCTCATCCGCAATGCCGGCGACATCAGCGTCCATGTCATTTCGGGAACCGAGCGCGGCAACGAGGCGGCCTCGCGGAACGTCAAGGCAGCGGACGAGCAATGGCAGTTCGATGTCTGGCCCTATCTCAAGGCGACGGCCTTCGTTGCCGGCTCGCTCGGTTTCGCCGCGCTGCTCGACCAGTTTCTCGACGTCCGCAATCTTGCGATCATCTTTCTCATCGGCGTGCTGACATCGGCGGTGGCCGGTGGTCTGTGGCCGGCTCTATATGCCTGTGTGGCCAGCGCCCTTGCCTTCAACTTTTTTTTCCTCGAGCCGCGCTACACGCTCACCATCCGGGATCCGGAGAGCATTGTCGCGCTCGCCGTCTTCCTTGTCGTTGCCGTCATCGCCAGCAACCTGACGGCGCGCGTGCAGCGCCAGGCGGTCGCTGCCCGCTCACGCGCCCGGGCGACGGAGGATATCTACCTCTTCTCCAAGAAGCTTGCCGGCGCCGGCACGCTTGACGACGTGCTCTGGGCCACGGCCTTCCAGATCGCCTCGATGCTGAAGCTGCGCGTGGTGCTGCTTTTGCCTGAAGATGGCACGATCACCGTCAAGGCCGGCTATCCACCCGACGACACACTGGCCGAGGCCGACATCGCCGCCGCCCGCTGGGCCTGGGAGCACAACCGTGCCGCCGGCCGTGGCGCCGACACGCTGCCCGGCGCCAAGCGCCTCTATCTGCCCTTGCGGACAGGCCGCACCGCCATCGGCGTCGTAGGCCTCGACAACGACAAGCAAGGGCCGCTGCTGACGCCTGAGCAGCAGCGCCTGCTCGACGCACTGGCCGACCAGGCGGCGGTCGCCATCGAGCGCATTCAGTTGGTCGCCGATGTCGACCGCGCCAATCTGGCGGCCGAGGCCGACCGGCTGCGCTCGGCGCTGCTGACCTCGATCTCCCATGATCTGAAGACGCCGCTTGCGGCCATCATGGGCGCGGCCGGCACGCTGCGGGAATACGCGCCCTCATTGCCCGAGAGCGATCGAGCCGAGCTGCTGACCACCGTGCTCGACGAATCGGAGCGGCTGAACCGCTTCATCGCCAACCTGCTCGACATGACCAAGATCGAGTCCGGCGCCATGGAGCCGAATTTCGCTCTTCACTATGTCGGCGATGTCGTCGGCTCGGCCTTGCAGCGGGCGCGCAAGATCATTGCCGGACACAAGACCGAAGTCGATATTCCGGCCGATCTGCCGATGCTGAAGCTCGACCCCGTCCTGTTCGAGCAGGCGCTGTTCAACCTTCTCGACAATGCCGCAAAATACGCGCCGCCGGGGTCGACCATCCGCGTGCAGGGCTGGGTCGACAATGGCTCCGTCGTGCTGCAGGTCATGGATGAAGGACCGGGCATTCCACCCGCCGACCTGGAGCGGATCTTCGACAGCTTCTACCGGGTGCGCAAACGCGACCAGGTCCAGGCCGGCACCGGGCTCGGCCTGTCGATCTGCCGCGGCTTCATCGAGGCGATGGGCGGCACGATCACGGCGGCGAACCGCAGCGATCGCACGGGCGCGGTCTTCACCATCCGCATGCCGAGGCCGGCACAATCGCCCGGCATCAGCGCGGACGGGCAAGCATCTGGTGATCTGGCATGACAAATTCCAACGTCAGCATATTGGTGGTCGATGACGAGCCGCCGATCCGCAAACTGCTGCGCGTCGGCCTCGGCAGCCAGGGCTATGCGGTCAGCGAGGCGCCCAACGCCAGGGCCGCGATCGAGATCGTCGATACGCAAAAGCCGGATCTGATCCTGCTCGATCTCGGCCTGCCCGGCATGGGCGGCCTCGATCTCTTGCGCAAATGGCGCGACGACGGGCTCGACGTCCCCGTGGTCATCCTGTCCAGCCGCACCGACGAGGCCGGCATCGTCGCCGCACTGGAACTGGGCGCCGACGATTACATCACCAAACCGTTCGGCATGAACGAGCTGGTCGCCCGCATCCGCGTGGCGCTGCGCCACAAATTCCAGCAGCAGGGCGAGAAGCCGGTCTTCCACACCGGCGATCTCAGCGTCGACCTGGTCAAGCGCATCGTCAAGGTCGAGGGCAAGGAGGTAAAACTCTCGCCGAAGGAATACGACATATTGCGTATTCTGGTGCAGCACGCCGGCAAGGTTCTCACCCACCATTTCCTGCTGAAGCAGGTGTGGGGCGATTCCACCGACGTGCAGTATCTCAGGGTCTATGTCCGCCAGCTCCGGCAGAAGATCGAAAAATCGCCCGACCAGCCGCGCTACATCACCACCGAGACCGGCGTGGGGTATCGGCTGCGCGAGGTCGAGTGACCGGGCGCTCAGTCAGCTGACAATTCCGCGGTCCGGGTCAGTGCGCCGCCGAAGCCGTTGAGCGGGATGGTGAAGCTCACCGCTTGCCCGGTATCGGCCGCGAAGGCGCCGATCTTCAGCGTGGTGGCTCCCTTGAGCAACGGCGTGACGCTGGCATCGAACGCCACCGGCACCAGGCAACCGACGGCCTGGCAGGTGTTGAACGGCAGGCTGCCATCCAGCTTCTGGTCGTCGATGGTCAGGCTGACGCCTTTGGCCAGCGCCAGACCGAATGGCAGCGCCAGCGTTCCGGCCGCATCCTCGCCGCTCTTGCTCGACAGCTCTATTGCCAGCAGGCGCTGGTTGGTTTGCTTGTTGAACTGCTGATGTGACAGGCTGCAGGCCTTATTGGTCCCCGTTATCTGGCAATTGACCGTCCAGTCGCCATGGGTTTCGGACAGCGCCGACGCGCCGCCAGGCAGTGTCGGGCCAGCGGCAGCGGCGGCAGGTGCTGCCTTGTCGGTCTTGGTCTGCGCGGCGACCGCCGCCGGGCCAAGAATACAGACGCTGCCCAGTAGCGCTGCGAAATATACTTGCCTGCTTTTCATCAATATCTCCCGATTGTGCCTCGAGCCAGCCGCCATTGAGCTCAAGGACCGCGCCCGATAGAGCGTTCAATCGATCTTTTCTGTCAAGTGCGGGCAGGTCCCATCCGCCACTGGCTCCGCCGATTTCGCAACCATGGCAGATCGGGACGAACGCCCTATATAGAAGGAAGGCTATGTCTGTGCGGGAATGAACGGATGTCGACGCTTCGTCTATCGACAATTCTGATGTCGGCGATGCTGGCGGCGGTGACGCTGCCGGGCATGGTGCAATCTGCCTCGGCGCAGGCCGTCAATCCCGGCACAAACCGTCTGATCCAGCAGAACGAGCTGCAGCAGTTGCGCAACAGCCTGCAGCGGCAGCAGTTCCAGCAACAGCAGCAGCAATATCGCGACCAGGACCGCCGGATCGTGCCGCAGCCGCGCCCTGAAGTGCCGGTCGTCAGGCAAGCTTGCCCAATTCAGATCGTCGGCAACCAGATTGTGCGTGTTTGCCGTTGATATCGGTCGCTTGCGATTTACTTAGTCGACTTATCTAATAAAAATGCTTCATTGCCTCGCGGGCATTTTTGGGGTTTGCAGGCGGCGTGCGGCGGTGCGCCCGTCGACCGGGTTATCAGCAAATGGCGACGACGAAGAAAAAGGCGGTGCGCAAGGCAAGGCGAGGTGAGCGGATTCGCCAGGTCGCCGCCATACCCTTTCGCCTGGACGCTGACGGTAATTTCGAAGTGATGCTGGTGACGTCGCGCACAACGAAGCGCTTCATCGTGCCCAAGGGCTGGCCGATGAAAGCCAAGAGCGGGCGCAAGGCCGCCACCATCGAAGCACGCGAAGAGGCGGGCGTGCTCGGCAAGACCCGCAAGGCGCCGGCCGGCAGCTATTCCTACTGGAAACGATTGGAAAACAGTTTCGTCCGCGTCGACGTCGTCGTCTACCTGCTCGAAGTGTCCGAGGAACTGGCCAACTGGCAGGAGGCCAAGAGCCGCCAGCGCGCCTGGCTCAAGCCGCAAGACGCGGCGTTGCTCATCGATGAGCCCGATCTTTCGACATTGATGGCAAACCTGGCGACCACGCAGCCAGCGGCGCCAGACCCGGCCTGAGCCTCACTTGCCCTCGTCGCCTTCAGCGGGAAACGGCCGCACGGGCGTGCCTGTATAGGCCCACAGCCATTCGCGCGGCAGCGGCCCCTTGTTGCGGTCGCTCTGCTGCGACTGCTCCCAGGCATGCGCCAGGATGCCAACCGAGCGCGACAACACGAACAGGCCGCGCGTCAGCGGCGGCGGAAAGCCGAGTTCGCCATAGATGACGGCGGTGGCGCCGTCGATGTTGAGCGGTATCTTCTTGCGCTTGCGCCGCGCCACCTCCGCCTCGACAGCCTCGGCGATGTCGGCGAAGCGTCCGCTGACGACGCCGCGCGCGGCAAAATCGCGGGTCACCTCGATCAGCCGCGGCGCGCGCGGATCGATCGGATGGAAGCGGTGGCCAAACCCCGGCACATAGCCCTTCTCCTCGGCGAAGAAGCGATCGAGCCGCGCCGATACGGCTTCGCTGAGCGTCGCGCCCTGATCTAGCGCCACGGCAATGTCGCCGTAGAAGGACAGCGCCTGTTCGCCCGCACCGCCATGCACGTCACCCAGCACGTTGACGGCCGAGGCCATGGCGCTGTTGATGCCGACGCCACAGGTGATGGCCATGCGGGCAATGGCGATCGACGGCGCCTGCGGCCCATGATCGACGGCAGCCCCCAGCGCAATGCCAAGCAGCGCCGCCTGGTCCTCGCTTGGCAGTTCGCCGCGCAGCATCAGCCAGATGACAGCCGGAAAGCTGACGCGGCCGATCAAATCCTGGATTTCATAGCCGCGTAGCCGGATGATGCCGGGGCTCATCTCGATGATGCCGGTCTGCCACCATTCCTCACCGCGCTCGCGGCCGGTTTTTTTCTCAAGCTCGCTCACGCGCTTCTCCTGGTGCGCGGCGGCAGGGTGGAAAAAACCTCGTCCATGTGTTCGCCGAGCTCAGGCGGCGGCAGGACCGGCAAGGGTGCCTGGCCATCGACCATGAAGCCGCCGCGCACGACGGTCAGCGGCTGGTCCATGCCGGGCAGGCCCTGGAAGCGGGTGGTCATGTCGCGCTCGGTCACCTGGCGCTCGCCCAGCACCTGCGGGATGGTCAGCACCCGGCCCGCCGGCACGCCGGCGCGGTTGAACTTTTCTTCCCAGGCGGCGGCCGAGCCACTGGCCAGAGCCGTCTCGATCAGCGCCTTCAGCGCCGCGCGGTTCTGCTTGCGGATCTCGCGTTCGGCAAAGCGCGGGTCCGATGCCAGCCCCGGCTGGCCGATCAGCCGGCAGAGCGTGACGAACTGTTCCTGCTTGTTGGCGGCGATGTTGAGCAGGCCGTCGCCGGTGCGAAACGCACCGGAGGGCGCCGCCGTCATGTTCTCGTTGCCCATCGGCTTTGGCTCGACGCCGGCCGTCAGGTAGTTGGACACCGGCCAGCCGAGCGCCGACAGCGTGCATTCGAGCATCGAGACATCGAGAAACGCGCCCTCGCCTGAGGTCTTCTGCTTCACAAGTGCTGCGGCAATGGCAAACGCCCCGACCAGCCCGCCCAGCGTGTCGGCAACGGGATAGCCGACCCGCAAGGGTGCGGTCTCCTGCGTGCCCGTGACGCTCATAATGCCGGAAAGCCCTTGGATGATCTGGTCGTATGCCGGATTGTCGCGCATCGGCCCGGTCTGGCCGAACCCTGATATGGCGCAATAGACGAGACCGGGGCGAACCTCTTTCAGCTTCTCATAGCCGAGCCCAAGGCGCTCCATCACGCCGGGACGAAAATTCTCGACCAGCGCGTCGGCCGAGGCGACCAGATCGAGGAAACGCTCGCGATCGGCTTCGCTCTTGAGATCGAGCACCACCGATCGTTTGCCGGCGTTCTGCGCCAGGAACGATGCGCCCATGCCGGCTTTGTTGAGCGCCGGCGAGGCGCCGAGTTGGCGCGCCAGATCGCCGCCTTGCGGCGCCTCGACCTTGATGACGTCGGCGCCAAGCAGCGCCAGCTGGTAGGCGCAGTAAGGCCCGGCCAGCACGTTGGTCAGGTCGAGAACACGGATGCCTGCAAGCAGATCGGTCATGATGCTCCAGATCGCTCAGGCATCGCCCGGCACATGCTCCGGTCCACGCCGGCGCCTATGCTCAATGAAGGCCCAGATATGCGGACCGGCGAGCCCGATGAAGGCGAGGATCAGCAGCACCAGCGACAGCTTGTGGGTGTAGAACACCGACCAGTCGCCATTCGAGATCGTCATCGCCCGGCGGAACTGGGTTTCGGCGAGCGGCCCGAGGATCATGCCGATGATCACTGGCGCGGTGGGGAAATCGAAGCGCCGCATCAGGAAGCCGGCGGCCCCCAGGAGATAGAGGATGACGAGATCGATCGGCGATTGCGAGATGCCGTATGTGCCGACGGTCGCGAACACCAGGATGCCGGCGTAGAGCTGCGGCGCCGGAATTTTCAACAGCCGCACCCACAGCCCGATCAGCGGCAGGTTGAGGATGACCAGGATGACGTTGGCGATGAACAGGCTGGCGATCAGGCCCCAGACCAGATCGGCCTGCGTCGTCAGCAGCAGCGGCCCCGGATTGATGCCATAGCTCTGGAAGGCCGACAGCATGATCGCGGCCGTCGCCGAGGTCGGCAGGCCGAGCGTCAGCATCGGCACCAGCACGCCGGCGGCCGAGGCATTGTTGGCGGCTTCGGGTCCGGCGACGCCCTCGATGGCGCCGACCGTGCCGAACTCCTCCTTGTGCTTCGACAGCTTCTTTTCGATGGCATAGGACAGGAAGGTCGGGATTTCGGCGCCGCCGGCCGGCATGGCGCCGATCGGGAAGCCGATGAAGGCGCCGCGCAGCCAGGGCTTCCACGAGCGCCCCCATTCGGCTGCCGTCATGTAGAGAGAGCCTTTGAGCGGCACGATCTCGTCCTTGCCGGCATAGCGGCGCGAAGCCATGTAGAGAGTCTCGCCGACGGCAAACAGGCCGACCGCGGCAATGATGACATCGACGCCGTCGAGCAGTTCGTTCGTGCCGAAGGTGAAGCGCGGCTGTCCGGTCTGCAGGTCGACGCCGATCATGCCGATGACAAAGCCGAGGAACAGGCTGGTGAGGCCGCGCACCGACGACGAGCCAAGCACCGCTGACACCGTGATGAAGGCGAGCACCATCAGCGAGAAATATTCGGCCGGCCCGAAAGCCAGCGCGAACTTCACCACCACCGGCGCCAGGAAGGCAACGCCCAGCGTGCCGATGGTACCGGCGACGAAGGAGCCGATCGCCGAGGTCGCCAGTGCCGCGCCGCCACGGCCGGAACGGGCCATCCTGTTGCCTTCCAGCGCTGTGACGATGGTGGCGCTTTCGCCGGGCGTGTTGAGCAGGATCGACGTCGTCGAGCCGCCATACATGGCGCCGTAATAGATGCCGGCGAACAGGATGAAGGAGGCTTCCGGCGCCACCTGGTAGGTGATCGGCAAGAGCAGCGCGATGGTCAGCGCCGGCCCAAGGCCGGGCAGCACGCCGATGGCGGTGCCAAGCGTGGTGCCGACCAGGCACCACAGCAGGTTCATCGGTGAGAAAGCGACGGAAAATCCGTGTCCGAGATGGCCGAGCGTTTCCATGGCTTCAGCCCCTCAACGTGGTGACGATCGCGTCGATCACCGTGTTCAGCTGGTTTTCGATGAAGCCGGCGCCGATGTTGACGCCGAGCGCCCTGGCAAAGCCGAAATAGGCGGCCAGCGCCAGGATCAGACCAGTCAGCGCATCGCGCAGCGTGTGCTTGCTGCCGAAGCCGTAACAGACAAGCACGAACATGATGACGGAGGCGGCGGTGAAGCCGAGCGGCTGGATCAGCACCAGATTTGCGACCAGACCGGCAACGACGATGCCCATCGCCTTCCAGTCGGTCGGCGTTTCCTTTTCCTCCTGCGGCTGCCAGCCGCCGCGCACCGCGGCAAGGATGAGCAGCAGCGAAAGCACGATCATGCCGGTCATGGTGATGTAGGGAAAGACGGTCGGCCCGACCTTGGAATAGAGCGGCGATACCGGGATCGCCAGGGTCTGCCACGCCACGGCCGCGGCGCAGGCGAGAAGCCCGACGCCGATCAACAATTCGGGCATGGCAAGGCGCGGGGGCGCCGGCTGCTGGTCGCTGCTGCTCATCAATGTCCTCCCAATATGGCCGGCATCCTCCCGCCGGCCGCATCCGCAGTTTCACTCCCACCGCATGATATGTCCATGCTGCAGGCGAAAGTCGGAAAGGGGCGGCCCAAGCCTCCTTGAGACGCCGCCCCCCGGAGCAATTCCAGGAAAAGTGTGAAGCGGTTTTCCGTCCGGAATTGCGTTAAAACAAAAGTTAGAGCGGATCGCCGTTTCCGTGAAACGGTGAACCGCTCTATAGGTGTTAGGCGAGGCCGAGGTCCTTGAGGATCGCGGTGATGCGGGCGGTGTCGTCGGCGAGGAATTTGGCGTAGTCGTCGCCGGTCAGAAGGATGGGCGTCCAGTTGCGGTTCTTGCACTCGGTCGCCCAGGCGTCGCTCTTGGCCATGGTTTCGATCATCGTGACCATCGCCGCCTTGTCGGCATCGGAGACGCCGGGCGGTGCAAAGACGCCGCGCCAGTTGAACAATTCGACATCGATGCCGGCTTCCTTCATTGTCGGTGCGTCGATGCCGTCCTGGCGCTTGTCGGCGGAGATCGCCAGCAACCGAAGCGCGCCTGCCTTGATCTGCTCGGAGAACTCGCCGAAGCCGGAAATGCCAGCCGCAACCTGGTTGCCGAGCAGCGCCGACAGCGCCTCGCCGCCGCCGGCGAACGGTACGTAGGAGAGGTTGGTTGCCGGAACCCCGACCGTCTTTGCGATCAGGCCGAACAGGATGTGGTCGGAACCGCCGGCCGAGCCGCCGGCAACAGGAACCTTGGTCGGATCGGCTTTAAGCGCGGCGACGAAATCGCCGGCCGTCTTGAACGGCGAATCCGCCGGAACCACCAGCGCCTCGAACTCGCCGGTGAGGCGGGCGATCGGCGTCACTTCGGACAGGTTGTTGGCCGATTTGTTGGCGATGATGGCGCCGACCATGACCATGCCGGCCACCATCAGCGAATTGCCCTTGCCCTTCCACTGGCTGATGAATTGCGGCAGGCCGACCGTACCGCCGGCGCCACCGACATTGGTGATCTGCGAGCCGGAGATCAGTTTTTCACTGCGCAGCACCTGGTCGATGGTTCGCCCTGTCTGGTCCCAGCCGCCACCGGGAGCGGCCGGCACGAAAATCTGGATCTGCGGTGCATCCTGAGCGAAGGCGGGCCTCAAATGCGTTGCGACGAAACCGGCAGCGCCTGCGGCCGCGGTGCTCATCAAAAATCTGCGTCTGTTCAGCATGGGATTCCTCCAAATCACGACACCTCCTCCGGTGCCTGCCAGAAACGTAGCCTGAAAACAGACCCGCTCGGCAAAAATTCATGCCGATTTCGATACGTTCTGTCAACAGGAACGGCGTTCTACTAGACAGAACAAGAGATGTGCGGCACAATCGCTTCGGTCGGCCTAGAGCAATTCCAGGAAAAGTGTGATCGGTTTTCCCACAGGAATTGGGCAAAAACAAAGAGATAGAGTGGTTCGCCGTTCTGTGAAACGGCGAAACGCTCTAGTCCGAGCGAGTAAACTGGCATGAAACTGTCCGTGAGATGACCGAGGCGCGACCCCAGCCGTTACAGGCAGATGGCGTTGCCGCGCTCGATCGCGCGATCGCCATTCTCGACGCCTTCGCCACCGCCGACCGCTCGCTCAGCCTGGCCGAAATCGCGGCGCGGACCGGGCTCTACAAGAGCACCATATTGCGGCTGGCGAACTCGTTGCTGCGCGGGCAATTGCTGGAGCGGCTCGACGATGGCCGCTACCGCATCGGGCCAGCCACCTTCCGGCTCGGCGCGCTCTACCAGCGCTCGGTGGTGGCGGTCGACATACTGTTGCCGATCATGCGCGATCTCGCCGAGCGCAGCTGGGAAAGCGTGGCGTTCTATGTCCGCTCGGGCGACGCCCGCACCTGCCTCTACCGCGTCGAATCCAAGCATCCGATCCGCTATACGATCCGGGAAGGCGACCTGCTTCCATTGCTTTCCGGCTCGGGCGGCCGCGTGCTGGCGGCGTTTTCAGGCCAGCAGGGCGAGCCATACGAGACCATCCGCCAAACCTGCTACTACCTGTCGATCGGCGACCGCGACCCGGAGACGGCGGGCGTGTCGGCGCCGGTGTTCGGACCTGGGCACGTTCTGCTCGGCGCCTTGACACTCGCCGGTCCATCGACGCGTGTCGATACGGCCTTTCTGCGCCGCATGACGCCGGCTTTGCTGGAAGCAGCCGCCCGCGCCACCCGCGCTTTCGGCGAGGATGCCTCAGCCCTCGAACATGCAGGCGTGAAGGCAGGCAACCTCACCTAGTGCGGCCAAGCTCCGCAACGCGATCAAGCATGTGCGGTTTGCGTGGTGTTTCCACCCGCTCTTGCAAGCTCCCGATACCGAATGTATTCTTGTAATTTACTCGAATACAACCCAATTTTTGCAAAAGATTGTGCACCTGACTCCGCGCAAGCAAATTCTACAGAAATCGAACCAATCCGAAAGCAAGTATCCAAAGAATTTATTTGCTGTTAATGCCGGTAGGCTAGTCAGTCAATCGTCGCCGGATATAGGCGACATTGGAAGGGGGCGTCGCTTGGCCAGCATCTGGTCGGCAGGCAATTCGCAAGGAGCCATGGCTATACCCATGAGAGCTTGATGAGGCTGTCACCAACAGACACCAGTCCCCGTCTTCTCGGGCTGGTCTGGCCATTCATCCTCGTGGTTCTTGTCCAGGCCTTGGTTGCCAGCGGCAGCCTTTACACGCTCTCGGCGGTACGCGCCTATGTCGGCGGCGAGAGCCACTGGTCCAAGGGACAGAAGCAGGCCATTTATTTTCTCAGTCTCTATGCCGAAACCGGCAAGGAAGAATTCTTCAACGAGTATCGCGGAGCCATCGCTGTTCCGCTCGCCGATCGTTCGGCTCGACTTGCCCTCGAGCAGCCCGAACCCGACATCAGCGCCGCCCGCGCCGGCTTCCTGCAAGGCGGCAACCACCCCGACGATCTGACGGGATTGATCTGGCTGTTCCAGAACTTCCGCGAGGTGAGCTATCTCGACGTTGCCATCCAGCATTGGACGGCCGCTGACAGAATGATTCTTGAAATCGATCGGCTCGGCAACACGATCCACCAAGGATTTTTGGAAGGGGCAGTTTCGGCTGCGCAAATCAGCACCTGGAAAGCCCAAATCCATCAACTCAACCATCTGATCGGTCCCCTTTCCAAGGCCTTCTCCGACAGCCTCGGCGAGGGATCCCGTTTCATCAAGATGGTGCTGACGCTCGCCAACCTGGCTACCGCCGCCTTGCTCATCCTGCTCGCCGTGTGGCGCACCCGCAAACTGCTGGCGCAGCGCCGGGCTTTCCAATCCGCCCTCAATGCCGAACGCGAGCGCGCCCAGATCACCCTCGCCTCGATCGGCCAGGCTGTCATCAGCACGCAAGCGGACGGACTGGTGGACTACATGAACCCCGTCGCCGAGCGGCTGCTGGCACACTCGCTCCACATGGCCAGGGGCAAGCCGATCGCCTCGCTGTTCCGCTTGCTGGACAAGGACACCGGTGTCGAGGAACTCGGGTTGGCGGAACGCCTGCTGGCTGGCGAGCCACGTCGCCCCAACGTCCGCCCGCAACTGCTGCAGCGCGCGGACGGCTCGGTCATTCCCGTGGCGCTGACCGGCGCGCCACTGCTCATTTCCGGCCATGTGGTTGGCGCAGTGCTGGCTTTCCACGACATGACGCGCGAACAGGACTACATCGAGCGGCTCTCCTGGCAGGCCTCGCATGACGCGCTGACCGGACTTGCCAACCGCCACGACTTCGAAAGCCGGCTGGAGTCGGAAATTGCCGAATTGCGTCACAAGCCCCGTCAGCACGCGCTGATGTACCTGGATCTAGATCAGTTCAAGCTTGTCAACGATACGTGTGGTCATGCGGCCGGCGATCAGTTGCTGCGGCAGATTTCCATGCTCCTCGGCAATGCGCTGCGGCCGGGCGACATGCTAGCGCGGCTGGGTGGCGACGAGTTCGGCGTTCTGCTGTTCGATTGCAGCCTGGATCTCGCTGTCGACATCGCCGAACGCCTGCGTGCAACGGTGCAGGACCTGCATTTCACCTGGGAAGCCAGGCCTTTCAACAGCAGCGTCAGCATCGGCATGGTTCAGATCACCAATGCCGAAATCACGCTTGAGGAGACCCTGCGGGCTGCGGATGTCGCCTGTTACATGGCCAAGGAAAAAGGCCGCAACCGGGTTCAGCTGCACAGCGATAGCGATGTCGCCTTGCGCGAACGCTTCGGCGAGATGGCCTGGGTTCAGCGCCTGCATGCCGCGCTGGAAGAAAACCGCTTTACGCTTCATGCCCAGGAGATCTGGCCGCTGAACGAGGCGGCCGCCGAAGCCGGCGCGCATATCGAGATCTTGCTGCGGCTGACCGACGAGGACGGTCTCGTCGTCTCGCCTGCCAGCTTCATTCCGGCGGCCGAGCGCTATGGGTTGATGCCGTCGATCGACCGTTGGGTCGTGCGCAACACCTTCGGCGTCCTGGCGGCGCGCCTCGCCGATCCAACGGCCTCTCCCATCACCACTTGTGCCATCAATCTTTCCGGCGCCAGCTTCGGCGACGAGACCTTCCTCGGCTTCCTGCGCGAGCAGTTTCTTGCCCATGGCATTCCGCCGAAAATGATTTGTCTGGAGATCACGGAGACCAGCGCCATCGCCGATCTCGCCAATGCCATGCGCTTCATTGCCGATCTGCGCGGCTTGGGTTGCCGCTTCGCCCTCGACGATTTCGGCTCCGGCATGTCGTCCTTCGCCTACCTGAAACACCTGCCCGTCGACTATCTGAAAATCGACGGCAGCTTCGTCAAGGACATGCTGGAGGATCGGATCGACCGTGCCATGGTCGAGATGATCCATCATATCGGCAAGGTGATGGGCAAGCGCACCATTGCCGAATTCGTCGAAAGCGACGGCATCATCGCGGCACTGAAGACCATCGGCGTCGACTATGCGCAAGGCTATGCGATAGCCAGGCCGCAACGTTTCAACGCCTCCATGACGCTGCTGCATCCAGCGGGGCCAGCAAAGGGGAGGGACAAAGATCGTTGGAACGGCCTTGCGCGAAAATTGCGCAAGGCCGGATGACAAGAAAAGCCGTCGCCGGACTTCGTCAGTTCGCCTTGACCAGCACCACGCGCCGGTTCTTGGCGCGGCCGGTTTCGTCGTCATTGCTGGCGACGGGCGCCATCATGCCGGCGCCGGCGGCAGTCAGCCGCCCGCCGTCAATGCCGTATTTAGAGACAAGCGCCGCCTTCACCGACTGCGCCCGCCGCGACGACAGGTCGATATTGTAGTCGAAAGCGCCCTGATTGTCGGTGTGGCCGACGACGATCACCGCCATGCCGGGCTCGTTGGTCAAAAGCGTCGAGATCTCCTTCAGCGTCGGCTCCGATTCCGGCTTGATGTCAGACTTGTCGGTGTCGAAGAAGATGCCGTAGAGCGAGATCGAGCCGGTGGTGGAGAGCGAATCCGCCATCTTGGCGGCCTCGACGACCACCATCTTCTTGTCGCGCGCCTTCGGCTCCAGCACCTGGACGACGGCGATGGTGCGGCCGTTTAGTTCCTTGCAGTAGAGGTCATCGATCAGCGAGTAGGCCTGCACCGTGACATAGGCGTCGCCGCCATCCTGCGGCACCTTGGCTGAGAAGAAGCGCTGGTCGTTGATGCCCGTGGTTACTGCACAGGCGCCATTGGAAAACGCCGCGTACTTGATATCGCTTTCATGGAAGAAATACATCATCAAGCTCATGTCGCCGCCACCGCCGCTCGACGACCGGTCGGCAGCGCCGCCGCACTCTTCCTTCTTGCATTCGAACAGGACTTCGCCGCCGGCGGCCTCGATCACATCCTGATAGTTGCGCAGCACTTCGAGCGGCGAGCGCTCGGCCGGCAGCACATAGGCGATGCGGGTCAGCGCACCCTCGACCTCGGCCTTCTTGTCCGGTGCATAGATGCGATTGTTCATCGTATCGCGCGCGTCCGCATCGGCACTCGGCTTCAGCGGCGACAGCGGCACGGTGAAATCGGTATAGGCGAATTTTTCGTAGGAGACGATGAATGACCCCTCATAGCGCTTGGCCAGATGATTGTCGGCGGCACCCTCGATGTCGGCGGTCGGCACCGTCGCATCGGCGCCAGCCAGCCGCACGGTCGCAAAGATGAGCAGCCCGGCCCAGAAAAGCTTTGCAAGTATCGCATTGATCGTACGCATGGTCAGCCTCCCCCAAAGAGCAATTCCAGGAAAAGTGTGAGCGGTTTTCCCACAGGAACTGCGTAGCTAGATCAGGATGGCAATTTTTGCAGAACGAGGCAATTGCGTCGATGAAGTGCTTCACACCCGCCGTTCGAGCAGGATTGTCGGCCCATCGTGATAGGTGGTTTCCAGCACTTTGGTGTAGCCGCACTTTGCCGCGACGTTCAGCGAGCCGGTGTTTTCCGGATCGATGATGCAGACGGTTCTGGCGCCGGCAAAGGTTTCGTCGCCCCAGGCCAGCGCCCGCCTGACGACTTCGCTGGCAAAACCCTTGCCATGCGCCTGCGGCGCCAGCGCCCAGCCGGCTTCCGGAATGCCCTCGAGCGACGGCTCGATATCGCGCTTGAGATCGTGGAACCCGGCCTCGCCGATGAAACGCCCGCTGGCCTTGTCCTCGATCGCCCAGAAGCCGTAGCCGAGCAGCGACCACAAGCCGGCGTGCCTGAGGAATCGCATCCAGCTTTCCTCGCGCGTCCGCGGCTTGCCGCTGATGAAGCGGGTGGTGACGGGATTGGCCCACATGACGGCATAGTCGTCGAAATCATCGATCCGGTGCGCCCGCAGGATGGTCCGCTCCGTCTCGAGAACCGGGACGCCGGCAACTTTTGGATTGCCCATGAAACTCTGCCTCCGTTGACGGTCGTCGCTTAACAGACCAACGCTCGCCAACAAGGGCCAAGGCGGATCATCGTACGGCCAGCGAAACCATCTCGATCAATCAAGCTAGGGTCAGGATGTGGCGTCAATGACACTGATGACTGGACAGGAAGCAGCCTGCCTCTGGGAATTCTGCCGAACGATGCTACCTTCCGCGACCGGTCCGGTGAGGGCCGGACTCGACACCGCCAACGGAGGAGCGCGCCATGGACACCACGGACCTTGTGCTTGCCATTTTCCATCACCTGCTGGTGCTCTCGCTGGCCGGCATCATCGGCGCCGAATTTGTCCTGATCCTCGGCGACCTCTCCGCCGCCACGCTCAAACGGCTTGCCGGCATTGACCGCCACTATGGCATCATCGCCAGTCTGATCATCATCATCGGCATCGGCCGCGTCATCTTTGGCCTGAAGGGCTGGGAGTTCTACGTCTACAACTGGGTGTTCTGGGCCAAGATCTCGGCGTTCGCCATTGTCGGCATGCTGTCGATCATCCCGACCATCCGCTTCATCTCCTGGAACCGGCAGGCCAGCGGCAGTCCCGGCTTTCAGGTGCCGGCGGCGGAGCTCGCCTCGGTGAAGACCTATGTGCGCGCCGAAGCCTTCATCTTCCTGCTGATCCCGGTCTTTGCAGCGGCCATGGCGCGCGGCTACGGTTATTGAAGCAACGCCAACACGAAACCGCATCGCCGCCGGGCATACTCCCCACCGATCGCCATGCTTGCGGACGACTGTATTTTGCAGTTTGCGTCAGGCGACAATCTGTTAGCCTGCCAATGTTGCACATCGCTGGCGGGTTCCGGGCAACGGTTGGAAATTGATATCCTGGGAGGAGAATTACGATGAGGAAATTCGTTACCGCCCTGGCCGCCGCCGCGGCCGTCACGCTTTATTCGTTCACCGCCGGCGCACAGACCTATCCCGAGCGCACCATCACCGTCGTCGTGCCGTTTGCAGCCGGCGGTCCGACCGATACGGTCACGCGCCTTGTCGCCGAAGCCATGTCGAAGGATCTCGGCCAGCAGATCATCGTCGAGAATGTCGGCGGCGCCGGCGGCACGCTGGGCGCCGGCCGCGTCGCCAACGCCGATCCGGACGGCTACACGCTGCTCCTCCATCACATCGGCATGGCGACAAGCGCCACACTCTACAGGAAGCTCGCCTACGACACGCTGAACGCCTTCGAATATGTCGGCCTCGTCACCGAGGTGCCGATGGCCATCGTCGCCCGCAAGGATTTGGAGCCGACCGATCTCAAAGGGCTGGTCGAATACGCCAAGGCCAACAAGGACTCCATCACCGTCGCCAATGCCGGCATCGGGGCGGCCTCGCATCTGTGCGGCATGCTGTTCATGAGCGCCATCGGCACGCCGCTGGTCACCGTGCCCTACAAGGGCACCGGCCCGGCCATGACCGACCTTCTCGGCGGTCAGGTCGATATCATGTGCGACCAGACCACCAACACCACCAAGCAGATCCAGGGCGGTACCATCAAGGCCTATGCCGTCACCACGCCGGAACGCCTCGATGTCATGAAGGACGTCCCGACGACGATCGAAGGTGGCCTGCCCGCAGTGCAGGTCGGCATCTGGCACGGCCTATATGCGCCGAAAGGCACGCCGGCCGCGATCACCGACCGGCTGTCGAAGTCGCTCCAGGTGGCGCTGAAGGACCCCAACGTCATCGCCCGCTTCGCCGAACTCGGCACCAAGCCGTCACCCGAAGCCGATGCGACGCCGGCGGCGCTGAAGGCCAAGCTGGAGGGCGAGATCACACGCTGGAAGCCGATCATCGAAGCCGCCGGCCAGTACGCCGACTGAGGGCTTGAACGGGGGCGCTTCCGGCGCCTCGTTTTCGCTTCGGTTTTCACATTTGCAACGGCAGGCCCCTGGGAGGACCGTCATGAAACCTTTCGCAATCGACAGGACAAACGGCCTGTGCGCCGCGCTGTTCATCTTTTTCGGTGCCTTTTTCGCGATACAGTCGCTCGGCCTTGAGATCGGCACCGCCTTCCGCATGGGACCGGGCTATTTCCCGCTGGTGCTGGCGATCGTGCTGATCGTGCTCGGCGCCATCATCCTCGTCCAGGCGGTGCGCGTCGAAGGTGAACCGATCGGCCCCATTGCCTGGCGCGGCATGCTGTTCATCCTGCCGGCGCCGATCTTCTTCGGCCTGACGGTGCGCGGGCTCGGCTTCGTCCCGTCGATCTTCCTGACGGCGCTGATCGCCTCCTTTGCCAGCGGCCGTATGAAGCCGCTGACCGCGCTTGTGCTGTCAGCCGCACTGACGCTGTTTTCGGTGCTCGTCTTCAGCTACGCGCTCGGGCTGCCGTTCCAGCGCTTCGGCCCCTGGCTGCCCCAATGGCCGGCATTGTGAGGTGATGAGATGGACCTGCTCAAAAACCTCGAACTCGGCTTCTCAACGGCGACAACGCCGGCCAATCTCGGTTTCTGCCTGATCGGCGTTCTGCTCGGCACGCTGATCGGCGTCCTGCCCGGCATTGGCGCCACGGCAACCATCGCCATGCTGTTGCCGATCACCTTCCAGATCGGCGACCCGGTCTCCTCGCTGATCATGCTTGCCGGCATTTACTACGGCGCCCAGTATGGCGGCTCGACCACCGCCATCCTCATCAACATGCCCGGCGAATCCTCCTCGGCTGTGACCGCGATCGACGGCTACCAGATGGCCCGCAACGGCCGCGCCGGGGCGGCGCTCGCGATCGCCGCGATCGGTTCGTTCTTCGCCGGCACGGTGTCGACCTTCCTCGTCGCCGTCTTTGCCCCGCCGCTGACGGCAATCGCCCTGCAATTCGGCGCGGCGGAGTATTTTTCACTGATGATCGTCGGCCTCGTCTCGTCCGTCGCGCTCGCCCACGGCTCGATCGTCAAGGCGCTGGCGATGGTCGTGCTCGGCCTGCTGCTCGGCATCGTCGGCACCGACATCTACACCGGCACGCCGCGCTTCACGCTCGGAATCCGCGAGTATGCCGACGGGCTGAACTTTGTCGCGGTGGCGGTCGGCGTCTTCGGCGTCGCCGAGATCCTGCGCAACCTCGAAAACGAGCATGAGCGCTCGGTGCTGATCAAAAAGGTGTCCGGCCTGATGCCGACCCGCGACGACTTCAAGGCCATGGCGGCACCCATCGTGCGCGGCACCATCATCGGTTCGGCGCTCGGCATCCTGCCCGGCGGCGGCGCGGTGCTTGCCGCCTTTGCCTCCTACACGGTCGAAAAGCGCGTCTCGAAACACCCGGAGGAATTCGGCAAGGGCGCGATCGCCGGCGTCGCCGGGCCGGAATCAGCCAACAATGCCGGCGCCCAGACGTCCTTCATCCCGATGCTGACGCTGGGCATTCCGGCCAACCCGGTCATGGCGCTGATGATCGGCGCCATGATCATCCAGGGCATCGTGCCCGGTCCCAATGTCGCGACTGAGCAGCCGGCACTGTTCTGGGGCATCATCGCCTCGATGTGGATCGGCAATCTGATGCTGATCGTGCTGAACCTGCCGCTGATCGGGCTTTGGGTGAAGCTGCTGACGATCCCCTATTACGTGCTGTTCCCGATCATCATGGCGTTCTGCTCGATCGGCGTTTACAGCGTCAACACCAACGCCTTCGATCTGCATGCCGTCGCCTTCTTCGGCCTGCTCGGCTACGTCCTGACCAAGCTGCGCTGCGAACCCGCACCCCTGCTGCTCGGCTTCGTGCTCGGCCCGTTGCTGGAGGAAAACCTGCGCCGCGCCATGATCCTGTCGCGCGGCGACCCCTCGACCTTCGTGACCCGGCCGATCAGCGCCGGCCTGCTGCTCGTGGCATTGGCCGTGCTCGTCGTCGTCTTCCTGCCCTCGGTCAAGAAGAAGCGCGAAGAGGTGTTCGTGGAGGAGAACTAGTTATCCGGAACGTCGGAGGCGCCGAGCGCCGCGATCTCCACCAGCGGCGCCGGTACATCGGTGGTCTTCTCCGCCGCCTTGCAGATATCGGCGATGACGCAGGCCGGGCAATCCGGCTTGCGCGCCTTGCAGACATAGCGGCCATGCAGGATCAGCCAGTGATGCGCATGGCGCATATATTCGTCCGGAATGATCCGCAGCAGCCCCTGCTCGACCTGCTCAGGCGTCTTGCCCGGCGCCAGGCCGAGCCGGTTGCCGATGCGAAAAATGTGGGTGTCGACCGCCATCGTGTGCTGGCCGAACGCCATGTTGAGCACGACATTGGCGGTCTTGCGTCCGACCCCCGGCAGCTTGACCAACTCATCCCTGTCGCCGGGCACCTCGCCGCCATAGTCGCGGATCAGCGCCTCCGACAGCGCAATCACGTTCTTGGCCTTGTTGCGCCAGAGCCCGATGGTTCTGATGTATTCGCCCGCCTTGGCCTCGCCCAGCGCCAGCATCTCGTGCGGCGTGTCGGCGACCTTGAACAGCGCCCGCGTCGCCTTGTTGACGCCGGCATCGGTCGCCTGCGCCGACAGCACCACCGCCACCAGCAGCGTGAAGGCGTTGACGTGCTCGAGTTCGCCCTTCGGCTCGGGCCGCTGCACCGAAAACCGTCGGAAGATCTCATGCACTTCGGCAGCGCTGTAGAGCGAACGAACCCTTGCCGGCCGTGGCCGCGGCTTCGCGTTCGAGCCGTCGCGCCGGCCTGGTGGCAGTTCACTTTTGGGCATGGAAGAATCTTTGGACTTGGGGCTAGCCATTTCCCTCCTATAATATCCCGCCATGAGCGACACAAACGCCTCGTTTCAGGCTGACGAGCCCTTCTTTCACGCATTGTTGACCCCACACCGGTCGCTGGGAAGGACGGGCTTCCTGATCCTGATGGGCGCGCTGCTGTTGGGCTGGGTGGTGACCGGGGCGTTTTTCCTGTCGCGCGGCGCCTGGCCGGTGTTCGGCTTCTTCGGGCTCGACGTGATCGCCGTCTACATCGCCTTCCGCGCCAATTACCGCGCCGCCCGCGCCCGCGAGGAGGTCTCGGTGTCGCGCACCAGCCTCGACATCCGCAAGACCGCGCCCTCGGGCAAATCGGAGGCGCATCGCTTCAACCCGTTCTGGGCGCGCTTTTCCGTCGCCCGCCACGCCGAGATCGGTATCACCAGGATGGCAGTTGAAGCACAGGGGCAGAATGTGCCGATCGGCTCGTTCCTGGATCCAGACTCCCGCGAAAGTTTTGCCACCGCGTTCTCGCGCGCTCTTGCGACCGCTAAAACGCGCTGAAGCGGCGCCTCAGAAACGGAAGCGCAGAATCCTGCCGACCTTGCGCAGTGCGGGAATGTGTCTCCAGAGCACGATGAACAGTTTCGCGGACCAGCCCATGTGAGTGGTGCGTTCGGCGCTGTAGGCCGAGATGTCATCGACGAAGCGCAGCTTCGGAACGGCGCGCTCCAGTTCGTGCGGGTCGTCGATCGCCCAGTGGACCTCGGCGCCGGTCGCCCTGATGGTCGGATTGAGGCGAAGCATCTTCAGGCCGAATCGGCTGTAGGCGTCGAACATCAGCTCGCCGCCGGCAAGATGCGAGACGAGACGCGACAACAGGCGCGGCCCTTCCTCGGCCGGGAGATAGGGCGTCAGCCCCTCCATCACCACGACGGCCGGGCGATTGCGTGGCACTTGCGTCAGCCAGTCCGGTTCGGTCACCGAAGAGCCGACCAGGTGATAGAGCTCCCGGGACGGGTAGAGCTTGCGCCGTAGCGCGATGACATCGGGATAGTCGACATCGAACCACTCCACGCCGTCAGGCGGATCGACACGGAAGATGCGCGTGTCGAGCCCGCAGCCGAGATGCAGCACGATGGCGCAGGGATTTCTGGCGACGAAGTCCTGCACACGGACGTCGAACGTCCTGGCCCGGATCGCCAGGCCGATGCCGAGATTGGTGTCGACCTTGAGGCGCGAAAAATCATAGTCGATCTTGCGCACGGCCTCGTCGGCGAAGCGATCCCCGAGCAGTGACTGCGGCAGCCGGCTCTCCAGCGCCTTGCCGTAGAGCGTCATCAGCAAGGTCTCCCTTGCCCCGGTCAGATTTACCTTTTCGCCGGCCATCGGCATCTCGCGCTTGGGAATGCACTGTCTATTTGTGAATGGTCGGCGACAAGGCAAGTTTCGGGTGGTTGTAAAGGGCGCAAAGACCGATATTCGCGGTCAAGGAGGTATTGCCATGAACGCCCAGATGACCATGAATACG
This sequence comes from Mesorhizobium sp. P171375, assembly GCF_057786075.1. NCBI lineage: Bacteria > Pseudomonadati > Pseudomonadota > Alphaproteobacteria > Hyphomicrobiales > Phyllobacteriaceae > Mesorhizobium > Mesorhizobium sp. P171375. The sequence continues at coordinate 6,629,014 of NZ_JBYNWF010000001.1, forward strand.
CAGATGAAGCCGACAGCGATCCTGCAGAACGACATCACCCCCGAAGGCAGCGACTACGAGGTCGTGCGCCGCGCCATCGAGAAGATCAGCCTCGACTATCGCGACCAGCCCTCGCTGGAAGCTTTGGCAGCCGATGTCGGCGAGACGCCGACCGGCCTGCAAAAGCTGTTCACCCGCTGGGCTGGCCTGTCGCCGAAAGCCTTCCTGCAGGCGGTCACCCTCGACCATGCGCGCAAGCTGCTCGATTCCGGCATGCCGCTCTTGGAAACATCGTTCGAGCTTGGCATGTCCGGCCCTGGCCGGCTGCATGATCTCTTCGTCACCCATGAAGCGATGTCGCCGGGCGATTACAAGACGCGCGGCGCCGGGCTGACTATCCGCTACGGCTACCACATCTCGCCCTTCGGCATTGCCCTCATCATGGTCACCGAACGCGGCCTTGCGGGGCTCGCCTTCAACGATCCGGGCGGCGAGCGGGCGGCCTTCGCCGACATGTCGGGCCGTTGGCCGAACGCGACCTATGTCGAGGACATGAGCGCCACCCAACCCTATGCCGCGCGCATCTTCGATCCGACGCTGTGGCGCGCCGACCAGCCGCTGCGCGTGGTGATGATCGGCACCGACTTCCAGCTGCGTGTCTGGGACGCGCTGCTCAGGATCCCGATGGGCAGGGCCTGCACCTACTCCTCGATCGCCGCCGGGATCGGCGCGCCGAAGGCGAGCCGTGCGGTCGGCGCGGCAGTCGGCGCCAACCCGCTGTCCTTCGTCGTGCCGTGCCACCGGGCGATCGGCAAGTCCGGCGCGCTGACCGGCTACCATTGGGGTCTGACGCGCAAACGCGCCATCCTCGGTTGGGAAGCGGGCCAGACCGCTTCCTGAAGCACCCGCATCAAACAACACCGGCGAAAACCCTTCGCCGGTGTTTTTCTTTTTGCGAGCCTCGGAAGTCGAGCAAAACATCCGCACGCTCTGGCAAGCCGCCGGCTTACAGGTTAGCTTCCCGCGCATTCCCGCAGGAGGCCTTTTCTTGATCATCGTTGTCGGCTCGATCAACCTCGACCTCATCGCCAATGTCGACCGCTTGCCTTCGCCGGGTGAAACGGTCCGCGGCTCCGGTTTCACCACCGCGCCCGGCGGCAAGGGCGCCAACCAGGCGCTGGCCGCGGCGCGCGCCGGCGCCAAGGTGCGCATGGTCGGGGCCGTCGGCAAGGACAACTTCGCCACCGAGGCGCAGGCGCTGCTTGTCGCGGGCAAGGTCGATCTGTCGGGCGTCGGCCAGAGCTTCGCTTCCACCGGCACGGCGCTGATCCTGGTCGGCGCCGACGGCGAGAACGTGATCGCCGTGGTGCCGGGCGCCAATGATTCGGTGCTGCCCGGCGATCTCGCCAAAGCTTTCCTTGGTAAGGGCGACGTCGTTCTGCTGCAGCACGAAATCCCGCTGCAGACGGTCGATGCAGCGCTTGACGCCGCCCGCGCCGCCGGCGCGATCACCTTGCTCAACACCGCGCCCTTCCGCGGCGACGCGGCTTCCTTTCTCGGCAAGGCCGACTACGCCGTTGCCAACGAAACCGAATTCGACCTTTACGGCGAGGCGCTGTCGCTGAAAGGCCGCGACCGCGCGGCGCGCATGCGCGACTTCGCCGGCAAGACCGGCCGCACCATTGTCGTCACGCTCGGCGGCGACGGCGTGCTGGCCGCGACCCCGGACGATTTCCTGACCGTGCCGGCGCTCAAGATCACCCCGGTCGATACGGTCGGCGCCGGCGACACGTTTTGCGGCTATCTTGCGGCCGGGCTGGCGTCCAACCTGCCGCTCGACCAGGCTCTCACCCGTGCCGCCGCCGCAGGCTCCCTGGCCTGCCTGAAGCCCGGCGCCCAGCCGGCGATCCCGCTGGCGGCGGATGTCGATGCCGCCCTGCGTAACGCCGCCGGATGACAGTGATGCGCCCTGCCACGAAGCATGCAGTGCCACCGGCCGGCGATATTTGCCGCCTTTCCGCCATCGACCTTGCCGAGGCGATCAGGCTTCGTCGCCTGTCCGTGCGCGACGTAGTCACGGCCTTCCTCGACCGTATCGAGGCGGTGAACCCGCTGGTCAACGCCATCGTGTCGCTGCGCGAGCGCGCAGACATTTTGCGCGAGGCCGACGCGGCTGACGCGCATCTGGCGCAGGGCGGACAGACCGGCTCCCTGTTCGGCCTGCCGATGGCGATAAAAGACCTCGCCATGACCAGCGGCTTAAGAACCAGTTCCGGCTCACCGATCTTCGCCGATTTCGTGCCGCAGGAAGATGATTTCTTCGTCGAGCGCATCCGCAAGGCCGGCGCCATCATCATCGGCAAGACCAACGTTCCCGAATTTGGCTTGGGGTCCAACACCTATAACAACGTGTTCGGCCCGACGTTGAACGCTTTCGATCCGGCGCTCACCGCCGGCGGCTCGAGCGGCGGCGCCGCGGTCGCCCTTGCGCTGGACATGGTGCCTGTCGCCGACGGCAGCGATTTCGGCGGCTCGCTGCGCAATCCGGCCGCCTGGAACAATGTCTATGGCTTCCGCCCGTCGCAGGGCCTTGTCCCCGGTGGACCGGACGTCGAAGTCTTTCATGCCCAGATGGGCGTCGACGGGCCGATGGGCCGTAATGTGCGTGACATGGCGCTGCTGCTCGATGTGCAGGCGGGCTATCACCCGCACGCGCCACTGTCATGGGACAAGCCTGGCTCCTTCCTCGAAGGGTTGGCAACGCCGGCAAAGGGCGGCCGCATCGGCTGGCTCGGCGACCTCGGCGGTCACCTGCCGACAGAGCCCGGTATCCTCGATCTGTGCGAATCAGCCCTCGGCCGCTTCGCGGAGGCATCCTTCGTGAGCGAGCCCTTGCTGCCGGATGTCGATTTCGAAGCGCTGTGGCAGGCCTTCGTGACACTGCGCCAGGCGAGCAGTGGCTCGGCGCTGAAAGTCCATTATGACGACCCGCACAAACGCGCCCTGCTGAAGCCAGAAGCCGTCTGGGAGGTAGAGAACGCCATGCGGCTGACGGCGCCGCAGGTCCGCGCGGCGTCGGTTGTCCGCACCTCCTGGCACCGCACGCTGCTGTCGCTGTTCGAGCGCTTCGATCTCATCGCGCTGCCGACGGCGCAGGTCTTTCCTTTCGAGGTCGGCATCCACTGGCCGCAGGAGGTCGCCGGACGCGCGATGGACAGCTACCACCGGTGGATGCAGGTTTCGGCCTTCGCCACACTGGGTGGCTGTCCGGCGCTCAACGTGCCGGTCGGCTTCGACGCCGCGGGCAGGCCGATGGGCATGCAGCTGGTCGGCCGGCCGCGCGGCGATCTCGCCGTGCTCAGGGCCGGCGCGGCCTATGAGGCGACGCTGCCGTGGCAGGCCGGAGCCTCCTGATGTCAACCCGCGGCTGCCGGCGACCTCTCCTGCCGGCTTGCACCGGCGTCGCCGGCGTGCATTGATCAGGCCCTGCCGCGCCCGCGCGAGGCGCTTTCTGTTGAGGAAATCCCCGAGGAATCCCAATGTCGCTGGAACTCTACGCCGCCTATGTCCTTGCCTGCATCGTCATCATCCTGGTGCCCGGCCCGACCGTGACGCTGATCATCGCCAACAGCATCCGCCACGGCGCGCGCGCCGGGCTCGCCAATGTCGCCGGCACGCAGGCCGGGCTTGCCGTGATGATCGCCATTGTCGGCATCGGCCTCAACACGCTGATATCGGGCATGGGCCACTGGTTCGAATGGGTGCGCCTGATCGGCGCCGCCTACCTGATCTGGATGGGCGTGCAGATGTTCCGCGCCAAGGGCACGCTGAACGCCGACGGCACCGCCAGGAAGCCGCGCGGCGGCTTCTTCCTGCAGGGCTTGGCTGTGGCGCTGAGCAACCCCAAGACGCTGGTCTTCTTCGGCGCCTTCTTCCCGCAGTTCATCGCCCCTCAGGGCAATTACACGCTGCAGATCGTCGTCATGGGCCTCACCGCCATGATCTTCGCCGCCGTCTCGGATTCGACCTACGCGCTCGCCGCCAGCCGTGCCGGCCGCCTGCTCTCGGCCAACCGCATCAAACTGATGTCGAGGATCAGCGGCAGTTTTTTGGTCGGCGGCGGCCTGTGGTTGGCCTTTTCGAAGGCGAAGTAACGGCAGTCAGAAGCCAAGACGCAAACCACAATCTCCTGAATAGGTAGGCCGATTGAAAGTCGGCCTCCTGTCCACTACATGAATAGGCAGTTGGGGATTCATGCCGGTGCCGTGGGCTGTTGCTGACATTAAAAGGAATGCGCCTGGCGTGATCCTGATCGTTGCCGTATTTGCGGCGCTTTTCGCCATGGATCCGCACAAATGGGCGAATGACGCCAGCCCGATTCGCTCGGCTGAGCCAATCGATGCAACGGTCAAAAGTGTCCAATTGGATCACGGCCGCGGCATCTATCTGGTGTCTGCCGAGGACGGCTCGTCTTTTCTTGTAGAAGACGAACGCCCGCATCTGATCGGCGCTCACGCAAACATTGAGCTCGTCACGCGCGAGAATGGCTCGACCTTCTACAGGTTCGCAAATTGAACGACCGCCGGTCACGATACCGATGAAACACAGCGTCCCTGCTGTCAGGTGATACACATGGCCAAGGCTCGCCATTCCCTTGCCTGGATGACCGTGCAGGAGAACCTCAGGGGCATTCTCATCACCATTCTTGTCGTGGGCGTTTGCGCGCTGGCGATCGGCATTCCGATTGCAAGGCGAAGCAGTCCGATCGTCGATGTCGAGCGCCTGACCGGTACAGTGGTCAACGTTCTCAACGCTCCTGCAAGTCCCCAAGTCGCGATCGGCAGCGGGTTCCGCTACTTGTATGGAATTCGCCTCGATGAAAATGACGGCCTGGTGTTTGCCTATGACAACACGACAGTGCCGAGAGCCATTGGCTCCAAGGTTTCGATCGAGCGGCAGCATCGCCGCAACGATACCGAAACATACCGCCTGCTGCGTGAATAGGCGCACAGGTAACGCCCAGAGGCGCCAGGCCCCTGGGCGAACATCTGCGTCAAGGCAGGCTTAAAGCCGCGCCAACCGCTCCACCAGCAGCGCGAAAAACGCGTCATGGTCGATGTCGCGCATCACCATGGCGTTCCTCGGCCGCTTGGTCACGCCCCACCAGTCGATCACGGTCATGCCCATGGTGAGTTCGGAGGCCGTTTCCACGGTGACGTTGCACTTGCGGCCCTTGAACAGGTCCGGCTTCAACAGATAGGCAATGACGCAGGGGTCGTGCAGTGGCCCGCCATCGGTGCCGTATTTCTCCTCGTCGAAGCGCTCGAAGAATTCCAGCATCTCGGCCGTCGCCGTGCCGACCCTGGTGCCGAGCTTGCGGATGGCCTGCGTGCGCTTGGCCGTGGTCAGCGCCTTGTGGGTAACGTCGAGCGGCATCATGACGATCGGAATGCCGGATTTGAACACCAGGTCGGCGGCCTGCGGGTCGACATAGATGTTGAACTCGGCGGTCGGTGTGACATTACCGCCCTCGAAGAAACCGCCGCCCATCAGCACGATTTCCTTGATGCGCGGCGCGATCTTCGGCTCGCGGATCAGCGCCAGCGCGACATTGGTGAGCGGGCCGAGTGCGCACAGCGTGATCGTGCCGGCCTCTTCCTTCATCAACGTCTCGACGATGAAATCGACCGCATACTGGTGCTGCAGCTTCATCTTCGGGTCGGGCAGTTGCGGGCCGTTGAGGCCGGTCTTGCCATGCACTTCCTCGGCGGTGACGAGTTCGCGCGCCAGCGGGCGGATGGCGCCGGCATAGACCTTGATATCGGGGCGACCGGCCAGTTCGCAGATTTTTCTGGCGTTCTTCTCGGTCAATTTCAGCGGCACGTTGCCGGCAACAGCGGTGATGCCGACGACCTCCAGCTCGGCGCTGCCGAGCGCCAGCAATATGGCGACGGCATCGTCCTGGCCGGGATCCGTGTCGATGATGATCTTGCAGGTTTGGGGCATTTCATTTCCTTATGCGGGGGAGTCTTTTGGCGGGGGTTTTAGACGGCTTGAACTTCGCCGCGGCGCGGACCATATCAAGACCATCGGGAAAAATGCCATCCGGGTTTTTCCAGTTTATGTCGCTCCAAAGAGGACAGTGTAACATGAGCCGAATGACGCCCTTCTCCAGCCCGCTTCTCCTGGGTTTCGATGCCATGGAAAAGACCCTGGAACGATTGGCGAAATCCGGTGACAGCTATCCTCCCTACAACATCGAGCGCCTCAGCGGTGCCGACGGCAACGCCGAAAGGCTGCGCATTACGCTCGCTGTGGCGGGATTCGCCGAAAGCGATCTCGATGTCACCACGGAGGAAAACCAGCTGGTCGTGCGCGGCCGTCAGACCGACGACACCGAGCGCGAATTCCTCCACCGCGGCATCGCCGCGCGCCAGTTCCAGCGCTGTTTCGTGCTGGCCGACGGCATGCGGGTGATCGCAGCGGAACTGAAGAACGGCCTTTTGTCGATCGATCTCGATCGCCCGGAGTCCGAACGGCTGGTACGGAAAATAAATATATCGGTGAAAGACTGATCTTTACCGATGGCTCTCATGCGGGATGGCCTTGAGCGGCGTCCACGCGCCAAGGAGGCTTTGAAATGACCAGAACTGACGAAACCATCACCATGACCAGCGGCGAATTCGCCCATCTCGGCGAAGGCTCGGTCGCTTACCTCCGCAAGCTCTCGAGCGAAGAATTGCTCGGCCGCTTCCCCAATCTCGGCGAAATCGCGCCCGGCATGGTCCTGTGGGCCCTGTTTGCCGCCAACGGCCAGCCGATCCTGCTTTCCGATGCGAAAGACCGGGCTCTGGCCGGCGCCATGGAAAACGACCTGACCACTGTCGCTATTCACTAAGGCGCACCGTCGCCATTCACTATGGCGATTGTCAGGATCGGAAATGCAAAGGGCCGCCTTTGGCGGCCCCTGGACGACTTAATCCCCGAAGACTTCAGGCCGCGTGAGAGGCCTGCGTGTCCGACAGCAGCGCGTGGATGGCGACCGCATCGCGCGTGCCCCTGATCTTGGCCACCGTGTCAGCGTCACGCAACACCCTTGCGATGCGCGACAGCGCCTTGAGGTGATCGGCGCCGGCGCCTTCCGGGGCCAGCAGCAAAAACACCAGATCGACCGGCTGGTCGTCCAGCGCCTCGAAATCGACCGGCGTCTCCAGCCGGGCAAAGACGCCGGCGATGCGCTTGACCCCGGCGAGCTTGCCGTGCGGAATGGCGATGCCGTTGCCGACGCCGGTGGAGCCCAGCCGTTCGCGCTGCAGGATGGTGTCGAACACTTCGCGCTCCGGAATGCCGGAAATCGCCGCCGCTCTCTCGGACAGCAATTGCAGAAGCTGCTTTTTGGAGTTCGCCTTCAACGCCGGCATGATCGCCGGAACGTTGATAAGATCGCTCAGATCCATGCTTGAAAATCCCTTATTCGCCTGCCGTCGCCAGTCCTCGCCCCTCGCGCGGCTGGTTCTTATCCCTGTGCGACTGTTGTCGTCATCCTTGTGCGACTTTGGTCGTGGACGGGTCGATCCAGCCGATATTTCCGTCCGGCCGCCGATAGACGATGTTGAGGTGGTCGTTTCCGGCGTTGCGGAAGACGAAGACCGGGCTCTCCTTGGTGTCGAGCTCGATGACTGCCGACGCCACCGACATGGTCTGCAGCGTCATGGTTGATTCGGCGACGATGGCCGGCGCGAAATCCTCCGGAATCTCCTCGTCGTCGTCGGCTAGCGGCGCCATCACCGTATAGGCGATGTCGGTGATTTCGCCATTTCCGTTGCCTGAATTGTGCGACTTCAGCCGGCGCTTATAGCGCCGAAGCCGCGTTTCGAGGCGATCCGCAGCCGCCTCGAAGGCAAGCGTTGGATCCTGGGCGTCCCCGGTCGCCTGCAGCGAAGCGCCGGAATCCAGCCTGATCATGCAGTCGGCGGAGTAACGCGACCCCGATTTGATGACCGTGACATGCCCTGAAAAACCGCGGTCGAAATATTTTCCGATCGCCTCTCCGACACGGTCGGTGATGCGCGTACGAAACGCATCGCCGATATCCATGTGCTTTCCCGATATGCGCAGCTTCATCTGAAAACTGACCTTCCTTGCTCAGGCTTCAAACTGGCCAGAGTTTATACTCGTGGTCCGTGCGCACAAGCTTTGCGGCGTCAACTCGCGCCGATTTTAGATCCGAACTTTCCGGTTGATCACAATCCGCCTTCTTGGCCGTCCCGTGGCCTTCATCGTGACGGACCATCCGCATGCGGGCAATTCAGCCCGTCTCATGCGGGCGGGCTTCTAGACACTTCATTGCGGCTTGTCAATGAAGGCCTAGAGTTGTGGAAATCCAGCCACAGCAAAAGCCGTGTCGGGCAAGCAGAACTAGCGCCCGGCGCTGGCCAGAGCGCGCTTCTCGCGCCGCCTCTGCACCGATGAGGGAATGTTCATGCCCTCGCGGTATTTGGCCACGGTGCGCCTGGCAATATCGACGCCGCTTTCTTTCAACATGTCGACGATGGCGTCATCGGACAGCACGTCTGCGGGCTTTTCCTCGTCGATCAGCTGCTTGATGCGGTCGCGCACCGCTTCCGAGGAATGCGCGTCGCCACCGCCCGATGCCGCGATCGAAGCGGTGAAGAAATAACGCAGCTCGAACACGCCGCGTGGCGTCAGCATGTATTTGTTGGCCGTCACGCGGCTGACGGTCGATTCGTGCATGCCGATCGCATCGGCCACCGTGCGCAGGTTGAGCGGCCTGAGGTGGCGCACGCCATGGACGAGAAAAGCGTCCTGCTGGCGCACGATTTCCGACGCCACTTTCAGGATCGTCTTTGCGCGCTGGTCGAGGCTGCGCGTCAGCCAATTGGCGTTCTGCAGGCATTCGGCCAAAAAATCCTTCTCCGCCTGGTTCTTGGCCTGCGGCGAGACCTGGGCGAAATAGATGTGGTCGACCAGAACCCGCGGCAGCGTCTCGGCGTTGAGCTCGACCGTCCAGCTGCCGTCATTGGCGGCGCGGACTTCGACATCGGCGACGATAGCGTCGCTGGTGCCGCCCGAGAACACCATGCCCGGGCGCGGGTCGAGCGCGCGGATTTCGGCCAACATGTCGAGGAGATCCTCCTCGTCGACCCCGCAAAGCCGCTTCAGCGTCTGGAAATCGCGCCGCGCCAGGAGTTCAAGGTTACCGATCAGCGTCTTCATCGCCGGATCGAGGCGATCGCGCACGGCAAGCTGCAGCGACAGGCACTCGGCAAGGTCGCGCGCAAACAGGCCGACCGGCTCGAATGTCTGGCAAACGGCCAGCACCTTGGCCACCATCGCCTGATCGGCGCCGAGCCGTTTCGCGGTGTCAGCCAGGTCGGCGCGCAGATAGCCGGCCTCGTCCAGGCCGTCGGCCAGTTCGCTGGCGATCAGCCTTGCGGCCGGATCGGCAAAGGCAAGCGCAATCTGCTCGCCGACATGCTGGCGCAGCGTGATTGCGGCAGCAGCCATGTCGCCGACATCGAAGCCTTCGGACGAGTCGGACGAACCATTGCCAGTGGCCGACTTCCACTGCGCCGTCAGGTCGGGCCCGAGTCGCTCGCTGGTGCCGGGATCGTCTGGAAACAGGTTCTCCAGCGAGCTGTCGAGCTTGTCCGAGATTGCTTCGGCGCTCCACGCCGTCTCGCTCTCGAACCAGTCGCCATCGGCGGCAGGCTCAGGCGCGGCGTCGCCCTTCTGCACCTGGTCACTTGCGGCGTCATCCTGGGGCTCGGCGCGCTCCAGCAACGGATTGCGCTCGATCTCGTCGTCGATGAAGTGGTCGAGCTCGATATGGGTGAGCTGCAGCAGCCTGATCGACTGCATCAGTTGCGGCGTCATCACCAGCGACTGGGATTGTCGTAGCTGTAGTTTCGCCGCCAGCGCCATGGTTCGGTTTCAAACGCCCTTCTGCACCCGGAAGCCTACACATCAGAAGCTGCCGGAAAATGAATTTTTCCGACCCTCCATAGAAACTGGCCCAGCTTTTGCTTGTCAAGGAAAATGCTGGCAAAAGGCCTCTACCGGGGCGCTATCTCACGCAAAATCGAAGAAAAAAGGCTCGGCTGGGCGGCAAAATCGCGTCAGGAAACAAATTTCACGCTCAGAGCGTGAAACCCTCGCCGAGATAAAGGCGCCGCACATCGGGGTTTGCCACCACCTGGTCGGCGCGGCCATGCGTCAGCACCTGGCCGGCATGGATGATGTAGGCGCGGTCGATGAGGCCGAGCGTTTCGCGCACATTGTGGTCGGTGATGAGCACGCCGATGCCGCGCGCCGTCAGATGGCGCACCAGCTGCTGGATGTCGGCGACCGCAATCGGGTCGATGCCGGCGAAAGGCTCGTCGAGCAGCATGTAGGCCGGCCGCGTCGCCAGGGCACGGGCGATTTCCAGGCGCCGCCGCTCGCCGCCGGACAGCGACATGGACGGCGACTTGCGCAGATGGCTGATGTGGAATTCCTCGAGCAGTTCGTCGAGATTGCGCTCGCGCACCTTGCGGTCCTTCTCGACCACCTCGAGCACGGCGCGAATATTCTGCTCGACATTGAGGCCGCGGAAGATCGACGCTTCCTGCGGCAGATAGCCGATGCCGAGCCGGGCGCGACGATACATCGGCATCGAGGTGACGTCGAAACCGTCGATCTCGATGGTGCCTTCGTCGACGGGCACCAGGCCGGTGACCATGTAGAAACAAGTGGTCTTGCCGGCGCCGTTTGGGCCGAGCAGCCCGACAGCCTCGCCGGCGCGCACACCGATGGTGACGCCGCTGACCACCTTGCGGCCCTTGTAGCTCTTGGTCAGACCCTTGGCGATCAGGGTGCCCTTGAACTTCGCGGAATCGACGGTGACTGTGGCCGGTGCAGCAAGTTTGCTGGCCGCCCGTCCCGGAAGGCGGGTCAGCAGCGAAGATACGCCAGTCATTCGGGCTTCGGCGCCTCAGATTTCGGCGGCGGTGTCATCGACATGATGACTCGCCCGCCGCAGCCATCGACCTGAGCCAGGCCGCTTTTCATCTGCACGGTGAGCTTGCAGCCCTTGAGCACATTGGGGCCTTGGGACAGCACGACTTCATTGCCCGACAGTACGAGAACCTGCGTCTTCATGTCGAACGTGGCGTTGTCGCCGGTGGCGATCTGGTCATTCGACTTGATGTAGACTTTGTTCTTGACCACCAGGTGATCGATGTTGGCCGAGCCGGTCATCGCCGAAGCGCCGGCGGCCGCACCCTTGGCGGCGTTGGGGTCCTTGACGTAGTAGACTTCCATACTGCCGGCCTTGAGCAGCGTCGGTCCCTGCGTCACGGTGACGTTGCCGCTGAACAGCGCCATGCTGTCGGCCTGGCGGACCTCGAGCTTGTCGCTCTCGATCTGGATCGGCTGGTCGCCCGACAGTTTGAGCCCGGATTGGCTGCTGGCGCTGGACTGAGCCCAGGACGGCGCCACACCCAGCAACAGCAAGGCCGAAGCTGCGGCGACAAGCCGTGCCGAATTACTGGGACGCATTCGATTCTCCGCTCTTTGCCTCTGCCGCCTTCATAGTGGCCGGATCGATGTGAACGCTTACCTTATTTTCGAAAACGACAACGTTGCCATTTTCTTCGACCGACATCGAACCCGCCGTGATCCGCGAGCCGTTGCGGCTGACATCGACCGGATCACCTGTCTTCATAGAGCCTTTGCCCATGTCGAGGAAGACCGATTTGAACGTGGCAGCGACGCCGTCGGTGGTGGTGACGGTGACGTCGCTGGTCATGTCCATCGTGTTGGCGTTGCGGTTATAGATGCCGCGCTTGGCATCGACGACCGCCACATTGTCCGCCGTCAGCGGCAGTTTGGCATGGATGCCTTCGAGTTGAATGATGTCCTGCATGCCGACGTCCTGGATGGCGCGCAGCGCCGTCAGCGAATAGGGCAGCTTGCCTTTGGTGAAGCCGTTGAGCTTGGGATTGGCCATCACCAGCTTGCCGTCGGCAAAGGCGGTGCCGTCGGCCTGTATCGAGATCGAGACCGGCGCCGCAAGATAGGAATAGACCGGAAACGCAACCGCGATTCCAGCGGCAAGCACCGGCACTGCGAATTTCAGCACGCGCACGCGGCGCGAATGGCGCTGGGCGCGGTCGAAGGCGTCCCCGCGCGTGCCCGCTGGCGCCGTGGGCGCCAAGGCCGCATCGGCGTTGGTCGGTTCGTTCGATCGAGCTAGCATGACTGTCTTCTAATAAACCCTTGCCCGTCAAAACACCTGCTATAGGTGGGTTGCCGGCCCCCGCAAGCAAGCACAAGCGGAGGAAAACCGCAAAAATGTGACGGCCGTTGTTTTTGCAAACGGAAATCAGGCGACACAATTTCGGCACTTCATAGCAGAAACGAAGGCGCCGCGTCATTTTTTCCTGAAATGCCGCCACTGGCGCGGTCGCTTCGTTGCAGCCCCGTGAGGAAGAGGTAGCCGGGCGCGGACGCTTGCTTTAAAAGCATCGCTTCCCACCGACTATGAGGCAGACCATGGCACTGAGAGCCGACGACCTGATCGACCGCCGCCGCTTGCGACGCAAGCTGACCTTCTGGCGCGGCGCCGCCATTGCCATCGTGGCGGTCGGGGTGATTGCGCTTGCAAGCTGGTTCTATGGCGAAGACCTCGGCGGCTCCTCGGTCAACCATATCGCCAAGGTCAGGATCGAAGGCACCATCACCGAGGACGAGGAACTGATCAAGCGGCTGGAAACCATCCGCACGTCCTCGCAGGTCAAGGGCGTCATCCTGGCCATCGATTCGCCTGGCGGCACCACGGTCGGCGGCGAATCGATCTACGAGGAGGTGCGCAAGCTCGCCGCCGACAAGCCGGTGGTTGCCGAGGTCGGCACGCTGGCCGCATCGGCCGGCTACATGATCGCCAGCGCCAGCGACCACATCGTCGCCCGTAAGACCTCGATCGTCGGCTCGATCGGCGTGCTGATCCAATATCCCGATGTCAGCGGCCTGATGGACAAGGTCGGCATCAAGCTCGAAGAGGTGAAATCCTCGCCGCTGAAGGCCGCGCCCTCGCCCTTCAAGCCGACCAATGAAGACGAGCGCGCCATGGTCCGCAAGCTCATCCTCGACAGCTATGACTGGTTCGTCGGCATCGTCGCCGAGCGCCGCAAGATGACCCGCGACCAGGCATTGGCGCTCGCTGACGGGTCGATCTTCACCGGCCGCCAGGGTCTCGCCAACGGTCTGATCGACGCCGTTGGCGGCGAAAGCGTGGCCATCGACTGGCTGGCGACCAAGGGTGTCGACGCCAAGCTCAAGGTAGTGGAATGGAAGGACACCGAACGGCGCGGCAGCTTCCTGTTCTCGAAAGCAATAGCGCGCAGCGTCGGCAGCGCGCTCGGTCTGTCGGAGACCGGAAGCGACGTTCTTCACGAAATCGGCGCCGATCGCTTGTTTCTTGACGGTCTCGTTTCCGTCTGGCACCCTTGATCTGCCGTTTGGGGCGAGTAAAAAAACAAATAAAATCATCCTGATAATTTGACCGCAGCGCTTTCACGGGGACCTTTCTGATGATCAAATCCGAGCTTGTGCAGATCATTGCCACGCGCAACCCGCATCTTTTCCTGCGCGACGTCGAAAACATCGTGGGGGCGATATTCGACGAGATCACTGATGCCCTTGCGGAAGGCAACCGGGTCGAGTTGCGCGGCTTTGGCGCTTTTTCGGTGAAAAACCGCCCTGCCCGCACCGGCCGCAACCCGCGCACCGGCGAATCCGTCGAGGTCGAGGAGAAGTGGGTGCCGTTCTTCAAGACCGGCAAGGAATTGCGTGAACGGCTGAACGGCGGCAAATAAGCGCGGACTTGACGCGTCGGCCCTCTCAAGGCCTGCCTTTCCCAAGGAATCTCTATGTTCAACCGCTTCATACTTATCGTGGTCTTGGTGCCGCTGGCCGTCATCCTGATTGCACTGGCCGTCGCTAACCGCGAGCTCGTCGCCTTCACGCTCGATCCGTTCAACCCGGGCAATCCGAAGCTGACGCTGAACTTGCCGCTGTTTATCTTCCTGTTCGTGGCACTGGCCATCGGCATGGTCGTCGGCAGCCTGGCGACCTGGGTCAAGCAGGGCCGCTACCGCAAGCTGGCGCGCCAGCGCGGCGTCGAGGCCGAGAATTTGCGCCAGGCGGTCAGCCGCGTGCCGGCCGCGCCGCAAGGTTCTGCCCCGGGGACGGCGCTGCCGAAGCCAACGGCCTGAAGCCGGCGATTTTACCTTCGCGGAGTTTTGCATGCTGACCATTTCGGCCGACGCTGTCGACCAGGCGCTGAGCTTTCCCGGACTGGTCGAGACATTGCGCGCGGCCTTCCGCGAGGGTGCTGTGCAGCCCGTCCGCCATCACCACGGGGTCGAGCGGCCCGACGGTGCCACATCGACGCTGCTTTTGATGCCGGCCTGGACCGACTTCCATGCCGCCGGCACATCGGCGGGCGGTCATATCGGCGTCAAGATCGTAACCGTATCGCCCGACAACAACGCCATCGGCAAACCGGCTGTCATGGGGCTCTACCTCTTGCTCAACGGCGCCACCGGCGAGCCCGAGGCGCTGATCGACGGCCAGCGGCTGACGCAGTGGCGCACCGCTTGCGCCTCGGCGCTCGCCGCCTCCTATCTCGCCCGCGAGGACGCCTCACGGCTTCTGGTGGTCGGCGCCGGCGCGCTGTCGCCATTCCTGGCCAAGGCGCATTCGGCGGTTCGGCCGATCAAGACCATCCGCATCTGGAACCGCACGCCGGCCAATGCCGAAAAGGTTGCGGCCGATTTGCGCGAGGAAGGTTTCAACGCTGAAGCCGCTAGCGATCTCGACGCCGAGCTTGCTCAGGCCGACATCGTCTCATCGGCGACCATCACGACGACGCCGCTCGTCAAGGGCGCGCTCTTGAAACCGGGCGCGCATGTCGATCTGGTCGGCGGCTTCACGCCGACCATGCGCGAAAGCGATGACGATGCGATCACGCGCGCCCGCATCTATGTCGACACCCGCGCCGGCGCCACCAAGGAAGCCGGTGACATCGTCCAGCCGCTCGCCTCCGGCGTGTTGAAATCGGAAGCCATCGTCGCCGATCTGCATGAACTGGCGCGCGGCGAAAAACAGGGCCGGCAGAGCCCCGGTGAGATCACGCTGTTCAAGTCTGTCGGCGCGGCGCTCGAGGACCTCGCCGCCGGCATTGCCGTCTACAACGCCCTCAAGCCGTAGCGTCGGCCGGCGCTACGGCGCCAGCCTTGCGATCGAATTTCCGGATTGCTTCCGCACTGACCGGAGTGAAGAAGTTCACCAGATTGCCATCGGGATCGCGCAGCAGCAGCGATCTGTTACCCCACGGCATTGTCGTCGGCGTCTGTACGAAGCCGCGAATGATTTTCGCCAGCCTGCTGTACTCCGCATCGACGTCGCTGACGCGAAACTCGATGATCGCTGATCGATTGGCGGCCGGCTGCGCCACACCCGTTCCCAACAGGGCCAGAGTGCGTGTGTTGCCGATCGCCAGCGTGCAGGAGGGCGTTGCCAGCTCGGCGAAATCGTCGGTGAACCAGGTTGCGCTAAGCCCGGTGATCGTTTCGTAGAATGCCACCAGAGGTTTGATCTGGTCGGTGATGATGCGGATCGAGACGAAGTCCATACTATTCTCCTTGGAGAGGCGCGGCGGATCAGGTGACGATGCGCTTGTCGCACAAGACTGCTGACAGCTTGGCGTCAGCAGCCTTGTCACCATGGCCGTGCCAATCCGGGGAGCTGAAGACCTAGGCTGCCTTCGTGGTTTCGGCGCCCATCGCCTCGGCGATCAGCGAGAAATCATGCGCGGTGATTTCGA
Organism: Mesorhizobium sp. P171375; assembly: GCF_057786075.1. Taxonomy (NCBI): domain Bacteria; kingdom Pseudomonadati; phylum Pseudomonadota; class Alphaproteobacteria; order Hyphomicrobiales; family Phyllobacteriaceae; genus Mesorhizobium; species Mesorhizobium sp. P171375. Next base: position 6,644,882 of record NZ_JBYNWF010000001.1, read on the forward strand.
ACAGGCCAAAGCGCAGCTGGTAGCCCCAGTTCGACTTGCCCTTGGTGAAGTCGAGTTGTTCGAGCAGCGGCTTGATCGGCGCTTCGTCCGCCTTGGCCCATTCGACATCCCTACGAAACGGTGTGAAACCGGCGCCCATGTCGCCCTGGTAAGGTTCGCCTTCGCGCACGGTGCCGATCGCCGTGAAGGTCTGCAGGTGGTCCTTCTCGCGCAGAATTGTGGTCGGCGAGTAGTAGACGATGCCGTCGCCGGGCTTGATGCGGCGCAGCGGTGCCGCCTTGCCGTGGTTGACCTGCATGAAGCCGGCCTCGCGGCCGCGCCGCACATGTTCGGCGGAAGCCACCGCGACCCAATGGGCACTCATCCCTGTTCTCCGTCGTTCAGCCAACAGACGCGCAGCCGGTGGTTGTCGGGATCGAGCGCAACGAAGGTGCGGCCGAAATCCATGTCGGTCGGCGTTTGCAGGATGGCCAGGCCGCGCCCTGCCCAGTCCTTATGGGCTGCGTCCACCGCATCAGCCCGGTCCAACGCAAAGACGAGCTCCGCACCACCACCCGCTGCGGCGGCCGACGGCTCCACCGTGTGACGCGACCACAGGCCGAACTTGAAGCCATTGTCGAGCACGAACAGCACAAAGGTTGGCGCTGCCTCCACCGGCTGGCGCCCCAACAGCGCGCTGTAAAAGTCACCGCTCCGCTCCGGGCTGTCGACATAGAGGATGACGAAATTAGGGGTGTTCATGCCTGCTCTCCAGGGTTTCGATTGGAGGAGCATAGGCGGCCCCACTGTCAGATTCTGGCAGCAGTGATTCGCCAACTCGTAAAAGGAAGCATCACGCGTCAGTTTGGCGCTTTGGCGCATCCAACGTCACGCGCCATTCCTTCAGCAGCGCCTGCCGGCGGCGCGGATAGCGGGTTTCGGTGGCGTTGAGAGCGGACATGCGATCAGCTCGAAAGTGGCGGAAATCCTGGCGCGTCTCGCACCAGGCGACCATCACCCGCACCTTGTCAAAGAAGCCGATCGCAAACGGCCAGACCATGCGCTGCGAAGCGGCGCCACCGGCGTCGCGATAGATAAAGCCGAGTTTTCGCTCATTGCGGATCGCCTGGCGAACAAGTCCAAGATCGATACCTTCGACGGCATCGCTGCGCGGCCCGACCAGCAGTGTGTTTGCATCGAGGTCCTCGCGCAGATCGTCCGGCAGCACCGCGGCGATCTTGGCCAGCGCGTCGGCGGCCGCGGCCGAGAGACGCTTGTCCGGTTGTCTGGCAACCCAACGCGATCCGAGCACAATGGCCTCGATCTCCTCGTCGGTGAACATCAGCGGCGGCAGCATGAAGCCGGGCTTCAGCACATAGCCCAGCCCCGCCTCGCCCTCGATCGGCGCGCCTTGCCCCTGCAGCGTGGCGATGTCGCGATAGAGCGTGCGGATCGACACATTCATCTCGCCGGCAAGCGTGCGGCCGCTGACCGGCCGGCGATGCCGGCGCAGGATCTGGATCAGGTCAAGCAGGCGTTCGGAACGGGACATCGCCCAGATTTGCCTGTTTCCTCAGGCGAGGTCCACTACCTCGGAGATTCGTATGTTGGACCATTTTGTTTGCGCAGCCGGTGACCCTATGTCAAAAGCGGCCTGCCGCCTCCGGAGACGTTCCTGCTTGAAGTCTTTTCGCGACAAACGCCGCGACAACCGTCCGCCCGCAAAGGGCAGGGCCGAACTCGTGCGGCCGCAGCCAGCCGCTGCGCCAGTCCGACCGGAAGCCAAGCGCCACGAAACAAAACCGGACGACCGGTTTGATCCGAAGCCGGCGCCGCGCCTGCTTGCGCGTCGCGACGGCGCCCTGCCCGCCGAACGCCTGCCGGTGATCCTCGAAGTAGCGCCCAATCAGGATTATGCGCTGCTCGACAGTGGCGCCGGCGAAAAACTCGAACAATACGGGCCCTACCGCATCGTGCGGCCCGAAGGCCAGGCGATCTGGCAAAAGGCCTTGCCGGCAAGGGACTGGGACCGCGCCGACGCCATCTTCACCGGCGACACCGACGAGGAGGGCATCGGCCGCTGGCGTTTTCCGAAAATGCCGCTTGGCGAGACCTGGCCGATGAAGCATGACGGCATCGATTATCTCGGCCGCTTCACCTCGTTTCGCCACGTCGGCGTCTTCCCCGAGCAGGCCTCGCACTGGGACCATATGGCCAGCCTGATCGCGGCGGCGAAGCGCCCGGTCAAGGTGCTGAACCTGTTCGGCTACACCGGGCTCGCTTCTCTCGTAGCAGCCCGAGCCGGCGCCGAAGTTACCCATGTCGATGCCTCGAAGAAGGCGATCGGCTGGGCCCGCGAAAACCAGGAAATGGCCGGCCTCGGCAGCAAGCCGATCCGCTGGATCGTCGACGACGCAGTGAAATTCGCCGAGCGCGAGGAGCGCCGCGGCAGCCGCTACGACATCATCCTGTTCGACCCCCCCGCCTATGGTCGCGGCCCCAAGGGCGAGGTCTGGCAATTGTTCGAGGACCTGCCTGGCCTGACCGACCTTTGCCGCGCGATCCTGACGCCGAAGCCGCTGGCCGTGGTGCTGACCGCCTATTCGATCCGCGCCTCCTTCTTCGCCATCCATGCCCTGATGCGCGACACCTTCGCCGGCATGGGCGGCGCGGTTGAGTCAGGCGAACTGATCATCCGTGAGCAATCCGCTGGGCGGGCGCTGTCGACATCGCTGTTTTCGCGCTGGGTGGCCTGAATGCCCGGGGGACCTGAATGCCCGGGAGTCATAGATGAATGAGCGGCACGCTGGCGCGCCGGGGCAGGTGAAGGAAGTCACCAGCCTCGCCAACCCGTTGATCAAGGACATCAAGGCGCTCGCCCAGAAGAAATTCCGCGACCAGCAGAATGCCTTCATGGCCGAAGGGCTGAAGCTGGTCATCGACGCGCTCGACCTCGGCTGGTCGATCAAGACGCTGGTCTTCGCCAAGGCCGGTCGTGGCAATGCGGCGGTCGAAAAGGTAGCGGCGCGCACGGTTGCCGCCGGCGGCACCGTGCTCGAAGTGTCGGAAAAGGTGCTGGTCGCCATCACCCGTCGCGACAATCCGCAAATGGTGGTCGGCGTCTTCCAGCAGAAACTTCTGCCGTTGAAGGACATCCGCGCCCACGACGGCGATGTCTGGGTGGCGCTCGACCGGGTGCGCGACCCCGGCAATCTCGGCACCGTCATCCGCACCGTCGATGCTGTCGGCGCCAAGGGAGTCATCCTGGTCGGCGAGACCACCGATCCTTTCTCTGTCGAAACCGTACGCGCCACCATGGGCTCGATCTTCGCTGTGCCGGTAACCAGGGCCACGTCCGAAGCGTTCCTGGCCTGGCGAAACAGCTTCTCGGGCCTTGTCGTCGGTACCCATCTCAAGGGTGCGGTTGATTACCGCTCGGTCGATTTCTCCAGGGGGCCGGTGCTGCTGATGATGGGCAACGAACAGCAGGGCCTGCCCCACAATCTGGCCGAAAGCTGCGACCGGCTGCTCCGGATTCCGCAGGCCGGCCGCGCCGATTCACTCAACCTTGCGGTCGCCACCGGCGTCATGCTGTTCGAGATCCGGCGCGGCGCCCTGAAGCTTGCTCCCGAGGACGCTAAATCGTGAAATCATGGTTCCCCTACGCGCTGCTGGTGGTAGCGGCAATCGCGCTCGACCAATGGATAAAGCATCTGGTCGAAACCGGCCTCGCTTTCCAGGAAAAGCTCGATCTGGTGCCGTTCCTGGCGCTCTACCGCACCTACAACACCGGCATTGCCTTTTCGATGTTCTCGTCCTTCGGCGACACCGGCCTGGTCGTCATTGCCGTTCTCGTCGTCGCCTTCGTGCTTTATCTGGCGACGCGCACCCCGGCCGGCCATGTGCTGGCCCGCATCGGCTTTGCGCTGATCATCGGTGGGGCGCTCGGCAATCTGATCGACCGCGCCGTCTACGGCCACGTCATCGACTACATACTGTTCCACACGCCGGTATGGTCCTTCGCCGTCTTCAACCTCGCCGACGCTTTCATTTCTGTGGGTGCCGCGCTGGTCGTCTTCGATGAACTCATCGGCTGGCGCCGAGAGGCAAAGCCGCAAAGCCCGGACGCTTGAACGGCGCCGTCTTTTGACCAATTGACCGCGCCGGACAGTCGCCGCACAGTCCGGCCAGCCTTTGCCGATCTTCACAGCTGCTCGACCGAGGAGAAAAAATGTCCGAAACCTTCAAAGCCATCCGCGTTTCGCGCGATGCCGAAAAAAAGCAGTCGGTCGAAATCGTCGATCTCGGCGAAGCCGATCTGATGGAAGGCGATGTCACCGTCGCGGTCGAGGCGACGACGGTCAACTACAAGGATGGGCTGGCGATCACGGGCAAGGCGCCGGTGATCCGCCGCTGGCCGCTGGTGCCGGGCATTGATTTCGCCGGTACCGTTCTCTCGTCATCGCACGCCGACTGGCGCAAGGGCGACAAGGTCATCCTCAACGGCTGGGGTATCGGCGAAACGCATTTCGGCGCCTATGCCGGGCGCGCCCGTGTCAAGGGCGACTGGCTGGTGCCGTTGCCCGACGGCATCAGCGCCCACGATGCGATGGCGGTCGGCACCGCCGGCTATACGGCGATGCTGTGTGTCATGGCGCTGGAGCGGCACGGCATCCTGCCGGATCGCGGCCCGGTGGTGGTGACGGGTGCCGCCGGCGGCGTCGGCTCGGTCGCGGTCTCGATCCTGTCCAGCCTCGGCTACCATGTCATCGCTTCGACGGGCCGCCACGCCGAAAGCCCCTATCTGATCGACCTCGGTGCCGCCGAAGTGATTTCGCGCGACGAACTCTCCCAGCCGGCCAAGCCGCTGGCCAAGGAGCGCTGGGCCGGCGGCATCGATGCCGTCGGCAGCCACACTCTGGCCAATGTGCTGTCGATGACCGCCTACGGAGGCGCGGTCGCCGCTTGCGGCCTGGCCGGCGGCATGGATCTGCCGTCGAGCGTCGCACCGTTCATCCTGCGTGGCGTCTCGCTGCTTGGCATCGATTCGGTGATGGCGCCCAAGGCTGTGCGCCTGGAAGCCTGGCGCCGCATCGGCACCGATCTCGACCTCAAGAAACTTGCCGGCCTGTCGACGACAATCGGCTTCGACGGCATCATCGCCGCCGCCCACGACATCGTCGAGGGCAAGATCAGGGGGCGCGTGGTCGTGGATATGTGAGGCCCCGAAGCATGATCCCGAAAAGTGAAATCCGGTTTTCGGAAAAGATTATGAGATGCGGAAAACCGCCAAAAACGCGTGACCGCTAAAATTCGAACGATCCGCCGCGCTTTTCCATAATCTCTATCTGGCAAGGATTTCCGCATGATCGCGGAGTCCGTCAGGAAAGAGAAGAACCGAGCCGAGAGCGTCGACGGGCCGAGCCCGGCGACGCCGAAGCGGCAGCATGTTGTCCCACCGCCGCTGGCGCCGGATTTTCCGCGCGCCACGCACGAGGGCCTGCTGTTCTTGACCGTGGTCGCCAGTGTCGTGCTGGCGGGCCTGTCCCACCTCACCGGCGCGCCGATCTTCATCACGCTCGGCCTGCTGGCGACCGGCCTTGGCGGCGTCGCCATGCACTGGCGCAACCGCCACACCGTCCACCGCGCGACCGCCCTGCTCGACGAAACCGCAGCCCGCAGCCGCGCCGAGATCGAGACGCTGGCCGACCGCATGTGGGAGATGCAGGAGAGCGAGGAGCGCTTTCGCGGGCTGATCGATGCGCTCGGCGACCTCGTCGTCCACCGCGACCGCGACGGCCACATCGTCTATGCCAACAAGGTTTTCGCCAGCCTCGTCGGAACCGATCAGCGCGATCTTGCCGGCAGGACGCTGGCCGACCTCGGCATCGATGTCGGGGTCGTTCCCGACGCCGCCTTTTCGGATCACGAATGCCTGAGTTCCACCGACGTCTCCATCCGCACGCCGAACGGTCCGCGCTGGTTTTCGTGGATCGAACTGTCGGTGCGCGACAAGGACAGCGGCGCCGTTTCGCACCGGGCGATTGCCCGCGACATCACCGCCCGCAAACGTGCCGAATCCTCGCTCATCACCGCGCGGGAGCGCGCCGAATATGCCAGCCAGGCCAAGTCGCGCTTCCTCGCCACCGTCAGCCATGAGATCCGCACGCCGATGAACGGCATCATGGGCATGGCCAAGCTACTGGCCGACACCAATCTGTCGCCGGAGCAGCGCACCTATGTCGCCGCCGTCTCGACCTCGGCCAGCGCCCTCTTGGCGCTCATCGAAGACCTGCTCGATTATTCCAAGATCGAAGCCGGCCGCTTCGACCCGGAGCCGCAGCCGACATCTTTGCGCGAGATTGCCGACAACATCATCGAACTGATGGCGGCGAAAGCCTTCGCCAAGAACATCGGCCTCGGCTGTTATGTCGAGCCCGACGTGCCGCAGATGATCATAGCCGATCCGGGAAGAGTGAGGCAGGTGCTGCTCAACCTCATCGGCAACGCGGTCAAGTTCACCGACACCGGCGGCGTGCTGGTCTCGGTCGCGCGGGCCCGCACCGAGACCAGCGACCGCATCTGCTTCACCGTGGCCGACACCGGCCCTGGCCTGCGCGAAGAGGATATGGAGCGCATCTTCGAGGAATTCGAACAGTCCGACGGCACCTCAACCCGCACCCATGGCGGCGCCGGCCTCGGCCTTGCCATATCGAGACGACTGGCGACGGCCATGGGCGGCGCCATTTCGGTGTCGAGCCGGCTTGGCGAGGGATCTGAATTCGTCTTCGAAATCCCGGCCACAGGGGCCACCGAAGCGCCGCAGAACCGGCAGAATATCCTCGTCGGCCGGCGCGCCGTCATCGTGTCGAAGAACGCTGTAGAGGCTGATGCAATCGCCCGTGCCATCCGCGCCCATGGCGGCGCCGTCGATGTGGCCGCGACCGCTTCCCAGGCGACGCCTTTCGCCGAACATTGCGACGCGCTGTTGATCGACGCCGCCATGGAAGACAGCGACGGCAGGCTGCTCAAGCGCCTGCGCCAGAGCGGCTTTGCCGATTGCGAGGCGATCACGCTGATCGCGCCGACCGACCGCGGCATGCTTGGCGAATTCCGCGCCAGCGGCTACGCCACCTTCCTGGCAAGGCCGGTGCGCGGCGAAACGCTGATGCGCGTGCTGTTGACCAGCCATGCCCCTGCTTTGCCCCTGCCCATGAAGCCGGAAAAAAGCGGGGCGTCGTCGCATCGGCCTGTTGGCGGGCGCCAGCAGGGCCTGTCGGTGCTGATCGCCGAAGACAACGACATCAACGCCATGCTGGCCCGCGCCACGCTTTTGAAGGCAGGGCATCGGGTCAAAGTCGTCGGCAACGGCAAGGCGGCGGTCGAGGCAATCACCGAAGCCGGGCTGAAACACCGTTTCGACGTGGTGCTGATGGATCTGCACATGCCGGTGATGGACGGGCTGGACGCAATCGCGGCGATCCGCCGCCACGAGGAAGAAATGGCCGTGCCGCCGGTTCCGATCATGGTGCTTTCGGCCGACAGCCAGGAAAAGACCCGCCACACGGTGCTTGCCCATGGCGCCAGCGGCTTCGTCACCAAGCCGCTGGACCCCGACGCGCTGGTCCATGCCGTCGAAGGCCAGGTGGCCGCCTGAGGCCGCCCCAACGTGCTCTCTGCCGTCACGTAAGGTAGCCGGTTGAGGGTTTTCGCCAGCCGACGAAGTATTGCTCGCTGCGCCGTATCACGGTACTGTCACAATCCTGTTGCACCTACACCGTATCCCCGTGCCAAGAGGGATGGCTCGAAGGAGAATCACTCGTGCATACAGTTATGCCGGAATGTGACACTCGGCCCAATGCAGGCGGTGCTTTGCTCGCCGCGCGTAACGCCGATGCCGTCGCAACAGGCGCACCGCTGGGCCGGATCGGTAATCTCGAAGTGCGGCTTGCCCGCAACGAAGCCGAGATCGCTGCCGCGCAGGAAGTGCGTTACCGGGTATTTTATGACGAGCTTGGCGCCAGGAGGGACCTGTTCCAGGCACAGGATCGGCGTGATGCCGACCGTTTCGACCCGCTCTGCGACCATCTGCTGGTGCTGGACACCTCGATTTCCGGACCCGAGCATCGCCGCATCGTCGGCACTTATCGGCTGCTGCGGCAAGAAATCGCAGCGACCGCCGGCGGCTTCTATTCCGAAGGCGAGTTCGAGTTGACAAAGCTGATTGCCCGTCATCCCGGACAGCGCTTCCTTGAGCTCGGCCGCTCCTGCGTTCTTAAGGAATACCGCTCCAAGCGCACCATCGAGGCGCTGTGGCAAGGCATCTGGGCCTATATCAAGCACTATGAGATCGGTGTGATGACCGGCTGTGCCTCGTTCCACGGCACGGTGCCGGCGGCGCATGCCGAGGCGCTTACCTATCTTGCCCATCACTGCCGCACCAACTCAGCCTGGGATGTGCGGGCTGTGTCCGGGCGCTATTGCTCGATGGACCTGATGCCGATCGAGGCGGTAAACGCCAAGGCGGCGATCGCGGCCATGCCGCCGCTGGTCAAGGGCTATCTGCGCGTCGGCGCCCGCATCGGCGACGGCTGCGTCATCGACCGCGAATTCTCCACCGTCGATGTGTTCGTGGTGATGCCGGTCAAGGAAATCGGCGCCCGCTACGTCAACTATTATGGCGGCGAAGCGCAGCGCTTTGCGGCGTGATGTTTAGTGAGTAGGGATTAGTCAGTAGTGAGTAGGGGGCTACCCACCACGCTGCGGGTTCCTGCCCCTACTGACTACTCACTAATCCCTACTCACGTCCCTCTTACGGAATATCCTCCGGCCGCCGTCCCGGCCGGCTCTTGTAGGACGGAAACGTCCAGCCGAATTTGAGCGCGCCGCCACGCACCAGGAAAGCCGCGACAAAGCCGGCAAGGTCCGAGGCGACCGGCGGCAATCCGATAAGATCGCCAAGCGTGTAGAGGCCGGCGCCCGCCAGCGCCGCGCTGACGTAGATTTCGGGCCTCAGCAGCACCGACGGCTCGCCGGCCAGCAGATCGCGCAGGATGCCGCCGAATGTGGCGGTCAGCACGCCCATAATGACGGAGACGACCGGAGAACCGGTGATCGCCAGTCCCTTGGCCGCGCCCATCACCGAAAAGGCCGCCAATCCGATGGCATCGAGCCAGAGCAGCCATTTCCAGCGGGATTCGACGCGGTGGGCAATGAAGAAGACCAGCACCGCAACGGCCGCGCAGATCAGCACATAGCCTGAGCTGCCGACCCAAAAGACGGGCAGGTTGAGGATGACGTCGCGCAGTGTGCCGCCGCCGATGCCGGTGACGCTGGCCAGGAACAGGAAGCCGATAATGTCGAGCTGCTTGCGCGAAGCCGCCAGCGCCCCGGTCGCCGCAAAGACGGCGACGCCAGCATAGTCGAGGAGGTCGATGGGATTCATGGCAGACCAGGGGAGTAAGGCAGTAGGGCAGTATGCTTAGCACGAAGCCGCACCACTGGTACGGCTCCCTTCCCTACTGCCCTACTGCCTTACTCCCCTAATGCCTTATTTACGCATCCTTCTCGGCCTGCTCGTTCACCGGGCCTGGTTCGACAGGCGCCTCGGCTGCCGCGATCTTGGGGCCGCCCTTGGCGACGCCGACCATGGCGGGCCGCAGCACGCGCTCGCCGATCGAATAGCCCGGCTGCACGACCTGGACCACGGTGTTGGCTGGCACATCGGGATTGGGCACCTCGAACATCGCCTGGTGGAAATTCGGGTCGAACTTCTGGCCTTCCGGCTCAAGCTTCTTCACCCCGTGCCGCTCCAGCGCCGACAGCATGGCGCGCTCGGTGATCTCGACGCCGTCGATCAGCGCCTTGAAGCCGGCATCTCCGGCTGCCTTGGCCTCGGCCGGGATGGCATCGAGCGCGCGGCGCAGATTGTCCGACACCGACAGCATGTCGCGGGCAAAATTGGCTACCGCATAGGCGCGCGCGTCATGCACGTCGCGGGCGGTGCGGCGGCGCAGATTCTCCATCTCGGCCGCGACGCGCAGCGCGCGGTCCTTCAGTTCCTCGTTTTCCTTCAGCAGCCGCACCAGCGCTTCATAGTCGCCGTCGATGCCGCCTTGCGTGCGCTCGGCCTCGGCCGTTTCGATATCCTCGGGCGCGCGTTCGTCTTTTGCCTGGTCGCTCATCGCCGTTTCCCGTCATTCGAATGGTTTGGATTTGCGCCCGATATCGAGGTTTGGCGGTCAAAAATCAAGGGGCAAGCGATGCTTGGGGCCGTTCGGAGGACCTTGGCACGGATCGCGAAGGTCTTTCGAAATTAATTCAAATTTTACCGTGATTGCCGGCTTTGCTTGCCAATACCCCGCTATGGGGGAACCATTCCGTGGCTGGAGGAGTTTCGAAGCCAACACAGGATTTTGGGACAATGACAGGCAACAATGGCAACAGGAACGAAGAGCTCGCCGCCGATATCAAGCGCCAGTTCGGCACCGAGGCAACGAAGCGCTTCCTGCGCAGCTTGCCGGCATTCCGCACCGAGGCCGACATTCCGGAGCATTTTCGGGACCTGCTCGACCGTCTGGACGGCATAGAAGCCAGCGTGGCAGGCGGCCAACGCCGGCAATAGCGACGCAATCGCGCGACAATTACGCGCAGTAATTTTGCGTGAGCTGTACCTTGCGGCAACGGCAAGCCACGCCTATGCTTCCTGATGAACATGATTTCCCCTGAGACGGCCGCCAACAGCAAGCGCGCCTGGTTGAAGATTCTGGCGCGCTACAAGAAGCCTGACCGGCGGCGCAGTACCCTCGAACTGGCCATCACCCTCATTCCTTTCGTCACCCTGTGGGCGCTCTCTTCGGCCGCCTATTCCTACGGCCACTGGTGGGGCCTGGTCCTCATCCTTCCCGCCGCCGGCTTTCTGGTGCGGATCTTCATGATCCAGCACGATTGCGGCCACGGCTCCTTCTTCGCCAACCGTACTGCCGACGACTGGATCGGCCGCGCGCTCGGCGTGCTGACGCTGACGCCCTACGACTGCTGGCGCCGCGCTCATGCAGTGCATCATGCCAGCGCCGGCAACCTCGACGAGCGCGGCATGGGCGACATCCGTACGCTGACTCTGGCCGAGTACCGGCGCCTGTCATGGCGCGGGCGCCTGGCCTATCGTCTTTACCGCCATCCGCTGGTGATGTTCGGCCTCGGGCCGATCTGGCTGTTCATCTTCGAGCAGAGACTGCCGATCGGCATGATGCGCGGCGGCCTGACGCCCTGGGTGTCGTCGATGACGACGAATCTCGCCATTGCGATTGCCGCGGCTCTGCTCATCTGGTGGATCGGCCCCGGCGCCTTCCTGGTTGTCCATCTGCCGATCGTCGTCCTCGCCGGTTCGGCCGGCATCTGGCTGTTCTACGTCCAGCACCAGTTCGAGGAGACGGAATGGGCGAAGGACGAAGAGTGGGAGTTCCAGCATGCCGCGCTGCACGGCTCGTCCTATTACGACCTGCCCCCGGTGCTGAACTGGTTTACCGGCAATATCGGCGTCCACCATGTCCACCATCTATCGGCCAAGGTGCCGGGCTACCGGCTGCAGGAAGTGCTGCGTGATTATCCGGAACTGCGCGGCATCGGCCGCGTCACGCTGCTCGACAGCCTGCGCTGCGTCAAGCTGGCCCTGTGGGACGAACAGCGCCGCAAGCTGATCTCGTTTCGCGAAGCGCGGGCTATGGCCTGAAGTAAACCGCCGCGCCAAGGCGCGGCGATTTCCAGAACCGGCTATTTCCAAATGCTGCTCAGGCGGTCATGCGCTCGTCGCGCATCAGAGCCTTGCCATCGCGGATCTCGGTGCCGAGCACCTTCAGACATTCGCGCATGAAGGCGGCGAGGCCGGGCCAGCCCTTGGCCGACACCAGATTACCGTCGACATGGGCGCCGGTCGGCGCGACATCGATATAGATGCCGCCGGCGAGCGTCACCTCCGGCTCGCAATACTGCAACGCCGCCACCTCACGGCCGCGCACCACGCCGTCGACCGCAATCAGGATCTGCACACCATGGCAGATGGTGAAGATCGGCTTGCCGGTTTCATGGAAATGCCTGACCAGCGCCTGCACCCTTTTGTCGATGCGGATATATTCGGGACCGCGCCCGCCGGCGGCATAGACGGCGTCGTATTGCGTCGGATCGACCTCGGAAAACGTCTTGTTCAGGATGTAGTCGTGGCCGAGCTTTTCCGTGTAGGTCTGGTGGCCTTCGAAATCATGCAGCGAGGTCTTCAAGATATCGCCGGCCTTCTTGTCGGGGCAGACGACGTGGACCGTGTGGCCAACCGCATGCATGGCCTGTTCAAAGACGAAAATCTCATACTCCTCGCTGAACTCGTCAACGAGCATCAATATCTTTTTGCCTGCCATGCCGGTCTCCTCCCTTGCTGGCCATTATTTCGGATCGCGAAATAATGGCCCTATCCTAAGGGCAGGCTCGCGACAGGGAAAGCTCAAATCGCACAATTGGTCTTACCAGATAAGACTTTTTCTCGTCGGAATGCCGGCCATCCAGACGCAGCCTCAGGAGAAACATCAAGCTTGGTCCGACCAATGACTTCAAAGGTCAGGCGGCCATGATCATGTCGGCCGCCTTTTCAGCGATCATGATGGTCGGCGCGTTGGTGTTGCCGCCGATCAAGGTCGGCATGACCGAGGCATCGACAACGCGTACCCCCTGCAGACCGCGCACCTTGAGCTCAGGATCGACCACCGCCATGGCGTCGACGCCCATCTTGCAGGTGCCGACGGGGTGATAGATCGTGTCGGCGCGCGCCCTGATATGCGCCATCAGCTCGGCATCGCTGGACACGCCGGCGGTGTAGATTTCCTTGTCGCGGTATTTCGCCAGCGCCGGCGCCTCCAATATGGCGCGCATCATCCTGGCACCCTTGAGCAGCAGGTCTCCGTCCCGCTCGTCGGACAAAAAGCGTGGATCGATGCGCGGCGGCGCCAGCGGGTCGGAGCTCGACAGCCCGACCTCGCCGCGCGAATGCGGCCGAAGCACGCAGACATGGCAGGAGAACCCGTAGCCCAGATGCAGCTTGCGGCCGTGATCGTCGACGATGGCGATGCAGAAATGCAGCTGCAGATCGGGCCTATAGATCGCCGGGTCGGATTTGAGGAAGGCGCCGCCTTCCGCATAGGGCGTGGCGATCATGCCGGTGCCGTTTCTGCGCCAGCGCGCCGTATGCCTGAGCAGGCCAGGCAGACCGCGCAGGCCGATGCCCATCATGTCGGCATTCTTCGACGTCCAGGCCAGGATGAAATCGAGATGGTCCTGCAGGTTCTTGCCGACGCCGGGCAGTTCGTGGATGACCGGAATCCCGTGCATGGCAAGTTCGGCCGCCGGGCCGATGCCGGATAACAGCAGAAGCTGCGGCGAGCCGAAGGCGCCGCCGCAGACGATGACTTCGCGCCTGGCTTTCGCCACCGCTTCGCTGTTGCCCTTGCGATAGCGCACCCCGCTGGCGCGCTTGCCGTGGAGCACAATGCCGGTCGCATGCGCGCCGGTGATAACGGTGAGGTTCGGCCGGTTCATCGCCGGATGCAGATAGGCGGCGGCCGCCGAGCAGCGCTCGCCATTTCGGTCCCCACCCCAGAATTGCGTGACCTGATAAAGCCCCGCCCCTTCCTGTTCCGGCCCGTTGAAATCGTCATTGCGGCGGATCTGGTTTTCACCACAAGCCTCGACAAAGGCGCGCGCGATCGGGCGCGGCTCCTGCTGTTCGCCGACCCTGAGCGGCCCGTCGCCGCCATGCAGCGCGTCCGCGCCGCGCTGGTTGCCTTCGGCGCGCTTGAAATAGGGCAGCACCTCGTTCCACGACCAGCCCTGGCAACCGAGGCCGGCCCATTCGTCGTAATCGCCGCGGTGCCCTCGCGTGTAAAGCATGGCATTGATAGCGCTGGAGCCACCGAGCGCCTTGCCGCGCGGCTGGTAGCCTTTGCGGCCGCCGAGCCCCTGCTGCGGCACCGTCTGCAATCCCCAATTGTTGATCTTCGGCCGGCCCGGCAGCAAAGCGATGATGCCTGCCGGAGCGCGGATGAGCAGGTTTTTTCCCTCGCCGCCGGCTTCGATCAGGCAGACGGTTTTCGACGCATCTTCCGAGAGCCGTGCGGCAAGCGTGCAGCCGGCGGAGCCACCGCCGGCGATGACATAATCGAAATCCATGGCTTCCTCCCTGGCGTCCCGCGGATGTTTCCGTCTGGACAGCCAAGAGAAGGCTTGATTTCAGCCGATGTAAAGGCGGGTGGAATTACCGCTGCGTCAGCTGTTGCGAACGCGCCGCCAGGAGTATTTCGGCCCCTTCGGCTCAGAGGCTTCGGTCGGCTGGTAATACAGCCCGAGCCCGCCGATACGGCCTTCTTCAAGCCGTTTCAACAGCACTGGGTTCGATATTTCGAACTCGTCGAAGCCGAGCCGCAGCATATGCGGCAGCTGGTCGACGAGGACCTGCCCGGTGGCGCGGACGGCGCCCTCGAACTGGTAACGGCTGCGCAGCAGCTCACCCTTGGAGAAGGAGCGGCCGTCGTTGAAGGCCGGGAAGGCCAGGGCCACCAGCGACAGCTGGTCGAGCAGATCGGCGATCTTCTCCAGCTGGTCGCCGGGCTGCAGCACCACGCCCAGCCGCTCCTTGGCCGAACGCCGCACTTCGGCATCAAGGCCGAGAAACGCCTGCAGCGGCAGGATGAAGCGGCCATTGCCCGAAAGCGCCTCGGCGCTTTCGGCATGCGCCCACTCGTCCTCACGAAAACCCGTCGGGGTCCAGAGCCGGGTCTCCGGTGTCGTCTGTTCAGTCATCGAGAATTCCTAAAATTCAAACAGGCCAAGGATGTGTTGAGATTCAGGTCAGGCCGAGTCGAAAATGGTGGCTTCCGAGAACCGGAGCGGAGCGTACTTGAAGTACGTGAGCACCGGAAGCGCAGGAGGCCGCCATTTGCAGACCGGCCTCACCTGAATATCGGCATATCCTAAAGGGAAGCGTCGGTCAGCGACTTCTCCAACCCCGACAGATGGATGCCGCACTCGGTCTTGGCGTGACCGGCCCAGCGGCCGCTGCGCGCATCCTCGCCCGGCTGCACCGGCTGCGTGCACGGGAAGCAGCCGATCGACAGATAGCCGTAGGCAACCAAGGGATTTTCGCGCAGCGCGTGAGCCCGCATATAGTCGGCCTGGTCGGATGTCGTCCAATGCGCCAGCGGGTTGATGCGCACGCGTGGGCCGACCGCCTCGAACACCGGCAATGCCGCCCGCGTCGAGGCCTGGAAGCGCTTGCGGCCGGTGAACCATGCACGGAAGGGCGCCACACCCCGCGCCAGCGGCTCGACTTTGCGCACGTCGCAGCAGGCATCGGTGTTGCTCTGGTGCAGATTGCCGGTCGGATCGATCCGTTCGAGCGCAGCTTCCTCCGGCTTGATCACCCTGATGTTGGTCAGCCCGAAATCGGCGGCGAGTGCGTCGCGATAGCCGAGCGTTTCCTCGAAATGCTTGC
Source organism: Mesorhizobium sp. P171375 (assembly GCF_057786075.1). NCBI lineage: Bacteria > Pseudomonadati > Pseudomonadota > Alphaproteobacteria > Hyphomicrobiales > Phyllobacteriaceae > Mesorhizobium > Mesorhizobium sp. P171375. Next base: position 6,660,393 of record NZ_JBYNWF010000001.1, read on the forward strand.
CGGTGTCGAGGAAGATGACCGGCAACGTTCGATCGACCTTGGCGATCATGTGCAACAGCACCGCCGAATCCGCGCCGAAGGACGAGACAGCGGCGATTTCGTCATGAAACAGCTCGCGGGTCGCGCGTTCGATGATCTCAAGCGGCTTCAGATGTCCGTACAGCGCATCCAAGCCCGCCGCCTTGGCGGCGATGCTGTCATCGACGTCGACGATACGGTCAAGCGGCCTTGGTTTCGCCAGCATAGAGCGCCTCCTTGAACGGCGCGGGACCGACACGGCGGTAGGCGTCGATGAATCTTTCACTGGGACTGAGCCGAAGGCCAAGATAAATGTCGACGATCTGCTCGATGGCGTCGGTGATCTCTTCCGAGGAAAAGCCGCGGCCGATGATCTCGCCGACCGAGGTGTTCTCGTCGGCCGAGCCGCCAAGTGTCACCTGGTAGAGCTCGGAGCCCTTCTTCTCGACACCGAGAATGCCGATATGGCCGACATGGTGGTGGCCGCAGGCATTGATGCAGCCGGAAATCTTGAGCTTCAATTCGCCGATCTCGCGCTGCCGCTCCAGCGAAGCAAAGCGAAGCGAGATTTCCTGCGCGATCGGGATTGAGCGCGCCGTCGCCAGCGCGCAATAGTCGAGGCCGGGGCAGGAAATGATATCGCTGATCAGATTGGAATTGGCTGTCGCCAGACCGATATCGACCAGCGCGTCATAGACCGCCTTCAGATCGGCGCGCGCCACGTGCGGCAGGATGAGGTTCTGCTCATGGCTGACGCGCAGCTCGTCGAAGGCGTATTTCTCGGCGATGTCGGCAACCGCTTCCATCTGGCTGTCGGTGGCGTCACCCGGCACCTCGCCGATGCCCTTCAGCGAAATCGTCACCGCCGCATAGTCGGGATGGCGATGCGTCACGACATTCTGGTCGAGCCAGTCCGAGAAGCTCTTTGAATCCAATCGTGCAAGCTTGACCGCCGCGTCGCCTTCCGGCCGATCCGCCAGCTGAGGCGGCGCGAAATAGGCGTCGATGGCGCGGATGTCGGCCTCCGGCAGTTTCAGCTCGGCGTCCTTCAATTCCTGCCATTCGGCCTCGACTTGGCGGGTAATTTCCTCGACGCCGGTCTCGTGCACCAGAATCTTGATGCGCGCCTTGTACTTGTTGTCGCGGCGGCCAAAGAGGTTGTAAACGCGCAGGATCGCCGTGCAGTAGGACAGAAGATCGGCTTCCGGCAGGAAGTCGCGGATCTTCTTCGCCACCATCGGCGTGCGGCCCTGGCCACCGCCGACATAGACCGCAAAGCCAAGCTCGCCGGCGGCGTTCTTCTTCAGGTGCAGGCCGATGTCATGCGTCTGGATGGCGGCGCGGTCGCGCTCGGCCCCGGTCACCGCGATCTTGAATTTTCTGGGCAGGAACGAGAATTCCGGATGCACCGACGACCATTGCCGCAGGATCTCGGCATAGGGGCGTGGATCGGCGACTTCGTCGGCGGCGGCGCCGGCAAAATGATCGGCGGTGACATTGCGGATACAATTGCCGCTGGTCTGGATGGCGTGCATCTCGACGCTAGCGAGATCGGCCAGGATCGCCGGAATGTCCGACAGCGCCGGCCAGTTGAACTGAATGTTCTGGCGCGTGGTGAAGTGGCCGTAGCCCTTGTCGTATTTGCGCGCGATGTGACCGAGCATGCGCAATTGCTTGCCGTTCAGCGTGCCATAGGGCACCGCGATGCGCAGCATGTAGGCGTGCAGCTGCAGATAGACGCCGTTCATCAGCCTGAGCGGCCGGAACTGGTCCTCGGTGATCTCGCCGGACAGCCGGCGCTCGACCTGGTCGCTGAACTCGGCGACGCGGGCCTGGACAAAATCGTGGTCGAACTCATCGTAACGGTACATGCTTCGTCTTTCAGGGCGCGTCCGCCCGTATTTTGTTACGCTGCCCGCGCAGCCTGCTTGCCCAGGTCTTCGCGGATGGTGGGGCCGGCGGCGCGGATCTTTTCGCGCAGCCGCACCGGCTCGACGACGCCATTGACGACCTCAGCGTCGATCAGGTTGACGTCGACCACTTCATTGTCGGCATAGGCCTTGGCGCCGATCGCCTCGAGCCGATCTTCGGCCGCCTTGTCATGGGCGAGATCGGCGTGGTCCACCGTCTCGGCCCAGCCGCCATCGGCGTACCAGACAGCGATGCCGTCGGTGAGGCGGTTTGCGGTCAATATCTTCATGGTTCGACCTCTGCGGCGGCCGCGTTGGCGGCGCTCTCATGACTATGTGCCGCCAGCGGCTCGGAACGTTCAAAGTTGGCGCCGGCAACCGCGTCGCCGATGATGGTCATCACCGGGCCGGTCAGATCGGCGCGCGCCTCCAGCGACGGCAGGTCGGCCAGCGTGCCGTGGAAACGGCGGCGGTTCTGCAGGCTGGCATTCTCGACCACGGCGACCGCCGTGTCCGGCGACAGGCCGGCCTCGATCAGCCGCCCCGCAACCTCGGCCGCGACCGAGCGGCCCATATAGACGGCGACGGTGGCGCCGGAGATGGCGAGCTTGGCCCAGTCCGGCAGCGAATTGCCTTTCAGATCATGGCCGGTGGTGAACACCATCGACGAAGACACGCCGCGCAGCGTCAGCGGCAGTTCGAAATCGGCGGCGGCTGCGAAAGCGGCGGTGACGCCCGGGATGACGTCATAGGCGATGCCGGCATCGCGGAGTGCTGCCATCTCCTCGCCGGCGCGGCCGAACACCAGCGGGTCGCCCGACTTCAGCCGCACGACGCGCTTGCCCTGCTTGCCGAGCTCGACAAGCAGCGCGTTGATTTCGGCCTGGCTCTTGGTGTGGCAGCCCTTGCGTTTTCCCACCGGCAGCCGCTCGGCGTCGCGGCGACCCATGGCGACGATCGCCTCCGGCACCAGCGCGTCATGGACGATGACGTCGGCTTCCATCAGTAAGCGATGCGCACGCAGCGTCAAAAGATCCTCGGCGCCGGGGCCAGCGCCAACCAGCGCGATATGGCCCGCGACCGGAGCCTTCGACAGCAATAGATCGACGGCGGCGTCATGCGCCTGCGAAAGCTCGCCGGCTTCGACGGCACGTGCCGGTGCGCCCTGGAAAAAACTGCCCCAGAACTGGCGGCGCGCATTGCCTTTCGGCAGCAGCTTTTCGGCTGCACCCCGGAACGAGGCGGCAAGCGTTGCCAGCGGCCCGAGCGAGGGCGCCAGCATGCGGTCGATGCGGCTGCGCAGCATCTGCGCCAGCACAGGCCCAGCACCCTCGGTGCCGATGGCGATGGCGACCGGTGCACGGTTGACCAGCGCCGGGGTGAAGAAATCGCAGAGCTCCGGCCGGTCGACGGCATTGACCGGAATGCCAAGCCGGCGCGCATCCTCGGCCACGCGGCGGTCGAGCGCCTCATCGCCGCTGGCGGCAAACACCATGACCGCGCCTTCGAGATGCGCTGCATCGTAGGGGACGGCAATGTGGATGGCGCCGGTCACGGCGATGAAGCTCAACAGTTCGGCGTCGGCAGCATCAGCGACGATGCGCAGCGTCGCGCTCGACTGATCGAGCAGCCGCGCCTTGGCCAAAGCCTCGCCGCCGCCGCCGACGATGGCCACGGCTTCGCCTTCGACCCGCAGGAAGACGGGGAAAGCGTTGAGCTTGGGATTGGCCTGCGGCATGACGAACAGATTCCGGAACAAGGTGGCAGTTTTACGCGCGAGCGTGAAAAAGCTGAAGGAACCCACTCGCGAATCCCCTGACAGGAGGCAATCGGTTTTCCGCAAGCCAGAAGGCCAAGAGAAAAATATTCCATATCCGCACATCGAGCGGATTCAAGCCGCTGCAGCAGGCCTTGTTCTGCGGCTCTTTTATCCCTGAGTTGTCCGAGCCGCAAAATTGTTTTTTCTAAATTCTACCAATTTAGTAGATTAAAGCCGTCGGTGGCACAGCCCTTCGCTGAGGCGGTTGAGTTGCCGCAGACAGGGGCAGGTGCTGGCCCCCCGTCGAACAGTGGAACGTTCCCGCTCCGCCGTGCGTTCTGACCCTGCCGAAGCAGACAATCGTCGGCTGGATTTGAAACCTTCAAGCAGGAGCGCGCAATGAACAAGATCAACCTGAAACACGGCCTTCTGGTCATGGTGGCCGATGGCGAGAAAGCGCTGTTCCTCAAGAACGAGGGCGACAATCTCTACCCGAACCTGCAGCTCTTCCAGGAGATGAAACAGGACAATCCGGCGACGCGCGAGCAAGGCAGCGATAGCCCCGGCCGCTACAATGACGGCGCATCCGGCAACCGCAGCACGGGCGAGGATACCGACTGGCACCGGCAGGGCAAGGAACGCTTCGCCGAGGAGATCGCCGACCGACTTTACAAGTTCGCCCATAACGGCATCTTCGACAACATCGTGCTGATTGCGCCACCCCTGGTGCTCGGCACGATGCGCAAGAAATTGCACAAGGAAGTCACCGACAAGGTGCAGGCCGAGATACCAAAGACATTGACCAACCATGCCGTGATCGACATCGAGGCCATGCTGCAAGCGGCCTGACACCCAGCCGGGTTGCCCATCCGACATCCGCTATCAGGCGCGCGCAGCGGTTCTGCTGCGCGCGCCTTTGGTTTTTCAGCACCTCTGGCCAGCAATTTCCGGCTTGCGGGTTGCATCGCGGGCGCACCCTCCACCATATTGGAAAAGGCGGCGGCTTCGGCGGCGCACCCCGACATCACGGTTCTTGAAAGGCGCTCCATAGACAATGCCGCATGACACGCCCCTTATCGCCACCATCGTCGCCGGTCTGGGGCTGGCATTCATCTTCGGGGCGCTCGCCAACCGTTTTCGCATCCCGCCGCTGGTCGGCTATCTCGTCGCCGGCGTGCTGGTCGGGCCGAACACGCCAGGCTTCGTCGCCGATGCGGGCCTTGCCAATGAGCTGGCCGAAATCGGCGTCATCCTGCTCATGTTCGGCGTCGGCCTGCATTTCTCGCTGAAGGACCTGCTGTCGGTCCGCGCCATCGCCGTGCCCGGCGCCATCGTCCAGATCGGCTTTGCCACAGCGCTCGGAGCCGGCCTTGCCTGGATGCTCGGCTGGTCGATGGGCGCCGGCCTGGTCTTCGGCCTGGCGCTCTCCGTCGCGTCCACCGTGGTGCTGTTGCGCGCGCTTCAGGAGCGGCGGCTGATCGAGACCGAGCGCGGCCGCATCGCCGTCGGCTGGCTGATCGTCGAGGATCTGGCCATGGTGCTGGCGCTGGTGCTGCTGCCCGCGCTTGCCGGCGTGCTCGGCGGCCAGCCGCAGGTCGATGATCATGCGAGCCTTTTGTCGCTGCCGACGAGCTACGGCATCTGGGGTGTCGTCGGCCTCACGCTGGCCAAGGTCGTCGCCTTCGTCGTCGTCATGTTGGTGGTTGGCCGCCGGGTCATTCCGTGGATCCTGCACTATGTCGCCCATACCGGCTCGCGTGAGCTGTTCCGGCTGGCGGTGCTGGCGATCGCGCTCGGCGTCGCTTTCGGCGCGGCCAAGCTGTTCGGTGTTTCGCTGGCGCTCGGCGCCTTCTTCGCCGGCATGATCATGAGCGAATCCGAGCTCAGCCACCGCGCGGCGGAAGAATCGCTGCCGCTGCGCGACGCCTTCTCGGTGCTGTTCTTCGTCTCGGTCGGCATGCTGTTTGACCCGTTCAGCCTGATGAGCAATGGCTGGCCGATCCTGGCGACGCTGGCCATCATCGTCATCGGCAAGTCGCTGGCCGCCTTCGTCATCGTCATCGCCTTCCGCTATCCGCTGGGAACCGCGTTGATGATCTCGGCCAGTCTTGCCCAGATCGGCGAATTCTCCTTCATCCTGGCCGAGCTTGGCGTCGGACTGAAGCTGTTGCCCGAACAGGGACGCGACCTGATCCTGGCCGGCGCCATCCTGTCGATCCTCGTCAATCCGCTGATGTTCCTCGCCCTCGACTGGATAAAGCCATGGCTGGACGCGCGTGCCGCCAGGGCAGCGCCGCCGGAAGAGGCCAAGCCGGTCGGCCCGGCGACGCAACCGGGACAAGTGGCCTCGGTCGCCACCGTGGCCAAAGAGGATGGCCCGCCGCCGAGCACGGCACTTTCCGGCCATACCATCCTGATCGGCTACGGCCGTGTCGGCAGCCTGGTGGGTGCCGCGCTGAAACAGGCGGCGCTGCCCTTCCTGGTCATCGAGGACGCCGACAAGACGCTGGCCAGGCTGAGAGAAGACGGCGTCGAAATTGTCTCGGGCAATGCGGCCAACGCAGGCGTGTTTGCCGCCGCCGATCCGCGAGGTGCCAAACGATTGATCCTTGCCATTCCCAACGCTTTCGAGGCCGGGCAGATCGTGCTCAGGGCACGCGCCGCCAATCCCGACATCAATGTCATCGCGCGCGCCCATTCCGACGCCGAGGTCGAGCATCTCAAGGGGCTCGGCGCCGACACCGTCATCATGGGCGAGCGCGAAATCGCCCGCGGCATCGTGGAAGAGGTGCTGCGGCAAAAGCCGATGCCGCGCCCCGACGCCATTGAACCCTCCCCGGCCTGAGGTTTGCCCATAGGCGCGCGTTGATTACGCCACGAATGCAGAGCCGCCATTTTGCGCGACGCTGCTGAGGTACTTTGCCGGGGGCTTGCCAAGGGCCTTCTTGAACATGGTGATGAAGGCGGTGACGGAGCCATAGCCGAGATCGCCCGAAACCTGCTGCACGCTGGCGCCGGCGGCCAGCTCGCGTATGGCGACGATCAAATGCAGTTGCTGGCGCCAGCGGCCGAAGCTCAGGCCGGTCTCCTTTACCACGAGACGGGCGAGGCTGCTCTCTGAGAGCGCAACGCGGCTGGCCCATTCCGCCAGCGTGCTGCGGTCGGCAGGGTCCTGCGCCAACGCTTCGGCGATCCGCTGCAAACGCGGCTCGGCGGAAATCGGCAGATGCAGCTGCTGAACCGGCATATCAGGCAGTTCGGCAAGCAGGACGCTTCCCAGGAAGGCGCACCTTGCATCGTCCGGCGCGCAGTCCGACAGCTCGATGATCAGTTCGCGCAGCAGCGGCGAAATCGACAGCGTGCAGCACCGGTCCGGCAGATCGGCAGCCCCCGGCTCGATGTAGACGAAGAAAATCCGCGCATTGGCCGTCGCGATGTTGCTGTGTTCCATACTGCCGGGAATCCACACCCCGCAATGCGGCGGCACCATCCACAGGCCGCTGGGGACGCGGCATGTGACGCCACCGCCGAGTGCGAAGACGAGCTGGCCCTTGCGGTGCCAATGGGCAGCCACTTCCGCTTTGGTTTCGGTGACGTCGACGCGCACCGCAATTGCCGGCGCGACGGCGTCATCGACATCGAAATTGATCCAGGGGTAGCGTAGAGGCTGTCTCATGATTGACGGCTTTTAGCGACTATTCGCCATGATGGCTAAATTCTTTGGCGAGGAAATCGATAGGTTCCGGTTTGTGGCTAGCGTCCACAAACCAGCAGGAAGGTTCCCATGCGCGCCCTCGTTATGTCTCCCGACAGCACCACCGGGCTCAGGCTCGCCGAGGTCGAGGACCCTCGGCCTCATGCCAACGAAGCGCTTCTCTGCGTCCACGCGACCTCGTTGAACCGCGGCGAATTACGCCTGCTCACCATACGCCCGGATGGCTGGATACCTGGTCAGGACGTGGTTGGAATTGTCGAACAGGCAGCTGCCGATGGCTCCGGGCCAGCCGTCGGCGTCCGGGTTGTGGCTTTGGTCGACGAAGCCGGCTGGGCCGAACGTGTCGCCGTTCCGACAGACCGTCTTGCAGTCGTACCGGATGAGGTCAGCGTCGCTTCTGCGGCCACGCTTCCGGTCGCGGGCACTACGGCGCTGCGGACCCTGCGCCATGGCGGTGAACTCGCCGGCCAGCAGGTATTGATCACCGGCGCCAGTGGTGCGGTCGGGCGTTTCCAGATCCAGATCGCCCGCGAGCAAGGCGCCGTGGTGACCGCCATCGCCGCCGCCCGACATGCCGAGGATCTCCGTGGACTAGGCGCTGAGCAGATCGTGGAGTCGATCGAACTGGCCAAAGGGCCATTCTCGCTGATCACCGAGTCGGTGGGAGGCCAAAGCCTCGCCCACGCGATCGAACGCGTCGCACCGGGCGGCACCATCGTCATGTTCGGTTCAAGCAGCGGCGAACTGACGCCGATTGGCTTCAGACAGTTCGTTCCGGGCCACGAGGGAGCGAGGCTTCAGACCTTCGCCTACTACACATCAGGTCCAGCCATTGGCGCCGATATCGCCTCGCTGCTCGCTCTGCTCGCGGCCGGTCGGCTGGAAACCCGCGTGTCCTTGACCCTGCCGTGGACCGACATAGCGCAAGCGCTGGACGCCCTGCGACAGCGCAGCTTCAGCGGCAAGGCCGTTCTCACCATAGCCGGATGAGCAGCCTATCAGTGCTCAGACGTGCTGGCCACCATTGATGTGGATTTCCGAGCCCGTCACGTAAGACGCCTGCTGCGAGCACAGGAAGAAGATGATGTCGGCGACCTCAGCCGTGGCGCCGAGCCTTCTAAGCGGGATGGTCTCGACGATCTTGTCGGTGCCCGGCGACAGGATCGCTGTGTCGATCTCGCCTGGCGCAATCGCGTTGACACGGATGCCGTGCGGCCCGAAATCATGCGCCATTTCGCGCGTCAGCGAGCCGAGCGCTGCCTTCGAGGTCGCATAGGCGGTGCCCGCGAAAGGATGCACGCGGGTGCCGGCGATCGAGGTCACGTTGACGATCGAGCCCTTGGCTGCAGCAAGCTCCTTGAAGAGGCCACGCGCGAGCATGATCGGGGCGAAGAAATTGACCTGGAACACATCGCGCCAGACATGCATCGGCGTGTCGATCGAATCCATCCGGCTGTTGCCGTCCTTGAGCTTGGGCGAAATGCCGGCATTGTTGACCAGCGCGTGCAGCTGCCCACCATGCGCTTCCAGCCGATGGCGTATTTCCGAGACGGCGATGCCGACATCTTCCTGGTCGGCCAGATCGACCTTGATGTGGTCTTCCGGCCCTGCCGGCCACGGACAGTCCTCGGCAAAAGCCTGGCGCGAACAGGTGATGACCCGCCAGCCCTCACGCGAAAAGCGCTTGACCGTTGCGTGGCCGATGCCGCGGCTGGCGCCGGTCAGCACGATGGTTTTTCTGGTGTCGGTCTCAGTCATCTCTGTCACTCCGGCCGGAGATGTAGCCGAAGGCAACCTTGCTGGCGAGAGGCGAGTTGACGCTCAGCCGCCGCCGAGAATATCCAGGATCGACGTCTTGCGCTTCTTGGTCGGGCCGCCGACGCTGCCGGGCGGCACCGGGTGCTTGATCGAGGCCGTGGTGCCGCCATCGCCCGGCATGTCGAAGCCGTCGGCATCGACGGTTTCGGCCGGGCGGACAGCGCGGGCCGGAGGCGTAGGTGCCTGGGCGGTCGCGGGAGCCGCTGGGGCAGCAGCCGGAGCTGATTGGCCGACCGATGCCGACGGGACCGGCGCTACTTGATTGTTGCCGGCCGACGGTATGTCGTCGGGGACGATGGTATCAGGCGGCGTTGATTTCCAGGTGCCGGGCAGCGGCCTGACCGGCACGCCTTCATGCGCGGCAACCATGAACTCGTGCCAGGCCTGCGCCGGCAACGCGCCGCCGGTGACCTTCTTCATCGGCGTGCCGTCATCATTGCCGAACCACACGCCGGTGGTGAGATTGGCGGTGTAGCCGACGAACCAGGCGTCGCGCGAATTCTGGCTGGTGCCGGTCTTGCCGGCCGAGGGCCAGGCGAAGGCCGCCTTCTTGGCCGTACCGGTCTCGACCGTGCCGGTCATCATCGAGTTCATCATGCCGACAATGTCCTGCTTGACGACGCGCGGCGCACTGCCGCCATTGTCGTCATAGAGCACCTTGCCTTCGGTCGTGGTGATGCGGCGGATGAAATGGATGTCGGGCTTGTAGCCGCCATTGGCGAACGGCACGTAAGCCGAAGTCAGCTCCAGCGGCGTCACTTCCGAAGTGCCGAGCGCGATCGAGGTGTTGGCCGTCAGTTCCGACTGTATACCCATGCGGTGCGCCGCCTCGACCACCGCGTCGGGGCCGACCTCCATGGTCAGCTGTGCCGCGACCGAATTCAGCGACCTCGCCAAGGCGGTCGCCAGCGTCACCTTGCCGAAATACTTGCCGCCGTAATTGTCCGGCGTCCACTTGCCGATCTTGATCGGCGCGTCGTTGCGCACGCTGTCGGGGGTGCGGCCGGCCTCGAGCGCGGCCATATAGACGAACGGCTTGAATGCCGAGCCCGGCTGGCGGCGCGCTTCCGAGGCGCGGTCGAACTGGCTGGTCGAATAGTCGTAGCCGCCGACCATGGCGCGCACCGCGCCGGAATTGTCGATCGACACCAGCGCGCCCTGGCTGACATTGAGTTTCTTGCCGCTGTCGTCGATTAGCCGGCGGATCGACTGTTCGGCGAGCTTCTGCAGGTTGAGGTCGACCGTGGTGTCGACGACGATATCGCTGCGCACGTCACCGATCAGATCGGGCAGTTCTTCCATGATGGTGTCAGCGACATAGTTTTCCGAGCCGGTCCAGTAAGACGGCGCGCGCGTTGCCGGCGCGCTCATCGCCGAGGTCAGTTCCTTGGCGCTGATCTTGCCTTCGTCGCGCATGGCTGCGAGCACCAGCTGCGAGCGCTGTTCCGCCGCCTTGGGATCGCGTGCCGGCGACAGCCGCGACGGCGCCTTCAACAGGCCGGCGAGAAGGGCCGCCTCCGAAAGCGTGACATCGCGCGCACTCTTGCCGAAATAGCGGCGCGAGGCCGCCTCGACGCCATAGGCGCCGGAGCCGAAATAGACCCGGTTGAGGTACATTTCGAGGATCTGGTCCTTGGTATGCTTGTGCTCCAGCCACAGCGAAAGCAGCACCTCCTGCACCTTGCGCTCCAGCGTGCGGTCGGGCTTCAGGAACAGGTTCTTGGCCAGCTGCTGTGTCAGCGTCGAACCACCTTGCGAGAAATGGCCGCCGAGCACATTGGTCACCATGGCGCGCGACAGGCCGATCGGATCGATGCCGAAATGCGAATAGAAGCGGCGGTCCTCGATGGCGATGACGGCCTCGGGAATGTAGGGCGACATTTCGTGCAGGCCGACCGCCTCGCCGCCGCTCATACCTCTGTTGGCAAGCAGCTGGCCGTCGACCGAGACGATCTTGATGTTGGGGGCGCGGTCGGGGATCGACCAGGTGGTGGCCGCCGGCATCTTGGCGCCGTAATAGACGACAATGCCGGCCACCGCGATGCCGCCCCAGATGCAGAGCACGAAGCACCAGTAGAGCATCCGGGCCATAACGCCGAACAGGCCGCGCCGGGGTTTGCCGCGCCTGCCGCGCGACGACTTCGCCTTCGACGATTTGCGTTTGGCGGAGGCTTTGCGGTTGCTCGGCACGACGCGGTCCTCCTCGCTCACCGAAAGACCCGGCTGGGATCGCGCCTGCGGCGGTCCCTCGAAACTGGGCTCGATGCGGCTGTCTCTGCGGTTCGCCATGCCTGCGCTTGCTGTCCCCGGTGCCTATGGCGCTCCGGTTGCAGAGTAGATGCGGCGATTTAAGGGCGGGTTAAGTCGGAAAAATTCAAGGCGATTGATAGTCAAATGCCTGGGGTCCGGCAGTGATCGCGCTGTTCGAGCCCCTGATTTTTGCGCTGGCAGGCAGTCGCGCCCGCCGCGAAGGAACAATGCTCGCGTGGCATTTTGTCCGGGCGCCAAGGCCCGAACCATTCTCAGCCGCGACCAGCCAGTCGCGGACATGTTCCGCGTTGCGGCGCGATCGCAAATGGTCGCAGCTTCGCGTTCGACCGCGCCCCAAAATCACCCGTCACCAGGTAATCGCCTGGTGGACATGCGTCAGCCGATCGCCGCACGAATCGAGAGCGCTGCCCTGGACGATTGCATAACCTCGCCGACATGGCAGTAGCAGACGATCTCGTGCAGTTGGTGGTCGGTCAACTCGAAGAAGCGCTTGGCTTCGCCATAGCTGTCGTCTTTCAGACCTTCGTCGTGCAATATGGGGTCCGTGAAGGCAACCGCTATCGGCGAGCCATCGCCTCGCATAACATCGCGCTCCGGCGGGGCACGGTATTCAGTCCCGGCGAGCGCGGTCAGGAGCCGGCTGGGCTCACGTTCAAGAAGCTCGGCCCAACGTACGAGACGTTGGGTTCGGCTCATTACCGGCTGTGTGTTGACCTCGGCCACTGCATGCAGTTGGTCCAGTGTTTGGTGTTTCATGGCAACCTCCTAGTAATAGGTTGGTTGACCCCAAACGCCCTTCATCGACATCATAGCGCCGAAGCGTCGATCCGTCATTCGAATTCCATGTCGGGGCAATCGCGGGAGACCTCGCCAATGCCTTTTTACATGCAGCCAGCCGGCGCCCCCGCCGCCGTCGACGGCAGGCTCAGTTCTGCTGGATCGAAATGCCCTTGTCGTCGATCTTGAGCTCGACGCCTTTTGGCTTGGTCTGTTCGTGATAGACATACGCACCGAGCGCGATGACCACGACAACGAGCGCGCCGACGAGAAGGTAGAGTGTGTTCTGCTTCACGGCGCGCTCCTTTGGAAAAATTCCACGGGAAAGCGCGCAGCGCTTTTCCATGGAATTGCGTTAGATAAAAATCCGAGCCTCATGCTCGCTTCAGGACCTTGACCAGCACCAGCAGGATAACGGCGCCGATCGTGGCGTTGATGATGGCAGCGAGAATGCCGCCGCCGATGGCAAAGCCGAGCCTTGGGAAAAGCCAGCCGGCGATCAAGGCGCCGATAATGCCGACGACGATGTTGCCGATCAGGCCGAAGCCGAAGCCCGAGACGATGAGGCCGGCGAGCCAGCCGGCAATGGCGCCGATGATCAGGAAGATGAGAAGGCTTTCGATGCCCATGGCGAGTCCCTCCAGGATGAGAGGCGGCTGCGGAGCGGACGGCCCCGAATCGGCCTCATTTTCAACGGCTTCACGCTATGCGAAAGCACATCAACCCGCCAGCGGGCTCACGGGTCGTCGTCATCGTCATTGGAGGCAGGCCGCCAGCTGGTCGGGTCGACCTTTTTCTGGGTGTCGCTGTCGGTGTAGACCCACCAGGCGCCGTCGCGGTACTGCCCGACGGATTCGCTGACGACACCGGCGCCGTCCTTCCACAGGACAGTGACCTTGGATCCGTCCGTCGGGGCGGTTGCTATCGGCTTTCGGTCTGCCATGTCATCCCCTCTCGTCGCACTTCCGTCCGGAATGCGCAGAACAACGCCGCCACCCCCATCCGGTTCCAGCGGAACGAAGGGCCCGAACCATCAGCTATGCGCAAAAATATCCTCTTCGTCCCAGCCCATCAGATCAAGCTTGGCACGCGTCGGCAGGAAGCGGAAGCAGGCGTCGGCTTCCTTGGTACGCCCGTCCCGCGCCAACCGCCCGGCCAGCACATCGCGCAGCCGGTGCAGATAGAGCACGTCGGACGCGGCATATTCGAGCTGTTCGGGCGACAAGGTCTCAGCCGCCCAATCCGACGATTGCTGCACCTTGGAAAGTCCGACGCCGAGCAGTTCGAAGCAGATGTCCTTCAGGCCGTGCCGGTCGGTATAGGTGCGGGTCAGCCGCGAGGCGATCTTGGTGCAGAACACCGGCTCCGGCATGACGCCGAAGGCATTGTAGAGCACCGCGAGGTCGAAACGGCCATAGTGGAACAGTTTGGTGATGCCGCGGTTGCGCAGCAGGCTGACAAGGTTCGGCGCCTTCTTCTGACCGGGCGCGATCTGGATCACGTCGGCGGAGCCATCGCCCGGCGAGATCTGCACCACGCAGAGCCGGTCGCGGTGCGGGTTCAACCCCAGCGTCTCGGTGTCGATGGCCACTGCGTCGACATTGTAGTGGGACAGGTCAGGCAGATCGTTCTTGTGGAAGCGGATGTCGCTCATTGTCTTCTCCGGGTCGCGGCCTGCAGCGCCGCGCATCTCTTGAGATGCGCAAAGGACGCTGCAGCATATTAAACTTGTCGGTCGTCCTCGCCGCGATCCGCTGAAAAATCAACCAGAAACTGGTTTCCCGCTGCTTCAGCGCGTCAGCGCATCGAGAATGCGCGCCCAGGAGCGCTGGCCCTTGTGGAAGGAGGTCAGCTCGTATTTCTCGTTGGGCGAGTGGATGCGGTCGTCGTCGAGGCCGAACCCGACAAGCAGCGATTCCATGCCGAGATAGGTCTGGAAATCACCGACGACGGGAATGGAGCCGCCGCCGCCCGTGGTTACCGCCGGCTTCGGCCATTCATCCGACAGCGCGTTCTTGGCCTTGGCCAGGAACGGCGAGTCATAGGAGAGCTGGATCGCCGGCGAACCGCCATGGGGATGGAACTCGACCGAACAGTCCCCAGGAATCCGCTCCCTGACGAATTTCTGGAACGCCGCGCGGATCTTCTCGGGATTCTGCTTGTGGACAAGGCGGAAGGAGATTTTCGCCGACGCCTCCGCCGCGATCACCGTCTTGAACCCTTTGCCCGTATAACCGCCGATAATGCCGTTGAATTCGGCGGTCGGTCGCGCCCAGGTCAGCTCCAGCACCGAGCGGCCTTTTTCGCCTGATGGGATCGACAGGCCGATAGGCCCGAGGAAGGTCTCGGCGGTTTCGCCCAGCGTCTCCCACGATTTCAGGATCTGCGACGGCGTCTCCTCGACTCCGTCATAGAAGCCGGGAATGGTGATGTGGCCATTCTCGTCATGGATGTCGGCGAGGATTTTCGCCAGGATGCGGATCGGATTGGCGGCGGCACCGCCATAAAGACCCGAATGCAGGTCGCGATCGGCAGCCTTGACGGTGATCTCCTCGCCGACCATTCCACGCAGACCGACGCAGATCGACGGTGTCTCGCGGTCCCACATGCCGGTATCGCAGACCAGCGCGAAGTCGGCCTTGAGCTCTTCGGCATTGGCTTCAAGGAACGGTTTCAGCGACGGCGAGCCCGATTCCTCCTCGCCCTCGAACAGGATGGTGATGCGACAAGGCAGATTGCCGTGCACCTGCTTCCAGGCGCGACAGGCCTCGACGAAGGTCATCAATTGCCCCTTGTCGTCGGCCGAACCACGCCCGGTGATTACCTTGTGGCCGGGCTCGATCTCCTTGACCGCCGGCGCGAACGGGTCGTTTTCCCAGAGCTCGATCGGGTCGACCGGCTGTACGTCGTAATGGCCGTAAAACAACACATGCGGCGAACCGGCGGAGCCCTCATGATGCGCCACCACCATCGGATGTCCTGGCGTGTTGCGTACCGAGGCATCGAAGCCGATCAGCTTGAGGTCGGCCACCAGCCATTCGGCGGCTTTGCGGCAGTCGGCGGCGTAGTCGGAATCGGTGGAGATCGACTTGATGCGGAGCAGGCCGAACAGGCGCTCCAGGCTCTGGTCGAGATTTTTATCGAGACGGTCGAGGACGGGGGAAATGGTGGACATTATTGCGGGCCTTTCTTTTCGGTGCCGGGACCGTAAAGGCAGCGCATCAAAACGAAAAGCCCGCGATCATTAGACCACGGGCTGGAATTTGCTTATTGAAAGGCAAAAGAGCCGCCGTGGTGGAGGGGGAACCACGGCGGCCTTTACTCGAAACGTTGCGGCAGCCCGGAGAGGGGGATAGGCTGCCGCAGTTGTCCGGGATAGGCGGGGGACGGGCCTTGCTCCGGACTCGGCGAAAACTGCCGATGACATGTATTTGTGTCTTCGAACGTGGCGTTTCAAGGGCACGAAAATTACACTTTTGTAACATGGTTGTGAGCGGCCGAGGTCCATAACGAGGCATTCACAGGCAGCCTCTGTCAGGATGGCGCCGCAACGCCTGTTGGAAGCGTGCCTTTGCCATGGACCGCGCCGCCCTGCCGCGCTATCCCTGCCGGCATGAAAAAAGGCGATCATCTCTTCCTTATCGACGGCTCCGGCTACATTTTTCGTGCCTATCACGCACTGCCGCCGCTGACGCGCAAATCCGATGGCCTGCCGGTCGGCGCCGTCTCGGGCTTCTGCAACATGCTGTGGAAGCTGATGCAGGATGCCCGCAACACCGATGTAGGCATTGTGCCGACGCATTTCGCGGTCATTTTCGATTATTCGTCGAAAACCTTCCGTAACGAGCTCTACCCGGAATACAAGGCCAACCGCAACGCGCCACCCGAAGACCTGATCCCGCAATTCGGCCTGATCCGCCAGGCTACCATCGCCTTCAACCTGCCCTGCATCGAGATGGAAGGGTTCGAGGCCGACGACCTCATCGCCACCTATTGCAAGCTTGCCTGCGAGGCTGGCGGCGACACCACCATCATCTCCTCGGACAAGGATCTGATGCAGCTGGTCGGCCCCACGGTCGGCATGTACGACCCGATGAAAGACCGCCAGATCGGCGTCCCCGAGGTCATCGAGAAATGGGGCGTGCCGCCGGAAAAGATGATCGACCTGCAGGCGCTCACCGGCGACTCCGTCGACAACGTGCCGGGTGTGCCCGGCATCGGGCCGAAGACGGCGGCGCAATTGCTGGAGCAGTTCGGCGACCTCGACGGGCTGCTCGCGCGCGCCAGCGAGATCAAGCAGGACAAAAGGCGTGAATCCATCATCGCCAATGCCGACAAGGCGCGTATATCGCGCCAGCTGGTGACGCTGAAGAACGACGTGCCGGTGACCGACGGGCTCGACGATTTCGTGCTGCATGCGCCGGACGGGCCGAAGCTGATCGGCTTCCTCAAGACCATGGAATTCACCTCGCTGACCCGCCGCGTGGCCGAGGCGACCAGCACCGAAGCCGGCGATGTTCAAGCCGTCGCTGTCACCGTCGAGCGCGCCGACACCGCGCATGGCCCCGATGTCGGGTCGGGCGCACCAGCAGTTGCTCGGGGCGGCGGAACCAACGAAGCAGCACAAGCTGAAGCCAAGGCCGATACCGCCAAGGCCGGCGATACCCCTTCTTTGCTTTCAGCCCTTCGTCTTGAAGCGGCGTCCGCCGCCAAAATCGATCCCGGTGCCTATGTCGCCATCCGCGACACGGCAGCGCTCAAGACCTGGCTAGCCCAGGCCAAGGAGACCGGCATCGTCGCTTTCGACACCGAGACCACGTCGTCGGACCCGATGCTGGCCGACCTTATCGGTTTCTCCCTAGCGGTTGGCCCCGGCCGCGCCGCCTATGTGCCGCTCGCCCACAGAACCGGCGCAGGCGACCTGCTCGGCGGCGGCGCGCTGGAGAACCAGATTCCGGTCCGCGAGGCGCTGGCGCTGCTGAAGCCGCTGCTTGAGGACAAATCGGTGCTCAAGATCGCCCAGGACGCCAAATACGACATCGTCGTGATGAGCCGCCACGGCATCGACATCGCGCCCTTCGACGACACCATGCTGATCTCCTATGTGCTCGACGCCGGCACCGGCCACCACACTTTGTCGTCACTTGCCGACAAATGGCTTGGCCATGCGACGACCCCGCTCAAGGATCTCGCCGGTTCCGGCAGAAGCTCCGTCGGTTTCGAGCAGGTCGATATCGACAGGGCGACCGCCTACGCCGCAGGCCATGCCGATGTGGCGCTCAGGCTATGGCAGGTGTTGAAGCCGCGGCTGGCCGCCAAGGGGCTGGTCTCAGTCTATGAGCGGCTGGAGCGGCCGCTAGTGCCGGTTCTGGCCCGGATGGAGCAACGCGGCATCTCGGTCGACCGCCAGATCCTGTCGCGGCTCTCCGGCGAGCTGGCGCAAGGCGCGGCGCGGCTGGAAGAGGAAATCTACGGGTTGATCGGCGAACGCATCAACATCGGTTCGCCAAAGCAGCTCGGCGACATCCTGTTTGGCCGCATGGGCCTGCCCGGCGGCTCCAAGACCAAGACCGGACAATGGTCGACCTCCGCGCAGCTTCTCGAAGACCTTGCCGCCGAAGGCCACGAACTGCCGCGCAAGATCGTCGACTGGCGCCAGCTGACCAAGCTGAAATCGACCTACACCGACGCCCTGCCCGGCTTCATCCATCCCGACACCAGACGCGTCCACACCTCCTATGCGTTGGCCGCGACGACAACCGGCCGGCTCTCCTCCTCCGATCCCAATCTGCAGAACATCCCGGTGCGCACCGCCGAAGGACGCAAGATCCGGACCGCCTTTATCGCCGACAAGGGTCAGAAACTGGTCTCGGCCGACTACAGCCAGATCGAGTTGCGCGTGCTTGCCCATGTCGCCGAGATCCCGCAGCTGACGCAGGCCTTCGCCGACGGTGTCGACATTCATGCCGTCACCGCCTCGGAAATGTTTTCCGTGCCGGTCGAGGGCATGCCGTCGGAAGTGCGCCGCCGCGCCAAGGCGATCAATTTCGGCATCATCTACGGCATTTCGGCCTTTGGCCTCGCCAACCAGCTGTCGATCCCGCGCGAGGAAGCCGGCGCCTACATCAAGAAGTATTTCGAGCGCTTCCCCGGCATTCGCGACTATATCGAGGCGACCAAGGCCTATGCGCGCGAACATGGTTTCGTCGAAACCATCTTCGGCCGCCGCATCCACTATCCGGAGATCAGGTCGTCAAACCCGTCGATCCGCGCCTTCAACGAGCGCGCCTCGATCAACGCCAGGCTCCAAGGCACCGCCGCCGACATTATCCGCCGCGCCATGGTGCATATGGACGAAGCGCTGGAAAAGGCCGGCCTGTCCGCCCGCATGCTCCTACAGGTGCATGACGAGCTGATCTTCGAGACGGTGGAAGCGGAAGTCGAAGCGACGATCCCCGTCGTGCGCCGCGTCATGGAGAACGCGCCGATGCCTGCAATCTCGATGTCGGTGCCTCTGCACGTTGATGCACGGGCGGCGAACAACTGGGACGAGGCGCACTAGTCTAATACCCCGCCCATAGGTGCGTCGAGATTCAGGTCAGGCCGAGTCGAAAATGGCGGATGCCGAGAACCGGAGCGGAGCGTACTTTTCGTACGTGAGCACCGGAAGCGCAGGTATCGGCCATTTGCAGGCCGGCCTCACCTGAATATCGGCGTACCTAGGCTGCCTCAGCCCGGCACTTCGCACACGTCCCGCGAAACTCGATCACCGCCTTCTTGGCCGCAAACCCCGTCGAGCGCACCCACTCATCCAGCCGGTGGTCAACATCATGGTCCGACATCTCCGTCACCTGCCCACACGTGTCGCAGATGGCAAAGGCGGTCATCGAGTGGCTGTGGTCATGCGGCTCGGCGCAGGCGACGAAGGAGTTGAGGCTTTCCAGCCGGTGCACGAAGCCTGACTTCACCAGGCTGTCGAGCGCACGGTAGACCTGCAGCGGCGCGCGGAAACCGCGCTCGCGCAACTGGTCGAGCAGCGTATAGGCGCTGAGCGGTCCGCTGGCGGCCTCGAGCTTCTCGAGCACGCTCAGCTGATTCTTCGTCAGCACATCCCTTGCCGCCATGATCCTGTTTCCGATCGTTTAGAGCATGATGCCGAAAAGTGTGAAGCGGTTCTCGGACGACATCATGTTCTATCTATTTGATTCAGAGTGCCGCTCGCACACTATTTCTGTCATGCGGCAGTCTCTATCCCCTTGAGATAGCGATGAACCGGGCTTTTTGCCACTGTTTCCGTTATCGCCATCGACACCATGACCGCCACCCTCGGTTGACGGCACAGACCACATTCAAAATACTGACAAAATTCTCAACGAGGGGTAGCGCAGTTGGAAATTCGATCGGGCTTGGGGAAGCAATCATGATCAAATTGACACGACGGACGCTGCTCGTCGGCACGTCGGCGCTTGTGGCCGCCGGTACCGTCTCGTTCCGCAGTCTCGCCGCCTCGCGCACCTACCATGCGTTGCTGGTTGCCTGCACCGACTATCCCAACCTGCCGCAAAAGAACTGGCTGATCGGGCCGAAGAACGACGCCGGCCTGGTGCGCGACTATCTCCTGAAGAACACGCCCGATCCGGTGAAGTTCTCGGCCGAGAACGTCACCTTGCTTGCCAAGGATGTCGAAGGCGCCAACGGCCCGCCGACGCACGCGGCGATCAAGGCCGCCCTTGCCGATCTCGCCGGCAAGGTACAACGCGACGACTTCGTCTATCTTCATTTGTCGGGCCACGGCGCCCAGCAGCCGCAGGCCAAGGCCGGCGACGAAACCGACGGCCTCGACGAGATTTTCCTGCCCTCCGACATCAACAAATGGATCAACCGCGAAGAAGGCGTGCCGAACGCACTGGTCGACAACGAGGTCGGCGCCGCACTCGACGCCATCCGCGACAAGGGCGCCTTTGTCTGGGTCGTGTTCGACTGCTGCCATTCCGGCACGGCAACGCGTGCCGCGGAAGTCGATGACGAACTGGAGCGCAAGGTCGAATTCGCCGATCTGGTCGGCGGCGACGACGCGGCCAAAGCTGCAGCCGTGAAGGTCTATGACAACATCTCGGCCAGCGCATCGCGCGGTTTCGACGAGAACGGCGGCCGCAAGCCGGCCTTCAACCTGACGCCGACCGGCGCCGAGCCGATCGCCAGGGGCAAGCTGGTTGCCTTCTATGCCGCGCAGACGGTCGAAACGACGCCGGAAATGCCGCTGCCCAAGGGTACGCCCGACGCGCCGCGCTTTGGCCTGTTCACCTTCACCATCCTGTCGAAGCTGGCCGAGAACCCCAACGTCACCTATCGCCAGCTCGGCCAGGCCGTGCTGCAGCAATATTCGGCCGACGGCCGCACAAGGCCGACGCCCTTGTTTGAGGGTGAACTCGATGCCCGCGTGTTCGGCACCGACAAGACCGACGCCGTCATGCAATGGCCAATTGCCGTCAAGGACGGCGATGTCGCGATCGGCGCCGGCCTGCTGCAGGGTCTCACCCTCGGCAGCAAGCTCGCCATCCTGCCTTCGGCGCTGTCGAAGCTTTCCGACGCGGTCGGCTACCTCGAAGTGCAATCGGCCAGGAATCTGGAAAGCAATCTCAAGCCGGTCGAGTTCGACGGCAAGCCGGCGCTCGCGGCAACAGCGGTACCCGCCGGTGCCTATGCACGCGTTGCCGAACTTGCCGTCGACTACAAGCTGCTGGTGGCGAAGCCGGCGCCGACAGCAGGGCTCGAAAAGGAAACCGAGCTCGTCAATTTGGTTCTCGACGACCTGGCGGCGAAACAGAAATCCGGCTTCCAAATCGCGCTGGTCGAGCCGGGCAAGAGCGCCGATCTGCGGCTGGCGGTGCTGCGCGAAAAATCCATTGCCGGCGCTGCCGCCGACGCCAGCGACGAGCCAGCGCTATGGTTCCTGCCGACGTCCGGCGACATCAGCCTGAAGGACGGCAGCAAGCCGCCGCGCATCGTCATCCATCAGGATGGGCGCGACAAGCTCGCCGAAAATACGGCCCAGAACCTGACCACCATCTTCCGTGCTACCGGCCTGTCGCGGCTCGCCGCCGCTTCCGACTACCGGCCGGACGAGGTCAGCGTCCAGTTCCTGATCAAGCGCCAGGACAGCGATGCAATGGAGCCCATCGAATCCTCCACCGTGCCGCGCGTTTCGCCGGGCGACCAGGTGCATATCTCAGCCAGGAACGAGTCCGATGAGTTCGTCGACATCAACGTACTCTATATCGGCAGCGACTACTCGATCACCCACATCGTTTCCGAGCGGCTGGCGCCGATCAACCAGCAGACCGACCAGGGCCTGAAGGAAGGCCTGCTTGCCTTCACCGACACCAGCTTCGGCATGGAGCGCATGATTGCCGTGCTGACCGAGGCGCCGCCGCAAAGCGAGAAGGAAGATCTGAGCTTCCTTGCCCAGGAAGGCGTGCGCGCCGTGACGCGGGCTGCCTCCGGAACGCCAGGCTTCTCCGACATGCTGGCCGACATCGGCATGGCGCCCGCGACGCGCTCGGTGATGCGGCTTGCCGACAAGAGCGGTCCGAAGGGCGCGGTGATGATCTTCCCGATGGAGACGGTGCCGCGCGCCTGAACATGCTTTGTCGGCTCTTGCGTTACCGGCATGATATGGTGAAACATTTCCCGGCTCGCGGCGCCTCGTTGTACTGCGGGACGCAAAAGATGAGGACTTCAGTGACTATCCCCGTGCTCTCCTGGCGTGCAGCGATCGCCGGCCTTGCCGCCGGCTTGTTGCTGGTTGCCAGCGCCTCGGCGGACGAGAACTGCGGCCTGTGCGCCAAGCAGATCGTCACCAATTCCGAGCTCGCCACCTGCTTTCTCGACCAGTACGACCAAATCGCCAAGACCGGCGGCACGGCCGTCGTCGTCGATCTCTCCAGCTGCGCCTCGCGCGGCGTGGTCGAGCCCTTGCCGTCACCCAACAAGGCGGCTGCCGAACCGGACGTGCAGTTCATGATTTCGCGCACGCAGCTCGATTGCCTGAAAAAGAAACTGGAGGCGCCCGGCATCGTGCTCGATCCCTCCGCCACCATCCAACTGGACAGCTGCGGATGAAAAAGCCGGGGGGCACTGCAACACCAAAGTCGCCAGCCGCATCGGCGCCGGCACCGGCCAAGAAGCCGGAGAGCTTGCCGGAAACCACCGAAGGCTTTCCGTGGCCGAGCAGTCACGAGATCAAGAAGGAATCCAACCCGTTCACCGATCGCGACTGGCGCATGCTCGCCTACGCCTGGTCGGGCCTCGCCGTGCGCCTGGCGATCATCTTCACCCTCGGCTTCTCGGTCTTTCAGTTTCTGGCAAACCAGGAACAGAAACGCGTCGAGCAGACGATGTCGTTGGTCGAGCTTTGGGAAAGCAAGGATTTCCAGCAGGCGCAACGCGCACTCAAGGAGCGGCTGGCGGCGCTCAACGCCAAATATGACAATCTGCTCAGCGCCACGCCGTCGCCGACCGAGGAACAGGTGTTCCGGCAACGCATCGGCATCGAGGCAATGACGGCCGGGGGCGGCACCATGCCGATCGCCGATTTCAACGACAATTTCGACCGCATCGTCTATTTTCTCAACCGCCTCTCCATCTGCGTCGAGGGCAAGCTCTGCTCGCGCGATGTTGCCGACGCCTATTTCCGCGACTATGCGGTATCGTTCTGGAGCTACTTTGCCAGCTACATAGAAAAGGAACGCAAGACCGGTTCCGCGAACTATGCCCAGGCGATCGAGAACTATGTGCGCCACGAGTCGCCGCCGCCGACTGAATCCAAATAGCGGCGCAACGAAGGTGCCGGGCAGCTCTTATCTCTTGCGTGCTTTCCGGAGGCTGATCGTGGTCGGTCTTCTGGCGCTGGCGTCGACCGCGCGTGCCGAAGACCTCGATTTCCATCTCGATCTCAACACCGGCGGTCACAGTGCGAGGGTGACCGACCTTGCCTTCACGCCGGACGGCCAGGAACTGGTCTCGTCGTCGGACGACAAGACCATCCGCATCTGGGACTGGCAGAGTGGGGTGACGCTGCGCACCATTCGCGGCTATCTCGGTAACGGCAATGACGGCAAGATCTTTGCGATCGCCGTGTCGCCGGACGGCAAGACCATCGCCGCCGGCGGCTATTTCGGCGCCAGCATCGGCGACAAGCCGCCCTATGGCGATGTCAGGCTGTTCGATTTCGCCACCGGCAAGATCAAGGCCGTGCTCAAGGCCGCCGAGTTCGCGATCTACGACATCGCCTTTTCGCCGGACGGAAGCATGCTGGCCGCCGGCGGTGGCGATGGCTTCGTCTATCTGTGGCGCGTGGATGACAAATCCGCTTCGGGCTGGACGCTGGCCGCAAAACTCGATGCCGATTCCTGGCGTGTCGAAAAGCTCGCCTTCGCCGCCGCGGGAACCAGGCTGGCGGCGACGACCACCGACAATGGCATAAGGCTCTGGGATGTCGCCAAGGGCGAGGAAATCGCCTTGCCCGCCGAGGCCGAACCGCTGCGCGACGTCAGCGTCGCCGCACTCGCTGTCTCGCCGGATGGCAGCCTCTTCGCCACCGGCAGCAAGGACGGTGACGTCCAGTTCTGGCAGGCCAGCGACGGCAAGTTGGTCCGTTCCATGCCCAAGCAGGATTTTCAGATCGGCGCGCTGAGCTTCGCTACCGGCTCACGGCTTGTGGCGTCGTGCAGCTATCGCTGCGCTGACAAGTATCGCTCGGTGATCTGGAATACCGACAGTGGCGAGCAGGTGCTCGACTATCGCGGCCATGACGGCACGGTCTTTGCCAGCGCCAGCAATACCGACGGTTCGCTGGTGGCGACCGCTGGCGGCACCCGCAACGCCATCCAGCTCTGGAACCCCGCGACAGGCGAGCGCAAGGCACTGCTGCAAGGGGTCGGCGAACCGGTGACTTCTGTCGGCATCGATGCGGCGAGCAGCTCCATCGCCTGGGGCAATGCCAACCCCTGCCCCGAACGCGTGTCCTGTCCCGAGCTTCAGGGCACGCTGGACAAGACGCTGGCCCTGCCGACGGCCGAGCGGTTCTTCGAGGACCCGGAAGCGTTGTCGGAACAGAGCGCCTATGCCCGCGCCGTACTGGCCGACAGTGACTGGTCGCTTCGTGCTGTCCCCGGCGGCAAGGACGGCCTGGAAAATGCCGTGCTGGAAATCGCGAACGGCGGCAAGGTGGTCCACAGCATCGAGAACGCCGCCACCAATGGTTTCGTCCATTCGGCCTACACCCTGATTAGCAACGGTCTTGGCTTGATCACCGGCGGCAGCGACGGCACGCTGCTGGAGTACAAGACCACGACCGCCGCGGTGTCGGGCGAATTCACCGGCCACACCGGCGAGATCAATGCCATGGCCGCCTCGGAGAAGGACAGACTTCTGGTCACCGGCAGCGCCGACCAGACCGTGCGGCTGTGGAACTTGAAGACGCACAAACTGATCGTCTCGATGTTTTTTGCCGGCTCCGAATGGATCGTCTGGATGCCGCAGGGCTACTATTACTCCTCCGCCGATGGCGACAAATTGATCGGCTGGCACGTCAATCAGGGCCGTGATCATGAGGGACGTTTCATCAGCGCCGGCCAGTTGAAGAAATACCTCTGGAGCCCGGAAATGGTGCGCCGGGCCATTGTCCTGCGCAGCGCCGAACAGGCGGTCCAGGAAATGCGGCCCGGCGTCGACCGCGAGTTGGAAAAGCTGCTTTCGCGCAAGCCGCCGGAATTCGGCATCAAGCTAGCTGACGACCAGAGCAATGTCCGCGAGGGCTATGTCGCCGTCGAGATCACAGGTGCGCAGGAAGCCGGCGCTGATGTCGCAGGCTTTTCGATCCTGTCGAACAGCCGCAATGTCGGCGATGTCACGGCACGCTCGGCCGGTGGCGGCAAAAGCACCATCGTTGAGGTGCCGGTCGAGAATGGCGAAAACACCATCCGCATCACCGGCAACAATGAATTCGGCTATTTGACCGAGCGCAGCGTCACAGCACTTGGCCGGAAAACCGAGAAGCCCGCCAACAAGGGCAAGCTCTACGTCGCCGTGATCGGCGTCGACAAATATCCTTTCCTCACCGACGCCTGCGCCGGCCGCGCCTGCGATCTGCGCTACCCTGTCGACGACGCGACGGAATTCCTCAAGGTGATCTCGCAGAAATCGGCCCCCTTGTTCTCGTCGATGGAGACGCTGGTGCTGGTCAACCGCGAAGCACTGGAGGCGCCCGACGCCGGCAAGGACGTGTTCAAGGTCGCCAGCGCCGACAGCATCCTGGAGCCGGATTCGGACACGATCGACGACCAGCTCGCCGACTTCCTCGACAGACCCGGCGAGAACGACACCACCATCATTTTCGTCGCCGGCCACGGCATCAACATCGACGAGGACTATTATTTCATCCCGACCGACGGCCGCAAACAGGATGCCGAGCGCTGGAAGCGCTCCTCGCTCGTCGACTGGGGCGACATCCAGAAATCGGTCGAGCGCGCCAAGGGCATGCGCTTCATGCTGCTCGACACCTGCCATGCCGCCAACGCCTTCAATCCGCGCCTGGAAAAGGATGCGCAGGACGCACGCATCGTCGTCTTCTCGGCCACCGCCGCCAACAACACCGCCGCCGAACTGCCCGAGCTCGGCCATGGCGTCTTCACCTATTCGATCCTCGAAGGCCTGCGCGGCCGGGCCAAGACCTCCGATGGCGGCGTGACGCTGTTCGGCCTCGCCGACTACATTTCGCGCGAAGTGGTGCGGCTGACCGCGTCGAAGCAGAAGCCGTTCTACTATGTCGGCGGCGTCGAAAACATTGTTTTGGCTGAGCCGTGACCACGGCAGGACGGCGCCAAGGCACCCCCCTCTGTCCTGCCGGACATCTCCCCCTCAAGGGGGGGGATCAGCTGTCATCTGCGATTTCGCTCACCTTCAACCTTGCAAGAATGGTCGCGAGACCGCAGCTGCCAATCTCCCCCCTTGAGGGGGAGATGTCCGGCAGGACAGAAGGGGGGTGCCTGGGCGCGGACCATCATTCTTCTGATTTTTGCAATCACTCTCGTTTTTCCCCTTCACGCATTCGCCGCGCCCGTCGCCTGCCCACAAGGTACAGAGAACTTCCCATCCTTCTATGACGACCCCACCCTCTTCACCGACGCCATCGCCAGCGTCGCCGAAATCGAACCCTCCAACCAACGTCTCACCGGCATCATCGTGCCGCATCATTTGCTGGTCGCCGACCTTGTCGCGCTCGGTTTCCATGCCGCTACCGGCTTCCGCTACAAGCGCATCGTCATCCTGTCGCCGGACCATTTCCACAAGACGCAGAAGCTCTTCGCCACCACGACGCGCGGCTTCGACACCGTGCTTGGCCCGGTCGTGGCCGATACGGCAGCGGTGCGCCTGCTGGAAGCCAACATCGCCATGGTCGAAGACTCCTGCCTGTTTGCCAAGGAGCACGGCGTGCAGGCCATGCTGCCCTTCCTGCACCATTATTTTCCTGAGGCCGAAATCGTGCCCGTTGCGATGTCGGTCAAAGCCAAGCGCGGTGATTGGGACCGGCTGGCAGAGGCGCTGAAGGCGATCGTCGACAAGGACACGCTGATCGTCGAATCCACCGATTTCTCGCACTATCTGCCTCAGCATGACGCGCGGCGTTTCGACCAGCAGACACTGAACATGCTCGCCGCCGGTTCGCTCGACGGCATTGCTGCGCTGCAGCAACCGGACCATGCCGATTCCGTCGGCGCGCTGTACATCCAGACCAGGCTGCAGCGCGAACTGTTCGGCGCTGCGCCGCTGGTCGTCGCCAACGAGAATTCGCAGGCGCATTCGAGCGACTATGTCGAGAGCACCACCAGCTATGTCGTTGCCCTGTTCGGCGCTTTCGGCCCCGGTTTCAACAGCCCGGCCCGGCCAAACGACAAGCTCTATTATTTCGCCGGCGACGTGAATTTCGGCCGCGCCATGAAGAAGGTCCTGGTCCGCGACGGCATTGCCGAGAAGATAGTCAACAGCGTGCTTGCCCTGACCCGGTCAAGGCCGCTGATCGTCAACCTTGAAGGCGTCATCCTGCCCAACGTCCCCGAAGCGATCGACGACATGACGCTGGCCATGCCGACGGACCTCGCCATCGGCATGTTGAAGAAACTGCATGTCGCCGCCGTCAGCCTCGCCAACAACCATGCCTATGACCTCGGCCCGTCCGGCTATGCCGAGACTCTGGCCGCACTCGATGCGGCCGGCATCGCCCATTTCGGCCAGGGCGAGACCGAGGCGCTTGCCGATCTCGACATTGTCGGACTGACCGACATCGATACCAATGGCTCCAGCAACACCGACCTTTTGACGCCTGCATTGCTTGACCGGCTGCTGCACGACAATGCCGAGCGGCCGGTGGTCGCCTTTGTCCATTGGGGCCGCGAATACAAGACAGAGCCGTCGCCGCGCGAGGAGATGCTCGCCGACCAGATGCGGCTGCGCGGTGTCACGGCAATCGTCGGCGGACATCCGCATGTGTCGAGCGAGGCGATCCTGCCGCTCGCTGGCGGCGATGTGGCGGAGATCTATTCGCTCGGCAATTTCCTGTTCGACCAGAAGGCCGAGCGATCGTCCGGGTCGATGCTGGAACTCAGAATGTTCAGCCAGGGCACGATCTTTGCCCGGCTGATCCCGCTGCCCAACTATTTCGAGATGGGTTCGAAATAGAGCCATTCCGGGAAGCGACGGTTCAGCAGCCCTGCAGATCGGCCGGCAGGTAGCAGACCGCCGGCTTGGTCCTGGTTTCGAACAGAGACTGCTTCGGCTTGAAATAGAAGAATGTGGTGGGCTTGCTCTCGCGCGTGCTGCCGTCGGCGAAATGGGCGGCGATGCTGAAGCGATGGATCGACGACATCGACGACCACATCTTTAGCCGCGCCGTGTAGGCACCGAGGTTCTTGTTGCCGCGCACCGGCATGGGGATGCTGTAATCGGTTTTGCCGATCGGAAATTCGATGTTCTGGTAGCGCAGCGCTTCGGGCGAAGCGCCGCCGCCATCGCCGCATTCGGCGAGCGATTCGGGAACCTCGATGCTGACCAGCGAAACGACGACGCGAAACGGCTCGCTCTGCTGGTAGACAGCACCCTGATCGTCGGCCCAGGAATAATCGAGCTTGCCGATCCCGGTGACGCTCATCTTCTCGACGCTGCCGCTGATATAATCGGCAACATCGCCGAACTTGACCTTGTTGGCCACCTGGGCGCGGCAGACGTCAAGCGCGTCCCTCGACGGGCAAGTGAAGCGCTGGGTCTCGAGCGTGGTCGTATCGACGCCGGCCTCGGACAGCACATTCTTGACCGAGACGTCGACGCCGTCGCCGAAATTGCCGATGTCCTTCGTGAACATGCGGCTCGGCTCGCCGGTCACGTTGTCTTCCTCGTCAGTCCTGGTGAACTGGATCGACATCTTCATGTCCTTGACGTCGCCCCAGCCATTGTTGACGATCGAGAAATCGGGGCGGAATCCGACACAGCCATAGTGCTCGCTGATCGACAGCATTGGTTTGCGATAGGCTTCGCTGGAAGCTACCTTCATTTCCAGGCTGTCAAGCTTGACCCGCGACTGATCGGCGGTCTTGAGGTCGACTTCGGCGAAGGCCGGCGCCTGCTCCCAATCCATGCCGTCATAGACATTGCCGGTACGAACCTGCCCGGTGCCGTTCCAGGCATCGTTGTATTCGTCCGAAATCGGATAGATCGCGATGTCTTCGTCGCGCACCAGATTCTGGTACTGCATGTCGGCCTGCTGCGTCATGCGCTGGTCGACGGCAATGCCGATTTCGACCTTGTCTGCGGCGCCGCCGCCGGTTTGCGCCTTCAGCAGCCCACCCACTCGGGCATCGGCCAGCACGTCGGGACGCGCCCCACCGATCTCCTTGCCCATCGCCCATTGCGACCAGTAGACGGTGCCGCCCGGCAGCCGGGTGCGGCCCTTGCCGTTCTTCAACCCGTCGGCAAATGAGCCGGCGAATATTTCGCCAGTCTTCGTCTCCAGCCGGCCGCTACCATTCGGCACGCCGGTCGTGAATTGCCCTTCATAGCGATTGCCGTCGGCGTCGATATGGATGCCATGGCCGTCGAGCTGGCCGGCGACCCAATGGCCGTCGAGTATCTCGCCTGAGCGCAGTTCCAGTCGGCCCTGCCCATCGGGCCGGCCATTCCTGATCTCGCCGGAGTAACTGGAATAGATGGTCTTGGGGTCATAACTTGCGGAGCCGCGCACGCGCCAGACCAGCCTGCCCTTGCCGTTGACGGTGCCGTCGACCGCGACCGTCCGGTCCGGAGACTGGCCGGCGGCCGGCTCCCAGACGAAGTCGAGACCGAGTTCCGGATGGAAATCCCAGACCCGCACGTTCTTGCGCAGCACCGACCGCGTATCGCTCTGGTAGAGGATCTGCACCCGCTCGGCCCAGGCGCCATCAGGCGAGGCGCCACCTTGATCGGCCATAGCGGAAAAGCATGTCAGTGCGGCCAGCATGGATGCAGCCGCCATCGCCCTGACCCCGAAGATCATTCCTGCCCGCGCCATCGTTCCCAACCCCTTGGATCACCTAGCGTAAGCGCCGCCGCAAAACTGTGCAAGGGAGCGACTTCGATGCAAAAAACCGGCGACGGGAAGGTCCCGTCGCCGGTTTGGTATAGCCGGTTCTCGCCGCTGTTTGCCGGCGAAAGATCGGGTCTATTTGTACAGGCTGTTGATCCACTGCACGTTGGCGGCGTTCAGGCGCACGGCGGTGTTGGCATTCGGGCTTTCAGCCACGTTTACGCCGGTGACGACGCGCTGCTTGGCGCCATTGTCATAGGCGTAGACCGAGCTGCCGCTCGACCCCGGATAGGTGTCGCAGTCGTATTGGAAATACTCCACGCCGATGTTTTCGGCCTGCACTTCGCAGGTCGCCTTCCACATCGTGCCCATCGGCTTGTCGCCGGGATACCCGACGATATTGGCGGTGAAATCGCCCAGGTTCTCGTAGTTGGCATAGCCCAGCCAGCCGAGATTGGTGCCGATATCCTGCTTCAGCGTGATGATGCCGAGGTCCCACGGAATGACCGAGCCGTAGTAGCCCTGATAATTGTCGATGAAGCCCTGCAGGATGTAGACGCTCTCATAGGAGAAAGCGCCGAACGGTGCATCGTCTGCGGTGTTGCCGTTGAGTGCCGGCACGAAGATGACGTCGTCGAGCCAGGCCTTGTCTTCATTGCTGTAGAGGCAATGCGCGGCGGTGAGCACCGTGCGCGGGCCGATCAAGGTCCCCGAGCAGCTGCCATAACCGCTCTTGGCTTTGCCTTCGATATAGCCGATCGCGGTGAACGGGTAGGTCTTGGTGTTCTTGATCTGCTCGCGGTCGTCTGCCCCGAACACCTGGCGGCCGGCTTCGTCGCCGCCCGTCAGCCCCGTCTTGTCGACATTCGGTGCGTTGGCCGGCGCATTCAGTTCCTTGATGACAAGGTCCTTCAGCGTCTCGCCGGCATCGATCTTGATGTCCTTGCCATCGGCGGAACGGCCGACGATGCCATAGGATTTGACCGCCGTTGCCTCGTCGGTCAGCGGCGCTGCCCGGCTGGCTTCATCTTCGGTCAGCTTCGGCGGCGCGATCGGTTTTGCCCGGCCAGGCTGGTAGTCGCCCGTCCCGACATCGCGGATGCTTTCGCCGTTGCCGGCATTCGCGGAGCCGGGATCGGCGGCGAAGGCGGGCATCGCCCACAGTGCGGTGGATAGCAATGCGGACGCAATGATAGTGCTTGTCAGTTTTGTCATGGTGAGACTCTCCCAAAAGTCAGCAAGGAGTGGATCAAAATACAGAAATATTGTCGAGATCGTGGTGGCGTTAAAAAATCAGTTTGGTTACCCGCCCGTGTCGGATCATCATTCCGGACGGCCTCGTTAAAGTCCTCCGCCAAACGCACCCGCGTCGATATACTGCCTAAAAGAATCCAACATTGGCAATGACAAATCGCTTCCACGTAGCCCGTGGGGGGCTATAGGGTTTGGGTGGGCTCTGCCCGGCGGGGCACGATTAGCAAAAGTGGTGTTTCGGTTTTATGACCGCTCGCGCGCCGTTCGATATAGCGCAAGGTGCGAGCGGCGTACCGGTTCGCCCAGGCTGATTTTGCGCTAGCTTGGCATCGCCCGCCAATTTTCATCTCAGGAGGTTTCAAGGTGAACATTTTCCATCGGTTCAGGCCGCTCGCCGCTGCATCGCTGTTGGGCATCGCGGCTGCTTTTCCCGCCGTCAACGCGCTGCAGGCGGCCGACGCCGCCGCCAGGTCGGAAGCGGCGGTCTCGCCGATGCAACGCGTCGCCGAAGCCAGGGACAAGGCCAAGGCCGAGAACCCCGACGGCGCCGACCGCGTCTATGGCGGCAAGGAAGCCGACAAGGGCGCCTATCCATTCCAGGTCGCGCTGCTGACCACCGCGCGGCTGGATCCCAGCCCGGCCTCACAGCCGAACGCGCAATTCTGCGGCGGCAGCCTGATCGCGCCGCAATGGGTGCTGACGGCGGCGCACTGCCTCAACGACAAGGGCCGGCCGATTTCGCCCGAGACGGTGACCGTGCTAACCGGCGCCACCGATCTCACCGAAGGCAAGCGCTACAAGGTGGTCGAGGTCATCGTCAACGAGAACTACAGCGAACAGACGCTGGACAATGATCTCGGCCTGCTCCGGCTGGCCGAGCCCGCCGATGCGCCGGTCATCAAAATCACCAATGAGCCGACGCCCGATAGCGGCAAGACCACGGTCATCGGCTGGGGCAAGATGCAGGACGGCACCTTCCCGACCGCGCTGATGGTCGCCGATCTCGATCTCGAGCCGAGCGCTGCCTGCAACAGCGGCATCAAGTCGATCTATGCACGCGACCTCAAGGCGGCGCTCAGCGACCTCTCGCACCGCATGCGTTATTCGGAAAAGGGCATCGATGCCGCCGCCAATGCGATTGCCGCCGATATGTCCGATCCGCTTACCAACAATATGATCTGCGCCGGCACCGACAGCGGCGAACGCGACGCCTGCAACGGCGACAGCGGCGGGCCGCTGTTCATGACCGGCGCCGACGGTCCGGTCCAGGTCGGCGTCGTCAGCTGGGGCGAAGGTCCGTCCGACGGCACCGCCGCCTGCGGCCACAAGAACGCCTACGGCATCTACACGCGGCTGGCCAACTACACCGGCTGGATCGAAGCCAAGATGAAGACCCCGGCTCCGGCCGCCGCGGCAGCGCCCAAGGCTGGTCTCGGCACCGCCAAGAAGCCCTGAGGCAAGAACGGTTCATCGTCTCATGAAAATGCAAAACGGCGGGATCCTCCCGCCGTTTTGATTCGTATCGTTTGCCGGCTGTGCTTACTTCCTCGGCGGGCCTTTGCGCTCTGCCGAAGCCGCCCACAGATTGATGTCGGACTCGCGCGCGTAAGTGTCGATCTCGGCGAGCTCGGCGTCGCTGAACTCGAGCACCTTAAGCGCACCGACGCAGTCCTCGACCTGTTCGGGCCGGCTGGCGCCGATCAGAGCCGAGGTCACCCGGCCCTTGCGCAGCACCCAGGCCAGCGCCATCTGCGCCAGCGTCTGGCCACGCTTGCCGGCGATCGCATTCAGCGCCTTGATGTTGGCGATGGTCTTGTCATTGATGAAGGCGGGCCGCAACGACTTGCCTTGGGCAGCGCGGCTGCCCTCGGGGATGCCGCCGAGATATTTGTCGGTCAGCATGCCTTGCGCCAGCGGCGAGAACACGATCGAGCCGACGCCGAGCCCTTCCAGCGTATCGAGCAGCCCATCCTCTTCGACCCAGCGGTTGAGCATCGAATAGCTCGGCTGATGGATGATGCAGGGCGTGCCGAGCTGCTTCAATATGTCGGCCGCCTCGCGCGTGCGCTGCGAATTGTAGGACGAGATGCCGGCATAGAGCGCCTTGCCTGAACGCACCGCATGGTCGAGCGCGCCCATCGTTTCTTCCAGCGGCGTGTCCGGGTCGAAGCGGTGCGAATAGAAGATGTCGACATAGTCGAGCCCCATCCGCTTGAGGCTCTGGTCGAGGCTGGCCAGCACATATTTGCGGCTGCCCCATTCGCCGTAAGGACCGGCCCACATCTCGTAGCCGGCCTTTGTCGAGATGATCAGCTCGTCGCGATAGCCGGCGAAATCGGTGCGCAATATGTCGCCGAAGGCGATCTCGGCCGAGCCGGGCGGCGGGCCGTAATTGTTGGCGAGATCGAAATGGGTGATGCCGAGATCGAAGGCCTTGCGCGCAATCGCCTGCTTGGTCTTGTGCGGCGTGTCGTTACCGAAATTGTGCCACAGGCCGAGCGAGATCGCCGGCAGCTTCAGGCCGGATCGCCCGCACCTGTTATAGACCATTTTCTCATAGCGGTTTTCAGCCGGCTGCCAGCGCATGGGTACATATCCTGGATTGAATGGGTGTCGGCGCGAGCGCGCCGACACCCTTCTACCTCATTTCTTCTTCGCCAACAGCCCTTTTGCGTCCTTGACGCCGAGTGCAGCCGGCCGCTCGCAGGTGGTCTGCATGGTGACGAACTTGCCGGTCTCGCCCGACCGCAACAGCCCGGTCATGACGTCGACCGCATGCAGTGCCAGTTCCATCGAGCAGCGGTGCGGCCGGCCCTCGGCGATTGCCAGCGCCATGTCGGCAAGGCCTGCGGTGCGGTAATTGGCCATCATGCCCTGCCCGTGCATTTCGTTCGGCACGCCGAACGGATGCTTCCATTTCGGCAGTTTCTTCACCGGCTTGGCAGCCTCGGTGATGCGCACGTCGCCACCGAAGAAATTCGGATCCGGCACATAGACCGTACCCGCCTCGCCATAGAGTTCCATCGGCGCATGGCCATGGCTCCAGACGTCCCAGCTGGTGTTGAGGGTGATCACCGCGCCGTTCTCGAACTCGAGCAGGCCATGGATGGTCGTCGGCGTGTTGACCGGGATCTTTTCACCCGCACGCGGCTTTGAGCTGATGGTGCGTTCCTTGGCAGGCGTGGTCGCAACGGCCGCCACCTGCTTCACCGGGCCGATCAGCTGGATCAGGTTGGTAATGTAGTACGGTCCGATGTCGAGCACCGGCCCGGCGCCCGGCTGGAAGAAGAAATCCGGGTTGGGGTGCCAGTGCTCCATGCCGTGACCCATGACATGGCAAGTGCCGCTGGTGATCCTGCCCAGCGTGCCATTGTCGATGAGGTTGCGCACCAGTTGGTGCGCGCCGCCGAGGAAAGTGTCCGGGGCCGAGCCGATGCGCAGACCCTTCTTCTCGGCGCGGCTCTTCAGGTCGAGCCCTTCCTTGATCGACAGCACGAACGGCTTTTCCGAATAGACATGCTTGCCGGCGTCGAGGATCTGCTTGGACACGTCGTAGTGCACGGCGGGGATGGTCAGGTTGACGATGATGTCGATCTCGTCGTCCTTGAGCAGTTCGTCGACAGTCTCGGCGCGCAGCTTGAATTCTTTCGCCCGTGCCTTCGCCGCGTCCATGTTGATGTCGGCGCAAGCGCGCATCTCGATGCCCCGAAACAGCGGCGCCAGCGAGAAATACGCCTTCGAGATGTTGCCGCAGCCGATGACGCCGATACCCAGTTTCTTTGCCATGATGATTGTTCCTAGTAAGCCTTGACGGAAGCGAGCGAGCGGCTGGCGAAGCGATCGATGTCGTTGGGGTTGTCCTGTTCCATGACGTAATATTTGGCCGCGCTCTTGGCGCGCAGTGTCTTGATCAGGCCGGCCCAGTCAATGGTGCCGTGGCCGACATCCGACCAACCATCCTCGTCAAGCCCTTCGCCTGCTTTGGCCATGTCCTTGACATGGACGGCGCTGATGCGCTTGCCGTGCTTTTCGATCCACGGTAACGGATCGACGCCGCCGCGGATCACCCAGGCGACATCCATCTCCCAGCCGATGTCGGGCGCGGCCGACAGAATATGATCCTGCGGCACCGAGCCGTCGGCGAGTTTCTTGAACTCGAAATCATGGTTGTGCCAGGCAAAGCCGTAACCGGCCTTTTTTGCGGTTTCGCCGACCTTGGCAAGGCGCTCGCCAAAGCCGCGCCAGCCGGCGGCATCGGCCGGCCGCTGTTCGGCCATGAGATAGGGGCAGATGACCAGCGTGATGCCGAGCGCGTCGGCCGTTTTGCGCACGCCGTCGAAGTCGTTCTCCAGCGCATCGATCGAGAAATGCCCGGTCGGCATCGCAAGCCCGTTCTTGTCGAGCTCGGCGCGGAACGCCTTGGGGTCGTCATAGACGCCGCCGAAGCCTTCGACTTCCTTGTAGCCGACCTTGCCCAGCATTTTGAGGATGCCGTCCCAGGGCAGAAAATTGCGGGCGCTGTAGAGTTGGAATGACCAGTTCATCGTCTTTATCCGTTTCTTGGGTGGTGGGTCTTGGGGGATCGTTCTTGGGGGATGTGATTGGGATGATTTTCAAAAATTACAGGCGATTGCCGGTCGCCGCGTCGAACAGCGAGGCGCGCGCCGGATCGAAACCGAATTGGACCGGATCGCCGCTGCGCAGCGTCCTTTCCGCCTCGACGCGGAACGAAAGGTTGCGGCCGCCGAGCTTGGTCCACACCA
The DNA here is from genome assembly GCF_057786075.1 of Mesorhizobium sp. P171375. Taxonomy (NCBI): domain Bacteria; kingdom Pseudomonadati; phylum Pseudomonadota; class Alphaproteobacteria; order Hyphomicrobiales; family Phyllobacteriaceae; genus Mesorhizobium; species Mesorhizobium sp. P171375. Next base: position 6,696,292 of record NZ_JBYNWF010000001.1, read on the forward strand.
GCGTGTCGGAACCCATCGGCTCGACGATCTCGACGGAACCGCTGGCGGAAAACGGCATCGACTTCGCCGCGTCACCGAAGGCGATGTGTTCGGGCCGGATGCCGAGCACGCAAGCGCCGGTGGGGCGCTCCGTACCGTCAAAGGCATAGCGCTCAAGCGGCACCGAAACACCGTCCGTCTTGAACGTCGGACCGGCCTCCAGTTCCCCTTCAAGGAAATTCATCGCCGGCGAGCCGAGGAAGCCGGCGACGAAGCGGTTGACCGGGCGGTTGTAGATCGTCTGCGGCGCATCGAGCTGCTGGATGACGCCGCCTTTCATCACCGCAATGCGATCGGCCAGCGTCATTGCCTCGATCTGGTCGTGGGTGACGTAGATCATGGTGTTCTGCAGATTGCGGTGCAGAAGCTTGATCTCGACCCGCAGCTCGGCGCGCAGCTTGGCATCGAGATTGGACAGCGGCTCGTCGAACAGGAAGACGTCGACGTCGCGCACCAGCGCCCGCCCGATCGCCACGCGCTGGCGCTGGCCGCCGGACAATGCCGCCGGCTTGCGCTGCAGCAGCGGCTCGATCTGCAGGATCTCCGCGGCGCGCGCGATGCGCTTGGCGATCTCGTCCCTGGGCACGCCGGCAACGCGCAGGCCGAAGGACAGGTTCTTCTCCACCGTCATCTGCGGGTAGAGCGCATAGGACTGGAACACCATGCCGATGCCGCGGTCCTTTGGCTCCTCCCAGGTGACGTTCTTGCCCTTGATGAAGATGCGGCCATCGGAAATGTCGAGCAGCCCGGCGATGCAGTTGAGCAAGGTCGACTTGCCGCAGCCCGAGGGACCGAGCAGCACGATGAACTCGCCCTCGGCGACATCGAGGTTGAGCGTCTGCAACACCGACACAGAGCCGAAATTGAGCGACAGATCCTGGATCGAAACGCTGGTGCCGTTGGCTGCCGTCATCGCCATCACCCTTTCACCGCGCCGGCGGCGATGCCGCGCACGAAAAGCTTGCCGGAGATGAAGTAGACGATGAGTGGCACAAGGCCGGTCAGGATGGTTGCGGCCATGTTGACGTTGTACTCCTTCACGCCTTGTACCGAATTGACGATGTTGTTGAGTTGCACCGTCATCGGATAGGTGTCGGGGCGGGTGTAGACGACGCCGAACAGGAAGTCGTTCCAGATGCCGGTGACCTGCAGGATGATGGCGACGACGAAGATCGGCAGTGACATCGGCGCCATGATGCGCAGGAAGATGCCCCAGAAGCCGGCGCCGTCGACACGCGCCGCCCGGAACAGCTCTTCCGGCATCGAGGCGAAATAGTTGCGGAACAGCAGCGTCAGGATCGGCATGCCGAAGATCGAGTGCACGATCACCAGCCCGCTCAGGCTGCCATAGAGGCCGATCTCGCGCAGGATGATGACGATCGGATAGATCATCACCTGGTAGGGGATGAAGGCGCCGACGATCAGGATGACGAAGAATGTGTCGGCGCCCTTGAAGCGCCAGTTGGCGAGCGCATAGCCGTTGACCGAGGCAATCGCGATCGACAGCAGCACCGAGGGGACGGTGATGCGCACCGAATTCCAGAAGCCGCGCGAAAGCCCGTCGCAATTGAGGCCGGTGCAGGCCGTCGCCCACGCCTTGACCCACGGCTCGAAGGTGATTTCGAGCGGCGGCGAAAAGATGTTGCCGAGCCGGATCTCGGGCATGCCCTTGAGCGAAGTGACAACCATCACGTAGAGCGGCAGCAAATAGTAGACCGCCATCACGAACAGCGTGCCATAGAGGAAGATGTTGCGGCGCGAGAAGACATGCCGCGGCTTTGGTCCGCTCGGCCCCAAGGCTTCGCGCCCGATGGCACCCGCGCCGGCGGGCAAGGAGACGGCCTGGTCAGCCACGCTTCCGGCCTCCAAATTCGAGATAGGCCCACGGCACGACGACGATCACCACCGAGAGCAGCATCATGGTCGAGGCGGCAAAGCCCTGGCCGAGATTCTGGGCGAAGAACATGTAGTCGTAGACATACTTCGCCGGCACTTCGGAGGCGATGCCCGGACCGCCGCTGGTCTGGGCGACGACGAGGTCGTAGACCTTGACGATGCCCGAGGCGATGATGACCAGCGTGGTGATGAAGACCGGCCGCATCATCGGAATGACTATGAACAGATAGGTCTTCCACATTGGAATCCCGTCGACCCGCGCCGCCTTCCATATGTCCTCATCAATGCCGCGCAGGCCGGCCAGCATCAGGCACATGATGAGACCGGTGCCTTGCCACAGCGCCGCGATCGAAATGCCGTAGATGACGATGCTGGAATTATAGAGCGGGTCGAAGCTGAAGCTCGTCCAGCCGAGGTCCCGCACCACACGCTGGATGCCGAAATCCGGATTGAGCAGCCACTGCCACACAAGGCCGGTGACGATGAAGGAAAGCGCGAATGGGTAGAGGAAGATAGTGCGGAACGTGTCCTCGAAGCGGATCTTCTGATCGAGAAGTGCGGCAAGCAGGAAGCCGATGACCAGCGAGAACACCAGCGAGATCGCGCCGTAGATCAACAGATTCTCGATCGAGATCAGCCAGCGCGGTGTCGACCACAGCCGGTAGTACTGATCGAGTCCGACAAAATTCAGCCGCGGCAAGAGCTTCGAATTGGTGAAGGAATAGAGCACCGTCCACAACGTGCCGCCAACGAAGACCACCGACGCGGTGAGGATCATCGGGATCGAGGCGACCTTCGCATTGAGGTTGCGGAACAGCGGGGTGGGGCGTTCGCTCTTGCTCATATCGTCAGCCGGCTGGGTAAGGGCGTTGCGATCCCGGCCCTGCTTGTGGCAAGGCCGGGAGCGAGGTGGATTGCCTCCAACGTCAGTCTGCCGCCGCGATGAGGTCGGCGAAGCGCTTCTGCGCCTCTTCCACCGTCATGTCCGGCTTGGCGAAGAATTCGGCGAAGAGATCTTCCTTCTGCTTCTGGGTGTCCTGCGACATCAACTGGTCCGTCCATGGGATGACGGCACCCTTGGCGAGGATGGCGAGGCCCTTCTTCATGCAGTCATTGGCGGCGTTCAAGTCGACGTCGCCGCGTACCGGCAACGAACCCTTCTTGAGGTTGAAGGCGACCTGCGTCTTGGGATCGAGCAGCGTTTCGGCCAGCACTTCCTGCGCCTTGGACTTGTCGGCATCCTTGAGCAGCGGGAAGTAGAAAGCGTCGCCGCCGGTGGCGATGACTTCGTTCAAACCAAGGCCCGGCAGGCAGGTGTAGTCCTTGCCGGCGACCTTGCCGGCAACCTGGAATTCGCCCTGCGCCCAGTCGCCCATGATCTGGCCGCCGGCCTTGCCGGTGATGACCAGATTGGTCGCCTGGTTCCAGTCCTGGACATTGGTGTTCTTGGCCATCTTGCGGGCATCGTCGGCGGCCTTGAAGACCTTGGCGATCTCGGGTCCGGCGGCGAATTTGGCGTCCTTGTCCTTGTAGACCTTGAGGAACGCGTCGGTGCCGCCCACGGCCGCCAGCAGCACGTCGAAGGCGCCGGAGGACTGCCAGGCCTGTCCGCCGACGGCGAGCGGGATGATGCCGGCTTTTTCCAGCGCGGGCGCAGCCGCGACGAATTCATTCCAGTCCTTCGGCAGCGGCACGCCGGCCTTTTCGAAGGCCTCGTTCGACAGCCACAGCCACTGCCAGGAATGGATGTTGACCGGTACGCAATAGATCTTGCCGTCGATGGTGCAGCTGTCGAGCAGGCTCTTCGGCCGCACGATTTCCGTCCACTTGCCCTTGGTGGCGACATCGGTGAGGTCGCGCATCAGGCCGGCCTGCACCAGTTCTTCCGCCTGCCGGCCGTGGTTGAACTGGGTGGCGCCCATCGGATCGCCGCCGGTGATGCGGCTGATCATGATTGGCCGCGCCGTGCCGCCGGACCCGGCGATGGCGCCGTCGACCCAGTGGTTGCCGGTGGCATCAAAGGCCTTGGCGAGTTCCGCAACCGCCGCCGCCTCACCGCCCGACGTCCACCAATGGGTGACTTCTAGGTCGGTCGCGGCTGCCGGGCCGGCAAATTGCAGCGCGGCCGTCGCGGCAAGAGCAGCGGTCAAAAGTTTATAGCGCATTTCGGTTCCTCCCAGAATCTGAAACGTTACAGATTTTCGATACGGCAATTGTGCGGTGCGTGCAACCCCTGAGGTAAACACGGCCCAATATTTTTTCGAGGCGCGAACAAATTCATTGCGTGCAAGTCGGCAAACTCCGCGCAAAACCGGCTGTTGCGCTGCAAAATCATGCTGCAGTGCAAGAAAACCGTCTCGAACCTGATTGGTCGCGCAACGTTCCTGGCCGCGAAAACCCTGTCCAAAACCATGGCTTGAGAGACCCGCGCGGCTCAATGTTGGCAATCTGTAACGTTTCAGTATATTGAAGCTCGGCGGGTGAACGGCCGTGCCACATCGTCATCGAAGCGATTGTCGGCTGGTCCGGCGGCTGCTATGCGCCTGACGGGGCGGGACGAATGGACAGGGACCAGACGGACAAGGACGACGAGGCGTCGGCACATGAGCGGCCGACGCTAAAGACGCTCGCCTTCATGACCGGGCTCGGCGTCACCACCGTCTCGCGGGCGCTGAAAGATGCGCCCGAGATCGGCGCCGAGACCAGGCGCCGCGTTCAGCTCGTCGCCAGACAGATCGGCTACCGGCCGAACCGCGCCGGCGTGCGCCTCAGAACCGGCAAGACCAACGTCATCAGCCTCGTGCTCAACACCGAGCGCGAGATCATGAGCTTTGTCTCCGACATCATCTACGGCGTCTCGGAGGTGATTGCAGACACGCCCTATCACCTGATCGTCACGCCCTATTCGCGCTCGCAGGATCCGCTGGATCCGGTGAAGTATCTGGTCGAGTCCGGCTCGGCCGACGGTGTCATCATCTCACGCACGCAGCCCAACGATCCGCGCGCCCGCTACATGCTCGAGCGCGGCATACCCTTTGCCACGCATGGCCGCACCGATATGGGGCTGGTGCACCCCTATCATGACTTCGACAACTACGCCTTCGCCGCCGAGGCGGTGCGCCATCTGGCCGGCATCGGCCGGCGCCGGCTGGCGCTGGTGACACCGCCTGTGGGGCTCACCTATTACGGCCACACGGTGAACGGCTTTGCCGATGCGCTGGGCGAGGTTGACGCCAGCGAAGTGCCGTTCAACACCGTTTCAATCGACCAGTCGATCGATCAGATCAGGACACGGACCGCGCAGCTGATGCGCCGCGACGTGAGGCCGGACGGTTTCGTCAGCAGCGCCGCCGCCGCGACGCTGGCCATCGTAGCCGGCATCGAGGATGCGGGCCTGAAACTCGGCCGCGACGTCGATGTCGTATCCAAGCAGTCGTCGGAACTGCTGCATTTGTTCCGCCGGGAGTTGCTGATCGTCAACGAAGACTTCCGCTTGGCAGGCACCGAACTTGCCCGCGCCGTGCTGGGCTGGATAGGCGGCGTGGCACCCGGCTCTTTGCAGACCGTGGTCAAGCCGGGCGACGTCGTCGCTTATCGCAACCCTACGGCCGATTAACCCGCCGCGCCGCTGCCCCATGGACCGTGGAAAGCCCCCTGCTCGCGGATGCGTTCGAAACCGTGCGCGCCGAAGAAATCGCGCTGCGCCTGGATCAGGTTCGAGGTGCCGCGGCCCTGGCGGTAGCTGTCGAAATACGCAAGCGCCGACGCCAGCGCCGGCACGGGCGAGCCGGCCTCGGAAGCCTTGGCGACGATGCGCCGGAGCGACGGATGCGCCTCCTGCATCATGGCGATGAAGGCCGGCGCCATCAAAAGGTTGGTGGATGCACCGCCGGAGCCGAAGGCTTCCGCCATGGTGTCGAGCATCTGCGAACGGATGATGCAGCCGGCGCGCCAGATCTTGGCGATGGTCGGCATCGGCAGGTTCCAGTTGAACTCCTTCGAAGCGCCGCTCATCACCGCGAAACCTTGCGCATAAGCAGCGATCTTGCCGGCGAGCAACGCCAGCTCCAGGTCTTTCAGAAGTGCCGCCTTGTCGCCGGAGATCTTGGTCACGCCGATATTGCCATAGGCCTTTTCCGCAGCCTGGCGCTCATCCTTGATCGACGACAGCACACGGGCCGCCACCGCCGCTTCGATCGCCGTTGCCGGAATGCCGAGCTGCTGCGCCTCGATGACAGACCATTTGCCGGTGCCTTTCTGGCCGGCGCGGTCGAGGATGATGTCGACCACCGGCTTGCCGGTCTTCGGATCGTCGGCGGCCAGCACCTTGGCGGTGATCTCGATCAAATACGAATCGAGCCGACCCTTGTTCCAGTCTTCGAAGACCTTGCCTATCTCCTTCGGCCCCATGCCGAGGCCGTCACGCAAAATGCCGTAGATCTCGGCGATCATCTGCATGTCGGCATATTCGATGCCGTTGTGGATGGTTTTCACGAAATGCCCGGCGCCGTCGGTGCCGAGCCAGGCAGCGCACGGTTCGTCCTTGAATTTGGCCGAGATCGCGGTCAGCACGCTTTCGACGCGCTTCCAGGATTCTTCGGTGCCGCCGACCATGATCGACGGCCCGTGGCGCGCGCCTTCCTCGCCGCCGGACACACCCATGCCGATGAAGGTCAGGCCCGAGCCCGACAATTCGGAAAAGCGCCGCATCGTATCGCGGAAATTGGCGTTGCCGGCATCGATGACGATGTCGTTGGCCGACAGCACGCCGCGCAGCGCTTCGATCTGCTCGTCGACCGGCTTGCCGGCCAGCACCATGATGATGATCGGACGCGGCGGCCGGATGGCTTCGGCGAGTTCCTCGAGGCTGTAGCAGGGCACCACCCTGTCCCTGAGTGCACCGGCGCTCTCAAGGAAGGCATCGGTGCGCGCCTTGGTGCGGTTGAAGACGGCGATGCGGTGCCCGTGCTCGGCAATGTTGAGCGCCAGGTTGGAGCCCATCGTGCCAAGGCCGATCAGGCCGATTTCGGCTTTTTCCATCGTTTCTTCCCTGTTTTCGAATTTTGTTTGTTTGAGCCCGCGATTTGCGGGGATGATTGACGGCCCTTTCGGGCCGCGTCAACCGCCTCGCCGATTTGTGTTGGGTGGATTGTCGCGCCCAACTCGCGCGGTGCCGTATGGCAGTCCGACTTTACGGCCGGATATCGATAGGCGCCTCGATCTTCACGATGTCGAAGTCCGAAACCAAAATGTCGAGCCGCGCCGTCCAGCGCCCGGGTACCGGGATGACGAGATTGTCGACCCGCCAGGTGCCGTCGCCGGGTTTGGTTGCCGGCCGTTTTATCGGCTCGATGCCGGAATCGGGCTTGGACAGCACCAGCGTCACTTCCTTGGCGTCGAGCTGTCCGAAATCCCCGTCCATGATGACGATGGAGGCAGCAACCTGTCCGGCATGGCCAGGCGTGATGTCGATGTCGGCCATCGCCTTCAGCGTGTGGATATGGGTCGATGTCGGCTGCGCCGCAGCGATCGCCAACGCCCGTGGCGGCGGCGTGAAGCGCCAGCCAGCGGCAACGCCGAAGATCAGGAGCACGATCAGCATTTCGACTGAGATCGAGCGGCTCAGCCGGCGCCGCACCTCCGTCGCTCCGGCCTCGGCCAAGGCGGTAAGCCGCCAGCGATTGACCGCTGCCAGCGTGAACAGAAACACCAGCAGCGCCAGCTTGATCAGCAGCAGCCGGCCATAGGCGGTGTTGACGAGTGCCGCCGGCGTCTGCACCTGGATGATTGCGAGCACGATGCCCGCGGCGGCAAGCATCGCCACCACAGGCATGATCGTGCGTGAAAACCGCCGCAGAAACGCGCCGGCCTCTGCCGATTGGCTGTTTAGCGCCAGACCGAGCGGCAGCAGCGCTCCGGCCCAGAAGGCGATGCCGGTGCCGTGCAGAAACACCATCGGCCGCGTCAGCCATTGCGGCTCGGCAGCACTCGCATGGCCGCTGGCGGCAAGGGCTGCGCCGACACCCACAAGTCCGGCGAGCGCCAGCGGCCTGGCGCCAGCGCGCGGCCCGACCAGCGACAAAAGGCCTAGCCCGAGCGCCGCCAGCGAAATCAGCACCGTCCAGCCGAAGCTGGTGCCGAGCCCGGTCCGCCAGACCACCGGTTGTGCCAGCCGGGCAAGGGGCGCGCCCAGCGCATCCAGCCCCTGGAACCCGAGCGACAGGGGTGCTGCGACCAGGCCGCACAGCATGGCGGCAATGACGAAACGCTGGCCTGAGCGCACACCTTGCGCCAGCCATGTCAGCGCGAAGGCGCCGCCGACGCCGAGGAAAAGCCCGATGTAGAGAAGAACCTTGCCGGTCCAGATCGCCGACCGCAAATCCATGTCGACAGCTTCCGCCACTGCCGGCGCCGCGCTTGGCGCGCCGACGGAAAACAGCACCGAGCCGCCGACCGGATGGCCGTCGGCGGAAATCACCCGCCAGCTCAAGACATGCGTGCCCGGCCCGAGCTTTTGCGGATTGTCGATCTCGACCGTCTGGTCGCTGAGCCGGGAAGAGGTCAGCGCGACAGGCGTACCGTCGGGCCACACCAGCGTCAGCACCAGCGGCGACACCGGCTCGCTGAAGGTCAGCGAAAATTGCGTAGGCGTTTGCGCCAGCACAGCGCCGTCGGCCGGGTCGGCCTTGATCAGCGCCGCATGGGCAAGGGCCTGGTTTGGCGTGGCGAGGACGGCAAGAAGCAGGATCGTGGCCAGCAGGCCAAAGCACCTGCCGACTGTCCGTTCTATCCGCTGGAAACAGGCCACGCTCATGCCATCCATCAAAACAGTGGCGCGCCGCTTCGAAGCAGCGCGCCACCAATGCATCACTTCTTGGGCAGCAGGTTGAGGCCGGGCGCCGGATCTTCCAGCGCATCCTCATCCTGGCCAGCAGCCGGAATCTCTATCCAACGCGTAGTGGCGCCATCGCATTCCTGCACCACCGGAAAATAGAGTTTTTGGCCGACCGGCAGATCGGCGGCCAGCGTGCCGCGGAAGACGAATTCGTCATAAAATTCATCCGGCAGGCTGCCGCCACTCCAGTCGACCTCCTTGACGCCCGACTTCACCGCCTCGCCATAGAGCTGGTAGGATTTCTCGTATTTGCCGTTCTTGACCTGCAGCGTCCAGCCGGGCTTGGGCATCGGCTTCACCCCGATCACCCCTTCCGGGATCTGCACGCGCACGGCAATCGTCGCCTTGCCGTCGCAGCCATGCGGCACCCGCAGCACAGCCTTGTAGGTCGAGCCGACCGGCGCTTCCTGGGTTTCGAGCGTGATATGGGCGAAGGCGGCACTTGTCCCCAGGACGAGACATGCAACGGCGGGCAAAAGATATCTGTTCATGATGGTCCCTCTCGAAAAATCGGTTGGCAATAATTGGTCAGTCGTTGTCTTCATGGGGCGGAGCGCTGCCTATGGCTTGCACGGCAAACTCGACGGTCACCGCTCCAGCTTTCTCGAAGGTCAGCGTGGCGGCAAACATCTGGCCCTCTTTGGGCGGCTGCTTCAGATCCATGAACATTATGTGGTAGGCGCCGGGTCCCAGCGTCACCTTGCCGCCCGCCGGGATGTCCAGGCCGCCGTCGACCGGGCGCATGGTCATGACACCATCCTTCACCCCCATTTCGTGCAGTTCGGCTTTGCCCGAAATGTCGGAGGCAATCGACAGCAGCCGGTCCGGCGCGCTGCCCTTGTTGACGATGGTGAAATAGCCGCCGGCGACCTTGGCGCCGGCCGGCGTGGCGCGCGACCAGGGATGCTCGATCTCGATGTCGCCGGCCTTGAACTCATGCGCAAGGACGGAGTGTGCGCCGACGAACAACAGCGCGAAGGCGAAGACCACGCTGCCGAGACGCTGCTCGATCGTGCGGAAGAAAGGCGTGCTGCGGCGCAACGCGGCGGCACGAAGTAAACGGGGCATGGGGAGGCTCCATGAATATGAGGTCGCGCCGTTGCCGGTCGCGAACGATATCGGTCATTGGATGATTGTCGCTCGCGCAGGTTACGCGAGATGCCGCAGTTTCAGGCCATAAGCGGCGGAGCGCGTGGATTGGCCGGAGAACGCTCGCGTGTGAAATCGAGATGCCTGGTTATCGGAACGACAAAGGAAACAGTTTCGAAGGACAGGCTGACCGGCGTCACGCCGACACCGGGCGGCGGCGCATAGGCAACCGAGGCCATGCTGCAGCCAAGCATGCAGCATGCCGGCATATGCTGCTGGTGTGGATCGCCGCCGGGAAGCTGGACCGCTCCCTCATGGGTGCAGATAACGTTGCCGAAGGCGTCGAGCTGCGAGGCATCCGGCGCCGTGCCGAAGGCAAAGGCGCCGAGCGTCGACTGGAGCAGCAACACACAGGCCGCGACAAACACGGCCGTCATGCTCCATCTTTGGCGCCGGATGTTCAAGAAACCTGCCTCTTCACGCAGCAACGGCAGATGTCTAGCACGCGCCACGCGGCCGGAAAATCGCCAAATCATCGCTGCGGCAACGCGGCGCGTTAAGAAGCGATCCGACCGATTTCCGGAATCGAGGTCAGCAACGTGTTGCGCGCCGACTTCAGATGTTTGCGGCAGGCGGCATCGACCTTGCCGAGATCGCGCGATTTCAGGGCTGCGATATAGGCGAGATGCTCGCCAACCGCGACTTCGTTGCGCTCGCGCTCCTGCGCCTTGTTCCACTGGTAGTGGTAGTGGAAGATCATGGCGATGACGTCGTAGAAATCGACAATGAAGCGATTGTGCGAGGCGCGGTGGATCAGCCGGTGAAAGCGCTCGTCGAGCTCCGAGAATTCGTTGAAGCGGGTGGCGATCTCGCTGGCCAGTAGCCGGTGCTCGTCCTCCAGGCGGTCGAGGTCGGCCCACACCGGGCTGTCTTGCGGCAGCGCCGCAAAGGCCGCCGCCGAGCGTATCTCGAACATCTCGCGGATTTCGGTGAGTTCGAGCGCGAAGGCGCGCGTAAAGCCTTTCAGCACCCAATGGCTGTTGCGCCGCTTCTCGATCAGGCCGAAGCGCGAGAATCGGATCAGGAATTCGCGCACGCTGGTGGTGCCAACACCGATCTCGCGCGCCAGTTCGAGTTCGTTGATCTGCATACCGGCCTCGGCGCCGCCGACGAGCAGCCTGCGCATGAACGAGCGCTCGATGATCTGCGCCAGCGTGTCGGTCTCTTCCTCGGGGAAGAAATCGTCCGGCTTCGGCGCCCTGAGCACCGTTTTGTTGCGCTTGTTCCAAGCGATCAGGCCGGTTTCTTCCATGCGCGCCAGGATGGTGCGCACGGTGGTGCGGCTGACCCCAAGCAGAGTGCCAAGCTCCGGCTCCGACGGCAGGCTCTGCGTTTCATCGAGCAGCCGCAGACCCCTGTTGTAAGCGTCCTTGTAGACGTTGTTGCTCTTCGACATCCCTGGCCCGTTGCGCGCCGGCGCTTGCTATGGCTGGCTTGAAGCGCGATATCACAGATGTTTCCTAGCGCATGACCCGGCAAAGCAAAACGCTTTGCGTGTCAGACGCGGCTCTCTACAACCCACGCGTCCATCGGATGCATGGTCTCCTCCTGAAAAAACAATTGACGCACAAATGTTTTTTCCCGATAAAAGACATTATATGGAAACAGACGCGTGTCAATCCGCGCATCCCCCAGGAACAGACCCAGGAAACTGCCCGTGAACGCCTCGAACAGCATTCTTCTGTCTCCCGCCGACAATGTCGCGGTCGCCAATGGCCGCATCGAGATCGGCACCGCTCTGCCCGGCGGCGCCGTCGCCACGGCCTTGATCGAGCCCGGCCACAAGGTGGCGATCAAGCCTATCGCCGCCGGCGAGGCGGTGGTCAAGTATGCCCAGGCCATTGGCCGTGCCACGCAGGACATCGCGCCCGGCGAGCATGTCCATTCGCACAATCTGGTTTTCGAGAGCGGCCGCCTGCCGGTGGTGCCGCCGAGCGAGGCCGAACACGCGACGGCAGCCGATCGCGCCCGCACCTTCATGGGCTACCGCCGCGCCGATGGCCGCGCCGGCACCCGCAACTTCATCGGCATCATTGCCAGCGTCAATTGCTCGGCCACCGTCTGCCATGCCATTGCCGACGAAGCCAACCGCACGCTCTTGCCGAAATATCCGGGCATCGACGGCTTCGTGCCGATCGTCCATGGCCAGGGCTGCGGCATGAGCGCCACCGGCGACGGCATGATGGTGCTGCATCGCACGCTGGCCGGCTACACCCGCCATCCGAATTTCGGCGGCGTGCTGATGGTGGGCCTCGGCTGCGAGGTCAACCAGCTCACCCTTTATGGCCAGAAGGGCGCGGCCGCCGGAAAACGCCATTTCAACATCCAGGACGCCGGCGGCTCGCGCAAATCGGTGGAGAAGGCGATGGGCGTGCTCGCCGAGATCGCCGAGGAAGTCGGCACATTGCAGCGTGAGCCGATCCCGGTCAGCGAGATCGTTGTCGGCCTGCAATGTGGTGGCTCCGACGGCATGTCGGGCATCACGGCCAATCCAGCACTTGGTGCGGCCGTCGATATCCTGGCCGGCGTCGGCGGCATCGGCATCCTGTCCGAGACGACGGAGATCTATGGCGCCGAGCATCTGCTCGCCTATCGCGCGGCAACGCCGGAGATCGCCAAGAAACTCGACGGTTTCGTCAAGTGGTGGGAAGATCACGTCGCCAAGCATGGTGCCTCGATCGACAACAACCCTTCGCCCGGCAATAAGCGCGGCGGCCTGACCACCATTCTGGAGAAGTCGCTGGGTGCGGTCGCCAAGGGCGGCCAGACGCCGCTCAACGGCGTCTTCGGCTATGCCGAGAAGGTCACCGGCAGCGGCCTGGTGTTCATGGACACGCCCGGCTACGACCCGGTCTCGGCGACCGGCCAAGTGGCGGGCGGCGCTAACATCATCGTCTTCACCACCGGCCGCGGCTCCTGCTTCGGCTGCCGGCCGACGCCGTCGATCAAGGTCGCCACCAACTCGACCATGTACCACCAGATGGAAGAGGACATGGACGTCAATTGCGGCGTCATCGCCTCGGGTGAAAAGACCATCGCCGGCATGGGTCGCGAGCTGTTCGAACTGATCGTCGAGACGGCATCGGGCCGCAAGACCAAGAGCGAGGCGTTCGGCTACGGCGACAACGAATTCGTGCCGTGGCACCTCGGCGCAACGCTCTAAAACACTGACCAAAAAACTACGGGCTGCAAAAGTGAGTCCGCAAGGGGAGGCTTTGGATGGACAAACGCCGCATCGGCACAACTGCGCTCGAGGTCACCGAGATAAGCTTCGGTGGGGCGGCGATCGGCGGCCTCTACCGGGCCTGCCCGCGCGAGGCGGCGATGGAGACGCTGCAGACCGCTTGGGAAGCCGGCTTGCGCTATTTCGACACCGCTCCCTTCTATGGCTTCGGCCTGTCGGAACGGCGGACCGGTGATTTCCTGCGCTACAAGCCGCGAGACTCCTATGTTCTGTCGACCAAGGTCGGGCGCCTGTTTCGCCCCGTGCCGGAAGATCAGGTTCCCGATCATTCCTATGTCGACCCGCTGCCTTTCGCGCTCGACTACGACTATTCCTATGACGGCATCATGCGCTCGGTCGAGTTCTCCTATGCGCGGCTCGGGCTAAACCGGATAGACATCCTGTTTGTTCACGACATCGGCACCTACACGCATGGTGTCGAGAAGACGAAAGTGCATTTTCGCCAGCTGATGGATGGCGGCTTGAAGGCTCTGGAAGAGCTGAAATCGTCCGGCGTCATTTCCGCCTATGGGCTCGGCGTCAACGAGGTGCAAATCTGTCTCGACGTGCTGCGCGAAGCCCCGCTCGACTGCATCCTGCTCGCCAGCCGCTATTCGCTGCTCGATCGCTCGGCTGAGGCCGACCTTTTGCCGCTCTGCCGGCAGCGGCAGACTTCGCTGATCATAGGCGGCGTCTTCAACTCCGGCATCCTGGCGACCGGCCCCGTACATGGCGCGCATTTCGACTATGTGCCGGCGACGGAGGACATCTTGGAGCGCGTCGGCGCGATGGAGAAAATCGCCACCGAGGGTGGCTATCCGCTGGCGGCGGCCGCGCTGCAGTTCCCGTTGCACGAACCGGTCGTGGCCAGCGTACTGACCGGAACAGCCAAAGCCGCCAATCTGACACGCAATCTCGACCTGTTCGACGTCGAGGTGCCGCAAACGGAATTCGCAAAATATGCTCCTTACACCGTCGTTCAGGAACTCGGATGACGATGATCATGTGATTCTCAAGAAAGAATGAACATTCCATATTGACTAGACAATGGAATTAATATTCCATTGCAATCAAGGAGGATCGGGAGCGTCTGGACGTGGCATTGAGGATCGGCAAGGAGGCTTCTCCGCCGAGCCATGCGCAGGCCGATATGAAACACCGCTTGCGTCGGCTGGATCGATGCACTATCAAAAAGCGGTAACTGTTTTTTATTGATAAAGTTCTGTTTGGGCCGCGCCTATCCGAATGGAGCTTCCGTAACCTTCACCGGGCGATCTAGGGAGGAACCCTCATGAAATTTGTGACCAGCATTCTCAACCGCCGCTCGCTCGTCGCGCTCGCTGCCGCCTCGATGCTTGCCGGTGCGCTGCACACGGCGCCGGCTTCGGCGGCGGATGTGACCATTCCGATCATCGTCAAGGACACCACGTCCTTCTATTGGCAGATCGTTCTGGCCGGCGCCCGCAAGGCCGGCAAGGATCTCGGCGTCAACGTGCCGGAACTCGGCGCCCAGGCTGAGACGGACGTCAACGGCCAGATCTCGATCCTCGAGAACGCCGTTGCCGGCAACCCGGCTGCCGTCGTCATCGCCCCGACCGAGGCCAAGGCGCTCGGCAAGCCGATCGACGAGGCCGCCACCAAGGTCAAGGTCATCGGCATCGACTCCGGCGCCGACTCCAAGGCCTTCACCTCGTTCCTGACCACCGACAACGTCCAGGGCGGCCGTGTCGCAGCTGACGGTCTTGCCGCTGCCATCGGCGCCGCCAATGGTGGCAAGGTCGAGGGCAAGGTTGCGCTGATCACCGCACTGCCCGGCGCCGGCTCGCTCGAACAGCGCGCACAGGGCTTCAAGGAGCAGCTCAAGGCCAAATATCCAGGCCTTGAACTGGTTGCCGACAAGTATGCCGACGGCCAGGCCACCACCGGCCTCAACATCGCCACCGACCTGATCACCGCCAACCCGGACCTCAAGGGCATCTTCGCGTCCAACCTGATCATGGCGCAGGGCGTCGGCCAGGCGATCGCCGAGAACAACCTTGCCGGTAAGGTCGGGCTGATCGGCTTCGACAGCGACGAGAAGCTGATCAAGTTCCTCAATGACGGCGTCATCTCCGGCCTCGTCGTCCAGGACCCCTACCGGATGGGCTATGACGGCATCAAGACCGCACTCGCCGCCTCGAAGGGCGAGAAGGTCGAAGCCAATGTCGACACCGGTGCCAATCTGGTGACCAAGGCCAACATGAAAGACCCCAAGATCGACGCGCTGCTCAACCCGAAACTCTGAGCCGCATCCATCTCGAAAACTGTTTCCGGGGCTCCTCGCGCGCCCCGGAAACACCAATCGCAAGGCCAATCTGGGAGGATTGTCATGACGCCAACGGCGCAGGAACTGCACCCGGCCCCAACGCTGGAGCCTGGCAGGACGATCCTCGAACTGCACGGTCTGGAAAAGCGCTATCCTGGCACGCATGCCCTGAAGCCGGTCCACCTCGCCTTCAAGGCTGGCGAAATCCACGCCATCGTCGGCGAAAACGGCGCCGGCAAATCCACCCTGATCAAGCTTCTGACCGGCGTCATGCCGCGCACCTCCGGCGACGTCATCTGGGAAGGCAAGCCGGCAGCTCTGGCGACCCCGCACGAGGCGATGGCGCTCGGCATCAATGCCGTGCACCAGGAAGTCGTGCTTTGCCGCCACCTCACCGTCGCCGCCAACATGTTCCTCGGCGAGGAGGAGTCCCGTTTCGGCATCCTGCAGCAGCGCGCCATGGTCAAGGATGCACAAAAGATCATAGACGACCTCGGTTTCGACCTGCCGGCGCATGTCGTGCTCGGCGACCTCACCATCGGCCAGCAGCAGCTGATCGCCGCCGCCCGCGCCACGGTGCGCGGCACCAAGTTCCTGATCTTCGACGAGCCGACCGCCTACCTCACCCGCAAGGAGGCCGACCAGCTGTTCAAGCTGATCCGCCGCCTCAAGGGCGAAGGCGTCACCATCATCTACATCAGCCACCGCATGGAAGAGGTGTTCGAACTCGCCGACCGTGTCTCGGTGCTGCGCGACGGCACGCTGGTCGGCACCAGGAACATCGCTGAGACCAACGACGCCGAGCTGGTCAAGATGATGATCAACCGCTCGATCGAGCAGGTCTACCACAAGGAGCATTTCACGCCCGGCGCGATGATCGTCGAAGCGAGGAACCTGTCCGGCAATGGCTTCGAAAACGTCTCGATGACCGTCCGCGCGGGCGAGATCGTCGGCCTCTACGGCCTGATCGGCGCCGGCCGCAGTGAGTTCGTCACCACGCTCTATGGCCGCCATCGCAAGTCGGCCGGCCAGATTCTCTGGGAAGGCAAGGAAGTCCAGGTCAACTCCGAGCACGACGCGATCAGGCTCGGCATGGCGCTGGCGCCTGAAAGCCGCCGCGACCAGGGCCTGTGCCTGAACCTGCCCGTAGGCCTCAATCTCAATCTGCCGATCTACAAGCGCATATCCAGGAACATGCTGATCTCCGGCGCAAAGGAGAAGGCCGAGGCCGATCGCCAGATCGCCGACCTCCGGATCAAGACCCCGACACGCGGCGCCCTCGCCTCCAGCCTGTCGGGCGGCAACCAGCAGAAGATCGTCATTGGCAAGTGGCTGGCGCACGGCGCCAAGCTGTTCATCTTCGACGAGCCAACGGTCGGCGTCGATGTCGGCACCAAGGCCGAGATCTACCGCCTGTTCGGCGCGCTTTTGTCCAAGGGCGCCGGCATCATCCTGATCTCGTCATACCTGCCGGAAGTCTATGAGCTGGCCGACACGCTGCATGTGTTCCGGCGCGGCAAGCTGGTGGCCACGCACGGGTTCCGCAGCGCCGACCACGAGGAAATTCTCTCTCAGGCGCTCGCCGAGAAACAAGAAAAAAAGGGAGGTCAGACATGAGCACCGAGGCCATTGCCGCCGAAAAGCCGAAGCGCAACTACAACGCCCTGTTCGGGTTGACGCTGCTGGCGCTGCTGGTTCTGCTTTGGATCATCCTGTCGGTGTCGACGCAGAGCTTCGCCTCGGCCAACAACATCTCGAACCTGCTGCGCCAGGGCTCGATGATCGCTATCCTGGCGGTCGGCCAGACCTTCGTCATCATCACCGGCGGTATCGATCTATCCGTCGGCGCCGTGGTCGGCTTCGCCACCGTCATCGCCGCCATGCTGATCAACGCCGGCGTGCCGGTTTTCCTCGCCATCCTGATCACGCTTCTGGTCGGCGTCGCCATCGGCATGTTCCACGGCTTCGGCATCGTCAAAATGGGCCTGCCGCCTTTCATCATCACGCTGGCGACGCTCACCTCGCTGCGCGGCATCGGCCTGTTGATGACCAACGGCAACTCCATCTCGATCAACAACGACGCCTTCCAGGAGTTCTCGCGCAACTCCTTCGTCGGCGTCCCCAATCTGTTCTGGATGGTGATCCTGGTCGGCATTCCGGCTTACATCTTCCTGCATCACAGCCGCTGGGGCCGCTATCTGTTCTCGGTCGGCTCCAACGCCGAGGCCTCGCGCCTCTCCGGCGTCAATGTCCAGCGCACGATCTACATGGCCTACACGCTGTCTGGCCTGTGCGCGGCCTTCGTCGGCGTGCTTTTGGCCTCACGTATCGGCATCGGCAACCCGACCCAGGCCGAGGGCTGGGAACTGCAGGCGATCGCCTCGTCGGTCATCGGCGGCACCTCGCTGTTCGGCGCCGTCGGCTCCGTCCACGGACCGTTGCTCGGCGCCTTCATCCTCGCCACCATCAACAATGGCGCCAACCTCTTGAACGTCAACGCCTTCTGGCAGCGCATCATTACCGGCGCGCTGATCATCATCATCGTCTATTTCGACGGCCTGCGCCGTCGCGGCAAATAATCCTCCCTGACCTTTTCGCCGGTCCGCTCGACGGACCGGCGCCTTTTTTGAACACTGGAATTGCTGAATGAAAGCCGTCGTTTGCCGCTCGCCTGGCGACCTTGTCCTAGAAGACCGCGCCGCACCAGGCGCACCACCTGCCGGCTGGGCGCTCGTCGCGGTCAGCCATATCGGCATATGCGGTACCGACTACCACATCTTCGAGGGCAAGCACCCGTTCCTTGCCTACCCCCGGATCATGGGCCACGAAGTGTCGGGCACCATCGTCGAGGCCGGTGAAGGCGTCGAACTCGCCGTCGGCGAGCCCGTCATCATCAACCCCTACCTCGCTTGCGGCAAATGCATCGCCTGCCGGCAGGGCAAGCCGAATTGCTGTGTGCGGATCGAAGTGCTCGGCGTGCATCGCGACGGCGCCATGGCCGAGCAGATCCTGGTGCCGGCACAGAATCTTTATCCGGCAAACGGCCTGTCGCTGGCCGATGCCGCTGCCGTCGAATTTCTCGCGATCGGCGCGCATGCCGTGCGCCGTGCCCGCGCTGAACCAGGCGCCCGCACGCTGGTCATCGGCGCAGGGCCGATCGGGCTTGGCACGGCGATCTTCGCCCGCATTGCCGGGCTCGATGTCAGCCTGCTCGACATGAGCACGGAGCGGCTGGATTTTGCCAAAGGCGAACTCGGCTTCGCCACGCTCGACGGCTCGCAAAAGGCGGCAGCCGAACTGGTGCGCGATGCAACCGGCGCCGAAGGCTTCGACGTGGTTTTCGACGCCACCGGCAACACCGCCTCGGTGCAATCTGCCTTCGCCCACGTCGCGCATGGCGGCACGCTGGTTCTGGTCAGCGTCGTCAAGGACGACATCGTCTTTTCCGACCCCGAATTCCACAAGCGCGAGATGACCTTGGTAGGCAGCCGCAATGCGCTCAAGGCCGACTTCGACCACGTCGCCGCCTCCATCCGCAACGGCGCCGTGCCGCTGGCGAAGCTCGTCACCCACCGCACCACGCTGGCCGCCACGCCGCACGATCTCGCCCGCTGGGCGCATGAGAAATCCGGGCTGATCAAAGCTGTGATCGAGATCGCGTAGGGCCAGCAGGCGGGCTTACAGCGCTGACAGTTTCAGCTCCACCCGCTCCGCCGGAAACCGCGTTTCGGAAAACTGGACCGGTCGGCCATCCGTTGTGACATTGACGGCGGCGGCGACCAGCACGATGGCCCCCGGCTGCAGGTTGAGGTCGGCAAGGTCGGCGGCATCGGCATGGCGTGCCGACAGCACCGTCGATTGCCTGAGATAATCATCCACGCCGAAACGCCGGAGCGAGGCGGTGATCGAACCGGTCTCCGCCATCACGGCATCGATGCCTGCGAAACGCTTTGCCTCGTACCAGCTGGCGGCGCGCGACACCGGCCGGCCGTCGGCCTCGCCGCCAGCCGGATTACCTGTCCTCAAAGGCCGAGGCTTTCTCCCTCTCCCGAGCCGCTAGGCTCCCTTTCCTCTCCCTCCGGAGGGCAGGGCTATCGCATATGGATTCTTTCGAAGAGGGACCCCCACCCTAACCCTCCCCACAAGGGGGAAGGAACGCGGCCGCGCGCCAACATTTGCCCGCCCAAACCTCGGTAATTTGCTGAAATCAGCGCTTACGGAGTTCTCCCTCCCCCTTGTGGGGAGGGTTAGGGTGGGGGTAGGTGCCGGGCAAACCTTCGGGAAGTTTCATATGCGATTGCCCTGCTCTGGAGGGGGGAAAGGTGGCTCGGCAAAGCCGAGACGGAGTGGGGAAACCACCTGGCAACCGCCGCGACGCAAATAGAAAATGGACTAGGGCGCAGGGCCTAAGCCGCCCTCTTCCACCCATCCCGGATATGCCTGTATCCCTCGCGATAAACCGCCTCCGGGCTCTCCGAAAAATCCCGCCACACCTTGGTCGCCGCCGCCAGATCCTTCAGCGAGCGTCCGAACGCCTCGATCGTCAACCAGTCGTCGTAGCCGCCCTTGCGGATCGCCGAGAACGTCTCGGCCCAGGGAATGTTGCCGCGCCCCGGCACGCCGCGATCGTTCTCCGAAATGTGGATATGCACGACATTCCGCCGGTGCTTGGTATAGGCGCCGATCGGGTCGGCCTCCTCGATATTGGCGTGGAACGTGTCGTACATCGCCTTTATGTGCGGCCGGTCGATGGCGTCGATGTGCTCGGACAGGTCGGCCATCGTGTTGAGCAGGTAGCACTCGAAACGGTTGAGCGCCTCCAGCCCGATGGTGACGTTCCTCTTGCCGGCATGGTCGCCAATGGCGCGCTGCGAGGCGACCGAACGTTTTTTCTCGGCCGCCGTCGGCCCACTGCCGGAAAAGGCGCCGAGCGTCGAATGCAGCGGTCCACTCAGCTTGTCGGAACCGAGTGCCACGCTGCAGTCGATGGCCCATTTCATATAGTCGATGCCAGCCTTGCGGGTCGCCGCATCCGGCGAGATCAGATTCATCCCCGGATCGCCCATCGCGGTCACAGCCGTGCGCTCCAGCCCGATGCGGTCGAGCATTTCGCCGAGTTTTCTGTAGTCGTCAGGCGTACCGGCAAAGACCGGGATCTCGACCCCGTCGAAGCCCGTCGCCTTGATGTCCCTGAGCAGCGCCTCGTGCTTCTTCGAGACGCTGGTCGTCCACAAGAACATACACATGCCGATTTTCATCGACATTCCCTCCCCATGTGACGGCGCGCTGGTCTCACTCGCCAGCTTCGCCTTGCCCCTCATCCGGCCGCTTCGCGGCCACCTTCTCTCCCGCCGCCTAAAGTTTCGTCCACGCCCCATTCTTCTTCGACGACTTCACGCAGGCTTCGATAAACGCCATGCCTTCGACGCCGTCCTCGATCGTCGGGAACACCACATCCTTGCCCGGCTTGCCGCCCTTCTTGCGTGCAGCCCGGATCGCCCGCGCGGCTTCCTGGTAGATATTGGCGAAGCCTTCGAGATAGCCTTCCGGATGCCCCGACGGGACGCGGCTGACGCGGCCGGCGACCGGCAGCGCGCCGGCGCCGTTGCGGGTGAGCAGCTGCTTGGGCTGGCCGAACGGCGTGTACCAGAGATAGTTCGGATCGGCCTGTACCCATTCCAGCCCGCCCTTCGAACCATAGATGCGCAGCCTCAGCCCATTCTCGTGGCCGGGCGCCACCTGGCTCGCCCAGATCATGCCCTTGGCCGGATGTGTTTTGCCGACCGGTTTGAAGCGCAGCATGACGTTGACATTGTCGTCGAGCTGCCGCCCCGGCACGAAAGCGTCGAGATCGGCCGACAGTGAATCGAGTTCCAGCCCGGAGACGAAGCGCGCGAGATTGTAGGCATGGGTGCCGATGTCGCCGAGCGCGCCGCCCGCCCCTGCCTGCTTGGGATCGGAGCGCCACGCCGCCTGCTTCTGGCCGGTGGCGGCAAGGTCTTCGGTCAGCCAGTCCTGCGGGTATTCGGATTGCACGATGCGGATATCGCCAAGCTGGCCTTTGGCCACCATCTCGCGCGCCTGCCGGATCATCGGATAGGCGGTGTAATTGTGCGTCAGCACGAACACCTTGCCGGTCTTCTCGACTATCGCCGCAAGCTTCTTGGCCTCAGCCAAAGTCGTCGCCAACGGCTTGTCGCAGATCACGTGGATGCCAGCTTCGAGGAAAGCTTTCGCCGCCGGGACGTGCACATTGTTGGGGGTGACGATGGCAACCGCCTCGATGCCGTCCGGGCGCTTGGCTTCGGCCTTGGCCATCTCGGCATAGGACGCGTAGCTGCGCGCCGGGTCGAGACCGAGTTCGGCGGCGGAAGCCTTGGCGCGCTCGGGATTGGCCGACAGCGCGCCGGCCACCAACACGAAGTCATTGTCCATGCGCGCCGCGATCCGGTGCACGGCGCCGATGAAAGCGCCCTGGCCGCCACCGACCATGCCATAGCGGATCGGGCCGCCTCCCGTTTCAGCTTTCGATGCGCCGACCATGATCGTCTCCCTCGTCTTGTGCGTTCTGCTTTTGGCGTCTGCCACTGCCGGCGAAGCCGGTCAGATCCCCATCATCGCGCGCAGCATCTTCTTGTCGGTTGTGCCGCCGGCGAAATCGTCGAATGCCTTTTCCGTCACGCGGATGATGTGGTGCTGGATGAAGGGCGCGCCTTCGGCCGCGCCGTCTTCCGGATGCTTCAGGCAGCACTCCCATTCCAGCACCGCCCAGGAATCGTAGCCATACTGGGTGAGCTTGGAGAAGATGCCGCCGAAATCGACCTGCCCGTCGCCCAGTGAGCGGAAGCGGCCGGCGCGGTTGGTCCAGCTCTGGTAGCCGGAATAAACGCCTTGCCGTCCCGTCGGGTTGAACTCGGCATCCTTGGCGTGGAACGCTTTGATCCGCTCGTGATAGATGTCGATGAATTCGAGATAGTCGAGTTGCTGCAACAGGAAATGCGACGGGTCGTAATTGATGTTGCAGCGCTTGTGGCCGCCGACCGCGTCGAGGAACATTTCGAAGGTGGCGCCGTCGAAGATGTCTTCGCCGGGATGGATCTCATAGCCGACATCGACGCCATTCTCGTCATAGACGTCGAGGATCGGCTTCCAGCGTTTGCCAAGTTCGGCGAAGGCCTCCTCGATCAACCCGGCCGGCCGCTGTGGCCAAGGGTAAAGGTACGGGAAGGCCAGCGCCCCGGAAAATGTCACCGAGGCCTTCAGGCCCAGATTCTTCGAAGCCTTGGCGCCGAACGTCATCTGTTCGACCGCCCATTTCTGCCGCGCCTTCGGGTTGTTGTGCACCGAGGCCGGGGCGAAACCGTCGAACTGCGCGTCATAAGCGGGATGCACCGCCACCAACTGCCCCTGAAGATGCGTCGACAGTTCGGTGATCTCGACGCCGGCATCGGCACAGATGCCTTTCACCTCATCGCAATAGGTCTTGGAAGACGCCGCCTTCTTGAGGTCGAACAGGCGTGCGTCCCAGGTCGGGATCTGTACGCCCTTGTAGCCGAGACCGGCCGCCCATTTGGTGATCGAAGCCAGCGAATTGAATGGCGCGGCATCGCCCGCGAACTGCGCCAGAAACAGCCCCGGACCTTTCATTGTCGACGGCATCGGCATCCTCCCAATTCATTTTCCAGAGACCAAGCATAGCGCCTGATGAAAGCAGGGCCAGCCTCTTTGGTCTTTTGTGATGTGCATTCTCGACTTGCCATTCTGGTATTACCAAATACCGGAAATGGGTCAAGCCATTTGACTCGCAAGCGCAGCAGCCGGCGCACCCCGAAATAGGGAACATATACAAGCATAATCAATACAGTAAATGGATGCCGCGATCGTACGGCGGCAGTTCTTGCCGCGTGACAAAAATTGCTGTAGACCTCCATTCAGGCCCAATTGGTCGAACCAGTTTGCGTAAAAATGCTGGAGCGCCTTGGGGAGGAATCATGACGCGCGCTTCAGTGAGGCGCATCGCAGGCGAACTGGCACAGACGAATTCTGGGAAGGATAGACCATGCATCTTTCGACGCACAACTGGATGCGCGCGGAGCCGTTGGAGGTGACGCTGAAGCGCATCAAGAAATTCGGCTACGAGTCGATCGAGATTTCCGGCGAGCCCGAGCAATACAAGACCAAGGAGACCCGCGCGCTGCTGAAAGAACACGGCATACGCTGCTGGGGTGCGGTGACGCTGATGCTTGGCGAACGCAACCTGGCCGCCAGGGACCAGGGTCAGCGCGAACGCTCGGTGCAGTACGTCAAGGACGTGCTGACCATGATCAGCGAGCTCGACGGCGAGATCATCACGCTTGTGCCCGCCACCGTCGGCAAGGTGGTACCAGACGGCACCGAGGAAGAGGAGTGGAAGTGGGTGGTCGACGCCACCCGCGAATGCTTCACCCATGCCAAGAAAGTCGGCGTCAAGATCGCCGTCGAGCCGCTCAACCGCTTCGAGACCTATCTGTTCAACCGCGGCGCGCAGGCCCTCGCCCTGGCCGATGCGGTGAGCCCCGAATGCGGCGTCTGCCTCGACGCCTACCACATCCACATGGAAGAATTTAACGTCTATGACGCCATCCGCCAGGTCGGCAAACGCCTGTTCGATTTCCACGTCGCCGACAACAACCGCTTCGCCGCCGGCCTCGGCCAGATCGACTGGCCACGGATCGTGCAGACGCTGAAGGAAGTCGGCTACGATGGCGCGCTGACCAACGAGTTCGTCGCGCCTGTCGATCGCACGCCGGCCGCGCCCTATCCCGACATGGTCGAGCGCCACCCGGTCGACATCTCGCCGGAGCAGTTGAAGTTCATCCAGGATCACGGCTCCAGCGTGCTGACGGAGAAATTCTACACCGACCAGATGCGCATTACCGCCGAAACGCTATTGCCGCTGATCAAGTAGCCGATCCGATTTGGAATGCGCCCTTCCGCCTGCCGGCGGCGGGGCCGGGGATGACCATGCGCATCAGAAACGTCCAGGCCTGGTGGGTCCGCATACCGATCGAAGCCGCGAAGCAGCATCGCAGCGACTTCGGCCAGGTGACGACCTTCGACGCCGCCATCCTGCGCATCGAGACCGATGACGGGCTGGTCGGCTGGGGCGAAGGCAAGAACGCCGCCGGCAGCGCCGGCAGCTATGGGGCGCTGGTCCACATGCTGAACCATGAGGTCGGGCCGCAGCTGATCGGCCGCGACCCCGCCGACATCGGCGTCATCTGGGAGATGCTTTACAACGGTGTGCGCCACGAGACAGCCGCGCATGCCGGCCACGCCATGCCACAACTGGCGCGGCGCGGCATGAGCGTGGCGGCCATCAGCGCCGTCGACATTGCGCTCTGGGACATTCTCGGCAAGTCGCTCGGACAGCCCGTGTGGCGGCTTATCGGCGGCCGCAAGCTCGACCGCATGCAGGCCTACGCCTCCGGCGGCTGGGCTGCCGCCGACGCGATCGGCGAGCAACTCAAATCCTACATCGCCAAGGGCGGCTTCAAGGCGCTGAAGATGCGCATCGGCGCCATGGACGGCGCCCCGCACATTTCCGCCGCCCGTGTCCGTGCCGCCCGGCAGGCGCTCGGCCCGGATGTCGAACTGATGGTCGATGCCCACGGCACCTATACGGTGGCTGAGGCCAAGCGCTTCATCGGCTTGGCCAGCGATCTCGACCTCGCCTGGTTCGAGGAGCCGGTCATCGCCGACGACAAGCCTGGCATGGCCGAGGTGCGCGCTTCGGGTTCGATCCCGATCGCCACCGGCGAAAGCGAGGCGACACGCTACGCCTTCCGCGATCTCGCCGTGCTGAAATCGGCCGACATCTTCCAGCCCGATCCGGCCTTTTGCGGCGGCATCAGCGAGGCGATGAAGATCGGCACCATCGCCAGCGCCTTCAATCTGCGCTTTGCCCCGCATCTGTGGGCCGGCGCGCCCTGCTTCTTTGCCGGCCTGCATGTCTGCGCTGCTTCGCCGGCTAGCTTCACCGTCGAATATTCGCTCGGCGCTAACCCGATGATCCACGATCTTGTCGAAGAGACTGTCGAAGCAAAAGACGGTATGATAGCGATCCCTGAAAAGCCGGGTCTGGGATTCACCATTTCGGAGCGGTTCCTGGAGGCGCACGCGCAACGCAGTTGACGATGAAAGAAAAGAACCTTCTCGCCGAACTCGCCGCCTATCTGTTCTCCCATTCGGACAAGGAGACCGGCCGCACGCCCTCGGAGCGCGAATTGGCCGAGCATTTCAGCGTCAGCCGCGGCCAGATCCGCGAGGCGCTGGCCATTCTCGAAGCCATGCGCATCGTCGAGCGCCGCGCCAAATCCGGCATCTATGTCGACACCAGGCAGGCCAGCGTGGAAGCCTTGGCCCTTTTCGCCCGCGCGGGCCTGCCGCTCGATCCGGTGCAGATCTACGAGACCGTCGAACTGCGCAAGATCCACGAGATCAAGGCCGCCGAACTCGCCTGCTCGCGCGCCACCGAAGAGAATTTCGAACGCCTGCGCGAAATCCTGAAAGCGTCCGAAGAGCGCATCGCCGCCGGCGAGGGTCTCGCCAAGGAGGACCGTGAATTCCATCTCGAAATCGTGCGGGCGACCAAGAACGGCGTGTTCCACAACATCTGCAGCGTCTACTATCTGATGGGCGAGTTGCGCCTGCCGATCTACTTCAACGACCCCGAGCGCTCGGTGCGCTCGCATGCCGAGCACATCCAGATCTACGAGGCGCTGCTGCGCCGCGACGGCAATCTCGCCCAGGCGCTGATGAGCGCCCATCTGCAAGGCGCGGAAAGCTACTGGAAGGGGATCATCGAGGGCCGGGGCATGGAGCAGAAAAACGCCACGCTCGAAAAGGTCTAGAGCAATTCCGGGAAAAGTGTGAAACGGTTTTCCCGGAAAAAGCGCGCAGCGCTTTCCCTAGGGAATTGCGACTAAGAACGAGAGCTCCATGCCCAGAATCCTGTCGACGCACACGCTGCATCCGCGTGCCTCCGCCATGCTGGTCGGCGCCGGCGAACTCGTCGTCGCCTCCGCGCTTGACGCCGAAACACTGACCGCGGAAGCGAAGAACGCCGACGTCATCATCGTGCGCGCGCCGCTGCCGCCGGCGCTGTTTGAAAACGCAACGAAGCTTCGGGCAGCAGTCCGTCACGGCGCCGGCCTCGACATGGTGCCGATGGAGGCTGCCGCCGCGGCCGGCGTGCTGGTCGCCAATGTGCCGGCGGTCAATGCACGCTCGGTCGCCGAATATGTGATGTTCGCGGCGCTTGCTTTGCTTCGCCGCTTCCGCTCGGTCGACCGCGACCTGCGCGCCAAAGGCTGGAATGCCGGCCGCGACCACGCCAGCCATGCCAGCGAGCTCGCCGGCAAGACGATCGGCATTATCGGCTTCGGCGCCATCGGCCAGGCGGTCGGCCATATCGCCGCGCACGGCTTCGGCCTCAACGTGGTGGCGACGACGCGCAGCATGCAGCCGGCCCCCGACAGGATCGGCTTCCTGTCGATTGACGCGCTGGTCGAACAGAGCGACATCATCGTGTTGTGCTGCCCGCTGACGCCGGAAACGCGCGGTCTGATCAACCGCGAACGCATCGCTCGCATGAAACCGGATGCGCTTTTGATCAACATTTCGCGCGGGCCCGTGATCGACGACGACGCGCTGATCGAGGCCTTGCGCAAGGACCGCATTGGCGGCGCCGCGCTCGACGTCTTTGCCACGCAGCCGCTGCCGGCAAATCACCCCTATTTCGGCTTCGACAATGTCATCGTCACCCCGCATATGGCGGGCATTACCGAGCAGTCGATGATGCGCATGGGTGTGGGTGCTGCCGGCGAGACCTTGCTGGTGCTGGCCAACCGGCTGCCGGTCAATCTGCGCAATCCCGACGTGGTCGAGCACTACCGCAGGCGGTTTCCGGCCGACTGACGGTTCTGCGACCCGCCTCAATTTTCGCGGATTTGGCGACGAGCTTCGCCGACATGGCCCAAAGCGTTACCCGAATTCTTGTTCTGATTGCCGGCATCTGCATGGCAGCTACCGAGGCTCAGGCCGATGGGCAAGGCAGCTACGTGCCTTGCGATAACGGCCTGCGGTGCGTGATGGCGCCCTGCCCTTCCACCAGCGCGCTTGACCTCACCACTGGCAAGGTCGTCAAGGGCGTGTGGGTCGATATTGACGGCCTGCCGCAGCAGGACAAGGCGCTCGACCTTCCGGACAAACTCTATGCCGGCAAGCTCGTTGTCACCGGTACCATCGAGAACCGGCCGCACAGCTTCAACGGCAAGCAGTACAGCCTGCCGACATTGGTCGCGACCGGCATCGACCGCACAGCCAAGGACAGCGAACGCAAGCACTGCTCGTCGCGCTGATACTGGACGCCGGTCAGAACAGCCTTTCGACCTCAGCCGCGATGCGCAGCAAATGATGGTCATGGCAGTTGCGCGCCACCAGCATCAGCCCGGCCGGCAACGTCATGCCGGGCATCGGCAGCGAGATGGCGCAGAGGTCGAACTGGTTGGCGACCTGGGTGTTGCGCAACAGCAGGCCCTCGGCCTTGTTGCGCAGGGCTTCGTCGCTGGCCATGGTGGCGATCGAGGGCGCGACGATCGGCACGGTCGGCAGGGCTAACACATCGATTGACGCCAGGCGTTCGGCCATGACAGCGGCGAGTTCGCGGCGGCGGCGGATGGTCCTGATATAGACCGAGGCAGGAATGGCGAGTGCCCGCGAAAGCGGCCCGCTGACATGCGGGTCCACCGGAACCGATGCTCCGACGGACAGCCAGTCGGCATGAACCTCGGCACCTTCCATCGATGCGATCGAGGCGCGTTTGGTCGCCGTGCGCATCTCGGCAATCAAGTCGTCGATCAACAGCTCGACGACGCGCACGCCGCTTTGCTCCAGCGCGCGCAAGCATCGCTCGAAGCCTGCCGCGACCTCCGGTTCCGTCTCGTCGAACAGCACACCGCGCGGGACGCCAACGCGGAGGCCGGCAAGTGACAGCGGCAGATGCAGCGGCGGGAGTTCGTCCCCTGACATGACGGCGTCGGCGACCGCGCAGGCGGCGACGCTCAGCGCGAGCGGCCCAATCGAATCCAGCGTCGCGGACAGGGGATAGGCGCCGGTCAGCGGCACGCGCCGCGCCGTCGGCTTGAAGCCGACGACGCCGTTCAGCGACGCCGGGATGCGCACCGAGCCGCCAGTATCCGAGCCGATGGCGATGTCGCATGTGCCCTCGGCCACGGAAACGCCGGCGCCCGAGGACGAGCCGCCGGGAATGCGGCTCGCGTCGGCGGCATTGCCGGGTGTGCCATAGTGCTGGTTGTCGCCGATCGCGGTGAAGGCGAATTCGGTCATGTTGGTCTTGCCGATGATGATAGCGCCGGCCTGCCGCAGCCGGCTGACGATTGCCGCGTCCCACAGGGGAGGTGCTGCATTCTTCAGCATCAGCGAACCGGCCGTGGTCGGCTCGCCGGGGACATCGAACAGATCTTTGATCGAGACAATGGTGCCATCGAGCGGCCCGAGGCTCATGCCGACCCGTTTGCGCGCATCGCTGGCATCGGCCGCGGCCCGCGCGGCCTCGGCATAGACCTTGGTGTAGACCCTCTCGTCTGCCGCACGATTGGCAAGACGTGACAGGATGATTTCGAGATGATCGCGGATTGATTGCATGTCGATGTCGGACTCCGCCAGGATGCAACGTCTTTAAAGCAAGCACAGAGAGTTCAAGCGGCCGGTTGGGCCTGCGGAAGGGATAACCCGGCCAGCGTGCCTTTGCACCTGCCAGCGATAGGAAGAGACTGATGCTGTACAAAGGCAGCTGCCACTGCGGCAAGGTGGCGTTCGAATTCAAGGCAGAGCTGACCGGCGCCGTGCGGTGCAATTGTTCGATCTGCTCGCGCAAGGGCGCGCTTCTATGCGCTATCCCGCATGCCAGCCTGACCGTCCTGGCCTGGGGTGATGATCTCGGCACCTACACATTCGGCACTCATGCGATGGCGCATCGCTTCTGCCGCACCTGCGGCATCCATCCCTTTGCCGAGGATGTTCGCGAAGGCAGTGAACGCAGTGCCTATATCAACATCAACTGCGTCGCCGATATCGACCCATCCTCCCTGTCGATCTTTGACTTCGACGGCCGCTCGTTCTGAAACCTATCGATAGCCTCATCACAACAGCAGCCCGAAAACCGCGATGGTCCTCGGGCCGCTGCCAGCGATGGTTTTTGGGCTAGATTACTCAGCGCTTTTCGGGCCGCGCGCGAACACCAGGATCGCCGCCAGCAAGGTCGCAGCGCCGCAATAGGCGAAGGCGCTGGCCACACCGGCATTGTCGACCAGCAGGCCGCCGAAGACAGCGCCCAGCGCAATCGCCACCTGGAAGGTCGACACCATCAGCCCGCCGGCGCTTTCGGCCTGGTCGGGCGCCCGCCCGCACCAGCCAACTCTGCAGCCCGACCGGCACCGCGCCGAAGGCAAAGCCCCAGACGGCGACCGAAGCAGCGGCGATCGTCGGCGAGGCGCCGAAGACAAGCATTGAGGCCGCAGCCAGGGCGATCAGAAGCGGCGCCAGCGCCACGGCTACCTTGAGGCTGCGCTCGGCCACGATGCCGCCGACGATGTTGCCGACGAAGCCGCCAATGCCATAGGCGAGCAGCACCAGCGAGATCGTCTCGATGTGCAGCAGCGGCACCTTCTCAAGGAACGGGCGGACATAGGTGAAGCCGGCGAAGTGGCCGGAAGCGACCAACAGCACGACCAATAGCGCCATCCGGATCGACGGCCGCTCCAGCACTTCGAGCAGGGTGCGAAAGCTCGCCACACCAACCGGCGGCAGCCGCGGAATGGTCGCCAGTTGCACCAG
Source organism: Mesorhizobium sp. P171375 (assembly GCF_057786075.1). Taxonomy (NCBI): domain Bacteria; kingdom Pseudomonadati; phylum Pseudomonadota; class Alphaproteobacteria; order Hyphomicrobiales; family Phyllobacteriaceae; genus Mesorhizobium; species Mesorhizobium sp. P171375. The sequence continues at coordinate 6,726,697 of NZ_JBYNWF010000001.1, forward strand.
CAGCGCCAGCCCGCCAACGATGGTCGCGATCATGAACGCCGTGCGCCATCCCCAGATGTCGCCGACATAGGCGCCGACCGGCGCGGCGGTGACGGTGGCCAACGAAACGCCGGTCAGGATGATCGACATGGCGCGCGGCATCAGCCGCATCGGCACCAGCCGCAGCGCCATGGCCGCCGACATCGCCCAGAAGCCGCCAAGCGCAACGCCGAGTATGACGCGGGCGATGAGCAGCATGGGCAGCGACGAGGCAAAGGCCGCAAGAAGATTGGAGACGATCAGGAAACTCGACAACATCCACATCACCAGCCGGCGGTCCATCCGCCTGGTGATGATGGCCATGGTGGGCGCGGCGATGGCGCCGACAACAGCCGTCGCCGTTACCGCCTGCCCGGCCACGCCTTCGCTGACGCCGAGATCGGCAGCCATTGGCGTCAACAGGCTGGCGGGCAGGAATTCTGCTGTGACCAAGCCGAACACACCGAGCGCCAGCGAGACCACGGCGCCCCAGACAGGCTCGGTTCGTTCATCGGAGCCCGCGGGGGTTGAGAACTGTGGCGTCGATGACGCCCGTCGCGGGTTCGGTCATGGTCATCTCCGGTCTGTTTGCGGCGCAACATTTGGCTGCACTGCAACATAGGGAGTGACGGTCTGGAGCTTCCATGTTAGAAACACCGAAATGAACTACAATTCGTCCAAAGCCGCTTTACCCGCGTCCGGCGACCCGCTGACCGACATGCTGCGCGGCTTGCGCCTCGACGGCGTCGACTATGGCCGCTGCGTGCTTGGCGAGCCCTGGGCCGTGTCCTTTCCCGCGCAGAAAGCGGCGCGGTTCCATTTCATTGGACAGCAAAGCTGCTGGCTGTTCTCGCCGTCGAAGGAGTGGATCGAACTGTCGGTCGGCGACGCGCTGCTGATCCCGCGCGGCGACGAGCATATTCTGGCCAGCGCGCCAGGCGTGCCGCCCGTTCCGATCGGCCGCTACTCAATCGAGCCGGTATGCGAGAACATCTACGACGTCTCCAACGGCTGCGATGGCTGCAAGACGTTGTTGTTCTGCGGCAGCATGCACTTCAACCTCGACGGCTCGCACCCGCTGCTCGACATGATGCCCAATCTGATGCAGGCGCATAGGCTCATGACCAACGCGCCGGGCATCCAGCATTTGCTTGATGCCATGGCCGGCGAGGTGACGATGGACCGGGTCGGCTCCGGCGGCATTCTGGCGCGTCTTGCCGACGTGCTCGCCGCCACCATCATCCGCTCCTGGGTGGAGAATGGCTGCGGCGATGCCTCCGGCTGGATTGCCGCCGTGCGCAATCCCGATGTCGGCAAGGTGCTCGCCGCCATTCACCTGCAGCCCGACCGCGACTGGACGGTCGAGGCGCTGGCAAGGCTGATGGGCGCTTCGCGCTCCGCCTTCGCCCAGCGCTTTGCCACCGTCGTCGGCGAAACGCCGGCCAAATATGTGCTGCGCGTGCGCATGCACCAGGCCCGGCAATGGCTTACCCGCGACGGTTTGAGAGTGTCGGTGGCGGCGGCGAAACTGGGGTACGATTCGGAGGCTTCCTTCAGCCGCGCCTTCAAGCGGGTGATGGGCGTGGCGCCGAGCCACCTGCGCAATATCGGCGACGGCGACATACACTCCTGAGATTCGGGCACTCCTGAGATTCGGGGACGTCCCGCCAGTCCCTCTGCGGCTGGAGAAATTGCCAAACCTTTTGGACGGCATGTCATTGCACGCGCGACCAACCTCCATAGTCTGGCAGGCGGAGGAACCCACCATGTCCAGTCGCTCTGCGTTTCTAGCGCTCGCCATTCTGTGCATCTTTCCCGCTCGCGCCTTCGCCCTCGAGGACAGCTACCTGCCGGCCGACAAGATCCCCTATGTCGCCGAAGTGCCGGACCAGCCGCATCGCCTAGGCCCATTATGGGGCGAGCGGGCCAAGGGGCCGGCGGGCACCTTGCTGAAAGTTCCCGGCAACTGGCGCGCGCCGGTCCATGCGCACACCGCCGACTACCGCGCGGTGGTCATCAAGGGGCTGTGGGCGCATTGGCAGATGGAGGGCGGCGAAGCGACCAAGGTCGAACTGCCGCCAGGGTCCTACTGGACCCAAAAGGCCAATGAGATGCACGACGACGCCTGCCTGTCGGACACGGAGTGCGTGATCCTGCTGATCAACGACACGCCCTACGAGACCTATTTCCAGAAATAGTAGGGCGCCTGCCGATTTTCGCCACCGGATTGGCGCCGGCTTAAGTCTGCAGGAGAGCCTAGCTGGTGTGCCGCAGGCTTACGCCGCTGCCCTTGTCGAACAGCACGACCTTGTCCGCATTCCACGCGAAGCGCACCGATTGCTCGATCGCCACATCGGTCCTGGCCGGCACGGTGGCGCGTAGCGTCGTGTCGCCGACCCTGAGCGTCAGGATCTTTTCCACGCCATGGTTCTCGACATCATGGACGCGTGCCTCGACCGGCGCGCCGCTCTCCAGATAGACATCCTCCGGACGGATGCCGAAGACGAGCGGGCGCCCTTCGGTCGCCGCGCCCGCTTTCGCCCCTCCAAAACCCTTGGCTCCCCCTGAAAGCGGCAGCTCGAAATTCATCGGCGCCATCACCGCGCGATTATCCACCAGCCGTCCGTCGATGAGGTTCATCGGCGGCGAGCCGACGAAGCTCGCCACATAGGTATCGCGCGGATTGTTGTAGATCTCGTGCGGCGTGCCGGTCTGCACGATGCGGCCGTGGTTCAACACGCCGACCTTGTCGCCCATCGACATCGCCTCGATCTGGTCATGGGTGACGAACAGGAAGGTGGCGCCGAGCTGTATCTGCAGGTTCTTCAGCTCCGTCCGCAGCGCCTCGCGCAGCTTGGCGTCGAGCGCCGACAGCGGCTCGTCCATCAGGAACACACGCGGCTTGCGCACGATGGCGCGGCCGATGGAGACGCGCTGCATCTCGCCGCCCGAAAGGCGATCGGTCTTGCGGTCGAGCAGATGTTCGATCCGCAGTGTCCTGGCGGCGCGGTCGACGCGATCCTTGATCTCGGCATCGGGCAGCCGGCGGATCTTCGGCTTCAGCGGAAATTCGAGGTTCTCCCGCACTGTGTAGCGCGGATACAGCGAATATTGCTGCAGTACGAGCGCCACGTCGCGCTCGGCCGCACCCCAATCGGCGACGTCCACGCCATCGATCAGAACCTGCCCTTCGCTGGGCTTCTCCAGGCCGGCGATCATCCGCAGCGTCGTCGTCTTGCCGGCTCCCGTCTCGCCGAGCAGCACGAAGAACTCGCCATCGGCGATCTCGAGATTGAGCCCGGTCAGCGCGGTGTGGTTGCCGAAGCTCTTGGAAATGTTCTTGAGCTGGATATGCGCCATCAGAGCCTCACCCCAAGCGACTTGCCGCTTGCCGTATCGAAGAAATGCGCCTGCGTCGGATCGATCCTGGCGAAGACCCTTTCGCCGGGGCCACCGACGAAGCCGCTCTTGGTGCGGGCACGCAGCATTTTGGAGCCGACCTTGAGGTCGACAATGTCGAAGGAGCCGAGCGGCTCGACGATCTGCGTTTCGACCGGCAGGAAGCCCTCCGCCGCTTCATGGCGCACCAGCACGCCTTCGGGCCGTATGCCGAGCGCCAGCTGGCCGCCGGCGTGGCCGTTGAGCTTGGACAAAAGCGCGCGCGGGAATTCGAAACCGGCGGCAGCACCACCGACGGTGACCGAGGCCGAGGACGCCGTTTCTGCGACCGACGCATCGGCGACATTCATCACCGGGCTGCCTACGAACTGCGCCACGAACAGATTGGCCGGATGCGAATAGACCTCGTCTGGCGAGCCGACCTGCTGCAGCACGCCCTCATGCATGATGACGATGCGATCGGCGAGGCTCATCGCCTCGATCTGATCATGCGTGACATAGATGGTGGTCGAGCCCTGCTTGATGTGCAGCCGCTTGATCTCGGCCCGCATCTCCTCGCGCAATTTGGCATCGAGCGCTCCGATCGGTTCGTCCATCAGCATCGCCTTCGGGCGCCGCACCAGCGCCCTGCCGATAGCGACGCGCTGCATGTCTCCGCCCGACAGAGCCGACGGCTTCTTGGCCAGGAGGTCAGTGATCTGCAGCGTCTTGGCGACCGAGCGCACTTCTTGGTCGATTTCAGCCTTGCTCTTTCGCGTTGCCCTGAGTGGGAAAGCAACATTCTCGTAGACGCTCATATGCGGATAGAGCGAGAACGACTGGAACACCATGGCGATGTCGCGGTCGGCGGCCTTGAGGTGCTGCACCGGCTTGCCGTCGATCAGGATATCGCCGCCATCGATCGTCTCCAGCCCGGCAATGGCGCGCAACGTCGTCGTCTTGCCGCAGCCTGACTGGCCGAGCAACACGATAAATTCGTTGTCGTCGATTTTGAGGTTGAGGTCCTTGATGACCTGGACGGCGCCGAAGAATTTCTGAACGCCACGAAGCTCGATCTGGGTCAATGCGGTGCTCCCGGATTTCGCGCCGGCTCGTCCGCACCGTGGCCAGTGCCGGCCTTCTCTTCCGGCGCGATCTTCGAGGTGATGTTGAAGCCGATCAGGCCGATCAGGATGATGGTCAGGCCGTATGTGTGCAGCAGCATGTTCCAGGGCTGGCAGAGCGCGACGATGCCGAGCACCATCAGGATCTGCGAGCCGGGTTCGAGATATTTCTGGTTGATGGTGCGAAAGCTCATTTGCGGATCGCTCCGAACGACATGCCGCGCAACAAATGATTGCGGAGCAGGAAGGTGAAGATCGCGACCGGCATCAGGAACAGGAAAGTGCCTGCCGCAATCACCGTCCAGTCCGGCAAGCCGGCGCCGACCTGGCTGGGGATGAAGGGCGGTGCGGTCTGGGCGCGGCGGTTGGTCATGATCAGCGCGAAGGCATATTCGTTCCACGCGGTGATGAAGCAGAACACCGCGGTGGCGGCGATGCCGGTGGCAGCCTCGGGCAACACGATCTTGAAGAAGGCTTCCATGCGGGTGTAGCCGTCGACGAGGGCTGCTTCCTCATACTCCTTCGGGATCTCGTCCATGAAGCCTTTCATCAGCCAGACCGAGAAGGACAGGTTGAAGGCGGTGTAGAGGATGATCAGCCCGACATGGGAATCGTTGAGGCCAACTGCCCGGTACATCAGGAACATTGGAATGGCGACGACGACCGGCGGCAGCATGCGCGTCGACAGGATGAAGAAGAGCAGGTCCGCCTCCCCCTTAACCCTGAAGCGCGAGAAGCCGTAGGCGGTGAAGGTGCCCATACCGACCGCCAGCACCGTCGACGTGATGGCGATGATCAGCGAGTTCATGAAGCGGTTCGGATAGCCCGACCACTGCACCTGGCCCTTGCCGTCACGTACGATCTTTTCGCCGCCGTCGAAGACGACCCGCTCCCACCACGGGGCGGCTGCGTATTCTTCGGGCGTCGGTGGCGTGCGCAGCTGCGAGCGCTTGGTGAACAGCTTGACGAAGGGCGATATCTCCGGCTGGAAGACCACGGTCGGCGGGATCGTGGTGGCGAGATTGCGCGGCTTGAATGCCGTCGAGGCGATCCAGTAGATCGGCGCCAGGAAGATGATCGTCACCACCAGCACAACGACGATTGCGGCGCGGTTGAAGGCGACTTCGGAAGAAGTGCGGACGGCAGCCATCTCAGCGCTCCTTCACTTTGTTCAGATACTTGACGTAGATGTTGGTGATTGCCAGCACCATGATCAGCACGATGTAGGCCATCGCGCAGGAGCGCCCGGTCTGCCATTCCTGGAAGGCCATCTTGTAGAGCCGGATCGAGATCAGCTCGGCCGTCGGCTGGCTGGTCAGGATGTAGGCGAGGTCGAAGGTCTTGAACGCTTCCATGGTGCGGAAGATGACCGCTATCATCAGGATCGGCGCCACCAGCGGCAGGGTGATGCGGAAGAAGGTGTAGAACGGTCCGGCGCGGTCGATCGCGGCGGCCTCGTAGAGATGCTTCGGCACCGCCGAAAGGCCGGCCAGCGACAACAGCATCACGAAGGGCGACCACATCCAGATGTCGGTCAGCGCTACGGCGTAGAGCGCCATCTTGGGGTCTGCCAGCCACTCGAAATTGCCGAGCCCGAGCGCATAGTTGATGACGCCCCACGATGGGTCGTAGAGCAGCTTCCAGAACAGGCCGACAACGGCCATCGACAGCATCATCGGCAGCAGCAGGAGCGTGGTGATCAGGCCCTTGAGCGGGATATCCCGGTTGAGCAGCATCGCCACGCCGAAGCCGACCAGCAGCTGGCCGGTGACCGAGACAATGACGTATTTGGCCGTGATGGCGAAATTCGACCAGACATAGGGATCGTTGAGCAGGTCGCGATAATTCTGCAGCCCGACGAAATTTGCCGGCGCATTGGTCGAGGCGCGGAAATCGGTGAAGGAATAACCCAGCGAATAGATCAGCGGGAAAATGTTGAAGACGATCAGGAACAGGATCGTCGGAATGATGAAGAGATTGCGGATCGAAATGTCGCTGAGGCCGCGTGCGGCGGCTCGCGAGGACCTGTCCAGCGTTGTGATCATCGTGGTCGCCAAGACCCTGCTCCCGGTTCTGAAAAAGAAAACGGAGGAGGCACCAATCGCCCCCTCCGTAAAGAAGTCGATTACTGCCCGCGGCCGTATTTCTTGAAGGTCGCGTTCCAGTCGGCGGCAAGCGCGTCCAGCGTCTCCTTGGCGGTGCCGGGACCACCGATCACATAGGGATAGATGCGCTGGTTGAGCTGCTGCAGCAGTTCGGCATATTCGGGCACCGCCCAGAAGTCCTTCACCTTGAACATGGTCTCATAGAAGGCCTTGTTGTAGGGCGTGGCGTTCTGGAATTCGTCCGACTTGAGGACGGCAGCGCTGCAGGTGTAGCCGCCGAGTGCCGCCCACTTCCTCTGGGTCTCGTCCTTGATGAACCATTCAAGGAACTTCACCGCCTCGTCCTGCTTCTGCGAGTAGGAGACGATGGAGATACCCTGGCCGCCGAGCGCTGCGAACTGCTCGCCGCCGGGGCCGGGAGGATTGGCGAAGAAGCCGGTATTCTTGGCGTTCGGGTTCGACGCCTCGTTGATCAGCGAGGGGAAGAACGCGAAGTAGTTCATGCTCATCGCGGCCAGGTTTTCAGTGATCGCCTGGTTGTCCTCGACGAAGAACGACTTGGCCCAGCCCGGAGGGGTGAACTTGTAGAGTTCCTTGTAGGCGTCGAGCGCCGCGATCGCCTTGTCGGAGTTGATGAAACCATCGACCTTGTAGGTCGAATAGTCACCCAGTTCCCCGCCATACGAGAACAGCGCGTTTTCGAAGCCCATCGCCATAGCGTCATAGGAATTGTCGGTATAGATGGCGATGCCGTATTTCTTCTGATCCGGCCGGTAGAAGAATTCGGCGATGTCGCGCAGCGCCTTGAAATCCTTCGGCACGTCGAGATCGTAGCCGTACTTGGCCTTGAACGCTTCCTTTTCCTTGGGGTCCTCGAACCAATCCTTGCGATAGGACCAGCCGACCGCGTCGCCTTCGAGCGGGATCGCCCAGTACTTGCTGCTGCCACCCGGATATTCGGCGTAGTATTTCACCGTCGCCGGCGCCATCACTTCGCCAACCTTGTGCTTGTTGAAGAAGTCGGTCAGGTCGACATAGTGGCCGCCGGTCGAGCCGGCGCCGAGCCATTGCGAGTCGCCGACGACCATATCGTAGGCATCGCCATGGGCGTTGAACTCGGTGAAGGCCTTGGTCTGGAAGTCGGACCATGGCGTGGTTTCCACCGTGATCTTGACCCCGGTTTCCTTCTCGTACTCGTTGCCGAGTTCCTGCAGGTAATTGGCCGGATCCCATTCCGCCCAGAAGATGGTGAGCGATTTATCCTGCGCGTAAACAGACGTTCCGCAGGCAAGCACTAAGCCGATACCAGCAAGCAGGCTGGTCATTGTCTTGCGCATAATGTTTCCTCCCTTGTGCGCATTCTACCGTATCATGCGAGCCGGCAACGGGGCCGGCCCTGGTAGTTCCTCCCGAGATCGCACCTTTCCGGTTCTAAGCCTCCGCGCTTTGCCGGAAAATGGACCGCAGCTCTCACTTTCGATCCGCTTTTTCTGTCCTGATCTGGTATTACCAATTTTGGATAGCCGTCAAGCTCTTTCTTGGACCACAGCCGGAGCTTGCATAACCGGATTTCTCATGTATCTGACTGTTTTCCCTTAATTTTCCTACTCCTTGATATAGGAAAGCCTTGTTTTGGTACCCACATCCAGGTTAACATCGGTAGTGGCCGCTCAAATCTGGTCGAACCAGATTGGCGCTATTTCACCGCTGCCGCCGGCCGCGCCGTATCCGCTTCTGTCATCGATTCCGCCATCGCGGCGCGCACCAAGGCGCCCGCCGCCCATTGCGCGACCGACCGCATGCCGCGGCTGTCGAGCCCCCATATGTCCTTCAGCACAATCAGCACCTCGACGCCGAACATCATCGACAGCGCCTGCGCCAGGCGCTTGAATTCGCGCGGCGGCAGCTGCCCCTTGAGCGGCGCAATTGCATCCTTCAGCAGCTGGACGCGATGACCGCGTGTGAACTGCGGCTCGCCCCCCAGCGTGCCCGCCTGGCGCTGCGCCCACTGGTCGAGCGACAGTTTCAGCGCTGCCTTGAAGGTCGCCTCGAAAGCCTCGATGCGCGGCATGGCCGTGTCGAACAATTCGGCGACGCGGCGTTCCGGATCTTTCGAAGCCGATTGCCAGGTCAGGATCGGCCCGAGTCCCTCGTCGACCACGGCATGCACCAGGGCTGCCTGGCTCGGGAAATAGCGATAAGCGGTTGCGCGCGAGACTTCAGCCGCCTCCGCGACTTCGCTGACCGAGGGCGTGACGCCCGCCTGCATCAGCCGCGTCGCCGTCTCCAGCATCAGCCGCCTCGTGCGGGCACGCGGGCCGCGTTCGGCAGCATCTTTGGCGTCGTCGCCTGCTGCAGCTTGTTGACGTGAGACATCCATATCAATACGATACGCGCGTCTCAAAAAATTGCAATGGCCTTCGTTCAACGAAGGGCCGGGCAAGTGAGCGGCGGGCGGCTCAACGCGGGGTCAGCCGGCGACGGGAGAACGCGATGAAACGCATCTATGTGGTGGGCACAGCCGACACCAAGGGCGAAGAACTTGCCTTCCTGGCCGATACGATTGCCGCCACCGGCAGTTCGGTAGCCCGCGTCGACATCGGCACGCGCGACGCCACCGTGCCGGTCAATATTCCAGCCAGCGAGGTCGCCGCGCATCACCCGGGCGGAGCTAGCGCCGTGCTCGGCATCGACGACCGAGGTACCGCGGTGGCAGGAATGGGCGCCGCCTTCACCAGGTTCATCCTGTCGCGCGACGACATATCCGGCGTGATCGGCATTGGCGGTGGCGGCGGCACTTCGATCGTCACATCGGGCATGCGCGCACTGCCGCTGGGCGTCCCAAAGATCATGGTCTCGACGCTCGCCTCCGGCGACACAGCGCCCTATGTCGACGTCTCCGACATCATCATGATGCCCTCGGTGACCGATATGGCGGGACTGAACCGGCTCTCCCGCACGGTGTTGCACAATGCGGCGCAGGCCATAGCGGGCATGGCGTCGAAACCCGCGCCGGCTGCAACCGGCAAACCAGCGCTCGGGCTGACCATGTTCGGCGTCACTACCCCTTGCGTGACGGCCATCGCCGACCAGCTCCGGGCAAACTACGACTGCATGGTCTTCCACGCCACCGGCACCGGTGGCCGCTCGATGGAGAAGCTCGCCGACAGTGGCCTGCTCGCCGGCGTCATCGACATCACCACGACGGAGGTCTGCGACCTGCTGTTCGGCGGCGTGTTGCCGGCGACGGAAGATCGCTTCGGCGCCGTTGCTCGCACCAAGCTCCCCTATGTCGGTTCTGTCGGCGCGCTCGACATGGTCAATTTCTGGGCGCCACCGACCATTCCCGGGAAATATCGCGGCCGGCTGTTTTACGAGCACAATCCCAACGTCACGCTGATGCGCACGACAGCCGACGAATGCCGCAGCATCGGCGAATGGATCGGCGAGAAGCTGAGCCGTTGCGAGGGACCGGTGCATTTCCTGATCCCGGAAAAAGGTGTATCGGCGCTCGACATTGAGGGCGGCGCCTTCTTCGATCCGCAAGCTGACGCCATCCTGTTCGACGCCATCGAGCGAACCGTCCAGCCGAATGCCACGCGCCGCGTCACGCGGCTGCCGCTGCACATCAACGATCCACAATTTGCCAAGGCCGCAACCGCGGCCTTCCTCGACATCGCCAGACAGTGAGAGCCCAGACATGGCCGCCATACCGCGCAAGGACATACTGAAGAAGTTCAAGGCGATGATCGCCGACGGCGTGCCGATCGTCGGCGGCGGCGCCGGCACCGGCCTGTCGGCCAAGGCCGAGGAGGCCGGCGGCATCGACCTGATCATCATTTACAATTCCGGCCGCTACCGCATGGCCGGGCGCGGCTCGGCCGCCGGCCTGCTCGCCTATGGCAATGCCAACGAGATCGTCAAGGAAATGGCTTATGAGGTGCTGCCGGTGGTCAAGAAGACGCCGGTGCTGGCCGGCGTCAACGGCACCGATCCCTTCGTCATCATGCCGCTGCTTCTCACCGAGCTGAAGACGATGGGCTTTTCCGGCGTGCAGAATTTCCCCACCATCGGCCTGTTCGATGGCAGCATGCGGCAGAGTTTTGAGGAGACTGGCATGGGCTTCGGCCTCGAGGTCGACATGATCGCCGAGGCGCACAAGCTCGACCTGTTGACCACGCCCTATGTCTTCAACCCGGACGAGGCTCGCGCCATGGCACGAGCCGGCGCCGATATCATCGTCGCTCATATGGGCGTGACGACTGGTGGCTCGATTGGCGCGACGTCGGCCAAGTCGCTCGACGACTGCGTTGTCCAGATCGACGCCATCGCCAACGCCGCCCGTTCGGTGCGCAAGGACGTCATCCTGCTTTGCCATGGCGGACCGATCTCGATGCCGGACGACGCCCGCTACATTCTCGATCGCTGCAAGGACCTGCACGGCTTCTATGGCGCAAGCTCGATGGAACGGCTGCCGGCCGAAGCCGCGATCGCCAGGCAGACGGCGGATTTCAAAGCCGTCACGCTGCACGACCAGAAGAAAAAGAAGGGATGAGAGATGACCGACAAGAGCAAGGTGTTTGTCTACCCGAAGGACGTCAACGCCTTCGGCTTCGACTGGGGCAAGCTGGCGCTGACGGTCGCTCCGGAAGTGAATGGCGCGATGCGCTTTTCCGGCGGCGTCGTCGACCTGCCCTCAGGCAAGGGCCACACCCGCCACAATCATCCCGGCGCCGAAGAGATCATCTTCGTCATTTCGGGCAATGGCGAGCAGATGGTCGAGGACGAGAACGGCAACCCGGTGGTGGCGAAAGTCGGGCCCGGCTGCACCATCTATGTGCCGGAAAGCCGGTTTCATTCGACGCTGAATACGGGTGACGGACCGATGCAGCTCTTCGTCGTTTACTCGCCGGCCGGGCCGGAGCTGGTGCTGCGGGAGCTGCCGGATTTCAGGCTGATTCCGGCGGGCGCATAGATTTTTCAGATCGTGGAAATCTGCACATAAACGCCTTCGAATAACCGGCTTCGAGGCAGAGCATAGGCTATCCGATAGCCAATTTCCTGCTCAGAAAGGGCATATTCTTGGGCCGGTACTTCGTGATAATTCCGTTAGTGGCCGCGCTATCAACCTGGATCGGATGGGAGCACTATAAGGTTGCTTCTTACACGAAAGCATTACCCGATAGGATAAAGACATATCGCGTCAACACACAAGGAAGCGATGCGGTAGTCCTTCTCCGGAAGGCATGTGGCGGAGTAATTTTCGACCTGACCGATGAGACACTTTCCGCAATTGGGCAACAGGGGTTGTCGTTTTTCCAAAATGCCCGTCAGGGTCGGGGCTATCCAGCCACAGATCGGAACGCATACTACTACAGCTATGCCGAATGGCAGGACACGCCTGTGCCACAAGGCTGGGTCGGTCCAGAGGGCTTTTTCTCACTATCTTTGCAGTGCATGAACAACTCACGCGAAACGGACAAAGTCATATCCGAAGCGCTAAAGTTGCCTGGCTCGTATTTTACGACGAAGCGGTCAGGTGAGCTCGTGGTTATTCCGAGCCTGAAAATGGCAATCCTGGCGTACTATAATTAAGCCACCCCACCCCTGTTCCATCCCCGAGCCCTATCCCCAAACATCACATACCCCGTCTCCGTCACGGCCAGCGTATCCTCCAGCTTGATGAACCCCCGCGTCGGGTGGAGCATCGTCGTCTCCACCGACAGCACCATGTTCGTCTCCAGCGGCTTGGCCGCATAGGTGCCTTCATAGGTCACGGGGTGGTTGGTCATCAGGAACGGCGCTTCATGCGTGATCAGCCCCATGCCGTGGGCGAAGAAATCCGTATAGGGCGCAACCTTGGAGGCCTTCAGCACTCCCTCGGCATGCGAAATCATGTCGCCGCCAATGGTGCCTGCCTTGACCTTGGAGAAGGCCGCCTGCTGCACCGTCTCGACCTCGGCCAACAGATCTTCCAGTTCGGCATCGGGTTCACCGAGAATACCCATGCGGCAGAGATCGCCAATATAGCCACGGTAATTGCCGCCGGAATCGATCGACAGCACCTCGCCCTTCTTCCACGCCTGCGGCGACGCCGCCCGATTGTGGCTGGAGCCGAGCGTCAGCAGGCAATATTCGAAATGCGCGCCGCGATTGGTTTCCTCGCGCCGCAGATGCTCGATAATATCGGCCTTGGTGATGCCTTCGCGCGCCCATTGGATGGTCGCCAGCATGGAATCGGTGATCAGCTCGGAAGCGATGCGCAGCTTTTCCAGCTCGGCATCGGTCTTGATGGCGCGCATGCGCTCCAGCATGTCGGTCGCATCGATCAGCTTGGCGTCCGGCAACGCCTTGCGGATCAGCGCATAGGCGTCCGATGGCAGGAAGGCCGGCTCGATGCCGATGCGCGCGCCCGCCTTGCCGATCTTGCTGGTATGCTCCACCGCAAGATTGGCGGCGTCGAGCGTGCCCCAGCAGGCGGCATGCAGCGTCGGCGTCCAGAACGGGTTGTTCTGGTGTTCCGCACCCTCCATACGGTTGCCGATATAGGCGGCATGCTCCGGCCCGCCCTTTTCGTAGACGACAACGGGCAGATAGCGGCTGTGGCCGATCGCATCCATGGCGGCAAAGAAGATGAACTTGTAGCCGCCGAGCAGATATTGCGTGTTGTGCTTGGACGTCGCCAGCAGCAGATCAATGCCGGCTTCTTCCATCAGCCGGTCGACCCGTGCCTGGTCGAACGGGATATTGCTGACGGCATTCTTGCCCGGGGCGATGTTCATCTTTCTCTCCCTGATTGCTTGGGATCGTCAGTCGCGCTGCGCCCGATCCCTTGGCTGTCGATCAAATCTGCACCATTTTGCTCAGTCTGGTCCAGCCAGAAACAAGGAAATGGCGTCACCGCGCCAGTCAGCAAATCGTCATTCGTCGGCTACTCAGCCAATCTGGTCCTACCAGAATGATTGGATGGAGCCACTGCTTCTAACTGGTCCAGCGGACGAAAATTTCAAAGCCAAGCAAGGATGCGCCAAATCCGTCTCTGGCGAAACCCCGCACAAGGCCCATAATCGGCGCTACAAGGAGGCTGGCGGATCCGCTGGTATCCGAGGGGGATTGGTGCACCCGGCAGGGTCGCGGAGAGGACGGAGTTCGATCATGTCAGATATTTCTAGACGCGCGCTGCTTTCGGGGTCGGCCTTGCTGCTGGCCTCCACCGCCATGCCGACATTGGGCTGGGCGCAGACACCGAAGAAGGGCGGCCGCCTCGTGCTCGCCGCCGATTCCGAGCCGCGCAATCTCAATCCGGCGATCGTCGCCTCCAACGGCGTTTTCTTCATCTCCAGCAAGATCGTCGAGACGCTGGCCGAAGCTTCGTTTGACGGCAAGGATGGGCTCGAGCCGCGCCTTGCTCTCTCCTGGGAAGGCGCCGCCGATGGGCTGTCGGTGACCTTCAAGCTACGCGAGGGCGTCAAATGGCATGACGGCAAGCCGTTCACCTCGGCCGACGTCGCCTTCTCGGCGCTGCAGATCTGGAAGCCGCTGCAAAATCTCGGCCGCACCGTGTTCAAGGATCTGGCCAGCGTCGATACCCCGGACGACTTCACCGCCGTATTCAAATTCGCCAAGCCGACGCCATTCCAGCTCATCCGCAACGCCTTGCCGGCGCTGTCGAGCGTGGTGCCAAAGCATGTCTATGAGGTCGGCAAGATCGAGGAGAACCCGGCCAACAATGCGCCCATCGGCACCGGCCCGTTCAAGTTCGGCGAGTACAAGGCCGGCCAGTATTACAAGCTGACCAGGAATGCCGACTACTGGGGCAAGGACGAGCCCTATCTCGACGAGATTATCTATCAGGTGCTGCCTGACCGCACTTCGGCGGCGGCCGCGCTCGAGGCCCAGGAGATCCAGCTCGCCGCCTTCTCCGCCGTGCCGCTGGCCGACCTCGACCGCATCTCCAAGGTGCCGCGGCTGAAGGTGATTTCCAAGGGTTATGAGGGGTTGACCTACCAGCTCGTCGTCGAGATCAACCATCGCCGCAAGGAACTGGCCGACGTGAAGGTGCGCCAGGCCATCGCGCATGCCATCGACAAGGATTTCGTCGTCAAGACGGTGTTCCTCGGCTATGCCGCGACCGCCACCGGCCCGGTGCCGAAGAATGACCCGCAATTCTACACCGCCGACGTGCCGACCTATCCGTTCGACGTCGCCAAGGCCAACGCCTTGCTCGACGAGGCCGGCTACGCCAAAGCCGATGATGGCAAGCGCTTTGCTCTCAAACTCCTGCCGGCGCCCTATTTCAACGAGACCAAACAATTCGGCGACTATCTGCGCCAGGCGCTGGCTGCCATCGGCATCGACGCCGAGATCGTCAACAACGATGCGCCCGCGCACATCAAGGCGGTCTACACCGACCACGCCTTCGACCTCGCCGTCGGCCCGCCAGTGTTCCGCGGCGACCCGGCGATCTCGACCACCATCCTGGTGCAGAGCGGCATTCCGGGCGGCGTGCCTTTCTCCAACCAGGGCGGCTACAAGAACGATGCGCTCGATGCGCTGATCGCCAAGGCATCGGAAACGCTCGACACCGCAGCGCGCACCGATCTGTACAAGGAATTCCAGAAGGAGGTGGCCGCCGACCTGCCGCTGATCAACGTTGCGGAGTGGAGTTTTATCAGCGTCGCGCGCGACACGGTGGGGAATATCGCCAACAATCCGCGCTGGGCGGTTTCGAACTGGGCGGACACGTATCTGGCGGGCTAGCGCGATCCGCACGCGATGCTTGCGCATCATTTGAGCGAGTGCTCATCATCAAGGATGAGAGTTCCTTCGCGCCCCCCTCTGTCCTGCCGGACATCTCCCCCACGAGGGGGGAGATTGGCAGTTTCTGCCGCCCGCTCAGTCCTGCAACGTTGGAGATTGGCGAAGGCAGCGATGACAGCTGATCTCCCCCCTTGCGGGGGAGATGTCCGGCAGGACAGAGGGGGGCGCCGTAGAGCGCAACTTCAAATGCTTGCGGGCGGCGCCATTTCGCCATGACCCGCGCCCTCACCCTCATTCGCCGCCGTCTCGTCGGCAGCATCTTCGTGCTGCTGATCGTCATCATCGGCACCTTCCTTTTGCTCGAAGCCGCCCCCGGTGACGCCGTCGACGCGTATATCGTCTCGACCGGTGGCGATGCCGGCATGATCGAATTGCTGCGTCATCGCTGGGGCCTCGATCAGTCGGAACTGACACGGCTCGCCAACTATCTCTGGGCGCTGCTGCATCTCGACCTCGGCCAGTCAGTCACCTTCTCGCGACCGATCCGCGAAGTCATCCTCGAGCGCCTGCCGACGACATTCCTTCTGATGGTCAGCGCCACCGCGCTCTCCTTCGGCTTGGGCTCGGCGCTCGGCATCTATGCCGGTGCCAGACCCGGCAGTTTTCGCGACCGCTTCCTGTCCATCGGCTCGCTGGCGCTCTATGCCGTGCCTGGGTTCTGGCTCGGCCTGGTGCTGATCGTCGTCTTCGCCGTCGATTTGCGCTGGCTGCCGATCGGTGGCATCGAGAGCCTGGCCTCCGACAAGACCGGCTTCGCCCGCACCGCCGACATCGTCGTCCATCTCGTACTGCCGGTTTCCGCGCTCGGCTTCATCTATCTCGCGCTGTATCTGCGCATGATGCGGGCCGGCATGGCCGAGGCCTGGCGGCAGGATTTTGTCCTCGCCGCCCGCGCCAGGGGGCTGTCGCGCCGCCGCATCGTGTTGGCCCACGTCGCCCGCAATGCGCTCTTGCCGCTGGTCACCATGCTCGGCCTGCAATCGGCGCAGATGCTGGGCGGCAGCGTGGTCATCGAGAGTGTCTTTGCCGTGCCCGGGCTCGGCCGGCTGGCGCAGGAAGCGGTGGCCTCGCGCGACACACCGCTGCTGCTCGGCATTATCCTCACCAGCGCCGTCCTGGTCATCGCCATCAACCTTGCCGTCGACATCGCCTACGCCTTTCTCGACCCGCGCGTCGGCGCCAGCGAGGCCGGCGCGTGAGCCCGCTCAACCGGCTCCTGCGCCGGCCGGAAGCGGTCGCCGGCGCGATCATTCTGGCGGTGCTTTTCGCCATGGCGCTGTCTGCCTCGCTGCTTTTCCCCGGCGACCCTCAAGCCATCGCCGGTCCGGCCCTGCTGCCGCCGTTTCAGGACTGGTCGCTGCCGCTCGGCACCGACAGGCTCGGCCGCGACGTGCTGGCAGAACTGTTTCACGGCGCCCGCACCTCGCTGGCGGTCGGCCTGGCCGCGGCAGCGGCGGCGCTCATCATCGGTGCGGTCATCGGCACGCTAGCCGGCTTTGTCGGCGGCCTCGTCGACGAGGTGCTGATGCGCATCACCGATGCTTTTCAGACCGTGCCTAGCTTTCTCCTGGCGCTGGCCTTCGTCAGCGTCGTTGGCCCGTCGCTCGGCATTGTCGTCACGGCCATCGCGCTTGGCGCCTGGACCGGACCGGCGCGTGTGGCGCGCGCCGAGGTACTGTCGATCCGCGAGCGCGACTATGTCGCCGGCGCCCGCGTCATCGGCATGCATCCGATGGCGATCGCTTTCCGTGAAGTGCTGCCGAACGCTCTGCCGCCGGTGCTGGCGCTGTCCTCGGTGATCGTCGCCGCCGCGATCCTCACCGAAGCAGCACTTTCCTTCCTCGGCCTCGGCGACCCCAATCGCGTCACCTGGGGCGGCATGATCGCCGAGGGCCGCACCGTTCTGCGCACCGCGCCCTTCCTGTCGATCGTTCCAGGTATCGCGCTCGTGCTGACCGTGCTCGGTATCTATCTCGCCGGCGAAGGCGTGGTCGAGACGACGGCGGTGAGGAGGAGCCTTTCGTGACCGCGCTGGCTGAGATCCGCGACCTGTCGGTGCGCTATCGACGTGATGGTAGCGAGGTGACGGCGCTGAAAGGCGTCGGCCTTGATATCGTTGCCGGCGAGCGGCTGGCGATCATCGGCGAGAGCGGTTCGGGCAAGAGCACGCTGGCGCTGGCGATTGCCGGGTTGCTGCCGGGTTCAGCCAAGGTTGAGGGGCGTATCAGGTGGCAATTTCAGGCGCCGCGATCCTTCCCACCCCCCTCTGTCCTGCCGGACATCTCCCCTGCAAGGGGGGAGATCAACAGCTTTGCCGACGGCCTCCCTTCTGCAACGTTCGTGATTGGTGAAAGCGGAGATGAGAGAGCAATCTCCCCCCTTGCGGGGGAGATGTCCGGCAGGACAGAGGGGGGTGTGACGGAACGCCGAACATCCGCGATTGGCGGACCCCGACAGCCCCTCCCTGGTCGCGACATTGGCTTCGTCTTCCAGGACCCTTCCGCCAGCCTCGACCCGGTGATGGCGGTCGGCAAGCAAATCGCCGAAGTCGCCCACACCCATCTCGGCCTTGACTGGCCACAAGCTTACGCCAGGGCAAAGCACCTGCTCGGACGCGTCCGCTTGCCCGACCCGGCCTCCGCCATACGCGCCTTTCCTCATCAGCTCTCCGGCGGCCAGAAGCAGCGCGTAGCGATCGCCGCGGCCATTGCCGCCGGACCCAAACTGCTGATCGCCGACGAGGCGACCAGCGCGCTCGACACCATCGTGCAAGCCGAGATCGTCGCGCTGATCCGGCAACTGGTCATCGAGGATGGCATGACGTTGTTGTTCATCAGCCACGACATCGCGCTGGCCGCCGAGCTTGCCGAACGCATCGCCGTGTTCCGGCACGGCGAGGTGATCGAGATCGGCTCGACGGAGCAGATCGTCAATGCCCCGCGCCAGGACTATACGCGCGCGCTGCTCGACGCCCATCTTGGCCTCGACGCCTCGCCGCTGCTGCGACGGACGCCGGCATGAGTCTGCTCGCCGTCTCCGATCTGACCAAGCGCTATCGCCGCGGCGGCAAGGCCATTGCCGCCGTCGACGGCGTCTCCTTCACCGTCGAACCCGGCGAGACGCTGGCGCTGGCCGGCCCCTCCGGCAGCGGCAAGTCGACAATCGGGCGGCTGGTGCTCAGACTGATCGAACCGGATGCCGGAAACATACAATTCGAAGGCGATGACTTCCTTACCTTGAACGACGCTGCCCTGCGCGCCCGGCGAGCCGACCTGCAAATGGTGTTTCAGGATCCGCTCGCCGCCTTCAACCCGCGCGCCACGGTGGCGCGCGTGCTTGACGATCCCTTGCGCATCCATGCCATCGCCTCTCGAGCCGAACGGCCTGCCCGGATCGCTGCCTTGCTCGAGCGTGTTGGGCTGACGGCCGATCTTGCTCCACGCGCCATCCATGAAATCTCCGGCGGCCAGCGTCAGCGCGTGGCGATTGCCCGTGCCATCGCAACGAACCCGTCGCTGATCGTGCTCGACGAGGCGGTGTCGGCGCTCGATGTTTCGGTGCGCGGCCAGATCCTCGAGCTGCTGCTCGACCTGCAGGCCAGGGAACGGATCGCCTATCTCTTCATTTCGCATGATCTCGGCGTGGTGCGGGCCATCGCCCACCGCATCGTCCTTCTCGACGCCGGGCGGATCGCCGAGAGCGGCGACGCCCGCGCCGTTATCGACGCGCCGCAATCGGCCATCGGCAAGGCGCTGGTGGCGGCGGCACCAAGATTGAACAGACGCAGCAGGCAGGTACCATGACAGACGCCGAAGCCAGAGCCGAAAAACTCTCGCGAGAACTCGATTCCGCCTTCCGCAACCGGGCCGATCTCTACCGCCTGTTTCTCGACGAGCTGACCGGCGAACTGGGCGCGGAAAGAGCCGAAGCGATCATGATCCGCACCATCGAACAGCGCGGCAAGGAGGTGGCGGCAGCAGCCTTTGCCCGCTTCGGGCCCAACGACGCAGCGGCCATCGGCGAAGCGTTCCTGGCCGTCAGCCCGGATGGCGGCCTGATGTATCCGACCGATGTCGAGCGCGGACCTGACCATATCGCCTTCAAGGTAAAACGCTGCCCACTGAAGGAGGCCTGGATCGAGGCCGGTGTCGGCGATGAAAAGCTCGCCACGCTCTGCCGCATCGCCGGCGCCTTCGACCGCGGCCTTTTCGAGGCGACGGGCGTGCGCTTCGACAATGTCACCTGGACGCCGGGCCACGGCTCAGGCTGCTGCCACATCGCGCTGACCAACCGGGATGCTGCCGGATAGCCAGCGGCGCCGCCCAATCAGTCGCCGGCAAACACGTGCAGCTCCGTGCCCGCCTGTTCGGCAGCAGTGCGCAGGTCGCTCTTCGGTTCGCTGTCGGTGACGATATCGGCAATGTCGTCAAGTCCGCAGATGCGCTCCAGGCTGGAGCGGCCGAACTTGTCGTGGGTCACCACCAGCACCGTCGACAGTGAACGCGATATCATCGCGCGCTTGACTGCCGCGGCGCCGGAGATCATGTCGCTCGGGCCGTCGGCACTTAGTCCCGACGCCCCGATGATGGCGACGTCAGCGTTGTAGCGGCGCACGAACTCGACCGTGTCTTCGCCCAGCACGCTGCCTTCCCTGCTGTCATAGGTTCCGGGGCAAAGCAGCACGCGGAAGGTCGGATTGGCGCCGGCCACCGAGGCCACGCCGGTGGAATTGGTGATGATGGTAAGGTCGCGCTTCAGCTGCGAAAGGTTGCGTGCCACCTCATAAGTGGTCGAGCCGCCATCGATCATCACGATCTGGCCCTTCTCGACCAGGCCGGCCGCGCCGCGGCCGATGCGGGCGCGCTCGTCGACCAGGGTCAGCCCGCGCTCGGAAATCACCGGTTCGGTCGTCACCAGCGAGATCGTCGCGCCGCCATAAGTGCGGTTGATCAGCCCGGCATCGCCGAGTTCGATGAGATCGCGGCGGATGGTCTCGCCGGCGACGCCGATTCGCCGGGCGAGCTTGGAGATGCGTATGGACGCCGACCGGCGCACTTCCGAAAGGATAAGCGCGTGCCGCTCCTTCTTCGTCAGTCGGCCTTGATCCATGACACTTCCATTCCCTTTGCAGCAATCAACGCGTCGGCAAGCTCGGCAAATCCTTGCGCGCCGCGCCCGCTTGTGACGAAGGCAGGAGATGCCGGAAGTTCGCCGGCGAAGTCCAGCACATTAGCGACGCCGACGCTGTTGGGGAAGAAGCCGAACATTGGTGCATCGTTTGGACTATCGCCGACGAAGGCAATGCTGTCCTTGTCGTGGTCAATATCTATACCGAAACAGTCCTGCAAGAATAGCCGGCTTGTCGACAGTTTGTCGTATTTGCCGAACCAGCCATTGACATGGATGGACGAAATTTTCGCCGTCGCGCCACAGCGCTGGAAGATACCGACGATCTTCAGCACTTCGGTTTTTGGCAGCGGCGCGACATCCTCGCAAAAGTCGATCGCCAGATCGGCCTCGCGATAGAGCTGGTCGGCGGCGACCGCCGCACCCGGAACCTCACGCAGCACCGTCTGCTCGATCTCGCGCAGACGTGCGGCATCGGCCTGCCGTTCGGCAGCGCTTTTGGCGTAGTGGCGAACAATCCGCTTGGCAGCGTCGTCGTAGCGAAAATAGAACGCGCCGTTCTCGCCGATCACACCATCCACCGGCCATTGCCGCGCGATCAGGTCGCACCAGCCAGCCGGGCGGCCGGTGACCGGCGCGACGATGAACCCAGCCTGCTTCAGCCGCTCCAGCGCCGCATAGGCTTTTGCCGGCAATCGTCCCCCGTCAGTCAAGGTGTCGTCTATGTCGGTCAGCACCACGGCGATCTTGCGCCGGTCCAGGGTGGTGAAGTCGGCAAGCGGACGCAGCACCCGCTCAGGCTCCCGCCGCGACCGTCTCGAGCGAGACGGCCGCGACGTCGAGCATAGTGAACCTGTCGCGGATCAGCCGGGCGTTGGCGACTGCTTCGTCGTAGAAGGCAGCCGGTATGGCGACCTCCTGCGGCGTGGTCGGCGCACCGGCGGCACGCAGTGCTGCCGCGATCTCGCGCGCCGGACGGGCCACGCGGGAAAGCCTTTCGCGATACGAACGCCATTGCTCGGCCAGCATGGTGTTGATGGCGGTCGCCCGCTCATGGTCGAGCAGCTTGGGCTTGAACGCTGCCCAGCAGGAGCGTCCAAGCGTCTCGCCAAAGATCTCGATGAAGCGGTCCTGTGTATCGGCGGACGGCGCAAGCTGCAGCTCCGGCAATGCCAGCACACGTTCCTGCAGCCGCGCCATTGTCAACGTCGTCACCGCTATGTGTTCGCCGTGATGCGCCTCGGGCAGGCCCTGGCCGCGCATATCGATGTAGTGGGCGATCAAATGTTCGCCCTGGCTGGCAGGATAGGAGCCGCCACACAAAGTCATGCCGAGGCCGGACATGACCAGCGTGCGCACCAGCACTTCCATTGCCTCAAGGTCGCCTGTCCTGAGTTCGCCGGCCTTGGCGATCAGCGTCTTCTCGTCCTCAGCCAGAAGCATGAACGGCGCCTGCCTGTAAGGCGTGCCGAGCAAAAGATGCGCCATCAGCCAGTCCGTCTGGGCGGTCGGTCGCGCCATCGAGTCGCCGAAGCCAGCGGCGATCAGCCGGTGCGGCGCCCGCGCCATCACGTCGAGATCGAGAAACACACCGGCCGGCAGGCTCGCCGTCAGCGATTTCTTCAGCCCGTCCTCGGTGATCGCCGCCGACACCGAGGTATAGCCGTTCATCGAAGGTGCGGTGCCAAACACCGCATAGGGTTTTTGGGTGAGATGCGCGGCATATTTGGTGATGTCGTTGATCGAGCCCGATCCGACCGCGACCAGGCCGCTGGCGTCTTTCGTGCGGGCGATCACCGATCGCACGGCGTCCATGTCCGGATGCGGATGGCGCGGCAGGATGATCTTGTCGACATCGCTGGAGCCGCGCAGCGCGATCGACACCCTCTCGCCCAGCGCCAGGCGCGTGTCGGGATCCATAACCACGGCGAGCTTGCGGCCGAGCGGCAACGGCTTGACCAGCGCATCCGCTTCGTCGCCGAGACCGCGCCCGATGACGATGGTCTTCAGCGGCACCGATAGCATGCCCTCACCATCCGGATCCGGCAACGTACCGGCAATAAGGCGATCGAGCATTTCCTTGGACATCGGGATGCCGTCCAATCAGTCAGCATGAAGCGGGGTCAGGGCATCGAACAGGGTCCGATACCGGCGGTAACTTCTGTCGTAGGTGGCCTTGGCCGAAGGATTGGGGTCGATCGTCTCGATGCCACCGCTCAGCCTTTCGGCGGCCTGCTGCAGTGAGGACGAAAGGCCGATGGCGGTGGCGGCAAGGATTGCCGCACCGATCGGCGAGGCATCGGCGGCGCTTGCTATCTCGACCGGCCTGCCACCGACATCGGCGCGGATCTGTGCCCACACCCGGCTGCGGGCGGCGCCGCCGGAAAGCCGAATGCGCCCGGTGGCGATGCCGAGCTCGTCCAGCCGGTCGACCACGTCACGCATGGCAAAGGCGCAGCCCTCCAGCACAGCGCGGGCGCAGGCCGCTTTGCCGTGGAAGGAAGTAAGGCCGTAGAAAGCGCCCCGCGCCTCGGCGATCCAGCGCGGCGCCATGGCGCCGGACAGTGCCGGCAGGAACAGCAAATCGTCGCTGCCGGCAACGACCGTCGCCGCCAGCTCCGACATTGCCGCCGGAGAATCGACGCCGAAGGTGGACAGGAACCAGGTCACTGCACCGCCCGAAAGCCATCCGGGATTGGAGACGAAATAGCGGTCGTCGAGAAAACCATGCGTCTCGACCAGGCCGCCGGTGTCGAGGCGGAGCGTGTCGGATACCGCGCCGACCACTTCCGCCGTGCCGAGATTGCAGGTAACGGCACCGGGCACGACAACGCCGGCGCCGATAGCTGCGGAAAAATCGTCGCCGGTGCCGACTGCCAGCGGCGTGCCCACAGGCAGGCCTGTCAGCTCGGCGCCGGCCGCAGTCAAGGCGCCGGCGACCGCCGATGCATCGTCGATGCCGGGCAATTTATCTGCATCGATGTCGAAGGCGGCGAGCAGATCGCCGGCATAGAAGCGCTCCTTCAGCCCATAGAGCATGGTCGTCGAGGCCAGCGCGTGGTCGATGACGGCACGGCCGCACAAAGCCGCGACCACGAACGATACCGGCTGGTGCCAGAGTGCTACTCGGCGCGCTTCGGGCAGGTTGCGCGTTGCCCAGCGGATTTTCGCCGCCATATGCGTTGCGTCCAGAACGAGACCGGTGCGCTCGCGGATGAAGTCCGGGTCGATGCCGGCAATTTCTCCCGATGCGCGCCGGTCCATCCAGATGATGCACGGCGCCAGCGCCTGACCGCTGCTATCGACAGCGACACAGCCGTCGAGCTGTCCGGCAATGGCGATTCCTTTGATGTCGGATGGCGCCAGCCCGGCCTTGTCGAGCGCGTCGGCAATCGCCGGCTTCAGCGCCGCCAGCCACAGCGCCGGATTCTGTTCGGCCCATCCCGGCGCCGGAAAGGCCGGCTGGTAAAGCACGCCGGCCTCGCCACGCAGCCGCAACTCGTCATCGACGACAACCGCCTTAAGGCTCTGGGTGCCGAGATCGATGCCGATAACCGCCATTAGACACGCTCGCAATCCGCGAGGACATCCCGCAGTTGCGAGAGGATAGAACCTTTCGTCGGCGAATAGGAACCGTCGAAAACCGCTGTGCCAATGGTAAAAGCGTCTGCGCCAGCCTGCTTGATTGCCTTGATCCGATCGGCTGAAGCCACCGCGCCGGCTACGATCAGATGCCGCAACGGACCAAGGCCGCGTCGGGCGGCGCGAACCAGTTCGGCCGGGTCGGCCTCGGTGGCGCGATAGGCGAGGATATCGCATCCCGCACAACCCTTTTCCGCGAAGGAGCGGCAATCGGCCTCGACATCTCCCGGGGAGCCGCCGAGCTTGGTCGGATGGCCGACCGGCCGGCCCGGAAAAGGGTAGTAATCGGTGTCGCTCCCCTCCAGCAGCGCCATGATCTCGTCGACCTGGGTGCCGCCAAGCAGGCGTTGGATGCCGAGATCGCGGGCAATGCGCGCGGAGTTGAGGCACGCCTCCGCTGTCGTCGAGACGACTTCCATATAAGTGGTGGCGCCTGTCCGGCGAATGGCGCCGGCGAGCTTGCGCAGCACATCGGGCGCAACGCCAATATCCTTGAAGCCGACATGCTTCAGACCGACAGGCTCGATCAGATCGACCAGGTCGAGGCAGTCCTCGACCGTGCGATCGTTTCGCGTCAGCATGAAGATGAAGTCCATCCGAAAGGTCCCTCGCCTGGTCGGGAAAGCCGGGTTGCTGCCGGTCTGTTAACATCTCCCAATCATTTGTTGCAAGGTGCCACATTTTAATTTGCAGTACCACATATTTTATGACAGAACGGGCGCCGGCCCGCCAGGCACGACTTCTAGGGAGAGGGACGAATGCTCAAGCCGCTGATACGTGGGAGTACCGCATCCGGACTCCTCGTTCTCGCCGCCCTTATGTGGCAAATCACACAGGCCGCCGCGTGGGATCTGAAAGAGGCGTCGAAGCCCTATAGCGGCCAAACCATCCGCATGGTCGGCGAGGCGCTGCCGCCGCTCGAAGCGTTGAAGAAGATGGCGCCGGAGTTTGAAAAGCAGACCGGCATCCATGTCGAAGTCGAGATGTACGAGCATTCCGAAGCCGTCAACAAGGTGCAGCTCGATCTCAATTCGCACCGCGGCCGGTACGACGTCATCATCCAGCCGCATCGCGAACTCGGCAAATTCGCCACCAACAACCATCTGGTCGAAATCGCCAAGATGATGGCCGATCCGGCTTTGCGCGATCCGACCTTCGAGCCGGAGAAGCAGCTCTACCAGACCGCCTGGCACGAAATCTCCTGGTATGACGGCAAGGAGTACGGTTTCCCCTTCACCGTGCTCAACATGTTCATGTGGTATCGCTCGGACCTGCTCGCCGACCCCAAGGAGCAGGCGGGCTTCAAGGCCAAGTATGGCTACGACCTCGCTCCCGCCAAGGACTGGAAGCAGTATCGCGACATCGCCGAATGGTTCTACCGCCCTGACCAGGGCTTTTACGGCACCGCCCTGCAGGGCAAGCGTCACGAGGCGCTGTGGTATGAGTGGCTCAACTTCCTCTATTCCTTCGGCGGCGACGTGCTCGACGTGAAGAGCGGCTCGGCCTGCGGCCCGGTCATTGTCAACAGCCCCAAGGCCGTCGCCTCGCTCGAATACTACAAGAGCCTGCTGCAATTCTCGCCACCGGACAGCCTCAACTATTTCTGGGACGACGTCATGGCGCTGATGCAGCAGGCCAAGGTCGCCGAGCTGATCATGTGGAACGACGCCACCTATGCCGTGTCGGTCGACACCACGGCTTCCACCGTCGTCGGCAAGGTCGGCTTCGACCTCGTGCCGCAAGGCGAAGGCGGCAAGATCGGCCAGGTCGAGGGCTGGACCTACCTGATCCCCGTCTATTCGAAGAACCAGCAGGCGGCCTTCCTCTTCGTCCAGTGGATGATGGGCTATGATCGCCAGCTCGAACAGCATCTCAATGGCGGCGCCTCGGGCCGGCCCGATGTCTATGCCTCGGCGGAGGTGCAGAAACTGCCCTACGCCAAGGCCTCGATGGAGGCCAACGAGCATGCGGTGCCGAAGGCGACGCTGCCGCAATCGGCCGAGATGACCGACATATTGGTGCGCGAGCTGTCGTCCTACCTCGCCGGTGAGAAGGAAGCGCAGGCTGCCCTCGACACCGCCGCCACCGACATCTCGACATTGCTCGGTTCTTGCGCACCCATGACCTATCCGGCACGATAGGTCTCAAATGTCGCGCAGAGGCTACCCGCACAAGCGGGTAGCCATTCTTGTCCGCAGGAAACGCCCGTGACAAACCGCACTCCATCGCTGCGCGGAATGCTGCTTCTCGACCGTGGGGTGGGACCGCTGCTGATGCTGCCGGCGACGCTGCTCGTCGTCGTCTTCCTGGTCGGCCCGTTCTACTACATGGTCTATACCGCGCTGACCGACCTCAGCTTTGCCGATGCCAGCCATGCGGGCGCCTTTGTCGGCTTCGACAATTTCCGCAAGCTGATCCGTAACGATCCGTTCTTCTGGGCGTCGTTCCTGCTGACGCTGAAATTCGTCGTCATCGCCGTGGGCCTCGAATTCCTGCTCGGCTTTGCGCTCGCCTTCCTGATCTTCCGCTTCGTCGCCAGCCAGCGGCTTTTGACCACGCTGCTGCTCATCCCGATGATGATCGCGCCGGTCGCGGTCGGGCTGATCTGGCGCCTGCTCTTGCAGGGCGATTTCGGCATGCTCACCTTCTACATGCGCAAGGTCGGCCTGCTGGCGCAGAATGCTGCCGTGCTTTCGGCGCCCGACCTGGTCTTTCCGACCATCATCGCCATCGACGTCTGGCAGTGGACGCCTTTCGTCACCCTGATCATGCTGGCCGGCATGATGAGCCTGCCGCGCGCGCCGTTCGAGGCCGCGATGATGGACGGCGCCAAACCGTTCCAGATCTTTCGCGACGTCATGCTGCCGCTGCTCAGACCCGTCATCGCGCTGGTGCTGCTCTTGCGCGGCATCGACGCCTTCAAGGAATTCGACAAGGTGTTTTTGATGACCGGCGGCGGTCCGGGAACACTGACCGAGCTGGTCTCGATCTATGCCTACCGCGTCAACTTCCGCAACTGGGACCTCGGCTACGGCGCGGCGGTCGCCTTCATGATCTATCTCGTCGTGCTGATCCTGTGTTCGGTCTTCTACAAGGCTGTGTACTGGTCGAGCCGCAAGCCGGCGGCCGTGTTTTGAGGGCGCGGCGATGATTGACCAATCCACAAACCGCGCCTGGAAAAGCTTTGCCTGGGCGGTACTGCTGGTCGCCGTCGTGGTCGCCTTGACGCCTTACGTCTGGATGGTGCTGGCCTCGTTCAAGAACCGCGTCGACCTGTTGTCGTCGGTGCCGAAATGGAGCTTCGCGCCGACGCTCGCCAACTATCCCGCCGTTTTCATCGACAAGGAATACTGGCCGCTGGCGATCAATTCGGTGCTGATCTCGGTGTCCTCAACTGTGCTGTGCATCGTCATCGGCGCGCCAGCCGCCTATGGCTTTGCCCGTTCGGATTTTCCGGGCAAGGAAGACCTCTTCTTCTTCTTCCTGACCACCCGCATGGCGCCGCCGATCTCGATCGCCGTGCCGTTGTTCTTGTTCTTCACGTCGCTTGGCCTGATCGACACCATCTACGCCGTGGTGATCGCCCACACCTCCTTCAACCTCTCGCTCGTCGTCTGGATGATGCGCGGCTTCTTCGCCGAAATCCCCAGGGAGATCGACGAAGCCGCGATGATGGACGGCCGTTCGCGGCTCGGCGCCTTCTTCTTCGTCGTCGCACCGCTCGCCGCGCCCGGCATCGGCGCCACCGCCGTGCTCTGCTTCATCCTGTCGTGGAACGAGTTCCTCTATGCCTTTATCCTCGTCGCCTTCGACGGGCGGCCGCTGACTGTCGGCATACCCGGGCTGGTGACGCCGCATGGCACGCTGTGGGGACAGGTTGCAGCGGTCGCCATCGTGGCGACGCTGCCGATCGTGCTTTTCACGTTCCTTGTCCAGAAACAGCTGGTTCGCGGCCTCACCTTCGGCGCGGTCAAGGGTTGAAGGGATCTCGCATGGCAATTGTTTTCGACGGCGTCACCAAGGCCTTCCCGGACGGGACGGTGGCGCTGCAGGCGTTCGACCTTGCTTTCGAGCCCGGCGAATTCCTTGTCCTGCTCGGCCCCTCGGGCTCCGGCAAGACGACAGCCTGCCGGCTGCTTGCCGGCCTCGAACGTCCGACCGCCGGCCGCATCCTGGTCGAAGGCCGCGATGTCACCGATCTGCCGCCGCGGCTGCGCGGCATGGGCATGGTGTTCCAGAACTACGCGCTCTACAGCCACAAGAGCGTCTACGAGAACATCGCCTATCCCTTGCGTATCCGGAAAATGCCGGCCGCCGAGCGCGACCGCTGCGTGCGCGCCATGGCCGAGTTGCTCGAAATCACCCGTTACCTCGACCGCCGTCCCTCGCAATTGTCAGGCGGCCAGGCGCAGCGCGTCGCCGTCGCCCGCGCCTTGGTCTGGCAGCCGAGCCTGTGCCTGATGGACGAACCGCTGTCCAATCTCGACGCCTTGCTGCGGCTGCACATGCGCACCGAGCTGAAGTGGCTGCATCGCGAGCTGAAGAAGACCTTCGTCTTCGTCACCCACGACCAGGAAGAGGCGATGACGTTGGCGACGCGGGTCGCGGTGCTGCGCGAAGGCGCGCTGATCCAGTATGACGATCCGCGCGAGATCTACCGGCGGCCGGCCAACCGCTTCATCGCCGAATTCATCGGCCGTCCGGCGATGAACACCTTCGACGGCGATGTCCGCGGCGGCGTCTTCCACGCCAACGGCTTTAGCTGCCCGCTGCCGGGAAAGCCTGACGGTCCCATCGTGCTCGGCATCCGCCCCGAGCAGATCCAGCTTGTCGACGCGTCTGCCAGCGACGCGATCCGGTTTGCCATCGACGTCGTCGAACCGGTCGAACCCGATGTGCTGATCTTCGCCAAAAGCGAGGCAAACGCGCTGATCGTCAGGACAGTGAATGACGATCGCGCCTACGACCCCGGCCAACCGCTGCACCTGCGCTTCCCACCGGCTGCGCTGCACACGTTCGATGCGGTGTCGGGAGCGCGGCTGCCGTGAGCACGCTGCTCGCCCTGGTGCCGCTGGCCGCCGCAGCGCTGGTCTGGCGGCTGTTCTATGTTTTCAACAAGTCGAGGCGCTGGTTCTCGACCGGCGAGCTCATCTTCTGGGACGCCATTGCGCTGGTCATCCTGCAGCTTGTCTGGCTGATCTGGTTCTGAATACGCGCCGAGATCAGTAGCCGAGCGCGCAACCGTCCTTACGTGGATACGATGTTGCCGGCATCGCTTCCGTGGCGCGAACCGTCGGGCGGCCGGGGAACTGGAAATCACGCATGCAATCGCCTCCGATGATCCCCGCCCGGCAGCGGCAACTCAGCGCTTGATGCGGTCGCGCATGGCGTACCACAACATGCCCAGCACATAGAGCGGACCGCGCAGCGCCGTACCGCCCGGGAACGGCATCGGCGTCAGCGTCGAGAACAGATCGAGCCGAGAGGCGTCGCCCGTGATCGCTTCGGCCAGGAGCTTGCCCGACAGGGTCGACAGGATGACGCCCTTGCCGGAATAGCCATGCGCGAAATAGACCTCGCCATAGTGCCCGACATGCGGCAGCCTGGATGTCGTCACCGACACCAGCCCGCCCCAGGCATGGTCGATGCGACAGCCCTTCAGCTGCGGGAACGTGGCTTCCATATGCGGCCGCACGAAGCCGGCAATGTCGGCCGGCGGCGATGGCGTGTAGCGCTCGCCGCCGCCGAACAGCAGCCGACCGTCCGCCGACATGCGGTAGTAGTTGACAACGAAGCGTGTGTCCGACACCGCGACATTGGCCGGGATGACGTTGCACTTGCCCTCCAGCGGCTCGGTGGCGACGATGTAGTTGCCGACCGGCATGATGCGGCTGTTGACGCGCGGCTCCAACCCGTGCAGCAGCGCATCGCCGGCCAGCACCACATGCTTGGCCCGCACTGATCCCTTTGCCGTCGAGACCCGGATCGAAGGCTCGCGCTCCAGCTTCACCGCCACCGAGTTCTCATGGATGACGACACCGGCGGCCACGGCTGCACGGGCAAGCCCGAGCGTGTAGTTCAGCGGATGCATGTGGCCGCCGAGCGGCTCATACATCGCACCGTGGTAAGGCGTATCGACCTTGGCCCGCGCCTCCGCCGCCGACAGGATCTCGACGTCGCGAAACTTCATCACGCTTTCGAGGCACTTTGCCTCTTCTTCGAGATCTCTAAGATCTGAGCCGTTGACCGCGCCGACCAGATGGCCGGTCAGCCTCAGATCGCAATCGATGGCGTGGCGCTCGATGATGTCGAGCACCAGGCCACGCGCCTCGAAGGCGAGGTCGAACAGCACCTTCGCCCGCTCGGGGCCGTAGAGCTTGACCAGTCCCTTGGCGCCCTTGCGCAGGCCGGGGATCATCTGGCCACCATTACGGCCAGATGCGCCCCAGCCGATCTTGCCGCCTTCGAGCAGCACCACTTTCAGGCCGCGCTCGGTGGCATGAAGGGCGGCCGACAGGCCGGTGCAGCCGCCGCCGACCACGACCAGGTCGGCGTCGACATCTCCCACCAGCGCCGGATGGTCCGGCGCCGGATTGGCGGTGGCGACATAGTAGGATTTGCCGATATCGAGACCGGAATTGAAACCTGTTGAGCTGGCAGCCATGATCACACCTTCAACAGCAGGTGATCGCGTTCCCAGCTCGTCACCACGCTCTGGAACAGGTCGAGTTCGACGCTCTTGACGCGCAGATAGGTCTGGAAGAAATCCTCGCCGAGCAGCGCCCGTACCGGCTCACATGCGGTGAAGCGGTCGAGCGCCTCCTCCATGGTCTTCGGCAGCGTGCTTTTGATCTTGTAGGCATTGCCCGTCGCCTCGGTCGAGCGCGCCAGCTTCTGCTCGACGCCGAGATAGCCGGCGAGCAGCGAACCGGCGATCGCCAGATAAGGATTGCAATCCGCACCGGGCAACCGGTTTTCCACCCGTCGCGCAGCGCGGCCACCGGCCGGCACGCGCAGACCGCAGGAACGGTTGTCATGCGACCATTCGATGTTGGCCGGCGCGCTGTGGTTGGGCCTGATGCGGCGGAACGAATTCACGTTGGGCGCAAACAGCGGCGTGATTTCGGGGACGTATTTCTGCAGGCCGCCGATGAAATGTCCGAACATCTCTGTGTCGGCATCGTCAGCGCCGGCAAACAGCGCAGCGCCCGTCTTCTCATCGACTACGGACATGTGCAGGTGCATCGAGCTACCCGCCTGTGCGGCAATCGGCTTGGCCATGAAGGTGGCATGCATGCCGCTCTGTTGCGCCGCCTGCCGCGTCAGCCGCTTGAACAGCAGGACCTGGTCGGCCAGCGGCACCGCGTCGCCATGCAGCAGGTTGATCTCCAGCTGCGCCGTGCCCGATTCATGGATCAGCGTGTCGAGCGGCAGACCGGCGGCTGCGGCATAGTCATAGACGCGGCGGATCACCTGCTCGAATTCTTCCAGCGCCACCATGTCATAGGGATGCTGAGAACCTTCGGCGCGGCCATTGGCGCCAACCGGCGCGGTCAGCGGCTGGTCTGGATTCGGATTGGGTGCGGTCAGATAGAATTCCACCTCCGGCGCCACCACCGCCCGCCAGCCGCGCTGGCGATAGAGATCGAGCACGGCGCGGAGCACATGACGCGGCGAGGCCATCCATGGTCTGCCGTCCATGTGGAAGGCGTCGGCGAAGACATAGGCTTTGCCGGCACCGCCGCCTGGCGCCAGGCACAGCGTCGAGACGTCAGGCACCATGCGCATGTCCGGATCCTGATAGGCAAAGCCTTCATCGATCGAGCCGGAATAGCGGCCATCAATGCTGACCAGGAAAGCGCTGCTCGGCAGATAAAGCGCGCGGTCTTCCAGCGCCTTGAGAAACTTCGCCGTCGGCAGCGCCTTGCCGCGCAGCACGCCGTTCATGTCGGGCACCAGGCATTCGACTTCGGTGATGCCGTGCTGGGCGAGCCAGCTCTTGGGATCGTTGCCGGTGAAGAGAGTGGTGTTGGTATTTTTGTCCTGCATTTTGGTTCACGTACCTATGAGAGAGAGTATGGCTTGCGCGGCCACATCCGTTCCAGGGGTCAGCGCCATCCGGGCTGCATTCTCCCTGAGGCGGGCGCGCATCACATCATCGGCCAGCAGGCCGAGAATGGCTCTCTCCAATCCCCCTTCGGTCCAGGCGTCGCGGCCGATATGGTCGCCGACGCCCGTCTCTCCCGCGCGTTGCGCATTGTCATGTCCGTCCCAGCAATAGGGCATGATCAGCGACGGCACGCCGAAGCGCAGCGCCTCGCAAAAGCTGTTGTTGCCGCCGTGATGGATGAACAGGTCAGACTTCGCCACCACAGAAGGCTGCGGAAACCAGGCGTCGAGATAGACATTGTCCGGCACCGCGCGATAGGCGTCGCGCAGGCCGCCGGCATTGACGATGAAGCGCGCCGGCATCCTGTCGAAGACGGCCAGCATGCGCTCGATCAGACCAACATCCATGGCGCCAAGGCTGCCGAAGCTGACATAGACCAGCGGCCCGCCATTGCGCGGAAACACCGGCACCTCGAACGGCCCTTCCGAGCGCACGCAGCCTTCGAGATAAATGAAGCGTTCGGGGTCGAGCGGCTCGGCACGCTCGCGCCGTACGATCGCCGGCGTCAGCAGCAGGTTGAGGTCGGGTGACGTCTCGAGGAACAGGCCCTTGGGCAGCGGCGCCAGGCCGGAATCCGCGCGAAAACGGTTGAAGCGGTCATGTGCCGGCGCCGAGGCCGACAGATAGCGCGCCTCGAACGCCTCGCGCTGCGGGTCGTCGGCAGCCATCCCGGAGAGGTAAGGTGGCACCTCGGCATCCGGCAGCTCCGTCTCGGCGCAGGAGACGACACGCACCCACGGGCAACCGGCGGCAGCAATCGCCGGGAACATGATGACATTGTCGAGCACCACGGCATCCGGCTTCAGACGCGCCAGCAATTGGCGCAGCGGCGCCTCGGCATTGACCGCTGTGTCGACGATCGCTTGCCAGGTCGGCGCGACATAGGTTTCGAGCTGATCTATCGGGCTCAGCCGGAAATGCGGCAGATGCCGGCGCACGAACGCCTGCCAGTAGCTCTGGCGGTCACTGTCGCTTAGCGGCTCGTCGGTCGGCAGCTGGTACTCCTGGAACCCGTAGTCGGCAAAGACACCGGAGAAACCGGCATGGCAGATGAAGACGGGCCGGGCCCCCCGTGCGCGCAATGCCTGTGCGATGCCGACGCAATTCAACGCGGCGCCGAAACTGGCTTCGGGAAACAGCGCGATGGTCGGGCTGGCTTTACGCGTCAATTATTCCTCTTCAGTCCGGCCGGCTGATCATGCCGAACAGTGCGGGAGCCCCGCGGCTGGCCGCTTGCGGTCGCTGGTTGCGGGAGAGCCGCAGGTGGATGCGAAGCAGATCGGCAGCCACCTCATACTGCCGGCTTTCAAGATAGTCGAGTATGCCTAAGTGTTCGCGCAGCGATTGCCGCAGCCGGAACACGTTGACGCCGGCATAGATGCCGGGCAGCCGGCGCAGGCGGAGATGATCGGCCAGCGCATCCGACACAAAGCGGTTGGCGCAGCCCTCGGCGATCATGCCGTGGAAATCCATGTCCAAGCGCTGGAACTCGCGCGTGTCCAAGGTCGCGTCCGGCAATGCCGAAAGCGCTTCCATGCCCTGGCGCAACGCTGCCGCACGCGCCCCGTCCAGCCGGAAGCCCGGCGTCAGGATCGCCGCCGGCTCCAGCAGCAGCCGGAACTCATAGCTTTCGCCTTGCGCCTCCGGATCGTCCGGCGCGCGGCGGAACAGCCAGGATTGGCCGGGCGCACGGTCAAGCAGATTCTCCTCCGTCAGTTTATTCAGCGCTTTTAGTACCGTCTTGCGATCGGCATCGTACCGCCGCATCAGCCCTGCGACGGTCACCGTCTGGTCCAGCCGGCGCGCCGAGCGATCGCGCAGGATCGCTTCGGCAAGCTCGTCTTCCTCAGCACTGGGAAGCTCGGCGGCGATGGCCGGCTGCGCAGCGAGGTCGACCACCAGATGATAACCGGAATCGGCCTCCCAGCGCACGACACCCTGACCGGCAAGCAGGCTGAGTGCCGCCCGCACTGGTGTACGCGAGACATTACAGAGTGAGGCAATCTGCTGCTCGGGCAGGCGGGCTCCGGGCTCGAAGCCGCGCTGGCGCGCCACGTCGAGGATGCGCTGCGCCAGATCGAGATGGTTGGTGCGGGGTCGTCGGGCTAGGGCTTGCATGACAATTCTCGAATACGAATGTGACCGCATTGGTTTGGCCAATCGCCGGTGGGAGCGCAATCGGTCAGATTCCTCGGTCGGTTGACAAATTATGGATTGACGTACTTTTTTCTGCAATAGTACTGTCAGCATAATCGGCGAGAAAGACCGAGGGAACAGGATCGATGCAGCGGCGTGGGTCGCGGGCTTTGGTCCGGCAAATGATTTCGACGATCAAACCGAATGGGAGTCTGCCATGACCGCTACCAGCCTGCGGCGCCGTGTGCTCAAAATATCTTCAATCGCTCTCGGCCTTGCTCTGGCGCTGTCGGCGCCGGCTGCCGCCGCCGACCTCGTCATCTCCAACTGGGATGGCTACATGGCGCCCGACGCCATTGCCGCTTTCAAGACCGCCACCGGCGTGTCCGGCGAAGTGGTGATGCACGCCACCAATGAAGAGATTATGGGCAAGCTGATTGCCGCCGGCGGCAAGGGCTATGACGTGGTTTTCGTCTCGTCGCCCTTCGCCGAAGTGCTGAACAAGCTCGGCCTGACCGAACCGGTCGACCACGCCAAGATCCCCAACCTCGCCAACCTCTATCCCGAGGCGACCAAGCTGCCGCACGATGTCGGCAACGCTTTCTCCGTCCCCTACACCTGGGGCACGACGGGCCTCTGCTACCGCTCGGACCTTGTCAAGACGGCGCCGACCAGCTGGAGCGACTTGCTCGCGCCTTCCGATGAGCTGAAGGGCAAGACCACCATGCTGGCGACCGACCGCTGGTTGCTGGCCGCCGGGCAACTCGACAAGGGCTATTCCGTTAACGAGACCGACCCGGCCAAGATGGCCGAGGTCAAGGACCTCTTGATCTCGGCAAAGAAGACCCTGCTCGCTTATGACGACACCACCTTCTATTCCAAGCTGGTCTCCGGCGAGGCGCTGATGGTGCAGGCCTGGGACGGCTGGTGCAATTACGGCATCGCCGACAAGCCAGAGATCAAATACGTCATCCCGAAGGAAGGTTCGGACCTGTGGGTCGACACGATGGTGGTGATGAAGGCGTCCGAGCACAAGGACGACGCCTTCAAGTTCATCAACTTCATGCTCGACGCCAAGAACCACGCCTGGGCGGCACAGAACATCGACTACAAGGTGCCGAACAAGCCGGCGATGGAAAGCCTGCCGGCCGACTTCCTGGCAAAGTTCCCCAACATGGCGATGCCGGTGGCCGACCTCGTCAAGTTCGAACAACTGCGTGACGTCGGCGAAGCCCAGCGCGACTACTCCAAGATCGTCAGCGAGATCAAGGCCGCACAGTAAGCGGCGCAGACATCACGGCCGGCGGTGCTTCTGCCGCCGGCCCTGAGCGGTATCCGAGAATTGTCCCAAACCCGACTTCGCTCCTCCTTGCTGATGGCTCCGGCGCTGGTCTGGCTGACCGCGCTGATGGTGGTTCCGTGCGCATTGGTGCTGGCGCTCGCCTTCTTCCGGCGCGGCATCTATGGCGGCATCGACTACACCTTCACGCTGGAGAATTTCGGGCTGGTCTTCGACCCGCTCTATGCTGGCATCTTCCTCAAATCGGCGCGCATCGCCGGCACCGCGACGCTGATCGCCGTGGTAATCGGTTATGCCGCCGCCTATGCCATCGCGGCCGCCCCGCGCCGGTGGCAGCCAATTTTCCTGTTCTTCGCCGTGCTGCCGTTCTGGTCCAACTACCTGATCCGCACCTATGCCTGGATCGTGCTGCTCAACCGCGAAGGCCTGATCACCCAGCTCTTGCGCTGGTTCGGCTACACCGGCGAGCCGCCGTCGATGCTTTATACAGAAGGCGCCGTCATCGCCGGTCTCGTCTACAACTATCTGCCCTTCGTCATCCTCGCCTGCTATGCGCCGCTGTCGCGCCTCAACCCGGAGCTTGCCGAGGCTTCGCGCGATCTCGGCGCGTCCGCCGCCACGACGTTCCGCCGTGTCATCCTGCCGCTGACGGTGCCCGGCATCGCCGCAGGTGCTGTCTTCGTCTTCGTGCTGTCGATCGGCAATTTCGTTACTCCGGCGCTGCTCGGCGGCGGCCGTTTCCAGATGATCGGCAATCTCGTCTACGACCAGTTCCTGACCGCCAATGACTGGCCGTTTGGCGCAGCCTTGGCGATGGCGCTGATCGCCATCATGCTGCTGGTTCTGATGCTGCAGGCGCTGGCCGCCGACCGCGCCGCGGGACGGGCGGCTGAGGTAAAAGCCGATGGCTGAGCGCGGCGCGATCCTTGCCTTCTCCCCGTTCACGGGGAGAAGGTGCCCCGAAGGGGCGGATGAGGGGCGACGCCAGCGCCTGCAAGGTTGGGCGCTGCCCCTCATCTGCCTGCCGGCACCTTCTCCCCGTGAACGGGGAGAAGGACGCAGTTCGTTCACGCGGCTCCAAACTATCGGAGGCTCGCGATGAACCAATCCTTCACCCGCACTCTCGGCATGCGGACGATCCTCGTTCTCGTCTTCGCCTTCCTCTACATCCCGATCGCTGTGCTGGTGGCGCTGTCCTTCAACGAAGGCGGGCTGCCGACGGCGTGGTCCGGCTTTTCACTGAAATGGTACATTTCGCTCGCTTCCAACAACGCGATCCTCTCCGCCGCGCTCAACACGCTGATCGTGGCGCTGGTCTCCACCGCAATCGCTACGCTGCTCGGCACGCTGCTGGCCATCGGCGTCGAGATGCGCCGGCACTACGGCAAGGGGCTCGAAGCCCTGATCTTCGCGCCGATGATCATTCCCGACATCGTACTGGCGATCGCGCTGCTGTCGTTCTTTTCCATGCTGAACCTGACCATGGGCCTGCACACCATCATCCTCGCCCATGTCGTCTTCAACCTCGCCTTCGTCTGCTCGGTCGTGCGTGCCCGGCTGAAGAGCTTCGATTGGTCGATTGTCGAGGCCTCCGCCGATCTCGGCGCTTCCGCGATCACCACCTTCCGGCGCGTGACCTTGCCGGTGATCCTGCCGGCGGTCATCGCCGGCGCGCTGCTTGCCTTCACACTGTCGGTCGACGAGTTCATCATCGCCTTCTTCACCGCCGGCGCCGGCCGCGCCTCGACCACGCTGCCGATGCAGATCTACGCCATGATCCGCTTCGGCATCACCCCGGAAATCAACGCGCTGGCGACCATCGTCATGGCTGTTTCGATCACCGCGCTGACCCTGTCGCAGCGGCTCAACCGGGGGATCATCGGCCAATGAGCGAACCGCGCACGCTGCTGGCCATCGACCATGTGTCGAAGAATTTCGGTCGCGTCACCGCCGTCGACGGTATCTCGCTCGATATCAGGGAGAACGAATTCTTCGCGCTGCTCGGCCCCTCCGGCTGCGGCAAGACGACTTTGCTGCGCATGCTCGCGGGCTTCGAGACGCCCAGCGACGGCCGCATCCTGCTCGACGGCAAGGACATCGCCCGCACCCCGCCCAACAAGCGGCCGGTCAATCTGATGTTCCAGTCCTACGCGCTGTTCCCGCACATGAGCGTCCGCGCCAACGTCTCCTATGGCCTCGAGATGGAGCGTTTGCCGAAGGCTGAAATCCGCTCCCGCGTCGATGCCATCCTGGCCACCACAGAGCTCGTCCCCTTCGCCGACCGCAAACCCGAGCAATTGTCGGGTGGCCAGAAGCAGCGCGTCGCGCTCGCCCGCGCTTTGGTGAAACGGCCGCGGCTCCTGCTGCTCGACGAACCGCTCGGCGCGCTCGACAAGAAACTGCGCGGCGCCATGCAACTGGAACTGAAGCGCCTGCAGCACGAGGTCGGCATCACCTTCGTCATCGTTACCCACGACCAGGAGGAATCGCTGGTTATGGCCGACCGCATGGCGGTGTTGAAGGACGGCAAGCTGCTGCAATGCGATACACCGCACGCCATCTACGAGCATCCCGCCGATCGCTTCGTTGCCGACTTCATCGGCGTGATGAATTTCGTGCCGGGCAAGGTATCAGCCGATGGCGTGATAGCGGCGAACGGCGTGCGCATCGCCGGCAAGGTACCCGCCACGCTTGCGCCTGGCGCTTCCGCCGTCGCTTCGGTGCGGCCCGAACGCATCCGGCTGTTCCCGTCAACCGAGACCGCCATCCGCACCAACGGCACGGTCGAGGCGCTGGCCTATCACGGGCTCGATTTGCAGCTCCATGTCAGCACGCCCTTGTCGCCGAAACCCTTCCTGGTGCGCGTCACCGCCGATGCCGCCGACCGTCGGCCGGTCTCGTCGGGCGACCAGGTCGAACTCGGCTGGGACGCCGCCGATGTCAAAATTTTCGCAGAATAGGAGAAGCTTTGATGGCGCAGAAGACGATCGCGTTTTTTCCGGAAGCCGCCTACGGCCCGGCGCTCAATTCCGTCGGCATCGCGCAGGCCGTTGAGGCGCGCGGCCACAAGGCTGTGTTCCTGTCCGACCCCGGCTTCGTCGATGTCTACAAGGGCTACGGCTTCGAGGCGTATCCGGTGAACCTGTCGGAACCGATGCCACCCGAGCAGATGGCCAAATTCTGGGAGGATTTCATCAACGGCCACATCCCGAACTTCCGCAAATCGCCCTACGATCAGGTCGACAATTATGTGAAGGATTGCTGGACCGCGATCGTCGACAGCGCCAAGTGGGCGCAGAAGGATCTGCCGCGCGTTCTGGCCGCCATCGAGCCGGACGTGATCTGCGTCGACAACGTCATCCTGTTCCCGGCGATCAAGCAGTTCGGCAAGCCCTGGGTGCGCGTCATCTCCTGCTCGGAAAACGAGATCGAGGATGAGGACATCCCGCCGCATCTGTCGGGCTGCGGCGAGAACGACCATGTCGGCCACCAGCGCTACCGCGACCATTTCAACGCCGTGATCAAGCCGATCCATGACGACTTCAACGCCTTCCTCACCGCCAATAAGGAGACGCCCTACCCGATCGGCCAGTTCTTCGAGGCCTCGCCCTATCTCAATCTGCTGCTCTACCCCGAAGCGGCGAAATTCAAGCGCCGCCATCCGCTCGACCCGGCACGGTTCCAGTATCTCGAAGGCTGCGTGCGGCAGGAAAAGCCCTACACCGTGCCGACCTTTGCCGAGAACAATGACGGGCCGCTGCTCTATGTCTCTTTCGGCAGCCTTGGCGCCGGCGATGTCGATTTACTGAAGCGCATCATCGCGACATTGGGCAAGACCCGCTACCGCGCGCTGGTCAATGTCGGCGGCTACAAGGACCAGTACACCGACGTACCGGGCAACGTTATCGTCGAGAGCTGGTTCCCGCAGCCGTCGGTCATCCCGCAGGTCGATGCGGTGATCCACCATGGCGGCAACAACTCGTTCACCGAGTGCCTCTATTTCGGCAAGCCGGCCATCATCATGCCCTATGTCTGGGACGGCCACGACAACTCCACCCGCGTCCAGGAAACCGGCCACGGCTTCGGCATGCCGCGCTACGACTGGAGCGATGCCCAGCTGATCAGCAGGATCGAAACCTGCCTGACCGACCCGAAGATGAAGGCCAAGCTGGCGAAGACCTCGGCGCAGATGCAGGCGCAGAACGGCCCGGAGAAGGCTGCCGGCTTGCTGGAGGCGCTGCTGTGACTTCCTCCGCCCCGCACCTCTACCAGGCCACGACCCGCACCGATCTCGTCGACTGGGGCGCGCAACCGGATGCGCTGGACGGCGCGTCGCACTCGACTGGCAGGCTTGTGCACAAAGGGCCGAACAACCAGCCGGAATCCGGCATCTGGGTGTGCACGCCCGGCCGCTGGCGCCTC
Source organism: Mesorhizobium sp. P171375 (assembly GCF_057786075.1). Taxonomy (NCBI): domain Bacteria; kingdom Pseudomonadati; phylum Pseudomonadota; class Alphaproteobacteria; order Hyphomicrobiales; family Phyllobacteriaceae; genus Mesorhizobium; species Mesorhizobium sp. P171375. Next base: position 6,766,939 of record NZ_JBYNWF010000001.1, read on the forward strand.
TCGATCCCGCGCGACGAATTGTGCCATTTCGTTGCCGGCCGCGCGACCTACCGGTCGGATGTCGGCGAGGTGATAGAAGTCGCGGCCGGGACCGTGGTCATGTTCCCCGCCGGCTGGACGGGCGAATGCACCGTGCATGAGACCATGCGCAACGTCTACATGCTGGCCTGAACAGCAACGGAGCTTCACGACATGCCGACACCGCACTGGCCAAAAGTCTCGACCGTGGAACTGGAGGATTGGGGCGCGGGCAGCAACACGCTGGCCGGCTCGCCGCGCGCTTCGGGCAGGATCCTGTCGCAGAACCCTGACGGTTCGAGCGAATGCGGCCTGTGGTCGTGCACGCCGGGCTCGCGAAAAGTCACCTTTGTCGCCGACGAGTTCTGCCATTTCCTGTCGGGCCACGGGACTTATGTCCACGAGAACGGCGAAGAAATCCCGGTCGAGGCCGGCACGCTGGTGTTCTTTCCCGCCGGCTGGACCGGCACTTCCATAATCACTGATACCCTGACCAAGGCCTTCATGTGCCGCTGACCTACAAGGAAATCGCTGTGACCACGCCCATCATGCAATCCCCGCTTGCCATCACCGACCTCGTCGACTGGGGCGTCATCCCGACGATGATCGAGGGTAAGTCCCACACCTCGGGCAAGCTGCTCTACAAAGGGCCGGAAGGCCGTTCTGAATGCGGCCTGTGGGTCTGCACCCCAGGCAAATGGCATTGCCACGTCACCCGCGACGAGTTCTGCCACTTCCTCGAGGGACGCTGCACCTATCTCCATGAATCCGGCGAGGTCATCGAGATCGAGCCGGACACGGCGGCGTTCTTTCCACAGGACTGGAAGGGCATCTGCACCGTCCACGAGACGATCAAGAAGGTCTACATGATTCGCTGAGCGGATCTGAGAGGATGTCCATGGATTTCTCCGCTGACCGGCCGGCGTTCTTCGTCAATCCGGACTACCGACCGATGACCGGCGCGAAAAAACAGGTGATCGATCCGGCGACGCTCGAAACCGTCGGCACCATCTCCGCCGCGACGGATGGCGAGATCGACGCCGCGTTGACTGCGGCGACCACAGCGCAGGCCGCCTGGAAAAAACTCGATGCCAAGAGCCGGGCAACACACCTGCATGCGGTCGCCAATGCCATCGAGGCGGCCGACTTCACCCGATGCGCCGAACTGATGGTGCGCGAAATGGGCAAGCCTTATCCGGAGGCGATCGGCGAGATCGCCAATTGTGCGCCGATCTTCCGCTACTATGCCGAGATGGCGCGTGATGATGCCGGCAAGGTGGCCGGCACGACGCAGGCCGGCTCGTTCCAATATGCGCGCTACGAGCCGTACGGCGTCTCGGTCCACATCATGCCCTACAATTTCCCGATCCTGCTGATGTGCTGGACAGTGGCGGCTTCGCTCGCCGCCGGCAATGCCTGCATCATCAAGCCGGCCGAGGCGACGACGCTGTCGACGCTCGACTATATGAGCGTATTCCGCTCGCTGCCGGAGGGGCTTGTCTCCTGCCTGCCCGGCGCAGCCGCCACCGCCCAGGTGCTGATCGCCTCCGACCGCACTCACGCCGTTGCCTTCACCGGCTCGGTCGCCGCCGGCAAGGCCGTGGCGGTCGCCTGTGCCGAGCGCATGAAGCCTTGCGTCATCGAAGCCGGCGGCAGCGATCCGCTGATCATCAGCCAGCACGCTCCGCTGCAGGTAGCAGCTGCCGGCAGCGTCACCGCCGCTTTCCACCTCACCGGCCAGGTCTGCACGTCGGCCGAGCGCTTCTTCGTCGTCGATTCGGTGCATGACCGCTTTGTCGAACTGTTCGCCGAGAAGACGGAGGCCCTGCGCATCGGCAATGGCATGGACAAAACCGAGATCGGTCCACTGGTCAGCGAGGCCGCGAGGGCAAAAGTGATGCGGCTGGTCGACGACGCTATTGCGCGCGGCGCCAGGGCCGTCACTGGCGGCCGTATCCCGCCGGGGCACCACACCGGCTGGTTCTACGAACCAACGATCCTGACCGGCGTCACCCCCGATATGGCGATCGTACGCGAAGAGTGTTTCGGGCCGGTCGCCGCGATCTGCCGCGTCAAGGATTTCGACGAGGCGATCCGGCTTGCCAATGACAGCCCGTTCGGCCTCGGCGCCTCGGTCTTCACCACCGATCTTGCCGAGGCACATGAGGCGGCCGAGCGGCTCGAAGCCGGCATGGTCTGGGTCAACAATCCGCTGATCGACAATGACGCCTTGCCCTTCGGCGGTTGGAAGGCCTCTGGCCTTGGCCGCGAGCTCGGTCGCCAGGGGCTCGACGCTTTCCGCCGCTCCAAGATGGTCATCATCGACCACAAGCCGGCGATCCAGGACTGGTGGTACCCCTACCCCGACAGCTGGTTCCGCGAGACAGGCGGCCGCAAGCACGTATGAGATGATCCGGCAGAGCTTTGCGTCAGCCATGCCATGCCGCTCGCTCGCCTTGAATTGCCTGCCTTGCCAGCCAATCACGGGCCACGTTCGCGCGGCGGTTTGCGCGACTGGTTGGAGAGCCATCGCTGGCCTTGTCGCGCGATGGCGGATGAATCTCGCAGCCAAGGCGCTCAGGGAAACCAATCGCACTCTTGACGAGATCGGACGAGCGATCGGCTATGAATCGGCGCCTTCGTTCTCGCAGGCTTTCACCTGGCTGACCGGCCAGTCTCCCGGTCGCTATCGCCGAAGTCTGCAGTCGCTTGGCCCGACGACCTGAGTACTTGACCCCGATATAAGCTGGCTGGGGCCGGCAGATCTCGCTGATCGCGCCAAATTTCATCGAGAGAGTAGACCGACCCGATCTTCGGTCGAGCAATCAGGGTTCCGGGATCGGTTGGCGGCTTGGCTCGTCCTTGCTTAGCCGACGACCGCGATCGCATCGATCTCTATCAGGTAGCCGGGAGACATCACAGCTATCCCGACCACGACGTTTGCTGGCTTGTGATCCCCGAACAGCTCGATCTGGGCCTGTTCGATGATCGGCACGTGTTCGTCACGTTTGTAGTCGACGATGTAAATTGTGATCTTGCAGACTTCCTCAGGCCGAGCGCCGACGGCAGCAAGCGCACGGCCAAGATTCCCGAATGCCAGGCGCGCCTGGGCTGCGAAATCACCATGGCCAACGAGTTTGCCGTGTATGTCTTCCGGCTGCTGGCCTGAGACGAACACCAGCTTGCTTCCTGTTGCGACGACGACCTGGCTGTACATTTCTGGAACCGGCAGATCGTGGGGATTTATGCACTCGAGCGGCATTGAATAGGTCTCCTGCTATGACTGACGGGAACTGGCTGCTTCACGGATCAAAATGCCAGGGTCTATTTGCGGGTCTACGACATTGTCGCCGAAGCGGGCGCTTCCCTCGCAATCTCACTTATACAACCGCAACATCCGCATGTGAGCATCGCCGTGCACTGAACCGCTTCGGGGCTCGCGGGCGGCTCCGAGGGTTAGGTTAGGCTCCCATGCGCGCCTCGTCGAGCATGGCGTAATATCGTCGGCCTCGGCGGGCGGAATGTTGCCGAAAGGCTCGAGCGGGCGGAGTGTTTGAGCCCAGTCCGGCCACCACAGCAAAATACAAAAAGCCCGCACGAGGCGGGCTTTTTGTATTTGGTTGCGGGGACAGGATTTGAACCTGTGACCTTCAGGTTATGAGCCTGACGAGCTACCGGGCTGCTCCACCCCGCGTCAACCTTAGAGGTAAGCCGAAGCTTACTGGATTAGAAGAGCCGCCAAATGAAAGGGCCGCTTTCGCGGCCCGTAGTCCCGTTGGCGGGCCTCGATGCATGTCGCCCAAAAGTGTTGAGCGGTTTTGGGATAACGACATGCATCAACATAATCGTAATGAGAAGATTCCACTCCATCCAATTTGGATCGAGAGTTCAACGTGCGTTTGGCAGACCTGGCAGCGACCTACTCTCCCGCGTCTTGAGACGAAGTACCATCAGCGCTGGAGCGTTTCACGGCCGAGTTCGGAATGGGATCGGGTGCAGCCGCTCCGCCATAACCACCAGGTCGGCAAAACGCACGTTATTCGAGAAGCTGTTTTGTGCCAAGGCGACGCCTTCTGCAGTTTGCTTTCGGGCGTAAGCCCGCAAGCGCGACTGCGCGTCGCCGGTTTTCCGGCGCCCTCGCGGAGCGTCCGGCCGAAGGCCGATACGACGCGTGAGCGCTGGTCAGATCATCGTGTTTCACGATGAGCATAAGGAATGAGAACGATCAAGCCGATCGAACTATTAGTACCGGTAAGCTTCAAGCGTTGCCGCTCTTCCACACCCGGCCTATCAACGTGGTCGTCTTCCACGGTTCTCAGGGAATACTCGTTTTAAGGTGGGTTTCCCGCTTAGATGCCTTCAGCGGTTATCCCGTCCGGATATAGCTACCCTGCTATGCGGCTGGCGCCACAACAGGTCCACCAGAGATCCGTCCATCCCGGTCCTCTCGTACTAGGGACAGATCCTTTCAATATTCCTACACCCACGGCAGATAGGGACCGAACTGTCTCACGACGTTCTGAACCCAACTCACGTACCGCTTTAAATGGCGAACAGCCATACCCTTGGGACCTGCTCCAGCCCCAGGATGCGATGAGTCGACATCGAGGTGCCAAACAACCCCGTCGATATGGACTCTTGGGGGTCATCAGCCTGTTATCCCCGGCGTACCTTTTATCCGTTGAGCGATGGCCCTTCCACGCGGGACCACCGGATCACTATGACCGACTTTCGTCTCTGCTCGACTTGTCAGTCTCGCAGTCAGGCAGGCTTATGCCATTGCACTCAGCGAACGATTTCCGACCGTTCTGAGCCCACCATCGCGCGCCTCCGTTACTCTTTAGGAGGCGACCGCCCCAGTCAAACTACCCACCATACATTGTCCCGGACCCGGATAACGGGCCGCGGTTAGACATCCATAGTAATAAGGGTGGTATTTCAAGGGTGGCTCCACCTGAGCTGGCGCCCAGGTTTCAAAGCCTACCACCTATCCTACACATGCCACTACGAATGCCAATGTAAAGCTATAGTAAAGGTGCACGGGGTCTTTCCGTCTAACCGCAGGAACCCCGCATCTTCACGGGGAATTCAATTTCACTGAGTCTATGCTGGAGACAGCGGGGAAGTCGTTACGCCATTCGTGCAGGTCGGAACTTACCCGACAAGGAATTTCGCTACCTTAGGACCGTTATAGTTACGGCCGCCGTTTACTGGGGCTTCGATTCAGAGCTTGCACCCCTCCTCTTAACCTTCCAGCACCGGGCAGGCGTCAGACCCTATACGTCGTCTTGCGACTTCGCAGAGCCCTGTGTTTTTGATAAACAGTCGCTACCCCCTGGTCTGTGCCACCCTCCTCTACTTGCGTAGAAAAGGGTCACGCTTCTTCCGAAGTTACGCGTGCAATTTGCCGAGTTCCTTCAGCATAGTTCTCTCAAGCGCCTTGGTATACTCTACCTGACCACCAGTGTCGGTTTCGGGTACGGTTTATAAGGAGGAGCTATTTCCTGGAACCGCTCCGCTGCCCGTTCAATCCGATAAGATTGG